>NZ_FSRU01000002.1:1224020-2448041 GCF_900142845.1 Paraburkholderia phenazinium
GGGATATAAGAGAGACGGTTGTTAATGCTGGGTCGGTAATGGTTAGCGGTGCTGCAACCATCACCGGCAGTAAAACTCTGGGAGCGCTGGGCACAGTCCTTGGTACCAGTAGCGCGGTAGTGAGCGCCGCCAATAATCTTCCCGAACAGATACGTGCAGTGTCCGGTACGCTAGCCGAATACGAAAACGCGACGCGGTCCGGCGACCAGGGGTCAATAAGCTATGCCGGGCTGAAAGTGGCGGAGAGTGTCGCTACCGCGCTAAATACCATTGGATCAGTAATCTCCGGGGTCGCAGATGCCTTGGCCATGTCCGGTGCGATCACATCGGCAGCAGCGGCCCCTGTCGTAAGTCTTGGCATCGCGCTTTCAACTGCGGCGGGACTGCTCGCTCTAGCCGGCACCAATGCGGTCGTGGATGCAGTAAGGAGCGCCGCGAATAGTATCAGCGATCTACTTAACGACATCGCTTCCCAGTCGGGCACTGGATCGCCGGGCACCATCTCCCCCCCTTCCGCCCAAACCGGAGCACCCGGCTCCGGCGGGAAAAGCCCCGAATCAGGCGCAGGCGGCGCCGCGATGGGCAAATACCCAGATGACGGATTGGACTTCACCAGCCCGCTCGTCCTCGACTTGACCGGTTCGGGAATCAACCTGACACCGCTGAACACAAGCGCCCCCTACTTCGACCTCGCCAACGACGGCTTCGCCCGTCAAACAGGCTGGGTCGGTGCCGGCATGGGCTTGCTCTGTTTCGATCCGAACGATCAGAACATCACAAACATTACCCAGCTATTCGGCAATGAAACGACCGATGGCTTCGATATCCTGCGTAAGCTCGACGCCAACCACGACA
The DNA here is from genome assembly GCF_900142845.1 of Paraburkholderia phenazinium. NCBI lineage: Bacteria > Pseudomonadati > Pseudomonadota > Betaproteobacteria > Burkholderiales > Burkholderiaceae > Paraburkholderia > Paraburkholderia phenazinium. The sequence continues at coordinate 1,224,876 of NZ_FSRU01000002.1, forward strand.
ACGTGATCAACGCATCAGATCCTGCCTTTGCAAGCCTGCGGGTCTGGGTCGATGCCAACGAAAACGGCGCCTCCGATTCGGGCGAACTCCACACCCTTAATCAGCTTGGCATTGTCTCGATCAACCTGAACGCCACTGCGGTGACTGAGACCATCGCGGGCAACAAGATCAGTTCGATCAGCAGTTATACGCTGGCGGACGGCACGACCCGCGAAATCGTCGATGCATGGTTCGCCAATAGCACGATGAACACCAAACCGCTGACGCCTGTCGACGTGACGGCAACTGCAGCGACGCTCCCTCAACTGGCAGGTGCAGGGAAACTGCGTGACCTGCGTTCGGCCATGTCGCTCGATCAAAGTCTGCAGAGTCTGGTGCAGGCCTTCGTTGTGCAACCGGCCGGCACAAGTCCCTCCGCTATCGAATCGGCTGCACAGGCCATTCTCTTCCAGTGGGCAGAGGTGAGTTCAGCGGCCCCCACCTCACGCGGCGGCTCGATTGACGCACGGCAACTCAGCTTCGTAGAACAGTATCTAGGTCGGCCATTCAATTCGACTGGCGATGGCTTGAACCCTGGAATCAGGGCTGCGGCCTACCTGCAACAATGCTGGAACGATCTCTACGACGCGGCGTTGGCGCGCCTCGTCCTGCAGTCCCCTCTTGCCGCTAGCGTCGCCCCCGAATTCAGGTACGACGCCTCCACGGATACCGTCCAGGCGCCCGCGACATTCGCACCAGCCCTGGCCGCAGCCTTCCAGCGCCTCGGCACAATCAGCGCCACAAACCTTGCTTCGTGGGATCTGCTGTTACGCGTCGCGGACGCAGCGCGATTCGACATGGGCATGTCCGACTCCCTGTTCGAGAAATTCGTTGCGGCTGCAACGAACGACACGGTCGCGTCGATTGCGAACGCCATCGTCTCAGGACTGCAGATCAACATGGACGGATTCGGGCACATCCAGGAAACCGGCACCACCATATATCACGACCTCTATGCCGGCCCGGGAGTCAGTGTGCTGATCGGCAGCCACGCTGGCAACGACCCAAGCGTGCAATTGCCGGGTAACGATGTCTTCCATTTCTCTGCCGGCGACGGTGTTGTAGAGATTCGTGAAAGCGATCCGAACTCCAGCGCTCCTGCGAACACACTGAGCTTCGGTCTCGGGATCGCCCCGTCATCGATCAAAGCAAAGGTGCTCAGCAACGGCGACATGGTGCTGACTGATGGCGTCACTGGCGACCAGATTACGCTGACGGGTGAATTGCGTGACAGCGGCGGTGGCGTTCAGTTGGTGCAATTTGCCGATGGCACGACATGGACCAGGCAGCAATTAATCCAGGTCGCCGCGCTATGTGGAACAGCGGGTAATGACACGCTCTATGGGACTGCCGGTGCGGAAGTATTCGATGGCAAAGGCGGCAACGACTATGTCCAGGGTGGGGGTGGTGGCGACACCTTCATCTTCAATGCGGGCTACGGCAAACTGGAAATTTACGAGTCGGACAAGACCAGCAGCCCCTACAACGTGCTTCAGCTTGGCCCTGGAATCAAGAAGGCATCGGTCACAGTGCGGGGGACGAGCAGCGGCAACCTGATACTGACGGACGGTATCGCGGGCGATCAGATCACCCTGGACTCGGCCATGCTCTTTGGCTCAATGGGTGTGCAAGCCGTCCGGTTTTCCGACAACACGGTCTGGACGCGTCAGCAACTGATCCAGATGGCCACTACGGGCACCACGGGCAACGACACGCTCTATGGCACGTCGGCGGCTTAAGTATTCGATGGCAAAGGCGGTAACGATTATGTCTCGGGCGGCGGCGGTGGCGATACGTTCATCTTCAATGCGGGCTACGGCAAACTGGAAATTGCAGAAACAGATTCAGGCACGACACCCCACAACGTGCTGCAACTAGGCGCGGAAATCAGCACATCATCAGTCATGGTAAGGAGTACCAGCAATTCCGGCCTGGTGCTGACGGATGGCATCGCCGGCGACCAGATTACGCTGGACTCGTTTATGAGCGGCAGCAACTGGGGCGTGCAAGCGGTGCAGTTTGCCGACGGCACCATCTGGAACAGGCAGCAACTGCTCCAGATGGCAACCACCGGCACTGCGGGCGACGACAAATTGTATGGAACACCCGGCGCGGACGTATTCGACGGCAAGGGTGGCAACGATTACGTCCAGGGTGGCGGTGGCGGCGATACGTTCATCTTCAATGCGGGCTACGGGAAACTCGAGATTGCTGAGTACGATTCCAGCAGTGCGGCTCATAACCTGCTGCAACTGGGCGCGGGAATCAGCGCGTCATCGGTCACGGTGAAGAGTACAAGCAATTCCGGTCTTGTGCTAACAGACGGCATCGCGGGCGACCAGATCACGCTCGATTCCTTCATGAACGGCAGCGGCTTCGGCGTGCAGACCGTGCAGTTCGCAGATGGCACGGCATGGAACAGGCAGCAAATGCTTCAGATGGCGACCGGCACCGCAGGCCTTGCTGATCGGCAAGTCAACAATCTGATTGCGGGCATGGCATCTTACGGCGCGCAACCGGCGGCCAGTTCGCAGACGTTGGATACGATCCAGCAGCAGCCGAAAGTAACGCTCTCGGCCAGCCTGTACTGACGCGCCCTTCATCCTCTGTTCAGGCATCCGCGGACTTTTAAAGTCGCGGATGCCAAAAACCCAGAATCCCTTGAACACTCCTGAACTCAACCAACCGGCGCCACCGGCACTGGGCCACGCTTCTGATCCAACTTCGCAAGACAACCCTGGGCACGATCCGGCGTTAGCGTGCCTTGTCGTGATCGCGCGGTTTCATGGCATTGCCATCGACGCGGCGCAGTTACGTCATACCGCTGCGCGCGGCAACAAGCGCTTCGACAGTGATGCGCTCGTTCTGAGCGCTCGATCGATCGGTTTGAAGGCGTCGTCCGTACCGCTGCGAATCGACCGGCTTGATCGCACGCCTTTACCCGCGCTTGCATTTGACAGGGATGGTAAACATTTCATTATCGCTCGCTGCGACGGTGAGACAGTCTTCGTTCTCGAAGCGGAGGCCGCCTCTCCTATTGTGATGCCGCTCGACGCGCTGGCCGTCCGCACTACCGGCCGCATGCTGCTATTCACGTCGCGAGCTTCACTGGCAGGCGAACTCGCGAAGTTCGATTTTTCGTGGTTCATTCCTGCGATCATCAAATACCGGCGACTACTGCTCGAAGTGCTGGGCGTGTCGCTGGTCCTGCAGATTTTCGGGTTGATTTCGCCGCTGATGTTTCAGGTGGTGATGGACAAGGTGCTCGTGAACCGCGCCTATAACACGCTTGTTGTTGTAGGCATTGCGCTTTTCGTTAGTTCTACCTTCGAAGTGCTACTCACGGGTCTGCGCAATTTCACGTTCTCGCACACCACCAACCGGATCGACGTGGAACTGGGCGCACGTCTGTTCCGCCATCTGGTGGCGCTGCCGTTGCCCTATTTCGCGGCGCGACGCGTAGGCGATACCGTCGCGCGCGTGCGAGAACTGGAAAACATCCGTAACTTCCTGACGGGTCAGGCGCTAACCGCTGTCATCGATCTCGTGTGGGTCTGCCACAAGCGCAGCGCAGCTTGCTCACACCCATCCAGGCCGCAGCCCCCTCAACTCCCTCAATACACCGCCGGCTCCCCCACCGGCCGGTGCTTGAACCGCTTATGCACCCAGTAGTACTGAGCTGGAATCCGCCGCACCTGCGTCTCCAGAAACTCCGTAATCCGGCGCGCATCCACCGTCGCGTCGTCCGACGGAAAATTGCTTAGTTCTTCGAAGATCGTCAGTTTGTAGCCGCGATAATCCGGCAGCACCTCGGTAACAAACGGCACGACCCGTGCGTTGCCCGCCTTGGCAAGACGCGACACCGAAGTCAGCGTACAGGCCGGCACACCGAAGAACGGCACGAACACCGAGTCGCGCAAGCCGAAATCCATATCCGCCGCCAGCATCACCGGCTTGCCGTCGCGCAGCACGCGCAACGCGCGGCGCACGCTGTCGCTGCGCGGAATCATCTCGGTGCCGAAACGGCCACGCTGACGCTTGGCCATCGCGTCGAACAGCACGTTCGACATCGGTGTGTACAACGAAGCCACCGGGTGGCGCGTCGAATACATCATGCAACCGGCCTCGATCCCCACGAAGTGAAAGCCGACGAAAATCGTCGGCCGCGAGTGGGCCTCCGCCAGGTCGATGGCGCTTTCCACTTCCACGAGGCGCGAGATCGCCCGCGCATTGCCGAACCACTGCGGCCCGCGCTCGACGTAACTGCGAATCACATGGCCGAAGTGCGCGCGTGCGAGGCGTTCGCGCTCCTCGTCGCTCATGTCCGGGAAGCAGAGTTTCAGATTGGTATGGACGACACGGCGGCGCGTGCTGGGAATGCGATAGAGCAGCGCACCGATGCCGATGCCGATGCGCGCGACCACGCCATACGGCAGGCACGCGAAGGCGCGTAGGAGTCCTGTCATGAGGACGATGAGAATTCGGCTTTTCACGAGAAGATCCCGGTTGAGAGCGGTGTGGCAAACACTTCCCCCAAGCAAGCCTGAGCGGCCGGGAAAAGTGACATGCGCGCGCGTCGAAACCGGGTACCGCGCTGCGCCTAGGTAAGAAAGCGGGAGATCTCGCGTTTCAGCAAGACAGGAGTTTACAAATTAGGCTCGAATGGTAAACCGGATTTGCCTTGTCCGGCACACCATCAGGTAGGAGTTACATTACGTCTTATTCACTTGACGCCGGGCCGACGGGCAATTTGTACCGCGCCGCCCTGCATGGCCGCCGCAAACCCCCGTGGCGTATGACGCCGCGAAGCGCGGCGCAGCGTATCCGGGGATCCCGCGGCCCGGATACGCTCGTACGGCATCAGTGCTTGCTGAACATGTCCATGATCTGCTGCTTCTCGCTCGACGACACGTCCGGCGGCGTCATGCCCGCAGGACCCACGCCGCCCACTGCATCGCTCGCACCGGCGAGCGGATTGGCCGAATCGAGGCCGATGCTGGCGACAAAGCCGTTACCCGGCGTCATATCCGTGTAGAACAGCTCGCCGTCGACGCTGGTGACCGTATCGGGCATGGCCGGCTCGGCCTGCGGCACGCCGCGCAGCGCGTGGCCCATGTAGTCCACCCAGATCGGCAGCGCGAGCTGCGCACCGAACTCGCGGCTGCCGAGGCTCTTCGGCTGGTCGTAACCCATCCAGGCCACCGCCACCAGCGACTGCTGGTAGCCGGCGAACCAGCCGTCCTTGGCATCATTCGTCGTACCGGTCTTGCCCTGCAGGTCCGAACGCTTCAGCACGTTGGTGCCCGCGCCCGTCCCCGCCGTTGCCACCGAGTGCAGCAGGCTGTTCATGATGTACGCGTTGCGCGGATCGATCGTGCGCGGCGCATCGCGGCCCGCCGTCAACGGCTGCGCCTTCGAAATCGCGTTGCCGTGCGCGTCGCTCACTTCGGCGATCAGGTAAGGATTGATCCGGTAGCCACCGTTCGCAAACACCGAGTACGCCCCCGCCGATTGCAACGGCGTGACGAGCCCGGCGCCGAGCGCCATTGGCAGATACGGCGGCGTCTTGTCGGCGTCGAAACCGAAACGCTGTGTCACGAAGTCCTGCGCGTACTTCGTGCCGATGAACGACAGGATACGGATCGACACCAGGTTCTTCGACTTCTCCAACGCGAGGCGCATCGGCATCGGACCTTCCGGCTGGTCGTCGTCCTTCGGCTCCCAGGCGTCGCCACCAGGCGAGCTAGGCGGGAAATACAGCGGCGCGTCGTTGATGATCGTCGCCGGTCCGAGGCCCTTGTCGAGCGACGCCGAATAGATAAACGGCTTGAAGCTCGAACCCGGCTGACGCCATGCCTGGGTCACGTGGTTGAACTTGTTCTTGTTGAAGTCGAAGCCGCCGATCAGCGCGCGAATCGCCCCGTCCTGCGGCGTCAGCGACACCAGTGCGCCTTCCACCTGCGGCAATTGCGTGATCTGCCAGTTGCCCTTGTCGTCCGCCACGAGACGCACGATCGAGCCCGGCTTGATGCGCTGCGCCGCCGTGGCGCGCGCGCTCAGGGCGTTGGCCACGAACTTCAGGCCATCGCCGTTGATGGTCGCCTCGGTGCCGTCGAGGAACTGCGCCTGCACTTCCTTCGGGCTTGCCGCGGTGACCACGGCTGCGACGATCTCGCCGTTATCCGGGTGATCGGTCAAGGCGTCGTCGATCGCCTGGTCGCGATCGTCGCCCGGCGGCGGCAGGTCGACATTGCCTTCCGGACCGCGATAGCCGTGGCGGCGCTCGTAGTCCATCACGCCCTTGCGCACCGCGTGGTACGCAGCGTCCTGATCCGCGGAATCGATCGTGGTGATCACGTTCAGACCGCGCGTGTAGGTTTCGTCCTTGTACTGCGCGTACATCATCTGGCGGACCATTTCCGCTACGTACTCGGCATGGACGCTGTATTCGTTGCCGGGGTTCTTGGTGTGAATCTCTTCCTTGACCGCCGCGTCGTACTGGTCCTGCGTGATGTACTTCAGATCGAGCATGCGCTTCAGGATGTATTCCTGACGGATCTTCGCGCGCTTCGGATTGACCACCGGGTTATACGCCGACGGCGCCTTCGGCAGCCCGGCGAGCATCGCACACTCGGCGAGCGAGAGATCTTTCAGATCCTTGCCGAAATACACGCGCGCCGCCGCCGAAAAACCGTACGCGCGCTCGCCCAGATAAATCTGGTTCATGTACAGCTCGAGAATCTGGTCCTTGGTCAGGGCCCGCTCGATCTTGTATGCGAGCAGCATTTCGTAGATCTTGCGCGTGTAGGTCTTCTCGCTGGAAAGGAAGAAGTTGCGCGCCACCTGCATGGTGATCGTACTCGCGCCCTGCGACGCGCCGCCGTGCATCAGGTCGGTCGTGCCGGCGCGCAGGATGCCGACGAAGTCGACCCCGCCGTGCTCGTAGAAGCGGTAGTCCTCGATCGCGAGCACCGCTTTCTTCATCTGGTCCGGAATATCCTGGAAGCGCACCAGGTTGCGCCGCTCTTCGCCGAACTCGCCGATCAGCACGTGATCCGCGGTATAGACGCGCAGCGGCACCTTTGGCCGGTAATCGGTGAGCGCGTCGAGCGACGGCAGTTGCGGCCCCATCACGACGAGCGCATAGCCGAGGATCAGCGCACCGACGACCGCAATGGTCGCCAGCAGGCCGACGAAACTCAGCGCGATGCGCGCGCCGAGCGAACGGCGGCGCGGCTCGTCGCGCGAAGCGTCGTTGCGTCCTGAGTTGCGGTGATAGGGATCCCGGTCTTCACCACCCGGAGAATTTGCGGATTGCGGTCGTTTGATGATTGGCATGACTCGAATAATTGGCGCTTGACTCCACGCCTCTCTGCGGGCGGCTGATACCACCGCGTGGCCTGACGCCCCCGGCTGGCCCCGCGGCGCGCCCGGATAGGGTTCGGCCCAGACCGGTCCCGGCGCAACGTAACAGCGCATTTTAAAGAAATCGCGCCGAGCCCAAGGTGCTTTTTTTGTAAGAATTCCTTGGGAAGACCTCGCCGGCACCCGCCGCCCCCTTGCTGCACCGGCCGCCGCGGGTTATCAACAGAAAATGTTCATAGGCCTGTGGACAAGTCCGCCGGAAACGGTCCAAGCCTTTGATGTCACGGGATTTTCATGCACCGCCCGTTTCGCATCTCGGCAACTCGCCTTATGATGGACTCGTCGCGCGGGGAAAGCGCGGCCGCGCGCAAACTCAGCCGTTCGAAGCCAACAAGTACGCGAGCAGACTATGAACAAGCCCAGCGAACGCATCGTCGTATTCGTGACACCCGCCCAGAAGCGCGCGATTGCCGCCAGCGCAGAAGAACTCGGCATCAGCGTCAGCGAGCTGATGCGGCGCGCGGTGCTGAGTTTCGGCGCGACCAGCGAACAGGTGAAGGCGGCGAGCCTCGTCGACCGGCTGCGCGCGCCGCGCGAACCGGATGCCCTCAATGCGGCGCTGGAACGGGTCGCGCACGGTACGCGCAACGCTCAGGCAGCCCTGCCTGCCGCGCTGAAGAAGGTGCCGCCCAGCACCGTCACGGACGAGGCGGAAGCGGCACACGAATCCCTGCTGCCCGCCGACGTGCTCGCCGCACTGGTGCGCACGCCGGAAGAAGAACAGGCCGTCGCCGACGAACAGGCGGTGGCGCGCGTGGCGGCCGCCAAAGCGGCCACGATCGCGCCTCAAGCGCATGTCCAGCCGCAGGCAGGAAAGCCGCCCGTTGCCGTGCCTGTGGCGCCTGTGGCATCCGTGGCACCCGTTGCTTCGCGCCGCCGGGCACGCATCGAAACCACGCCCGACGAAGACGACCCGCGCAACGATCCGACGGCGGAAGACGGCCGCTTCGCCTGAGCCCCTGCCGATCTCTCACTGATATCTCGCGTCGCGCGTATGCCTCACGGATGCCTTGCTCACGTAGCAACGTGCGCTAGAGACCAGGCTCGTCAGCGAATACTTTCGCGGCTGTAAGGTCACGTCCATTGAGCTCCCCGCGCGCGATGTGGACACACCACTTTGCCCAACCCGCATCCACTTCGACGCATTTCGCTCCGCACGTCGCCAACATTGAAATATTCCGCTGGCGTAGACCCGGAATCGACGTTTGAAACTCGCAGGAAGTGACGCTTTAAGACGGTTTTAAGACATGCCGTGGTGTAATATCCGCCAGCTGCTGAGCCTGCCCGGCTTGCGTTCGACACACCCGCGCCATGCGCTGGCCGAACAATTTGCGAGGCTGCTATTGCAATTGGCGCGCAAGCCCCGACTTCCGCACCGGTTGCCCGCGCAATACCGCGCGTGGCAGCGTAAACTAGTGGTCACCAGTGGTTGAACGCGCCAGGCACTCAGCGCCGATTTCATTCTACGGAGGGTTTCATGTCGCTATTTGACAGCATCTCGCGCACGCTTAAAGGTCTCCTGAACGACGCTGCCGATTCCGTGCAAGATCCGTCGCGCGATTCGCGCCAGATCGTGCGCGAGCTCGATGAAAGCATCGCCAAAGCAGAGAACTCGCTGATCGAGATTCAGGCGCAAGTCGCCACTCAGCAAAGCAAGCGCGACGTTGCCGCCGACAAGGCGAAGAAGTACGAAGACGGCGCGAAGCGCGCGCTGCAATCGGGCGACGAAGCGCTCGCCCGTGAAGCGCTCGGTGCGCAAGCCACCGCGGAAGCGGAGCGCGACGCGCTCGCGAAAGAACTCGCCACACTCGAGCCGTCGGTCGATCAGTTGAAGAGCCAGATCGAAGACATGCGCGGCCGTCGCAACGACCTCAACGCACGGTCGAACATCCTGCAGGCCAAGCAGCAGATCGCCCAGGCCAAAGACGTCGCAGCGACTGCGCTGGGCGGTATCGGCGGGCGCAATCTCTCCGAGGATTTCCAGAAGCTCGAAGACAAGGTGGCATTGTCGAATGCACGCTCGGACGCGCGCCTGAATTCCGCCGACGTGAAAAGCGGCAAGGCGCTCGAAGACAAGCTCGCCGACCTGAATCGCGGCCCGTCGGTCGAAGACCGCCTCGAGGCGCTGAAGAAGCAGTTGAACACGCCGGCGCAGTAAGCCGTCGCGAGGTAGTACACCGGAGGTGACGCAGCGCCGGCGATCCGTGCGGCGCTGCGTGTCACACCGGAGCATCGATTGACATGGAGACGGGCATCAAGCCGCCCGGTCCGACACATGAAAAAATTTCTAGCAGCGCTGTTCGCATCGCTGATGCTGGTGTCCGGCGCGGCCTTCGCCGTGCCGAGCGCCCAGCAGATCGAATCGGCCATGGCTCAGGGCAACTGGCAACAGGCCGACGCCGGCCTGAGCCAGGTGCTGCAGGCGCATCCGGACAACGCACGGGCTCACTACCTGTACGCCCAGGTGCTCGATCGCGAAGGCCGCTCCGGCGACGCCCTGGCGCAGATCCAGCAGGCGAAGACGCTCGACCCGCAAATCCGCTTCACCGACCCGACACGCTTCGCGCAGACCGAAGCGCGCATCCGCCGCGACGCGGAGCGTGGCGGCGTGGCGACGGGCCACACCAGCAATCCGTTCGCGCAACAGAACAGCGGTTCCGTGCAGCAGCAGGCGGCGATGGCGCCGCAAGTCCCCGAGCGGCACGGTCCGTCCGTGGGCATGTGGATCGGCATCATCGTGCTGATCGGCGCGATTGCGCTGGTGCTGCGCTGGACGCTGCGCCGTGCCCGCACGCAGGACGATTCGCGTGCCGACGACGACCGTCGCGTGCAACTCAAGCGCGCCACGGATCTGCTGAACGCAGTGCGCTCGCTGAAGCTCGACGTGAAGCTTTCCACCGCCGTGGGACATGAGGCGTTGGAGAAGGAAGTCGAAGGCACCGAGGACCAGTTGCGCGGCCTTGTCGAAGCCCTGTCGAACAGCAAGAATCCCGTGCCGCCGTATCAGCTCGACGAACTGGAGCAGCGTGTCGCCAGCCTCAAGGCACGTGCCGAGGGCCGCCCCGATCCGTATGCTGCGGGACCGGCCGGCACGGGCGATTCCGCTTACGCACGCGAAGCGGAGCGTTTCGGCAATCCGCCGCAAGCGCCCTACCCGTATCCTCCGCAACAGCAGCCGCAGGTTATCGTGCAGCAAGGCGGTGGCGGTTTTGGCGGCGGCATGGGTGGCCTCCTGACGGGCGTGCTGCTCGGCGAGGCGCTCAATTCGGGCCGCGAGCGCGAAGTGATCGTCGAGGACGACGAAACGCGCCGTCGTGGCGGCAACAATGACAACAACAATGGCGGCGGCCTCGATTTCGGCCAGGGTTCGAATAACTGGGACGACGGCAGCGGCGGTGGCGGTGTCGATATGGGCAACGACGACTCGGGCGGCTGGAGCGATACCTGATCGACCGGGACGCGCTGCGCCGCCCGGCGCCACGCGCTGACGCACCGGATGCACCGTGTGCGAAACACCCTTAAAAACAGGCTCCGTTCCTCACGGAGCCTGTTTGCTTATGAGCGATGCTCACGCGCTCGCGGAAAGCGGCGACTGATGCTGCTCGAGCACCGCCGCCCCGGCGAACAGCCTGACGATAAAGCGCTCGGAGTAATCGATCAGCGCCTCGCGCCGGGCGGCATTGCTGATGTACTCATGCGACAGATGAAACAGTTGCAGCACGATCTGCGTGCAGATTTCATCCACCGTCGCCCGCGCGAGGCCCGGCACCAGACTCAGTTGCATGACGTCGTCGGCCATCTCCGCTGACACTTCGTTCAGATTCGCTCGCACCGCGTCGCGCAGCGCCGGTGAGGTGCCGTGATACTCGGCGAGCGCGCTCAAAAACGCTTCCCGGTTATCCAGCGCAAATGCGAAAAACGCCGCACAGGCACGACGCGGCACGCTATGCGGCTCGTCGTGCGCGGCGAGCCAACGCTCGCGTCGCAGCATCGGCCGCAAGCGCCGGCTCAGCCATTCGACCGCTTCGCGCGCCAGATCGTCGAGCGTGTCGAAATGCCGGTAAAACGTGTTGGGGTTCAGACCGGCTTCGCGCGCCAGTTCGCGCAGACCCAGCGTCGCAAAGCTGCGCCCGCTGGCCGTCAGGCGCAAGGCCGCTTCAATCAGGCGGCGTTTGCCCGGCGCGAGGTCAAGATCGGGATCGGGAGTGGCTTCCATAGGGCTCAAAAACAAGGCGCGCAACGCGCGTGCAACGCCTGCACTGTAAACCATCTTGACGCCAAGTGCACAGTTGTCTACTCTGCGGGTTATGGGAGTAGACAACTGTAGACATCGGTTGATCGCTCATGCCTTTCCCCTTCTTTGACGCGGAGTACCGTACCCATGCCATCGCCCTCGCCTGCTACGCCACGCATTGCCATCGTCGGGAGCGGCTTCGCCGGCATTGGCATGGCGATCCGGCTGAGGCAAATGGGACTGGAGTCGTTTACGATCTACGAGGCCGCGGGCGAGATCGGCGGGACGTGGCGCGACAACACTTATCCCGGTGCCGCCTGCGACGTGCCCTCGCATCTGTATTCGTTTTCCTTCGAACCCAATCCCGGCTGGTCGCGCGCGTACGGGCAACAGGCCGAGATTCTCGCGTACATGAAGCACTGCGTGCGCAAGTACGGGCTCGAGCCGTTCGTGCGCTGCCATACACGCGTGGTGGCGGCCCGCTTCGACGAGGCCCGTCAGGTGTGGCGGCTCGAACTCGAGCATGGCGCAAACGCGGCAGCGGCTTCGTCGACCACGCACGAGAACGAGACGATCGAAGCCGACATCGTGATTGCGGCAAGCGGCCCCTTGTCGCAGCCGGCCATGCCGCAGATCGCCGGTCTCGAACGCTTCACCGGCAAGCTGTTCCACTCGGCGCGCTGGGACCATGACTATCCGCTCGAGGGCAAGCGCGTCGCGGTGATCGGCACCGGCGCCAGCGCCATCCAGTTCGTGCCGCGGATCCAGCCGCGCGTCGCGCAGCTCGATCTGTTCCAGCGTACTGCGCCGTGGATCATGCCGAAACCCGACAAGCCGGTCAGCAAGCGGGCGCAATGGTGGTTCCGGTACCTGCCGTTCACGCAGCGCTTCGTTCGCAGTACGATCTACTGGCAGCTCGAATCGCGTGCCATCGCCTTCGTCGTCAATCCGAAGCTGATGAAGTATCCAATGAAGTTCGGCCTGAGCTATCTGGAACGGCGGGTCAAAGACCCTGAACTGCGCGCCAAACTGACGCCCAACTACCGGCTCGGCTGCAAGCGCGTGCTGCTATCGAGCGAATACTATCCGGCGCTCAGCCAGCCGAACGTGGAGGTGGTCACCACCGCCATCCGCGAAGTCGTCGCCGACGGCGTCGTCACGGAAGATGGCGTGCATCACCCCGCCGACGCGATCATCTGCGGCACCGGCTTTCAGGTCAACGACATCGGCGCGCCGTTCGACGTCACCGGCGTAGGCGGCGCGGATCTCGACGCGCGCTGGCTGCGCGACGGACCCGAGGCGTATCTCGGCACCAGCATTGCCGACTTTCCGAATTTCTTCCTGATGGTGGGTCCGAACACAGGGCTCGGCCACAACTCGATGATCTACATGATCGAGTCGCAGGTGCAATACATCGCCGACTGTTTGCGCGTGCTGCGCCGGCGCGGCGCCCGCACCATGAACCTGCGGCCCGACGTGCAGCACGCCTTCAACGCGCGCCTGCAAGAAGACATGCGGCGCTCGGTGTGGGTGAGCGGCTGCCAGAGCTGGTACCAGACGAAGAGCGGCAAGGTCACCGCCATCTGGCCGGGCTTCACGTTCAGCTTCCGCAAGCGCACCCGCCGGGTGCGTGCGCGCGAGTACCGCTTCGCGCGCTGAGGTTGGCCGCGAGGCAGCGCTGCTTTCGAACTCAAACAACCAGGGAGACAAACATGGCAAGCCTCGAAACCGTTCCATCTGCGCCGGGCGCACCGCTGCCGCCCCGCTCGCTCGCCGCGCGCCTCGGCATCACCAGCGTACCGCGCGAGGCGCTGCGGCAGCGCTATACGCAGCCAGGCTCGAAGTTCGTCAACATCATGGGCAGCGACGTTCACTACGTCGACGAAGGCAGCGGCGAGCTGCTGGTGATGATTCACGGCTTCGCATCGTCGCTGCATACCTGGGACGGCGTCGCGGAAGAACTGGCGCGCAGCTATCGCGTGATCCGCCTCGACCTGCCGCCGTTCGGCGTGACCGGGCCGCTGCACACGCCGTCCGGCGCGATCGAGACCATGAATATGCCTACGTACCGGCGCTTCATCGATACCTTCATGCAGGCGCTCGGCATCCAACGCGCGACGCTGATCGGCAACTCGCTCGGCGGGTTGATCTCATGGGACTACGCGGTACGCCATCGCGATGCGGTCGAGCGGCTGGTGCTGATCGACTCGGCGGGCTTTCCGATGAAGCTGCCGATTTACATTGGCCTCTTCAACAGCGCGATGGTACGCATGAGCGCACCGTGGTGGCTGCCCGAGCCGATCATCCGCAGTGCGGTACGCAATGTCTACGGCGATCCGCGCCGGCTTGCGGCGCCCGTGCTGCGACGCTATATCGAGTTCTTCCACGGCGCGGGTACACGCGCGGCAATCGGCAAGATGGTGCCGACGCTTGATTTCGCCGACCTCGACACCGACGTGCTGAAAACCGTCGACGTGCCATCGCTCGTGTTGTGGGGAGCCAAGGACCGCTGGATTCCGCCCGCGCATGCGGCGGAGTTCGCGCGGCGCATTCCGGGGGCACAGTCCGTCATGTACGAAGGGCTGGGCCACATCCCGATGGAGGAGGATCCCGGGCGCGTGCTGGAGGATTTGCGCGCCTTTCTGTTTCAGCCGCCGCCTCCGAGCAGGCGCAACACATCCCAGAGGAACTTGCAGGCCAGCACGATCAGTTCCCACAACTGGTAGAGCTGCTGCCAGCCGGCAAGGCACGCAAAAGCTTCGATCATAGTCAGTCAGGCGATGGACGGTAGCGGCTTCCCGGCACGCCGGGGGCGGGATCGACGACCCGGTGCCAAGACCCACATCATATCGACCTCGGGATACCCCGTATCAAGTCGCGCGCCGGAATGCCGTCAATACAGCGAGAAGACGCGGCATCCGTCCCGGATGACCGTGCCGAACGGCGCCATCCAGGAGAGACACATGACGCGCTTTAGCTTCCGCCGGGCGTCCCGGACGCCGTCGATCGTCGGCGATATTGCCGCGCAGGCGGGCAAACTGGGCATTGAGATCTGCGATGTGTCGGGCCACGTCGAGGAAGTGGCGGCGCGGGTACAGCGCCAGGCCCAGGTGTGCCGCTCGCTGCGCGACGCCGCGGCGCAGACGATGGCCGGCAACCGCCGGATTGCGACGGCCGCGCGCGAGATGCGCGACGTGACGACCGAAGTGGCGAGCGGAGTCCAGGAGTCGCAGCAGACGCTGGAGGCCTCGCTCGAGGACATCCACGGCCTCGTCGAAGGCGTGACGGTCATCGAGAGCCACATCGGCGCACTGCGGGCGGCGCTGGCGCATGTGAGCCGGGTGTCCGAGGAGATTTCGCTGATTGCGCGCCAGACTCACCTGCTGGCGCTCAATGCGGCGATCGAAGCCGCGCGGGCCGGCGACTCCGGGAAGAGTTTCGCGGTGGTTGCGGCGGAGGTGAAGAACCTGTCGGCGAAGACGGCGCAGGCGACGGGCCAGATCGAGACCACCCTTGCGCAATTGACCCAGCAGACGGAGCAACTCACCAACGAGGGGTCGGTGAATACGGCGCGGGCGCATCGGGTGCGGGAAGGCACGCGCAGGATTGGCGAGGTGGTGCATTCGACGGGGGAAGCGATTACGCAACTCAACGCGGAGGCGGGACAGATTGCGACGTTGACGGGCGAGATCGAGAGCCAGTGCACGGGGTTGGAGGCGCAGGTGCTGGAGATGGCGAGCGGCGTGGAGGATTCGAGCCAGAACTTTGTGCAGGCGAAGGACCGGCTGGGGAATTTGCTGGGGGTATCGGAGACGCTGATCGAGCTGACGGCCGCGACGGGCGTGGAGACGACGGACACGCGGTTTATTGAGGCGGTGCAGCAGACGGCGGCGAAGATCGGCAAGTTGTTTGAGCGGGCGGTCGCGAGTGGCGAGTTGAGTTTGGCGGATCTGTTCGACCAGACGTATGTGCCGATTGGTGGGACGAATCCGCCGCAGTTCATGACGCGGTTTACGGCGTTTACGGATCGGGTGTTGCCTGGGGTGCAGGAGCCTTTGCTGGGGCTTGATCCACGGGTGGCGTTTTGTGCCGCGGTCGATGCGCGGGGGTATTTGCCGACGCATAACAAGAAATTTTCTCAGCCGCAGCGCGATGATCCTGTCTGGAATGCGGCTAATTGCCGGAATCGGCGGGTGTTTGATGATCGGACTGGGCTTGCTGCCGCGACTCATACCAAGCGGTTTTTGTTGCAGACGTATCGGCGCGATATGGGAGGTGGGGAGTTTGTGCTGATGAAGGATGCTTCCGCGCCTGTTTTTGTTGGTGGCAGGCATTGGGGTGGGGTTAGGATGGGGTATAGGGCTTAGCTCGCTTTTTTTTGCCTGCGCGGCGCTTTGGTTGTTCTCTTGGGGTGTTGGCCTTTCCTTGATTTCTTAGTGGTCTATTAGCTTCGCCCCTGTGCGGGGCGGCACTTACTTTCTTTGCCGCCGCAAAGAAAGTAAGCAAAGAAAGCGGGCTCACACCGCCAGCGTTTAGTGAGCCATCTAGGTCTGCTAACGGAAACGGCCCAAGACCAGACCCGCCCTCGCACTTCCCCCGCTCGTGACACAGCGCTCATCCACCCCACTCCGCACTCCGTGCGTCGCGGTCGGGTCTGCCTGGGAAACCCGGCTCACCATGGCACTCGAGATGTGTTCCAAGCCCGCCCACCAAGGAAGCACTAGCCAACGCGGCCTCGATAACGCCCAGCGGACGAGAATCGGCTCACGGGCAGCGGCAAAGAAAAATAGTTAGAATACCTACAGAATTTGCAGAAGGGGGGGGTGTACCCGACGGCGGGGCGCGCAGCGCGACGCTGGAACGGATGATGGCCTTGTCACTAACGTGGGTGGTGCGAGGGCGGGTCTCGTCTTGGGCCGTTTCCGTTAGCAGACCTAGATGGCTCACTACGAGCTAGCGGTGTGAGCCCGCTTTCTTTGCTTACTTTCTTTGCGGCGGTGTACAGACTGGAGACATAGCTGACAGGTGTACGGGGACATGGTTGACACTTTCGGGCAATCGAACGCCCGGACCCATCCATGCCCTGGAACGTAAAAGACACCATGAGTCTCAGACAGGAATTCGTTTGTCTGGCCGCTGTGCAGACAGTGCCTTTCAGCGAGTTGTGCCGGCGCTTCAACATCAGCCGCCAGACCGGCTACAAATGGCTTGAACGCCACAAGACGCAAGGCGAGGACGGTCTGGCCGACCGTTCCCGTCGCCCGCATTGCAGCCCCTCCCGCTCATCGGATCAGGTCGCCCAGGCCGTGATCGCCTTGCGTCAGGCGCACGGCTGGGGTGGGCGCAAGATCGCCCGACGGCTGCAGGACATGGGCTTTGCCGACGTTCCAGCGCCCGCCACGGTAACGGAAATCCTCCGGCGTCATGGTTTGATCGATCCGCGCGAATCCGCGCAGCGCGAGCCCTGGCAGCGCTTCGAGCACGAGCATCCGAATTCACTCTGGCAGATGGACTTCAAGGGCGATTTCCCGACGCTCGAAGGAGGCCGCTGCTATCCGCTCACGGTGCTGGACGATCATTCGCGCTTTAACATCGTGCTGGCCGCCTGCGCACGCACCACCACGCAGGTCGTGCAGGCCGAACTGGACAGGGCATTCCGGTGCTATGGACTACCCGCACGCATCAATGTCGACAACGGTGCGCCGTGGGGCTCTCCCAGCGCGCCGGGACAGGTGACCGAGCTCGCTGTATGGATGATCAGGCTGGGCATACGGGTGAGTTACAGCCGTCCCTATCATCCGCAGACCAACGGCAAGGACGAACGGTTTCACCGCTCGCTGAAGGCCGAGGTGCTGCAGCGCTACACGTTCACCACCCACGCACACGTGCAGCAGGAACTGGAGCGCTGGCGCAGTGTGTACAACACCGAGCGCCCGCATGAAGCCCTTGACCTGGCGACGCCGCTCACGCGTTACCGGCCCAGCCCACGGACGATGCCTGATCATTTGCCGGAGCCGCAATACGGTCCACACGACGAGGTCCTGCGGGTCAACTCAAACGGTCTGGTCCGCTTCCGCGGGGAGGCTGTGCGCCTGTCAATCGCGCTTAAAGGCCTGCCGGTCGCCGCACGTCCGAAACCCGACGAAGACGGCGTTATCGAGTTCTGGTTTGCCCATCATCGCGTTGCAAAACTTGACCTCGGAGGAGCAAAACGCTGACCATGATGTGTCAACGATGTCCTCGTACATGTGTCAACCATGTCTCCAGTCTGTACACGGCGGCAAAGAAAGTAAGTGCTGCCCCGCACAGGGGCGAACCTAATAGACCACTAAGAAATCAAGGAAAGGCCAACACCCCAAGAGAACAACCAAAGCACCGCGCAGGCAAAAAGCCGCAAAAAAAAATCACCCGGCCATAGCCATCTTCTTCCTCTCACTCCGCTGCATAAAATGGTTCCCAACAATGACCCCAACAGTAACAACCCCAATAAACAGCGTAGCCAAAGCATTCATCTCAGGATTCAACCCCAAGCGAACGCGAGAGAACACAACAAGCGGCAAAGTAGTCGACCCAGGCCCAGACAAAAATGCAGAGAGAACGAGATCGTCGATAGACAGAGTAAAGGACAAAAGCCACCCCGCCACAAGAGCCTGCGAAATCAACGGCAACGTAATAAAGAAGAAGACCCGCAACGGAGTAGCCCCAAGATCCAGAGCCGCCTCTTCGAGCGAAGGATGCAGCTCCCGCACCCGCGACTGCACAATAATAGCCACATAAGAAATACACAGCATCACATGCCCGATCCAGATCGTGAACACCCCACGCCCAGCCGGCCATCCAAGCCACTTCGCCATTTCGATAAACAGCAGCAGCAGCGAAATCCCCTGAATCACCTCGGGTATCACCAACGGTGCATTGATCATCCCCGTGTACAAGGTAAACCCGCGAAACCGCCCCATCCGCGCCAGCACAAACCCCGCCCACGTGCCAATAAACACCGACGCAAACGCCGTCATCAAACCAATCCGCAACGACAGCCACGCCGCCGCAATCAACTCGTCATCGTCCAGCAGCGCAGCGTACCAACGCGTCGAGAAATGCGTCCACACCGTCACCAGTTGCGATTCGTTAAACGAATACACCACCAGGCTGACAATCGGAATGTACAAAAACAAAAACCCAATACCCAAGGCAATGATCTGCAACATGCGATTCGGCTTCATCAGCGTCGCTCCTCCAACGCCTTCGCCTGCGCGTACTGGAAGAACGCCATCGGCACCAGCAGCAGCAACACCATCGCACACGTCACAGCAGAAGCCATCGGCCAGTCTGCGTTGTCGAAGAACTCATTCCACATCACCCGGCCAATCATCAGCGTGTTCGCCCCACCCAGCAATTCCGGAATCACATACTCCCCCACCGCCGGAATGAACACCAGCAGACACCCCGCAATAATGCCGTTCCTGGACAGCGGCAAGGTGATCTGCCAGAACGCCTTCCACGGCTTCGCGCCAAGGTCGTAAGCTGCTTCCAGCAACGTGATGTCCATCTTCACAAGGTGCGCATACAGCGGCATCACCAGAAACGGCAGGTACGAATACACCATGCCGATATAAACCGCCGTGTTCGTGTGATACAGCTCGATCGGCGTATGAATCAGCCCAATCGACATCAGAAAATTATTCAGCAATCCGTTATTCTTCAGGATGCCGATCCACGCATACACGCGAATCAGGAACGACGTCCAGAACGGCAGCATCACGGCCATCATCAGAACGTTGCGGGTGGCCGGGTTCGAGCGCGCGATGTAATACGCCATCGGATAACCGAGCAGCAGACATAGCAGCGTCGATACCGCCGCCACCACCACCGAGTTCACATACGTCGCGAAGTACAGGCTGTCGGTCAGCAGGAACGCATAGTGCGACAGGTCGAGCGCGATATGCACCACGCCGTCCTGGAAGCTCGTCAGTTCCGTGTATGGCGGAATGCCGAGCTGCAGGTCCGCAAAGCTGATCTTCACGACCAGCAGGAACGGCACCAGGAAAAACAGCAGCAGCCAGATGAACGGTCCGGCCACCACGGCGGTACGGCCCGTCAGCCCAAAGCGCCGCACGGGCCAGGTCGCGAATGAACTCAGCGCGCTTTTCATGACGTCAGCACCACGCCCGCAGATGCGCTCCAGCGCACATAGACCTCGTCGCCCCAAGTCGGCGGGTCGATCTCCGAAAGCGCCAGACTCGTGACGTTCGCCACCACCGTCTTGCCGCCGTCGAGCTTCACGTGATACAGCGAATAGCCACCCATGTATGCGATATTCGTGACGACGCCCTTGCCCCAGTTGTACGCGCCTTCGGGCGGCTTACGGGTGAGCGCGATGCGCTCGGGCCGCACTGAGATCGTCAACGGCATGCCGAGCGGTCCGGTAATGCCGTGGTTCACGTACAGACGCACCGGCAGATCCGGCGTCTCGACGAAGATGTGATCGGGTTCGTCCTCGACCACGTTGCCGTCGAACAGATTGGTCGACCCGATGAACTCTGCCGAAAACCGGCTATTCGGATACTCGTACACTTCATGCGGCGTGCCGAGCTGGATGATCTCGCCTTCGCTCATCACCGCGAGCCGGCCGGCCATCGTCATCGCCTCTTCCTGATCGTGCGTCACCATGATGCAGGTGACGCCGACCTTGTCGAGAATGTTGACCAGCTCGATCTGCGTGCGCTGACGAATCTGCTTGTCGAGCGCGGACATCGGCTCGTCGAGCAGCAGCAGCTTGGGCCGCTTGATCAGGCTGCGCGCCAGCGCCACGCGCTGCTGCTGGCCGCCCGAAAGCTGATGCGGCTTGCGCCTGGCAAAGCGGCCCATCTGCACGAGGTCCAGCACCGACTGCACGCGGTCTTTCAGTTCGGCCTTCGGCACGCCTTCCTGCTTCAGGCCGAAGGCGACGTTGCCTTCAACCGTCATGTGCGGAAACAGCGCATACGACTGGAACATCATGTTGACGGGCCGGCGATACGGCGGCATCTGCGCAAGGTCCTCGCCGTCGATCAGGATCTTGCCCGAAGTCACACTTTCGAGGCCCGCCAGCATCCGCAAAAGCGTCGACTTGCCGCAGCCCGAACTGCCGAGCAGAGCGAACAGTTCGCCCTTCCTGACCGACAGGTTGACCTGCTTGACCGCGAACGTCTCGCCGAACTTCTTGACGACGTCGACGATCTGCACGAAGTTTTCCGCTGCATCGTTCGCAACGGCATAGCTGCCCTGGGGCGGCGTGCCGGCCCCTGCCAGCGCACCCGACTGGTCACTGCTCATGATTTGCTACTTCACTCCCGCGTTTGACGAACAAAGCCCCCGGTGACCACCGGGGGCTTCATGATGAGGCTTAGCTATGGATCATTGCGGCCGCAGGCTTCAGCGGCCGGACTTGAACTCGGTCCACAGCCGGGTCTGCAGACGCTGGATTTCCGGCGGCAGCGGCTTCAGCAGGAACAGCGTCTTGATGACTTCAGGCGGCGGATAAACCGCCGGATC
The DNA here is from genome assembly GCF_900142845.1 of Paraburkholderia phenazinium. Taxonomy (NCBI): domain Bacteria; kingdom Pseudomonadati; phylum Pseudomonadota; class Betaproteobacteria; order Burkholderiales; family Burkholderiaceae; genus Paraburkholderia; species Paraburkholderia phenazinium. The sequence continues at coordinate 1,246,108 of NZ_FSRU01000002.1, forward strand.
GTTCGCCACGTCCTTGTCCACATACTTGCGCGCTTCGAGATTCGCGCTCGGGTAGTAGACCTCGTTCGTGATCGCGGCGTGGACCTGCGGCGTCTCGATGTAGTTGATCCACTCGAGCGCGGCTTCCTTGTTCTTGGCGTCCTTCGGAATCGCCATCACGTCGAACCATACCGGCGCGCCGCCCTTCGGCACGTAGTACTCGATCTGGTACGGCTTCTTCGCTTCGACCGCACGATGCTTCGCGATCACCACGTCGCCCGACCAGCCGTACGCGAAGCAGACGTCGCCGCCGACCAGGTCGTTGATGTAACCCGACGAGTTGAACTGCGTGATGTACGGACGGATCTTCTTCATCATCTCGAGCGCGGCGCGGTAGTCGGCCGGGTTCGTGCTCATCGGATCCTTGCCGATGTAGTGCAGCGCAGCCGCAAACATCTGGTCAGGCGCATCGAGCACCGAGACGCCGCACGTCTTCAGCTTCGAAATGTATTCGGGCTTGAACAGAATGTCCCAGTTGTCGAGCGGGACATTCTTGCCGAGGATCTGCTGGACCTTGGTGACGTTGTAACCCAGCCCGGTCGTGCCGTAAGCCCAGGGTACCGTGTACTTGTTGCCCGGATCGGCGCCGGCGACGAGCGCCATCAGCGAGGGGTCGAGGTATTTCAGATTCGGCAGCTTCGATTTGTCGAGCGGGGCGAAAATGCCCGCGGCAATCTGCTTGCCGGCGTAATTGCTGGTCGGCACCACGATGTCATAGCCCGAATTGCCGGTGAGCAATTTAGCCTGCAGCGTGTCGTCGCTGTCGTAGTTGTCGTATTTGACCTGAACACCGGTCTGCTTGGTGAAGTTCGGGATGGTGTCCTTGGCGATGTAGTCGGACCAGTTATACACGTTCAACTGCGTATCTTTTGCGGCCGCCGTCAGCCACGGCGTGGCGCACAGCATAAGCGTCGCCAGTTGGCGCACTACCAGTTTTTTCATCCCGTTCTCCGATCCTGTCGGCCATAGCCGACCGTCCACTCCACGCGCCGCGGCGCATCGCCCGCGACTCCCCTGAAAAACCCGAAAACTACCACTAATTATTGCGCGCTTCAAAAAAAATGCCAGGCTGTCGCACAAAGGGTACAGCGCAATGGCCTTGCTCGACCGCACCAGCTTGACGCGCGGCTACAAAATTGCGCGCAATTTTAGCGGGTTATGGCCGCGTGTCCACCCAGAAAAAAACACCGGGGCTGACGGAAATCGGATTGGCGGTTTTCATTGCGGTTTCGCCGAGTCGTCGCGCATACGCAATCGAAAGCGAGCGGGTGGAAGGTGACGCAACAGCCTTCGAATGGCTTTCAGATTCACGCCGAGTGATTGGCGCGGAGTCGCTTCAGCGGCGGGTCGCACTGAAGCCAATTTGTAAGCAAGCTTTTACAATGCCATCCGTCCGTCTCGTCCGAGGCGAATGCGCCGCATCGGTTAACATAGCGGCACTTTCCTGCGTTCCGTCCCAAGGTTTTGAATGGCTTCGAATCTCCACGCTCTTCCGGACAGCCCGTGCATCGGCGTCTGCTCCACGCTTTTCGATGAAGTCTGCAAGGGCTGCGGACGCACCGCCACCGAGGTCTCGAACTGGGTCTTCCTCACCGACGAGGAAAAGCGCGCGGTGTGGGTACGCATCGAACAGGAAGGCACGGCGATGCGTTTCAAGAACGACAAGCTTTGATTGTCGGACCGGCCGTGCGGTTGCGACTGCGGCCACGACAGCGACAGCGCGAATCGAACGTCGAATAAAAAACGCCGGGTCACCCCGGCGTTCTGCCCTCGCCCCGCGCCCCATTCTCAGAAGCGCATTCCGACGCCGAGTCCCACCACGACCGGATCGATATCCAGCCGGCCCAGCGCCGCGCCACCGAGCGACGCATCCGTTCTCATCCAGATCTTCTTGATGTCCGCGTTGACGAACAGTGACTTCGTCACCTGGACGTCGACGCCCGCCTGCAAGGCCGGCCCGAAGCTGTGGTTGGTAATGGAAATCGGCTGGCCACCGACGTTCAGGCCGTTGTTGTAGAAGTACGTGTAGTTCACGCCCGCGCCGAGGTACGGCCGGATGCGGCCCTGATGGTTGAAGTGATACTGCAGCAACAGCGTGGGCGGCAACACGTTCACGCCGCCGAGGTTGCCGAGGCTCGAGGTCAACTGATGGCGCGACGTGCCAAGAATCAGTTCGACGCCGAGATAGTCGCGAATCATGTAGGTCAGATCCAGCTCCGGCACGATCGCATTGTTGACGCCCACATTGAGCGCCGACAAGGTGTTGCTGGTGGACACATTCGGAATGATGCTGATGGCCCGCAAGCGCACGAGGACGTCGCCCGCGTGGATGCCGCTCATCTCGTCATCGCCCGCCGCACGCGCCTGCGACATGGCGAGACCCATACCCAGCAGGCACGATGCGATCACTGCGGCCTTGAGGCCGTTTCTTGTCTTGTTCTTCACGTGGTTCCCCGGTCGTTGAAAGGTTCCCGTGGATTGTCGAAGGTCCGTGCACTCGCCGGCTTGACCCGCGTCAATCTAGCGAAAACGCCCATCGCCCTGCGACAGGAGGTCGCGTCACCCCGGTCAGCAACAGCTCGATCAGGTCGTGCACGCTGCGAATCGCACTGCCGAACGGCAAGGTCTCGCGGCCGCGGAAAAACAGCCCATTGGCGACATCGCCACGCAGCGCCGCGGCGAGCCGTGTGTCAATGCAGAAATGGCCAAACTTTTCGATGCCGTCGCGCAAGCCGCACACGCTCAGGCATTCGAGCGCGGTGGGACACACGTTCTTTAGCGTGCCGATCTTGTCGCGGATGCGGGTTTCGTTGCGCAGATAGCGCGTGAGCCATGGCGTCTTGACAGCGCGCGCCGGCAGTCCGGTGACGCTGACGAACTCGACGATGTCATCCGGGGTCGCGTCGGCCAGTACACGCTTGAAGTTCGGATGCGCGTCGCCTTCCTCCGTGACGGCGAAAGGCGTGCCGATCTGCACGCCGTTAGCGCCCGCTGTGAGCCAGCCCCGCACGGCGTCGTGGCTATTGATGCCGCCCGCGACGATCAGCGGCACATCCTGACGACTCAGGCCGAGCGAGGCAAAGACCGGCGCCAGTTCCTCGAGGACACGCGCAAAGTCGAAGCGGCCGTCGTTCATATCCGCGAGGTTCGTCACACCGAGGTGGCCGCCGGCATGAGCCGGATGTTCGATGACGATCGCGTCGGGCAAGCGCCCCTTCTTCATCCACTTCTTCAGCACGAGTGCGACGCCGCGGCTGTCGGAGAGAATCGGAATCAAGGCGATATCGTGGCCCTGAGTCATGTCGGGCAAGTCGAGCGGCAAGCCCGCACCCATCACGATCGCATCGGCACCGGTCTCGCAGGCCACGCGCACATAGTCCGCGTGCGCATTGACCGCCTTCATCACGTTGACGGCCAGCATGCCACGGCCTTCGCTCAAGGCGCGGGCCGACTGAATTTCGCGGGCCAGCGCGGTGAGATTGGCGCTTTCGAGCGTCGCGCGGTCCGGATGCGCCCGGCACCGTTCGACCAGATCGGCATGATGGTGACGCAGGTCGATACTGGCGATCGTGCCCAGTGCGCCCTCACGCGCCACGCTGCCGGCCAGCCGGTGCGCCGAAATGCCAACGCCCATGCCGCCCTGAACGATCGGCAACAGTGCGCGGCCGCGAATGATCAGCGGTGCAAAGGAATGAGATGAGAACATGAGGCCCCGGGTCGACGAGATAAAACTGCCATACTCGCCAATGGGGCGGCGCGCGCATTGCGGCAGATCAAACAAAAGGAGCGTGTGCCGGTTCGGGCACACGCTCCTTTGTCCGGGGTCATGGGCGACGCACTATCAGCGGCCGGCGAAGAAGACGCGTGGCGTCCTGTGGTCGCCTCAACCCAACGAGCAGGACGCTTACCGCGACATCATGTTCATGCTGACGTTATGCATGACCCACATCGTGCCGCCGATCAGAACGATCGCGGCCACCGCCGTATAACATAGCGCCATCACGTTCCAGCGCTGACCGGACGACGTATTCAGGTGCAGGAAGAACACCAGATGCACGACGATCTGCACGAACGCCAGCACAGCCAGCACCGCCATGGCTGACTGCGCGGGCAGCATGCCGCCCATCACCAGCCCAAACGCCGCGGCCGTCAGCAACACAGCGAGGACAAAACCGGCGACATAGCCGAACGCGCTGCCGTGCGCCTCTTCTTCATGAAGCGATTGCGTATGAGCCATTTAGAGCACGCTCCCAAGATAGACAAACGTAAACACGCAGATCCACACGATATCCAGAAAGTGCCAGAAGAGACTCAGGCACGCGAGGCGTGTAATCTCGCGCTCCGACATTTCGGGCTTGATCACGATCTGCACGGCCAGTACGACCATCCAGATGAGTCCCACCGTTACATGCAAGCCGTGCGTGCCGACCAGCGTGAAGAACGACGAGAGGAACGCGCTGCGGCTCGGCCCGGCGCCTTCGGCGATCAGGTGCGAAAACTCCTGCATTTCGAACCAGAGAAACGCGAGGCCCAGCACGAACGTAATGGCCAGCCAGCTCAGCACGACGCCCGACTTGCGCTTATGCGCGCCGAGCATGGCAAAGCCGTAGGTGATACTGCTCAGCAGCAGCACGGCCGTCTCCAGCGCGACACCGGGAATGTCGAACAGGTCCTTGCCCGACGGGCCGCCCGCGAACTGATGCGCCATCACGGCGAACACCGCGAATAGCGACGCAAACAGCACGCAGTCGGTCATCAGATAAAGCCAGAAGCCGAACACCGAGTGAGACGGTACGTGTTCGCTGTGCCGCTCGCCTAATGCGGCGATATGAGTGCTGTTTGACATCAGTTGACCTCCGCAGCGGCGAACACGTCGCCCCGTTTCGCTTGACTTGCCCGGCCGTTGTTCTCTTCGATCCGGCGCACCGTTTCGGCGGGGATGAAATAGCCGCTGTTGTCGCCGAAGCTGCGGCCGATCACCGTCGCCATGATGGCGACGAGCGCCGCCACTGCGAGCCATGTGATATGCCAGACCCCGGCAAAACCCACCAACAGGCTAAAGATGCCGATAAAGAAACCTGCGCTGGTGTTCGACGGCATATGAATGTCGCTGTACACCGTCTCCTTGCCGAGGCCTTGCGCCGTTTCCTTCATGTGCGTGAACGCGTCGAGCTCATGCACCACCGGGATGGTCGCGAAGTTGTAGACCGGTGGCGGCGACGACGTGGCCCATTCGAGCGTCCGACCGTCCCACGGGTCGCCGTTGACGTCGCGATACTCGGGCAGTTGACGATTGCGCACGCTGACAATCACCTGCAGCACCTGGCAGACCACGCCAAGCGCGATGAACACCACGCCGCATGCAGCGAAGATCAGCCACGGATGCCATGCCGGGTTGTCATAGTGGTTCAGGCGTCGCGTCATGCCCATGAAGCCGAGCACATAGAGCGGCATGAACGACACGTAAAAGCCGACGAACCAGAGCCAGAATGCGGCCTTGCCGAGTTTCTCGTTCAGCTTGATGCCGAAGACCTTTGGGAACCAGTAGTGAACGCCGGCCAGATACCCGAACACCACACCGCCGATGATGGCGTTATGGAAGTGGGCGATCAGGAACAGGCTGTTATGCAGCACGAAGTCCGCGCCGGGAATCGCCATCATCACGCCGGTCATGCCGCCGATCGTGAACGTGATCATGAAGCCGATCGTCCACAGTACCGGAGTGGTGAATTCGACGCGCCCACGATAGATCGTGAACAGCCAGTTGAATATCTTTACGCCGGTCGGAATGGCGATGACCATGGTCATAATGCCGAAGAACGCATTGACGTCCGCGCCGGAACCCATCGTGAAGAAGTGATGCAGCCAGACGAGGAACGCCAGCACTGTGATCACGCAGGTTGCGTACACCATTGTGCGGTAGCCGAACAGCGGCTTCTTCGCGAACGTGGCGATCACTTCCGAATAGATGCCGAACGCAGGCAGAACCAGAATGTAGACCTCGGGGTGACCCCATGCCCAGATCAGGTTCAGGTACATCATGGCGTTGCCGCCGCCGTCGTTCGTAAAGAAGTGCATGCCGAGGTAGCGGTCGAGGCCGAGCAGCGCGAGCGTCACCGTGAGAATCGGAAACGTCGCCATGATCAGGATGTTCGAGCACAGCGCCGTCCACGTGAACACCGGCATCTTCATCAGCGACATGCCCGGTGCGCGCATCCGGATAATGGTGACGAAGAAGTTGATGGCGGTGATCAGCGTGCCGACGCCCGACAACTGCAGGCTCCAGATGTAGTAGTCGACTCCCACGCCCGGACTGAACTGCAGCTCCGACAGCGGCGGATACGCAAGCCAGCCAACCTGCGCAAATTCACCGATCACGAGCGACAGGTTGATCAGGATCGCGCTGATCGCGGTCATCCAGAACGAGAGCGAGTTCAGGAACGGGAACGCCACGTCGCGTGCGCCGATCTGCAGCGGCACGACGAGGTTGAACAGGCCGACCATCAACGCCATCGCCATGAAGAAGATCATGATGACGCCGTGCGCCGTAAAGATCTGGTCGTAGTGATGCGGCGGCAGATAGCCCGGCGAATGAAAGGCCAGCGCCAGTTGCAGACGCATCATGACCGCATCGGCAAAGCCGCGCAGCAGCATCAGGACGGCCACCACGATGTACATCACGCCGATCTTCTTGTGATCGACGCTGGTGAGCCATTCGCTCCACAGCCATTTCCACTTGCCGAACCAGGTCAGCGCGCCCAGCGCAGCGAGGACGAGCACAGCCATCAAGGCGGCCGCGCCCATGATGATGGGCTGATCGAACGGAATCGCCGAAAGTGTCAGTTTTCCGAACATGTGTTACCCCTTCGTACCGCAATTGCTGTTCTGCAAATCGAGAACATTGCCGTTGTTGTACTTTGCAATGATGTTGTGGAACAGCTTCGGATCGACCGACGAGAAGTAGCGCACCGGCTCCTTCTCGCTCGGCTGCGCCACGGTGTTGTATGCGTTCATGTCGAGCCGGCCGGACGACGCCTTGACCTTGTCCACCCACGCGTTGAACTGCTCGGGGTTGGTGGCGAGCGCGCGGAACTTCATGTCCGAAAAACCCTTGCCGCTGAAGTTGGCCGAGACGCCGGCGTAGTCGCCTGCTTCGTCCGCCACGAGGTGCAACTGCGTTTGCATGCCCGCCATGGCGTAGATCTGGCTACCCAGTTGCGGGATGAAAAACGAGTTCATGACCGAGTCCGACGTGATCAGGAAATTAACAGGCGTCCCCACCGGGAAAGCCAGTTGATTGACCGACGCGATGCCGAGATCCGGGTAAATGAAGAGCCACTTCCAGTCGAGCGCCACCACTTCCACATTGATGGGCTTGACGGCCGACTGGATGGGCTTGTACGGATCGAGCTCGTGCGTGGTCTTCCATGTCAGCACCCCGAGACACAGGATGATGATGGACGGGACCGTCCAGATCACCACTTCGATCGCCGTGGAGTGCGCCCATTTCGGCGCGTACGTCGCGTGACGGTTGCTGGCGCGATAGCGCCAGGCAAACCACAGCGTCATCAGAATGACCGGGACGACGACGATGAGCATCGTGAACGTCGCGGTGCCGATCAGCGACTTCTCGGCTACGCCGATGCTCCCTTTCGGGTCGAGCACGTCGAGCTTGCTACACCCTGAGAGACACGCAGCCAGCACGGCCGCGGCGGGTATCCATACCCTGTTGTTGAGGACTCCCTCGTTCATCATATTTGCCTGCTTTTCATTGAGCTACCCCCGAATCAGCTGCACCTTTGCAACACGCAACCCACGCAGTTAATGCGTACGCCGCCGGATTCTACGAGTGAAGCCTCAGGTGAAATTTGATCCTGGCCAAGGAAAGCGCAGACGATGCGTCATATTTTGTGGACGCGGGAAGACGTCGTGCCAGGCGTTGGAGGGAGGCACTACGGGAAGAAAAGACGAGAGGGAGTTGAAGCGCGATCGAGAATCGCGTTGCTGCAAGATCCGCGTTGCACCCATCGGACAATCCGACGGATACAACGCGGCTACATCATCAAACGGACAACTGCGGCTTACTGCACACCCTGGCTCGCCAGGAAGTCCTCGTAGTTACCGCCGAAGTCATACAGCGTACCATCCGTGCGCACTTCAATAATCCGGTTCGCCAACCCGCTCACAAACTCCCGGTCGTGCGACACGAAGATCAGTGTGCCCTCGTACTTGTCGAGCGCGATCTGCAGCGACTCGATCGATTCCATGTCCATGTGGTTGGTCGGCTCGTCCATCAGCAGCACGTTGTGGCGGCCCAGCATCAGCTTGCCCCAGATCATGCGGCCCTTCTCGCCGCCGGAGAGCACCTTCACCGACTTGCGGATATCGTCCGCATTGAACAGCAGACGGCCCAGCGTGCCGCGCACCATCTGCTCGTCGTCGCCTTCCTGACGGTAGCCGTCAATCCAGTCCATCAACGTGACGTCGTCCGGAAACTCTTCGTACGTGTCCTGCGGCATGTAGCCGACATTCGCGTTCTCCGCCCACTTGACCGTGCCGTGGTCCGTCTTCACGCCGCCTTGCAGCGAACGCAGCAGCGTGGTCTTGCCGGCGCCGTTCTGGCCGATGATGGCGATGCGCTCGCCCGGCTGCACGCTGATGCTGAAGTTGCTGAAAATCGTGCGCTCGTACTTCTTCGTGATGGTGTCGGCCACCACCGCGATGTTGTGCAGCTTCTTCTCGTACTCGAAGCGGATGAACGGGTTCTGCCGCGACGAAGGCTTGAATTCCTCGATCTTGATCTTGTCGATCATCTTCAGACGGCTGGTAGCCTGACGCGCCTTCGACTTGTTGGCCGAGAAGCGGCGCACGAAGTCCTGCAGGTCGGCGACGCGTTCCTTCGCCTTGGCGTTGGCGTTCTGCTGGCGCTCACGCGCTTGCGTGCTGGCCAGCATGTAGTCGTCGTAGTTGCCCGGATAGACCTTCAGCGTGCCGTAGTCCATGTCCGCCATGTGCGTGCAGACCTGGTTCAGGAAGTGTCGATCGTGCGAAATGATGATCATCGTCGAGTTGTACTGGTTGAGCATGTCTTCCAGCCAACGGATCGAGTTGATGTCCAGGTTGTTGGTCGGCTCGTCCAGCAGCAGCACGTCCGGCTTCGAGAACAGCGCCTGCGCAAGCAGCACGCGCAGCTTCCAGCCCGGCGCCACGTTGCTCATCGGGCCGTTGTGGTCTTCGATGGCAATGCCGATGCCGAGCAGCAGTTCGCCGGCACGCGCTTCGGCCGTGTAGCCGTCGTACTCGGCGAACTTCGCTTCGAGTTCGGCGGCGTGCATGTAGTCGTCGTCGGTCGCGTCCGGGTTCGCGTAGATCGCATCGCGCTCGGTCATGGCGTTCCACATTTCAGTGTGACCCATCATCACGACGTCGAGCACGCGCACGTCTTCATACGCGAACTGGTCCTGGCGCAACTTGCCCAGGCGCACGTTCGGTTCGAGCATCACGTTGCCGGAGCTCGGTTCCAGATCGCTGCCCAGAATCTTCATGAAAGTGGATTTGCCGCAGCCATTCGCACCAATCAGGCCATAGCGGTTCCCTCCCCCGAATTTGACCGAGATGTTCTCGAAGAGGGGCTTGGGCCCGAATTGCATGGTGATATTTGCGGTAGACAGCACGGCGCGTCCTTTGAATGAATTTGCGGCGAACAACCTATCATTTTAGCAGGTTATCAAGATGGTAGTCCGCACCTAGGCCGCACCTAGTCGTTTCCTCATCCCGCCATACCAGGCACGCGATGTGCGCCATGACCCGGCAGTGCGCATCGGGCGCGATTGCCTGTACTTTTTTCACTAACCTGAAGAAGAAGGAGGAGAAGATGAAAGACCACGTCTACAAGCAGATCGAGTTGACCGGCTCATCGGCCAAGTCGAGCGACGATGCGATCCGCACCGCGATCGAAAAGGCGTCCAAGACGCTGCGCAATCTGCATTGGTTCGAAGTGACGGAAACGCGGGGCCAGATCGAAGACGACAAGGTCGTGCATTGGCAGGTGACCATCAAGGTCGGTCTGCGGATCGAGTAAGAAAAAAAGCTGCGCCCGCGAGGACGCAGCCCTTAAAAGCAGCGGCTGCTACGCCGCCGCCTGGTCGATCGTTCGGGTTATCCGGCGTCGGCCATCACTTCGGCAATGCGCCGTCCACCCCCTCCACATACCAGTTGATACGCTGCAGTTCCGGATCGGTCAGCGACTTGCCGGCCGGCACCTTCACCTCACCCGCCTGATCCTTGATCGGACCGGTGAACACGTCCCACTTGCCGCCCGCGATCTGCTCGCGCTTCGCCTCGACATCCTTCAGCGCATTGGCCGGAATCGCCGATGTATTCAGGTCGTCCAGGCCGACGGCCTTCTGCGGAATGCCCCACCACACCGGGTCGTTCTTCCACTTGCCGTCCAGCACCTGCTGGATCACCGCGGTGTAATAGACGCCCCAGTTGCCCACCACCGAGCCCAGATGCGCATCAGGACCGAACTTCTTCATGTCCGAATCCCAGCCGAACGCATGCACGTGCTTTTCCGAAGCCGTCGCCAGGGTCGCGCTTGAATCGGTGTTCTGCAGCAGCACGTCGGCGCCCTGGCCGATCAGCGTTTCGGCCGCCTGCTTTTCCTTGCCCGGATCGAACCAGCTGTTGATCCAGATGACCTTGGTGTGGATCTTCGGATTCACCGAGCGCGCGCCGAGCGTGTACGCGTTGATGTTGCGGATCACTTCGGGAATCGGCACCGAAGCGACAAAGCCCAGCGTGTTGGTCTTCGTCACGTAGCCTGCGGCGACGCCGGCGAGATACGCGCCCTGATACATCCGCACGTCATAGGTGCCGAAGTTCGGCGCCTTCTTGTAGCCGGTTGCGTGCAGGAATACCGTGTCCGGGAAGTCCTTCGCGACCTTCAGTTCGAAATCCTGGTAGCCGAAGCTCGAGCCGATGATGATCTTGTTGCCCTTGTTGGCGAGATCGCGGAAGACGCGTTCCGAGTCGGCCGACTCCGGCACGTTCTCGATCCGCGTGATCTTGATCTTGCTGCCGAACTTCGCTTCGGCTTCCTTCGAACCCTGGTCGTGCGCGTAGGTCCAGCCGGCGTCCCCCGGGTTGCCGAGGTAGACAAACGCCACGCCCGGCACATCTGCAGCCTGCGCGGTTTGCGACAGCGTTACGCCAAGGCCGAGCGAAACGGCTCCCAGCGCCGCAGCGGTCAGCAGATTTCTTCTCTTCATGTTTTCTCCTGTCGTGTAATTGATTCGTTCAAACCGTGCGTTGAAACCGTTTAATTAGCGGGCCGAAGCGGCTAACCCGCCGCAAAGAAAGGCTTGCCGAGCGACGCCGGCGCGTTCAGGCGGATCGTATTCGGATTGCGCGAGATCAGCACCAGCACCACGATCGTCGCGACGTACGGCAGCATCGCGAGGAACTGCGTGGGCACCGGCACGCCGATCGCCTGCGCATAGAACTGCAGGCCGGTCACGGCGCCGAACAGCAGCGCGCCGATCAGCAAACGCCCCGGACGCCACGTGGAAAACACCACCAGCGCCAGCGCGATCCAGCCACGGCCCGAGGTGAGCTGTTCCTGCCACAGGTGCAGATTGACGATCGAGTAGTAGCCGCCGGCCAGACCCGCCATGCCGCCGCCGAACGCGACCGCGCCGTAGCGCACGCCGATCACCGGGAAGCCTACCGAGTGCGCCACCTGCGGCGACTCGCCGACCGAGCGCAGCACGAGGCCAGCGCGCGTGCGGTACAGAAACCAGCCCACTACGGCGAACATGATGAACGCGAGGTAGTCGAGCGGCGTCAGACTGAAAAACGCCGGCCCCAGCACGGGGATCTTCGAGAGCAACGGAATAGTCCACACGTCGATCGATGCGCGCACGGCCGCCGACGTATACGGCTTGCCGACATAAGCCGACAAGCCGATGCCGAAGATCGTCAGCGAAAGACCCGTGGCAACCTGATTGGCCAGCATGGTCAACGTGAGGAAGCCGAACAGCAGCGACATGGCGAGCCCGGCCACAATCGATGCCAGCACGCCGAGCCACGGGTCGCCGGTGACCGACGTGACCGCGTAACCGCTGACGGCGCCCATCAGCATCATGCCTTCCACGCCGAGGTTTAGGACCCCCGATTTTTCGGTGACGAGTTCGCCCACGCCTGCAAACATCAGCGGAATGGCGGCGGTGACGGCGCTCGAGGTGAGCGCGCTAGCTTGTTGAATATCCATAAGACCGGTCGGGGAAAATCAGTGGGCTTCATTAGCCACATGAGCGGCCGTGGTACGGCGGCGCACGCGGTAGTTCACAAACAGGTCGGCGCCCAGCAGGCAGAACAGCAACAGCCCCTGGAACACGCCGGAGAGCGCCTGCGGCAACTGCATCGAGGTCTGCACCGCTTCGCCGCCCAGGTACAGCAGCGCCATCAGGAGGCTCGCCAGCACGATACCGAGCGGATGCAGCCGGCCCACGAACACCACGATGATCGCCGTGAAGCCATAACCCGGCGACCAGGTCGCCTGCAACTGGCCGATCGGCCCCGAGATTTCCCCCATGCCGGCCAGACCCGCGAGACCGCCGCTGATCAGCAGCGAAGTCCAGATGGTCTTCTTGTCCGAGAAACCGGCGTAGCGTGCGGCGAGCGGCGCGAGACCACCCACGTTCATGCGAAAGCCCGCAAAGCTCTTGCGCATGAACAGCCAGACGAGCGGAATCGCCACCAGCGTGACGAAGATCGACGCATTCAGACGCGTGCCGCGCAGGAATTTCCAGTGCCAGTCGCCGGAAAACGTGGGGTAAAGCGCGTCGCCGCTGAACATCTCGGAGAGCGGGAAATTCATGCCCTGCGGATCGCGCCACGGACCGCTGACCAGATAGATCAGCAACTGCGCGGCGACGTAGGTGAGCATCAGGCTCGTCAGGATTTCATTGGTGTTGTAGCGGCTCTTCAGAAACGCAGGAATCGCCGCCCACACCATGCCACCGGCGACGCCGGCCAGCATCATGGCAGGCAGAATCCACCAGCCGCTTGCCTGGTCGAAATAGATCGCCACACCGCTCGCGGCAATGCCGCCGAGCAGCATCTGTCCTTCGGCGCCGATGTTCCAGACGTTAGCCCGATAGCCGATGGCGAGGCCAAGTCCGATCAGGCACAACGGCGACGCCTTGAGCAGCAGTTCGGACCAGCCGTTCACATCGGACAGCGGTTCGATAAAGAAGGCATGCATCGCCTCCAGCGGGTCGCGGCCAACCAGGCCGAAAATCAGGAAACCGAGCGCGAGCGTGAGCAGCGCGGCGATCAGCGGGACGGCGAGCTGCATCGTGCGCGAGGGCGCGGTGCGGGCTTCGAGTCGGTACGGAAAGATCATGAGTCTGCGTGGTGCCGTAGGGTTATGCGTGAGCGTGAGATTTCAGGTGTTCCATGGGGGCGATAACAGTGCGTCGTGAGCCATTCGCGGCGTAGGCACGCTCAGACATGCGCCGGTTCTTCAGGCGAAGGCGCCGCGCCCTCTTCCCGGCCGCCGAACAGGCCCGCCATCCATCGGCCGATCTCCTCGGCATTGGTGTCGCCCGTGACGCGCACCGGCGACAGCCGGCCGCGCGCGAGCACCGCGATGCGGTCGCAGATATCGAACAGTTCTTCGAGCTCTTCGGAGATCACCAGAATCGCGACGCCGCGCGCCGACAGATCCAGCAACTGCTGACGAATGAACGCGGCGGCGCCGACGTCGACGCCCCACGTGGGCTGCGCGACCACCAGCACCTTCGGCGCCTGCAGAATCTCGCGTCCGACGATGTACTTCTGCAGATTGCCGCCCGACAGGCTTTGCGCGAGCGCTTCGGTGCCGCCGCAGCGCACGTCGAACGCATCGATGCATTGCTTCGCGAAAGCGCGCATCACGCCGGCCTTGATCCAGCCAGTGTTCACCATCTTCTGCCGATACCCCGTCAGCAGCGCGTTTTCCGCGAGCGTCATGGCGGGCACCGCACCGCGCCCGAGGCGCTCCTCCGGCACGAAGCCGAAGCCGAGCGAGCGGCGTCCACCAGCACTGAGCCGGCCTGCGGGCTTGCCGCAGATCGCGATCGCATCGGCACGCGCGCCGCGCTGCTCGCCGGACAGCGCCGACAGCAGTTCGGCCTGGCCGTTGCCCGACACGCCCGCGATGCCGAATATCTCGCCGGCGTGAACGCTGAACGAGACGTCGTCGAGCGAGGTGCCGAACGGATCGTCGCTGGCCGCCGACAGATGCTTCACATCGAGCAGCACGTCACCCGGCGTATGTTTGCGGCGCGTGTAATCGGGCAGCGAATGGCCGACCATCAATTGCGCGAGCGACGCGTGGGTTTCCTCGCGCGGCTTCACGTGACCGGTCACGCGGCCGCCGCGCATCACCGTGGCGGTGTCGCACAGCTCCTGGATTTCATCGAGCTTATGGCTGATGTAGAGAATGCTGCAGCCTTCGGCAGCGAGGCGCCGCAGCGTTTCGAACAGCTTGCGGACCGCTTGCGGCGTGAGCACCGACGTCGGTTCGTCCATGATCAACAGACGCGGGTTCTGCAGCAGACAGCGCACGATCTCGACGCGCTGCCGCTCGCCCACCGTCAGGCTGTGCACGTGGCGCTGCGGGTCGATGTCGAGGCCGTAATCCGCCGACACCTCGCGGATGCGTTTGGCCAGCGCCTTCAGGTCGAACGGTTCGTCGAGCGCAAGGGCGATGTTCTCGCCCACCGTCAGCGTCTCGAACAGCGAGAAATGCTGGAACACCATGCCGATGCCGAGCTTGCGCGCGGCCGCCGGACTCGCGATCTCCACCGCTTGCCCTTCCCAACGGATCTCGCCGGCGTCCGGGCGCACCGCGCCGTAGATGATCTTCATCAGCGTGCTTTTGCCCGCGCCGTTTTCGCCGAGTACCGCATGGATTTCGCCGGGTGCGACGACCAGCGTCACGTCGTCGTTGGCCCGCACGGCCGGATATTGCTTGGTGATGCCCGCCAGCACGAGGCGCGGCACAGCAGCCGGGATAGCCGGACCGCCCGCAGGCTGCGCGGCGGCATCGCCGTTATAAGAAGAAGAATCGCCCATGAGTTTCCGTAATACGCGTGTGACGGTCTGTTGCAACGAGGCGGCGCGCCCCGGACGAATGCGCCGTTCCTGCCTGTTGGTGAAATGACAATACCTAATTCGACCCTGTCAGTCGAGCCGCCAAAATTCCCCGCAAACCCGCGCCAGAGCGTGCTGTGCGGGTATCCCTCTCTTGACGCATCTTTGTGTTCATATTAAAAGTCATATACCCCAAGGTCCGTTCGATCAGCCAGAACATATATTTCGGAGAAGTCATGAGCCAGCAACGCGAGGCGATCGACACATATTTATTGCGCGTCTTGCACACCCTGTTGATGGAGCGCAGCGTGACGCGCGCGGCCGTCAAACTCAATCAGTCCCAGCCCGCCATTAGCGCGGCGCTGCGGCGTCTGCGCGACATCACCGGCGACCCGCTGCTGGTGCGCGGCAAGTCCGGCATGGTCCCGACCGAATACGGGCTGCGTCTGCTCGAACCGGTGCAAAACGCCCTGCGCGAAATCGAGCGCATCAAGTTTCAGCAGCACAATTTCGACCCGGCCACTTCGATCCGCTGCTACCGGATCGGCTGTCCCGACTATCTGAACGTGCTGTTCGTGCCAACTGTGGTCGAACGCTTCCGTCAGGCGGCGCCCAATGCGACGCTGGAATTTCATTCGCTCGGACCGGCGTTCGACTATGAACTGGCGCTCGAGGACGGCAAGCTCGATATCGTGGTCGGCAACTGGCCGGAGCCGCCCGAGCAGTTGCATCTGTCGAACCTGTTTGTCGACCAGATCGTCTGCCTGATGAGCAACGCGCATCCGTTCGCCAAGCGCGGCGGGTTGACGCTCGACCAGTATCTGAATGCTCCGCATCTTGCGCCTACTCCCTATTCGGTGGGCCAACGCGGCGCGATCGACGTGCACCTCGCGCGCGAGCGCCTGAAGCGTCATGTCGTCGTAACTCTGCCGTACTTCAACCTTGCGCCGTATGTGCTGATCAAGTCGGACCTGATCTTCACGACGACGCGGCTTTTTGCGGACTACTACGCGAAGTTCCTGCCCCTCACCGTGGTGCCCGCGCCGCTGGATTTCCCGCCGATGCAGTACTACCAGCTGTGGCACGAACGGGTTCACTACTCCGATGAAGTGCGGTGGTTGAGAAGCCTGGTCGCCGAGGCGACCAAGACCCTGATCGACAAGCCTTAACGTTCTGCAGGCCCGCGCCACAGGACGCGGGCGTCAGGTTCTGCCCGGCTACGCCTGTCAGGCAGCAGCCTGATACAGCGCTTTCGCCAGACGGTTGTGCTGCTCGATCACCGGGCCCAGTTCAAGCGTCGCCAACTGCCCGTCCTTCACCACCACCTTCCCGCCAATCACGCTATACGACACCTGCGACGGTGCGCAGAACACCAGCGCGGCCACCGGATCGTGCAAGGCGCCGGCAAACAACGGCTGACGCAAGTCGAACGATACGAAATCCGCCGCCATGCCCGGCGCCAGCGCGCCGATATCGTCGCGGTTGAGCACCTTCGCGCCGCCCAGCGTCGCGATCTCCAGCGCCTCGCGGGCGGTCATCGCGTCGGGGCCGAAACCGACCCGCTGCAGCAACAGCGCCTGGCGCACTTCCGCGACCATCTGCGCGCCGTCGTTCGACGCCGAGCCGTCCACGCCGAGTCCCACCGGCACTCCCGCGAGCCGCATCCGCTTCACCGGCGCAATGCCTGAGGCGAGGCGCATGTTCGAACACGGGCAATGCGCGACGCCCGTGCCGGTCCGTGCGAACAACGCGATCCCGGCGTCGTCCAGTTGCACGCAGTGGGCATGCCATACGTCGTGCCCCACCCAGCCCAGGTCCTCCGCATACTCTGCCGGCGTCATGCCGAACTTCTCGCGGCTATAAGCAATATCGTTGACGTTCTCCGCCAGGTGCGTGTGCAGCGATACGCCATATTGACGCGCCAGCACCGCCGATTCGCGCATCAGATCGCGACTCACCGAAAACGGCGAACACGGTGCGACCACCACGCGCAGCATCGCGTAACGTCCCTCGTCGTGATACGTCTCGATCAGGCGCTGCGTGTCCTTCAGAATCTCCGGTTCACGCTCCACCACCGAGTCGGGCGGCAAGCCGCCGTCCTTCTGCCCCACGCTCATGCTGCCGCGGGCGGCATGAAAGCGCATGCCGATCCGGCGCGCGGCCGCAATGCTGTCGTCGAGCCGGCTACCGTTCGGGTAGATATACAGATGGTCGCTCGAGGTCGTGCAGCCCGAGAGCAACAGCTCGGCCATCGCAGTCAGCGTCGAGACTTCGATCATCTCCGGCGTGAGATTCGCCCACACCTTATAAAGGTTCGTCAGCCAGCCGAACAACTCGGCGTCCTGCGCGGCGGGAATTGCCCGCGTCAGGCTTTGATACATGTGATGATGCGTGTTGATCAGGCCCGGTATCACCAGGTGCCCGCGCATGTCCAGCACTTCGTCGGCCGTTTGCGGCAGCTCCGCCGTCGGTCCGACTGCGACGATGCGGTTGTCCTCGATATACAGGCCGCCGTCGCGCAACTCGCGCCGGGCGCCGTCCATCGTGACCAGCACGTCTGCGTGCTTCACCAGCATCGTTTTGCCGCGCTTCCCTGCGCTTGCGCCTGTGTCTGCGCGTGTACCTGCCTGCTGTTCCATCGTCATTCGTTTTTCTCCGCTTTGATTGCCGCCGTTGCGGCGCGCCATCGTGCAGGCTGGCCGCAGCGGCGAGGCTGATGCCGGCTGTGCCGGTACGCCCTACCGTGTGCAAAGTCGTTCGAACGCGATGCGACGGACACGCCACCGCGCCGCCGCGTCCGTTCGAACGCCGTTGGCCCGGTTACCCAGCGTGCTACGCCGTCTTCGGGGTGCGCGGCATTGCTGCTGCGCACAGGCGTAACCTTCGACGGCCAAAATAACGCTGACAACTCACGCCGTTGCGATACCCAACCTCACACAGCCGATATAGTGGGCTTTTTTGGCACCGGTAGGATCGAGACAACCGGTCATAGGGCGCTCACGACCGCGTGACAAGGGTTTGCGCGGAGTGTGCGAAGCATGGCGACGAGTCTTACAGCGGGCTGTCATGTGTCAGCGATTATCTTTCCTATCGCTCGTGCGCGGACGGGAACATCCTTTTTACAATGGCTGCCACGGCGCTCGCTTCAATTCGCCGACGGGTATGTAGCCACTGACGTGGAGCCTCGATCCGCCGCAACGTATTCCGGATCGGGCCGCCGCCGAAACCTCGCATTCACATAAGGAAAATTGCGAATGGGAAAGCTCACTACCCACGTGCTCGACACCGCCAACGGCCGTCCCGGCGCGGGCATCAAGGTCGAACTCTTCGCGCTCTCGGGCGACACGCGCCGCGCGCTGAAAACCACCCTCACCAATGACGACGGCCGCTGCGACCAGCCGCTGCTCGAAGGCGACGCGCTGGTCGCGGGCGAATACGAACTCGTGTTCGGCGCCGGCGACTACTTTGCTTCGATCGGCACCAAGGTCCCCGAGCCGCGCTTCGTCGATCGTGTCGTGCTGCGCTTTGGCGTGGCCGACGCCGGTTCGCACTACCACGTGCCGCTGCTGGTGTCGCCGTGGTCGTACAGCACCTATCGGGGCAGCTAAGGCGTCACTGAGAGGCGACAGAGACGCCACGGCGTACAGGATGGACACCGGGCCGGGCTCACGCCTGACCGACTTCGCCACCGCTGCATTTCGCAGATGCCTGGAGACACCTGCGAAGCGCAGTACAAGGCGAACTGCCCTGCATGAGGCCTATCGCTTTGACCCATCGGGGCGAATCAGGAACCGCAATACGGCGCTGTGCGAACTGAGCGCACCGCGTCCCTTAACAGCAGTTTGTGCGCATGGCGCATGACGGGCCGGATGACCGGATCGTCATTGAACCGGCATCGAGCCGCCGCCCGCCGCGCAAACAACGAATCAGAAGTGGAGGAGTGTCATGGAAGGCTTTATCACTGACTGGCTGAACCTGGCCTTGCGCTGGTTTCACGTCATCGCCGCGATCGCCTGGATCGGCGAATCGTTTTATTTCGTCGCGCTCGACAACAGCCTGAAACCGCCGACGGACCCGAACCAGCGCAGGCGCGGCGTGTTCGGCGAACTGTGGCACGTCCACGGCGGCGGCTTCTACAACATGCAGAAGTACACCGTCGCGCCGCCGGAAATGCCGGATGACCTGCACTGGTCGAAGTGGCCGTCGTACACCACGTGGCTGTCGGGCGCGAGTCTCTTCACGGTGCTGTATCTGTTCTCGCCGAGCACCTACCTGATCGACAAGAACGTGCTGGACATGGGCCCGGTGGTGGCGGTGTTCTCCGCACTTGGCTTTCTCGCCGCCGGCTGGATCGTCTACGACTCGCTGTGCCGCGTGCTGGGCAACAAGGACAAGGTGCTGGGCATCTGCGTGGGCGCTTACGTGCTGATCGCGGCATGGCTCGCGTGCCATATCTTCGCGGGCCGTGCGGCATACCTGATCGTCGGCGCGATGCTTGCAACGATCATGTCGGCCAACGTGTTCTTCGTGATCATTCCGGGCCAGCGCAAGATGGTCGACGCCATGCTGAAGGGCGACACGCCGAACCCGATCTACGGCAAGCGCGGCAAGCAACGCTCGGTGCACAACACGTATTTCACGCTGCCGGTGGTGTTCGCGATGCTGTCGAACCACTACGCGATGACGTACACGAACCAGTACAACTGGCTCGTGCTGGCGATGATCATGATGGCTGGTGCGCTGATCCGTCAGTTCTTCGTGATGCGTCACCGTGGCCAGGTACTGTGGTATCTGCCGCTGGTCGGGATTGCGCTGATGTTCGGCGCCCTCTTCTGGACGATGCCGAAGCCGGTCGTGCCGCAAGCCGAAGCCGCCAATGCGCCGACGCTGAAAATCGGCGACATCGCACCGATCCTGCAGCAACGCTGTGCCGCGTGCCACTCTGCGCATCCTACGTTGATGGGCAGCGCACCGTCGGGGGTGATGTTCGACACACCGGATGAGATCTCGCAGAACGCGCAGCGCCTCTATCAGCAGGCGGTGACGCTGAAGGCGATGCCGCTGGGGAACGTGACGCATATGACGGATGATGAGCGTCAGAAGATTGCGGCATGGTTCCAGGGCGGGGCGTTGAAGTAAGTTACTGGGGTTGGTAGTAGGTGAGTAGCGGGCTTTTCGTGTGAGCGGAAGGCCCGTTTTTCTTTGGGTGCAGCGAGCGTATCAAGCGTCATGTCGAGCGGCGTCCGGGCTCACAGACGATATGCGCTCACTCATAATTGTATCCCTCAGGCTACAAAATTCGCCATTTTACCGAAAAATGTAGCCCGAAGGGCACAATCGTTATATTGTTATTTGTGCCTTCTGGGCTACAATATTGCTTGGTTACCGCAAATATGATGCCCTGGGGCTACAAATGACTACACTCGCCGATGTCTCGGACATGCTAAAGGAAGTGCGTCGCGAAACCAGTCTGTCACAGTATGAACTGGCGCGGCGCGCCGGTGTTGCGCGAACTACCGTCGCACGCATGGAAACACTCGCGAAAAATGACATGAGCGTATCGGTACTCGTGCGTCTGCTCGAAGCGGCAGGCTACGATCTCAAGGTCGTCGCGCATGGTCATGGCCGCACGCTCGAGGATATCCTCGCCGAGCAACGCGCTACGTCGGGTCCCAACCAATGAGGCTCGATGTCCAGGTGCAAGGCAGAAAAGTTGCGACGCTCTTTCGCGAGCGCGACGAATATGTCCTTCAATATGAAGCCGACGCTGCTCCGGGCGATTTCGTCAGCCTGACCATGCCTGTACGCCAGGAAGCATGGCGTTGGCCACGCGACCTGCATCCGTTCTTTCGCCAGAATCTGCCCGAAGGCTATTTGCTGAACCTGATCCGGGAACAATTTGGGCCCTTGCTCGACGGGACCGACTTGTCGCTACTCGCGGTGGTGGGTGCAATGGGAATCGGACGTGTCACCGTGACACCCGAGGGCGTCGCGCCCGGCACCGAGTTGCAGGCCCTGGATATCAAAGATGTCCTTCATGGCGACAACACCGCGGAGCATTTTGCCGCGCTGGTTCGCGATTACGCGCGCGCCGCCATCTCGGGTGCCGTACCGAAGTTCATCGCGCCGCAAAGAAGCTCGACGGAGCGCCCTGCCTTTGATGGTCCGCTTGGCAAACCCACGATTCGGACCAGCCGATACATCGTCAAAGGTTCGGACGAGAATACGCCGTTCCTTGGCTTCAACGAGTTCTATTCGATGCGCGTGCTCGAACGTCTCGGCGTGGCGCCCGTAGCGCGTACACAGATGTCGGACGATGGCCGGGCACTCGTCGTCGAACGCTTCGACGTCAATGCAGAAGGGTTCCCCGTTCATGGGGTCGAAGACATGTGCGGGTTGCTCGGTCTGCCGCCGCATGAAAAATACAACTCGACCACGGAGAAAGTACTCAATGTCGCGAAAGCTTATTTGCTGGATCGGATCAGCATGCGGCAGCAGTTGGAACAATTAGGCTGGCATCTGCTTAGCAACTATGTGGTGCGTAACGCGGATTGCCATACCAAGAACATTGCTCTTTTCTATACGTCCGTCGATGACGTCGCATTCACACCTGTCTACGACATTGTGACCACGCAGGCCTATCCGCGCTTTGCAGTGAATCCTCCTGGACTGGCAGTCGATGGCCGTAAGACATGGGCGGCCGGCAAAGCGCTTGAACGCTTTTTCAATTCCCGCGCCGGCATCGCACCACCCAAATATGCGGCAATGGTGGAGGCCTTATGCGACTCTGCGGTGACGGTCGGCCATGAAGTGATCGAGGCAGCAAAGAACGAGCCGCAATGGCGCGGCGTAGCCAAACAGATGCTGCACGCGTGGAACGATGGCATGGAGTCGCTGCGCACTCCGAAGAAAAGCGTTCAGTTCAAGAACCTCAAACCTGTCATCGCAGCAGCCGGCTTTTCGGCACCGGAGCCCCCGGAGCGTTCACGCGAAATCATCGGACAGTCGCCGTTACTTGCCAAACGCGGCCGCACGAAAAACTGACACTCAATACAAAAACGCCCGAGGCGATTGCCCCAGGCGTTCTGTTCTTCCTGCGACCAACCCAGCCGCATCTCACACGTCATCCGCTACGCCATCAAACCGTCACCGCGCTCAATGCGTCCTCGGTCAACCACAGCGACTCGGCAAGATCCTGCTCGTTAAGATTGAGCCCGTCACCGCCACGATCCACCACGACGAAATCGCTCACATCGCCAAGCGCGATCAGTGGGTGATGCCACACGCCCTTCGCGTAGTTCACGCCCTGCCAGCCGCTCGTCACGAACGCGCGAATCTGCGCAGCATCGAGCTCGCCGGCCGGCGCCACGACGACGAGATACGGCTTGTCGTTCAGCGGCACAAACGCCTGACTGCCGAGCGGATGTCGCTCGAGCATCTTCACCTCGAACGGCAGCACGCGCGGCTGGCCGCGAAACAGGTTCACCAGCGCACGACCGCCCTCGTCCGTCACGTCCACCTTCGCGAGATCGTGATAGCGGATCGTGGTGCCGAGGTTGATCGGAATCTGCTTCGCGCCTTCGAGTTCGATCACGTCGCCGAACAGGGCGAACGCATCCTTCGTCAACGGTTCGATGGCGAGCGTTTTCATTATGCGAGCGTACCCCACAGACGCAGACGCGAGACACCGCCGTCCGGAATGATGTTAAAGCGCACGTGCGTCACCGGCCCGAGCGACGCGAGTTCGCTTTCGAAATAGTGCTGGTTGTCCATCTTCAGTTTCTGTTCACCCAGCAGCACCGGCCAGAACATGGCTTGCGTGATCAGCGAGCTGTCCGTACCGCCCGTCACGTACGCCGCCTGGATCGAGCAACGGTCCGGATAGTTGCCCTTGAAGTGCGCCGTATCCACTTCGATCTTGCGGATCACGCCCGGTTGCGCCAGCGCGACGATCGCCCAGTCGTTACCCGGTTCGCGACGACGGCGCGTTTCCCAGCCGTCGCCCATATTGACACCACGACCCGGCATCAGGATCGTCGACGCAGCGCCGAAGTGCTGGTTGTTCGCGGCGACCAGATACGCGCCGTTTTCCATCGCGGCCAGATCGAACTGCTCGGTGCGGCTCGCGCCGGCCCAGTCCACTTGCGGCTGGCCGTAGACGCGCAGACGCGCAATCCCGCCGTCCGGGTAGATGTTCACGCGCAGGTGCGTGTACGCATTGGCGTCGCTGACTTCGTGATAGTGGTGGCTATTGCCTTGCAGCGTGGTCGACGGAACGATTTCGGTCCACTGGGTCGACTGGTTCGGCACACCGTCCACCACGCGTGCCGCCTCCACCGACGCCGCCGGCGGGAAATTGCCCGTGAAGTGGCTCGTATCGAGGTCGAGACCCTTGATCACGCCCGGACGCGCCAGCTTCACCACGCACCAGTCGTAACCGGTGGTGCGCTTGCGGCGCGTTTCCCAGCCGTCCATCCACTTGCCGTGATCGTCGTATTTGCCCGGAATGAAGACAGCAGGTTCCGGATTCAGCATCCGGTCCTTCGGCGCGAAGAAATCGTCGCTCGCCTCGAGCGCCTGCGCGCCGAGACGCGGGTCCGCCAGGTTCACATAGCGGCGCGTGAAGTCCGGGGCGTTAGGGTCGAGAATCGGGAGTGCCATCGTTGTCTTCCTTCCTGTCTAATAGTGCTAAAAAACGCTTCGGTTCGAGAGTCGCAACGCCGCATGACAAAGCTCGCGCGTGCATGCTGATCCTGACGCGCGGTTACGCGTCGATCAGGTCGTCGAGTCTGAAGCGCGCGATACGGTAGATCTGGTCGAGGCTCGCGCGCAGTTCGTCGGCGCGGCTATTGTTCACGCGCGCTTCGAAGTTGGCGATGATGCCGTGGCGGTCATAGCCACGCACCGCGAGAATGAACGGGAAACCGAATTTCTCGCGATACGCCGCGTTCAGCCCCACCAGCTTGTCGAATTCTTCCTGCGTGCATTGGGACAGGCCCGCACCGCTCTGTTCGCGGGTCGACTCGGCCGTCAGTTCGCCGCGCACGGCAGCCTTGCCCGCGAGCTCCGGGTGGGCATTGATAAGCGCGAGCTGCTTCGTTTCGCCGGCCGTTTCGACTGCGTTCGACATTGTGTGATGCAAGGCGTCGATGCTGGCAAAAGGCCGTTGCCCGGCCGCGAGTTCCGCGACCCACGGCGAATGCTCGAAGATGCCCGACAGCGCTGCGACGAATGCGTCGGTCGAGATGCGGTTCAGTTGGTCCAGAGTGTATTGCATCGCCTTCATGCCGCAGCCCCGCGGTAGTTTTGTTGGTAAGGATGGTGTTCGCGCCAGTGCCGCGCAATGTCGACGCGCCGCGTGACCCACACGCGATCGTGCTGTTCGAGATGGTCGAGGAAGCGCTGCAGCGCGCGGAACCGGCCCGGGCGGCCCAGCAGCCGGCAGTGCATGCCGATTGAAAGCATCTTCGGCGCTTCGTCGCCCTCTTCATAGAGCACGTCGAACGCATCGCGCAGGTATGTGAAGAAGTGATCGGCGGTGTTGAAGCCTTGCGGGCTCGCAAAGCGCATGTCATTGGTATCGAGCGTGTACGGCACGATCAGTTGCGGCGTCTTCGCGCCGCCGCTGACCTCGACATCCATCCAGAACGGCAGGTCGTCGCCGTAGTAATCCGAGTCGTACAGGAAGCCGCCGTATTCGGCGACCAGACGGTGCGTATTGGGACTGTCGCGGCCGGTGTACCAGCCGAGCGGCCGCTCGCCCGTCACGCGTTCGATCGCTTCCATGCCGAGGCGCATGTGCTCGGCCTCTTTCTCCGGCGACACATCCTGATAGTGAATCCAGCGGTACCCGTGGCACGCAATCTCATGCCCCAATTCGACAAAGGCGCGCCCGAGATCGGGATGACGCTCGATCGCCATGCCGACGCCGAATACGGTCAACGGCAAGCCACGTTTTTCGAATTCGCGCAGGATGCGCCAGACACCCGCCCGCGAGCCGTATTCGTAGATCGACTCCATGCTCATGTGGCGCGCCGGATAGGCGGCCGCGCCGACGATCTCGGACAGGAACTGCTCCGAGCCCGGATCGCCATGCAGCACGCAGTTTTCACCGCCCTCTTCGTAATTCAGCACGAATTGCACCGCGACGCGCGCCCGTCCGGGCCAGTTTGCCTGCACCGGGTGGCGGCCGTAGCCGATCAGATCGCGTGGATAGTTCGAGTCGAGTGGCATGGTTTAACGAATGCGTGGTGACAAAACGGGGTGACGGAACTTGAGGAACCAGTGTAGCGAAAACACCCGGGTGCGCCCATACACCCGGGCAGATAGTGCGTGTCAGACGCAATGTATGTGCGCGGCCGGCCCGCACGGGCGTTCGGCCCCGCTCGCGCTAGCGTTTACCCGTCCTTGAGAGGCGTTTTCCGCATTCTCGCTGCTTAGCGAAGGTGCTGCCCGGTGTCCGCGTTTCACATCCGGCCGGCGCGGGAAACGCGGGGCGGCATCGGGTTTGGATTAGCCTCCGTCGGGCTGAAGGCTTCCAGCGCGCCGTCGTAGCGTTTCGCCAGCGGCCGCGCATAGTCGCCGCGCTTGGCGGTGGCAAGGCGCAACGTCACCAGCGCCTCCACCCACTTCACCGCGGCCGTCACTCCTTCGACAACCGGCGCCCCCAGCGCGTCCTCGATCTCCGCACAGAGTTCGGCCATCCCCGCGCAACCGAGCACGATGGCGTCCGACCCGTCCTCTTCCAGCGCGCGGCGGCATTCGTCGAGAATGATGCGGCGCGCGGCGGACCCTGGCTGGTCCAGCTCGAGCACCGCGACATCGGTAGCGCGCACGTTGCGGCAAAAGCGCGTCATGCCGTAGCGCTCGGCAAGGTGCCAGGCCATGCCGCAGGTGCGTGAGAGCGTCGTCACGACCGAAAAGCCTGGCGCCAGCACACTGGCCGCGTGCATCGCCGCTTCGGCAATCCCGATCACGGGCCCACGCGCCAGTTCACGTGCCGCATACAGGCCGGGGTCGCCGAAACACGCAATCACGTAACCGTCGCAGCCTTCGCGCTCGCCCGCTGCGATCTCGGCCAGCAGGCCGGGCGTGGCGAGCGCCTCGTCGTAATAGCCCTCGATCGACGGCGGCCCCATGGACGGACTCACCGCGATCAGTTCGGTCCCAGGTGCGACGACTTCCCGTGCGCAGCGCCCCATCGCCTCCGTCATGCGCACGGTGGTGTTCGGGTTGATCAGTTTGATACGCATCTCGAACTCCTGTTGCAATCGGCTTACCGGATGGTCAAAGCGCGGTAGAACACGGCGCCGAGCGCCGCACCGATGAACCACGAGAAATTGGCCATGCCGTCGAGCGACGGCACCATCACGCAGATCACCGCAATCACCGCAGCGGGCAGCAAGGCGGCGACGGCCTTGTAATTCACACCGTTGCGATACCAGTACGCGCCCGTTTCGGACACGGTGTAGAGATCGTTCAGTACGATCTTCTGACGCTTCACCAGATAAAAATCAACAATCAGGACACCATACAAAGGACCGATGAAACTGCCCAGCACATCGAGCGTGTAGTGAATCACTGCCGGGTTGTTGAACAGGTTCCACGGCGTAATGAAAATCGACGCGACCGCTGCCAGCATCCCGCCCATGCGCCAACTGATGAACCGCGGTGCAACGTTGGAGAAATCGAAGGCCGGCGAAACGAAGTTAGCCACGATATTGATCCCGATCGTCGCAATCGTAAAGGTCAACGCACCGAGAATCACCGCGCTCGGATAGTCGATGCGGCCGACCGTTTCCACCGGGTCGGTGATCAACTGGCCGAACACCGGCAGCGTCGCGGCGGTCGTGACCACGGTCACCAGCGAGAAAGCGAGGAAGTTGACCGGCAAGCCCCAGAAATTGCCTTTCTTCACGCTGCGGAAGCTCTTGCCGTAGCGGGAGAAATCGCCGAAATTCAGCATCGGTCCCGAGAAATACGACACCACCAGCGAGATTGCCGTGATCATCACCGGCACCACTTCGAGCCCGTGATATTTGACGCCGCCCAGGTTGATGCCAATGTTCTGCCAGCCCGCGCGCCACACCATATAGCCCGCAAGGACGAACATCACCACGTACACGGCCGGCCCGGCGAAATCGATAAACTTCTTGATCGTCTCCATGCCGTGCCAGAACACCAGGGCCTGCAGCACCCATAGCAACATGAAGCCGCACCAGCCGACTGTGGAAAGTCCCATGAACCCATGACGATGCACGTCCGCGTAGGGCAGCAGTTGCGGGAAAAATTTCAGCAGCACGATCACCAGTGCACTCGACGCGAGATACGTCTGAATGCCGTACCACGCGACGGCGATCAGGCCGCGAATCACTGCGGGAATGTTCGCACCGAGCACGCCGAACGTCGCACGACACGCGACTGGATACGGCACGCCGTTCTGCTGGCTCGGCTTGGCAATCAGGTTGCACAACAGGTTGACGATGGTAATGCCGACCAGCAACGCAATCAGCACCTGCCAACTGGTGAGACCGAGTGCGAACAGACTGCCGGCGAACACGTAACCGCCCACGCTGTGTACGTCTGACATCCAGAACGCGAAGATGTTGTACGCACTCCAGGTCTGGTGACGCAGCGGCGCGAGGTCTTCGTTATAGAGGCGCTCGCTGTAGCCGGTAGGTATGCCGGGGTCGGTAGCGGGACCTTCATCGTCGAAGGCGGGAATAGCGGGATTACGCGGTGCTGCACTGAACTGAGCCATGGTTCCTCCTTGAGTATGGGGACCGTCGATTGCAAAACGACGGGCAATGCATCCGACACGCACGGCGCCCTTCCCGGCCGGGTTGGACTGCGCGCATCGCGGCTCCGCGGTTGTCTCCGTACTTATATGGACAACTAAGCACTTGTTGTTATCGCTTCGCCACCAGCCGCGGGCTCGCGCCGAAACGTTCTCGCGCTTACGCAGCCCCTTGCAGGCAGCCACGCGCAGATCGTATGGACGAGCTTCGCCACACCGTCTGTTCGCGATGATTCATCAGTTCCTGTTTAGTGCAGCGCGTAGCCGCGCTCTTTTTTGCGCGCGCCATCCAACGCGCGGGCGACTCACATCAGGCTGCCGCGGTCTTTCCCGGCCGTAAGCCGAACACTTCGTGCAGATCCGCTGCGCCGCGGGCCGGCCTGTCGAGCATCTTCAGTTCGACGCTTTGCAAATGGCGCGACATCAGGGCCGCCGCCTCTTTGGCATCGCCGGCGTCGAGCGCGGCGAGAATCGCTTCGTGGTCTTCGAACGAACACGGGCTGCGCCCGAGCGATTCGTACAAAGCCGAAATCAAGGTTGAACGCGCAACCAGTCCATTCAGGCAGTCGCACAACACCGTATTGCCCGTGAGCGAGGCCAGTGCCGTGTGGAACTCGCCGGAGAGGCGGATCCACGCAGAAAAATCGCGCGTTTCGAACGCCTTGCGTTCGCGGCCAATCATGCTGCCCATATTCTTCAGACGACGCGGACCATGTCCAGCGCAGATCCGCTCCACCACCGCCAGCTCGATGATGCGACGCATCTCGAACACTTCGTGCACTTCCTGCAGCGACGGACTCGCGACGAAGGCGCCGCGGTTCGGCTCGAGATCGACGAGCCGGTCGGTCGCGAGAAGCGCGAGCGCCTGGCGGATCGGTCCGCGCTTGACGCCGAATACTTCGCACAACTGTGCTTCCGTGAGCTTGGCCCCAGGCGCGAGCCGATGCTCGAGGATCGCGGCGCGGATGCGCTCGGCGATCGCTTCGGGTTTCGAACCATTTGAGCCGGCTAGGGATGGGGTCGACATGATATGCGTTCCGTTATGATGCCCATCATAGGATGGACACAATGATTGTCAACAATTTCAATATTGAATTTTCGACAATCGTAGACCAAGGCGATAGGTTGAGCCCATCGGGCCCGGCAGATGGCTTGTCCAGCTTGGCCTGGCGTCTGATTCGCGGAAATCGGCCAGCTTTCTGGCGGCGGATTTTGTCAACAAAATCTGCATTTTCCACTTGACGGGATGTCCGTGGGCGCCCCGAAAAATTGACCGTTAGTTGCGTTTTATGCCTGCAAAAAAGCGGGCCATGCCCGCTTCGCCCTGCCCCGTTCCCTGTCAGCCGAGGTGCGGATAACCGGACGCAGTCAGCCTGAAGCCATGCGCATCCGAGACGAGATGCGCGTCCGCGCCGACCGGCAGCGTCACCAGGTTCGGGATGTGCCCGAACTGCAACCCCGTGATCACCGGAATGCGGATCACCGAGCGCACGTGCTCGATCATCGCGTTCAGGTCGTAGCCGTTGTCGTACTCGAAGGGCTTGCCTCCCGAGAAGTCGCCGAGCACCAGCGCCTGCTGCCGCTCGAGAATCCCCGCCAGATGCAGTTGATAGAGCGCCCGTTCGAGGCGGAACGGCTGTTCGTTGACGTCCTCGACAAACAGGATGCCGCCCTCCACCGGCGGCATATAAGGCGTGCCGACCAGCGAGCTCAGCACGGCCAGATTACCGCCCCACAGCATGCCGCTCACGTCCACCGCCTGCGCTTGCGGCACCGTGCCCGTCACCGTCACGCTCGGCGCGGTCAGTGCCGACCAGAAATGCTGCGTCATGGGTTCGCTGAGATTCTCCGCGCCGAAGTCGCCCATCAGCATCGGGCCGGCGAAGGTTTTCAGGCCGGCACGCGCCAGTAGCGCCAACTGGATCGCCGTGAAATCGCTATGGCCGACGAACGCGACCGGCTGGTCCGTCAGCCGCCGTTGCAAGCCTTCATAGTCGAGGCCGTGCAGGATGCGCACCGCGCCATAGCCGCCGCGCACGGCGAGCACGATGTCCGGCAGCTTGCGCGACGGATCGGCCAGCCGGTTCAACTCGGCGGCACGCTCTCCGTCGGTCCCGGCGAAGCGCTGATAGCGACGCTCCGTGGCATTGACGCCCTCGACGCGATGCCCTTGCGCATGCAAGCGATGCAGCGCCCGGTGAATCGCTTCCGCGTCATGCGGGTAACCCGAAGGCGCGACCAGTTCGAAAGTGCGATGGGCGGTCATGATCGGCAGTGGTGGAGGGAATAGCTTTTAGAGTAGCTCAGCAGGCCCAGGTTCGCCCCTGGCAGCATCCCGCGCTTCGCGCACGGCACGCCGCCGGTCTGCGAAGAAAGATTTGAGCGCGGCGGCGCATTCGCTTTCCAGCGCGCCGCCCACCACCGTCGTGTGATGATTGAGTTGCGGATTGGCAAACGCGTCGACCACGCTGCCGCACGCGCCGGTCTTCGGATCGCGGGCGCCGAACACCACCCGGGCGATGCGCGCATGCATGATCGCACCGGCGCACATCAGACAGGGCTCGAGCGTCACGTACAGCTCGCAGCCGGGTAACCGGTAATTTTCGAGGGCCTGTGCCGCCGCGCGCAGCGCGACCATCTCGGCATGGGCAGACGGGTCGTGTGCCCCGATGGGATGATTGAAGCCCTTCGCGATGACCTCGTCGCCGCGAACCAGCACGGCCCCGACCGGCACTTCGCCCGCCGCGCGCGCTTCCTCGGCGGCCGCCTGGGCCAGCTTCATGAAGTGAAGATCGCGCTCCGAGAAGGAGACGGGAATAACCGGGGGGGCGTCAACCGTTACAGCATGGCCAGACGCAGAAGATTCGCCGCCCTCGGCACAGGCGGGAACAGCGTGGGTGGTGTGTGAAGTGACTTCGCTAGCGGCAGGCTCGGGCGCATCGGATGAGGCCTTCGAACCTGCAAGCGCTGCGGGGTTCGCGAGCGGCTCGCTCACTGTGGCCCCGGCTCACCGGCAGATGCGCCGCCGACGCTGCCCGCGGCGCGTTCGGAGAGCCGCTCGGCAATCCGCCGGCAATACTCGCGCGGCAGGACCAGCGGGCCGCCGCGTAGCGATTCGAGCGCCATGTGAAGCGCGAGCATGCTTGCCTGCAGACGGCAACGGGTGGCGCGGTCGCTGACCGCGTTCAGTTCGTCCTGCAGGTCGCGCAGCGCCCGCAGTTGTTCGACGGCGGGTGGCACGAACCCGGCATTCTTCAGGATGCGGTTCGCGACGTGCACTTCCTGAGGAACCTGGACATCGTCCTCCAGTGCAAGCGCGGCGCGCCCTTCCGGCAAATCGTCGAACTCGCCGCGCGCTGCCGCGGCGGCTATACGTTGTTCAACTAACGCATCAAGCAATCTCATCTGCAGTCCACTACGTTGCGGCTCACGCATTCTATCAGGGAGCCAACCGTAAGACTCGGTCAGCAAGCTGACAATCCCCTCTGATTTTCGGATTCTGCGTATTTGAGGGGCGTAAGGTGCTGCGTTAGGGTCGTGTCTCCCGCGGTCGCCTCGCAGGTCGAAACTTGCGATTTGCTTTCGATCGCGACGACCACCCCACCCTTGCTACTCCGTTGAGCCTTCTTTCTTATGCGAGTTAACCTTCTGCCAGAACCATCTGAACCGATGTCCTCATCCGACGCCCCGCTCGCCCTTGCGCGAGCAAGCCAACGCGCCGTCGCGGCCGTCGTACCGGCTTTTCGCGCTCGAAGCGGGTCGTCACTTGTACGCGCGGTACTGGCGGGCGTCGTGCTGTGCGCCGCGCTCTCGGGATGCGGCGTGTTCTGCGGCGGCGCCGGCGGCAGCGGCGGCGCGCTCGCGGCAGGCTGCTCGACGGGCATGCGCTTCTAGCGCCGCCGCGTAAATTTCTGTAACGGGCGCACGAACGGTTGTAATCTGGATCTCGCGCGCGCCCACTATTCTTCGGACGCGCGCTGGCGCATCGCCATGACGCCCATCCCGCAGGAATATGACTCGAGATCCCGATCATTCAGCCGCGCCACCGGCAGAGGCAACGCAAGCTTTTCCGCTCGACCCGGCGCAACATCGCGCGCTCGCCGACGCAAGGCGTGCCGCCAGCGACGAACTCGGCGCCGTCGCTCACCTGATTGCCGCCCACACGCTCGACGCATACGCGAGCTGCTCCGCCGAAGCCAGCGTAGCGAACCTCTGCGACGTCGCCACCGGTTACTTCATGAAAGGCGATCACGACATCGCCGCCAGCTGGTATCAGCTCGTCCTTACGCTCGACCCGAACGTCGCGATTGCCTGCCAGAACCTGGCCGCGATCCACGCAGACGCAGGACGTACTGCAAAAGCGGACGCGTATCGGGAGCGCGCCTATCGCATCCAGCGCGTGTTCGTCGAGCAGGCGCCGGGCCATCTGCGCCGGGTGCTGGTGCTGTGTGCGGCGCGCGCCTCCGGCAACGTGCCGTTCGACGCGCTGCTGCCCGGCGCGATCAACTGCCGGATC
Organism: Paraburkholderia phenazinium; assembly: GCF_900142845.1. Classification (NCBI taxonomy): domain Bacteria; kingdom Pseudomonadati; phylum Pseudomonadota; class Betaproteobacteria; order Burkholderiales; family Burkholderiaceae; genus Paraburkholderia; species Paraburkholderia phenazinium. The sequence continues at coordinate 1,278,600 of NZ_FSRU01000002.1, forward strand.
AAATACGCCATCGACTACGCCGCCGACTCGGAAGACGCGCAGCTTCCGCCATTCGACCTGGTGTTCAATGCGATCGGCGAGCCGGATGTCGCGGCGCCGCTCGCGCGGCGGCTCGCCCGCTTCGTGGCGCACCTGGGTAGCCACGCCCCTCGCCCGCTGCTCAATCCGCCTGTCGCGATCGAGCGAACCGCGCGCGACCGGATCCCTCAGTTGCTCGGCGATCTGCACGACGTGCAAGTTGCGCACTGCATCCGTGTCGACACCCCGCTTGCCTCGCCCGCCACGCTTGCCGGCTTGCTGGCCGACCGCGGGCTGACCTTGCCGTTATTGGCTCGCCCTGCCGCCACGCACGGCGGCGAAGGACTGGCTCTCTGCGAGAGCGTCGCCGCGCTGGAGACAAGACTGCGCGAGAGCCACGGCCCGCAATACCTGACCGCGTTTCGCGACTACCGCTCGGCGGACGGCCACTACCGCAAGTACCGGATGATTTTCGTCGACCGCGAGCCGTTTCCGTATCATCTGGCCATCTCGCGGCACTGGATGGTCCACTACTTCTCCGCTGAGATGGAAGACCATGCGTGGAAGCTCGATGAAGAGCGGCGCTTCCTGCAGGATCCCGCCGCTGCGTTGGGCGAACGGGCGCTGCGGGCGATCGCCGCTATCGGCCGCCGGCTCGATCTCGATTACGGCGGTATCGACTTCACGGTGCTGCCCGACGGCCAGGTTTTCGTCTTCGAGGCCAACGCGACGATGCTCGCCCATTACGAGCGGCGCTCGGGCGCATTGGCCCACAAGAATCCTTTTGTCCAACATATCGTCGACGCGTTCGAACGGTTGATGAAGCGTCGCACGGCGGCTTGAATGAACGAACCCATGAATTTTTCCGGCGGCCCAGGCGCGTTGCCGGCCTCCGTGTTGCGCGAAACGCGCGACGCCATCGAAGCGCTGCCGGAGACCGGTCTCTCGGTGCTGGGCATGAGCCATCGCTCGGAGTGGTTTCGTAGCGTACTCGATGAAGCCGAGCGCAATCTGCGCGCACTGCTGGGCATCCCCGAGCACTATCACGTGCTGTTCATGCAGGGCGGCAGCAGCCTGCAGTTCTCCATGTTGCCGATGAATTTCCTGCGCGCGAGCCGCCGTCACGCCGAGTACATCGTGTCGGGCTACTGGAGCGCCAAGGCGCCGGTCGAGGCGCGCCTCGAAGGCGACACCCGCGTGATATGGGACGGCCGCGCCGATGGGTATCGACGGTTGCCGGCAGCCGGCGAACTGCCGCTCTCGCCGGAGGCCGCCTACCTGCATTACGTGTCCAACGAAACCGTCGAAGGACTCGAATTCGCCGATACGCCTGGCCTGCCCGGTGTGCCGCTGGTCTGCGACATGTCGTCCAATCTGCTCGCCGCCCCGCTCGACGTGGAACGCTACGCCATGATCTACGCGCACGCGCAGAAGAACCTCGGGCCCGCCGGCGTCACGGTGGTGATCCTGCGCGACGAGTTCGCGCGACGGGCAACGACGGGCTTGCCTACCCTGCTCGACTACCGCACGCATATCGACGCGCGCTCGGTCTACAACACGCCGCCCGTGTTCGCTATCTATGTGCTGATGCTGGTGACGCGCTGGCTGCGTGACGAGATCGGCGGCGTGCAGGCGATGGCTGCGATCAACCAGGCCAAATCCGACGTGCTGTACCGTGCGCTCGATGCCGATCCCGGCTTTTATCGCGTACACGGCGCCACGTCTTGCCGCTCGACGATGAACGTCGCGTTCCGCCTGCCCGATCCGCAAATGGAAACGCGCCTGATGGAGAGCGCCCGGCGGGAAGGTTTTCATGGCCTCGAAGGCCACCGTTCGATCGGCGGCCTGCGCGCTTCGCTGTACAACGCGGTGACGCTGGAGGCCGTCACCGCGCTCGCCGAATGGCTCGGCGAGTTTCGCCGCCGGGAAGCTTAAGCGAGGCGAGTCGTCAATTGGCGTTCACGTGCTGCAGGAACAAGGCGAAGCCGTTCTGCGTCGTCGTGATCTTCTTGACGCACTCGTCGTAGTCCGAGGCCATCGAATGGTCCGGGCCGTACATGCCCTTGCATTGCGCGTACAGGGTGATCGTCGCGCCGCTGCCCTTCGCCACCCGCGCGGCCGAATAGACGGCGTGGCCCGAGCTGCCCGGCACGTCGGATTCGATCGCGAGCGCGTCCGCGCGGATCACCGGCTCTTCCGAATGCTGGGCCACGTAGGTCTTCGTCAGTTGCCAGGCCTGATCGCATTGGGCCTCGTCGCGGCAGCTCACCGTAGCGTTGGTTTGGGCCGCATCGAGACGGCGTTCGGAGTGGGCAAAGTCGTTGTCCTGTTGCGCCTGTTTGTCGGCGGACGACCCACAGGCCGTGAGAGCGAGCGTAGCGAGCGCGACGGCAATAATCGTTTTCACTGGTTGAATGTCCCAAGTCGAATTCGAGGGAGATTATAGACGGGTGCCGGAGCCGGTTGCAGTTGTCCGGACGACGCCGGAGACAGCGCCTCGCATTCGCTCGAGGTGACGCTAGCGTGCCAGCCGGTTGCGCGCGACCTGCGCGAAACTGACGGCGATCGCGCCGCGTGCCGAAATGCCGCGCGGTTCGAAGCTGGCAGCATGGTGCTCCGCCTGACCGAGCGGCGCATACAGATCCGGGCGACGGGCCTTGAGCCATTGATGCCCCGCGCTGCTATCGATCAGGCGTGGGTCGATTCTCGCCGAAACGATGGCGCATGCTTCATCTTTCACGCCGGCACTCTCGGCCACGATACGGCCAGATGGGTCGACGATCATGCCAGTGCCCGAAGCGGGCTCGGCGTTGGCGTTGGCGGTTTCGTTGGCGTTGTCCAGCCCGTCGCTCAGTACGACGAACATACCGTTGTCGGCGGCGCGTGCGGGCAGCGACGCACGCAACCAGCGCGTTGCGCTGTCACCGGGGCGTCCGGCGCGCCCTGTCACGGTACGCGCGCCGTCCGCCGCCGCATCACCATCACCCGCAAATCCGGCCACCACGCCGGCCGCACTATCGCGCTTGTGCCACTGTTCGGCCGACACCGGCTGCATCGCCCGAGCGCCGCCGCGCTGGGTGGCGTAACTGCGATGCGGAGCGACAAGCAGCGTCGCCCCCATGAGCGCCGTCATACGCACGTTCTCAACCAGATAGGCATCGCCACCAATCAGGACTCCAATACGAATGCCCCACACGGTATCGAAAACGGTGAAGCGGTCCCCGCTCACAATACGCCGATGCTCGAATGCATGCAGCTTACGGTGGCAATGCCGGATTCCGCCCGGCATGCATACCACGTAGCTATTGAAGAGTCTTCCATCCGGCGCACGCTCGATCAGGCCCACGCCGGCCGCCACACCCGTGCGCTCGACAGCATCCGCCACCGCGCCGAGCGAAGGCCCATCGAGCGGTTCAGCGAGCGCCTCGAGTTCATCGCGATGCAGCCTCGCGAAGCTGCCATAACCGGCCAGACAGGTCTCCGGAAAAACGACCAGGCCGATCGCCTCGCGAGCGGCCAGCGCCAGCGACTGCGCAACCCGCGCGACGTTTTGCGCGGCCTCGCCGCGACAGGACCGCAGCGGGACGGATGCAACGCGAAGCATGGGAACGGACAAGGATGACATCTCACGGCGTGGTAGACAGGAATGGCTCCATTGGACCGCTCGTCATTCGATAAGTAAAATGAATCTTCCGATACATTCGATTACCTTCTGGAATGGAACTCAAACTCCTGCGCGCCTTTCTCGCTGTCGCTGACCTGCGCCACTTCGGCCACGCGGCCGAGGTGCTGAACGTGAGCCAGCCTGCTCTCAGCAAGCAGATCGTCGCACTGGAAGACAGCCTGGGCGCGCGGCTCTTCGAGCGCGGCCGGCATGGCGCGGAGCTCACCACCTTCGGCTCGGGATTTCTTGCCGACGCACAGGCGCTGGTACGCGATGCGGACGAGATCCATGCGCGGGCACGCGAGGCGAGCAGCGGCAAGCGCGGTTTTTTGCGAGTCGGACTTGGACTGTCGACGCTGACGCTCGCGCCGCAACTGATCGCCGAGTTCCGCCGACGCCATCCGAACGTCAGCGTCACGCTGAACGACCTGTCGTCGGCGGAGCAAAGCAGGCGCTTGCTCGCCGGCAAGCTGGATATCGGGTTCCTGCGTTTGCCGGCGGATGCCGGGCTGGACGCCTTTCCGGTGCTGGACGAAGCACTGGCGCTGGCCGTGCCGCAACACGCGCGCTGGAAACGCGTCCCCGCCAATCTGGACGAATTGAACGAACTGGGGTTTATCGGTCTCGCGCGCGGCCGCGGGCCGGGACTCGCGGCGCAGATAGACCGCTGGTGCAGCGAGCGCGGCTTTATGCCGCGCGTGATCCAGCAGGTCGACGACATCCAGTCGGTCCTCGCTGCCGTCGCGGCAGGGGTCGGCTCGGCGTTTCTCCCCTCGCGCACGCAATATCTGCTGCGCGATGCCCGCGTGCTGCCGTTACGCAATCCCGCCGCGCAATGGCAAGTCGGACTCACATGGCAGCACGGGCGGGATGATGCGGTAGTGATGCGCTTCGTTGAATTCGTGCGGGCAACGGTCAAATACCCGGCATGAGGAAACGCGGCGGGTAACTAACCCGATACGTCAGATGAGTCAGGGCACTCAGGCAAGCGAGATTCACCAAGCAAAACGAACACGCCACGCACACCGGCAAACAAAGGACTACTGAAGCAATGCCGATTTGCCGGTCTTCTGCCGTCGCGCAGCACTGCGCCGCGCCTTTAGCTTCTTGAACCAGATGACAAGACCGGTCGCGCTCAACAGCGCCACCATCACGCCCATGAAGCTGACGAGGATGCGGCCCGGCAGTCCGAAAAGACGTCCCGAATGCAACGGGAATTGCGCCTGCAGGAAAATATCGCCCGCGGTGCCCTGGCCGGGTACCGTGCCGCCGACCTCGCGCCCGGTCCGTTCGTCCCAGTAGGTCCATGCATTGCCAAGACGGCCGTCGGCGTAAAGGCCGCCCGGTTCGAAATAGCCCACCCCATAAAGATGGAGCGAGGCGATTTCGAACGTCGCGCCGGGCTCGGCATTCAGCTTCATCCGGTGTCCCGCAGCGGTTGCCAACTCGACGATACGCTCGCGGCTCAACGTGGCAGTGCCGGCCGGCACAGGCGTCTGCAACTCGGAATTGCTCTCGGGGCCGGGCGTCAGGCGCGAAAACAGCGATACGATGGGACGCACCACGGGGCGCTCCAGGTTCATTGAAATCGACGTCAGCGCAATCACGCACAGCAGGCCCCACACCCACACGCCGCCGGAGCGATGCAGGTCGAACACCACCGTGTAGCCGCCGCGGCGCACGCGAAACGCGAACGACTTGCGCCACGTTTTGAAGCTCGGAAACGCCAGAATCAACGCGATAGCGCTATCGAACAACCAGACGATGGCGACGATACCCAGCAGCCACACACCGGTCGCGATACCGCTACCGGTCGCGGGCAAATAAAGCGTGTAGTGGAATTGATAAAGGAACGGCATCAGGTTGAGCCGCCTGAGCGACAACGCGCCCCAGTCGCGGCGCCCCTGAACGACCCCGGTGCAGGGATCGACTGCGATCTGATTGAAGTCCAGTGCGTAAGGCTTGCCGGTGGCCGGATTGGTTCGGCCCTGCACACGCATTTGCAAGGTTCGGCCCGGCACGACGCCCAGCGGCAGAAAGGTCACCCGCACGCGTGGGTCTGCCGCTTCGATCCGGTTGGCGAGTTCGAGCGGCGAAAGTGCGGGTTCTTTTGAATTCGCGTAGTAGAACTCAGGATTCAACAGCGCGTCCAGTTCCTGATTCCACGCGATGATCGCACCCGTGAGACCGGAGACGAACAGAAAGAGCGCCGTGCCGATACCGAACCAGCGATGCAGTCGAACAAGGATCGATCTCATAGGCATCGCGTCGAATGCATGCGGGCCCCTCGCAGCGGCTGCGATGGGGCCCTCGGGCCCGCGCGTTGCAGAACGCTGGCGGCCCGCATTCAGAACTGCATCGTCGCGCTCGCCACGGCGGTGCGCGTCGGTGAAGGCGAGACGTAATAGCCCCACGCGGTGGTCCAGTAGCGGCGGTTGAACAGATTGTTGATCCCCGCGCGCAGCGTCACGTCCTTGCCGGCGATGCGCGTTTCGTACCTGCCGCTCAGGTCATAGGTCACGTACGACGGCACGAACTGGGTATTGGTCGCGTCCACCGCTTCGTTGCCGACATACTTGCCGCCGAAGGCCAGTGTGAGCGGACGCAGATACGACGGGTTGTACTCGACACGGCCCGTCACTGTGAAGCGCGGCGCGCCGTAGATGCGCTTGCCTTCGATGCTCGGGTCGTCGATATCCACCGCCTTCGTATCGAGCCACATCACGCCGCCTAGCACGCGCCACTCGTTGGTGAGCGCGAGCCAGCCGCTCGCATCGACGCCGGTGTAGCGCCTGGTGCCGTCCTGCACGAACACGTTTTCGGTGTTGGTGTAGTTGTAACCCTGGTCGACTCGGAACAGCGCCAGATTGGCGCCCCACTTCCGGTGATCCGTCTTGAAGCCGACTTCGTACTGCTTGCTGCGCAGCGGCCCGAAGGTGGCGGGGTAATTCAGGTTGGTGTTCGATGCCGAACCGCCCTGCTCCAGCGACTCGACATAGCTCGCATATGCCGTGGAATACGGATCGGTTTTGTACATCAGCGCCACAGTCGGCGTAACCGGATTCGCGCTGTACTGCGAGGACACGGCGCTGCTCGGATCGTAGACGTCCTGGCGGAACTGCGTGTAGCGCAGGCCGAGCAACGCCGAGAAGCGCGAGGTGAACTGCACCGTATCGCTCGCGTACAAAGCGGCCTGGGTGGTGCGCGACTGCCGGTACAGATTCTCGCCAATGCCTACTTCGGCATTCGTGAGCAGGCTGCTGCCATACAGGTTGCCGGTGCCGAGGCTGTAGCCCTCGTTCCAGCCTTCGCTGTTGTCGTACTCGCTGGTCTGCGACTGGAAACCCGCCCCGATCACCACGTCGTGCCTGATGCTGCCGGTATTGAACTGGCCCTGCACCATTGCATCGACGTTCTGATAGAAGTAGCGCGTCAACGCGGCGTACAGCGTGTTCGAATAGTCGCCGGCACTGTCGTTCACGAAGATGAGGCTATCCGAGTTGGTGCGATTTTCCTTGGCGAAGCGGTACTTCAGGCTCACGTGCCAGTTCTTGGAGAGACGATAGTCGAGGCCCGTGCCGAACGATGCCATCTCCGTCTCGTAGTAATTCTGCGGCTGCGTGAGGTCGCGGTTGATCGAGTTCGCGTCGGGGATGCCCAGCCCCGAACCGAACATCAGGCCGAACAGCGTGCCGTTGGTTTTGCGCTTCTGATAGAACGCGTCGGCGCTCCAGGTCAGATCCGGTGTGATGCGGAAGTCGAATGCCAGCGACGCCACCTGGCGGCGCACATGACCGTTGGGCTCCGCGGTATTGCCGTCTTCGTTCACCAGGTTCAGGCGGTAGCCGAAGCGCTCGTCGTTGCCGAAGCGGCCTCCCAGATCGATCTTCTCGCTGAACACGCCAGCCGACTCGTAGCCGACCGAAATGCTCCGGTACGGATCGTCGGTGGGCCGCTTCAGGACGTAGTTGACGATGCCGCCCGGCGAGCCGAAGCCATACATGAAGCCCGACAGCCCTTTGAGCAATTGCACCTGCTCGAACGGCTCGAGCGGAAGATCCGTGTCCCACGAGGGAAAGCTCTGGCCGTCGACCTTGATGCCGTTCAGCGTGTCGACCGGCATGCCGCGCACGGTGAACATCGAGTTTTCGCTGACCCGGTTGCTGCTGCTGACGGAGGCCGCCGGATCGTACTTGAACAGATCGTTGGCCGTCGACGCCATCAGATCTTCCGCTTCTTCGCTCGACACCACGTGGGTCGAAAAAGGCGTGTCGACCTGCTTGCGCGAGCCGAGCGCGCCGGCGCTGACCTTATCGGTTTGCGTGGCCGCGTCGGAGGCCGAGGCGGTCACGCTCACCGCGGGCAACGTGAGCGCATCCGACGCGACGGCTTGCGCCCAGACGGGTGTCGACAACGTGGAGAGCGAGAGACCGGCGCTCGTCAGAAGCGCCGCACTGAGAAGCGAGGGGGCACGGTTCGCGCCACGGACAAACGCCAATCGGCGCACGGTAGACGGGTTCTGCATGTAGTTCTGGTTGAGCGCAGGCGCAAGCAAACGCCCGTGCAGCAAGGTCTGCGCGGGACATGAGCGCTCGTGGCGCGCGGCTGTCAAGTGGTAAGGTCAGTACAGAACGCGAATGATAATGCGAGTAATTCGCATCTGCAACATAATTCTTGCGAAAGGCTTTCTGGGATGGTGATGGACGTCACGCCCTCGCGCGCAAACGCGATGGCCAGATCGCGCTAACTGCCGGTGCGTTGAACCGGCTGTGTGTTGAAAGCATTCCTCATTTGCGTGCAAGCTTTACCAGATTTAATCACTCCGCTTCACAAAATAGAGACGCAAAGTGTTGTCGAGTTACAATGCGCTACTATTTTGCGGACGGCCGGACGCGCTCCAGTGGGTCCACCCAGGGGGATGGCGAAGTCTCTCCACTGCTTTCAAAGCACGGCCTGCACCGCCTTGAACGCCGGGCATCCACCAGATCAGACGCGAGTCTGGCACGCGAACCGTCGGTGCGCTCAATTCGCTGATCGCTTGCCGGAATCGAAAGGAAATGGAAATCCCGCTGACACCCAATCAGATTTTCCAGCTGATTGTGCCTGGTGTTTCTGTCGTCTTCGCGTTCAGCTTCCTTAGCGTCTGGATATACGATAAGACACGGCAGTATCTCGTCCTGCTGTTTGCCTCTTTTATCGCTTACGCGGTCGGTTCGACAATGGAGATTTTTCATTGGCCAGCCGACTGGAAGCTGGGTGCTGTGACAACGGCGTTGCTCTTTGTACTGAGTGCCCTTTCCCTGAACGAGGGCGTCTTACGGCGGCGGGGTCTTCGTTTCCGATGGACGACGCACCTGCTCGTCCTCGCGACCGTCACCGCTGCGATGTATTTCTTCTCCTACGTCAAGCGGGATCTTCTGGTTCGCGTGTACATCCTGAATTTCTGTATTGGTTTTGTCGTGCTGGCTACGGCATTCCGTATCCGCTCGTCGCTCAAGCGTCGGGCGGTTGATCAGGCGCTGTTCTGGGTTCTTCTCGTTTTCGGTCTTAGCTTCTTTGTCAGGACGGTATTGACGGTCGGGCAATCACTGCCCCACAGCCCCACGCAGTTCGGACAGACCGCGTTTTGGGTTGCACTGCAAATGTCGCTTACCCTCTTTGGCGTCGTGCTCGCACTGGTATTGCTGGCCGCAACGGTGTCGGACGTCATTGAACACGTTGTCGCCGAACGGGATCTTGATGCGCTCACCCAAATCCTGAACCGCCGGGCTTTTGAGCTACGGGCGACCCGCCTCGCCGCCGACCGCAAGCACCGCCCACTTTCGATGGTGATATGCGATATAGACCATTTCAAGTCGGTCAACGACCGCTTCGGGCACGCCGCGGGCGATGAGGTCTTGCGCGAATTTAGCCGGATTCTGCGTGCAGTGGTTCGGGCCGACGACATCGTTGGCCGTATTGGTGGCGAGGAATTCGTGATCCTCCTTCCCGGCGCGGACCGCACATTGGCAAAGGGCATTGCCGAACGCTTACGTACCGTTTTGATGTCCACGCGTTTTGCGCAGATATCCTCCACGCTTCACGTCACAGTTAGCGCGGGCGTCGCTCAATGTCAGGACGACGAAACAGTGACCACGTTATTGGCCCGAGCGGATCGACTGCTGTACGCCGCGAAACGCACGGGAAGAAATTGTACGGTGGCCGACGAGGCCGCCGTAGCGCCCGAAGCGTCGACCAGATACCTTGCGTGAGCGCCATAGCCCGGGTCGAACGGGCCATGGCGCGCCATTTCTACCGTCGCCAATACCGTCGAGTGCTCTCACTCCCACTCGATCGTCAACCAACCATTGGAGCCTTGGCTGGACAGCTTTTCCGCTCGATCAAAGGTCGTGAATACCGTTAGCAATACCGAAAAACCTGTCCGGCACTTAACGGCTTTCGCCGGGCCGCATCGGAGAATCCAAGCCCGCTTTGCTTGAAAATTGCGAACACGGAGCGCCGTGGGGCAACTTGTAAACGCGATACCGTCACTGATACCGTCAGGCTCTTTCGAACGCGGTTCTCGATATCGGTCACAACCGCAATGCAGCGGAAAGATCGTCGTGCTCGAAGGCGCTCGCCATGCGTCCGATCTCCGCTCGCCGGCAACCGACTTCCTGAGCAACTGCCTGCCATGTCCGGGTCACATCGGCCACCTCCCGGATCGTGGCCCGAGCCTGTTTCACCGACAAGCCGAAAAACTCCGCCGCATTTTCAAGGAGGCCGACCGAGCACGTTCCCTCGTCGAGATCAATGTTAGTCGTCAGGATACGTGCCTTGATGTCGGTTGGCGTGGGATTGAGGTCATAGGCCGGTGACAATATCCAGCCATCGCGCCCCGTCCACAGAAAACCGTGGTTGCGCAGATGGTCATCCACATTGGAGACCAGGACATTGAAGACCACGCGGCGATACAACTGCGCGGCATCGGCCCGCGCCTTCGCACCGTGCTGTGTCAGCGCGTCAACCAGTTCGGGATAGCTGCCACGTTGGCCGTCTCGCGATCCTGTCATCGACATTGCCGAGAGAAAGGGAATGCGAATGATCCCCGCGCGATCGAAGCGACGCGACAGCAGTACAGCCTTGCCCGCTACCTCGAGCAGTTCGTGATACGGGGTGGGGATACCGGCGCGTTCGGCCAATCGCAGGGCGATTTCCTCCCAGGTCTCGATGCTGTATTCGTCGGTCTCCTTCGGAAATTTCGCAATCGACAAATGGCCGTACTGGTCGATGACCGAGGCCTTGGGACGTGCGCCACCGAGTGACGACCCAGGCGCGAAGATCAGTTGCAAATCCTCATCGGTTTCCTCGTCCCGCAGGATGCGCTCGGTGATTTGAAGCAACCGACCCAATTCGATCAGTGCGGGCACACCAGTAGGCGCGGATGCCTGGAATTCGTCTTCTCCGCTCCAGCGGAATCGCAGCGCGCCGAGGCGCGTTTCATCAGCTACGCCCAGCAGATAATCCAGTTCACCGAGCGTGCGAACGCGCCGTCCTTCCCGTTCGGCTTGTCGACGCTCCGCACGCTGCATGAGGCGGCGTCCCCAGGTATCCGGCGCCGAATCGCCAATCGAACCAAAGATGGGTTGATCAGGCGGCGGCGGGAAGACGCCGCGCGTCAACGCCAGCGCCGGTTCAATCGAAAAGCGCTCGTCGTCGGCCAGCCAGGTCTCGTCATATTCGAACGTAACCGTTTCTTCCCGGCGCGATGCATGGCGTCTGAGCAACCCCACTGGTCGCGGCGTGCCGTCGAGATCGATATACACCTCGACATCAGCCATGATCACTCTTCCCCCTGATACGGGGCAGCCGGACGCGCTGAGGCAACGCCGCGGTTGCCAGTGACTGCCCCACTGTATCCCGAGCGGGGTCAGCAACCTCCAGTAGGCCATCCAGAAGCCCAAGCGCCTGCAGAACTGCCGCATAGATGCCCATGCTCACGCTGGGATCGCCCGCCTCGACGCGCTGCAAGGTCGCTCTCGACGTGAAGGCCCGCTCGGCAATCACAGCCATGGTCAACCGGCGGCGGCGACGCGCGTCGTGAATATCGACGCCCAATTTGCGCAGCGCCCGCCGGACGCCGGCAGAAGGAGCATGAGGGGTTGGCATGTTGCAACCTTCCTGAGTCTCTAATTCCTTTAATGTATCACGAAGATTACATATCGATCAACGATCTTATCTGACTTGATCGCACGACTCGACGCCGTGCTGGTATGGATCGCAGACCACTCCGCTGGTAAATTTCTTTATGACGATGAGCCTCGTACAGTCAACCGGCAGCCTCCCCCCACTGCGATGACGCAGCTACCATAGAAAATCACCATGCCCTCACGCGACCCAATACGGCACAGCATCAACCAACGCCTGAAAGACAGTTCATGGCGCAAATATGCGTTCAACGCATTAGAAATTCTGGACAGCGAGCCTAAACTTTTCATCAACCTTGAGAACGGCAAAAAATCCTGAATGGCAAAACCATATACCGGTTCATCGAGGTGCGAGAGCCGCCTCATAGCGACAAAGACATATCATCCAATCAAGCCGTTCTCGCAGATATGATTAAACACTATGGCGACCGCGGTCTCTACAACATCAAGAACGCCGATTTCTGGGGAGGAAATCAGGGCGCTGACGGTTTCATTGAATTTTTTGAGCCATTTATTGGAAACTTTTCCGGTTGCGCAACTGATTCGACCGAGGAGGTGAAGCAATTCGCTATGACAAACCCCATTCACGGGCGATGCGTGCACTTCCCGTTAGAAATTGGCTATTGCATGCCCGATCAGATCGAGACGCATTTGTCTACCGCCCGCTGCATTGCACGCTTTCCATATGGCTCGCGTTTTATAATATTTATGGAGAATGTGAGTTAACACAGCACATCCTGACCGCATGACGCTCCCGGCGCACCGATCGACACTCCTTTATCCGAAACAGATACGACTTCGGTCACTGTTGACGTATAGCCAGTTTGCGACGCCCCTAAGACCGGAGCGAGACCTCGCCCCCCCCTGGATTAATAACGACCCTCGCCAGTTTTGAATGGCGCGAGTCGTTTGTCACTTACGAAAACTTTTGATTTAAAAAGGGAGAATCCCTATTCCCACTCGATCATCAACGAGACTTGCAAGTCCGCATGGTTAAAGGGATTTGCAGTGATCGACGTGGGCCCTTACCGTCGCTTTTACCGTCAGGAAAACACGCCCTTTTCTGGCGCGGGATTCGGGACGATTTGCGGAGCGCCGACCTATCATCAATCAGCTTCAATCATACCGAATAGGCAGTAAGACTTCAGGCTCTTCTGCACTGTGCTCTCCAAAGAATTGCCGGCGTTAGCGCGAGGCTGGGTTGTCAGCTCGTTGAAACACCATAGCGCTTGAACAGAGCCTCGAAGAAGGCCTTTAAGTCCGCCTTGGCTGCTGGCGCCTGCAGCTCCACGGCCCCAAAGCGAAAGACTTCATATCCCGCTAGCTTGAGTTCGCGATCACCCCGGACCATCTGCGCATAGCGTTGCACGTCGGCACTCCCTGCGCCGTCCGCGTAGTGGTGCTTTCCGTCCACTTCGATGACGACCCGCACACCCTGCGGTAGCAGCAACAGGAAATCCATGCGAAAGCGTAGAAGCGCATCCGGCCCTCGCTCCTTGACCGTGCGTGGATCCCAGTGAAGCCATACTTCCGGCAGCAGTGCGGGCAAGTTCGGTACGGCACTGCGGAACCCCTCGAAGAAGGCGTCGAACAACAAGGCCTGCGGCGGAGAGTTGCGGGGCAAGCTGGCCTTGAGACGCGCGTACAGCGAACGCTTGGCTTGCGTGGCATCAGCGATCTGCTCGGTATCACCCCACCACTGCTGCAGCTCGCTCCAGCGCAGCCCATCGTTACCGATGGGACGGTCATAGACGAGCACCTTGTCGGCATTGGTGACGATCTCGACGTCGTTGTCTAGCGCGTCGCAGAAACGCAGATCGGGCTTGTCGGGTGAGGCGAAGATAAGATTCTTCGGCCGACCTTTGGTCGTCGCGTGCAACAAAACCATCGAGAAGACCGGGTAGCCTCCCTCCGAATCCGTCTCGCGCAGCTCGACGCCGCAATTGCGCAGCGACTCGTTGACGCAAGCGACGAATTGGCGTTGCGCTGCCTCGTCGGGTCGCACGTCGGCCGAGGCCAGCCCCTCAAGAAACAGCGCAAAGCGCCGATCGGAAGCGTCATAGGCGCCCAACTGGTCGAACAGCGTTTCGGCCGGCCAATCCTCTGGATTGCGATGGACGTGCTGCTGGATCTCCGCGCGCAATCCCTCGGGCTTGCCACCCAGCCAGTTCATCCAGTCATCGGCATCCAAGATCCACAACCGCTCCAGAAGGTCGTCGAACCTGTGAGCATCTCCATACAGCTCTTCGCTGTTGAGTCTTCGAGCAACTTCGCGCCGATACCGCTTCGGGATCGGCGGACATCCGCTGTCGCTCCAGAGAATGTCCTGAATCTGGTTGCGTATAGTGGCATTGGGTGGGTGGCGCACCAGCAGCTTGCGGGCCACCGCAGGCAGATCGGCGTCAGTTGTCGCATCGAAGCTGGCGGTTATGCGCTCACGCTTGGAGCCGTCCGTGGCGGGCACGGGCAACCCCAATTCTTCGCAAAGCATTGGCAACATGGTATGCGTGCCGGCGTCTTTTAACCCCGTGATGAGCGGCTCCAACAGCGAGCGAAGTTGCGCGTAGTCCATCGGGTAAGACTCAACCTCGCAGCGTCATGGCGCGCATCAGCGCGTCGATCTTATCGAACGCATCCTGCTGCCTCTGTTCAGGCGTGCGATTGCCCAGCGCGCGTATCTTCGACGGAACGCTCCACACAGGAGAGCCCGTATGCAACGCGGCATTCGCTCAGGGAAGCGCACGATTCATGTGTGCGCACATGACTAGGCTCAGGAACAACGCAACGTGTTTAATTGCACGGATTGCCGAACGGAACGAGCTTTTCTTGTGGTCGTCATGAGTCTTCATAGGCACCTCCTCGGTGAAATCAAGGTTGAAATCCAAACCAGCCTGAACGGTCTTACGAGCCTGGTTTGTGCCCAACACATGAACCGCGAAGTGGGTGCTCCCCAAAGACAGCCTGTCTTCCCTGAGCGAACGCCTGCAATGCAGGCGTTCGCTGCGAAACGCTTTATTCTACATCGCCGCTGGTCGCTACGAAAGCCATACAAGAAGTGCCGGGATGCACCGCCGACGGCGACAGTCCGAGGCTCCCCACCATCCGTAGGCTCAAGTGCCACATATAGTCCGGTTCGCTATAGTCCGACGTCGGCGCGGCCATCGCCAGACGTTGCAAACAACCGCGGTCTTGGATCGACGGAAAAGCTCATGGTCCTTCTTCCTGGCAGTCGTCTTGGCCTGTCCTGCTTACGTCCGCGATAGCTGTCGAGACAGGTCAATAACGAGACCCACGATGTTCGGCACATACGCTGCCGGGATCAGGGCGTCGAGATTCTCGGCCATCTCCCGTGCACTCTGGGGCTTCTGGCCGCCTGGTCCTCTTTTTGTTCTATGGCCAAACCAGAGTACCAGGTACATGCCGACATCTCCGGCCGCCGGACTGCGCATATATCGAGGTTCGAGCTGGTCGCGCCAGGCTGACCAGACCTCCGGATGGCTATCCTTCTTGATTTCGACCGGGGAAATCCTGCGCTCGCTCTGGACGATCACGGTGGTCTGCATATCCGCCCGACGCTCCGCGGCAGAGACGCTTTCCTTTTCAAGCTGCACGTCGCGCAATGCGATGCGATCCCGCAGCAACCCTAACAGGATGTCTCGGCAGGTATTCTCATCCTTCGGTTTCTCCCCCCCGTTTCCATCGGCTTCGTAGAAAAGGTCGAGCCAGTTTGTCTCCTCGAACTGAATCCTGCGTGCGAAATAGATCAGATGGTCGCGCAGGAGCTCCGCCATATCGCGTGAATTCGCGGGCGCTCGGTTTGCCAGCATCAGCGCGACTGCGGCCGGCGATGGCGCGACGAACAGGGCGTTACGGGCGAGCCGCCTCTGCTCAAACATCAACCCGTCAAGACGAATCTGCCACGCGTCCATCGTCGAAAGACCGCGCAGTCGCACAAGTTCGGCACCCGCGACAGGAGCCGGCGACGCCGACAGCAGATTTAGAAGCCGATCGATGGTACCGCTCAGCTGACTGGGAGGTGAACCATTCCACAGTGTCGATGGAGACGAGGGCTGAGTAACGAGCAACGAAATGACTCGCGCGTTGATCGCCGGCCGCGCCCGCAACATGTCAAAAAAGTCACCTTCCTGTCGCTGCACAGACTCTGCGAGAACAAACGGGCCTCTCGGGCTTGCCAGTATGCTCCGCTCCAGCCGCCGAATCTCTTTCTCGGGATCAAGGCCAACGAGCGCGACCCGCACAGATGTTTCTACCTCCAGACTTAGACCGGTACGCTCAAGTATTGACTTCAACAGCGCCGATCGTGCTTCTAGCGAAAGATGTCTCGCTGCTGCCGTTAGCAACACGTTCGTAAAAAAATGGAGTTGCCGCTCATCCGGTGCTGGCCCCATGGCCTCGACAAGCTGAGGCAGCAGATGCCGGACGAACTCAGTTGGCGCCTCGTTCTCGCGGAGAAAATACAGTGGATCAGTCCGTGGCACCGCGCTCGCCTGAGCTCGCCAGCACCGTGAAACGAGATTCGCGATCACGACAGGTTGCAACGCTGCGATAGCCAGGAACCAAACGGGTTTGGGGCCAATCGATTCCAGCATGTGAAAGCCGACCAGACTCTCCATGAGTTCCGTGCTCCACGCCAGATACGCAGACAGGTCGTCCTGAATCGCGAGCTCGGCCGCAAGCAGCGCCGCAGAGCTGACGGTGTAGACCTTGCGCGCCGCAAAGAGATGAAGGATATCGTCAATGCGAGGCAAGCCGAAGTTCGATAGCACCAGCTTCAGGCCACTTACTGCCCGAGCCGCATCCGACTCCGACACAACGAGAAAGTCACGGACGCGCTCGGTGCCCGTGTCGCCCTTGATGTCGTAGAAGAGCCCCCGATAGGCCAGTCCAATGTCCCGCAGTAGACCAGGGTTGCCCTTGCCCTGATAGGCGTCCAGCAGTTGGGGGGCAATGCGCAGTTGCCGCTCTGCACGTTCTCCCGCTTTTCTCTTTTGCTCGTCCCGTTTGCGATGATATTCGCGTCTTTGATATGAATCGAGAGCCCACGCGGTCTGCTCGATTTTCCAGTCGTTCGCCGATGGCCATCGCAAGTCGTTTGCCTTAATCCATTTCTCTAGAGCTTCGAGATCAATGTCGAAATGGCTGGCCATGTTGACAGCAGCATACGTCGCGCTTTGCAGGCAGTATCGTGCGAAGTCCTCTTCATCGGCATCTATCGCTTCGGCCAGAAGCCAAGTGAACCAGTCACGTGGTTTGGGGGCGCGAAAAAAGCATTCGTCAACGTTTCCATAGTGGTACCGCCCGTCCCGTGGATCGGCACGGATTCGCGAGACTTCCTCAAGGAATACCGACCTCAGTACCTCTGGCTGGCGACCAAACCACCCTGCCACCTTCCCGCCAGCGTCGGTTGAGAGCACTGCGCTTCCGTACTTGTCCAGACCGATTGCAAGCCACCTTAGCAGGCGTGTAGAGTCAACGGCGTCGCCGTACTCTAGCACCGCGCGGACCAGGACTTTCTCGGCAAGCTCACGAATGCCCTCATAACGTTGTTGGGGTACGTCCTCATCATCACGCGCCTCTTGCGTGCAGAGTGTGCCCGCAAAAAAGTCGGCGGCCCCGGGGACGTCCTCGCCCGGCAGTCGTCGCATGAAGTGGACGGCCCAGAACATCCTGTACTGACCGATCAGTGATGGCTGTTTCGGAGGCTGACAAAACTCAAGTACCTCCGCGGTCGACATGTGATCTGGATAAAGCCGGTCAAGCAATACACCAATCAGCTCGTCGTAGTTGTCGACGACCCGACCTTGAAGAATGTCCTGGCACAGGGTCTTTGCGGCCGCTGCGCTGAACGTGTTGTCCTTCAGCCACGCGCTCAGGGCGCCAATTCTGACCTTGTCCGGATGCGTATCGTCCCGTCCGACGCGCTCCAGCGTTTCGCCCAGATCCGGGAATGGTTCGCCGTAAAGAATCGCATCCAGGATGCAGTCGAGCAATGCCTCATGGCCAGTGTCTCGCGCATCGCTTTGGAGATATCGAGCAAAAATATCTGACATGTCGTGGGTCCCGAGCGCCGCAAACGGGTGCGCCTCCCAGTTTTCGTTACGAAGCCAGGGAAGTCTTGCCCCCTCGTCGCGCAAGGCGGTCAGGAGCTTCGTTTTTTCACCAATGGAGAAGGAGTAGACATCCCCGTACAGGACGAGCCCCAGAGGATCGCGGGCGATCAGCAGCTCGCGGTCCTGGCGACACCCAAGCGTCATCCAAGCATATAGCCCCCGCAACGGGTCTACTGTCTGGAAATCCGCACCGGATATGACGGCGAGGACGCGCTGAACCGGAAGTCCTTTCTGACTGACCAGCTCGCCAATTGTCTTCCCCGCTAGGTACTCGCCAATTGTCCGGTGGACCGGTCGCCGTAGATCGCCATCGGACACAAACAGTTTCGAATCAAGGGCCATCAGCGCCGTCTGCCGGTCCAGTGGAAACTCTTCGGGGAGGTCATCGATATGAAAGCTGTCTTGCGGAGCAACCCCCTCCGTTCCGATGTAGATAGCCGTGCAATTGGCTACCAGCATCACCGCGAAAAGCTTGCCGGCGCTCGATGCTATCCGGTTGGGCGGAGTGTTGCGCCGGGTTAAGCGCATCTCGAGATGGGTTGCGTTGTGCTCGCGCGCCAGCATCGCGCACGCGGCCGCGTACGTCGCACTCCGGCTGTCGGGCCATTTTCCGTCCCTCACAGCATCCACGAGCAGATTGAGCAGCAAGGGATTGCCGAGAAGCGGAGCGAGTCGTCGTTGCTCAGCCTCCATCAGGAAGGTGGCCGGATTCGCCAGTCGCGTGGGCGTCCATTTCGTCAGCAGCTCTGTGATTTCGAACTCGCTCAGCGGCTCGAGCCAAAGCGTCTCGACCGACCCCGACGGCGACACCCGTACAAGATCTGAAGCACCACCCCGTATCCAGTCGGCTTCACGGCAGGAAAGTCTAAATCTCGGACAACCCGCGCTTTGCAGCACTGCCCTGACTTCGTCCAGAGACGCGAGTGGCGACGTAGAATCCGATCTTCGCTCGTCAAGAGCGTCAATGAAGAGCGTCTTGCCTGCTGCAGACGGTGGCAGACCCAGCGTCACGAAGTCCCGGACCGTAACGTAAAGGGCGTCCTCCCCGTTGGCCAGTGCTTCCGTCTGGAACGCCACCGTTTTTCCAGATCCGGGCTCACCGAGCAGAACGTACGCGTCCAAATCGCGCCAGTCTGACAACATGCGTGTGCCTGCCAGTTGACTGTCTCCCTTAAGGCTCGCAGCCCGCGGGATATGATATTCAGGATGCATTCGGGACTCTCAATATTTTCGGTATTGCAGAATAGTAGTCGCAGCAGCATCTCTGAATCTCACGCGTTGACCACACACGCTCGCTTTCGCGGATGGATTCGGTCTTGTGACAACGTGCAGTGATTTCCCGTTGCCGCTACTGGCTGGGCTCGCAGCGACGGTTTGCAGATGATCCGGTCGATGTCTGCGAACTTCGCACCGACAAGACAACATGCGACTATCCCTGATGTGTTGCCTATAGGAGCCGCATATCTAGACGCATTCATGAGGCGAATCACTGTACGCGTCAAACCACGTTTCTCACTTGGCGAATGCCGTCTCAAAGTGAACGGTGAGAGCGGCGGCGCCATCGATGTTCCCGTACCGTCAGGAGAACCGCGGTTCAATCTGCTATCCAGAAAACGGATACTTCAGAAATTCATCTCGCTGGCACAGCCGGTCTTCGGTGAGGGCCATGCGATGCAATCGCACGCGACGTCTTCAAACTGCGCAATGCCCGCTCGGCCAACGATGTGATCACCGGGTTTCGACTCATCAACTGAGCGTTCCCCCTAGTAGCGGCGGTCTTATGTCGCGCTGCCGATCTGCCTTGGCCGCTCGGGCTTTGGTGTGGTTTTCACTCCATCCCGAACATCTCTGCGAAGGTCATGATCGGCATGGCCTCCTTTCGCTGGAGTTGCCATGGATGGAATTCGTCATTAATTAGGGGGAGGCCGGTTCGCCCAGCCATCATCCACAACAGGGTCGACTCGACATCGTCGCCATCCTGCAGGGACGAAAGCCAGGTGCGACCGCGCGATGAGAGCGGCCAACGGGCGAATTGAGCGTCGTTCGTGGAGACATCGTCGCTGTCGTCGAGGAAGGGATGGTCTGTTGCCAAGAGACCATGTCTGATCGCCAACGCCCGCGCGGCCTCGTGGTCGTCGATCATTGACAGCGCGACTGCCACGCGGGCGTCGGACGTGTTGGCACTACGAAGGGCCTCTAGGGTTCCGGCGTCGCAGTCGGTCGCCAAGTGCGTGCCGAGCGCTAGCAGCAGTGGCGCGGCAAACTGCGGATCGATGTGGTCCGACGCCGCATTGATCACCGTCCACGGCACGAGGTCGTGCTCTAAGGGATGCCGGCTGATCCGATGTACGACGGCCCATCCTGCCGCGTAGCGCACCGGATAAAGGTTCTCCTCCTTGCCCCCAACGACGTGGTAGTCGTGAAGACCGTGTTCGATCGCATCCCATGCGGACGGATGGTCTGGATAAGTTAAGAGATCAAGTAGGTCCGCGTGCAAAACAACATCAATCGCTTCGTCTTTCGCTCTGTTGAGGAAGGCGATGATGTGATCGAGAACTGCCGCCGGCAAGGTGCCGAATCTGCCGAGAGCCTCTGCGGCGGCGCGGGCGACGTGATACTCGGGTTCTTCCCGGTGTTGATGTTCGGGATGCCGGGCGTAGTTTCGACGGTCGTCGAGGAGCGTTAAGAGAGCGTCGACCCCCTCGCTCCAGCCATGTTGACCGATAATCACGGCCAAGGCTGCTCTGACCGGTGCGCTCTTGTCCGTGGTCAGCTTTAGAAGCTCCACCTTTTCAGCCTCATTCGCCTTTGGGGCCAAGGCAGTCGCGGCTATACGGCGGACTTTGTAGTGCGGATGGCTGAGCGCCGTGACGATCGCACTCCGAGCCTCAGGACAGCCGAGTTCAGCCAAGGCTCGGACGGCCGCCTGCGCATCGTCCTCGTCCTCAGATTCTGCCCACTGTTTTGCCAAGGATAGGACATCTTGACCTTCGGCCGCGGAGATCAGAAGCAAAAGACGGGTCAGGCTGCGTGGGCCCTCCACCAGCAGGTCCTGGGCTTGCCTTGGCGGGAGGTCTCGGAAGCACTGCAGAAGAGTGATGTCGTCAGCTCCGAGCGTGCGCGAAAGCGCGAGATGCACTGCAGCCGCGCCATCGGGTGGACTCGCGGCAAGGATGCGCTGCGCGAGCGCGACCTTTTTCTTCCCAAATTCGAGATTGGCAATCTCGGGCGCAAGCAGGGCTGCGCGGACAGGAGACAGCGTCGACAAAAGTTCCAGCAGAATGGTTTGGGCCGACGGCTTGCCAGATTTTTCCTCCCCGTCGCCTTCAAGGAATGACAGAGCCCGGACGGCGGCGTCGATCGCCTTGGGACCACCGCTGGTCAGGGCGTGCGAAACGCGGTCTCGTCCGAACTCCAAGCGCCGGTCTGCTATAACTCCCAACCCTGCGGCCTGAAGACGGTCATCCTCCTCCGCAGCCTCGAAGAACGCATCAAGCTCGGCGGCTGTGACCTTCGGCCAGTTGTAGCGCATTGCCTCGGCCCAGAGAGGCAAGATGATATCCGGCCTAGGATGCTCCACGATCCAACCATGGCCTTGCTGGCTACGTCTTGCCTTGACGTAGCCCTTGGCAAAGTGATTGGCTGAAGGCCCCTCCTCCTCGACGCGCTCCTGGATATGGAGACTCTCGGCGAAATCGAGTTCGCCCTGCCAAGCTCGGTGGCGGTCCACACTCGACTGAGTAAGGGCGGCGTCGACGCTCGCCTGCATTTTTTCGATCTGATCCCACACAGCCTCATACGGCGGCTCAAGGCCCGCCAGAGCGCATTCCGAGATCGCATCGGCGCTCATTACATAGTCGGCCGCTTCGGCCACTGCTTGGCCGGCGGCCAAAAATGCCTCGGTGAAATCCTCTCCGAACGACTTCAGCCAAGGCAGCAGATCATCGCCGTCGTAGTTGGTGGCAGTCCGGGGCAACTGGTGAGCGATGAACCCCTTGAGTATGTGCAGACGGGGATCTGCGGCGATGACGGCCTCGCGGTCGGCCTTGGAGACCTTGGGCGGTCGCCAACCGATAGCGGCAAAGCCATCTTTCTCTTTGGGCGCGCCGTGTTCGAGCCAGTTAACAAGCCAGCCAATCGGCGACTTCGGACTGAGCCGACGATCGGCCGCGCGCCAAGCCCTGCGGAAGGCATTGGCATGGCCGACGGCTTTGGTCAGGCCGTCGCTCAAAAAGCGATCGAAGTTAGTTTCAACGGCCTCGTCGAGTTCGACACCGTCGTTCTCGAGTGCCCTAGCCCCAGTCACCAGGCGCTCAACCACATTTAACCAGTTCAAATCCTGCGCGGCGAGTATGAGGGCTGCCCGTGCGGTAGCGTTCAGTGCGTCCTCGGCCGCCCGAGGCTGCTCACGAGCCAACTGCTCCATAGCTTCGATGACCTTGGCATGAGCGACGTAAGCCCCGTCGCCGTCCTTGGTCAGTTGGGTCTGAGCCAAATGCTCTGCCAAGTCGTCGAGTCCGATCTCGACGCTATCTTCACGATCTACTTCACGACGGAGCCTCACGAGCTCGCTAGGCGGCAGACTACGGGAATAGCGCAGCAATGCCCAGAGTACAACCGCGCCGCGGACACCTCGGTCGCCGAAGCCGCGGATCTGGTCGCGGACCACCTGCTGCCGGCTGTCGCTGAGCGCCCGATCTACCAGTCTATTAATGTCCGCCTCGGCGGGTTTCTGGACGGCAATTAGTTCACGCGCGAAGGCGTTCAGCTCGAACGGAGACCTCAACGTGCGAAGCAGACGCGCTTCGTGCTGGAGCGCGAGATCTTGGCGCCATGCGCCGGCTACGGCCAGAGAGCCATGCAAGATCGCCTGGCGTGCGGCGTCATCATAGGCGTCGTCGTCAATGACCACAGCGCGGTCGGCCCAGACCGGAGGCGGCGATGCGCTGAGGGCCGCGCGATAGATCTCACTTCGAGAGGTGATGACGAACTGCTTGTCGGAAACCCGCTGGTGAATGAGAGCGCTGATCCGTTTGGACCATTCCTCAGCTTCTCTCCTCTTGAGAGCGGACTGGCCCCAAGGGTCCTCCAAGTGGAAGAGCACTCGGCCAGGGGCAGCGAATGCCTCCTCGATCGCCGGCAATCCCGCGCTCTCGCGGACCACTTTGTAAGGTGGAGCGGCGTGACGGCGGTCGAAGGCTAGTTTGTCAGCAGTCAGACTCTTGCCATAGCCCGATGGACCAATCAACAGAACTGCGCCGAACCGAGTCAAGCGCGCCTCTGCGACCGGCAAGTTAGCAGGCGCGACGTAGCGGGCGAGCTGTGGGTTTGCATGTGGCACACCGCCGAAGCCCTCGGCGACCTTCTCGATGTCCGCCTTGCGCAGTGGATCGGGGACCGCGAGAAAGCGATCTTCGACCGCTCGTTTAAGACGATCGACGCAGGCGTCGAGTCCTTGGCTGGGAACGTGCAGTCTTTCCGTAAGAATTTCGTCGATTTGCCGCCGCGTCTCCGAATGCGTCATACCCTCGATCAGGGCGAAACGGCCGGCGAGACTTTGCCGCTGCGGCGCCTTGAGATTGAGGTTCGAGGGAGTGAAGTCGGCATCTGGAATCTGTTCGGGGTACTTGACCCGACCTTTGGCCAGAACGCCGTCGACGCTGGAGTTCGTGATAAAGACGTAGCGTCGGTTGCCGTCAGCTAGCAGCATAGCCTTGGCCCGAGGCCGAGGCTTAGGACCCTTGATCCCTTTGGCTATTTTGTCATTGACCACGCCTGCAAATTCCTTGCTGCTCCAGGCGCCCGCGCCCTTGAACTTGATCTGGACATGCAGTTCGCCGCTGGCGATGATCTTGAGGCTGGAGTCGGCCGTTTCTTGCGACACGGCCAAAAGCGCCTTGATGTCGTCGTGCGAAGCCGGTTCGACCACGACCTGATCCGTGACGGCGCCCCGCGAGAACATCAGCCGCAACGCCACCCAGACCGTTACCAACTTCTGATAGTCATAGCCTTGGTAAGACGGATTGGCCCCGCCTCCGTCATTTTCTATCGTCATAGAAATTTTGGTTCACTCATGAAGATACAACCGGCTGGTCCCGGAGTGTCTTAAATTGGGGCGGAGGTCAGTGGAAATTAGCACTTTCACGCCACGCCCCTCGGCAAGCCGCCCTTCTCCGATCATCTCGCTCCTTCAAGTCTCGGCCCGGCACAAATCCAAGTCACTAGGCCATTGACGTGCGGCAGCGTTTCTACTATATTTTATATTAGAAATAGAACTTCTTGAAAGCGAACATGGCACGACCAATGAAGCCTGTACCGAGTCCTGTGTTGCAAGCCGACGAGGTTCGCCAACAGCTTACGGAACTCGCGCGGCAACTGACCACCGATCCTGAAATCGCTAGGTTCTCTCTGGCGGTCGACAACCGCACGGGAATGGTCTCGGCAAATGTGCAGCACTGGAGCGGACGGATTCAGCACGACGAATGGATTGCGAGAGATCTGCGCCAAAGTCAGCAATCTGACCCTGCCTCGTTGACGATCTGCGAGCGGAACCGTTCGGTTCTGTCGTTGCTGAATCAAGGGATCACTCAGGTGGAAGTGGCAAAACGCATCGGAATCTCTCAGTCTCGAGTTGCGCAAATCAAGAAGTCGTCGATGTAGATCTCATAACGCTACGCTTGTTCAGCGGGCTTATAAAAGGCTCTGAAAATGTCCAAAATCATCAAAGTTGCGAATGCTATCGTTGATGGTGGCTCCGATCTCATCGAAAAAGTTGCCACCCCTGCATCGCGTGCGGGATCAGCAGTTGAGCGAGCCGGCCGGCTGCTGGAGGAAGGTGTCGATGCGGAAGTCGTCGCCTTGCTGATGACAAAAAATAGTGCAACGGGCAAGCAGTACACCGAAGCCAAAGTCCTGGCCTATGGTGACCTCTATCAGGACTCAAAGACCAAGACCCCGTTGACTGCCAAGCAAACCCGCGCACTGATCAAAGATCAGCGCGCCCAAACGGGCGCCGATGCCCCCTTGCCTGCCTGATAGTCGACTTGTGCTTTCAGCAGCGCGACCTGCCAACATGGACGTTGCGCTTGCTCAGGATACTTGTGCGTACCGAGGCAGCCTATTCAGATTGTGCTCCGGGATCACTTCCATTAATAGCCTCGTCCAGATAGCACGGCGGCCGATCCCCCAGTCCCTCAATTTTCTCGGAACAGCCTGCAGCCTGACCAGAAATACGCGCGGATGAATTTCTCCGTCAGCGCCGGAAAAACGAAGGTTAGAATATCAAACGTGCTACCGAAAGTGACGCTTGTACTCTGTCATCGTTACCTCTTATAGGCTAGGACATTCCATGCCACCGCTGGATATTCCGCTCGATAATATAACCGAAGCCGATCTCAGAAACCTTCTCACGATGAAGGTAGGTGAATCGTCCTACCTCGATTACAAGCAGCAAACCTATGGCGATAGCGGCGACAACCGTTCAGAATTCCTTGCAGACGTTTCGTCCTTTGCTAATACCCTAGGTGGCGATATCGTTATCGGCATCGAAGAACAAGACGGAACACCGACAAAGCTTATGCCCTTCGAGGGGGACGCTGACCAAGAAACGAGGCGCCTCGAGCAAATCGCTTTGACTGGCCTCGAACCTCGGATTAATCATTTACGCATTCGCGCAATTCCCATCGCCTCCGGTGGCCATGTTCTAGTTGTTCGGATACCGAGAAGTTTCCTTCCGCCCCACCGAGTCATCGCCCGTGATAGCAACAAATTTTGGGCGCGTGCAGGAACCACCAAATATCAGCCTAACGTCCATCAGCTTCGCCAACTGTTCAATGACGCGCCGCATATGGCCGAGCGAATCCGATCGTTTCAGGCCGACCGGCTGGTCAAGATTGCCGCCGGCGATACGCCGATTCCACTCAACCAGTTAGGCAAGGTGGTAGTTCATGTTATTCCTGTCCCATCATTCGCGGATGGACGGCTAGCCGACATCGTCCAAGCGATCGCAACCGGAACACACGTCCCCTTACCTCCCGACGAAATCGGTGGATCGAACCAGACCGGCGTCAATCTCGATGGGTTCTATAACTATACGAATAGGCACGAGGAAGGCACCCGTCTCGCTTATGCCCAGTTCTTTCGAAACGGCGCGATGGAAGGTGTCGGCGAACTTCGTCATGAACCAGATGGCCAATCGCGCTTCGTCGGTCTCGACTTCACAACTCTCGTCATCAAAGCAGTCCGGCAATATCTCGGGGTATTGAAATCCTACGATACTGGCTTACCAGTCTACGTCTTCCTCTCCTTGTGCAATGCAACTCGAACTGTCTATCGATATTCGCCGGAAGGACTGGGCTGGAGCGAGACCTCCCCAATCGGGCGTGAAATCGTTGCGCTCCCAGAGATCTATCTTGACAACTATGACGTTGATGTCCCTGCAGTTCTACGACCAGTCTTCAATGTACTTTGGAACGCTGTGGGCCTTCACCGATGCGACATGTACGACAGCCAAGGAGAATGGCGCGGAAGCAACGTGAGAAACTGAACGCAGATATATCGCTAATGGCACCAAGAACTCAATGTCAAACACAAATTTGGTTCGCCCCAGCCGCGACGGCGATCAGTTTCATTACCTTTGGGCTGCTCGACGCTGTCTGAAGCTACTCACCACAGATGGAGGTCTGGTCGCGGTGAGCATCGAAGGTCCGTCGCTGGGCGAGCAGCCAGAAGCGGAACCAATCGAAGCTGGTGAGGAACTGATTGACATCGCGGAGTATTTTGACAGCGAGGATATCGACCAAGCGCGGTTGGTGCGTTACATGCAGCTCAAGCACTCGACCCTGCATGCAAATGCCCCCTGGACGGCAAGTGGGTTGGAAAAAACCATTAAGGGTTTCGCGAAGCGGTTTGCCGAACTACAAAAAGCTCACGCTCAGGCCGAATTGGTGAAGAAGCTGGAGTTTTGGTTTGTCACGAATAGACCGATCAGCTCGAATTTTGTCGAAGCCGTGGCCGATGCTGCAGCAAACACAACTCCACGTCATCCAGATGAACTAGCGAAGCTTGAGAAATTTACCGAGCTGGCGGGCGGTAAGCTTGCAGTATTCTGTAAGCTGCTCCACTTCGAAGATCGCCAAGATGGGTACTGGGATCAACGCAACGTCCTGTTCCAGGAAGTTAGCGGCTATTTACCTGATGCGGACGTTGATGCGCCAACGCAACTGAAAGAGCTTGTTACCCGACGGGCTCTTTCCGAAGGTGAACAGAATCCTACGATAACCAAGATCGACGTACTGCGGGCGTTGAAGACTGACGAAAGTCTGCTGTTCCCCGCCAACTGCCTTGTCGGCGATATTAGTAATGCCGTGTCGCGCGAGCAGGGGACCGAAATTATCAATCAAATCGTCGGCGCGACGAGCCCCGTCATCGTCCACGCTTCCGGTGGGGTTGGCAAATCGGTCTTCGCGACACGAATCGGCAAGGGTCTTCCAGATGGTTCAGTCTGTATTCTCTACGACTGCTTTGGCAACGGACAGTACCGAGGCGCGACTGGCTATCGTCATAGACATAAAGATGCACTCGTTCAGATTGCAAACGAATTGGCCGCAAGAGGCCTCTGCCACCCTTTAATCCCTACGATACACGCCGATGCATCAGCGTATGTTCGCGCGTTTGTTTACCGCTTGAACCAAGCAGTGCAAGTCTTGCGTTCATTCGAACCGAACGCGCTTTTATGCGTAGTCGTGGATGCAGCAGATAACGCGCAGATGGCCGCTGAGGAGATAGGTGAGGCGCGTTCGTTCGCACGTGACCTCATTCGCGCAAGCATCCCTAATGGTGTCCGTCTAGTTTTTCTGTGCCGCACACATCGTCAATATCTTCTTGATCCGCCCATTGCGGCACAATCGATCGAGCTGCGCTCGTTTAGTCGCAACGAGACGGCAGCTTTCTTGCGCAAAATATTTCCCGACGCCAACGAGCACGACGTCGATGAATTTCATCTACTAAGCTCGCACAATCCACGAGTGCAGGCACTGGCTTTATCGCAGAAGTTGCCGCTGCAAGAAGTGTTACGACTACTCGGACCCAATCCTACGAGCGTAGAAGACACAATTGCGAATCTGTTGAGTAACGCTATTGCGAAGCTCAAGGATGCCTCAGGTTCGATTGAAAAGGAACGTGTCGAAAAAATCTGTGCAGGCATGGCAGCATTACGCCCATTGATTCCGATACCTATCCTCTCGGCGATATCAGGAGTCGAGCCAGAGGCGATTAAGAGCTTCGCTTACGATATTGGCCGACCGCTCCTCGTGACTGGAGAGACTATTCAGTTCCTAGATGAGCCTGCCGAAACGTGGTTCCGTGACAAATTCAAACCCACGGCGCAAGGATTAGCTGGCTTCATAACCAGCATGAAACCGCTGGCAAGCGGAAGCGCGTATGTCGCCTCCATACTGCCTCAACTGATGCTGGAGGCCGGCCAATTCTCCGATCTGGTTGACTTGGCACTGTCTTCGTCTGCACTCCCAGAAGCAAATGCGCTTGAAAGACGCGATGTCGAATTGCAGCGCCTGCAATTTGCGTTGAAAGCGGGCCTCCGATCGCAGCGCTACCTTGAAGCGACGAAGCTTGCCCTGAAAGCTGGTGGCGAGACGGCGGGTGACGATCGGCAGCGAAAATTGCTCCAAGAAAATACCGACCTTGTATCAGATTTCATCGAGCTTGATCTCATTCAAGACATCATTTCCCGTCGCACTTTTGGTGCCGGGTGGATCGGCTCTCATCACGCATACGAAGCTGCGCTTCTTTCCGGTCGAAAAGAGTTGATGGGCGAGGCACGTAGTCGTTTGCGTATGGCCCACGAATGGCTGCAAAACTGGTCGCGGCTAACACCTGACGAACGTGAAAAAGAGAGCGTCTCTGATCAGGATATCGTTGAACTGACCTTTGCACACTTAAATATTCATGGGCCAGCAAGTGCGATAGAGAATCTAGGACGCTGGAAACCACGTGAAATCTCGTATCGAGTCGGGCGATTGGTAATCCGGCGCCTGATTGATCATGGACGTTGGTCAGATATCGATGAAATCGCGGGTATCGCCGAGAACAATCTTTGCTTGACGCTTGCCATCGTTGTCGAATTACGAGAGGTGCATAAGACCCCTCCTGACCAAGCAACGCAACGAATACTCCGTCAACTCTCGAAAGTCCGTATCAAAGTTAACAGTCGCGGTGGCTGGGACAATGGGGAGGCGGCGCTCGATGCAGTGACAGCTGTTGTTGAAGCTGCATTGAAAAGGGGTTTATGCACGCATAGCGACGCGGCTGCGATACTCGCGCGCTATTTACCCGCCGAGCCACCGCGAGGGCTTGCGTCAAGATTTTCAAAAACTCGCTTTCCGCTGCTACGCGCCTATTGCCTACAGGCCGCGCTCGAAGGAAAGCCGATCGAGCTGATCGATATAGCTCACGCCGAGCTTAAACAAGAGATCGAGAAGAATAACGAGCATGCAACCTCTCGCGATCTTCGAGAGTTTGAGGAAGATATCGGTGCACTGCTTCCATGGCATAAGCTTTGGGCATCAGTCCTACTTGGGCAGGTCAAGAAGAAGGACGTTAAAGATGAGATCGAGAAGACGCATGATGCCTCTGTGAAAGCCGAGCGGAATCGATATCGCGAAGCACCTCACGGACTCGATGGTCGATCTGACCACCCGCGAGGCGCTCAAGAAGCTGGTTGACGAGCTTTCTCAAGGGCTTTGCATCACGTCCTTCCATGACCGTACCGGCTTCGAGTTGCAGATGCTGCGCACAAACCGGCTGGTTGAAGCTGAGGGGCTGGAAGATTTCTTGTGCAGCCCTGTCGAAATGATAGGAATACCGACCATCTCGCTGCCAAGCTTCATCAAGGAACAGGTGGACGAAACCACGTTCAACAAGGCTTTTTTTGATGCGCTGTACGAGCTTCCCTTTTCCATCCAGTTGGATGTGGCCGGCGATGAACCGGGTGAGAAATGGGACAATTCGCGCGGCATTGCCGATCTCAACGATGGCAAGGCACAGCATCAGGCCGAGGTTGTGAATCTCAACACAGGGATTTTCTTGGAGCTGAAGGGTGGCATCGAAGCCTGGTTCATCAATGAAGGCATGGCACTCAATCATCAGGAAATCACCCTGGATGCTTTGAACGCAATGACCCACTGGAAGCAAGCCCCTTCCTCACGCGCATTGCCGACCATGCGCATCCTCAGCTCGCTGTATGGATTGATGCGGTTTGATCCGAATCGTCGGTACAAGAACGGAGATCCTAACGACTTCCTGATAGCGGCATCCGCCCTCCCCGTCGCCCATGCGCTTTTCACGGACAGAAAATTTGCGAATCTCTTGTCCGACAAGAGAATCGGACTGGACAAGTTTTTGGACTGTACCGTGGTGAGCGGCTTCGAGGAAATGGCCCAATACCTCGAAGAACAGGTGCAATGAACGAAGGGGGCCGAAGCCCCTTCGTTCACACGACAATCTGCCCAGCCAGCCGCGCATCGCGCGCGTAGCCCGCGAGCCCGACGGCGGAACGCCAAGACGCGCAAAACGACACAACAGCGCGCTCCTCTCTCACGCCCGATAGTTCCTGCACCAAGAACGAGCGACACCTTGTAACATGATCGGAATTTAAGGAGGCAATCCAGCATTGCACTTGCCTCGTCCAAACCGGGGCCCTATATATGCACATTTCCAAACTCAGCCTGATCAATTACAGAAATTTCGCGAACACCAAGCTCCTATTCAACAAGGGCGTCAACACCATCATTGGCGAGAATGGGTCAGGGAAAACCAACCTATTCCGCGCAATCAGGCTATTGCTCGATGACAACATGATCCGGTCTGCCTACCGCTTGGATTCGACTGACTTCCATCGTGGCCTGGACAAATGGCAAGGACATTGGATCATCATCAGCCTGGAATTTGAGGAAATCTCGGCTGACGAGGCTGTTCAAGCACTGTTCCGTCATGGGGCCGGAATCGTCGATGACGAGGATGTCGGACGAGCAACTTACAACCTGATTTTCCGCCCCAAGAAGGAAATTCGCCTCAGTCTGTCCCAACTGGATGATGGCGATCATGCCGGTCTTGCTGCAATTCAAGGCTCAATATCCATCGATGACTACGAGACGATATTTACAGGTCGGAGCGAAGCGGACTTCAATGACGATAAATTTTATAAGGAAGTCGTTGGCGATTTCGAAAACGCCAGATTCAGTAAGGAGACCGAGTTCCCTGTCATCGGCGCTAAAATTCCGAGCGTGCTGTCCGTTTCCAAGGAAATATCTTTCACGTTTGTTCAAGCACTGCGAGACGTAGTATCTGAATTCCACAACAACCGGACGAACCCTCTTCTATCGCTTCTGAAGGCTAAGAGCGGCGACATCGATCCCGTGGCCTTTCAAGCCATCACCGATGGGGTGAAAGCTCTGAATGACTCGATAGAGTCCTTACAGGATGTCCAGGTTGTTCGCACCGACATACGAGACACCATCAAGGACGCTGCCGGCGAGGCGTACTCGCCCGCCTCTCTATCGATCAAATCCGATCTTCCCGATGAAGCCGACAGACTATTCCAGTCGCTCAAGCTGTTTGTTGGGGAGTCAACAGAGGGCTATGAAGGGCCAATCCACGAGCTGAGTCTGGGTGGGGCCAATCTGATATTTCTTACCTTGAAGCTACTGGAATTCAAGTACCAGAAGGCCAAACAATCGATAGCAAACTTTCTGTTGATTGAGGAACCGGAAGCCCACATTCACACACACATTCAAAAGACGCTATTTGATCGCATCCAGTACGACGAGACGCAGATCATCTATTCGACCCACTCGTCGCATATCTCAGAGGTCAGCAATGTTCAGAATATGAACATCCTTGGTAGAGAGCCTGATCGATGCGAAGCCTATCAGCCGACAGCAGGTCTTACGAATGAAGAGATCGGTAACGTCCAACGCTACTTGGATGCGGTGCGCAGCAACCTGCTTTTCGCGAAAAGCGTAGTCTTGGTCGAAGGCGACGCCGAAGAGATTTTGATCCCGATACTCATCAAAAAGGTACTTGGAGTAAGCCTGGATGAACTTGGCATCAGCCTCATTAATATACGAAGCACCGGCTTCCAGAACGTCGCGGTCCTTTTCCATAGCGATCGAATTCGGAAGCGATGCAGTATCGTCACAGACCTTGATAAGGCCATCATCGACACGACCCTCGTAGCCGGTGAGCCCGAAGCGGCGCAGCAGCGCAAGAAGAAGTACCAGGCATCTCAGGAGAAGGGAATCGCGAGGAAAGCTGCGTTGGAAGCGGCATTCAATGGAAACCCGTGGATTGCGTCATTCTTCGCTTCACACACATTTGAGGTCGATTTCGTCTCAGCAGGTAACGCAAGAAAGGTAGTCGGCATTCTTCCCGAGGTATACAAGGACAAGGCAACCATCGCTACAGCCAAGACGGACCTCGAATCCGCAGATGCGGCGCTCTACGGGCAGCGGGCGTTGACGATTGCCGATAACTACGGCAAAGGCTGGCTCGCCATCCTGCTTGGCAAGAAAATCGATTCAGACGCAGCCATCCCGGAATATATTCTCCGTGCCATCGCCTTCGCGCACCCCGTAATCAAGAAGGAAGTCTGGTTCAACATCCTGAGCTATCGGCTAAAGCTCCAAGAAGATGATATTTTTTCCGCCGCAACCACGGAACAATGCAATGCGTTCCGGCAAAAGCTAACGGCCTTCTTGAACGGGGAAATCGACTTCGTGGGCATCCGGAACGAGGTGCTTGCTGCATTTCCCGATGATCGCATCAATGACGTGCTCAAGGTGTTTTGATCATGTTCACGTGGGATAACGACGACCTGAACCCTGAGCAGGAAGCGGCAATCCTGCATCCCGGCAGTGTATTTCTTGTCGCCTGCCCAGGGAGCGGCAAAACTCGGACCCTGACCTACAAGATTGCGTATGAGCTATCTCGGCTGGAGTCAAAAAAACAATTTGTCATCGCCATTACCTATACGCATCGTGCGGCTGACGAGATTCACGAACGGATCGAGGATTTGGGTGTAGACACGTCCCAGCTTTGGATTGGCACCATCCACTCCTTTTGCCTCGAATGGATATTGAAACCATATGGCATCTATCACGGTGCTCTGAAACATGGCTTTCGCGTCATCGACCAACATGAACGCGAGAAGATATTAGAGAGGCTTTGCGAACCGTACAAAAAACCCAAAATTACCTTCTGGGACTGCGATTTCTATTTTACCGAAACTGGTTACATCCTTTCATGCCAGCAGGACTGGAAGCATGATGGCTTACATAAGATACTGGAAGGGTATTTCAACATCCTAAGCAAGAACAGGGAAATAGATTTCGAGCTGATTCTGTTCTACGCCTATCAGCTAATTTCCAGCCACCCAGCCATTAGTGCCATTTTGAGCAAATTGTTTGCCTTCGTTCTGGTGGATGAGTATCAAGATACTAAACGAATCCAGTATTCAATCATCACTTCAATTCTGAAAGCCGGCCAAGGCACAACGAAAACTCTGATTGTTGGAGACCCCAATCAGGCGATTTACGAGACACTCGGCGGCTACCCGATGGCTCATGAGGATTTCAAGGCTATGGCGGGAATCGACATTGACGAACTCGAACTTTCAAAAAACTATCGTTCTTCCGATCGCATCATCGAATACTTTGGAAACTTCAACGTCCATGCAACCAACATCGAATCTGAGTCTAAGGACAAGAACTATCAAAGTCTGATCTCCTTTAACACGACAGTCAGCAAGGAAGATCTGGAAGATGAGTTGATTCGACTGATTCGTTTCAACATCCAGACGAAGGGAATTGCTCCTCACGAGGTCTGCATACTCGCGCCGCAGTGGGTGCATCTGGCAAGCATGACGCGCCGCTTGGTTGCCAGCATGCCCGAGTATTCATTCGATGGTCCAGGCATGGTTCCCTTCGCTCGGGACACAGAGAATTTTTGGTACAAACTTGCGAAGATTGCTTTGACGCAAGCGTCACCGAGCATGTATGTGCGCAGACTACGATGGGCCGGGGAAATCCTAAATGACCTGGATACCGTCGGCGTGAGCACTTCCGGCCTCACTAGAAAATCGCTACTCAAAGAATGTAATAAAATCCAGATCGATGAGAGTGACGGACTCACCTATCTTCATAAATTCTTTGAAACTCTGTTCTCCAACCTGACTATAGATTTTCGGATTTTTCCACTACTTCAAGAACACCACAAAGCATTCTTTGAAAGCTCTCAAGCCAGAATTGATCGCTTGAAAAAAGAAGGGACTGAATTTATCGGGAACATCGAAACGTTCAGAAAAGTCTTTCAAAGCCGTACGGGGATAACCATTTCAACGATCCACGGCGTGAAAGGAGCGGAGTTCGATACTGTGATCGCCTACGCTCTTCTTGAAGATATGGTGCCCCACTTCAACGATCCAAACGGCCAAGAAAGCGCGATGAAGTTGCTCTACGTCATCGGATCTCGTGCCCGGAAAAATCTGCACCTTATTTCGGAACGCGGTCGCACCCAATATTCCGGAAATGAATACAAAGCGACTCGAAAACTGGCAGCGTGCAAGTTCGACTACGATCAAGTCCCATAGAGTGCGACGTTGAGATCGGATGGCGGAGACTGGCGGACATCGACCTTCCCCTCGGGTTGGCCGCACTACGCCGCAGCAAGTTGTCCCGATAGATACTGAACTTCACCATGTCTCCATGCAGCGTGCTCATGGAGTCCGAGATGGAACAGATATCGAAAGCATCCAGTGCAGCCGACATCGAGGCCAGCCAGTCCCTCCCTTTGCCGGGGACGGAAGCCTACGAGGCGATACCGCAATTTCCGAAGGGCAGCCCCCTTCCCTTCCGGCGCACCATCCGCCGCCAGGAACTGCGGCAGATCGTCCCCCTAGCCGAAACGACGATCTACGAAATGGAGCGCCGCGGCGAGTTCCCGCGCCGCTTCAATCTGACACCGCGCTGCGTCGTGTGGGACTTGGCCGAAGTGGAAGCGTGGATCGAGCAGCGCAAGCAAGCCCCGCGCGGCGGTGTCTCGAAGCCGGATGTCCGCCTACGAAAAGCCCGCCCTGTTCGGGCGGGTTTGAGTGAATGAGGCTGGGCAGCGACTCGTATCCAAACAAGGCTCCCAGCTCCTTGGACGCCGAGCGCGGCAACCGCCAGCCTTCCTTTTCACATTGACCTGCAAACCCGCCCGCGCCACGTCCAACACGTCCGCCAATTGCCAGATCGACGCGCTGCCCTCATGCACCGGCGCAGGAATCAACTCAACCGAAGAAAACAGCCGGGCTGACTGAGAATCGCTTGCTCAATGCCGCGATGTGGTCGCGAGTCAGGTTACGGCCTCGGCCATTGAGAATCTTCGACACCAACGACTTGCTGCCGATCTCCGGCAGGTCGGCCACACCCAACCCATGCTGCTCCATCAGCAACCGGAGCACGTCGACGCCACCCAACTTCGCCACGCGCGCGTTGAATGCCGCAAACTCGTCGGATTCGTTTTCCCAAGTCTCGATGGAACGGGCCAGAATCTCAATCAGTGGACGGTTGGCCTCGTAGTCCTCGACCAGCTCGTCCATCAACGCCAGCGCCTGGGCGTAATCGTCCTCACTGGCGATGTGGCCAATGAAACTTGCCTCGTCGAACAAGGCATGGGCTCGCTCCCTGATGGCGGCAAATCCCATCTCAGTCACCCTCCTTCCGGTAGCGTTTGCAAAGCTTGTCGTACTCGGCATGCGTTGCGATGTGCTTGACGTACATGCGGTTGTCTCGGAATTCGATGAAGGCAATCAGTCGAAGATTGTTGCCACCGATGTCCAACACCCACCACTTGTCCTTGTACTTGAAGTTGTCCAGCGACGGAAAAACCTGTCGCAGTGCCTGCGGCGTATCGAAATCGCCGGATCGCAGCACCCGATACGTGCGGTCGATCGCTTCGGCGTCGTTCGGATAAGCCTTTGCTGCATCGCTGAACGGCTTTCTGGATATGACGTGCATCGATCCATGCTCACAGATAAAAGGATAGGTGGAAGTTGACTTTTTGTCAACTTCCACCATTGAGGCAAGTCAGCCAGCTCAAACCGTCGTGCTCAACGCCGGCACGACCACGTTCTCCGGCATCAGCTTCGGCACGTAGGTCTGCCCGCCGCCCCAGGCATCGACCAGGTTGGCCCACTCTTGCAGCATGTGGCGCCGTTGCTCCGCGTATTCGGCCTTGTTGTAGACCGAGCGCGAGGAACGCCCGTCCTCGTGCGCCAGGCATTTCTCGATCCAGTCACGGTTGAAGCCGATTTCGTTCAACAGCGTCGAGCCTGTGCGGCGCAGGTCATGGACGGTGAACGGTTGTAGCGGCAGCCCTTTGGTTTTTGCAGCCTCGGCCACGAGTTGCGTGACCCGATTCAAGGTCGCATTGGACATGAAACGCTGTGCATCGTAACGGGAAGGAAAAACGAATCTTGAGCCGGCTGCGCAGGCGTGCAGCGTGACGAAGATGTCGAGTGTCTGGCGAGACAGATAGACCACATGCGGATTTCGCCCTTTCATCCGCTGCTTCGGAATCGTCCAGGTCGCACGCTCGAAATCGACCTCATCCCAGGTGGCCTGGATCAATTCGCTCTTGCGCACCAGCGTCAGCAGGATCAGGCGCAGCGCCAGCTTGATGGTCGGATAGGTCGCCACCGATTCCATCTGCTGCACCATCAGGCGGATTTCCAGCGGCGACAAAGCGCGATCCTTTGGTACGAAGGTCGCAATCGAGGCCGCCCCCACGCTGTTAGCGGGGTTGTCCACCTTTTCACCGTGAGCGATGGCGTAGACATAAACCTGCTTCACAATGTCCCGAATCTGCACCGCCGTGGCTGGCGCCCCACGTTCCTTGACCTTGTTGCACAAGGCCCGCAGATCTTCAGGCTGGATTTCGGTCAGCAGGCGGCTCCGGAAAACCGGCAGGATGTCCCGGTCAATGATGTGCTTGCGCACGGCGCGGGGGCTGTCAGCCAACCTTGCATTGGCCAGCCATGTCTCCATCGCCGTGCCGAAGGTCTTGATGGCCACCACACGACGTTTCTCGCGTTGCTTTTCAAGCGCGGGCGATAGGCCCTTGAGAACGGTTTTCCGCGCGTCCAGGAGCAGTTCGCGCGCCATAGCCAGTGAGATACCGTCAGGGCCATAGCGCCCGAGGGTCAGCGTTTCCCGGCGTCCGTTAAAACGGTAATCGTAGCGGAACGTGACGGTACCGCTGGGCGATACCGTCACGTACATCCCATCACGATCAGAAGCCTTATAAATCTTGGACTTAGGCTTCAAGTTACGCAGTGCAGCGTCGGTAAGCATCGAGGGTTCCTCCGGCTTTTTGACGGCTTTACCGTCAGGTTTTACCGTCAGGGACCAGGAGACCTGTTGATGCCCGGAAAGCCGCATAAAACAAGCTTTCCTGAGAAGCCTTTTACCGTCAAAGACGGTAAAAGTCTGAATAGTGAACGGGAGGGTCTTAATTCGGCCTCGATTCTTACCGTCAGCTTTACCGTCAACCTTTTTTGCTGGCCGACGATAGCCACCGATAGTTGTCGCGACGTATTTTTTATAAATCAACACGTTACAACGATTTTTCGATAGCTGGCGATAGTCCTCGAAGGACGTCAATTCACTCCCACTCGATTGTCGCCGGCGGCTTCCCCGAGATGTCATAAACCACCCGGTTAATCCCCCGCACTTCATTGATGATCCGGTTCGACACATGGCCGAGTAGCTCATGCGGCAGATGCGCCCAATGCGCGGTCATGAAATCCTGCGTCTGCACGGCGCGCAATGCCACGACATACTCATACGTGCGCCCATCACCCATCACGCCCACGCTCTTCACCGGCAGAAACACCGCGAACGCCTGGCTCGTCAGGTCGTACCAGGACTTGCCGGTTTCCTTATCGATAGTCGTACGCAGCGTCTCAATGAAGATGGCATCCGCGCGGCGCAGCAAATCCGCAAAGTCGCGCTTCACTTCGCCGAGAATCCGCACGCCCAAACCCGGGCCCGGGAACGGATGGCGATACACCATTGCCGGCGGCAAGCCGAGCTTCACGCCCAGTTCGCGCACTTCGTCCTTGAACAGCTCGCGCAGCGGCTCGAGCAGTTTCAGATTCAGCGTCTCCGGCAGGCCGCCCACGTTGTGGTGGCTCTTGATGGTCTGCGTGGCCTTCTTGCCCTTGCCAGCCGATTCGATCACGTCCGGATAAATCGTGCCCTGCGCGAGCCACTTCGCATCCGTCAGCTTGCCGGCTTCGGTCTGGAACACTTCGACGAATTCCGCGCCGATGATCTTGCGCTTCGCTTCCGGATCGGTCACGCCAGCGAGCTTCGAGAGAAACACCTCGCTTGCGTCGACATGGATCACCTTCACGCCGAGGTGGTCCGCAAATGTCGCCATCACCTGCTCGGCTTCGTTCAGACGCAGCAGGCCATGGTCGACGAACACGCAGGTCAGTTGATCGCCAATCGCGCGATGCAGCAGCGCCGCCGCCACCGACGAATCCACGCCGCCCGACAGACCCAGGATGACATGCTCCTTGCCCACCTGCTCGCGAATCTTCGCAACCGCTTCGTCGACGTAGTGGCCCATTTCCCAATCAGGCTGCGCGCCGCAAATCTTCAGCACGAAGCGCTCGAGCATCGCGCGCCCCTTCACCGTGTGCGTCACTTCCGGGTGCCATTGCAGACCGTAGAAATGGCGTGCCTCGTCGGCCATCGCCGCGACCGGGCACGATTCGGTGGAAGCCATCAACTGGAAGCCCGCCGGCATTTCCAGCACCTTGTCGCCGTGGCTCATCCACACCTTCAGCATGCCGTGACCTTCCGGCGTGGTGAAGTCGCTGATGCCGTCGAGCAGGCTCGTATGATTGCGCGCACGCACCTCCGCGTAACCGAACTCGCGCACATGGCCGTTTTCGACCTTGCCGCCGAGTTGCTCGGCCATTGCCTGCATGCCGTAGCAGATGCCCAGCACCGGCACGCCAAGCTCGAACACCACTTGCGGCACGCGCGGCGTATCGGTCTCCGTGACCGAGCTCGGGCCGCCCGACAGGATCACGCCCTTCGGCGCGAAGTCGCGAATGAACGACGCATCGACGTCGTACGGATGGATTTCCGAGTACACGTTCGCCTCGCGGACGCGACGTGCAATCAGTTGGGTGACTTGCGAACCGAAGTCGAGAATCAGGATCTTGTCATGCATGGCAGCGGACGGAATCTAAAGTGAACGGATAAGGAAAGCCGCGCACGAGGCGCGGCGTTGAATTCAAAACGGCCCTGGCCACGGCAAGCCATGTTGGGCAACGCGGTATCTGACATCGCGCAGACGCACCGTGCAGCACGCGTGCAGACGGAATCCGGAAGCTTCGGCAGATGGCGTGGCGGGACGCCCGCGTCAGCCGTTCAGCCATGGAACGGCGGCCTTGGCGCGCCCGGCGCATCCGCTGCAGAGCTACGCGCTTCGACGTCACTCGCCGAAAGCGTTCCCGGCCGGTTGGCAGCAGCAAAGTCCGGCTCGACCGGATGGCCGGTTGCAGGGCTGATCGGATTGGCTGGACGCGTGGCCGGCGGCACCACGGGCTCCACGACAACGGGCTGCACCACCGGTTCGGCCCGATAGCCCACCGCGTCGCGCCCTCGCGCAGCGTCTTTCGCGGCCTGCTTTTCGGCCCGCTCCGCAGCGGCCGCCTCGGCCACACGCAAGCGTTCGCGGCGGCGGACCGCACCCGAAAGCCGCACACCGCCGAGACCGATCACGACCAGCACCACACCCGCCAGCACCGCGACCAACTGACCGAAGCCGGTCAACTCAGGCCGATGCATGCCGATCAGCCAGACCAGCATCAGCAGACCCGTCAGCCAGTTCACATGCCCGACGACCTTGGCGACCGTCGAGGTCAGCGCACCGTCGATCGACGCATGAAAAGCCAGCCACGCGAGTCCGATCAGCGTGATGCCCAGCCCCTGTCCAACCAGCGTGGGTTGCGTCTGCACCAGTTGCAGCGCGTTGTACAGCGAGGTCCAGGGCGTCAGCAGGAACAGCAGGCCGAACGCCAGCAACAGCAAGGCATCGATGATCAGTACCGCGCGCAGCAAGGGCTTCATGGGCGATTAGTCCACGTGGTAGTTAGGCGCTTCCTTGGTGATCTGCACGTCGTGGACGTGCGACTCGCGCAAGCCCGCGCCGGTGATCTGCACGAACTCCGCCTTGTCGTTCATCTCGGCGATGGTGCGGCAGCCGCAGTAGCCCATGCTGGCGCGCACGCCGCCGATCAGCTGGAACAGGATCGCCGTGACCGAGCCCTTGTAGGCGACGCGGCCCTCGATGCCTTCCGGCACCAGCTTGTCGATGTTCGCGGAGTTGTCCTGGAAGTAACGGTCTGCTGCGCCGTCCTTCATCGCGCCGACCGAACCCATGCCACGGTATGACTTGTACTGGCGGCCTTGATACAGGAACACGTCGCCCGGCGCTTCTTCGGTGCCGGCGAACATGCTGCCCATCATCACGGCGCTCGCGCCGGCTGCCAGCGCCTTGCTGACGTCGCCCGAGAAACGCACGCCGCCGTCGCCGATGACCGGCACGCCCGTGCCCTTCAGCGCTTCCGAGACGTTCGAGATCGCCGTGACTTGCGGTACGCCGACACCGGCCACGATACGCGTGGTGCAGATCGAGCCCGGGCCGATACCGACCTTGACGCCGTCTGCACCGTATTCGACCAGCGCCTTGGCGGCGGCTGCAGTTGCGATATTGCCGCCGATCACTTCCACGTGCGGGAAGTTCTTCTTGACCCAGCGCACGCGCTCGAGCACGCCCTTGCTGTGACCGTGCGCGGTATCGACGACGATCACGTCGACGCCCGCCTGCACCAGCAGTTCCACGCGCTCTTCGTTGTCTTCGCCTACGCCGACCGCCGCGCCCGCGCGCAGCTTGCCGTGTTCGTCTTTACAGGCGTCCGGGTGTTCGGTCTGCTTGGTGATGTCTTTCACCGTCATCAGGCCGCGCAGTTCGAACGCGTCGTTGATGACCAGCACGCGCTCGAGGCGGTGGCTGTGCATCAGCGCCTTGGCTTCCGCGAGCGGCGTGCCTTCCTTGACCGTGACGAGACGCTCGCGCGGCGTCATGATGTTGCGCACCGGTTCGTCCAGGCGCTCTTCGAAACGCAGGTCGCGGTTGGTGACGATGCCGATCAGTTGCGCACCTTCCACCACCGGGAAACCCGAAATGCCATGCTGCTGCGACAGCGCAATGACGTCGCGCACCTTCATTTGCGGCGGCACGGTGATCGGATCGCGCACCACACCCGATTCAAAACGCTTCACCTTGGCCACTTCACGCGCCTGCTCAGCCGGCGTGAGATTCTTGTGGATGATGCCGACGCCACCCATTTGCGCCATGGCAATGGCGAGGCGAGCTTCGGTGACCGTATCCATGGCGGCGGACACGAGCGGCATGTTCAGGGAAATGTTGCGGGTCAGCCTGGTCTTGAGGCTGGTGTCGCGCGGCAGAACATCGGAAAAGGCCGGGACGAGGAGCACGTCATCGAACGTGAGTGCTGTTTGGATCAGACGCATGGCAAATCCTATAGGCGCAAAAGCGAATTATACGCGATACCTTCCTCTTTTTCACTGCACGAACAGCAGGTTAGCGAATTTCCGGTGATTTTCCAGGGTCTTTCGGCAGGGGAATTTCGCTTCGCCGTTCGGGTCGGGTTCGAACCGGTTTCGTTTCGCGAGACCTGTGCAGGATCGAACAAGACAGCGCCCGGGCGACCGGGTAACCTGCGCACCTGTTCAGGTTTTATGTCGGAGTAGTCGATGCAGCGTGGTGTAGCGTACGGCGTTATGGCCGGGGCCTTGTGGGGCATGGTGTTTCTGGTGCCGCGGATGTTGCCCGATTTTTCCCCGCTGCTTCTGAGCGCCGGCCGCTACACGATGTACGGCGCCGTCTCGCTCGCCGCCGCCCTGCCCATGGCGCGCTCGCTCGTCACGAGACTGACCCGCGACGACCTGAACGCGCTCGTCAAGCTGGCGCTGGCCGGCAACCTGCTCTACTACATTCTTCTGACCAGCGCCGTCCACCTGATCGGGATTGCGCCGTCGTCGCTGATCGTCGGCGTGCTGCCGGTCACCGTCACGCTGCTGGGACGGCGCGACCGCGGCGCCGTACCGCTCGCCCGCCTCGCCTGGCCGCTGGCCATGGTGGTGGCCGGGATCGCCTGCATCAACGTCGATGTGTTCACCGCGGCCGACGCGGCGTCGGGCACGTCTACCAGCCTCCTCACCAAGCTCGCCGGGCTCGCCTGTGCGGTGGGCGCGCTGGTCTGCTGGACGTGGTTTGCGGTCGAAAACACCCGCTACCTGCAGCGCCAGACCCATTTCAGCGGCAACGAATGGTCGGTATTGTGGGGTGTCGTGACCGGCGCGCTCGGCGCGGCCTTGTGGCTTGCGATCGCCGTGCTGCCTTCCGGCAGCCTGCAGACGACGCTCGGCAGCGAGCGCTGGCATACTTTCTGGATGCTCAATCTGGGGCTGGCAATCGGCGCGTCGTGGCTCGGCAATGGTTTGTGGAACGCCGCCTCCAAGCGCCTGCCCCTGACGCTCTCAGGTCAGATGATCGTGTTTGAAACGCTGTTCGCGCTGCTCTATGCGTTCATCTACGATCACCGGCTGCCGCGCCCGCTCGAAATGGCGGCCATCGCGCTGCTGGTGGCGGGCGTGAGCTGGTCGGTGCGGCAACACGGGGATGACGGCGCGCAGACGCTGTCGATCGAGGAGAAGGCGCAGGCGTCGGCGCATTGACTGACCCGCTCTAGCGCGAATCCCGATTGGTCCACTTGCGCCCTTCGATCGAGCCTTCCTTGCGGGTCTTTTCGACGCGCCGCTGGCGCGCCGCCTTCGGGTCGACGATCAGCGGCCGGTAGATTTCCACGCGGTCGTGGTCGGCAAGCGGCGTATCGAGCGGCTTGAGCTTGCCGAACACGCCCACCTTCTGCCTCTCCAGATCGATCTGCGGATAGCGCTTCAGGATGCCGCTGGCGTCGAGCGCCTGCTGCAGGGTAGCCCCTTGCGGCAGCTCAACAGGGATCAGCGCCTGCTCATCGGGCAGCGCATAGCAGACTTCGATCGACAGCATCGCGCTCATGCCTTACCGTAGCGCTGGTCGGCGCGCTTCACGAACGATTCGACGAAGGTGTTGGCGATATGGCTGAACACCGGGCCAATGATCTTCTCGAGGATGATGTTGGTGAATTCGTAGTGCAGCGCGAATTCGATCTTGCAGGCGTCCTCGCGCAGCGGCGTGAAGCGCCAGTAGCCGGTGAACTTGCGAAACGGGCCGTCCGCGAACTCCATGTCGATGCGCGTAGGTCGCTGCATGCTGTTGCGGGTGGCGAAGTGCTGCTTGATGCCCTTGAAGTTGATGTCGATCCGCGCCTCCATGCCGCTTTCGTCCTGGCGACGAATCTCGACCCCGCC
The DNA here is from genome assembly GCF_900142845.1 of Paraburkholderia phenazinium. NCBI lineage: Bacteria > Pseudomonadati > Pseudomonadota > Betaproteobacteria > Burkholderiales > Burkholderiaceae > Paraburkholderia > Paraburkholderia phenazinium. The sequence continues at coordinate 1,322,173 of NZ_FSRU01000002.1, forward strand.
GCACCAGGGAAGGAAATTCGGGTAATCGGCGACGTCGGTAACGAGGTCGAACATCTGTTCCGCCGAATGGCGTATCAACACGGTTTTCTGGACATCTGCCATAAATTGGACAGCACGTGGCAAGGGTGGACAAGCGCCGCGGGCTTTCCTTGCCCCGCTTTGCTAAAATCGTGATTTTAAACGAGTTGGGCACTTTCCATTCATGAGCATCATAGACAACAGAAAAGCCTTCTACGACTACTCGGTCGAAGAACGCTACGAAGCAGGGCTCGTGCTCGAAGGATGGGAGGTCAAGGCGTTGCGGGCCGGCCGCGGGCAGATCAAGGAAGGCTACGTGGTCATCAAGAACAACGAGCTGTTTTTGATCGGCACGCACATCAGCCCCTTGCCCGAGGCCTCGACCCATATCACGCCGGACCCTGTACGCACCCGCAAGCTGCTCCTGCATAGCGAGGAAATCAGCAAGCTGATCGGCAAGGTCGAGCAGCGTGGTTATACGCTCGTGCCGCTAAACTTTCATTACAAGGGCGGTCGCGTCAAATGCGAGATCGGCCTCGCGAAGGGCAAGAAGCAGCACGACAAGCGCGAAACCGAGAAGAAACGGGACTGGGAACGGGAGAAAGCCCGCTTGATGCGCAATCCGGCCTGAACGCCGTGCGGCAGCGCGGCGGTGCGGCCCTTTACCGCACCTCGGTTGCGCCCTTCCCCTTGTTCACGATGGTCAGCGCCGAGGCGATCATCGCGCTCATATTCGACAGATCGCCGGGCACGATTAGCGTGGTGCCCTGCTTCGCCAGGTTGGCGAACGCGGTCACATACTGCTCGGCTACCTTCAGGTTCACCGCTTCCATGCCGCCGGCAGACTGGATCGCCGCCGCGATCTTCTGAATCGCCTGCGAGTTCGCTTCGGCCACCGCCAGGATCGCCGCAGCCTGACCCTGCGCCTGATTGATCGCCGCCTGGCGCTCGCCTTCGGACTTCTGGATCGACGCCTCGCGCCCGCCCGAGGCAATGTTGATCTGCTCCTGCTTGCGCCCTTCGGACGCGGCGATCAGCGCGCGTTTTTCGCGCTCTGCGGTGATCTGCGCCTGCATGGCGTGGAGAATTTCCTTCGGCGGCGTCAGATCCTTGATCTCGTAGCGCAGCACCTTCACGCCCCAGTTCGAAGCGGCTTCATCGAGCGACGACACAATGCTGTGATTGATGAAATCGCGCTCTTCGAAAGTCTTGTCGAGTTCGAGCTTGCCGATCACCGAACGCAGCGTGGTCTGCGACAACTGCGTAATCGCGAACACGAAGTTGCTCGAACCGTACGACGCCTTCATCGGGTCGGTGACCTGAAAGTACAGCACGCCGTCCACCTGCAACTGGGTGTTGTCGCGCGTGATACAGACCTGGCTCGGCACCTCCAGCGGAATTTCCTTGAGGACGTGCTTATACGCAATCCGGTCGATGAACGGCACCACGAAGGTCAAACCCGGCGTGAGCGTGGCGTGATAACGGCCGAGCCGCTCCATCACCCACGCATGCTGCTGCGGCACGATCTTGATGGTCTTCGCCGCGATCACGAACACGATGATGAGAAGGACTGCCCCGACGATAGTCGAATCCATGGTTGCTCCAATTTCCGGTCTGCGTTGTTATGTTGTGCGCGGGTAGCCGCCTCAGATGGCCGCCTCAGGCGTCTGCCGCCCGTTTGCTGGCCACGACGATCAGACGGCTGCCGTCCAGCGCGCTGATCTCATAGACTCCTGCATCCTCAGGCTCACCCGGCGCGAGTTCGACATCCCATGCCGCCCCGCGATAGTTGGCGCGTGCGCGCCGGTCACGCCAGCCCGTCACGGCGAGTGTCTGGCCGATATCCAGATTGACGTCGGGATTGCGCGCCGCCGCCTTGCGCGGCCGGCGGCCAAAGCGCGAGCGCCGCAGCAGGAGTACTGCGGCCAGCGCTACCAGCGCCGCCAACCCGAACTGCACATCGGCGTTGGCGCCCGAGATGCGCGCCACGGCCGCCGCCATGAATCCCAACGCGATCATCAACAGATAGAAGGTGCCGCTCATCAACTCCAGCACGATAAGCACGCCCGCCCCGATCCACCAGAACAGTCCACCTGGCGCCACGTCGACCTCCACTGCGCTACATGGGACCGGAGTAAGTGCTAAAGCGCCCACTCCGGCCGACAAAGCAAAACACCCCGGATCTACCGGGGTGTTTATAGCACGAAGCGGGTGCCAATTACCGTGCGCTACGGTCCACTTTGGTGAACCGCACCGGCGCCGCAGCCCGCAACGATGCGCATTGATTATTTGCGCTGCTTGTTTGCGCTGCTTGTTTGCGTTGCTTACTTCTTCGACGATTTAGCCAGCGCCTGCCACGTCTCGATGATCGTGTCCGGGTTCAGCGAGATCGACGCAATGCCTTCGTCCGTCAGCCACTGCGCGAAATCCGGATGATCCGACGGGCCCTGGCCGCAAATCCCGACGTACTTGTTCAGCCGCAGACACGTTTCAATCGCGCGCTTCAACATGAACTTGACCGCCGGGTCGCGTTCGTCGAAATCCACCGCCAGCAATTCCATGCCGGAGTCGCGATCGAGACCGAGCGTCAATTGCGTCAGGTCGTTCGAGCCAATCGAGAAGCCGTCGAAGAACTGCAGGAATTCTTCGGCGAGGATCGCGTTGGACGGCACTTCGCACATCATGATCAGGCGCAGACCCTTCTCGCCGCGCTTCAGGCCGAACTTGCCAAGCAGGCCAACCACCTTTTCAGCCTGCTTGAGCGTACGCACGAACGGCACCATGATCTCGACGTTGTCGAGACCCATCTCCTCGCGCACCTTCTTCAACGCGATACATTCCATCTGGAACGCTTCGGCGAAGTCTTCCGCGATGTAACGCGAGGCGCCGCGGAAACCCAGCATCGGGTTTTCTTCGTCCGGCTCGTAGCGCGAACCGCCGATCAGCTTCTTGTACTCGTTCGACTTGAAGTCCGACAGACGCACGATGACGGGCTTCGGATAGAACGCCGCGGCGATCGTCGCGATGCCTTCGGTCAGCTTGTCGACATAGAACGCGCGCGGCGATGCATGACCGCGAGCGACACTTTCGACCGCTTTCTTCAGGTCCTGATCGACATTCGGGTACTCGAGAATCGCCTTCGGGTGCACGCCGATGTTGTTGTTGATGATGAACTCGAGCCGCGCCAGACCCACGCCTGCGTTCGGCAATTGCGAGAAGTCGAAGGCGAGTTGCGGGTTGCCGACGTTCATCATGATTTTCACCGGAATCGGCGGCAGTTCGCCGCGCTGGACTTCGGTGATTTCGGTTTCGAGCAGGCCGTCGTAGATCTTGCCTTCGTCGCCTTCCGCGCACGACACGGTCACCAGCGCGCCTTCCTTCAGCAGGTCGGTTGCGTCGCCGCAGCCCACCACCGCCGGCACGCCCAGCTCACGCGCGATGATAGCCGCATGGCAGGTCCGGCCGCCGCGGTTCGTCACGATGGCGGACGCGCGCTTCATCACCGGCTCCCAGTTCGGGTCGGTCATGTCGGCGACCAGCACGTCGCCCGGCTGCACACGGTCCATTTCCGACGGGTCGTGAATTACCCGCACCGGACCCGCGCCGATCTTCTGACCGATTGCGCGGCCCGTGACGATGACCTGCGACTGGCCCTTCAGCTTGAAGCGCTGCTCGGCCTTGCCGGACGCCTGGCTCTTCACCGTTTCCGGACGCGCCTGGAGGATGAAGATCTTGCCGTCGCGGCCGTCTTTGCCCCACTCGATGTCCATCGGACGCTCGTAGTGCTTCTCGATGATCACGGCGTACTTCGCCAGTTCGATCACGTCTTCGTCGGTGATCGAGAAACGGTTGCGCTGCTCGTGCGGCACGTCGACGGTCTTCACGCGGCCAGGCTCGCCCGGCTTGGTGAATTCCATCTTGATCAGCTTGGAGCCGATGGAACGGCGGATGATCGGGTACTTGCCCTGGGCGAGCGTGGTCTTGAAGACGTAGAACTCGTCCGGATTCACGGCGCCCTGCACGACGGTTTCGCCCAGACCGTAGCTCGAGGTGATGAACACCGCATCCTTGAAGCCGGACTCGGTGTCGAGCGTGAACATCACGCCGGCGGCGCCGACGTCCGAGCGCACCATGCGCTGCACACCCGCCGACAGCGCGACTTCAGCGTGAGTGAAGCCCTTGTGGACACGGTAGGAGATCGCGCGGTCGTTATACAGCGACGCGAACACGTGCTTCATGCGATCGAGCACGTCCTCGACGCCGACCACGTTCAGGTAGCTTTCCTGCTGACCCGCGAACGACGCATCCGGCAGATCTTCTGCGGTGGCCGACGAGCGGACCGCGAACGACAGCTCTTCAGGCGAGCTGTTCTGGAGCGTGTCGAAGCCCGCGCGGATGTCGGCCTCGAGCTTCGGCTGCAGCGGTGCGTCGACGATCCATTGACGGATTTCCTTGCCCGCTTCGGCGAGCGCCTTCACGTCGTCGACGTCGAGCGTCTCGAGACGTTTGGCAATGCGTTCGGTGAGGGAGTTGTGATGGAGGAAGTCACGGAATGCCAGCGCCGTCGTAGCGAAGCCGGTCGGCACCCGAACGCCTGCCTGAGCGAGTTGACTGATCATCTCGCCCAGGGACGCGTTCTTGCCGCCCACAATCTCCACATCGGTCATCCGCAACTGCTCGAACGGAACTACATACGCCTGATCCTTTGCGACGTTAACTGCGTTAGTCATACAAGCCCCTAAGTGTGGAAGAAATACACGACTGTGCAAGTGGGCTTGGACGCGAGCGGTCATAGGAACCGTGTACAAAAGAGGCTCTCGCGTCTTGCACAACCTGTTAGATAAACAATCGCTCGGCCGATGACCGGGCTGCGTCATCAGCAAGCGCTTAATCCAATAACCGCCGTTGAGGCACCGCCTTGCCGCGAAGCGCGCAAAAAGCGCGACGAAGCTCACGGTTGGACGAAATTATTCAAATTCGCCACAAGTTACCGGTAAAAAGCAGGGCGTTGACCGGGCGATAAATGCGAGTTAAGCGCGGTTCGCCTGCAATTGCTTATCCAACAGGTTGCCGCTATTCTACCGTGCCGACTCTCAAAATGTGACTGTCGGACGAGAATTGCGCCTCGAACCGCGCCCCGGACCTGCCGTCGGGCTCATTACGAGGCCACGGCTGTCGGGAGCGCGCGAGCGGCGCCCACGGCGCGCCGCGCCGACGCCTCTGTAGTCTCCGGTTAGCCACCGGACAGAGGGCATCGGCGCGACGATGTTAGATTCGAGCGTAATTTCCAGCTCACGTTCCCTGCCCCACTGATGCCGCCCACCGTATTCATCGTCTCCGACGGTACCGGGATCACTGCCGAAACCTTCGCGCATTCGATCCTCTCCCAGTTCGACCAGAAATTCCGCCTGGTTCGGGTTCCCTTCGTGGACTCAACCGAGAAGGCCTACGCGACGCTCGAAAAGATCAACGAAGCGGTCAGGCAGGATGGCCGCCGCCCGATCGTCTTCACGACGCTCGTCGACAGTGCGTCGAACAAGATCGTCAAGGGCTCGAATGCGCTGGTGCTGGACATGTTCCAGACCTTCGTCGAGCCGCTCGAACAGGAACTGGAGCTGAAGTCGAGCCACGCGATGGGCCGTGGGCACCAGAACGCGGACACCGAGGAGTACAAGAACCGCATCGAGGCGATCAACTTCTCGCTCGCCCATGACGACGGTCAATCGAACCGCAATCTGGCCGATGCCGACGTGATCCTGGTGGGCGTATCGCGCAGCGGCAAGACGCCGACCAGCCTCTATCTGGCGATGCAGTACGGCGTGAAGGCGGCCAACTATCCGCTGATTCCGGAAGACTTCGAACGCGGCAAGCTGCCCACGCCGCTGCTTGAGCACCGCACGAAGATGTTCGGGCTGTCGATCGATCCGCAGCGGCTCTCGGAGATCCGCAATGAGCGCCGTCCGGGCAGCAAGTACGCGGCGCCGGAAAATTGCCGTTACGAGATCAACGAAGCGGAAGCGATGATGCGGCGCGAGGGGATCAAGTGGCTGTCGTCGACGCACAAGTCGATCGAAGAGATCGCGACGACCATCCTGCAGGAAATCAAGCTGGACCGGCCGGCGTATTGAGGAAGGCGAAGCGGCTGCTGGCTTCAGGTCTGCGGCGGCTATGCCCGGTTGTGGCGAAGATTACCGCGTGCCGCGCTGCTGGCGGCACTGTTCGAACAGGCACACGGCGGCCGCCGCCGCCACATTCAACGACTCCATCCCGCCCGGTTGCGGGATCGTCACACGCAGCGTGACCGCATCGCGCCACGTCTGCGAGACGCCCGCGCCTTCGTTACCCATCACCCAGGCGAGCGGCCCCGACAGATCGCAGTCGTAGATCGCCTCGGCGCCGTGCGAGTCCGTAATCACCACCGGCACGGCGAGGCGCTCGATCAAGGTCTGCGGCTCGACGTCTTCGTGAATCTCCAGCAGAAAATGCGCGCCCATGCCTGAGCGCAGCACTTTCGAAGACCACGCGTAAGCCGTACCCGGCGCGCAAAACACCTGCTGGATACCCGCAGCGGCCGCGCTGCGCAGAATCGAGCCCACATTGCCCGCATCCTGCACGCCATCGAGCACCACACAGGTTTGCGCGACCCGCTCCGGCAGCGCCGGCGCGAGTTTATCGACCACCAGCAGAATGCCCACGCCGTTGACCACATTCGACAACTGACCGAACAGCGCATCCGGCAACGTCACGATACGGTGCTCGTCGATCCGCGAGACGATGGTCTGCGCCTCGTCGTGACGCAGCGCGCCCTCGGTGACGAGACAGGTTTCGGGTTGCCCGGCGACATCCAGATACGCGCTCGCAAGGTGAAACCCTTCGAGCAGCGCGTGACCGCTGCGACGCTGTTGATGCGTCGAGCCGGCCAATGCCTTGAGGCGTTTGTAGAGCGGATTGTCCCGCGAGGTGATGGCTTTCACAGGCAGCGAAGACAGTGAGAATGTGAGAAAGGCGCAGGATACCCGCGCGGGTGTGTCAGGAACGCGCAGCGTTGCCGAACGGCTCGTCCCACGCCGCGTCCACGACCTCGGCCGCGATCAGCGTGCCGGCGCCCGACGTGCCCGGCACGCTCACGTTCAGCCCCGCGATACGCAGATGCGCCTCGCGCACCGGCGCAAACGAGCGCCGGTGATGCTCGCACGGCCCGTGTTCGCGCAACGCCGCCAGATGCTGCGGCGTGCCGTAGCCCGAGTGCGCATCGAAGCCGTACACCGGAAAGGTCTGATGCAATTGCAGCAGCATGCGGTCGCGCGTGACCTTGGCGAGAATCGACGCCGCGGAAATGGATTTGACCAGCGCATCGCCGCCGACAATTGCCTCGCTGCGGATAGCCAGCACCGGACAGCGATTACCGTCGATCTTCACCAGCGTCGGCACAACCGCGAGGCCTTCGACGGCGCGCTTCATCGCCAGCATCGTGGCATGCAGGATATTGAGCGTATCGATCTCTTCGACCGACGCCGAGGCAACGCAATACGCCAACGCCCGCTCGACGATCTTGTCATACAGTTCGTCGCGTTTTTTGGCGGTGAGCGCCTTCGAATCGTCGAGGCCGCGGATCATCGGCTTCGACGGATCGAAAATCACCGCCGCCGCCACGACCGGCCCGGCCAGCGGCCCGCGCCCGGCTTCGTCGACGCCGCAGACAATCTCGTCCGGGGCGTTGAAGTTGAAGCCGGGTTGCTCCGCCGCCGCAGCGGACTTGCGCCGGGGCACGCGTGCACCCGTCATCTGCGCCCCTTGCGCGTTTCGACCACGTTCGCCACGACTTCCGCGGCGCGCTGGGCCGTGTTCTGCTTCAGCACGTGATGCATCTCCGTGAAAATTTCCGTCAGCGTGCGCCGGTTGGCTTCGTCGCGCAACTGTTTCAAGGTGGCATCGGCGAGCGCCTCGGGCGTCGCGAAATGCTGCAGGATCTCCGGCACGACGAAGCGCCCGGCCAGGATGTTCGGCAGGCCCACGTAGGGCAGATAGCCCTGCCGCCGCATGATCTGACCGGTCAGCCAGGGCACCTTGTAGGAGATCACCATGGGCTTCTTCAGCAGCGCGGCTTCCAGCGTCACCGTGCCGCTCTTGACGAGAATCGCGTCGGCGGCGGTCATCGCCACCTGCGACTGCCCTTCTATCAGCGTCAGCGCGAGGCCCGGACTGGCATCCACCAGAGGCTGCAGCAATTCGCGCAGCGCCGGCGTCGCCACCGGCATCACGAAACGCACCCCCGGCTCGCGGTGCTGCATCAACTCCATAGCGGCAAAGAACGTCGGGCCGATCAGATTGATTTCCGAGCGCCGGCTGCCCGGCAGCACGGCGATCACCGGCCCGTTTTCCGGCAGCCCGAGCGTGCGGCGCGCGCCCAGCGTGTCCGGCACGAGCGGAATCTCGTCGGCGAGCGGATGACCCACGTACGACGCCGCCACGCCGGCCTTTTCCAGCAACGCGGTTTCGAACGGAAACACGCACATCATGTGGTCGACCGCCTTGGCGATCTTCTTGATGCGGCCGCCGCGCCATGCCCAGATGGATGGGCAGACGAAGTGGATCGTAGGAATGCCGGCCTCGCGCAGCGCATGTTCGAGGCCGAAGTTGAAATCGGGCGCGTCGACGCCGACGAATGCGGCCGGCGGCTCGGCCAGCAACTGGCGCTTCAACTCGTTGCGGATACCGAGAATCCCGGGAATGTGCCGCAGCGCTTCGACATAGCCGCGCACCGACAGCTTTTCCATCGGCCAGTGGGCATCGAAGCCGGTGGCGATCATGCGCGGGCCACCGATGCCGTAGTACTGCGTGCCGGCCGGCAAGCGACTGCCGAGGCCATCGAGCAGGGATGCGGCCAGCAGGTCGCCGGACGGCTCGCCGGCCACCATTGCGAGCCGTAGCGGACTGGGTTGCAAAGTCATCGGTTAGCGGATGATGCCGCGTTGCGAGGCGACCACGAAGTCGACCAGCGCCTTCACCGGCGCATCGCCTTCGCCGCCCGCGGAGGCGAGCTCGGTCAGCTGCACCTTGGCCTCTTCCAGCGACAGACCGTTCTTGTACAGCAAACGGTATGCGGCACGCAGCGCCGAGATGGCATCCGGCGAAAAACCGCGCCGGCGCAGACCCTCGACGTTGATGCCGTGCGGCTCCGCCTTGTTGCCGGCGGCAATCACGAACGGCGGGATGTCCTGCACGAGTGCCGACGCGCCGCCCAGCATCGAATGCGCGCCGATGCGCACGTACTGGTGCACGCCCGACATGCCACCGACAATGGCGTAATCGCCGATCGTCACGTGGCCGGCCATCTGCGCGTTGCTCGACAGGATCACGTTGCTGCCCACATGGCAGTCGTGGCCGATGTGCACGTAGGCCATGATCCAGTTGTCGTCGCCGAGCGTGGTGACGCCCGCGTCCTGAACCGTGCCGGTGTGGATCGTGGTGAACTCACGAACGGTGTTGCGGTTGCCGATGACAAGCCGGGTCGGCTCGTCCCGGTACTTCATGTCCTGCGGCCGGCCACCGACCGATGCATAGTGGCCAATGCGGTTTTCTTCGCCAATGGTCGTGTGACCTTCGATCACGCTGTGCGAACCGACCGTCGTGCCCGCGCCAATGGTGACGTGTGGGCCGACAATGGCATACGGTCCGATTTCAACCGTTTCGTCGAGCTGCGCGCCCGGCTCGACGATTGCAGTGGGATGAATCCTGCTCATGCGCCCTCGCTTCTGATTCCGTTGCGTTATCTGGATGCCGCGCCGGCGTGTGCCGCCTGACCGGCATTCCATTGCTGGCCGCCCCCCAGACGGAGATCCATGACAGGACGTCCGCCGGCGGCCCAGCGTTACCGGCCTACGACTACTGGCCGTCCGTGTCTGTATGGCGGACTGCGCACATCAGGTCGGCTTCCGCCGCAACCGCGCCATCTACCTCAGCGCGTGCCTTGAACTTCCAGATGCCGCGCATATGCCGTTCGAACGTTGCGTTCAGAATGAGCTGATCGCCCGGCTCCACGACGCGCTTGAAGCGCGCATTGTCGATGCCGACGAACAGGTATAGCGTGTTGCCCGGATCATGCGGTTCTTCCGAGAACGTCAGCAGCGCGGCGGTTTGCGCCAGCGCTTCGAGGATCAGCACACCCGGCATCACCGGACGGCTCGGGAAGTGACCCATGAAGTACGGCTCGTTGATCGACACGTTCTTCAGCGCTTTGATGCTCTTGTGCGGCTCGAGTTCGAGCACCCGGTCAACGAGCAGGATCGGATAGCGATGCGGCAGCAGCTTGAGAATCTTATGAATGTCGAGATTGATTTTTTCGGTGCTCATGGTGTTTCTGCTCACGCATTGACTGCGCGATGATGACTGCGGATACGGGTTCGGTGGATTGGTGACGCTTGCTGCCGCCGCTTGACGTGACCCGGCAGCCCATGCTGCCCGGTCACCGCAACCGACGCTTCCTGCTTGATGCCCTGGCGCCTGCCTAAGCGGCGCTCACGCCTTGTTGCCTTGCGCGCTGGTTGCCGCGGCCGCTTCCAGCGCCTTGATACGGTCGCGCAGCTTGTCGATGTTGCGCAGCAAAGCCGCGCTCTTGTTCCAGTTGGCGTGATCGACGGCCGGGAACGCGCTCGTGTACATGCCGGGCTTCAACAGCGACTTCGACACACCCGACTTCGCCGTGACGATCACATAATCGGCCAGTGTAACGTGTCCGGCAATACCGACCGCGCCGCCAATCATGCAATGCCGGCCAATCGTCGTACTACCGGCGATGCCCGCGCAACCGGCAATCACCGTATAGGCGCCGACCTTGCAGTTATGGCCGATCTGCACCAGATTGTCGATCTTCACGCATTCTTCGATGACGGTATCGGCCATCGCGCCGCGGTCGATCGTGGTGTTGGCGCCGATCTCGACGTCCGGCCCGATCGACACGCCACCGACCTGGGGGATCTTCACCCAGCTACCGGTGCGAGCCTCGCCGTCGCCGACAAAGTCCGGCGCGAAACCGAAACCGTCTGAACCGATCACCGCGCCCGCATGAATGATCACGCGCTCGCCGATCTTGCAGCCGTAGTACACGCTGACGTTCGGATACAGGTGCGAGCCGGCGCCGATCTGCGTGCCGCGGCCAATCACCACGTTCGCGTCCAGCCGCACCTGCTCGCCGATCACCGCGCCGGCTTCGACCGTGACATGCGGCCCGATCACGGCGCTCGGCGCAATCTGCGCCGACGGATCGATCGTCGCGCTGGCGTGCACGCCCGGCAGCGCCTTCGGCGCGGCCAGATCGATGAAGGCCTGCGCAACACGCGCGAAGTAAGCGTAAGGGTTGGGTGTGACGATGAAATTGCGAGCGCCCTGCTCGCCGAGCTTCGCGAGATCGTCGGCGCTGATCAACACGGCGCCCGCGCGGGTGGTCTCGACCTGCGACAGATACTTCGGATTGGCGAGGAACGCCAGCTGGTTCGGGCCAGCCTGGTCGAGCGGCGCCAGACTGCCCACGCGCTGCGACCGGTCTCCGACTACTTCACCGCCGAACCGCTGGACGATGTCCTCGAGCGTAAAAGCCATGCGTGTACTGCTCCTGCTGTTCAGTTGCCGTTGTTCGTGGACGACCCGCCCGTGCCGCCCGAGGTGCCCGAAGTGCCATTGCTCGGCGCGGCCGCCAGGGCCTTCAGCACCTGGTCCGTAATGTCGATACGCGGGCTGACATACACCGCTTCCTGAACGATCAGGTCGTAGTGCTGCTGCTCGGCGATCTGCTTGATCACCTTGTTCGCGCGGTCGAGGACGGCGGCCAGCTCCTCGTTGCGGCGTTGGTTCAGGTCTTCACGGAACTCGCGCTGCTTGCGCTGGAAATCGGTATCCAGTTGCGACAGGTCGCGCTGCTTCTCGGCGCGGTCGGCCGGCGCCATCGACGCCCCGTTCTTGTCCAGCGCGTCCGACATCGACTTCAGCTTCTGCGCCATATCCTGCAGATCCTTGTCGCGTTTCGCAAACTCGGCCTCCAGCTTGGTCTGGGCAGCCTTCGCAGCAGCCGACTCGCGCAGGATACGATCCGAGTTGACGGCCGCAATCCTGGCTTCCTGCGCGTGCGCTACCCCAACGCCCAAAGTCATTGCCAGCGCAAGCGCGCACGCCACACGTTTCGAAAACATACCGGTTCGCAAAGTCATCCTCTCGATACTGTAAAGAGGTCCGGGGATAGCCCGGACCGTCCAATCAGAATGCCGTTCCGATCTGGAACTGGAATTTCTGGTACTGGTCGCCATCGTGCTTCGTCAGCGGGAAACCCAGGCTCAGCTTGAGCGGCCCGATCGGCGAGATCCACGCAAGCCCCACGCCGTAACCGTACCGCAAGCCGTTCGCACCGACGCTGTTGCCCTCGTCGCCCCACACATTACCCGCGTCGAGGAACGAAAAGACCCGCAGCGTGCGATCGTAACCCGTGCCCGGCAACGGGAACGTCAATTCGATACTGCCCGCCAGCAGCTTCGAACCGCCGATCGGGTCGCCCGTCGAAACGTCGCGCGGGCCCAGCGAACTTGGCTCGTAGCCACGCACGGAGCCGATCCCGCCCGCATAGTAATTCTTGAAGATCGGGTAAGGCTTGCCGCCTAGGCCGTTGCCATAGCCGCCCTGCAAGTTGAAACCGAGCACGAAACCACGCGCAAACGAATAATAGTACTGCGCGTTGATATCAGCCTTGTAATACTGCGTACCGCCCAGCGGCGTGCCATATTCCGCGTTCGCCTGGGTGAAGTAACCGCGGCTCGGCACCAGCGCGCTGTCGCGCGCGTCGCGCGACCAGCCCACCGTGATCGGCACGTTGTCCGACACCCGGCCGAACTCGTTGACGTAGTCCAGATAGCTTTGCGGCGTCGCCGAGTCGACGTCGAGCCGGTTCTGCTCGAGGCCCGCGCCGAAATATACCGTATCGACTTCGGAAAACGGAATGCCGAACTTCAGGTCGCCGCCAATGGTGACGATCTTGAAGCTCGAATCCGTAGAGTAATAGAGCGGCTGCTGGGTGCGGTAGTACACGTCCGTAATGCGCTTGATGCCGTCCACCGTGAAGTACGGGTCGATCTGCGTGACGGTCAGCGTGCGGTACGTCTTCGCGGTGTTGATGTTGACCCCGAGGCTGGTACCCGAGCCGAACACGTTGTCCTGCGAGACGCCCGCCGAAATGATCGGACCTTCGCCCGAACCGTAGCCCAGACCCAGCGTGATCGAGCCGGTCGGCTTTTCCTTGACCTTGACGTTCACATCCACCTGGTCCGGCGTGTCTTCCACGGGCACGGTCGTCACGTCGACATCGGAGAAGTAGCCGAGGCGATTCACGCGATCCTTCGACAGCGCGAGACGGTTCGAATCGAACCACGAGCTTTCGAGCTGGCGCATTTCGCGGCGCACCACTTCGTCGCGCGTGCGGGTGTTGCCCACCACGTTGATGCGGCGTACATACACCCGGCGGCTCGGATCGATCTGCAGCGTGAGGTCGACCTGATGGTGCAGCGGGTCGATCTGCGGCGAGGCATTCACCGTGGCGAAGGCATAGCCGTACTCGCCGAGCTTGTCGACGAGCGCCTTGGTGGTGGCCTGCAGCTTCTCGGCCGAAAAACGCTCGCCGGTCTTGATCTTGACGAGCTTGTCCAGTTCGGCCTCACGGTCCAGCAGATTGCCGGCCAGATGAATGCCGGAAATCGTGTACGGCTCGCCCTCATGCAGCGAGACCGTCAGGTACATGTCTTTCCTGTCCGGCGAGATCGACACCTGGGTCGAATCGATCGTGAACTCGAGATAACCGCGGTTCAGGTAGTACGAGCGAACGTTCTCCAGATCGCCGGTCAGCTTGTCTTTCGCGTACAGGTCGTTCTTCGTGTACCACGAGAACCAGTTCGGCGTGGACAGCTGCATTTCGTCGAGCAAGGTACCGCTGCTGAACACCTTGTTGCCGATGAAGTTGATCTGGCGGATCTTCGCGCTCGGACCTTCTTCCACCGAAAACAGCAAGGCGACGCGATCGCGGTCGATAGGCGTAACCGTGGTCTTGACTTCGGCTGCGTAGTAGCCGTGCGTCAGATACTGACGCTTGAGTTCCTGTTCGGCCTTGTCGGCCAGGGACTTGTCGTAATAGCGGCCTTGCGACAGCCCGACCGAGTGCAGTGCCTTGATCAGGTTGTCCTTGTCGAACTCGTGCAGACCGGTGAAGTCGATTGTGCCGATAGCCGGACGCTCCACCACCTGGACGATCACGATGTCGCCTTCGACGACGACCCTCACATCATTGAAGAAGCCGGTGGCGTACAGCGCGCGAATCGCTTCGGAGGCCTTGTCGTCGGAGAACGTATCGCCTTCCCGGATGGGCAGGTAGGCGAACACGGTGCTGGGCTCGATGCGTTGCAAACCCTCAATGCGGATGTCCCGCACCACGAAAGGCGAAGTTGCGTGAGCCACCAGTCCATGCGCCGCTAACGCAGCGGCTGCTACCGTCTTAGGAACCGAGCGATGAGGTTTCAACAACGTACTTCCCCAATGTATAGCTAAATCAGGCCAGACGGCCGCCTTTCGTGAGCGCCGACAGACACTTTAAAAATGGATCAGACGAGCCAGATCATTGAAAAGCGCGATCGCCGACAAGGCGACGATACAGGCCAGCCCGGCTCTCTGGAGAACGAGCTGCCAGCGGTCGGAGACCGCTTTGCCGGTTGCAGCTTCAACCAAATAATATAACAGATGCCCCCCGTCCAATACCGGAATCGGGAGTAGGTTAAGTACGCCCAGACTGATGCTGACAAGGGCCAGGAACGACAGGAATGCTGACGGACCGAGCCTTGCACTCTTGCCTGCGTAGTCGGCAATCGTCACCGGGCCTGACAGGTTTTTCAGCGACGCCTCGCCGGTAATCATCCTGCCAAACATGCGTACCGAGTACGCGGCCAGATCCCACGTACGGTGTGCGCCCAGTTGCAGGCTCTCGAGCGGGCCGTAGCGCACCTCGATGGACGGCACCTGGGTCGCCAGTTCCGCGCCGATCCGGCCGATCGACTCGCCGGTGGTGTCGTCGCGCTGCGCGAGCGGGACGACGTGGATTGCTTCGGTCTTGCCGGCCTGCTGCGCGTCGCCGTCACGCTCGACCTGCAGCGTGATGGCCGTACCCGCGTGCGTCTTGACATAGGCGATGAAGGCGGTGGCATTGTCGGTCGGCTTACCATCGATCGACACGAGGCGGTCGCCCGCCGCGAGACCCGCGTGTTGCGCGGCGCTGCCGGGCTGGACGCCCGCCACGATCAGCTTGCCGCCACCCGGCTCGAAACCCAGATGCGACATGAAGTCGTCGTCGACATCCTTCTCCGCGACGTCGCGCAAATCCAGTGGGAAGTCAGAGGTCCCATGGCTGTCTTTGGCGCTCAGAATCACGCGGCGATGATCGAACGCGGCGCCCAGCAGCTTCCAGCGCAGGTCGGACCATGAACGGACCGGCTCGCTCGAACCGCCGTCCGGATTGCGCACCCCGACCACCGTCTCGCCGCCGTCGAAGCCGGCGAGCGCGGCAGCCGTATTCGGCGTCGGCGCGGCGACGATCGCAGCCGGCTCGCTCACGCCGGTGGCAAATACAACGGCGAACAGCGCGATGGCCAGGATGAAATTGGCGACCGGGCCGGCCGCGACGATCGCAAAACGTTTCGCGACGTGTTGGCGGTTGAAGGCGTGCGGCAAGGCTTCAGGGGGAATCGGCGCGCCCGCTTCGCGCTCGTCGAGCATCTTCACGTAACCGCCCAGCGGCAACGCGGCAATGGTCCATTCGGTGCCTGTCTTCGGACTCACCCACTGAACCAGCGGTTTGCCGAAGCCGATCGAAAAGCGCAGCACTTTCACACCGCACAAACGCGCGACACTGTAGTGGCCATACTCGTGAACCACCACCAGCACGCCGATCGCGACCGCGAAGGCGAGCAGTTCGATCAGCAGGTTCATAATCGCCTCACTGGACGGCACGTTCCGCGCGAAGAGCGTCTTGCGGCAAACGCTGGATAAAGTCGGCAGCCGCCCGGCGCGCGGCCGCGTCGGCTTCGATCACGTCGTCGAGCGCCTGGGCGCTGCGGTTGGGCAGCGCGTTCAGCACCGCGTCGACCACCTGGGCAATCGCCATGAAGCCGATCTTGCGGGCAAGGAACGCTTCGACGGCGATCTCGTTGGCGGCATTCAACGCCGCACTCGCAATGCCGCCCTCGGCAAGCGCTTTCATGGCCAGCGCGAGACACGGGAAGCGCGCGTAATCGGGCTTTTCGAACGACAGCG
Organism: Paraburkholderia phenazinium; assembly: GCF_900142845.1. Taxonomy (NCBI): domain Bacteria; kingdom Pseudomonadati; phylum Pseudomonadota; class Betaproteobacteria; order Burkholderiales; family Burkholderiaceae; genus Paraburkholderia; species Paraburkholderia phenazinium. Next base: position 1,338,523 of record NZ_FSRU01000002.1, read on the forward strand.
ACGCGACCTGCACGAGATCGAGCTGGGCCACGCCGGAATCGACACGCTCGGGGAACGCAAGCGCATGAGCGATCGGCGTGCGCATGTCGGGATTGCCGAGCTGCGCGAGCACCGAGCCGTCGGCGTACGACACCATGGAATGAATCACGCTCTGCGGATGAATCAGCACTTCGATGCGCTCGCCCGGCAGCGCGAACAGCCAGTGCGCCTCGATGACTTCGAGGCCCTTGTTCATCATCGTCGCCGAATCGACCGAAATCTTGCGGCCCATGACCCAGTTCGGATGCTTGCAGGCTTCGTCAGGCGTGACGTTGACGAGACTCGCCGGCTCGCGCGTGCGGAACGGGCCGCCCGACGCGGTCAGGATGATCTTCGACACGCCACCGTGCAACGCGGCCTCGCGCGGCAGGCACTGGAAGATGGCGTTGTGTTCGCTGTCGACCGGCAGCAGCACGGCGCCGTGATCGCGTACCGCGTCCATGAAGATCGCGCCGGACATCACCAGCGCTTCCTTGTTGGCGAGCAGAATGCGCTTGCCGGCGCGCGCGGCGGCCAGGGTCGGGGCGAGCCCCGCTGCGCCGACGATCGCCGCCACGACCGTATCGCAAGCGTCGCTCTTCGAGACGTCGACGAGCGCCTGCGGACCGTAGCTCACCTCGGTCTTGCAGCCGGCCTCGCGCAGCTTCGCGGCGACCTGCGCCGCGGTAGCGGCATCGCCGACCACCGCCACTTCGGGATGAAAGCGCAGGCATTGTTCGACGAGCTTGTCGCCGTTGCGATGCGCGGTCAGCGCGTAGACCGAAAAGCGCTCGGGATGACGCGCGACGACGTCGAGCGTGCTGTCTCCAATCGAGCCCGTGGAACCGAGCAGTGTCAGACGTTTTTGCATATCTCTTTCTCTAGCCGAGCAGCAGCATTGCGAGCGGCAGCACCGGCAATAGTGCATCGATGCGGTCAAGGACGCCACCGTGTCCCGGCAGCAGGCCGCTGGAATCTTTGACGCCGGCCTGACGTTTTAACAGCGATTCGAACAGATCGCCGACGACGCTGAACACCACCAGAACCGTCAGGACGACCAGCGTGCGGACAGCGCCGAGGCGCCCCAGCAATGCGGAATACAGGGTCGGTTCGAACGCATGCAGCACTATAGCCGCTGACGCGACGATCACGACAGCCAGCCAGCCGCCGACGGCGCCTTCCCAGGTCTTACCGGGGCTGATGGCGGGCGCCAGCTTGTGCCGACCGAACGCCTTACCCGCAAAGTATGCGCCGATATCGGCCAGCCAGACCACCAGCAGCAGGGACAGAACGAACGGGACACCCTTGGCGCGTGCCGCCACGAGCGCATGCCAGCAGGCGACGAACACCACAATTCCGGCAAGAAACAGGAACAGGCGCCAGGCGCCCTGCGCGAGCGCCGGTTTGCGCAACAGGACGTACGGTCCGGCCAGCACCCAGAAGACCGCGGCGGCCTGCAGCAGGGAACGCGGCGGATGCACCTCGGTGCCGAGCCGCGTGCTCGCCACCAACGCCACCGCCGCAACGAGAGCGTAGACGACCGGGCCGACGCCGCCCACTTTCAGCAGGCGCGCCCATTCCCACGCGGCAAAGACGAGCACGAACGCGATCAACGCGCCGAACGCGCCCACCGGCGCGAACAGCGTGACCGGCAAGAACACAGCCAGCAGGACGATCGCCGTGATAACACGGGTTTTTAGCATGGAAGCGAATCGACGTTTTGCGATTGCGGCTCGAGCTGAGCACTGGTGCGGCCGAAGCGGCGTTCGCGCTCCGCATACGAATCGATCGCGTGGCGCAGCGCCTCGGCGTCGAAATCCGGCCAGAAGGTATCGGTGAAGTAGAACTCGGTGTAGGCCAGTTGCCACAGCAGGAAGTTGCTGATGCGCTGCTCGCCGCCGGTCCGGATGAAGAGATCGGGCTCCGGCGCGTACGCCATGGCGAGGTGCTCGGCGAACGATTCCTCGTTGATCTCGACGGCCTCGCCGGCCTGCGCCGATTGCTCGGCCAGCTTGCGGGTGGCCTGCATGATGTCCCAGCGGCCGCCGTAGTTGGCGGCGATGGTCAGCGTAAGACGGGTATTGCGGGCGGTTTTGGTCTCGGCGCGGCGGATCAGATCCTGGATGCGCTTGTCGAACATCGCCAGGTCGCCGACCACGCGCAGGCGAATGCCGTTGGCGTGCAGCTTGCCGATCTCGCGCTCCAGCGCGGTCACGAACAGGCGCATCAGGAACGACACTTCGTCGTTCGGACGGCGCCAGTTCTCGGAGCTGAAGGCGAACAGCGTCAGATATTCGACGCCGGACCGTGCGCACGCCTCGACGGCGGCACGCACCGCGTCGACGCCGCGCGTATGGCCTGCCACGCGCGGCAGGCGGCGCTGCGTTGCCCAACGGCCGTTGCCGTCCATGATGATCGCGATATGTCGCGGCACCGCCGCGACATCAGGCACGCGAACGGTTGAGCTGGTATAGGTCATGGCCGTCGGGACAGTGACTGCAAAAAAAGAAGTAAAGACCTGAAGATGCTGGAGCCTGACGGCCTCAGACCGTCATGATCTCGGCTTCTTTGGTCGTCACGAGCTTGTCGATTTCCGACACGAACTTGTCCGTCAGCTTCTGGACGTCGTCGCCGGCACGACGCTCGTCGTCTTCGGAGATTTCCTTGTCTTTCACGAGCTTCTTCAATTGCTCGTTGGCGTCGCGGCGCAGGTTGCGCACCGCAATCTTGGCCGTTTCCGCTTCGCTGCGCGCGACCTTGGTCAGTTCGCGGCGGCGCTCTTCGGTCAGCGCGGGCATTGGCACGCGGATCACGTCGCCTTGCGTAGCCGGGTTCAGGCCCAGATCGGATTCGCGGATCGCCTTTTCGACGACCGGCACCATCTTCTTTTCCCACGGCTGCACGCCGATCGTACGGGCGTCGATCAGCGTCAGGTTCGCGACCTGCGAGATCGGCACCGGCGAGCCGTAATAGTCGACCTGGATGTGATCGAGCAGGCCCGTGTGCGCACGGCCCGTGCGGATCTTCGACAGATCGTTCTTGAACGCGTCGATCGAGCGCTGCATCTTCTGCTCGACGCCCTTCCTGATATCAGCCACAGACATTTTTAAACCTCCGAACCTTCAAAACGGTGCGAGCCGGCCAGCGCGCGTACAGCGGCGGCCCGGGCCCGCGTTAAAGCCCACGTTATGTGAACGAGAGTTTACACGTGGACGAGGGTACCCTCGTCCTCGCCTTGCACAATGCGCTTCAGCGCACCTGGCTTGACGATAGAAAACACGCGGATCGGCAGCTTCTGGTCGCGGCACAGCGCGAAAGCCGTGGCGTCCATCACCTGCAGATTGCGGCCAATCGCCTCGTCGAAGCTGATCGTTGTGTAGCGCGTGGCCGTCGGGTCCTTCTTGGGGTCGGCCGAATACACGCCGTCCACCTTGGTGGCCTTCAGCACGACTTCCGCGCCGACTTCCGAGCCGCGCAGCGCAGCCGCGGTGTCCGTCGTGAAGAACGGGTTACCCGTGCCGGCCGCGAAAATCACGACCTTGCCTTCTTCAAGCTGGCGGATCGCCCGGGGGCGGATATACGGCTCGACCACCTGGTCCATGCGCAGCGCCGACTGCACGCGCGCCTCGATACCGGCGTGGCGCATCGCGTCCTGCAGCGCCAGCGCGTTCATCATGGTGGCGAGCATCCCCATGTAGTCGGCCGTTGCGCGGTCCATGCCCGCCGCACCGCCTGCCACACCACGGAAAATATTGCCGCCGCCGATCACGACAGCCAGTTGCGTACCGAGCCGCACGACCTCGGCCACGTCCGCCACCATTCTTTCGATCGTCGCGCGATTGATGCCGAAGGCATCATCGCCCATCAGAGCTTCACCGGAGAGTTTGAGCAGGACGCGTTTATAGGCAGTGGGCATAGGGGTATCCAGATCGCGCAGAACAGGGCAACAACAAGGAACTAACTGTAGGGGTGAAATGCTGATTCGGGCAAGCGTCGCCAAATTGACGAACCCCAGGGTTCGCCAGAGGCGGCTGCACGGCGAGGGTCAACCCGCAGGCAGCCTTGCGGCGCCGCCGACCGCGGCAGGGTCTTGCCCCGCCGCGGGTCCAACGGTATTGCGGTGAAGCTTATTGTTGCTTTGCAGCAGCCACTTGGGCGGCCACTTCGGCTGCGAAGTCGTCCTGCTTCTTCTCGATGCCTTCGCCGACCACGAACAGCGCGAACTTCTGCACGCTCGAACCTGCTGCCTTCAGCATCTGCTCGATCGTCTGCTTGTCGTTCTTAACGAACGTCTGGTTCAGCAGCGACACTTCCTTCAGATACTTCTGCACGCTGCCGTCGACCATCTTCGCGACGATTTCAGCCGGCTTGCCCGATTCAGCGGCCTTCTGTTCCGCGATGCTGCGTTCCTTGGCGATCAGATCGGCCGGCACTTCGTCCGACGACAGCGAGACCGGCTTCATGGCCGCGATGTGCATGGCGACGTCCTTGCCGACCTGCTCGTCCGCGCCGGTGTACTCGACCAGCACGCCGATACGCGTGCCGTGCAGGTACGCAGCCAGCTGGTTGGCGGTCTCGAAGCGCACGAAACGGCGGATGGACAGGTTTTCGCCGATCTTGCCGACCAGCGCGAGGCGCACTGCGTCGACCGTCGAGCCTTCCAGCGGCAGCGCTGCCAGCGCAGCGACGTCAGCCGGGTTTTGCTTGGCGACCAGTTCGGCGATCTGCTTGGAGAAAGCCAGGAAGTCGTCGTTCTTCGAAACGAAGTCGGTTTCGCAGTTCAGTTCGACGATTGCACCGACGTTGCCGCCGATGAACGACGAGATCACGCCTTCAGCCGTCACGCGCGAAGCGGCCTTGCTGGCCTTGTTGCCGAGCTTCACACGCAGCAGCTCTTCAGCACGCTCCATGTCGCCTTCGGCTTCCGTCAGCGCCTTCTTGCATTCCATCATCGGCGCATCGGTCTTCGCGCGCAGTTCTGCAACCATGCTTGCGGTAATTGCCGCCATCATTCGCTCCTTGAGTCTGTCTTTCACACACCGCCCGCACTTCGATGCCGGCGGCAAGAATTCGTTTCCGCATGGCGCGAATTTTTCTCGCGCCCTGGCCAGGTGTCATGACTTAAAAAAAGGGGGCCTGTAGAAAGCCCCCTTTTTTGCCGGACACAGGGCAGCTTTACGCTTCCGCGTTGACCTCGACGAACTCGTCGCCGTCACCACCACGTGCAGCCTGCACCACTTCGTTGACCGCGTTTGCACGGCCTTCGAGGATCGCGTCAGCCACGCCTTGCGTGTACAGGGCGACGGCCTTGCTGGCGTCGTCGTTACCCGGGATCACGTAGTCGATGCCTTCCGGCGAGTGGTTCGTGTCGACCACAGCGATAACCGGCACGCCGAGCTTGTTCGCTTCCGTCACAGCAATCTTGTGGTAACCGACGTCGACCACGAAAATTGCGTCCGGAATGCCGCCCATGTCCTTCACGCCGCCGATCGACTTTTGCAGCTTGGCGATTTCGCGTTCGAACAGGAGCGCTTCCTTCTTGCTCATGCGTTCCGTTTCACCGGCTTCCAGCGCTGCTTCCATGTCCTTCAGGCGCTTGATCGAAACCTTCAGCGTCTTGAAGTTGGTCAGCATGCCGCCGAGCCAGCGTGCGTTGACGAACGGCATGCCAGCGCGTTGTGCCTCTTCGGCGATCGTGTCGCGCGATTGACGCTTCGTGCCGACGAACAGGATCGTGCCGCGGTTTGCTGCCAGCTGACGCACATACTTCAGTGCGTCGTTGTACATCGGCAGCGTCTTTTCGAGGTTGATGATGTGAATCTTGTTGCGATGGCCGAAAATGAAGGGGGCCATCTTCGGGTTCCAGAAGCGCGTTTGGTGACCGAAGTGGACACCTGCTTCCAGCATTTGACGCATGGTAACTGCCATGAAAATCTCCGCTAGGGTTGGGTCTTAAGCCGGCGGCCGTATCTGCCGCGCCGTCTTCGCCATCTGCGAGGACCTGACGCGGCGGACACCCTGGGTGCTGCCGGCTTGCGAGTCTGCTGCCTTGGGTTGTGCCGCTGCATTTGCCACGGCGCCCACCACCAAAGGAGAGCACCGCCCCAGCACAACCTGAAAACGCCTCATAGCGCAGGCAACTATCGCTATGAGCCAGTCTTTTCCACAAAATCAAATAATGTGGAGCGACTTAGCCAGAGATTATAGCACGTGACTATCGGCAGACTCAACCTGCCCGGTAGCCCCTAATCCGGTGAGCGGGTTGCACCTGCCCGAAGGGGGAGAACCGGGGGAGTACCCCTTGTCCAATCGGCCAACGCTCTCTCAAAACCCTGCGAACGCAGGAATATGGTGCGATAATCTTCAAATAATCGCATTTCAGGCCCGACTCATGGCTATTACGCTCAAAAACGAACACGATATCGCGCAGATGCGCGTCGCCTGCCGCCTCGCAAGCGAAGTGCTCGACTACATTACCCCGTTCGTCGCCGCCGGCATCACTACCGGCGAGCTCGACCGCCTGTGTCACGAATACATGCTGAAGGAACAGGGCACGGTGCCGGCGCCGCTCAATTATCAGCCGCCCGGCTACCCGCCGTATCCAAAGGCCACCTGCATTTCGGTCAACGACGTGATCTGCCATGGCATCCCGGGCGACAAGACGCTCAAGAACGGCGATGCGCTGAATATCGACGTCACGGTGATCAAGGAAGGCTACTTCGGCGATACGAGCCGCATGTTCATCGTCGGCGAAGGCTCGATTCTCGCGAAGCGGCTCGTGCAGACCACCTTCGAGTGCATGTGGCTCGGTATCGACCAGGTCCGGCCCGGCGCGCATCTCGGCGACATCGGCCATGCGATCCAGCGCCACGCCGAGGGGCAAGGCTACAGCGTGGTGCGCGAATATTGCGGCCACGGCATCAGCACGGTGTTTCACGAAGACCCGCAAGTCCTGCACTACGGCCGTCCGGGCACGGGCATCGAACTGCAGCAGGGCATGATTTTCACGATCGAGCCGATGATCAACGCCGGCCGTCGCGATATCCGCACCATGCCGGATCAATGGACCGTGAAGACCAAGGACCGCAGCCTGTCCGCGCAGTGGGAGCACACGGTGCTCGTCACCGCGAGCGGCTATGAGGTGCTGACGGTCTCGGCCGGCACGCCGGCGCGGCCGCCGGTCGTCGCTTCGGCCACCACGGCCTGACGGTCCTGAGTTCCCACTCGCGCGCGCCCATGAGCAGTGTTCCAGCCGTCGCCCATTCCGATGCCACGTCGCTCAAGGCGGACTACAAGGTGGCCAAAGCCAAGTCGCTGGAACGCTTCAAGCTGGCTACCAACGTCGAATCGTTGATGGGTGCGCTCGCACGCACGACCGACGAGTCGCTGCGCGGCGCATGGAACGCCTGCGACATGCCGCCCTCGCTCGCGCTGCTGGCGGTCGGCGGGTACGGGCGCGGCGAGCTCGCGCCGCATTCGGACATCGACATCCTGGTGCTGCTGCCCGATCAGCCGGTCGCTCATCTGGAAGCGCGCATCGAACGCTTTATCAGCCTCGCGTGGGATCTGGGACTGGAACTCGGCAGCAGCGTGCGCTCCGTCTCGCAGTGCCTCGAAGAGGCGGCCAACGACGTCACCGTGCGCACCTCCTTGCTGGAAGCGCGCCGCATTACGGGCAGTGCGCCGCTGTTCGACGACTTCGCGCAGCGCTATCGCGCCGCGCTGGATCCGCGAGCGTTCTTCCAGGCAAAAGTGCTGGAAATGCGCCAGCGGCACGCCAAGTTCCAGGACACGCCCTACGCGCTCGAGCCGAACATCAAGGAAAGCCCCGGCGGCCTGCGCGACCTGCAGCTGATCCTGTGGGTCACCCAGGCGGCCGGTTTCGGCAGCAGTTGGCAAGAGCTGGAAACGCGCGGCCTGATTACCGAGCGCGAAGCGCGCGAGCTGGAGCGTAACGAAGGCTTTCTGAAAGCGCTGCGCGCCCGGCTGCACGTGATTGCAGGGCGCCGCCAGGACATCCTCGTATTCGACCTGCAGACGGCCGTGGCCGAAAGCTTCGGCTACAAGCCGACCGCCACCAAGCGCGCCAGCGAACAGCTGATGCGTCGTTATTACTGGGCCGCCAAGGCGGTCACCCAGTTGGCGACGATTCTGATCCAGAACATCGAGGCGCAACTGTTCCCGAACACGAGCGGCATCACGCGCGTGTTGTCGGACCGCTTCGTCGAGAAACAGGGCATGCTGGAAATCGCCCGCGACGACGTGTTCGAGCGCGAACCGAACGCCATCCTCGAAGCCTTCCTGCTATACGAGCAGACGCCCGGCGTGAAGGGCCTGTCGGCGCGCACGCTGCGGGCAATCTACAACGCGCGCGACCTGATGGATCAGCACTGGCGCCGCGACCCGGAAAACCGGCGCCTGTTCATGGAAATCCTCAAGCAGCCCGCCGGGATCACCCACGCGCTGCGCCTGATGAACCAGACCAGCGTGCTGGGACGTTACCTGCTGAACTTCCGCCGCATTGTCGGGCAGATGCAGCACGACCTGTATCACGTCTACACGGTCGACCAGCACATCCTGATGGTGCTGCGCAACCTGCGCCGTTTTGCGGTCGCGGAGCACGCCCACGAATACCCGTTCTGCAGCCAGTTGATCGCCAACTTCGAGCGCCCATGGGTGCTGTACGTGGCCGCGCTGTTCCATGACATCGCCAAGGGCCGCGGCGGCGATCATTCGACGCTCGGCATGGCCGACACCCGCCGTTTCTGCCGCGAACACGGCATGGACAACGGCGACGGCGAACTGGCGGTGTGGCTGGTCCAGCACCATCTGACCATGAGCCAGGTCGCGCAGAAACAGGACACGAGCGATCCGGAGGTCGTCAAACGGTTTGCGGAACTGGTCGGCAACGAGCGGCACCTGACGGCGCTCTACCTGCTGACCGTCGCCGACATTCGCGGCACCAGCCCAAAGGTCTGGAACGGCTGGAAGGGCAAGCTCCTCGAAGACCTGTATCGGGCTACGCTGGCCGTGCTGGGAGGCGCGCGTCCCGACGCCCACTCCGAACTGAAGTCGCGCCAGGAAGAAGCGCTCGCGCTGCTGCGGCTCGAAACGGTGCCCGACAGCGCCCATGAGGCGCTGTGGGAGAAGCTCGACGTCGGCTACTTCCTGCGTCACGACGCGGCGGACATCGCGTGGCAAACGCGCGTGCTGTACCGCCATGTCGAAACGCCCACACCGATAGTCCGGGCTCGCCCGTCGCCGGTCGGCGAAGCGCTGCAGGTGCTGGTCTACGTCAAGGACCGCCCTGACCTGTTTGCCGGCATTTGCGCGTATTTCGACAAGAACGCGCTGTCGGTTCTCGATGCCCGCGTGAGCACGACTCGTCACGGTTACGCGCTGGACAACTTCATCGTCCAGCACACCGAAGAAGACGTGCATTATCGCGACATCGCCAATCTGGTCGAACAGGAACTGACCGCACGCCTCACGGCGGACGGCACCCTGTTGCCGGAGCCGTCGAAGGGGCGCTTGTCGCGCCTGTCGCGGACCTTCCCTGTTACGCCGCGCGTCGACCTTCGGGCTGACGACCGTGGCCAGTACTACATCCTGTCCGTGTCGGCGAACGACCGGCCAGGCCTTCTTTATTCGATCGCGCGCGTGCTGGCCGAGCACCAGGTCGGCGTCCAATCGGCGCGGATCAATACGCTCGGCGAACGCGTAGAGGACGTGTTCCTGCTGGACGGACGCGGCCTCTCGGACAACCGCCTGCAAATTCAGGTCGAAACCGAACTGCTGCGCGCGATCGCAGTGTGAGATTCCATGCGAGTCAAATTGACAGCCAAGCATCCGCGGTCGGCTTCGTCCGAACGCGCCCCTGTTCGCTCGGGCAGTACGACCGCGCGTAAGCCGACGCGCCCTGCCGGGCCGCGGCCCGCCACACCGGCCGCCGGTGAACGAGAAAGGGCACCGGCCGGCGCCGGCAAACGGCCGGCGGGCAAGCCCGCGGGCGCTGCGGGCGGCGCAAGCCGCGCGCCAAGCGGTGCGCGGCCGGCCCGCGCTGAAGGCTCGTTTTCGCGCGAACGCGATGCGGGCAGCGGCGGCGCTGCACGGCGTGCGCCGTCGGATCGGCCGCCGCGCCGCGACGAGGCAGGCGGCGCGCCGCGAAGGTTTGAGGGTGAACGTGGTGAACGTGGTGAACGTGGTGAACGTGGTGAACGTGGTGAGCGTGCGCCGCGCCGTGAAGGCTTTGCTGGTGCGCCGCGTCGCGCCGAGGGCGATCGGACTGAGCGCGCACCGCGCAGATTTGAAGGTGATCGGACCGAGCGCCCACCCCGACGCGAGGGTTTTGCGGGCGCGCCGCGCCGCGCCGAGGGCGATCGGACTGAGCGCGCACCGCGCAAATTTGAAGGCGAGCGCACCGAGCGCCCACCCCGGCGCGAAGGTTTCGCCGGCGCACCGCGCCGCGCCGAGGGCGAACGTACTGAACGCCCGCCGCGCCGCGAAGGTTTTGCGGGTGCACCTCGCCGTACCGAAGGCGATCGGACCGAACGCCCGCCGCGCCGTGAAGGCCCCGGCGGCGCGCCACGCCGCGCTGAAGGCGACCGTGGCGAGCGGCCGGCACGCTTCGCGCGCGATGACAGCTCGCGTCGTCCGGCCGCCGGTGGCCCCCGGGGCCCGCGCGGAGCAGACGACACACGCCGTCCCGGCAGCACATCCGAGCGGCCCCGCTTTGGCGCTGACCGCGCAGGCGCCGAGCCGCGCCGCACGTTCGACCGGGCGCCGCGCGACGAAAGCGCGCGGCGGGGTCCGGCCGGCGGCCGCGACGAGCGTCCGACTTCGAAGGAACGCGGCGAGCGCCCGTTCGCGTCACCCGTGAAGCGTGCCTACGGTGATCGCCCGGAGCGTGCTCCGCGCGACGATCGCGGCACGCGCGCACCTGCCGCACGCGGCTTCGGCGACCGGCCGGCGCGTGCAGAGCATGCGGAGCGCCCGGAGCGCGGCGTACGCAGCGAGCGTCCGGCCCGCGCCGACAAGGCCCCGCGCGGCGCAGCACCGGGAGCGAGACCCACCCGTTCGGAAGAATCCGCGCCGCGCCCGGCCGCCCATCGCCGCGACCACGACGACGCACCCGGCACCTTGCGCCTCTCCAAGCTGATGTCGGAGCTCGGCCTCTGCTCGCGTCGCGAAGCCGACGAATGGATCGAAAACGGCTGGGTAAAGGTCGACGGTCAAACCATCGACACCCTCGGCTCCAAGGTCCGCCCCGATCAGCGCATCGAGATCGATCCAGCAGCTCAGGCGATCCAGGCGCGCCTCGTCACGATCCTCATCAACAAACCGGTGGGCTACGTCTCGGGACAGGCTGAAGACGGCTATCAGCCCGCCGTCACGCTCGTCACGCCGGACAACCGCTGGGAAGGCGACCACTCGGACATCCGCTTCTCGGTGTCGCATCTGCGTCAGCTCGCCCCGGCGGGCCGGCTCGACATCGACTCCACCGGGCTGCTGGTACTGACCCAGGACGGCCGGATTGCCAAGCGGCTGATCGGCGGTCATTCGGAAGTCGAGAAGGAGTATCTGGTCCGCGTGACTTACGGCGAGATGACGGCCGGGATCGACCAGCACTTCCCGCTCGAAAGTCTCGAGCTGCTGCGTCACGGCCTCGAACTCGACGACGTGCCGCTCAAGCCCGCCAAAGTAAGCTGGCAGAACAGCGAGCAATTGCGCTTCGTGTTGCGCGAGGGCAAGAAGCGGCAGATTCGCCGCATGTGCGAACTGGTCGGCCTGGAAGTGGTTGGCTTGAAGCGCGTGCGGATGGGCAGCGTACCGCTTGGCGCGTTGCCGCCGGGTCAGTGGCGTTATCTGTCGGCGGATGAGTCGTTCTGATCGTGCGCACGCGTTGAGCGCCGAGGCGTAAAGCGCGGCAAGGAAGAGCCAGCCAACGTGAAAAAGCCCATGCAGATGCATGGGCTTTTTTTCTGCGGAGCACCGAGGTCGCTACTAACGCCGGCGCACACGGTCATACAACCCCTACCCGCTCAATCGTCGCTATTCGGATCCAGGTCCGGGAACAGCACTTCGGTGAAGCCGAACTTCGCAAAGTCGTTGATCCGCATCGGATACAGCTTGCCGATCAGGTGATCGCACTCGTGCTGCACGACGCGTGCGTGGAAGCCTTCGGCGACGCGATCGATCGGTTTGCCGTACTGATCGAAGCCGTGATAGCGGATCATCGAGAAACGGCTGACGGCGCCACGCAATCCCGGCACCGACAGGCAGCCTTCCCAGCCCTCTTCCATGTCCTGCGACACCGGCGTAATGGTCGGATTGATCAGGACCGTTTCCGGCACCGGCGGCGCATCCGGATAGCGTTCGTTGTGGCCGAAGCCGAAAATCACCACCTGCAGGTCGACGCCGATCTGCGGCGCAGCGAGCCCCGCGCCGTTCGCGTCGTGCATGGTTTCGAACATGTCCTGCACGAGGGCATGCAACTCGGGGGTGTCGAAATGGTCGACCGGGGCGGCGATACGCAAAAGGCGCGGATCACCCATCTTGAGAATTTCGCGGATCATGTTATCTGCCCCTCCAGGAGCTTACGCATACCATCTTCGTCGAGTACGGGGACGCCGAGTTCCTCAGCTTTGGCAAGTTTGCTGCCCGCGTCTGCCCCCGCGACCACGTAATCGGTTTTCTTCGACACCGAACCGGCCACCTTCGCGCCCGCCGCTTCGAGCATTTCCTTCGCCTCTTCACGCGCCAGAGTCGGCAAGGTGCCGGTCAGCACGACCGTCTTGCCGGCCAGCACCCCTTGCGGCGCCTTCGGCGCGGGCGGACCCTCCGTCCACGTCACCCTGCCCGGCGCCCGTAACTGCTCGATCACCGTGCGGTTGTGCTCTTCGGCGAAAAACTGATGAATCGACTCGGCCACCACCGGCCCCACGTCGTTGACTTCCAGCAGTTCTTCGAGCGTGGCGTTCATGATCGGATCAAGCGAGCCGAAGTGCCTGGCCAGGTCCTTCGCCGTCGATTCTCCAACCTGACGAATCCCGAGTGCGTAAAGGAAGCGGGCCAGCGTGGTGTGCTTGGCCTTCTCGAGCGAGTCCAGCAGGTTCTGCGCGGACTTTTCAGCGAAGCGGTCGAGTTCGGCGAGCGTCCCAAAGCCAAGGTTGAACAGGTCGGCCGGCGTGCGCACCAGGTTCAGTTCGACCAGTTGGTCGATGATCTTTTCGCCGAGCCCGTCGATGTCGAGCGCGCGGCGCTGCGCGAAGTGCCACAGTGCCTGCTTGCGCTGGGCCGGACAGAACAGGCCGCCGGTGCAACGGGCAATGGCTTCATCAGGCAGGCGTTCGATGGCCGAGCCGCACACCGGGCACTGCGTGGGCATCACGAACTCGCTGGCATCCGCCGGGCGGCGTTCCATGAGCGCGCTCACCACCTCGGGGATCACGTCGCCGGCCCGCCGCACGATCACCGTATCGCCAATGCGGATGTCCTTGCGCCGCACCTCGTCCTCGTTGTGCAGCGTGGCATTCGTCACAGTTGCACCGCCGACGAACACCGGCTCGAGACGCGCCACAGGTGTGATCGCACCGGTGCGGCCAACCTGCACGTCGATCGCCAGCAGCTTCGTCAGCGCTTCCTGCGCCGGGAATTTATGCGCCAGCGCGAAGCGCGGCGCGCGCGACACGAAGCCGAGCGCGTCCTGCTCTTCGCGGGCGTTGACCTTGTACACCACGCCGTCGATGTCATACGGCAGCGCGTCGCGCTTCTCACCCACCGCGCGGAAGAACCCCAGCAGCCCTTCAGCGCCCTCTACCACCGCCCGCTCGCCATTGACCGGCAAGCCCAACTCGGCATACCAGTCGAGCAACGCGCTGTGGGTTGCCGGCATCGGCTCGCCATCGAGCACGCCAATGCCGTAAGCGAAGAACGACAACGGACGCTGCGCCGTGATCTTCGGATCGAGCTGGCGCAAGCTGCCGGCCGCCGCGTTGCGCGGGTTCGCAAATTCCTTGAGCCCTGCCGTGCGCTGCCGTTCGTTCATGCGGTCGAAATCGCGCTTGAACATCAGGACTTCGCCGCGCACGTCCAGTTGCTTCGGCACGCGCTTGCCCTTGAGCGTGAGCGGAATGGAGCGGATCGTGCGGACATTCTCCGTGACGTCTTCGCCCGTGGCGCCGTCGCCGCGCGTGGAGGCCTGCACGAAGCGGCCGTCCACATAGCGCAGCGAAATAGCCAGTCCGTCGAACTTGAGTTCGCACGCGTAGCTGACCGGCGTTTTGCCGAGCGCGTCGGCCACGCGCTTGTCGAACGCGGCGATATCTTCGTCGGCAAAACCGTTGTTCAACGACAGCATGGGCTGGTCGTGCACCACCGGATTGAAGCCGCTCGCGACCTCGCCGCCGACGCGCTGGGTAGGCGAGTCCGGTGTGATCAGATCCGGGTGTTCCGTTTCGATCTGTTGCAGCTCCTTGAAGAGCTTGTCGTATTCCGCGTCCGGCAGGTCCGGCTGGTCGAGTACGTAGTACGCGTGGTTCGCGCGTTCGAGTTCCGCGCGCAACCACACGGCACGTTCCGCCGGGGCGCTGCTTGCAGGGTTGGGGACACTAGTTCGAGCCATGCTATCGGAAGATTCGCCGGTGAAATTCAGACCTCAGATTATCGCAGGAACCGCCTGCCGTGGACATTGGCCGGATGGCCAGTTTCGTGCGCCTTCTCACCCACCCATGCCGTCGATCCTGGCCGAACGGCTAACGTCCCCCGCGCCGCATTGACACGCCTGCGGCGCGATGCGACCGTAAGCGGGTAAGCAAGACGCCGCACCGGCCCACTCAACACAGGAACGAGCATGCGCAATCTGACAACGGCAATCAGACATAGCCTCAACCGGCTGGCTTCGCTCGCCATGACGTTCTGCGCTCTGCTGAGCCTCCTGCACGCAGCGCCCGCCTGCGCGCTGGAACAGGTGGTCAGCGTGGCCGTGGCCGACAACGCGTCGATCGCCTATCTGCTGACGCAAAAGGACGGCAGTCACCCCGACTGGATCCTCGTGATGTTCGCCGGTGGCGACGGCGACCTGCAACTTGCGCAGGCTAGCGACGGCGCCATCAGCCTGCGTCTGAAGAACAATTTTCTCGTACGGGCACGCACGCTGATCGTCGACGACCGCTTTGCGACTGCACTCGTCGACGCCCCGTCCGACCAGCCCAGCGGCTACTCGGACGCGTTTCGCGCGTCGCCGCGGCATGCTCAGGATGTGGCCCGCGTCGCGGCCGACCTGCGCACCCGCTTCCCGGCGGCCAGGCTGGTGCTCGTCGGCACGAGCCGCGGCACGATTTCCTCGGCGTTCCTTGGACGGGCGCTGCCCGATACCTGGGACGCCGTGATCCACACGTCGACGCTAAGCACGCCGTCACGAGGTCAGGCGCTGCCGCTGGCCGGCTTCAACTACGGCGAGATCCATGCGCGGCAGCTCTTCGTTCATCACGTCGACGACGGCTGTTTTCTCTGTTCGTTCAGCGCGGCGAAGCGTATCGCGGAGGACGGCCACGATCTGATCGCGGTCAGCGGAGGAAGCGCGCGCGGCAACCCATGCGAGGCGATGGGGCATCACGGTTTTTATGGTCAGGATGAAGCGGTGGTGGCCGCGCTGAAGGCGTGGATCAGCGGTGCGGACTGGCCGAAGGAGGTGAGTTGATTGAGGCGCAGTTGCTGTGCAACGACGCCTCCTGGGGGAATATCCGCCACACACGCGGCGCCGCTGCTGCATCAGACGGCGAGGCACGCGTCGCGCGGCAGTGGCAGTGGCAGTGGCAGTGGCAGTGGCAGTGGCAGTGGCAGTGGCAGTGGCAACAGTAGCCCCAGTGGCCGCAGCCTACTGGCTAAACAACCGCCGCGTAGCCGGCGAGCCGGCCGGAATCCCCGCCTGCTCGAGTTTCGCGTACAAGGTCATCAGTTGCTTCTCGATCGCCAGCAGCGCGGTCTCCGGCAACGGACGACGGCCATCGTCCACCACCCGGCCGCCAATCCGCTCGGACAGCGACTTCGCGTAGTCGCACATCAAACGGAACGGCAGGATGTCTTCGTCGGCCACCGGCACGTCGAGCACCAGCGTGATCATCTGGCCGCCCTTATACGTGAGGTCGTCGCGCAGGAAATTGGTATCGCCGAACTGCAGCATGAACACCGGGCTCTGCTTCGCGTCGAGCTTCACGAAGCGGGTGCCGTCGCGCGAGAGCAGCAGGCCGTCCTGCGAGGCCACGGCCTGCACGTAGTTGGCCGACCACGGCGCGCCATCGGACAAGACGTTGATCGACAGTTGCGCGTCGCACTGGGCGGCGAAACCGTCCAGTTCACGCGCCATCGCCACCGTCTCCATCATGTCGGGGAATTCGGGCGCTGCGTCGATCGCATCGGCGAACTGCTGCACGCCGGTGACGAACTCGGAGAACTCCAGTTCGTTGAGCGGTCCGCTGCGGTTGGCCAGTTGCGCCGCGGCGCGCAGTTCTTCGTAGCGCACGCCGTTCTGCAGCAGTTCCCAGGCGCCGCCGCCTTCCGGCTTGCCTTCGATGTGCACCGGCTTGCTGCCTGCACGGCGCAGACGCTGCGCCAGCGGAATCACCTTGTCGCCCGCCAGCGGGCCGGCGAGGCGAATCGGCACGATGCAATCGATGCGCCGGTCCACAATGGCCGGCGGTGCCGAGGAGATCGTGGTCGCAGCGGGCAGGATCGGCTCGACCGGGTCGTCGACGCCGCCTGCAGCAGCCTCGCCCCCCGCCTCGGGGAAACCGTTCGGCGTCGTCGTCTCGGCCTGGATATCCGCCGGCGTATCGAGCGGCGCTGCCGTGCCGAAGGTGGGTTCGACGCGCGATCCGCTATCGCCCGCATCGTCGGACACAGGCTCGCGCCGCTGAGTGGGTCTGGCCGGTTCGATGAACGGGCTTTGTTCTTCCTGATCGTCCCGTGCAAAGGCTTCGGCGGTGTCGGCCGGCATTGGCCGCGGCATGCGGCGGCGCACTTTCGCGCCCTGCCATGCGTTGTACACCACCACGCCCCCGACCACCACGGCACCCGCGCCGATCAAACCGAGTGTCAACTCGTCCATGCATGCTCCATCAGCAATTCTTCTGTTTGCGCGGCGCCACGAGGTCTGCGCCGCGCGGCAACGAAGCCGCAGCGGGGGCGCAGACCGGCGCCGTCCGAACTCAAACGATATTCTGGGCGAAACCCGCGGCCGTTTCCATGTCGACCGCGACGATCCGCGACACGCCCTGCTCCTGCATCGTCACGCCGATCAGTTGCTGGGCCATTTCCATCGCGATCTTGTTGTGCGAAATGAACAGGAACTGGGTCTTGTCCGACATCGCACGCACGAGATTGGCAAAGCGCTCCGTGTTGGCGTCGTCGAGCGGCGCGTCCACTTCGTCGAGCAGACAGAACGGCGCAGGATTCAGCTGGAACATCGCGAACACCAGCGCGGTCGCGGTCAGCGCTTTCTCGCCGCCCGACAGCAGGTGAATCGTCGAATTCTTCTTGCCCGGCGGTTGGGCCATCACCTGCACGCCGGCATCGAGAATTTCGTCGCCGGTCATGATCAGCTTTGCCTGACCGCCGCCGAAGAGACGCGGGAACAGTTCGCCGAAGTGCTGGTTCACCTGATCGAAGGTCCCCTGCAGCAGCGTGCGGGTTTCCTGGTCGATCTTGTGGATCGCGTCTTCGAGCGTTTCGATCGCGCTGTTCAGATCGGCCGACTGCGCATCGAGGAAACTCTTGCGCTCGGTGGCGGCCTTCAGTTCGTCCAGCGCGGCCATGTTGACCGGACCGAGCGCGGCGATGGCGTTGTTCAACCGCGTTACTTCGCCTTGCAGGTAAGACGGCTTCATATCGGGCGTCAGTCGGGCCTGCAATTCGGCCTCGTCGACACCCGCTGCGGCGAGCTGTTCGATGAACTGTTCCGCGTTCAGGCGCGCGGCCTGTTCCTTCAGCTGCAGTTCGGTGATGCGGTCGCGCAGCGGCTGCAGCGCGCGCTCGGCAGTGAGACGCGTCTCGTCGAGAGCGCGCAGCTTGACGGTCAGGTCGTCGAGTTCGAGACGTGCGGCATGCAGCGCCTCTTCCTTGACCGCGCGAATTTCGAGCGCGCCCTGCAGACCCGTATGCGCCGTCTGCTCGTTGATCGTTTCGAGCTCGGCGCGCGCGTCTTCCAGCGAGGCCGCCACGCGCTCGCTCTGCTCGTGTGCGACCTGGATGCTGCGTTTCAGCTCGTCGATGCGGTTCGCCATGTTGCGCGCGGCAAAGCGCGCGTCGGTGGCGCCCCGGTCGAGATCGCGCGACTGTGCGCGCGCGGCGGTCAGTTCTTCGTCGAAGGCTTCGAAAGCCAACTGGTTGTCTTCGAAACGCGCCTGCAACTCGGCCAGCTCCGCGTCGTGACGTTCGAAGTTCGCCTCCGAGTCGCCGCGCAGCGCGCGCTGCTCGTCGATCTGGCCGGTGATTTCCTCGAGTTCCTCGCGGATCTGCGTGCTGCGCTGCATGTAGCGCTCATGCGCCTGGGTGAGCTTGAGCACATCCATCTGCAACGCGTGCACGCGCTGGGTTGCACGCTCGGCTTGCTGGCGCACGTCCGTCAAGGTCTGCGAGGCCTGCGTATGAGCGGCCTCGGCGCGAATCGCCGCGGACTTGGCTTCATCCGCGAGCAGCGCCTGGGCGCGCACCTGGCGCGTCAGGTTCTCGATTTCCTGCTGACGCGCCAGCATGCCGGCCTGCTCCGAATCGGCGGCGTACAACTGCACGCCGACCCGCGTCACCACGTGGCCGGCCTTGACGACAAACGAACCGCCCTCGGGCAGTTGCGAGCGCATCGCCAGCGCCTGGGCCAGATCGTCGGCCACGAAGGCGAGGCCGAGCCAATCGTTCAGGACTGCGCGCAAACCGGCGTCGTCGATGCGCACCAGCGACAGCAGCGGGCGCAGCGTAGAAGCATTCGCCACCGGCGCAGCCGCCAGCGGCGGTGCATAAAACGCGAGCTTGGCGGGCGGCGCATCGGTAGCGAACGCCTTGACCCAGTCGAGATTCGACACTTCGAGCGCCGCGAGCCGCTCGCGCAGCACGGCTTCGAGGGCGGTTTCCCAACCGGCTTCGACATGCAGCTTCTTCCACAGACGCGGCAGGCTGTTCAGCTCGTGCTTCTCGAGCCAGGGCTGGATCTTGCCTTCGGTCTGGACGTTTTCCTGCAACTGCTTGAGGGCCGCGAGCCGCGCGTCAAGCTGATGAATCTGCGCGGTTTCCGCCTGCACGCGTTCCTGCGCGCTGCGCCGTTCGCCATCGAGACGCGGCAGCGTCTCCTGGGCATCGGCGAGGCGCGTTTGCGCGTCGTGCAGAATCTCTTCGTTTTCGGCCAGCTGCATGCGCAGCTCTTCGAGCTGGGCTTCATTGGGCGCGTCGAGACCGCCCGCTTCCGACTTCAACCGCTCATGACGCTGCTGCAACTGCTGCAGTTGCTGGTCGGCGTTGCGCTGGTGGGCCGCTTCGAGCTTGAGCGCCTGCTCGGTCTGGGCAATGCCGCCGCGCTCTTCGTTCAGTTGCGTCTGCGCATCGCGCCAGCGCGCTTCGAGCGCCGGCATGGCGTCGTGCTTCGCCGCGGCTTCGTCTTCGGCAAGGGCGGCTTTCTCTTCCGCTACGGCCAGTTGTTCTTCGGCGTCTTCGAGATCGCCTTGCGCCTTCTGCGCCTGCGAGAGCCACTGCTCGCGCTGCGCGGTCAGCGCGGCAATCTGCGCCTGCACGCGGTTGCGCGACTCGACGATGAACTTGATCTCGGCTTCGAGGCGGCTGACTTCGGCGTTCGCTTCATAGAGCGCGCCTTGCGCGCCCTGCATGGCGTCGCTCGCCGAGTAGTGCGCGACCCGCAGCGTCTCCAGTTGCGCTTCGACTTCGCGCAGCTTCGCGGTGTGCGCTTCGAGGTCGATCTGCGCCTGTTCGATGGCGCGTTGCTGGCGTTCCTGCTCGCCGCCGGCTTCGTTCTTGCGCAGCAGCCACAACAGGCGCTGCTTCATTTCGCCGTCGGCCTGCAGCTCCTTGAATCTGGTCGCGACGACGGCCTGGCCTTCGAGCTTTTCCAGGTTCGTCGAGAGTTCGCGGACGATGTCTTCCACCCGCGTCAGATTCTCGCGCGTGTCGTGCAGGCGGCTCTCGGTTTCGCGGCGGCGTTCCTTGTACTTCGACACCCCGGCGGCTTCTTCGAGAAACACCCGCAGCTCTTCCGGCTTCGCCTCGATCAGGCGGGCGATCATGCCCTGTCCGATGATGGCGTAGGCGCGCGGCCCGAGGCCGGTGCCGAGGAAGATGTCCTGAATGTCGCGGCGGCGCGCCGGCAGGTTGTTGATGTAGTAGCTCGAAGTGCCGTCGCGCGTCAGCACGCGCTTGACGGCGATTTCGGCATACTGCCCCCACTGGCCGGCGGCGCGGCCGTCGGCGTTGTCGAACACGAGTTCGACGCTGGCGCGGCTACCCGGCTTGCGCGCGGTGGAGCCGTTGAAGATCACGTCCTGCATCGACTCGCCGCGCAGCTCGGAGGCGCGCGATTCGCCGAGCACCCAGCGCACGGCGTCGATGATGTTGGACTTGCCGCAACCATTGGGACCGACCACGCCGACAAGCTGGCCCGGAACCTGGAAATGCGTGGGATCGACGAATGACTTGAAGCCAGCGAGTTTGATCGAGGTCAGACGCACGGCGATATCGCTGATTGAAAAGGGAAAATAAAGGTGGACCGCAAGGGCCGCGCGAGCCGTTCGCCGCTACGGCGAAACGACCCCTGCCAGCCCCGCGATACGGACGCCGCACACGCCCCGCAAGGCGCGCATCGGCAAGCAGGGGCAATCATACCATCGCCCGTGAGCCATTCTGGCGCTCAGGCGGCCGATTGATGCGCCGCCCCGCTTCCGGACTGGCTGCGCGTGCGATGCACCCAGCTCGACAGCGCGGACGCCAGCACGATGCACGCGCCGCCCGTCCATTCGCGCGGGCCGGGCATCTCGCCGGCAAAAAGCCACGCGGAGAGCGCCGTCACCACGATCTCGAACAGCATGATGATCGACGCCCGGTTGGCCGGAATGCGCGCCACGCCGTATTGCACCAGCATATTGTTCGACGCCAGCAGGAAACCGAGGCCCATGACCAGTAGCGCCGCCGTGCCGAGATGCGCGCCGGTGGGCGGGTTGGGCATTGCTTCGAATAGCGACGCACAGGCGCCGAAGATCGCCGCGCCGCCGAAAATCGTCGCCGTGCGCATTTCCGCCTTCATCTCGGGCAGATCCCGGCTCGTCTTCAGGATCAACACGTTGCTCATGGCGAAGCCCATGCCACCCACCAGCCCGCCCCACTCGGCCAGACTGGCCGGCACCGGCAAGCCGATCTGCGGCGACCAGAGCATCGCCATGGCGCCCGCCAGCGACAGCGCCGCGAGCGCGGCGCCCGTCCACGTCAGGCGTTCATGCAGAATGAAATGCGCGAACAGCGCGGTCCATGCCGGGGTGAGATAGAAGAGCAGCAGGACGCGCATCACCTGGCCGTGGATCGAGCCCCACACGAAGCCGAGATTGGTGACCCCGGCCGCCAGCGCCAGGGCGGGCAGCAGCCAGTGCCAGCGCACCGTGCGGATGGCGCGGTGGCGCACCAGCAGCACGAACAGGCAGCCGGCGCCGCTCGTCAGCGCGCTCGCGGCCGTGCCGGTCACGCCGAGCGCGGCCAGCATGCGCAACGGATACCAGATCATGCCCCACACCGACGCGCCCAGCATGATGGCGAGCGTCGGCCAGCTCGTGCGGATCCAGTTGTTCATCGAGCCGTTCATGACCGGGCGCTCCTGTTCCTGCGCGCGCCGGCCCGCCGTGCTGCAAGACCCGTTTTGCCCTCAACTCCCCACTGCATTGCCTCTCCTGTTCTATTTGCGCCGGCCTTTTCACCCCGGCCGCTTCCCGCTTGCGACACCGGCCACGGCCAGGCCGCCGCGGCCATCCTGACCTGCGCCGCGCTGCAAGGGCCCGGCCCGCGCGGCCTTGCGCCACGCTATAATCGTCGGTCCGCTGCTGGTGCCCGTTCTTTCACCGTACCACCGTGATTGTCGCCACCGCGCGTGTCCGTCACCTGTCTCCGCCCGTCTTCGATCAGGCCCGATCCGCCAAGTGAACCCGCTACTCGACTCCCTCCAGACCTATCCCTTCGAAAAGCTACGCGCGCTTTTCAAGGATGTCACGCCGCCCGCCGCCCTGCCGCACATCAGCTTCGGCATTGGCGAGCCGAAACACCCTACGCCGGCGCTGATCCGCGACGCGGTGATCGCTTCGCTCGGCGGCCTGGCAACGTATCCCGCCACGCTGGGCTCGGCGGCGCTGCGCGAGTCGATTGCAAGCTGGGTCACGAAGCGCTACCACCTGCCGCCGGTCGATCCGGCCACCGAGGTGTTGCCGGTCGCCGGCTCGCGCGAGGCGCTGTTCGCGCTCGCGCAGACCGTGATCGACCCCAAACGTAACGCTGCGGGCGAGCCCGCGATCGTACTCTGCCCGAACCCGTTCTACCAGATCTACGAAGGTGCGGCCCTGCTGGCCGGCGCCGAGCCGTACTTCGCCAATAGCGATCCGGCGCGCAATTTCGCCTGCGATTACGCGGCGATTCCCACCGACATCTGGGCGCGCACGCAACTGCTGTATGTCTGCTCGCCGGGCAATCCGACCGGCGCCGTGCTGACGCTGGAAGACTGGCGCGAACTGTTCGCGCTGTCCGACCGCTATGGTTTCGTGATCGCCTCCGACGAGTGCTACTCGGAAATCTATTTCGACGAGACGAAGCCGCCGCTCGGCGCGCTCGAAGCGGCTCACCGGCTCGGCCGCAACTTCGAGCGGCTGGTGATGCTCTCGAGCCTGTCGAAGCGCTCGAACGTACCCGGCATGCGCTCGGGCTTCGTGGCGGGCGACCCGGCCATCCTCAAGCAGTTCCTGCTGTACCGGACCTACCACGGCGCCGCCTTGTCGACGGTGTATCAGGCTGCGAGCATCGCGGCCTGGAACGACGAGACGCATGTGCTCGAAAACCGCGCCAAGTACGTGCAGAAGTTTGCCACCGTCACGCCGATGCTCGCCGAGGTACTCGACGTGCGTCTGCCCGATGCCGCCTTTTATCTCTGGGCCGACGTGTCGCGCACGGGCCTGTCGGATACCGAGTTCGCCCAGCGCCTCTACGCCGACTATAATGTGACGGTTCTGCCGGGCTCGTATCTCGCGCGCACTGCGCACGACACGAACCCCGGTCGCAATTTCGTGCGCCTCGCGCTCGTCGCCGATGTCGACGAGTGTACCGAGGGCGCCCAGCGGATCGTCGACTTTTGCCGGGGCCTCAAGCGCTGAGCGCGTCCGGCGCGCCGTCGCGCTGCTTCCAGCCGCAATTCCATTTCTCATCCATTCTCGCCACTACTTACGAATATGTCGCAACAACTTCAGCAGATCATCGATAACGCCTGGGAAAACCGCGCAGAGCTGTCGCCGAAGGCCGCTCCGGCCGACGTGCGTGAGGCCGTCGCACACGCCATCGAACAGCTCGACAAGGGTGTTTTGCGCGTCGCCGAAAAGAAGGACGGCGACTGGGTTGTCAATCAATGGCTGAAGAAAGCGGTGCTGCTGTCGTTCCGCCTCGAAGACAACGCGCCGATGCCGGCCGGCGGCTACTCGCAGTTCTACGACAAGGTGCCGTCGAAGTTCGCCAACTACACCGCTGCAGACTTCGCCGCCGGCGGCTTCCGCGTGGTACCGCCCGCCATCGCGCGCCGCGGTTCGTTCATCGCGAAGAACGTCGTGCTGATGCCGTCGTACACCAACATCGGCGCATACGTCGACGAAGGCACGATGGTCGACACGTGGGCCACCGTCGGCTCGTGCGCGCAGATCGGCAAGAACGTCCACCTGTCGGGCGGCGTGGGCATCGGCGGCGTGCTGGAGCCGCTGCAGGCCAACCCGGTCATCATTGAAGACAACTGCTTCATCGGGGCGCGCTCGGAAGTCGTGGAAGGTGTGATCGTCGAAGAGAACTCGGTGATCTCGATGGGCGTGTATCTCGGCCAGAGCACCAAGATTTACGACCGCGAAACCGGCGAAGTGACGTATGGCCGCATCCCGGCGGGTTCGGTGGTGGTGGCCGGCAACCTGCCGTCGAAGGACGGCTCGCATAGCCTCTACTGCGCGGTGATCGTCAAGAAGGTCGACGCGAAAACGCGCGCCAAGGTCGGGCTCAACGAGCTGCTGCGAGGCGACTGATGGCACGCGCCAACAAGACCGTCGTCTACGGCATCCCGAACTGCGACACCGTGAAGAAGGCCCGTGTGTGGCTGGAAGAACACGGCGTCGAGTTCGAGTTTCACGATTTCAAGAAGGCCGGCGTCACGGCGCCGCTCGTGCAGGACTGGCTCAAGGACGTCAAGCTCGACGCCTTGCTGAACCGCCGCGGCACGACCTGGCGCGGCCTGTCCGACGACATGAAAGCCGCCGCGGATACCGAGTCGGGTGCGATCGCGCTGATGATCCACAAGCCTTCGGTGATCAAGCGGCCCGTCGTGGTGGTCAATGGGCGCGTCAAGACGCTCGGCTTTTCGGTTGAAGAGTACGAGACGTTGTTCGCCTGAACGTCGCTCCTGACCGCGTTGCCCGCTTCGCCGGGCATGTGCCGGGATCGGGCGGTCGAGGAACGCGTTGAACGCGGCGCCGGTGCCGGGTGGTAACAATGGCCCCGGCGCCGTGTGCGCAAGAAGCTGTTGCCGGCTGCGGCGATTCACCTGCAGCCGGCATTTTTTCATTTCAAAGTGGCTTGTACTGAATCCATGTCCGGCACCCTTGCCCTTACCGAACAACTGATCGCGCGCGCGTCCGTCACGCCTGACGACCAGCATTGCCAGCGCATCCTGATCGAACGCCTCGCAGCGCTCGGCTTCGAGTGCGAGACCATCGAATCGCACGGCGTCACCAACCTGTGGGCCGTCAAGCGCGGCGTCGACGGCACGCGCGGCAAGCTGCTCGTGTTCGCCGGCCACACCGACGTGGTGCCGACCGGCCCGCTCGAGCAATGGAGTTCGCCGCCGTTCGAGCCCACCCATCGCGACGGCATGCTGTACGGACGCGGCGCAGCCGACATGAAGACCTCGATTGCGGGCTTCGTGGTGGCGAGCGAAGAGTTCGTCGCGGCCCATCCGGCCCATCGCGGCTCGATCGCCTTCCTGATCACGAGCGACGAAGAAGGTCCCGCCACCGACGGCACCGTGAAGGTGGTCGAAGCGCTGAAGGCGCGCGGCGAGCGGCTCGACTACTGCATCGTCGGCGAACCGACTTCGAGCGCGCAGTTCGGCGACATGGTGAAAAACGGCCGGCGCGGCTCGATGTCCGGCAAGCTCACCGTCAAAGGCGTGCAAGGCCACATCGCCTATCCGCATCTGGCGAAGAACCCGGTGCATCTGCTGGCGCCCGCGTTGGCCGAACTCGTGGCCGAACGCTGGGACGACGGCAACGAATACTTCCCGCCCACCACCTGGCAGGTGTCGAACATGCACAGCGGCACCGGCGCGAGCAACGTGATTCCGGGCCACGCGGACGTCATGTTCAATTTCCGCTTTTCGACAGCGAGCACGGTCGAAGGTCTGCAAAGCCGCGTGCATGCGATTCTCGACAGGCACGGCCTCGAATACGATCTGCAGTGGTCGGTGAGCGGCCTGCCGTTTCTCACGCCGCGCGGCGACCTGTCGAACGCGCTTGCCCAGGCGATCAAGGACGAAACCGGCGTGACGACCGAACTGTCGACCACCGGCGGCACCTCCGACGGCCGCTTCATTGCGCGCATCTGCGAACAGGTGGTCGAATTCGGCCCGCTGAACGCCACCATTCACAAGATCGACGAGCATATCGACGTCACCCATATCGAGCCGCTCAAGAACGTGTACCGCCGCGTGCTCGAACAACTGGTCGCATAACCCAAGCCCGCCAAGGACACCCCCGCGATGACGCTCCCGTTTTCCACCGTCCGCGACCTGCTGCGTTTCGCAGTGACGCGCTTTAACCAGGCCGAACTGTCGTTCGGCCATGTCTCGGCCAACGCTTACGACGAAGCCGCTTACCTGGTGCTGCATACGCTGCATCTGCCGCTGGACCTGCTCGAGCCGTTTCTCGATGCGAAGCTGACCGCGGCGGAAGTCGACGCGGTGCTGAGCGTGATCGAGCGCCGCGCCACCGAGCGCGTGCCGGCGGCCTACATCACGCAGGAAGCGTGGATGCACGGCTTCCACTTTTACGTCGACGAACGCGTGATCGTGCCGCGCTCGTTCATTGGCGAACTGCTGCAGGACGGTCTGCAGCCGTACGTCGAAGATCCCGAGCAGGTCGGTGCGGTGCTCGAACTGTGCACCGGTTCCGGCTGCCTCGCGATCCTCGCGGCGCATGCGTTTCCGAATGCGGATATCGATGCGGTCGACCTCTCGAAGCCGGCGCTCGAAGTCGCGACGCGCAACGTCGACGAGTACAAGCTCGACGAGCGCATTGCGCTGTTCGAAGGCGACCTGTTCACGCCGCTGCCCGAACGCCGCTACGACGTGATCATCACCAATCCGCCGTACGTCAATGCGGACTCGATGGCCTCGCTGCCCGCCGAGTACCGGCACGAGCCGGAGATGGCGCTGGCGGGCGGCGCGGACGGCATGGACATCGTGCGCCGGATCATTTCGCAGGCGCGCAACTGGCTGACCGACGACGGCGTGCTGGTGGTCGAAATCGGCAACGAGCGCGCGAATGTCGAAGCCGCGTTTGGCGGTCTCGATCTCGTGTGGCTGTCCACCAGCGCGGGTGACGACAATGTGTTCCTGATTCAGGCGGCTGATCTGCCGAGCTGATCCGGCGGTCTGATTCGCCGGACTGAAGTATCCGAGGCGCCGCTGGCTGCCGGTACGCCTTTTCCCCCGTTGCCCCTGCAACGAAATGCAAAGAATCTGCCGAACCCGACCGCAACGCGAACGGGTTCGGTAAGATGAGCGCGATTGACTTCTTTGCCGTCACACCGGGCGGTGGGGAAGCGCATCAAAAAATCCTTCGCGCGCCTATGCAATTCGACTTGCTTCATATCGCCCCGCTCGTTGCTCTCGCCCATCTGCTCGGCGTGATCGCGGCGTGCCATGCCATTCTGAATACGCGCACCTCCCAGGGCGCGGTCGCATGGGCGGTATCGTTAGTGGCTATGCCTTATCTGACGCTGGTGCCGTATCTGTTCCTCGGCCGCAGCAAGTTCCAGGGTTACGCCGACGCGCGCCGTCTCGAGAACGAATCGCTGCGCACGCAAGCGCATCCTCACGCATGGGACGAGCACGACTCTTCGGCCGGCTACCCTACCGACGCGCTTGGCCACCAGCTCGTGCGCTCCCTCACGCATCTGGGCGGCATGCCGTTCCTGCCGGGTAATTCGGTGCGCACGCTGGTGAACGGCGAAGCCACCTTCGCCGCGATCCTCGAAGCGATCGACCAGGCACGCAGCTACATCATCGTGCAGTTCTTTATCGTGCGCGACGACGCGCTCGGCGAGATGCTCAAGGACGCGCTGCTTGCCAAAGCCGCGCAAGGCGTGCGCATCTATTTCCTCTACGACAGCATCGGCAGCTTCGATCTGCCGCATCGTTACGTGACGACCTTGCGGGCAGCCGGCGTGGAGGTGCATCCGTTCGCCACCCATCGCCGCTTCGTCAACCGCTTCCAGCTCAACTTCCGCAATCACCGCAAGATTGTTTCGGTGGATGGCGAGCGGGCGTTTGTCGGCGGCCATAACGTCGGCGTGGAGTATCTCGGCGCCAAGCCACCGCTCTCGCCGTGGCGCGATACGCATATCGAAGTGCGCGGGCCGGTGATCGCCAGCATCCAGTTCGTGTTCACCGAGGACTGGTACTGGGCCACCCAGACCCTGCCGTCGTTCGAGATGCCCGCCTACGAACCGAACGGCGAGGGCATGCATTGCATCGTCATGCCGACGGGCCCGGCCGACAAGCAGGAAACCTGTTCGCTGTTCTTCGTCGAAGCGATCAACGCGGCGCGCGAACGCATCTGGATCACCACGCCGTATCTCGTCCCCGACGAAGCGGTGTTTGCCGCGCTGCGTCTTGCGGTGCTGCGCGGCGTGGACGTGCGCATCCTGATTCCGAGCCGGCGCGACCATTACGTGGTGTTCGAAGCATCGAAGCTCTACGCCTACGACTCCGTGCGCGCGGGCATCCGGATCTTCCGCTACCGGCCGGGTTTCCTGCATCAGAAGGTTGTGCTGATCGACAACGTGGCCGCCGCCGTGGGCAGCGCCAATCTCGACAACCGTTCGTTCCGCCTGAACTTCGAGATCATGGTGCTGACCGTGGACCGCGGCTTTGCCGCCGAGGTCGAAGCGATGCTGTTAAGCGACTTCGCGCAAGCGTACGAGATCGACCGCAGCGAGTATCGTCAGGCACCGGCGTTCCGGCGCGTGACCATGCATGTGGCCAGGTTGTTTGCGCCGATTCTCTAGGCGCGCGGCTCAGAGCAGCTTCTCGATCTCGCCGGTAATCGCATCAGGCTTCGTCACCGGCGCGTAGCGCTTGACCACCGTGCCGTCGCGCGCCACCAGAAACTTGGTGAAGTTCCACTTGATGCCCTCGAGCCCCAGCAGCCCCGGTGCTTCGCCGGTCAGATAGCGGTACAGCGGATGCGCATTCGCACCGTTCACATCGATCTTCTCGAACATCGGAAAGCTCACGCCGAAGTTCTTCTCGCAGAAGCTGCCGATCTGCGTCGCGTCGCCCGGTTCCTGCTTGCCGAACTGGTTGCACGGAAACCCGAGCACGACGAAGTCACGCCCCGCATAGGCTTCGTACAGCTTCTGCAGGCCGGCGTATTGCGGAGTGAAGCCACATTCGCTCGCCGTGTTGACAATCAGCAGCACCTTGCCCCGATACTGTTCCAGGCTGACTTCCTCACCGCCGAGCGTGCGCGCCGAGAACGAATAGATCGATGTCATAGGTTGTCTCCGGTCCCATGCAACATGTTTGACGAAAGGCGTCAGTCTAAGCGAAAAGCTCCCGCGGCACAGTTGGCCGAACGGCCAATCCCGCGCGCACCGCTCCCCGGTCTAAAATAGCGTTTTTTCCAAGCCGGCCTCCTCTTTGTGATCCGCTTTAACCAGTTCAGTCTCGCGCGCGGCACCAAGCCGCTCTTCGAACACACCACCTTCACCCTGAACCCCGGCGAGAAAGCCGGGCTGGTCGGGGCGAACGGCGCGGGCAAGTCGACCCTGTTTGCCGTGCTGCTCGGCGAACTGCACGCGGACGCCGGCGATTTCTCAATGCCGCCGTCCTGGCAGATCGCCCACGTGGCACAGGAAACCCCCGCCGTCGACAAAACGGCGCTCGCCTACACGCTCGACGGCGACGCCGCGTTGCGCGCCATCGAGGCAGCCATTGCAGCGGCCTCGGCCGCGCACGACGGCGCCGCGGAGGGCGAAGCCCACGCCGCCTTTGCCGACGCCGACGGCTACACCGCCCCCGCGCGCGCCGAAGCGCTGCTGCTGGGTCTCGGCTTCACGCTCGAACAGACCCGCCTGCCCGTGGCCAGCTTCTCCGGCGGCTGGCGCATGCGCCTGAATCTCGCCCAGGCGCTGATGTGCCGCTCCGACCTGCTGCTGCTCGACGAGCCGACCAACCACCTGGACCTCGACGCCATCGTCTGGCTCGAAGACTGGCTGCACCGCTATCCGGGCACGCTGATCGTGATCTCGCACGACCGCGAATTTCTCGATTCGATCTGCAACGTCACGCTGCATCTGGAGCACCAGCAGATCAAACGTTACGGCGGCAATTATTCGCAGTTCGAAATCCTGCGTGCGCAGCAGATCGCGCTGCAGCAGAGCGCCTATGAAAAGCAGCAGCGCACGGTCGAACATCTGCAAAGCTACATCAACCGTTTCAAGGCGCAGGCCACCAAGGCACGCCAGGCGCAGAGCCGGGTGAAGGCGCTCGAAAAGATGGAGCTGATCGCGCCCGCGCATGCGTCGTCGCCCTTCACGTTCGAGTTCCGCACGCCGGATTCCGCACCGAACCCGATGATGGTGATGGAAAGCGTGCGCTGCGGCTATCGCAACGAAGGCGGCGAAATCCCGATCGTCGAGCACGTCAACCTGTCGATCCAGAACGGTCAGCGCATCGGTCTGCTCGGTGCGAACGGCCAGGGCAAATCCACCCTCATCAAGACGCTCGCCGGCACGCTCGAGGCGCTCGGCGGCGATGTCCGCGAAGGCAAGGGGCTGCGCATCGGCTACTTCGCGCAGCATCAACTCGAAACATTGCGCCCGCAAGACTCGGCGCTGCAGCATCTGGCGCGGCTCGCGCCCGACACGCGCGAGCAGGAATTGCGCGACTTCCTCGGCGGCTTCAACTTCTCCGGGGAGATGGCAACGGCGGCGATCGCACCGTTTTCGGGCGGCGAAAAAGCGCGCCTCGCGCTTGCGCTGGTGATCTGGCAAAAGCCGAACCTGCTGCTGCTCGACGAGCCGACCAACCACCTGGATCTGGAAACCCGGCACGCGTTGACCATGGCGCTCGCCCAGTTCGAAGGCACGCTGATTCTCGTCTCGCACGACCGCCATCTGTTGCGCGCCACCACCGATCAATTCATGCTGGTGGCCAAACACAGGCTGCAACCGTTCGACGGCGACCTCGACGACTATCGCGACTGGCTGCTGCAGCACGCCGCCGAACAGCGTGCGGCGCTGAAGGCGGCGAGCGCAGGCAACGCGGCCGGCAACGCAACGAACGGCGGCAATAACGGCAACGTCGAAGACAGCGCGGCAAGTCGCAAGGAACAGCGCCGTCAGGACGCCGAAACACGCCAGAAACTGTCGCACCTGAAGAAGCCGCTGCAAAGCCGCATCAGCAAGATCGAAAAGGAAATGGACGCGTTGAACGCGGAAAAGGCGACGCTCGATACGTTCGTCGCCGATCCGGCCAGTTACGATCCGGAACAGAAGACCCGCCTCACGGAGGCGATCCGCCGTCAGGCGGACGTGAATGCGCGTCTCGAAGCACTCGAGGCCGAATGGCTCGACACGCACGAGGAGCTTGAGCAAATCGGTTAGCGTCGCCGGGTGAAGGCCGGCCCCGCGTTTTCTACCTACGAGAGAGAGGTTGGCTTTGACGTCTCCCGCTGCATTGCAAGGCCTGCGCGTACTCGATCTGACGCGCCTGTTGCCCGGCCCCGTCGCGGCCCTGCGCCTCGCGGAACTGGGCGCGGACGTGCTGAAGATCGAAGCGCCCGGCGCCGGCGACCCCACGCGCACGATGCTGCAGGCATCGAGCGATCGGGTTGCCGGCCGCCCCGGCGCCTTCTACCGGATGGTCAACCGCGGCAAGCGCGAGACGCGGCTCGATCTCAAGTCAGAAGCGGGACGCACCGTGCTGCGTGCGCTCGCACGGGAAGCCGACGTGCTGATCGAGAGCTTCCGGCCGGGCGTGATGGAGCGGCTCGGCATCGGCTACGAAACGCTGAGCGCGCTCAATCCGAAACTCGTCTACTGCGCGATCAGCGGCTATGGTTCGACCGGTCCCTTCGCCGGTCACGCCGGACACGACCTGAACTACATCGCCTACGCGGGCGTGCTCGAACAACTGGCGAGCCGCGACGGCACGCCGGTCCTGCCGAACTTCCAGATTGCCGACCTGCTGGGCGGCGCCGCGAGCGCGGTTTCGCAGATTCTCGCCGCGCTGTGGTGCGTGGCGCGCGGCGGCAACGGCCGCTTCGTCGACGTCTCGATGACGCACAGCAGCCACGCGAACAACTTCCTCGCCCAGGTCTCGCTCGCCAACGACGGCGCCGCGCCGCAGGCCGGCGCCGGCCTGCTGAACGGCGGCGTCGCCTGCTACAACCTGTACCGCACGAAAGACGGGCGCTGGCTCGCGGTCGCGGCGCTCGAACTCAAGTTCTGGGAAACGCTGTGCCACGCGCTCGACCGCCCGGAGTGGGCGTTCCGCCACTGGAGCGTCGGCCAGGCCATCGGCGGTCCGGACGCGCTCGCGCTGATCCAGGACCTCGCCGGCCTGATCGCAAGCCGGTCGCTGGAAGATTGGGTACGTTTGCTGGAGCCGCTCGATTGCTGTGTTTCGCCGGTGCTGACGGCCGCCGAAGCGGCACAGCATCCGCTTTTCAATCCGGAGACGGAGACAGATAGCGAGGCGCAGACCAGCGCGAGCGAATCACCGGATGAGGCCGGCGGGCTGCCGCAGTAGAAGCCTCCTCTACCGCCGCGGCAAAGTCTGCCGCGGCGCGCGTTCGTCGTCGTACAGCATATATTTGCGGCCTTCCACATGCCGGTCGATGGTGGCACGCACTTCATCGGGCGTCACGTTCTCAGCCACGACGCGCCGCGAGATCTGGCCGGTGGTGTCGATCCACTCGACGATCCGGCACGCTCCGCCCCAAGGCTGGCGGATGGGCGCAGAGACGCGGCAGCCGCGCACCTGCATCGGACGCTCGGTCACGGTTTCATGAGACTGTTTCAAGGCGCGATCCTTTTCCGCTTGAGGGATGGCAGACCCGCCCAGCTTAGGGAATACGCGCGTTGCGTTGGTTACAGGCTCAAGGGAGTTATTTACGGAGCATTACTTGGCAAAGGCGGCTTCAATGCACCGCGAACGCGCCCTACTCAAGGGTCCTGATCCGGTCGATCGCCTGTTCGAGCCGGTCGACAGCAATAACCTGTAAGCCGTCGATGGGCTGCTTGGGTGCGTTTGCCTTCGGAATCAGCGCAATCGAAAAACCCAGCTTGGCGGCTTCCTTGAGCCGGTCCTGGCCACGCGGCGACGGTCGGATTTCGCCCGCCAGCCCCACTTCGCCGAACACGATCAAGCCCTTCGGCAGCGCCTTGTTGCGCATCGACGAATGGATCGCCAGCAGCACCGCGAGGTCGGCGGCCGGCTCGGTGATCTTGACGCCGCCCACCGCATTCAGGAACACGTCCTGATCGAAGCAGGCAATGCCGGCATGCCGGTGCAGCACGGCGAGCAGCATCGCCAGCCGGTTCTGTTCCAGACCCACCGCGAGACGGCGGGGATTGGGCACATTGGCGGCGTCCACCAGCGCCTGGATTTCGACCAGCAGCGGCCGCGAGCCTTCCTGCGTCACCAGCACGCACGAACCCGGCACGACCTGTTCATGCTGCGACAAGAACAGCGCCGACGGATTCGCCACGCCGCGCAGGCCGCGCTCGGTCATCGCGAACACGCCCAGTTCGTTGACCGCACCGAAGCGGTTCTTGAACGCGCGCACGAGACGGAACGACGAGTGCGTGTCGCCCTCGAAATACAGCACGGTGTCGACGATGTGTTCGAGTACGCGCGGACCAGCCAGATTGCCTTCCTTGGTCACGTGGCCGACCATGATGATCGCGGTGCCCGACTGCTTGGCAATCCGCGTCAGTTGCGCCGCGCACTCGCGCACCTGGGCGACCGAGCCCGGCGCCGAAGTCAGGGCCTCGGAATAGACCGTCTGGATCGAATCGATCACGGCCACGTCGGGCCGTTCGCTTTCGATCGTCGCCTGGATTTTTTCGAGCTGGATTTCGGCGAGGAGCCGCAGTTCGCTCGCCTTGGAGCCCGGATCGAGCAGTGACAGCCGCTGCGCCCGCAAGGCAATCTGCGCAGCCGATTCTTCGCCGCTGATATAGAGCGCGCGCCGGTCGTGGGCAATTTCCGCGAGCGACTGGAGCAGCAGCGTCGATTTGCCGATGCCCGGATCGCCGCCGATCAGCACCACACCGCCCGGCACCAGGCCTCCGCCCAATACGCGGTCGAATTCGCTGACGCCGGTGGAAAAGCGCGGCACGTCCGACGCTTCGATATCCGCGAGGCGCTGCACCGGCGCGCTCTTCGCCAGCGACTGAAAGCGGTGCGCGGACGGCGATTCGGCCACCGTCTCCACCAGCGTGTTCCATGCATGACATGCCGGGCACTGGCCCTGCCACTTGGGCGCCTGCCCGCCACATTCGGTGCAGGTGTACATCGTCTTCTGTTTAGCCACGCGCCCTTGCCTGTGAGGTTGATCTATCTGCTGCGACGTCTGTTGTGAGGTCTGTTTCCGGCGCTGCCTGCAACGCCGGATCAGCGCTGCATGCAGCGTTATTCCGCCCGCACCGGCACCCGCGGCGCCACCGCGCACATCAGCTCGTAGCCGATCGTGCCGCACGCCTGGGCGACGTCGTCGATCGGCAGCGTATTGCCCCACAACTCGACGCGCGAGCCGACGCCCGCCGTCGGACACGGCGTCAGATCGACGGTCAGCATATCCATCGACACCCGTCCGACAATCCGCGTGCGCACCCCATCGACGATCACCGGCGTGCCTTCCGGCGCAACACGCGGATAGCCGTCCGCGTAGCCGCATGCCACCACGCCAATGCGCATCGGCGCACGCGCCTTGAAGATCGAGCCGTAGCCCACGGTCTGGCCCGCGGCGATGCTCTGCACCGCGATCAATTCCGACGCGAGCGTCATGGCCGGCTGCAGGCCCGTGCCTTCGATGGCCTTCGTCACGCCCGAGGGCGACGCGCCGTACAAGATGATGCCCGGCCGCACCCAGTCGAAATGCGACGCCGGGTGCCACAGCGTGGCCGCCGAATTGGCCAGGCTGCGCGCCCCCGCGATGCCCTGCGCGCCGCGTTCGAACGCTTCCATCTGCGAGGCGACGCCGCGTTCGCCGTCCGCGTCCGCGAAATGCGTCATCAGCGTGATCTGCCCCACGCCCTGACACGCGCGCGCCCGTTCCCACGCCGCCCGGAAACGCTCCGGCGTATAGCCGAGACGGTTCATGCCGCTATTCATTTTCAACTGAATATTGACGGGCTTCGACAGGCGCGCCATTTCCAGCATGCGCAACTGCTCGTCCGAATGCAGCGCCGTGCTCAGGCTGTAGCGG
Source organism: Paraburkholderia phenazinium (assembly GCF_900142845.1). Classification (NCBI taxonomy): domain Bacteria; kingdom Pseudomonadati; phylum Pseudomonadota; class Betaproteobacteria; order Burkholderiales; family Burkholderiaceae; genus Paraburkholderia; species Paraburkholderia phenazinium. Next base: position 1,373,529 of record NZ_FSRU01000002.1, read on the forward strand.
TCGATCACGTCGATATCGGTGGGGCGGAAAAAGCCTTCCAGCAACAAAATTGGCCCAGCCCAGCCCAATTCACGCAACTTCACCGCTTCTTCGAGGTCGAGCAATCCAAAGCCGTCGGTTGCGCGCAGACCGGGAAAGGCTCTGGCGAGGCCGTGCCCGTAGGCGTTGGCCTTGACTACCGCCCAGATTTTCGAAGTTGGGGCGTAACGGCGGACGACGGCGAGGTTATTGGCGAGTGCAGCGGTGTGGATCGTGGCTGAGAGGGGGCGCGGCATGGGAAATTTTCGTAAAGACGCTTGCGAATCAGGAGCTTACAGTGCGTTTTCAGTGCTCAGGAGCCCGCTGGGCGGTGCGATCAAGGATTCTGCTAGTCCGAATCCAGCTATTTTCATGATATAAAGCCGTGCGCACAACCCATTTCGAACGGAATAAGCCCGGACGCCTTGCACACGGCCGGGGCGGACGGACCGCAGCGAGGACAGCATCGCATCAGATGAAAAAAGGTTTTTACACCATCATGGCCGCGCAGTTTTTTTCGTCGCTGGCCGACAATGCGCTTCTGATTGCTGCTATTGCACTGCTGAAAGACCTGCATGCCCCGAACTGGATGACGCCGCTGCTCAAGCTGTTCTTTGTGCTGTCGTACGTCGTTCTTGCTGCTTTCGTCGGCGCCTTCGCCGATTCGCGTCCGAAGGGACGCGTGATGTTCGTCACCAATACCATCAAGGTAGTCGGCTGCTTCACGATGCTGGTCGGCGCGCATCCGCTAATCGCGTACGGCATTGTCGGATTCGGCGCTGCAGCGTATTCGCCGGCCAAGTACGGCATCCTCACCGAACTGCTGCCGCCTGACCGCCTCGTCGCCGCGAACGGCTGGATCGAAGGCACCACGGTCGGCTCGATTATTCTCGGCACGGTATTGGGCGGCGCGCTGATCAGTCCGCATATCGCGTCGCACATCCTCAAGCACCACATTCCCACCGTCAACACGCCAGCCGAAGCGGCAATGCTCGTGATCATGGCGATCTACGTGATTGCCGCGCTTTTCAATCTGCGCATTCCCGACACCGGCGCACGCTATCCGCAGCAGGAACGCGGCCCGATCAAGCTCGTCACCGATTTCGCCGACTGCTTCCAGATTCTCTGGCACGACAAGCTCGGCCAGATCTCGCTCGCCGTCACCACCCTCTTCTGGGGCGCCGGTGCGACCTTGCAGTTCATCGTGCTGAAGTGGGCGGAAGTGTCGCTCGGCATGTCGCTCTCGGAAGGCGCGATCCTGCAGGCTGTCGTCGCGGTCGGCGTGGCCGCGGGGGCGATCATCGCCGCCTCGCGCGTGCCGCTCAAGAAGTCGCTCTCGGTGCTGCCGGTCGGCATCATGATGGGTATCGCGGTGATGATGATGGCCTTCTACACCCGCGATCTGTTCCCGGCGCATTGGGGCATTTACTTCGGCCGCATGCACGTGCCGGGCTATCTGATCCTCGCTTATATCTTCCTGATGATCGTCGGCGGCCTGTCCGGTTTTTTCGTGGTGCCGATGAATGCGCTGCTGCAGCATCGCGGCCACGTGCTGCTTTCAGCCGGCCACTCGATCGCCGTGCAGAACTTCAACGAGAACCTCTCGGTCCTCGTGATGCTGTGCCTCTATGCCGTACTGGTGTGGCTCGACGTGCCGGTGTCGGCGGTGATCGTGCTGTTCGGCACCTTCGTCTGCGTGATGATGTGGTTCGTGATGCGGCGCCACCAGGCCAACCAGCGCGCGTTCGATTCGGTCGCCCTGATCGGCGAAGTGAAACACTGACGCGCGCCTTTGAGACGCCATTCTGACGCGCTACGCTAAAGCGCCGGAATGCACGCATGCGGGATGCGCGCCGCGCCCGCGCTTCTTTCTTTCCAGCCTCCCATGACTCAACCGATTCCCAACGTCCTGACGATCGCCGGTTCCGACTCCGGCGGCGGCGCCGGCATTCAGGCCGACCTCAAGGCTTTCTCGGCGCTGGGCGCGTATGGCGCGAGCGTCATCACGGCGCTGACTGCGCAGAACACGCGCGGCGTCACGGCGATTCATACGCCCGATCCGGCGTTTATCGCGGCGCAACTCGACGCGGTGTTCGACGATATCCGCATCGACGCGGTGAAGATCGGCATGCTGGCCAACGCCCAGGTCGCACGGGCCGTCGCCGAGGCGCTGCGGCGTTATCGGCCGAAGCACGTCGTACTCGATACCGTGATGATTTCCAAGAGCAATCACGCGCTGCTCGCACCCGACGCGGTGGCCGTGGTGCGCGACGAGTTGCTGCCGCTCGCCGACCTGCTGACGCCGAATCTGCCGGAAGCGGCCGCGTTGCTGGGACGCTCGCCCGCCACCGACGAAGCCGGCATGATCGAGCAAGGCGAAGCGCTGCGGGCGCTCGGGGCACGCGCCGTGCTGATGAAAGGCGGCCACCTTAGCGCCGCCGACAGCCCCGACTGGCTGGTGCAGGACAGCGGCACGCTGCGCCTTTACGCTGCGCGTGTGCCGGTGAAGAACACGCATGGCACGGGCTGTACGTTGTCGTCGGCGATTGCAGCGCTGATTCCGCAGCGCGCGGATCTCGCGAGTGCGGTCGCCGATGCAAAGACTTATCTGACCGGCGCGCTGCAGGCGAGCGATCAACTCGACGTCGGTCAGGGCGTCGGTCCGGTGCATCATTTTTATCGGTGGTGGTGAGGCGCGTGGCGGCGTGAGTGGTAGCGCGCGGGGTGGCGCGCCTCGTCACCGCAGCGCCGGTTGCGCTCACTGACGCGCAAATGCCCGCGCCTTTTGCGGCCAGTCGTCCGGCACGATAAAGCCGCGCGAACGCTCGACCCAGCGGCCCGCATCGTCGAGATGGAAAGCCGCCACCATCGTCGGGCCGTTCTGATGGGCGACACGTTCGCTCAAAGCACTGGCTTCGACGAATGCGATGCCCGCCGCTTCCGCCGTCCCTGGCTCATGCCGGCGCGGCGCCAGCCACTCGAGCCGCGGCAACACCCGCCATGCTTGGGCATGGTCGGCCGCAAAAGCCGGCCAATCCGTGCGAGTGGCCCACCAGCCGCGCGCATGCGCCGGATCGAGTTCGATGGGATCGCTTGTCGTCTCGCCGTGCGGGTAAAACAGCCAGCCCTTGATGAACATCTGCGGTTCCCACGGCCCCACATGTCCGAGCGAGGCGAACTCCTCGCGCGCGCTGAGCGGCAACTGATGATCGAGCACGTGAGTGAGCTTCAGATCGAAGCGGTCCTGCAGATTGGGCCCGACGTAATCGGCCAGTTGCGCCCGTCCATCCCCGGCGTGCAGATAGCACTTGACCGCCAATTCCCAGTGCAACCGTCGCCCCGCCTGCGTCTGCACCAGAAAATCGCACTCGCCCAAGGTCAGACCGGCGCGCCGCAGCGGCACGTTCGCGGCAACCAGGCGGGCCGTCGGCCCATGCTGCAGAAACCACCCGAGCAGGCATTCCGCGTATCGGCCAAGACGCGTCACGCGCGCCGCCGCGAGGTCGCTGTGCAGCGCGCCCGGGTCGGCGTCGAGCGCGTGCAGCCACTCGAGCGTGGCGGCTACCTCGTCCGCCGTTTCGAACGCACTCGCCAGCATCCCGACCGGTGGTTGCGCACGCAACAGGTCGGCACTGAACAGCAACCACGCGAGATCGCGCACCGCGGGCTCGCGCAGCGCATCCCAGTGTGCCGTGGGCACAGCGGCCGGAAGCGCTGCGGCCCCAGGCGTATCCATCAGCCGGCCGCCGCTTCGGTCCCGGCCGCCTTCAGCCAGGTATCGCGGGCGAGGCACAGATCGGTCCACGCCTTCGCCTTGTCGGGCAAGCTGCGCAGCAGATAGGCCGGGTGATACGTGACGATGACGGGCACGCCCTCATACGCGTGGACGCGGCCGCGCAGCGACGAAATGCTTGCGTCGGTCTTCAGCAGGCTCTGCGCGGCGAAACGGCCCAGCGCGACGATCAGCTTCGGCTTGACGAGCGCGACCTGGCGCTGCAAATACGGCTCGCAGCGCGCGACTTCGTCCGGTTCGGGATTGCGATTGCCGGGCGGACGGCACTTGATCACGTTGGCGATGTAGACGTTGGTGTCGCGCGCGAGCGTGAGCGAACGCAGCATGTTGTCGAGCAGCTTGCCGGCCTGGCCGACGAACGGTTCGCCCAGGCGGTCTTCGTTTTCGCCGGGGGCTTCGCCGATCAGCATCCAGTCGGCGTTGCGGTCGCCCACGCCGAACACCGTGTTGGTGCGCTTCTCGCACAGGCGGCAGCGCTCGCAGGCGGCCACGCGTTCGGCGAGGGCATCCCAGTCGAGGGTCTGCAGCGCGGGTTCGGTGCGTTCCGCGCGTTCGGCCGGAACGATGCTCGCTTCCGACGGCGGCTGGGACGGGAGGTCGTCGAACCACGCGAAATCGTCGTCGGGTGGCGGCGAGGAAGCGGAGGGTTCAGCAGGGGCTGGGCGGGTTGGCTGCGTGGGCCGTGCGGCAGCCCGATCGACCGGCGCGGCGAACTCGCGCGCTTCCTCGGCGCGTGCAGCGGGCGCGCGGGCGCCCTGCTCGAAGGCGTCTTCGCGCCGCCCCGTTGCGGGGCGAGCTTGACCCGCGTCATGTGCAGATCCCTGCCCCAAGCCCTGCACAGGCGCCGTGCCCTCGGCACGCACCGCAGCGCCATCAGGAACAGCCTCGAGCGCCACGGCCGCTTCCTCAGCGGCGCCGGCGTTCGCCTGCCCCATGCCGCGCCTCACCCACATCGGCGCGAGGCCGAGTTCTTCCAATGCAGATTCATGCAGCGCCATCTGCGCCCTCCCTGACAAACGAAAAACGCATCACGATGGCGTCCTCCCGGCTGCGATGTCGCGCCGGATAGTAGTTCTTGCGACGGCCGATCGAAGCAAAGCCGAAGCGTTCATAAAGCCGGATGGCCCGTTGGTTCGACGGCCGCACTTCGAGCAGCAGTCCGTCGAGTTTCTCGTTGCGCGTGATGCGCACCGCTTCGCGCAGCAGCGACAGGCCAGCGCCCGCGCCCTGCGCGGCGGGCGCCACGCACAGATTCAGCAGATGCATCTCGTCGACCACCGGCATCAGCACGCAGTAGCCGATCAAGGTGCCGGTGACATGGCGCAGGCAGATGCCGAAATAGCCGTTACGCAGCGAGTCTTCGAAATTGCCGCGGCTCCACGGAAACTCATAGGCCGCTTTTTCGATGATGGCGACCTCGTCGAGGTCACCTTCGGTCATTGGCGACATGTAGCGGTCCGCCAGCAACACTCCGCTCATCGTCCGCCCTCGCCTTGAGGTCCGGAGTGAGCCGCCGGCGCGGAGGCAGAGGCCGCTTCGCGGCCGGATGCGGGTTGCGCCGCCTGCTGCGCGCCCGGCACCTGTTCTGCCTTGGCGGCCTTCTCCGCCTTCCCGGCCATCCGTTCCGCCGTCGTCTGCGCCACCTTGTTGCGCACGTATTCGGGCGCCGCGAGCTCGGCCGGCACAGTACGCCCGGCGCGCAACGCGCGCAACGCCGCAAACGCGAGCGGCAGCGCATGCGGCAACGCTTCGCCGTCGATGGCCTGCGCCACCGCCCCGGCGGCGAGACGCGCGCCGAACGCGGCAGCGGCATTGCCCGCCAGCGTGAAGGGCGTGTCGGGCAAGGAGAGCTTGTCCGGCGCATCGAGCGAGGCCGGCTGGATCGTGCGCCATTCGCCTTCGGCTTCGTCCCACGCAAAGTCGGCCCAATAGACTTCGTCCATGCGGGCATCGAGCGCCGCCACGACGCGCTTGACCGACGGATCGCGCAGACGCGCGCTCTCGGCACAGGCGAGCAGCGTGCCGATCGGCACGACAGGACAGTTCAGGCCGAAGGCAAGCCCTTGCGCCACGCCCGTTGCAGTCCGCAGGCCGGTGAACGAGCCGGGACCCGCGCCGAACGCAATCGCGTCGCAATCGGCCAGCGCGAGGCCGGCTTCGTCGAACAGTTCGCGGATCGCGGGCAACAGGCGCGTGCTGGACACGGCGCCGGTCGCTTCGTGGCGTACCCAGACGCGCGGTTCTTCGGAGCCGGAGGCGCCCGCAGCGGCGGACGCAGCGGACAGGAGCGCGACCGAGCAGAATTCGGTCGACGTATCGAGAGCAAGCAGCACAGTTCGGGTCATGGCCGCTATTGTAATGCGACGCCCCGCCTTGCCGGACACGTGCGGCGCGACTGGAGGTGGGGGGTGCTGCTCAAAGCCCATTAAAGTCTCCCCAAAACCCTTCGAAGCCCTTCAAAGCCACCTCAAACCGCCCCGCACCGCCCCGCTCCCCGCGCCGTTTGGAAGAATCGTTCGAGCCTGGTTCGACCCGTCCGTCGATCGCGCTTGATATGATCGACAACCCATCTTGAATTCGCCACGGAGAAAACATGAGCGACGTCGACGCGCAATTCGCGAAAGCCCACGAAGAGGTCCAACAACTGCCGGAACGCCCGGGCAACCTGACGCTGCTACGCCTGTACGCGCTCTACAAGCAGGCCACCAAGGGCGACGTGCACGGCGACAAGCCCGGCTTCACCGACATCGTCGGCAAGTACAAGTACGATGCCTGGGCAGCGCTGAAAGGCACCGCGCAGGACGCCGCCAAGCAGCAATACGTCGAATTGGTCGAATCGCTGAAAAGCGGCGCTTCGGCCTAAGTCCGGCGCACAAACAAGCGGACATCAGCCCTTTCCTTCACGGAAATGTCTTAATTGTGGCGCGGTGCAGCAAAACCCTATACAATGCTGCCTGCGCTTCACTGCTTTGCCCGGCTTTCTTCCAGCGGCCTTTGCGGCGCAGCGCCTCGTAGCGTTTTGCTCCAATCCAGTTTAGAACCTGTCCCCTCCTGCCTAGCCCCCTACGGGCGATCATGTACCAGGCTGGCGGCACGCCGTGTTGGCATGTCGCAACCGATACAGCTTCTAACGAAAAGCTCGCCTTGATTGTCGCGAGCTGCCCCCGTTTTTCGATTTGCTCGCTGCTTCTTTGCTCGCTGAATCCGACGACTTGGGTATGCCGATTGGCGCCGACGTATTTATTCCGTGCATCACCCAGGATCGTTTCAAGGATTCTCATGACTTCGAGCAATACCCCCAGCAGCCCGTTGAACGCCATCGCCGACCAGGCACTCGGTCTCATCGACACCGACGCAGCACCCGCGCAAGCCGCAGCCGTTGCTGCAGCGCCGGAAACCGTCGCAGTTGTCGCCGAGGCACCGGCCGGTCCGTCGTTCGCGTCGCTCGGTCTGTCACCGGATGTCGTCTCCGCGCTGACCGCCGCTGGCTACCAGACTCCGACTCCGGTTCAGCAACGCGCCATCCCCGCCGGCATCGCCGGTCGCGATCTGATGGTCTCCAGCCCGACCGGTTCGGGCAAGACCGCCGCGTTCATGCTGCCCGCCATCGAGCGTTTCTCGCAACTGCAAAAGGCGCAAGCCAGCCAGCCGCGCGAGCCGCGTCCGGCTGATGGCGCCCGCACGCGCCGTCCGCAACCGGTTGCCCGTCCGACCATGCTGGTTCTGACGCCGACCCGCGAACTCGCCATGCAGGTCACCACCGCCGCCGCCACGTACGGCAAGCACCTCAAGCGCCTGCGCACCGTCAGCATTCTCGGTGGCGTCGCTTACGGTCAACAGCTGATGCTGCTGGCCAAGAACCCGGAAATCCTGGTGGCAACGCCGGGCCGTCTGATCGACCATCTGGAACGCGGCCGTATCGACCTGTCGCAATTGCAGATCCTCGTGCTCGACGAAGCCGACCGCATGCTGGACATGGGCTTCATCGAAGACATCGAAACGATCGTCGCCGCTACGCCGGCCACGCGTCAAACGATGCTGTTCTCGGCCACGCTCGACGGCAAGATCAGCTCGCTGACCGGCCGTCTGCTGAAGGATCCGGAACGTATCGAGATCGTCCAGCGCATGGAGCAGCGCACCAACATCGCGCAAACCGTCCACTACGTCGACGACCGCGATCACAAGGACCGTCTGCTCGACCATCTGCTGCGCGACTCCGGCCTCGACCAGGCTATCGTGTTCACCGCAACCAAGATGGACGCCGACCAACTGGCTGGCCGTCTGGCCGACGCCGGTTTCGAATCGGCCGCCCTGCACGGCGACCTGCCGCAAGGTGCGCGTAACCGCACCATCAAGGCCCTGCGCGAGCGCCGTGTGCGCGTGCTGGTCGCCACGGACGTCGCCGCTCGCGGTATCGACATCCCGGGCATCACGCACGTGTTCAACTATGACCTGCCGAAGTTCGCGGAAGACTACGTGCACCGTATCGGCCGTACCGGCCGTGCTGGCCGCTCGGGTATCGCCGTGAGCCTCGTGCATCACGCCGAACAAGGCGCGCTCAAGCGCATCGAGCGTTTCGTGCGTACGCCCCTGCCGGTCAATGTCGTCGAAGGTTTTGAGCCGCGCAAGTCGGCTCCGTCGGGCAATGGCCGTCCTGGCTTTGGCGGCCGTGGCCGTCCGGGCGGTGGCAATGGCGGCGCTGGCCGTCGCTTCGGCAGCGGCAGCGGTGCCGGCAAGCCGGCCGGTAACGGCGGCGGCGCTCGCAGCGGTAGCGGCGGCGGCAATGGCGGCAGCTGGGCCGGCAAGTCGGCTGGCGGCGGTTCGCGTGAAGGCTACGGCGGCTCGCGTGACGGCGGCTACGGCGCACGCCGCAGCGACGGTCCGCGTACGGCGCGTCGCGGCAGCTAAGCGGCCAGGGTTGGGGTGGCACAACGCCCTGCGCGGCGGTCCTCAGGACCCTGTGCAGGACCTGTTGCCAGACCCGCTGAAAACGGCCACGGGCGGCCCTCGCCACCCGAACGTCAGAAGAAACCGGTGCTCATGCGCCGGTTTTTTTTCGTCCGCACGGTGGTCGCCTACGATATTTCACGATGTGGAAAATTTTTTTGCCTCGTAAAAAATCGTGCTGCGTGGCACAACAAGGGCTATTGCAGCAGGGGAAACAGCATTTCTCAATGCGAAACAACGTCATTAAACCACTGATTTATAACAACTAAAAATCTCACACAAAGCGTGACACGCGTCTATTGCACGCGCTTCGATTTGCCTAGACTCTTATATAAGACTTCACGAAACGAAACGCCCCCACGGCACAGCGCTTCGCGAAGACAGGATTCACCGATCCACTATCCAGGCAATCAAGGAGCACACCATGACGTCACGCCAACAGCAAGCACAAGAACTCCAGCAACAGTGGGAAACCGATCCGCGCTGGAAAGGCATCAAGCGCACCTACTCCGCCGACGACGTGGTGCGTCTGCGCGGTTCCGTGCAGGTCGAGCACACGCTCGCCAAGCGCGGCGCGCAAAAGCTGTGGGACAGCGTCAATAACGAGCCGTTCGTGAACTCGCTCGGCGCGCTGACCGGCAACCAGGCCATGCAGCAGGTCAAGGCCGGCCTGAAGGCGATCTATCTGTCGGGCTGGCAGGTGGCGGGCGACGCCAACGTCGCCGGCGAAATGTACCCGGACCAGTCGCTGTATCCGGCCAATTCGGTGCCGCTGGTGGTCAAGCGCATCAACAACACACTGACGCGCGCCGACCAGATCCAGTGGTCGGAAGGCAAGAATCCGGGCGACGAAGGCTACATCGACTACTTCGCGCCGATCGTGGCCGACGCTGAAGCCGGTTTCGGCGGCGTGCTGAACGCCTTCGAACTGATGAAGGCGATGATCGAAGCCGGCGCCTCGGGCGTGCACTTCGAAGACCAGCTCGCCTCTGTGAAGAAGTGCGGCCACATGGGCGGCAAGGTGCTCGTGCCGACCCGCGAAAACATCGCCAAGCTGACCGCCGCGCGTCTGGCCGCCGATGTCTCCGGCACGCCGACCGTCCTGCTCGCCCGCACCGACGCGGAAGCGGCCGACCTCGTCACCTCGGACATCGACGATAACGACAAGCCGTTCCTGACCGGCGAGCGCACCGTCGAAGGTTTCTACCGCACGAGGCCGGGTATCGAACAGGCCATCTCGCGCGGCCTCGCCTACGCGCCGTACGCCGACATGATCTGGTGCGAAACCGGCAAGCCGGACCTCGAATTCGCGAAGCGGTTCGCTGAGGCGATCCACAAGGAGTTCCCGGGCAAGCTGCTGTCGTACAACTGCTCGCCGTCGTTCAACTGGAAGAAGAACCTCGACGACGCGACGATCGCCAAGTTCCAGAAAGAACTCGGGGCGATGGGCTACAAGTTCCAGTTCATCACGCTGGCCGGCTTCCACGCGCTGAACTACTCGATGTTCAACCTCGCGCACGGCTATGCCCGCACGCAGATGAGCGCGTTCGTCGAAATGCAGCAGGCCGAATTCGCGGCCGCCGAAAAGGGCTTCACCGCCGTGAAGCACCAGCGCGAAGTCGGCACCGGCTACTTCGACGCCGTGACGCAAACGGTCGAACGCGAAGCCTCGACCACCGCGCTGCACGGGTCGACGGAAGACGAGCAGTTCTTCGACAAGAAGGTGGCCTGAGAGGCGTTGCCGCGGCGTCGAAGCGACGTTGCGGCGCCCTCGAAGGCAGGTTGAGATACCTCGCAGCAGCCTGAAAGAACGCGCAAGCGGATCGATGGAAGGACAGACGGGAAGCGGCCCCGCCAGAGGGCCGCGATCAGGGAGGAGACAGTCAAGCCGGAGAAGGTCTGCAAAGTGGGCTCACAAGGTCCCAGGACAGACCCAAGCGGACTGGAATCTGAGAGAGAAGCAAGCGGCACAGGGCACGTGCCGGGATGGGTCAATACGTGCCCACACACGCCTTTACGTGTCGTTAAGTGTCGTTAGGCAGGACCCGCGCCGGCTTCACCGCCGGCGCGTTTTATTGCGCCGTCGTACACCCGTCTCAGCGGTACACGATCACCGGAATCTTCGTATGCGTGAGCACCCGCTGCGTCTCGCTGCCGATCAGCAGGCTGCCGAGTCCGCGGCGTCCGTGCGAGGCCATGAAGATCACATCGCACGCGCCCTTCTCGGCCGCCTCGATGATGCCGAGGTACGGCGAAGGATGCACGCTGGTGCGGCTCGTGACGATTACGCCGACGTGGCGTCCGGCCCGCTCGACCTCCTGCAGATGCACGCGCGCCTCGCGCTCGCTGCGCTCCAGAAAGTCGCCCGGCGGCTCGATCACCACTTCGGAGAACGGCGAGTAGGGATATTGCGGCAGGCACGCGTAAGCCGTGACGCGCGCGCCTACGGCCTGGGCGAGATCGATTGCGCCTTCGATCGCTTTGCGTGACAGATCTGAACCATCGGTCGGAACCAGGATGTGCTTGAACACGGTGCCTCCGTCGTCGTCTGCTGCGGCCGGACCCGGCAAGGCGAAGAGCGCTGCCACGGCAGGCGCCAGGCGGGTCCCTCAATCGATTGTAGTGCGCCTGAACGGACGCAGCGCCCGCGTGCGGGTCTGTCCGCATATCGGAAACCCGCGCGGCGGCGCCGTGCGCCGCCCTCACCCCCAATAACCGGGATGACCGTAGGTATGCTTAAGAAAGTCCAGAAAGAGCCGCACGCGCAGCGGCAAATGTCGGCGCTGCGGGAACACCGCATGAATCCCGATGGGCGGCGCGGCGAACTCGTCGAGCACGCTGACGAGCCGGCCGGCGGCGATATCCGTGCCCACTTCCCACCAGGAACGCCACGCGAGGCCGTAGCCGTCGAGACACCACTCATGCAGCACCGCGCCGTCCGAGCATTCCATGGTGCCGGAGACCTTGATGGACACCACCTTGTCGCCCTGCTGGAACATCCAGCCGCGCTGCTGGTTGGCGCTCGCGCCCAGCGCCAGACAGTTGTGATGGGCCAGATCGGCGAGGCTTTGCGGCGCGCCGCGGCGCGTCAGATAGGCGGGCGACGCCACGCAGACGCGGCGGTTTTCGCCCAGCCGCAGCGACACCAGCGACGAATCCGGCAATTCGCCCAACCGCACCGCGCAGTCGAAACCTTCGTTGACCAGATCCACCAGCCGGTCGGACAAGTCGAGCGTGATCGAGACGTCGGGATGCGCGACGGTGAAGGCCGGCACCAGCGGCGCGACATGCCGGCGGCCGAAGCCGGCCGGCGCCGACAGGCGCAGATGGCCGCTCGCCTTCACGCCGCCCGCCGAGACGCTCGCCTCGGCGTTCTGCATGTCGTGAATCACGCGCTGGCAGTCCTCGAGAAACGCCGAGCCTTCGAAGGTCAAGGTGATCTTGCGGGTGGTGCGCACCAGCAGCTTGACGCCCAGCCGCTCTTCGAGCGCGTCGATGCGGCGGCCGATGATGGCCGGCGCCACGCCCTCCGCCTGCGCGGCCGCCGACAGGCTGCCTTTGGCCGCAACGGCGACGAAAGTTTCGATCTGCTTGAAACGGTCCATGGAGGAGTCGGAGCCCTGCGTACACGGCCGGCTAGAGGCCTTGGCCATGCACGAAAGCGCGCGTATCGGAGTGGCAATGCGCGTCAGATTAGGTGGGTGAAAGTAAAAGATCAAGTGATGTTTAGCCTCTTTTTGAGCGCAGAGCATCACTAATACAATTTGTCTGACCTCGAATTGGAGCGCACGGCAATGTCGGCCACAACGGCAATCTTCCCCAAAGCAGTGATTTTCGACGCCTACGGCACGTTGTTCGACGTGCATTCGGTCGTCGCTGCGGCGGAGCAGATGTTCCCAGGCCACGGCGATGCGCTCTCGCAGTTGTGGCGCCAAAAGCAGATCGAATACACCCAGTTGCGCACGCTGGCCGACCCGGCGGGCGCGCGCTATCAGCCGTTCTGGAACATCACGCTCGACGCGCTGCGCTTCGCGGCCCACAAGCTCGGCCTCACGCTGAATCGCGCGGTGGAAAAGCGTCTGATGGACGAATACGCGTGCCTGTCGGCTTTCCCGGATGCGGTGCCCGCGTTGCGCCGCTTGCATGAGCAGCGCGGTCAGCACGCCCCGCTCGGCCTCGCCATCCTGTCCAACGGCAATCCGCAGATGCTCGACATCGCCGTGAAGAGCGCCGGCATGAGCGGCCTGTTCGACCACGTGCTCTCCGTCGACGCGGTACGCGCCTACAAACCCGCCCCCGCCGCCTACACGCTCGGCACCCAGGCGTTCGGCGCGCAGCCGCGCGAGATCGTCTTCGTGTCGTCGAACGGCTGGGACGCGGCCGGCGCGAACTGGTTCGGCTACACGACTTTCTGGCTCAACCGGCAAGGCGCGCCCTCTGAAGAGCTGGGCGTCACGCCACATGGCACGGGCGGGAGCATGAACGACCTGCTCGATTTTTTAACAACCCTCGCAGCGCCCGAGAGGAGCACAAGCCGTCCGCGCCACAGCCCTGGCGCATGACGGCACGAGCCTACCTCATGGACGCATGCAACGCAGTCCGAAGCAACCCCGCGCATTTCAGGCGCATTTGAACATTTGCATCTTTGCAATCTGACCGACCAAGGAGAAAACATGGCGAACCCGCTTTCATCGTCGCAGTTGCCGCAGGGCGTGGAAATCACGGCTGATCTCAAGCCGGGCTACGAAACCATCCTGACCCGCGAGGCGCTCGAACTCGTCGCGGCGTTGCATCGCACGTTCGAACCGCGCCGCCAGGCGCTGCTGAAAGCGCGTGCCGAACGCACGAAGCGTCTCGACGCCGGCGAGCGTCCCGACTTCCTCGTCGAGACGAAAAGCATCCGCGACGGCGACTGGAAAATCGCCCCGCTGCCGCAGGATCTGCAATGCCGCCGCGTGGAAATCACCGGCCCGGTCGAGCGCAAGATGATCGTCAACGCGCTGAACTCCGGCGCGGATTCGTACATGACGGACTTCGAAGATTCGAACGCGCCGAGCTGGGACAACCAGATCACCGGCCATATCAATCTGAAGGACGCGGTGCGCCGTACGATCTCGCTCGAACAGAACGGCAAGTCGTACCAGCTGAACGACAGGATCGCCACGCTGATCGTGCGTCCGCGCGGCTGGCACCTCGACGAGAAGCACGTGAAAGTGGACGGGCAACGCGTCTCCGGCGGCATTTTCGATTTCGCGCTGTTCCTGTTCCACAACGCGAAGGAACTGGTCGCGCGCGGCTCGGGCCCCTACTTCTATCTGCCGAAGATGGAGAGCCATCTGGAAGCGCGTCTGTGGAACGACATCTTCGTCGCCGCGCAGGAAGCGGTCGGCGTGCCGCGCGGCACGATCCGCGCCACGGTGCTGATCGAAACGATCCTCGCCGCGTTCGAAATGGACGAGATCCTGTACGAGCTGCGCGAACATAGCTCGGGCCTGAACGCCGGCCGTTGGGACTACATCTTCTCGGCGATCAAGAAGTTCAAGACGGACAAGGACTTCTGCCTCGCCGACCGCTCGCAGATCACCATGACCTCGCCGTTCATGCGCGCCTATGCGCTGCTGTTGCTGAAGACCTGCCACCGCCGCAACGCGCCGGCAATCGGCGGCATGAGCGCGCTGATTCCGATCAAGAACGACCCGGCCGCCAACGACCGCGCCATGGGCGGCGTGCGCTCGGACAAGGCGCGCGATGCGGGCGACGGCTACGACGGCGGCTGGGTGGCGCACCCGGGTCTGGTGCCGATCGCGATGGAAGAATTCGTCAAGGTGCTGGGCGAGCAGCCGAACCAGATCGGCAAGCAACGCGCCGACGTTGAAGTGAGCGCGAAGGACCTGATGGATTTCCGTCCTGAAGCGCCGATCACCGAAGCGGGTCTGCGCAACAACATCAACGTGGGGATTCACTACCTCGGTTCGTGGCTGGCGGGCAATGGCTGCGTGCCGATCCACAACCTGATGGAAGACGCCGCGACCGCGGAAATCTCGCGCTCGCAGGTGTGGCAGTGGATCCGCTCGCCGAAGGGCGCGCTCGACGACGGCCGCAAGGTCACCGCGGAACTGGTGCGCGAACTGTCGAAGCAGGAACTCGCCAAGGTGAAGCAGGCGGTGGGCGGCGATACCCAGCCGTATGACCGCGCGGCTGAGATCTTCGAAGCGATGTCCACGTCGGAGCAGTTCACCGACTTCCTGACGCTGCCGCTGTATGAGGAAATCTGAGGCACGGCGCTAGCCGGGTCCCGAGCTCTGGTGGTACACGAGTGCGCGGACGCGCGGCATGCGTCCTCGCCTCACGATCTGGCGGCGCCGCTTCGCAATGAAGCGGCGCAGGCCGCAAGGCTGACCGACCGGACGGCCCAGCAGGCTCAGGCTTGCCGGGCCGTTTTTTTGGCGCGGCGATGCGCCACCCAGTCGCCCGAGCGGATCTCCGGCAAGCCCTTCACCGCATGTTTCGTCACCGGATAGAAGCGGCACGCCAGCGCGGCGCCGTCGACTTCCACCGTGACCTCACGGGCCACGAACAGCCCCTCGACACCCGGATAGATTTCCTCGATTTCATCGAGCACCGCAATCAGATCCGGGTCGATTTCGTAGACGTCGCCGCACACCGGCGGCCCCGCCTCGTCGAGCACCAGGCCCGGATACGCGCCGAAATCGAACAGATACCCGCGCACGGTGGCCGTGCCTAGCAGGGTCGGCTCGGCGATGTCGTGGCGCGCGGCGGCCTGGCTGATGTCGTTGATCTCGCCGGCCCGCAGGGTGCCGTACACGAAAACCTTCTGCATCGGATGGGGTCCTCTCTATTGCGTGGGCGTGGCTGGCACGACCCGGTGGGTGTCGGTCGAGCCGGGCGAAGCGCGCGGCGGCGCTCATGGGTCTCGTTTGGCGACGATTCCAGATTCCGGTCGGAGGCATTATGCCCTCCGCGATCGAGGCAAGCGATCTGCAAAAAAACCCGCTGCGGCCAGACCCGGCACAACACCCTACAATGGGAACCACCTCACCGTTCAAGGTTCCGTCAGGTGTCCATGTCATGAACCGGTCCGCCGCTGCCGCCCCTTTCACCCGAGTCGAGTTCTCCGACCTCCCGCCGGCCTTCGCACCCACCCGTACGCATCCAATCCGCGTGCGCTCGCGGCCCATGCCCGCCGGCGTGCGCATCGCCCGTCACACCCACGCGTGGGCTCAGGTCGCGTACGCGTCGCGCGGCGTGCTGCGCATCGGCACGCTCGGCACTACCTGGATGGTGCCGCCGTCGCGGGCCATCTGGGTGCCGCCGCATGTGACGCATGAAGTGGTGATCGTCGAGGATGCCTTTCTGCGCACGCTGTATATCGACGAAAACGCCGTGCCGCCCGGACTCGATACATGCCGCGTCGTCGAAGTGTCGAACCTGTTGCGCGAGGTGATCGCGGCGCTCGATATGCCGGGCCTCTCCGACACCCGCGAACAGGTGCTCGGCGCCCTCGCACTCGACGAGCTGACCCGCTCGCAGCCGTTGCCTTTATCCGTGCCCATGCCCAACGAAAAGCGCCTGCGCGCGCTGTGCGAAGCGGTGATTGCCGATCCCGCCAATTCCGATTCGCTCGAGCAGTGGGCCGCGAGTGTCGGCGCCAGTACCCGCACGATTGCGCGCCTGTTTCGTCAGGAACTCGGCGTCAGTTTTTCGCAATGGCGCCAGCAGGCGCTGCTTGCCCGCGCGATTCCGCTACTCAGCCAGGGGCGGCCGCTCGCCCACGTGGCGCTGGAGTTGGGCTATCAGAGCCAGAGCGCTTTTTCGGCCATGTTCCGGCGCGCGTTCGGCAGGAGTCCGCGGGCGTTTATCGAACGCGGCTCGGAGCGTCATATGGCTGAGGGGGATGCGGAAAGCGCGGCTCAGAGCGGGCTGGACGTGCCGGACGGCGCGCAGTTGGCGGATGCGCCGGAGTTCGATCGCTGAGCCCGAACGATGCAGCGGCGCGGCGGCATTGCGGCGTTGCGTGGTGTCATGTCGCTGCGCGGCTCACCCCCGCGCGCTAAACGCGGCGCGACAAATGCCGGATCGCCCCGAGTTGCGCGAGGCGCGGACCGGCGAGCTTGTAGCCCTTGCGCAGATACAGCCGCGCGGCGGGATTGTCGACGAACACCCGCAGTTGCAGTTCGCGCAGGCCCCGCTCGCGCGCCCAATGATGCGACATGTCGAGCAGATAGGTGCCGGCGCCGCGCCGCCGATAACCGTCGGCGATCTGCACGTCGCGAATGTGCAGCGAATCGCCCTCTTCGGTGAGGCGCAACACGCCGGCCGGCGTGCCGTCGATTTCGAGGATGTAGTTCTCCGACTCGCGCCAGCTACCGAGAAACAGATCGCTGCGCCAGACGAGATGATGCCGCCGATAGTAACCCTCCATGTTGTTGCGGGTCAGCGCTTCGGCAAAAGCGAAGTCGTCCATGCTGGCTTTGCGCAACTGGAACGGCGACGGAACATCGGTAGGGACGAACATGACGCGGCGGGCAAATGGTGGTCCGCACAACGTTAAAACAGGCCGCGCGCGCTGGCAATGGCTGTTTGTCCCGAGATGGGCGATGAAGCGCGAAACGGGGCAAAAAACCCTCGCGCGCCGCGAGGTGGTGGCCCGCCTACGGGGCCACGGGATGTGTTCCAGCAGAAGATAACGTTCTCCTTACAGGTGGCCCGTGGGCTCCAAGGCTCTCACACACCCAGCCCGTGCCGCTCAACATTCGCCTGTTCAACGCCGGTTAGACCCCGACACCACATCGATCCACACCGCCAGCACGAGGATGCTGCCTTTGACGATCATCTGCCAGTACGCGTCCACGTCGAGCATCGACATGCCGTTGTCGAGGCTCGCCATCACCAGTGCGCCGATCAACGCCCCATACACCGTGCCCGAGCCGCCGCGCATCGAGGTGCCGCCGATAAAGCACGCCGCGATCGCATCGAGTTCGCCCATCGATCCTGCCGAGGGCGAACCCGCTGCCAGCCGCGCCGTGTTGACGATGCCGCCGAACGCGCACATCAGCCCCATCAGCGCGAAAATCGCCAGCTTCACGCGGTTCGTATTCACACCCGACAGACGCGTCGCCTCGAGGTTCGAGCCGACCGCATAGATGCGCCGGCCGAACACGGTCTGCGTAGCGATCCACGTGAAGATGCCAAGCAGCGCGAGCAGCAACAGCACCGGCACCGGAATGCCGCCGTAACGGTCGAGCGTCGCGACGAAGCCGAACAGGATCACGCCCGCGCCGATAATCTTCGCCACGTCCTGCCAGACCGGCACCACCGCCAGTTGATAGCGCTGCCGGTTGCGGCGCTGCCGCACCGTGAGCAGCGCCAGCAGCACGAACAGCACCACGGCGAGCGTATCGCCGGCGAAGCGCGGCAAATAGCCCTGGCCGACGAACACGAAACTATCGGACACCGGTGCGATAGTCGAGCCGCCGGTCACGCCGAGCAGAATGCCCCGATAAGCCAGCATGCCGCCGAGCCCAACGATGAACGACGGCACCCGCCGGTAAGTCGACCACCAGCCGTTGAAGAGGCCCACCAGCACGCCGAGTACCATCACCACCGGCACGGTGACGCCGATCGGCCAATGACGGTTGACGTCGAGAATCGCCGCCACGCCGCCGAGCAGCCCGAGCAGCGACCCCACCGACAGATCGATCTCGCCCGCGATGATGACGAACACCATCCCGCAGGCGAGCATGCCGGTGATCGACATCTGCCGCAGCAGGTTCGACAGATTGCGCGGCGTGATGAACGCCCCGCTGGTGAGAAACGAGAAGAAGATCCAGATAGCCGCGACCGCAATCAGCAGCGCGAGAATCTTGTAGCGCGCGAACAGTTGCTGCAGCCGCTGCGCACCGCCGAACGAGCCGTGCGGCACGGCATCCTTGGCGTTTTGGGAAGTGACGTCGGGAGTCATGCTGCGCTCGCTCCGGTTGGGTTCGTGGATCGCTGCGCGGGGCGGATGGCGGCCGTCAGGATGTCCTCCTGGGTGAGGCCGTCGTTGATGAAGTCGCCGCGCAATTCGCCTTCGCCGATCACCAGCACGCGATCGCTGATGCCGAGCACCTCGGGCATTTCGGACGACACCATCACGATCGACATGCCGCGCTGCGCGAGCTGAACGATCAGTTTGTAGATTTCGTATTTGGCGCCGACATCGACGCCGCGCGTGGGTTCATCGAGAATCAGCACCTTCGGGTCGGTCAACAGCATGCGCGTCAGCACGGCCTTCTGCTGATTACCGCCCGAGAGACTCGCAATCGACAGCATCGGATGCGCCGCGCGCACCGAAAGCCGCTTCATCTCCGTGTGAATCGTATCGAGCTCGGCCGCGGAATCGATGCGCGCGCCTTTGGCAAAGCGCTGCAGCACCGACAACGTGATGTTATGGCCGACGCTCAGATGCGGCACGATGCCGTGGCGCTTGCGATCCTCCGGCACCATGCCGATGCCGGCGCGAATCGCATCGGCCGGCTCGCGGATCTTCAGCGGCTTACCCTCGAGCCATACCGTCGCTTCGCTCACCCCCGGATAGGCGCCGAAAATCGCCTGCATCAACTCCGTGCGCCCCGCGCCCACCAGACCGGCGACGCCGAGGATCTCGCCGCGCCGCAAGCTGAACGACACGTCGTCGACGCGCTTGCGGCGCGGATTGGTGACGTCGAAACAGGTGACGTGGCGCGCCTCGAAGATCACGTCGCCCAGCGGCCGCGGCTCGCGCGGAAACAGGTTGGTGATCTCGCGGCCCACCATCAACGAGATGATGCGGTCGGTGGTCAGCGCGCGCATCGGCTCGGTCGCCACATGCCGGCCGTCGCGAATCACGGTGATCGTGTCGCAAACCGCTTCGACTTCGTCGAGCTTGTGCGAGATATACACGCACGCCACGCCGCGCCGCTTCAGATCGCGCACGATATTGAGCAGAATCTGCGTCTCCGAACTCGTGAGCGACGACGACGGTTCATCGAGAATCAGCAGCCTCGCGCGCTTGTTCAACGCCTTGGCGATCTCGATCAGCTGTTGATGGCCGCCGCCGTAATTCATCACCGGCTGCGCCACATTGATGCCTTCGATACCCAGTTCGCGCAGCAGTTCGTCGGCGCGCTGGAACATCGCGGCGTAGTTCATGCGGCCGCCGGACAGCGTGATTTCGTTGCCGAGAAAGATGTTCTCGGCCACCGACAGCTCCGGCACGAGCATCAGTTCCTGGTGGATGATCACGATCCCGGCGCGCTCGGTGTCGCGCACGTTCGCCGCCTTCAGGGGCGCGCCTTCCCACAGGATGTCGCCGTCCCACGTGCCATACGGATAGACCCCGGACAGCACTTTCATCAGCGTCGATTTGCCGGCGCCGTTCTCGCCGCACAAACCCACGCATTCGCCGGGCGACACCGCGAGATCGATGCCGTCGAGGGCCTTCACGCCGGAAAACGCCTTGACGATGTTGTGCATCGCCAGTAAAGGTTGCGTCATTCGCTTTTGCCTCGCTGCAAGAAACACGGCGGCGCGGCGGCGCGCAACACGCCGCCCGCCACCGCGTGGAACTTCCGCTTATTGGCTCGCGAGCTGGGCCTGGGTGTAGAACCCGTCCTTCACCACGATATCCACGTTGCTCCTGGTCAGCAGCGTCGGCTGCAACAGCACGGTGTCGACCTTCTTCTTGCCGTTGTCGTATTGCGCGTTAAAGGAAGGCTTCTCGCCCTTCGCCAGTTGCACGGCGAGCTTCGCCGCTTCGCCCGCAATCAGCTTGAGCGGCTTGTAGACCGTCATGGTCTGCGTGCCGTCGATCACCCGCTTGACGGCGGCAAGGTCGGCATCCTGACCGGAGATCGGTACCTTGCCCGCCATATGCTGCGCCGCCAGCGCCTGAATCGCGCCGCCCGCCGTACCGTCGTTCGACGCCACCACCGCATCGATCTTGTTGTTGTTCGCGGTCAACGCATCTTCCATGATGCGCAGCGCCGTCGATGCGCTCCACTCCGGCACCCACTGCTGACCGACCACCTTGATGTCGCCCTTGTCGATGGCCGGCTGCAGCACCTTCAACTGGCCTTCGCGCAGCATCTTCGCGTTGTTGTCGGTCGGCGCGCCGCCGAGCAGGAAGTAGTTGCCCTTCGGTTGCGCGTTGTAGACGCCTTGGGCCTGCAATTCACCGACCTTCTCGTTGTCGAACGAGATGTAGGCGTCGATATCGGCATCGAGAATCAGGCGGTCATACGACACGACCTTGATGCCCGCCTTGTGCGCTTCGGCCACGACATTGCCGAGCGTCTTCGAATTGAACGGCACGATCACGATCACATCGACGCCGCGCGAAATCAGGTTTTCGATCTGCGAGATCTGCCGCTCTTCACTGGCATCGGCCGATTGCACGGACACCTTGGCGCCGAGTTTTTCCGCTGCGGCCACAAAATAGTCGCGATCGCGCGACCAGCGTTCGACGCGCAGGTCGTCGATACAGAAACCGATTTCCGGATGATCCTTGCTCGCGTGCGCCAGCGGCGCGGCGAGCGACAGGCTGGCGAGCACCGCTCCACACACGAGCGAACTCAGAACGGAACGACGCGTTGCGAATTTCATGTCTCACTCCTTTTCTCTTATAGCCGGCAATACCGGATTAGCGGCCGTTCGCGGCGAACCGCGCGGCCGGATTCACGACGACGATGGACTACCCCTGTTGCGGCACAGCCAGGACGGCCGTGCGATGCCAATTTCTCTGCATTCCTATGCAGTTGCTTCACTGCTTCAGCACGATCACCACGTACTTTCCATGCGCTGGTGGAGCACGTTGCGCCGTTGTCTTAACGCTAGGCGTGCCCGGCAAACACCGGCTCAAGCGCTCGATACAGCGCCTGGAAGGTCGGACGCCGCTCATTGCTGTACCAGGCGTGCCGCACTCTGTCCGGCTCGCGCACGGCGAGAATCTCCGGCGTCGGACAGATGGCGTCGAGCGGCGCATCCGGTTCCAGCGCAAGATGCGCGAGGCGCGCCGCGCCCAACGCCGGTCCGACTTCGCCGCCGGCCCGCAAGGTCAACGGACGCCCGGCGATATCCGCCAGCATTTGTGTCCAGTAAGCGCTGCGCGAGCCGCCGCCGATCACGGAAATCTCATCGGGCACAAGCCCGGCTGCATGCAGCGCATCCATGCCGTCGAGCAGGCAGAAGCCCACGCCTTCGAGCGTCGCGTTGGCGAGATCGGCACGGCCGGTTTGCGGCGTCAGGCCGTAAAACACGCCCTTCGCATTAACGTTGTTGTGCGGCGTGCGCTCGCCCGACAGGTACGGCAGGAACCATGGCCGACGATCGCGCGCCTCGGCTTGTGCATCGGCGAGCAGCGCGGCGACGTCCGCGTAGCCGGTCAACTGTGCCGTGAAATCGAGGCAACCCGCCGCGTTGAGCATCACCGACATCAGATGCCACGTCTGCGGCAAGGCATGGCAAAAGCTGTGCACCGCCGAAGCGGGGTTCGCGAGGAAGCCGTCCGACACCGCGAAGTACACGCCCGAGGTGCCGAGCGACAGCATCGCCTGTTTCGGCTTGACGATGCCCACACCCACGGCACCCGCCGCGTTATCGCCGCCGCCTGCCACCACCGGGATCTCGCGCAGGCCCCACTCGCGGGCCAGTTCGGGTTTGAGCGTGCCCGTTACGCGATTGCCTTCGAACACCGCCGGCATCTGCTCGCGCGACAGCCCGCAGGCCGACAGCAAGGTCGCGCTGTAGTCGCGCTGCGCGACGTCGAGCCAGAGCGTGCCGGCCGCGTCCGAGGGATCGGTGGCGAAATCGCCGGTCAGCAGATAGCGCAGATAGTCCTTCGGCAACAGCACGTGAGCGATGCGCGCAAAGATCTCCGGTTCATGCTTGCGCACCCACAGCAGCTTGGGCGCCGTAAATCCCGGCATGGCCATGTTGCCCGCGATCTCGCGCAGTTGCGGCACAGCCGTTTCCAGTTCGCGGCATTCGATGTCCGAGCGTCCGTCGTTCCAGAGAATCGCCGGACGCAAGACCTCGCCTTGCGCGTCGAGCAGCGTCGCACCATGCATCTGGCCCGTCAGGCCCAGCGCTTCGATCTGCGTCGCGCCGATGCCTGCCGCGCGTGCTTCGTCCAGCAGATCGGCAAGCGCCGCCCGGGTTGCCAGCCACCAGTCGTGCGGCGCCTGCTCGGACCAGCGCGGCTGCGGCCGGCTGACCGAGAGCGCGTGCGTGGCCGTGCCGCGCACGCGACCATCCCGGTCGAGTAACACGGCCTTCACGCCCGACGTGCCGAGGTCGATACCGATGAACATGTCTCCATCCTCGTTTTGCGCAAGTGTGCGCTTCGCCCGCCCGGATGCAATTGCGAAACTGGCGAGTCGTACTAATGTTTTTCAGCTCTTTTTTTCGACGCTTGCCGTCATGACCGCGATGGCGCCGCTATCGACGCCATCGCGGCATTCGCCGCCACCATTACGGCTCAGCGCAGACCGTAGATCGCCTGATTCACCACGCTTTCCAGCCGTTCCTGCTGGCCGCTGACATGCTGCGGATTCAGGCCGCGGTCGAGTGCGTCGCCGGCGAGCGTCGACAGCGAATAGCCACCGGAGAGAATCTTGCGGCCGAATTCCGTCTCCCAGCCGGCGTAACGCTGACGCTTGAACTGTTCGAGCCGGTCGTTTTCGACCAGCACGGCGGCGCGCTCCACCGCCAGCGCGAGGTTATCGATCGCGCCGATGTGGCCGTAGAACAGATCTTCCGCATCGACGCTCTGGCGCCGCACCTTCGAGTCGAAGTTCATGCCGCCCGTCGTAAAGCCGCCATGCTTGAGGATTTCATAGAAGGCGAGCGTCAGTTCCTCGACGCTATTCGGAAACTGGTCGGTATCCCAGCCGTTTTGCGGATCGCCGCGATTCGCGTCGACGCTGCCGAAGATGCCGAGCGCAAACGCCGTAGCAATCTCGTGATGGAACGAGTGCCCCGCCAGCGTCGCGTGATTGGCTTCGATGTTGACGCGGATGTCGTTCTGCAAGCCGTATTGGGTAAGGAAACCGTGGACGGCGGCGACGTCGTAATCGTATTGGTGCTTGGTCGGCTCCTGCGGCTTCGGCTCGATCAGCAGCGTGCCCTTGAAGCCGATCTTGTGCGAATGCTCGACCACCATGCTGAGAAAGCGCGCGAACTGTTCGCGTTCGCGCACGAGGTCGGTGTTGAGCAGCGTGTCGTAGCCTTCGCGACCGCCCCACAGCACATAGTTGTCGCCGCCCAGCCGGTGCGTCGCATCGAGCGCGTGGCGTACCTGGGTGGCGGCAAAGGCGAACACTTCAGGGTCCGGACTGGTCGCCGCGCCGCCCGCGTAACGCGGGTGCGAGAACAGGTTGGCCGTGCCCCACAACAGCTTGACGCCGGTGTCCTGCTGCTTGCGCGCCAGATAATCGCTGATGCGCGCGAAGTTCTCGCTGTAGGCCTTCAGGCTGTCGCCTTCGGGGGCGACGTCGGTGTCGTGGAACGTATAGTAAGGGGTGCCTAGCTTCGAGAAAAATTCGAACGCCGCGTCGGCTTTCTGGTGCGCCCGTTCCATCGCGTCACCCGGTTGCTGCCACGGGCGGTGGAAGGTGCCCTGTCCGAAGATGTCGATGCCAGGCCAGACGAAGGTGTGCCAGTAGCACACGGCAATGCGCAGATGCTCTTCGAGCGTCTTGCCGAGTACGCGCTTCGTACGGTCGTAGTGGTGGAAGGCCAACGGATTGTCCGATTGCGGACCTTCATAGCCAATCTTTGGGATGTGTTCGAAGTAGGACATCTGCGTCTCCGTTTTATGTTGCAATGCAACCCGTGCAGCGTCGTGCAGCATGGCCGCGCCGGGTTCGACAAGGTGACGCCATGCTGCCAGCGCGTGGCCTATGCCCGCAATTGCGAAATTGCACAGCCCAACTAATGTTTCTCACCGCTTGCGCCGTTCTTGCAAGCGCGCGGCGCAATCCCAGCCTAAAATAACCGGACGCTTAAAAAACCGGTGCGACGTTGCTGGCCGCGCCCTATATGGAGACAATGGTCCGCCGCCCCACCAGGCCGCGCGCCATCCAACGCAATGACCCGACCCCAGAGTCCGCAGACGCCGCATCGCATCGCGCTGCTGTTCAACGCGAACAAGGTGTATGACCGCGAGATCATCACCGGCATCGGTAATTACCTGCTCTCGACCCGCGTCGCGTGGGATCTGTTTCTCGAAGAGGATTTTCGTTGCCGGCTGACGGGCATCGAGCGTTTCGACGGCGACGGCATCATCGCGGACTTCGACGACCCCGCGGTCAGCGAAGCCTTGCGCGGTTGTCCGCTGCCGGTGGTGGCGGTGGGTTCGTCGTACGAGGACGAGACGCACTACCCGCCCGATCTGCCGTATATCGCCACGGATAACGCCAAGCTCGTCTCGCTCGCCTATACCCATCTGATTGGCGCCGGTCTGCCGCATTTCGCGCTGTACAGCCTGCCGCAGGCGCCGGAGAACCGCTGGGCCCAGCAACGCGAGCTGGCCTTCGCCGGCCTGCGCGCCGCCGAGGGCCGCAGCGCCGAGGACATCGACACCGAGATCTACCGCGGTCTCTCGACCAGCGCACCGGCCTGGAATCAGGCCACCGAGCAACTCACCGGCTGGCTCGAAAAGCTGCCCAAACCGGTCGGCATCATTGCGGTCACCGATGCCCGCGCGCGGCACCTGCTGCAAGCCTGCCTGATCGCCGGCATCGCGGTGCCCGAGCAGGTCTCCATCATCGGTATCGACAACGATCCGTTGACGCGCACGCTCACCCGCATTCCGATCTCATCGGTGATTCAGGGCACCGAGGAAATGGGCCGCACCGCCGCGCACCTGCTGCATCAGATGCTGCACGGCGCGCGTTTTCCAGGCCGGCGCATTCGCGTGCCGCCGGTCGGCATCAACGTGCTCGAATCGACCCGGCATCAGCCGCTCGCCAGCCCCTATGTGATGCGCGCGCGGCACTTCATCCGCCAGTACGCCTGCCAGGGCATCCGCACCGAACAGGTGGCCGATTACGTCGGCGTGTCGCGCTCGTCGCTGGAAGAATATTTTCGGCGCGAATTGCAATGTACAGTGCATCAGGAGATCCTGCGTCACAAGCTCGATGCGGCCAAAGCGCTGCTCGCGAAACGCGATGCATCGAGTGCGGAGGTCGCCATCCGTTGCGGCTTCACGTCCTTGCAGTACATGTATGCGGTGTTTCGCCGTGAACTCGGCTGCACGCCGCGCGAATATCAGGAACGCACGAAGTCCACGGCCGCACCCGGCCAGGCATGACCGGGCACGGCACAATCCGGCGTATCCCCGGTGCGCTTTGGGAATCCTTTACTCTCCTGCCGATATGATCAGTCACGCGCAATTTTCTTCCGAGCCCTGGGGCGTCGCACCCGGTGGCGACCCGGTCCAGCTTTTCACGTTGCGCAACGCGCATGGCATGAAGGTCGGCATCAGCGATCTGGGCGCCACGCTGGTGTCGTGGCATGCGCCGGATCGCGCCGGCCGGCTCGGCGACATCCTGCTCGGCCACGACACGCCGGCCGACTACCTCGCCGCGACCACCTACATGGGCGGCCTGATCGGGCGCTGGGCCAACCGCATTGCCGGCGCGCGCTTCACGCTCGACGGCATCGAGTACACGCTCGATCGCAACGAGGGCAACAATCTGCTGCACGGCGGCAGCATCGGCTTCAACCGCCTGCAGTGGGACGCCGCGGAGGACAACGGCGCACTCGTGATGCGGCTGGAATCGCCCGAAGGCGACGCGGGCTTTCCCGGCCACGTGTCCGTGCAGGTGCGCTACACGCTCGACGACGACGGCACCTTGACGATCGCCTATGAGGCCATCACCGACGCGCCGACGCCGCTCAACCTCACGAGTCATCCGTACTTCAACCTGAGCGGACAGGCGGCGAGCGATGTGCGCGGACACGTGGTCTCCATCGACGCGGAGTCGTTCTTCGAAGTCGACGCGGGCATGATTCCCTGCCGGCGCGCGGAGGTCGCGGGCAACGCGTTCGATTTCCGCCAGAGCGCCCCGCTCGGCGCGCGGCTCGACTGGCCGAATGCGCAGCTCGCACTCGCGCAAGGATTCGATCATTGCTATGTGCTGCCCGAGGCGGCGGATGCGGCGGCGGGCGCGCGGCCGGTACGCGAAGTGGCGCGCGTCTACGAACCCGGCAGCGGCCGCGAGCTGAGCGTGCTGACCGATCAATGGGGCCTGCAGTTCTACACGGGCAATCATCTGGAAGGCGAGAAGGGTCGCGGTGGGCTCACGTATGCGAAATACGCCGGGCTGTGCCTCGAGGCAGGCGGCTTTCCCGACCAGATCAATATGGCCGATCACACGCAAGTGGTGCTTCGACCCGGTGAAGAATACAGGCAGGTCACGCAGTATCGCGTCGGGGTAAGAACCGGTGTCTGAGTTCGATCACACGCTTAACGTTTGTCAAGTCTGTCAAAGGAGACATCTCGTCAGCGGCACCTGATTTCAGGCGTAAATCGGCGTGATAGAGTCCTGCGGTGCCGCTCACGAGGCGGCAACCGATCAACGGCCTAACTCACCCTGCCGCGTAAGCCAAAGGAGAAACAAAATTAACAAGACCCTAACCGCCATTGTTGCCGCGACGCTTTCGTTGTCCTCGATCCACGCATTCGCCGGCAACGTCGGGAATGCCGATACCGCCTTGCAATCCGCCAACACCGTGAACGTCACCGGCGCGTCGAATTCGAACAACGGCGGCGCCAGGAAGGACCGTGAGACCCTGGCGATTGCCGTGGTCGATAGCAACGGCCCGGTCGCCGATGCGAAATGCGTATTGACTAACTCCAAGGGCGACTGGTCGCTCACGGCGCCCGATAGCGTCGAAGTGCGCCGCTCGGACTCGGACCTGCAGATCAAATGCGAGAAGGCCGGCTATGACCCGGTGACGACGACGATCAAGGCGTCGAAGACCGAAATTCCGCGTCCGCAATTCCACTTTGCCGCAGGCGGCAGCGATGACGACGATCAGGACGCCATGATCACGGTGCCGCAATATGCGCCGTCCATCACGGTGACCTTCGGCAGCAAGCAAGCCAACGCCAATTAAGTCGTGATTCGCCGGGCATAAGTCTCAGCGGAAGGCGGCCTGGATCGCGTGCGCCAGCGCGCGAATCTGCCGGTCGTCGGTGTTGTCACAACACGGAAAGACAGTTGTGCGAATAATGCAGGCGCGGTTGCGCGCGTCGGGCGGCAGATCGTGCCGGCCCGCCGAGGCAGCCAGCCGTGCGCCTTCTTCCCAACCTTCCGGCCGAGAACACCGATATGTCGAACGAGAACACGCCCGCGTCCGCCTCCGATTCTGCCTCCGCATCTGCGTCCCCTTCCCGCCCCACCGATGTCCTCGCCGCCGTCTCGCGCCGCGGCTTTCTGAAGCTCGCCGGCGTGTCCGGACTGGCCACCGCCGCCGGCAGCCTCGCGGCCGTGAGCAAGGCGGCCACCACCAGCCCCGACGGCACGCCCGAACAGATCCATCTGACATGGGGCGGCGATCCCACCGCCGAGGTGGTGATCTCGTGGGCATCGCTCGCAACCGCCGTCAATCCGCGCGTGCAGTTCAGCACCACGGGCGAACAGCAGCACACGGTGCATGGCGTGCAACGCATCTATACCGACGGCATCAACGGCGCCACGTTGTTCACCTATCACGCGCGCCTGCGCGGCCTGAAGCCGGCGAACACGTATCAGTACACCGTCACGGCCGACAACGACAGCAACGCCGCCCAGCCCTTCAGCTCGAGCTTCCAGACCGCGCCGCGCGGCCGCGCGCCGTTTCGCTGGACCACCTACGGCGATCTGGCCACGCCGAATACCGAGTGGGTACTCTCGTATCCGCAAAGCCGTTTTGCCGTGCAGGCGGTCGAGCGCTTCGAGCCGTTGTTTCATTTGCTGAACGGCGACCTCTGCTACGCGAACCTGAACCCGACGCATCAGCCGGATGTATGGCGCGACTTCGGCAACAACGTGCAGAACTCGGCGGCCAATCGTCCGTGGATGCCGTGTCCCGGCAACCACGAAATCGAATTCAACAACGGGCCGCAAGGTCTCGCGTCCTATCTGACGCGCTACACGCTGCCGGAGAACGGCACGCACTTCTCCGGGCTCTGGTATAGCTTCCGCGTGAGCTCGGTGCTGTTCATTTCGCTCGATGCCGACGACGTGGTCTACCAGGATGCGGCGGCTTTCGTGGCCGGCCCGAGCCCACTGGTCCCGGCGAACAGCACCGGCAATCCGCCGATCGAGCCGGGTACCTCGTTCTATGTGCGCGGCTACAGCGCAGGCCTGCAGACCCGCTGGCTCGAACAGACGCTGCGCCATGCCGCCGACGACCGTGAGATCGACTGGATCGTGGTGCAGATGCACCAGGACGCGCTGACCTCGTCGAAGACCGGCAACGGCTCGGACAAGGGGATTCGCGAGGCGTGGTTGCCGCTCTTCGACCGCTACGGCGTCGACCTCGTGGTGTGCGGGCACGACCACGACTACGAGCGCAGCCATCCGGTGCGCGGCTGCAATCATCATGCGGGCGTGGATGCCGCCACCGGCGCCGTCGTGGATACGCTGCAACCGCGCCCCGTGCTCCCCACCGATCCGGACAGCACCACCTTCGACACCAGCCACGGCACCATCCATCTGATCCTCGGCGGCGGCGGCACGAGCGCACCGCTCGACGTCTACGGCGAAGATCAGAGCACCGGCTTGCCGCAGGCGAAGGTGTTCACCAGACCGAATCGGCCGGTGCCCGGCACGGCGGCGAACACCTTCGTGCGCAATCCTGCCGACGCGCTCGAAGATGCGATCTGGTCGGCGAAGCGCGATACCGGCACCGGCTACGGCATCGCGGTGTTCGATCACGATCCGGGCGAGCATGGCGGCACCACCACCATCACGATGAACTACTATCACGCGCCGGGCGCGGATCAGACGCCCACGTCCAACTACGAGCTGTTCGAAACCATCGTGTTGAGCAAGAAGCGCCGGAGTTAGGCACGTCGCTACGCCGCGCATTCGTTATGCGCCGGCGCAGTTGATGGATGACGGGCGCGCCTGGCCGGAAATCACGGCCGGGCGCCTTGATGAGCGCAAGCTCCAGACTACCCGCGTGATCAGAAGAAATAAGCGATCAGCAGTCCTTCGGTTATCACGCCCAGAATCGTACTGATCAGGATCGTCGCGGTCGCATCGGCCGTGTACGTTTTCGTCTTGAGCGCGAACATCGCCGCCGCGGTCGCCGTCGGCACGGCGCCGGTAATCACGGCCTGGTGCGCGGGCGCCCCCACCACCCCGAACAGAACGGCGCCCAGCGCCATGATCGCCGGCTGCAGGAAGTTCTTGATGGCCAGGTTGGTCAGCACGTTGCTGTTGATCATGAAGCGCTCGCCGTAGAGCATCAGTCCGAGCGCGAACAGCGAAGTGCCGCCCGCGGCTTTGGCGATCAGATCCACGGAGGTGAGCACCGGCTCGGGCAGCGTGACGTGGGCGAAGCTCAGCACCATGCCGGAGATCGGCAGCCAGACGATCGGATTGATCACCGCGCGTGCGACGCTCTGCCCGAAGATGCGCAGGATGTCAGGCCGATCGCTTCCCGGCTGGTCCGTGCCGCCGAGATTGGTCAGCACAATGGTCAGCGGCAACATGAAGATGCTGGTGATGAGATTGCCGACCAGCACCGCCAGAAACCCTTCCGGTCCGAACACCGAGGCGAGGATGGGGGCGCCGAAGTACGCCATATCGGGAAAAGCACACACCAGTGCCTGCATGGTGGCCGTGCGCAGGTCGTGCCGGAATACGAAGCGGCCTACGATAAGCGCAAGCACGTAAGTGCCCATCAGCCCGAGCGTCAGGCACAGCGCGAAACCCACATTGTGCAGCTTGTCCGGCGAGGTCTTGACCGCGCCTTCGAACAGCGCGAAGGGCAGCGCAAAACGGATCACCAGGGTCGCCAGCACGCCGGCATCGTCGTGCTTCAGCAGGCCGATGCGCCCCGAGAGCCAGCCAAGGATGATGACAAACGCGACCGGCAGCAGCCCGTTCAGGATGGTGTTGAGCACAGGAAATCTCCCGTTTTTTTATCGGTCAGCGTGGTGGGCCCGGCTCACGGGCCCACCCGGTCGGTCGGTTTGAACAGCCCGCTTCGGCGGTGCTGCGTCGGTCTGCTTCGTCAATCTGTCTGGCCGGCTTATGAGGTGCTGGCCTCGACCCGTTCGTAGGGTACGTAGTGCGGCGTCCACACCTTGCTGCGAATCAGGCCTTCGATCTGGTCGGTGTCGATCCCCTGGGTCAGACCTTCCTTGTGTGCCTGCAGCGCCACCGCGAGAGCGACCGTGATCGACACCTCGCGCAGGGCCGTGACCGGCGGCAGCAGGTTGCGCGTCACGTCGCCGCGCGCCGGCGACGCCGCGGCAAGCGCTTTCGCGGCCGCCATGAACATCGTGTCGGTCACGCGGGACGCCTTGACCGCGATCGCACCGAGACCCACGCCCGGGAAGATGTAGGAGTTGTTGGTCTGATCGACCTTGAACTTCGCGCCGTTGCGCTCGAGCGCTGGAAACGGACTGCCTGTGCCGATCACCGCCCTGCCCTCGCTCCATGCTTCCAGGTCCGTAGGCGTAGCTTCCGCGCGCGAGGTCGGATTGGAGAGCGGGAAGATCACGGGACGCTTGTTATGCTCGGCCATCGCGCGCACCACCGG
The DNA here is from genome assembly GCF_900142845.1 of Paraburkholderia phenazinium. Lineage (NCBI taxonomy): Bacteria > Pseudomonadati > Pseudomonadota > Betaproteobacteria > Burkholderiales > Burkholderiaceae > Paraburkholderia > Paraburkholderia phenazinium. Next base: position 1,405,093 of record NZ_FSRU01000002.1, read on the forward strand.
TTCGGAGAAAGCACCGGCCTGCCCCGACACGCCGATCAGCACCGTGGGCTTCGCATTGCGGACCACGTCGAGCAGCGCGACCCGGTCCGGATGATCGAGCGTCCAGCCGGCGATCGCCGCCTTGTCCTGCAGGAACGGCTGCTGAAACGACGCGATGCCGTCCATGCCGTCCACCAGCAGCCCGTCGCGATCGACCATGAAAAAGCGTTTGCCCGCCTCGCTATCCGCCAGGCCCGCGTCGGTCATCGCCTTGCGGATCAGGCTCGCGATGCCGCAACCGGCCGAGCCCGCGCCCATCACGGCAATGCGCTGCTCCGTGAGCGGCACGCCCGTCACGTTGATGGCCGACAACAGCGTGCCGGTCGCCACCGCAGCCGTGCCTTGCACGTCGTCGTTGAAGGTACAGAGACGGTCGCGATACCGTTCGAGCATGCGCGTCGCATTGTTCTTGGCGAAGTCCTCCCACTGCAGCAGCACGTGCGGCCAACGCTTCGCGACGGCGCTCACGAAGGCTTCGATGAAGTCGTCGTATTCCTCGCCGCGCACGCGCTCATGACGCCAGCCGATGTACAGCGGATCGCTCAGGCAATCGGGATTGTCGGTACCGACATCGAGCATGATGGGCAGCGTCGTCGCCGGATGCAGGCCGCCACAGCCTGTGTAGAGCGCCAGCTTGCCGATCGGGATGCCCATGCCGCCGGCACCTTGATCGCCCAGCCCGAGGATGCGCTCGCCGTCCGTCACGACGATGGCCTCGACCTTGTCGAAGCGCGGGTGCGCCAGGATCGACTCGATGCGGTTCTTGTGCGGCAGGCTCAGAAACAGGCCGCGCGGCTTGCGGAACAGACGGCTGAACTGCTGGCAGCCGGCGCCGACCGTCGGCGTGTAGACAACCGGCAGCAGCTCTTCGAGATTCTGCACCAGCAAGGCGAAAAACAGCGTCTCGTTGGTGTCCTGCAGATCGCGCAGAAAGGCGTAGCGCTCGATGTCGGTTGCGAAGCTGCGCAGCACCTGAAGACGGCGCGACACCTGTTCCTCGAGGGTGCCGATGTTAGGCGGCAAGAGCCCATGCAGATCGAACGCGTCGCGCTCCGACTCGGCGAACGCGGTTCCCTTGTTCAGCAGCGGGTCGGCGAGCAGTTCATAACCGGACCGCGACGTTTCGATGCACGTCGTGGTCGCCTCGGTCGTCGATACCTGGGACATGGGGACTCTCCTCAAAAGCGAATGGGGGTGATGAGCGACGATCCATCTGCGGTGCATGCCACGTTGCATAGCCAGATGTCGTCTAAGCACGAGGTCGCGATGGGACAGACTCGCCCCTCGCAAGCTTGGCGACCGTAATCAGTCTAGGTGGCAAATTCGCCGGCGTCTGTCAATTTCATGCGGAAATTGTGATTCCGCACGGCCGTCTCGCCGGGCGGCGTTGTCATCGTCTGTACACATTCGCGATGTGGCCGTGCGGTGCGGTCTGCGTCTGCGTCTGCGTCAAGACACGCCCGCTCGCTGAACCGCCGTCGCGAACGCGTAGCCGTTCTTGCCGCTTCGCTTGACCTGGTACATCGTCTCGTCCGCGGCGGCGAGCAAGTGCCGGTAGTCCTCGATGGGGTGCGGAAAGCTGGCGATACCAATGCTGGCGCCGACAAAGCCGACACGCATCTGTTCGCCTGTCTCGACAACACACGCGATCAGACGCTCCGCTATCGTACGGAGTTCGGTATCCATGGAAAATCCGCGCACCAGCACGGCGAACTCGTCCCCGCCGATGCGCGCCACCACATCGACCAGACGCACCGACTCGCGAAAGCGCCGCGCGACGGCGATCAGGAATTCATCGCCGATGCGATGACCGAGCGAATCGTTGACCTGTTTGAAGCCGTCCAGATCGATATACAGAACGGCCAGCGTGTGAGCCAGCGGATCGCCTCGCGCGCCAGGCGGGGTTTGCGCCAGCATGGCAAACAGTTGCCGCCGGTTTGGCAGCCCCGTCAGCGCATCGTGCAACGCGGCGAACTCGAAGCGGTGCGACTCGCGCGCCAGTTGGCGGGTGCGCTTCGCGTACATGCCGAGCGCGGTGACCAGGGCGGTGAAGATCAGCGCCGACAACACCATCAGCGTTTTCGCGACACGCGCGATGCGACTGCGCAGATCCGCACTGACGAGATCGCGCCGCGTGCGCCAATAGGTCGACTCCGAGCGCAGCAACGCATCCGTCTCCTCGAAATCGACCGCGGGCGACAGCGCGCGCTGAGCGATATGGGGTGCTGCTGCGGGATCCGCGTTCACCAGCGCGGCGACGGATGCAAGACGGGCCGCGAGCGCGATGCGCGCACTCCGATAGTCCTGCGGCTCGGCGTCGTTATCTCCGGTTAGAGGCTGGCGGGCGCTGGCCAGATCGCGGGCGCTTTCGGCACGACCGATCGCGTCGAGAACGAGGCCCGTGTATTCCTGCTTCAACTGGTCCGAGAAGATCGCCTTGATCTGCAACGCGAAGACGAGGAGTCCCGCCAGCAGACAGAGCAAGCCCGCTCCAGCCAGCGCGGCCGGTCCCCAGCCGAAGCGCACCGTAAAGGCCGGCTTGCGCGCGGCGTGTGCGGGCCGATGCCGCTCATGAGTGAGCGTAGAGGTCTCGCTGGCTTCCATTGCCATGCTGCCGATAGCTGACGCGATGAAAGAACGATTGCATGCGCGCAAACAGCCCGTTATCGGGCTTGAGGCGCGGTGGCGGATGGTGGCGAGCCTGCTTCGCACTGCCACTCAGCGGCGCGGATTGCGCCGCGCTCGAATGGGCCGCGAATGCATCCGGCGGAGCACCATCCGTCGACTCGGGCTGGGCAAACGAAGCCGAGGTGGTCAGATCCGCATCGGCGAGCGTGGCAGGAGAGGCGGGAGAAGCTGAAGCTGCTGGAGGTGTCTGAGGCGGCGCGGCCGCCGCCACATGACCCGACCACGCTGTCTGTTGCGCCGGCACGGTGGCGACGCCGACCGCCGGCGACGGTTGCTCCGGCACGACGGCAACACCCGCCGAGAGCGTCTGTTGCGCCACGGTCATGGCTTTCGCGTAGGCCCGCTGATCCTGGTCGAACCAGACGCCATACGCGAGCGTGGCCGCGACGCCGACGGTCAGCGCACTCGCCGACGCAACCCAAAGCGCGAGGCGCCCAAACCGCGCAGGCGGTGCGACAGACGCCGGATCGACGTCAGCATCGAAGCCTTGACTGAAATCTTGAGCCGAATCGCTGTGGGGACGATCCGCGGAATGACCCGCAGACGCAGAGTGATCCACCTGCGATTCCGGCGGTCCGGTGTGCTTGGCCATGGCGATATACTCCGAACCCGTCTTATGACATCGCGACAGATTGTGTTCCGACGATCGCGCAACATGGGTACTGTAGACCTTCAGCGCATGAATTTCATCCACTGAGCGGCGGCTGCGTCGGCGATATTCTGTCACGCAGCAGTTTGTGTGCCCGCCAGCGCAGTCCGCGCGGACTCGAACTGGACCCTGGCGTGCGAACCGGGCAACAGCTCGCGGCCCGTTCAACGCGCGCGCCTTATTGCGCCTCGCGCTTCCGGCAAAGCACGATGCGGCGGGAATTGAACCAGCGGGGCAGATGCGGCCGCGGCTGATTCACCGATTGTTCGATCTCAAAGCTTTCAGCCAGCAAGCGGCGAAACGGCTTGAATCTGAAGCGCGCGCCCGTCGCCTCGCGGGACAACTTCGCGACTCTCCCCGAATCCGCCACGCCCTGCTCCACGGCGCGGCTGCGGGCCGGCTCACGCTCACGCTTGCGCGAAACGGTCGCGCGCCCATAGCCAACCGGGACTCGCACGATGAAATGCCCACCCGGCTTCAGCACCCGGTTCGCTTCGGCGAACAGATCGGCGATCTCCCGTTCGGTGAGGTGATCGCAGGTGTCGATCACGGTCAACGTATCGAGCGAGGCGTCCTCGAGCAACTGGCTGGAGCGAACATATCGGCGCCCCGCAAACTCCGGCGAACCATACAGGTCGCGACCGAAGGCGCGCAGGTCCGGCCGCCGCTGCGGGGAGTCGTCCGTATAGCCGAGCTGCTGACCGCAGCCCACCATCATTGCATCGTGACAGTCGAGAAAGCTGGTGATCCGGAGTGCGAAATCGATTCCCCGAAAGACGTAGCCTTCTTCAGTCAACCAGTCATGAAACGTTGCCCGCTCACGATCCACGGAGGCCTGCTCGGCCAGATCGATCGACAGCGGTTCCGCCATTGCGTCTTTGAGCACCGTTTGCACTTCCGACATATCGCACGCTCCCTTTCCGGACACAGTCCATACTCGTTCGGGCGCCCGGCTAATGCAACCGTGTACACCAGGCCGTAGCCGTCAAGACGCAGCGCATCTCGACGTAACGGTAATGTGTTCCTGCAATCGCGCAGGGAGGGTAAAAAACGTCGCGCCAATCGGGTGCATGGTTGCGCAAAACACCAGGGCCGGATGGCCCCGGCAAGGCAACGAAGAAATGACTGTGCAGTGGATAGGCCAGAAAAACAAAAAGCCGTTGAATCCCGATAGATTCAACGGCTGATCGTGCATTTCTGGCGGAGCGGACGGGACTCGAACCCGCGACCCCCGGCGTGACAGGCCGGTATTCTAACCAACTGAACTACCGCTCCAGATTTTTGCACCGCTCACTTGCGAGCGTTGGTCACGCTCACAAGCTGCATCGCCTCATACTGCGTTACCGAGCGATGCCGATGTCTTGGCGTCCCCTAGGGGATTCGAACCCCTGTACTCACCGTGAAAGGGTGATGTCCTAGGCCTCTAGACGAAGGGGACAACGTACGCTTACACCTTTAATGAAAAAGCCCGTTCAAGTTCATATGAACGGGCTTTGTCTGGCGGAGTGGACGGGACTCGAACCCGCGACCCCCGGCGTGACAGGCCGGTATTCTAACCGACTGAACTACCACTCCAGTCTTTACACCCTAGCTTGCGAGCGTCGGTTTTTTCTCTGCAAGCTGCACCGCTTTACTTCTTTCGAAAACTAAAGCGACGCTGATGTTTGGCGTCCCCTAGGGGATTCGAACCCCTGTACTCACCGTGAAAGGGTGATGTCCTAGGCCTCTAGACGAAGGGGACATAATCTTTTCAGATCTGTCTTTATCTTGCTGCTAATTCACGCTAACTTTGACATTAATTCGTTTCGTCAGCAGCGAAGACCAGTATTCTAACTACATTGTTACTGCTTGTGAAGTCTTTTTTGCTACAGGATCCAGACATCGGAAAAGACTTCGTTCTGCTCTGATGGTGGAGGTAAGCGGGATCGAACCGCTGACCTCTTGCATGCCATGCAAGCGCTCTCCCAGCTGAGCTATACCCCCCTTGCAGAACAGAAACGAGATTTTAGAGAGCAAACCGCGCTTTGTAAATACCCTTTGAGTGATTACATGCGACTTTTTTTGAGAGCCGCATGCAATCCCTCTCAGAGGTCTCAGGCGAGCCCTTTTTCAAGGCGGCTCACTACGACGTCGCGGCCGAACAGCATCAACACCGCATCGATCGACGGCGTGTGGGTCGTGCCCGCCACCAGCAGACGCACCGGCATCGCGAGCTGCGGCATCTTCAGCTTGTGCGCGCCGAGCGTCGCCTTCAACGCGGCGGAGATGCTTTCCCTGGTCCACTCCGCGCTCTTCAGCGCGCTCGCGAGATCGGCGATGGCCGGGCGCACCGCATCGGTCACGTGTTGCGCGAGCGCGTCTGCTTCCGGCGCCGGCGTGCGGTAGAACATCGCGGCGTTCTCCGCGATCTCCTTGACCGTCGAGGCGCGGTCCTTCAACAGCCCCACCACGGCGACGAGGTCCGCGCCCTGGGCCAGCGTAGCGTCTTCGATGCCCAGCTCCGCGAAGAACGGCCGCGTCAGTTCGGCCAGGCGCGCGTTGTCCGCTTCCTTGATGTAGTGCGCGTTGAGCCACGTGAGCTTGTCGTGATCGTACTGAGCCGGCGACTTGCCGAGATGCTCGAGGTCGAACCATTCGACAAACTGCTCGCGCGAGAAAATTTCCGCGTCGCCATGCGACCAGCCCAGACGCGCGAGGTAGTTAAGCACCGCTTCCGGCAGAAAGCCCACGTCGCGATAGCCGGTCACGCTCATCGCGCCATGACGCTTGCTCATCTTTTCTCCCTGCTCGTTGAGCACGGTCGGCAAGTGCGCGTACACCGGCGGCTCGCCACCCAGCGCGCGCAGGATGTTGATCTGACGCGGCGTGTTGTTGACGTGGTCGTCGCCACGGATCACGTGGGTGATCTGCATGTCGAGATCGTCGACCACGACACAGAAGTTGTAGGTCGGCGTGCCGTCCGGACGCGCGATCACAAGATCGTCCAGCTCTTCGTTCGAGATCTCGATACGGCCCTTCACGGCATCGTCCCACGCCACCACGCCGGAGAGCGGATTGCGAAAGCGCGTGACGGGCTGCACGCCGGCCGGCGGCGTCGGCAGCACCTTGCCGGGTTCCGGGCGCCACGTGCCGTCGTAGCGCGGCTTTTCGCCCGCTTCGCGTTGACGTTCGCGCAGTGCGTCGAGCTCTTCCGTCGACATGTAGCACGGGTACACCAGCCCCTGCTCCTGCATCTGCTTGAGCACTTCGCGATAACGGTCCATGCGCTGCATCTGGTAGAACGGACCCTCGTCGTAATCGAGACCGAGCCACGCCATGCCTTCGAGAATCGCGTCGACGGATTGCGAGGTCGAGCGTTCCACGTCGGTGTCCTCGATCCGCAGCACGAAGGTGCCCTTCATCTTGCGCGCGAACGCCCACGGATACAGCGCAGAACGGATGTTGCCGAGGTGGATGAAGCCGGTGGGACTCGGTGCGAAACGGGTGCGAACGGAGGTGGTCATAAACGGTTACTCGGAAGACAGGCGCCGGCGCGCGGCAATGAAACGCCAGCAAGCGCGGCAGCGGACCGCGTCCATGCGGCAACAGGCGCCGGGCATGGAAGCGAATGGAAAATGCGAGAGTCGAATTATACCTGCCGGCAGCCGCTTGGCTGGACGCTTGGCTGGACGCTTGGCTTGCCGCTTGCCTTGCCGCTTGCGTGCCGCTTGCCCAACCGCTTACGTCACCGCGTCATGCAGCGCTTCGGGGCCTCGCACGTCCGCTACGCACATCCGCCACGCACGCGACTGACAGGACTGCTGCCCACCTGAGCGACGGATCTGTAACGTTTCCTCACTCGCACGACGCCCCGGCCAGGCTTTGATTTATGATGTGCGCGCGCCGCCATTCCGCTCGACCGCGGCGCCGTTAGATCGCCGCCGGCGATCCTGTTTGCCTGCTCGCGGCAGCAAGGTCATCCTCGGTCACGCTCGCAGGAACCCGCGCCGTTGTTGGAGAAATCGTTGACACAGTCCACCTCACGTCTGAGCCGCCGCGCCTTCTCGCTGGCTGCGGCGTCCGCTGTTCTCACCGCCTGCACGACCACCGGCAGCCAGCCGGAGAACGCCTCGCGGCCCGCCACCAGCACCGCGACCACCACGCCGCCACCTGCCGTCACGCCGCCGCTCGACAAGCCGCAGCGCCCCATTCGCGTCGCCCTCGCACTGGGCGGCGGCGCCGCGCGCGGCTTCGCGCATATCGGCGTGATCAAGGCGCTCGAGGCGCGCAACATCCAGATCGACCTGGTCGCCGGCACCAGCGCGGGCTCCGTCGTCGGTGCACTGTATGCCTCGGGCATGAACGGTTTCGCGCTCAACAAGCTTGCGCTGAACATGGACGAAGCATCGATCAGCGACTGGGCCATGCCGTTTCGCGCGCGCGGTTTCCTGCAGGGCGTCGCGCTGCAGAACTACCTGAATGCGACGCTGAACAATCGTCCGATCGAAAAGATGGTCAAGCCGCTAGGCGTGGTGGCCACCGATCTGAACAGCGGCCAGCCGATCCTGTTCCAGCGCGGCAACACGGGGATCGCCGTGCGCGCGTCGTGCAGCGTGCCGTCGATTTTCGAGCCGGTGAAAATTGGCGGTCACGAGTATGTGGACGGCGGCCTGGTGAGTCCGGTGCCGGCCTCGTTCGCGCGCAAGATGGGCGCGGATTTCGTGATTGCGGTCGACATCTCGCAGCGCCCGGAAGCGGGTGTCACGTCGAGCTCGTTCGACGTGCTGCTGCAGACCTTCACGATCATGGGCCAGACCATCAAGGCCTACGAACTGGACAAGTACGCGGATATCGTGATCCGCCCGAATCTGGCGGCCATGAGCGGCAGCGACTTCTCCCAGCGCAACGCGGCGATCCTTGCCGGCGAGGAAGCGGCGGCCAGGATCATGCCGGAGTTGCAACGCAAGCTGGCGGCGAGCCGCGTCGCGGTGTAACCCGGTTCCACCTGGGTCTTAAACGGTTCCACCTGAGCCGCAAAAAGGCCAGGACGAAAAAAAGCCTGCTTCGTATGAAGCAGGCTTTTTTACATCGCGGGCAAAGACCTTGGGGCTTAGTTGTTACCGCCACCGATCGCAGCATTGACGCGCTGCTTCAGATCTTCCGAACCCTGATACGACGTTTCGACCCGGCGTGCACCCGTGAAGCGCTTTTCCCAGTAGCCGTCGTCCAGATCGTCGACGCGGATCGTGCTGCCGGTAGAAGGCGAGTGCACAAACTTGTTGTCGCCGATATAGATGCCAACGTGCGAGAACGTACGGCGCATGGTATTGAAAAAGACCAGATCGCCCGGCTTCAGGTTGCTCATGCTGACCTTTTCGCCGACCCGGCTCATTTCCTCAGCGCGGCGCGGCAGGGCCATGCCCAGCGTGTCCTGGAACACGTAACGGACGAAACCGCTGCAATCGAGGCCCGAGTCCGGCGTATTGCCGCCCCAGCGGTAACGCACGCCGATCATATTGAGCGCGCCGACCACCACGTCGCCCGCTTTGCCGGCCATGCCGGACAAAAACGACCGGGCGCTGCTGCCGTTATCGGCTGCAGTACTGGGTGTTTGCGAAGTGGGAGCGGACAGGGGATTCGACCCGTCCTGGGTCGAAAATGAAGCATTCTGATTCAAACTGCTTACTTCGTCGGCGAACGCGCCGGGAGCTGCTGCCATCAGTACGCCAATGAACATCCCGGCGACGACGCGCGTGCAAGCCTGGGTTAAGTTTCGGTGCTGCATTGGTCGGTAGTTTTTGCCTAAAAATCAGTGGGATACGGAAAAAAGTTTGGTCGATACTAGCTAGTAAGTATTCGTGTGTCAAAACAAATAGAAAAATACAATCGGGACACGCACCCAATTGGTGAAAATCAGTCCACGAGCGCGGCTTTCAGAAGCTTTCGAGTGTAAGGATGGGCCGGCGTCGCAAAAATCTTCTCCACCTCGCCGGTTTCCACGATCGAACCGTTCTGCATGACCGCCACCCGGTGCGCCATCGCGCCGATCACGGCCAGGTCGTGACTGATGAAGACGAAGCCGAGGTTGTACTTATGTTGCAACCCGGCCAGCAGTTTGAGCACTTGCTGCTGGATCGACACGTCGAGTGCGCTGGTCGGCTCGTCGAGAATCAGGATCCGCGGTTCGAGCACCAGAGCCCGGGCAATCGCGATCCGCTGCCGCTGCCCGCCGGAAAATTCGTGCGGATAGCGGTACAGCACCGTGCGGTCGAGTCCCACCTCGCGCAGCACGGCAATCACCTTGTCGCGCCGGGCTGCGGCATCGAGTTGCGGACGATGCAGCGCGAGTCCCTCGCCGACGATCCGCTCGATGGTCTGGCGCGGAGACAGCGAGCTGAACGGATCCTGGAAGACCACCTGCATATTCGAGCGCAGCACGGTCTGTTCGCGGCCGCGATAGCTCGCGAGCGCCCTGCCCTGAAATTCGATCTCGCCGTGCGCGGTGCCCTGCAGGCCGAGCAGCGCCATGGCGAGCGTCGATTTACCCGAGCCCGATTCGCCGACGATGCCAAGCGTCTCCCCTTGCCGCACCGACACGCTCGCATCGGCGACGGCGCGAAACCGTCCCGAGCGGAACCAGCCGGCGAAACCCGGCAATTTCGTTTTGAATTCGACCGAGACGTCGCGCGCTTCGAGCAGCACCGGTGAGATCGGCAGCACTGGCACCACGGCGCGCTCAGGCCGGCTTTGCAGCAGACGTTGCGTGTAGGGATGCTGCGGCGATGCGAAGACCTGCTCGACGGGTCCGCTTTCGACCAGCACGCCGCGCTCCATCACCGCCACGCGCTGCGCAAAGTGACGCACGAGATTCAGGTCATGCGTAATCAGCAGCACGGCCATACCGCGCTTTTCCGCTTCGTCGCGTTGCAGTTCGAGCAGCAGCTCGACGATCTGCGCGCGGATCGTCACGTCGAGCGCGGTGGTCGGTTCGTCGGCGAGCAACAGACGCGGCCGGCAGGCCAGCGCCATGGCGATCATCGCGCGCTGCCGTTGACCGCCGGAGAGCTGATGCGGATAGCTATTGACGCGTTTGCCCGGCTCCGCGATGCCCGTGCGCGCAAGCAGCGCAACGGCACGCTTGCGCGCTTCCTTGGCGGGCACGCCATCATGCACGACGATCGTTTCGGCAATCTGCTCGCCCACTGTGTAGAGCGGGTTGAGCGCCGACATCGGCTCCTGGAAGATCATCGCGATGGCCGAGCCGCGCAGGCCGCGCATCTCGCGCTCGCTCTTCGCCAGCAGGTCCTCGCCGTTGAAGCGGATCGTGCCGCTCACGTCGGCATCGCTTAACAGGCGCAGGATCGATAACGCGGTCACGCTCTTGCCCGAACCCGATTCGCCCACCAGCGCCACGCGCTCGCCGCGTTGAATCGCGAGCGTGACGTCTTGCACCGCGACGGTCTCGCCGAACGTGACGCGCAGACGATCGAGTTCCAGCAGCGGTCCTGCCGGCGTGTGTTGCATCGGCTCGCTCATTGATTGCCTCCGGCGCGCATGGCATCGGAGATGCGGGTGTCGAGCGCGTTACGCAGCGCATCGCCCATGAAGGTCAGCAGCAACAGCAAGGAGACCAGCACGCCGAACGTGAAGAGCGAGATCCACCAGGCGTCGAGATTGTCCTTGCCCTGCGAGAGCAGCTCGCCGAGGCTCGGCGTCGGCGACGGCACCCCCAGGCCGAGGAAGTCGAGGCTCGTCAGCGCCAGGATCGCCCCGCTCATGCGAAACGGCAGAAACGTGATGACCGGTGTCAGACTGTTCGGCAGGACATGGCGCCACATGATCTGCCAGTTCGACAGCCCCATGGCCCGCGCCGCACGTACGTAGTCCTGCGTACGATTGCGCAGGAACTCCGCGCGCACATAATCGGACAGGCCGATCCAGCCGAACAGCGAGAGCAGCACAATCAAAAGAATGAAACCCGGTTCGAAGATCGAGGCGAAGATGATCAGCAGATACAGCTCCGGCATTGCACTCCAGATTTCGATCAGCCTCTGGCCGATGATGTCGGTCCTGCCGCCGAAGAAGCCCTGCACCGCACCCGCGAAGATGCCGAGCACCGTGCCGATCAGCGTCAACACCAGGGCAAACTCAACCGACACGCGAAAGCCGTAGACCAGCCGCGCAAACAGATCGCGGCCGCGGTCATCGGTGCCGAGCCAGTTGTCGCGCGAAGGCGGTGCGGGATTGGGCACTTTCGAGAAGTAGTTGAGCGTGTCGTAGTAGTACGGATTCGGCGGATAGAGCGCGAAATTGCCCGGCTTGCTGAAACGGTCGCGCACGTAGGGGTCGAGGTAATCGGCCGGCGTTGGAAAATCGCCGCCGAAGGTCGTCTCCGCATACGTCTTGAACAGCGGGAAATACAGTTGCCCGTCGTAGCGGACCACCACCGGCTTGTCGTTCGACCAGAGCGGCGCAGCCACGCTCGCAGCAAACGCGACGATAAAGACGATCAGACTCCAGTAGCCGAGGCGTTGCTTGCGAAAGCGCTGCCAGACGCGGCGGGCTGGCGACGGCGACACAAACGCGCGGACGGGCTCGGTGCTCGGCGTCAGATCGGCTCGGGTGCGGGCTCGACTCAAGTCAGCGCTCCAGTTGTTCGAATTGAATGCGGGGATCGACCCAGACGTAGCACAGGTCGGAGATCAGCTTGGTGGCGAGGCCGATCAGCGTGAACAGATATAGCGTGCCGAGCACTACCGGGTAATCGCGCTGCATGACGGACTGATACGAGAGCAAGCCGAGGCCGTCGAGCGAGAACAGTGTTTCGATCAGCAGACTGCCCGTAAAAAACGCGCCAATGAACGCGCCCGGAAAACCGACGACCAGCGGCAGCGAAGCATTGCGAAACACATGCTTCCAGAGCACGCGCCGCTCGGAGAGTCCCTTGGCCCGCGCAGTCAGCACATATTGCTTGCGGATCTCATCGAGGAAGGCGTTCTTCGTCAGCATCGTGATGACCGCGAAACTGCCCACCACCGACGCCACGATCGGCAAGGTGATGTGCCACAGGTAATCGAGGACCTTGGCGCCGAAACTTAGCTGGGCCCAGTTATCCGAAGTGAGGCCGCGCAGCGGAAACAGTTGCAGGAACGAGCCGCCGCCGAACAGCACAAGCAGCAGCACCCCGAGCACGAAGCCCGGAATGGCATAGCCGATCAGCACGATCAGACTGGTGACGAGATCGAAGTGCGAGCCGTTGCGTATCGCCTTGGCGATGCCGAGCGGCACCGATATCAGATACGTCAGGAAGAAGGTCCACAGGCCGATACTGATCGACACCGGCAATTTGGATAACACCAGCGACCAGACGCTCTGGTGACGGAAATAGCTCTGCCCCAGGTCGAAGGTCGCAAAGCGCTTGAGCATCAGCCCGTAGCGCACCAGCGGCGGCTTGTCGAAGCCATACAGCACCTTGAGCTGCGCAATCTGCTGCGCGTCGACACCGCTATGCGCGCGCAGCCCGAACGGCACACCGCCTTCGGAGCCTCGGCGCAATTCATGCGCCGCCTGCTCGACCGGGCCGCCGGGCACGAACTGGATCACCGCAAAGGTCAGCGTCAATACGCCGAGCACAGTCGGGATCATCAACAGCAGGCGTTTGAGGATGTAGCTCCACATGGCGGCGTTTCCAATGCACGAGTGCAAAACATTGAGATGACGGACGGGACGGGCAACGAACCGCCACGCGACGTCAGGACTTCCCCGCCTGCGGCGTGAACCACCAGCTCGACGGGATCCAGTCACCCGGGTCATAGTACAGCGGCAAGGTCTTGGGCCAGGCCATGCCGCGCTTGAACGCCACCCGCCACACCGAGCTATACCATTGCGGGACCACATAATAGCCATGCATCAGCACACGGTCGAGCGCGTGGGTCGCATCGGTCAGTTGCTCGAGCGTTTGTGCGCCAACCAGCGCGTGCAAAATGGCGTCGACGGCCGGCGACCTGATTCCCCCCAGATTGCCTGAGCCGGAGATATCCGCTGACTTGCTGCCGAACTGTTCCAGCACGTCGGTGCCAGGCACCTGTGAATCGGGCACCTTGATGATCGTTGCGTCGAACTCAAATGCATCGAGGCGCTTCTGATACACCGCGAAATCCGTGGTGCGGTAGTTCAAGGTAATCCCGAGCTTCGCGAGATTGCGCTGGTAGGTTGCCATCACGGGCGGCCACACCGCGGCACCCGAAGAGTCGTCCAGCATTTCGAACTCGAACTTCTCTCCCTTCGCATTGCGCAGCGCGCCGTCGCGATACACCCAGCCGGCCTCGGCGAGCAGCGCCCGCGCTTGCAGCAGGTTCGCGCGCAGCGAGTTGGGGGGATCGGTGTCGGGCTGTTTCGGCAGCGGACCGAACACCGCCGGGTCAAGCTGTTGGCGCCACGGGTTCAACAAGGCCAGCTCGCCCGCGCTGGGCATGCCGGTGGCCTGCCACTGGGTATTCACGAAATAACTGTCGATCCGCGTGTACTGGTTGTAAAACAGTTGCCGGTCGAGCCACTGGAAGTCCAGCGCGAGATCGAGCGCCTTGCGCACGCGCACATCCTGGAACATCGGCCGGCGCAGGTTCAGCACGAAACCCTGCATGCCGTTGCCATTGTGCTGCGGAAACTCGCGCTTGATCAGCTCGCCATTGTCGAACGGCTTGCCGACGTCGCGCCGTACCCAGTTGCGCGCGACCATTTCCGTCATGGCGTCGTACTCCCCCGCCTTGAAGGCCTCGCGACGCGCGGTGTCGTCGGAGTACAGCTTGTAGGTAATGCGATCGAAGTTGTTCATGCCGACCCGCACCGGCAACGCCGCGCCCCAGTAATTCGGATTGCGCCGGTAAGTGATCGTGCGGCCGTTGCTATAGCTGTCGATCAGATAGGGGCCGCTGCCGATCGGCGGTTCGAACGTGAGTTGATCGAACGGAATACGCGTGCCATCGGGCTTCACACCCCACTTGTGCGAGAACACGGGAATGCCACCCGCCAGCAACGGCAACTCGCGGTTGCGTTGACGAAACTCGAAGCGGATGGTCTGCGCGTCGACCACCACGGCGCGCGTGATATCGGCGAAATACGAGGCGTAGGCCGGCGCGGCCTGCGGACTCTTGAGCGTGTCGAAGGAGAACTTGACGTCGCCGGCGGTCACCGGATCGCCGTTCGAAAAATGCGCGAGCGGATTGATATGAAAGGTGGTCGAGAGGCCATCCGGCGCGATGCGGATGTCGTCGGCCAACAGGCCGTACTCGGTGGCGACTTCGTCGGAACTCCCGGTTGCGAGACTCTCGAACAGAAAGTCCATACCCGGCGCCGCGTTGCCGCGCAGCGTGAACGGATTGAATTTGTCGAAGCTCGTTTGCCGGTTTGGATTGGCCAGCACCAGCGTACCGCCCTTCGGTGCATCCGGATTGACGTAATCGAAGTGCTTGAAACCTGGGGGATACTTCGGTTCGCCGTACTGTGCAATGGCATAGCTGGCATTGGCGGATTGCGTCGCCAGCAAGCCCACGCCGGCCCCGAAGAAGACAAGCAGCGTTGCCGCCAGCGAACCCGGCACACCCGGCGAACGGACTCGCGAGATCCTTTCCATCATGATGCGCCAGCCTGCCTGAAGCGCTTGAACCCGTCGCGAGCCAGTTGTCATAGAGGCCTTGTTGGTCAGTGGGCGGTTGCAATGTGAGAGAATTCTACCCAATAATCCCGCGCGATCCCGCACATCTGAGCTCGCGGCGCGTTGACTTCATTAGGAGAATTCATGGGCTTCCTCGCTGGTAAACGAATCTTGCTGACCGGCCTGCTGTCGAACCGTTCGATCGCATACGGCATTGCGCAGGCTTGCAAGCGCGAAGGCGCAGAACTGGCGTTCACGTATGTCGGCGACCGTTTCAAGGACCGCATCACCGAGTTTGCAACGGAATTCGGCAGCGATCTGGTCTTCCCGTGCGACGTCGCTGACGACGCGCAAATCGAAGCACTGTTTGCTTCGTTGAAGGAACGCTGGGACAGCCTCGACGGCCTCGTCCACTCCATCGGCTTTGCACCGCGTGAAGCGATTGCCGGCGACTTCCTCGACGGCATGACGCGCGAAAATTTCCGCATCGCGCACGACATCTCCGCCTACAGCTTCCCCGCGCTCGCTAAAGCCGCCCTGCCGATGCTGTCGCCGGACGCAGCGCTCCTGACCTTGAGCTACCTCGGCGCCGAACGGGCGATTCCGAACTACAACACCATGGGTCTCGCCAAAGCCTCGCTCGAAGCCAGCGTGCGTTATCTGGCCGTGTCGCTCGGCGCGAAAGGCGTGCGCGTGAATGGCATCTCGGCGGGTCCGATCAAGACGCTGGCGGCAAGCGGCATCAAGGGCTTCGGCAAGATTCTCGATTTCGTCGAAGGCAATGCGCCGCTCAAGCGCAATGTGACAATCGAACAGGTCGGCAATTCGGCAGCGTTCCTGCTGTCCGATCTCGCGGCCGGCGTGACGGCGGAAATTCTGCACGTCGATAGCGGCTTTAACGCGGTGGTCGGCGGCATGGCTGCGGTTGCGGAGTAACGTAACCGCTTTTCGCTGCGCGCCTCCGTGCGTGCGTGTTCAACCTGACGCACGACAACAAAAAACCGCCCTTCAGGCGGTTTTTTGCTTTGCGCGCTAGAAACAGGCGCTGTACAGCTTAATTCCAGTGACCATGGTCGTGATAACCGCCGCCGCCATGGTAACCGCCACCATAGCCACCATGATGACGATTCCAGTCGTCACGTGCCCAGTAGCGACGACCGTCCCAGTAACGGTCACCGTGCCAGCCGATCACGATCGACGGGCCGCCGTAATACACGGGAGCCGGTTGATAGACGACGGGCGGCGGCGGGGGCGGCGGTGCGTAGTACGGAGCAGGCGCGACATACACCGGCGCCGGAATGCCGATATTGACACCCACGCTCACGCCGGCCATTGCTGCACCTGACGCACCCAGCGCGAGGACCCCGATCAGAAGCGGAACAAGACGAGCGGACTTCATGGAATTCACCTTTTAACAAGTGTGTGTTGTTGGCTGAAATATAGCGCAAGGCGAAGGTCTGCGTATTTCAAACTTGTAAGAACTGATGCATAACGTCGTACTCTGAAGCGCTACGTAACGTCTGGTTACAAGGGACCATGTTTCGGTGAAAAGCGCCCTCGCCGGTAACACCTGGGGTGAGGATTTTAGGCGCCGGATCGTGCGCAGCCCCTATGCGACAAGGTTTGCGTCCTCACGGCTGGATGCGTTGCGCAGACCTCCAACCGTTGCTCGCGATGCATTGCTTCGGCATCCGAAACATATTCGCGCTTGCCCTATGCGAAGACATTTCGTCCGCGCCTCAACCTGAATTTAAAGCTGACGCGACTCACCCGAATCAAAAACGGTCGCGGAAAAAACAAAACCCCAAGAGACCGCGATCTCTTGGGGTTCCGCCGCCATTGCTGGCGGAGACGGAGGGATTCGAACCCTCGATCCAGGTTTTGGCCCAGATGCTCCCTTAGCAGGGGAGTGCCTTCGACCTCTCGGCCACGTCTCCCAAACTTTCGGTCGCGCAGGGAGTCAGCGCGACGAAGCCAAGATAATAGCGGCCCGAACCGCGAAGGTCAATGTCTGCGGCACATTTTTTGTGCCAGATTCGTCATCGTCGACGCAATTTGTTCACATACGCCGCAACGAAGGCATGAAGCAGCGCCTGAAGCGCAAACGGGACGGTGTCGTGCACACCGTTGACACCCCGTTATGCGCCCCGCTTTTCAAGGCAAATTACGCGTGATCCAGTTCGAACGCCTTGTGAAGCGCGCGCACGGCGAGCTCCATATACTTCTCGTCGATCAGCACCGAGATCTTGATTTCGGAGGTGGAGATCATCTGGATGTTGATGCCCTCTTCCGACAGCGTGCGGAACATCGTGCTCGCGATGCCCACGTGCGAACGCATGCCGACGCCGACCACCGAGACCTTCGACACCTTCGGGTCGCCCAGCACCTGCTCGGCCTTCACATGGTCCTTCACCTGGCCCGAGAGGATATCCATGGCGCGCTGATAGTCGCCGCGGCCCACCGTGAACGTGAAGGCCGTCTTGCCCTCGACGCTCTGGTTCTGGATGATCATGTCGACGTCGATATTCGCATCCGCCACCGGCCCGAGGATCTGGTAGGCGATGCCCGGCTTGTCGGGTACACCCATCACGGCGATACGTGCTTCGTCGCGCTGAAACGCGATGCCCGAGATGACTGCTTTTTCCATGGTCTCGTCTTCTTCAAAAGTAATCAGGGTGCCCGAAGTCATTTCGGCTTCGAGCGGGATCAGCGGATCGGTCAGGCTCGACAGGACACGCGTCTTCACCTGATATTTGCCGGCGAATTCCACCGAGCGGATCTGCAACACCTTCGACCCCAGGCTGGCCATCTCCAGCATTTCTTCGAACGTCACGCGGTCGAGCCGACGCGCTTCTTCAACCACGCGCGGGTCGGTGGTGTAGACACCGTCCACGTCCGTATAGATCAGGCACTCGTCCGCTTTCAGCGCGGCCGCGACGGCCACTGCCGAAGTGTCCGAACCGCCGCGGCCGAGCGTGGTGATATGGCCTTCCGGGTCGATACCCTGGAAGCCGGTAATCACCACCACCTTGCCCGCTTCGAGATCGCGCAGTACGCGCTCGCCGTCGATTTCGCTAATGCGTGCCTTGGTGAAGGCGCTGTCGGTTTTGACCGGCACTTGCCAGCCGGCGTAGCTGACCGCGTCGACGCCCGCTTCCTGCAGCGCGATGGCGAGCAGGCCCGAGCTGACCTGCTCGCCGGTGGCGGCAATCATGTCGAGCTCGCGTGGGCTCGGCTGGGCCGAAATGTCTTTCGCGAGGCCGAGCAAGCGGTTGGTTTCGCCGGACATCGCCGAGGGCACGACGACCATCTTGTGACCGGCCTTGTGCCATTTCGCGACCCGCTTCGCGACGTTCTTGATGCGCTCGACCGAGCCCATCGAAGTACCGCCGTATTTATGTACGATGAGTGCCATTGTCGTTCTGAACTGGAGAAGTAACCGCGCTGCCGCGCTGGAGACGACCGCACCAAGGCACAAGAGCTCAACGTTTCAGGAACGACGGCGAAGTGTGAAGGATAGCGGCGTAGATGCAGCGCACGTGCAGCACGCGCGGATTTGCCCGCGAGGAATCGCCAAAGGCCGCTGGCTGGCGGCTCCCCGGTGGCTTATGGTCGCCGGGAAACACAGAAAACGGCCGGAAAACAGCAAAAGCGCATCAAAATGACGGCAATAGCGGCTTCGGGCAAACAAGTTAACGTACCCGATCGGGCGCAAAAAGACAAGCCAAAAACCCGGCAATGAGCGTTGCAAAGGCTTGTGCGCCAAGGGGTTGCGCCCTGCTCCGAGGCACCGTAGATCGTCTTGCGACGCGATTTCGGAGCTTCGCCGCAAGTGCCCGACCGGTCGGTCAGGCGATCAGCAGATCGTCGCGCCAGTCGATCCGCACGTAGCGTGCTTTCGCATCGGGAGTGCCGGTGCCGGCGTCTGCGCCGGCGGCGTCCGGCGTAGGCCAGGCCGCGCGGTTCACGCCGAGCAGCGGCACGAACAGCAGCGTGTCGCCCGCGAACAGCAGCGGCACGTCGCGCTTCCACGCCGGCACGCCGCGCTCCTGAAACAGGTTCTTGAGCGTGCGGCCCGGGCCTTGCGCACTGCTGCGCATGCGCTCGCCACCGCTGCGCGAGCGCGCCGTGAGCGGCGCCGTGCTGAGGAGCGCAACTGGCACGGCGTCAGGGTCGTCAGCAGCGGACTCGGCAAACACGAAGGTGCCGCGCCATTGCGGCAAACGCCAGATTGTTTCGCCCTGCCAGGCAAGCTCGCTCACAGCACGCGCAACGAATGCGGTCTCGTCGGCGGGCTCGGCGCTGTCGCCCGCTTCCCAGTAAATCTGCCCGCGATAGCTGCGCAACGCCTGCCCCGCATGATCGACGCGCAGGCTGTGGCCCTCGCCGGCTTCGCGCAGTTGCCGCAAGGCATCCGTGAGACGCGCGGTGGATGGCGCCGGCAACCCTACTGAGCGCATCCAGAAACGCAGGAGGTTCAGCGCGCGATCGTCGTCGAGTGCGAGCAGTGCGTCGCGTGAAAGCGCGTGGCTCACGTCGTCCGCGACGGTCTGCATGTCGAGACGCGCCAGTTCGTCGAGCAGACGTTGCGCGGACGCCGCATGGCCCGCCGTCCGCGCCAGCGCATCGCGAAAGCCCGGAAAATGGACGGACAGCGTGGGCAGCACGTCATGGCGCAAGGCATTGCGTGCATAGCGGGTATCCGCATTCGATTCGTCGTCGACCCACTTCAGCCCTCGCCCCGCCGCGTACTGCTCTAGTTGCGCGCGCAACAATCGCAGCAGCGGCCGCACGCGCGTCACCGTAGCGCCGGCGGGCAAGTACTCGTGGGCCATCGCGGCAAGACCGGCCAGCCCGGCTCCGCGCAGCAACTGCAGCAGCACCGTTTCGGCCTGATCGTCGGCATGCTGCGCGAGCCACAGCGTGCTCGCGCCGTGCTGCGCACACAACGCGTCGAGCGCACGATAACGCGCCTCGCGCGCAGCCGCCTCGACGCTCACGCCCGCCTCGCACACAACCTCGACACGCTCTGCCGCAAACGCGATGCCACGCTCGCGCGCGAACGCCTCGCAGTGCGCGAGCCAGTGATCGGCGTGAGGACTGAGACCGTGATGAACATGCAGCGCGATGCAACGCGACGGGCCGGCGACGCGCACCGCGGCGTCGAGCAATACGCTGGAGTCGATACCGCCGCTGAATGCGATCGCCACGCGTGCGTCTGCCGCATGCCCGGAGCGAGCAGACGGAGACAGCGCAGAAAGCGCTGCGCCGACCGCCTCGAGAACGAGGCGGTCGGCGGGAGAGTCAGCGGGGTGGGTCACGGCGCGGCGGCGCTAAGCGCCCTGGAGTGTGGAGTACGGCCGGCTTATACGCCCGGCGTCGTTTCCTTGAACTTGCCGTACGACATCAGCCGGTCGAAGCGGCGTTGACGCAGGTCCGGAACGCTCATGCCCTGGAACTGACGCAGCGAATCGGCCAGCGCGCGGCGCAACATGGCGGCCATGCCCTTCGGATCGCGATGCGCGCCGCCGAGCGGCTCGTTGACGATCTTGTCGATCAGGCCGAGCGCCTTCAGACGATGCGCGGTGAGGCCCAGCGCTTCGGCCGCTTCCGGCGCCTTCGCCGCGCTCTTCCACAGAATCGACGCGCAGCCTTCCGGCGAGATCACCGAGTAGGTCGAGAATTGCAGCATCAGCACACTGTCGCCCACGGCGATAGCCAGCGCGCCGCCCGAACCGCCTTCACCGATGATCGTCGAGATGATCGGCGTTTTCAGTTCGGCCATCACGTACAGATTGCGGCCAATGGCTTCCGACTGGCCGCGCTCTTCCGCGCCGATGCCGGGATAAGCGCCCGGCGTGTCGATAAACGTGAAGAGCGGCAAGCCGAATTTTTCGGCGAGACGCATCAACCGTTCGGCCTTGCGATAGCCTTCCGGACGCGGCATGCCGAAGTTGCGCAGCGAGCGCTCCTTGGTGTCGCGCCCCTTCTGGTGGCCGATCACCATGCATGCCTGACCGTTGAAACGCGCAAAGCCGCCGACAATCGCCAGATCGTCCGCGAACGCACGGTCGCCGTGCAGTTCGTGGAAATCGGTGAACAGTTCGGCCACGTAATCGAACGTGTATGGGCGCTGCGGATGACGGGCAATTTGCGAAACCTGCCACGGGGACAGGTTGGCGTAGAGATCCTTGGTGAGCTGCTGACTCTTCTTGGACAGCCGCTCGATTTCTTCCGAAATATCGACGGCCGAATCGTCCTGCACGAAGCGCAATTCTTCGATCTTCGCTTCGAGTTCCGCGATCGGCTGCTCGAAATCCAGAAAAGTGGTCTTCATTGGTTTTAATCCTTGGACTTACCAGGCAGCGCGTATTCTAACCGCGACCGCCGCTGTCAAAACTACCTCGAAACTATCGACTCATAAAAATCGATAGCATAGAGGCAGCATCACATCAAACTAGATTCCGCAAGAAAACGCCGGGCCGCCCCAAGTTCGCTTACCGCCCCCTTGTGGGGCCTGGCGCGAAGCGTCAGGCTTGGGCGCTCAATAATCCACCGGCAACGGATCCAGACTACGCCACATATACCAGGTTGCGACCGTACGCCACGGTTCCCAGTTCGCGGCCACCTCGCGCGCTTCGCTGCGCGTCACCGGTTCGCCGCTGAAATAGTTGAGGCTGATTGCGCGGATCAGGCCGAGGTCGTCGAGCGGCAGAACGTCCGGGCGCGACAGATTGAAGATCAGAAACATCTCCGCGGTCCAGCGGCCGATGCCGCGGATCTGCGTGAGCTCGGCGATCACCGCCTCGTCTTCCATCGAGGTCCACTTGCCCACGTGCAACGCACCGGAAACGAAGTGCTCGGCCAGATCGAGAATGTATTCCGCCTTGCGCTTCGACAGGCCGCATGCCATCAGCTTGTCCTGGCCGAGCTTGATGAACTGCTGCGGCACGAGCTTCGGACAGGCGCTTTCGACACGCTGCCACGCAGCCTGCGCCGAGGCCACCGAGATTTGCTGTCCCACGACGGAACGCGCGAGCGTGACGAACGGATCGCCGCGGCTCAGCAGATGCACCGGACCGAATTTCGGAATCAGTTTCTTGAGGATGCGGTCGCGCTTGACGAGATCGGCGCAGGCCTTGTCCCAGTACGCAGGGCGCGTGACTTCCGGCGTCAGGCCGCCCACCTGCACCGCCACGGCGACATCCGCATCGTCGAGGACACGCGTCTTGCGGACAACTTCGCCCTCATGCAGATCATCGCGCGCGAGTTCCTGCGCGTCGTCGACGCGTTCGGCCGGCACGGCGCCGTTACCGCCATGATGTTTCGCACGCGACACGCGCGGCGCTTTCGCCCCCTTGGCGAGCTTCGGCGCATGCGCAGACGCACCGTTGAGCGCGCGCTTCACGGCGGTCTTTTTTGCGGTACTGCCTGTCTTGCCGGCGACCTTAGCCAATGCCGGCGATGCCGACGCTGCTTTCGCCGCGCTGCCGCTGCGCGTGCGCGTCGATTTCACTGCGGCTGCCGCGCCTGTTTGAGACGCAGCCCGTTTAGCCAGCGTCTTCGTGGCCGTTGCCATCCTGCCTCCTGCCTGGCGAGTCGATCAAAGGGAAGTACGAGGTGCGCTCACACGCGCCGCCACTCGGTCAACCCGCCGGGTTTGTCTTCAAGTGCAACGCCGGCTTCGAGCAATTCGGCCCGAATCCGGTCTGCTGCCGCATAGTCCTTCGCCTGCTTGGCGGCCACGCGCGCGGCGATCTTTGCTTCGATCGCGGCGGCGCCGAGCGCGCCTTCACTCGCGCTGCCCGCAGCCTGCTGCAGGAACGCACGCGGCTCACGGCCGAGCAGTCCGACGATGCGCGCAAGCGCACGCAGTTGTCGGGCCAGCGCGGCATCGCGCGTGCGATTGACCTCACTTGCCAACTCGAACAGCACCGACACTGCCACCGGCGTGTTGAAGTCGTCGTTCATCGCCGCGCGAAAACGCTGCGCGTGCGCTTCGTTCCAGTCGAGTTCGGCCTCGTCCGGCGTCACATCCTTCAACGACGTGTACAGGCGCGTGAGAGCGTTGCGCGCGTCGTCGATATGCGTGTCGCTATAGTTCAGCGGCGAACGGTAGTGCGCTCGCGCAATGAAAAAGCGCACGACTTCGGCATCGTACTGCGCCAGCACTTCGCGGATCGTAAAGAAGTTGCCGAGCGACTTCGACATCTTCTCATTGTCGATCTGAACGTAGCCGTTGTGCATCCAGTAATTGACAAACGTTTGACCTGTCGCGCCTTCGCTTTGCGCGATTTCGTTTTCGTGGTGCGGAAACTGCAGGTCCTGCCCGCCGCCATGAATGTCGAAATGGTCGCCGAGCAACGTGCAGCCCATCGCCGAGCATTCAATGTGCCAACCTGGACGGCCGCGCCCGTATTTCGAATCCCAACCCGTGTCCGCCGGCTCCTCGGGCTTGGCCTGTTTCCACAGGACAAAATCCAGCGGATCCAGCTTCGCGTCGTTAGCCGCGACACGCTCGCCGGCCCGCAGGTCTTCGAGCGATTTGCCCGATAGCTTGCCGTAACCAGAAAATTTGCGCACGGCGTAATTCACGTCGCCGTCACCGGCCTGATACGCGTAGCCGTTGGCCTCGAGCTTTTCAATCATGCCGAGCATCTGCGGAATATAGTCCGTGGCGCGCGGTTCGCGGTCGGGCCGCTCGATGCCGAGTGCGTCCGCATCTTCATGCAGCGCCGCGATGAAGCGATCGGTCAGCGACTTGATCGTCTCGCCGTTCTCGACCGCGCGGCGGATGATCTTGTCGTCGATATCGGTAATATTGCGCACGTAGGTCACGTTGTAGCCGAGCGTACGCAGCCAACGCTGCACGATGTCGAACACAACCATCACGCGTGCGTGACCGATATGACAGTAGTCATACACCGTCATCCCGCAGACGTACATCCGTACGACGCCCTCTTGCAGCGGCACGAAAGTTTGCTTGTCACGCGCGAGCGTGTTGTAGATGCGCAGTGATTCCATAGAGACGATGCGTGGGCCGAAAGAAATCCGCAATGTGTTTCGTGCGCGCCGTGCCCGCTCCAGACAAAACAGGCATGGCGGGTATGGCACATACAACAGCAGCAAACCGGTGCACCTAATGCGGCGGTCAGGCTGCGATCAAGGCGGAGACGACCACGAGTGGCGAAAAGACAGTCTGTGGTTCGACGGAACGCGCAGACCTTTTGTTAGAATGGGTCGGAGTATAACATCCAGACCTGAGCCTATGAAACCTTCCAGCGGCCGCGCGCGAAGCGCCGCGACCCTCGCCGCGACGGCCCTGTGCGGCCTCGCTGTCATGCTATTGCCGGGCGCCTCCGCGTATGCGCAGAAGACGCCCGTCACGGCGCAAGGCCCGGCCGTGCGCGACGGCACACCGGAAATCGACACCTCGATCGAGCAAAAAAACTGGAACGCCGCGCTCACGCAACTCGACGCACGCATTGCCTCGAATCCGCGCGACGCACAGGCGCAGTTCAAGCGCGCCACCATCCTGGCTCACCTGAACCGCGACGACGAAGCGATCAACGCTTTCATCGCGCTGACGCAGACTTACCCGGAATTGCCTGAGCCGTACAACAACCTGGCTGCGCTGTACGCGAAGCACGGCCGCTATACGGAAGCCCGCGAAGCACTCGAAACCGCGACCAAGGCAAACCCCAACTACGGTCTCGCCTACGAAAATCTCGGCGACCTGTATCTGCGCCTCGCCGACTCGGCCTACCAGCGCGCGCACGACCTCGGCCAGGCCACCGGTCCGACGCAGCAGCGCCTCGCGGATATCCAGAAGATCATCTCGCCGCCGAAGAGCAGCGAGAAGCCGGTCAAGAAGGTTGCCGCGCCGGACGACTACACGAACCGCGCCACCTCGAACATTACGGAATCGCCGAGCTTCCAGTTCGGCGGCCCGAACGGTTCGCTCGCCCAGCCGCCGTATATGGCGCCGTCGCAATAAGCCCACTGATCGCCAACGTTTTTTTCCACCCTGAGGATCTTCATGAAATGGTTGATGCTGGCGCTCGGTAGCGCCGCCCTGATCGCGAACGCACCCGCTTTTGCCCAGTCCGCTACGCCGGCTGCGCATCCGTCCGTCCTCTTCAAGACCACGGACGGCGACATCCGCGTCGAGCTGTACCCCGAGAAGGCGCCGAAGACGGTCGCGAACTTCCTCGACTACGTGAAGGCCGGCCAGTACAGCGGCACGATTTTCCACCGCGTGATTCCCGGCTTCATGATCCAGGGCGGTGGCTTCACGCAGAGCTACGCGGAAAAGCCGACGCGCGCGCCGATCCCGCTTGAGAGCCGCAACGGCCTGAAGAACGCAGTCGGCACGATCGCGATGGCGCGCACCAGCGACCCGGATTCGGCCACGGCGCAATTCTTCATCAACACCGCGGATAACGCCGGCCTCGACTATCCGGGCCAGGACGGCAATGGTTACGCCGTGTTCGGCAAGGTGACCGCCGGCATGGATGTCGTGAAGAAGATCGAAGGCACGCCCACCACCACGCGCGGCCCGATGGCCGACGTGCCGCAAACGCCGATCGTGATCGAATCGGCGACCGTCGTCAGCAAGTAAACTAGCAGGTGCACGCCCCGGCGATCCTGGCGATCGCCGCCCCCTGCGCCATGCATGCCCCGGCGCGGCCCCATCCACTCCATGCGATGCGCCGCGCCTTCCACCCACCTGTTCATCAAAGGATTCCATCATGGTCGAACTGCACACGAATCACGGCGTCATCAAACTCGAACTGGACGCCGAGAAAGCACCGAAGTCGGTTGAGAACTTCCTCAACTACGTGAAGGCCGGTCACTACGACAACACGGTGTTCCACCGCGTGATCGACGGCTTCATGATCCAGGGCGGCGGTTTCGAACCCGGCATGAAGCAAAAGCCGACCGAAGCGCCGATCACCAACGAAGCGAACAACGGCCTGAAGAACGTCAACGGCTCGATCGCGATGGCACGCACCAACGACCCGCATTCGGCGACGGCGCAATTCTTCATCAACGTCAACGACAACGACTTCCTGAACCACTCGTCGCCGACGCCGCAAGGCTGGGGTTACGCGGTGTTCGGCAAGGTGGTGGACGGTCTCGACATCGTCGAAAAGATCAAGAAGGTGAAGACCGGTTCGAAGGGCTTCCATCAGGACGTGCCGGCCGACGACGTGATCATCGAGAAAGCGGTTATCGTCGAGTAAGTCGCGTAGGCATTGGGCTGTGCGCCGGCCGTGCTGTCGGCGCTAAGGCACAGCATGACTCGCTGGGTTGGGTCCGGCGCGAGCCGGGCCAACCTGCGCGTGGTACGGTCTTTTGATCCGGCCGGCGCTTGCCTCGCCGGATCAAAAGACCGCGCACTCACAGCAATTCAAATCAGGCACCCTTCAATGCTGCAAGAAACGCCGCTGCGAAGCGTCGCCGCGGGCGTGCCTGGCGAGGGCAAACGCCCGCATGGCGCACGCCCGCTGTTCTTCATTTCGGATCTGCATCTGAGCGAGACGATCCCGCACACGGTCGCCGCGTTCGAACACTTCGTGCGCGTCACCGCGGAAGAAGCCGATTCCGTTTTCATTCTCGGCGACCTGTTCGAGTACTGGATCGGCGACGACATGCTGAGCGAGCCGTTCGTCGCGCGCATGGCGGCATTGATGCACACGCTGTCCGAGCGCGGCATCGCGCTCTACATCATGCACGGCAATCGCGATTTCCTGCTCGGCAAGCGCTTCATGAAAGCGGCCGGTGCAATCTGGTTGCCCGATCCGTTCGTGATCACCGCGTTCGGCACGCGCATCACGCTCGCGCACGGCGACGCACTCTGCACGGCGGATCGCGCCTATCTGCGGTTTCGCCGTTTCGCGCGCTGCCGTTTCGCCCAGATGCTGTTTCTCGCCTCGCCGTTCAGATGGCGCCGGGCGCTCGCGGAACGGATGCGTTCGGCGAGCCAGGAAGGCCGCTCGCGGCCGGTGTCGCCCAAGTATGACGTGACGCCCGAAGGCGTGGCCGCGCTGTTCAAGGAGAGCGGGACAACAACCCTCGTGCATGGCCACACGCACCGGCCGGCTCGCCATCGCGAGCCCGGCGGCACGCGCTGGGTGCTGCCCGACTGGGATTTCGACCACGGCGAGCACCGTGGCGGCTATCTGCGCATCGACGCCGACGGACTCCGGGCATTGCCGCTCGATTGACGGCGGCGGCGCGCGTTGACCTGTTCATTGCGCTAACGGACGGGTACCGCCCACGCCCTCAGCGTTCGAGCGCCACACCCTCTGCTTTCCCTGCAATCGCCGCGGACAAACGCCGCAAATCGAGCAGCGCCGCGTCCGCGCCTTGCAGCGCCTCGAGGCGGGTGCCGAGCCGCTCCAGCGCGGCGACGATCTCGTCGATGCGTTGCGACTGGTTCGCTGCCTGATCGATCAGGCCGTGGATGGCGAGCGACACCGGATCGTCCGCGTTCGGCGTGATGCCATACGCGCAGAATGCGGCACGCTCCGGCGCGGGCTTTGCATCACAGCCGGCCGTGGCCGTCACCGGCACCGCCGCCGGCACGATCACGCGCGCCGGATTGCCCACCGCCGTGCCGCCTGCCGGCACCGGCTTGACGACCACCGCGTTCGAACCGATTTTTGCCTCCGCGCCGATCGTAAAGCCGCCGAGCACCTTGGCGCCCGCACCGACAATCACGCCGCGCTCGAGCGTCGGATGCCGCTTGGCCCCGCGCGTCAGCGAAGTGCCGCCGAGCGTCACACCCTGATAGATCGTGCAGTCGTCGCCGATTTCCGCCGTCTCGCCGACCACCACGCCCATACCGTGATCGATAAACACGCGGCGGCCGACTGTCGCGCCCGGGTGGATCTCGATGCCCGTCAGAAAACGCGCCGTCTGCGACACGCAGCGCGCCAGCCAGCGGCGTTTGCCCCGCCACAAGGCGTGCGCCAGCCGGTGCAGCACGAGCGCATGCAGGCCCGGATAACACGTGAGCACTTCCCAGGCGCTGCGGGCGGCGGGATCGCGCTCGCGGATCGTGGCAATGTCTTCGCGAAGTCTCGTGAACATGGCAGTGACGCTTTCGTAGGGACGGGAAACCGTCGCCGCCTGACGGCGCACGACGGAACACTGCCGGTTAGCAGACCGGCAGCTTTGCTTATAGGATTTCGAGGATTGTAGGGCGATTGTGCGAAAGCTGCCGGATGCCCCCGTTGCCGGCAAGGTCGGCAACGGGGCATCCGCACGAACCCAAGCCGGCTTCAGGGCGTGCCGTCGTCCGGCTGCTTCACCTTCAGCAGGATGTGCTTGGCGATCCCGCGCACGATGTTGACCTCTTCGCGTTCGAGCCCGGAGCGGGCGAACAGGCGCCGCAGACGCGACATCAGCTTCTTCGGATTGGCCGGATCGAGAAACTCGAGCGCGACGAGTGCGTCTTCCAGGTGCGCGTACATGCCTTCGATGTCGTCGCTCTGCGCGAGCGAAGCGGCCGCCGCGCCCTGCCCTTCGACGCCGCGGCCGTTGCCTGCAGGCGCGCCAGTACCACCGCCCAGACCGAGATACGCGAGGCGCAACTCGTACGCCAGCACCTGCACGGCCTGCGCCAGATTGAGCGAGCTGTAGGCCGGATTGGCCGGAATATGCGCGAGCGCGCTGCACCGCTCGACGTCCTCGTTCGACAAACCGGTCCGCTCATTGCCGAACACCAGCGCAATCTCGCCATGCACCGCGTGCTCGCGCGCGTGCGCGGCGGCCGCGCGCGGCACAAGCTGGGGCGGCCCGTATTCGCGCGAGCGCGCCGTCAGCGCCACCGACCAGGAGACGCCATTGAGCGCATCCGCCAGCGTCGGCACGATGTGTGCGCCGGCCAGCACGTCGTCCGCACCGCTGGCCATGGCGATCGCCTCGGGATCGGACTGCACATGCGGCACGCGCGGCGCGACCAGCACGAGGCGTGAAAAACCCATTGTTTTCAGCGCCCGCGCCGCCGCCCCTACGTTGCCGGGATGGCTGGGCTCGACGAGCACGAAGCGGGTCGAGGTAAAACCGCCGCGCACGGGCGCGGCGCTGTCCGGCGCGCAGAGTTCGGACGAAGGCGGAGTGTGGGGCGTGTGGGTGTTGGCCACGATGAAAATGGGGAGCTAAAGACCGTATGGTAGCGCCAACCGGCTCGCGAACCTACCGGCATCGCGCGGCGTGCTGCCGGAGAACCCCGGAGTCGGGTAAAATCACGGCTATTCGCGCCAGTTTCGTACCAGCGCCTCGTTCTTATCCAATTCGTCTCCGTCGACGGAACGCCTGTCCAGCGGTCGTTCCGTGTTGTTTCAGCTGCGCTGTTTCAACTGATATCCAGTTCATTTTCAGCTCATTACCGGTAAGCAGCCGCGCTGCCCCGGCACAAGGATCCAGGCTCATGCATCCCATGCTCAACATCGCCGTCAAGGCCGCCCGCCGCGCCGCGCAGATCATCAACCGGGCCTCGCTCGATCTCGACCTGGTCCAGGTCAGCAAGAAACAACACAACGATTTCGTCACGGAGGTCGACAAGGCATCGGAAGCGGCAATCATCGACACGCTGAAGACCGCCTACCCCGATCACGCCATCCTCGCCGAAGAATCCGGCAAGTCGGACAACGAGTCCGAGTACCAGTGGATCATCGACCCGCTCGACGGCACCACGAACTTCATCCACGGCTTCCAGTACTACTGCGTGTCGATCGCTCTGGCGCATAAGGGCATCGTGACGCAAGCCGTCGTCTACGATCCGAACCGCAACGACCTGTTCACCGCCTCGCGCGGCCGCGGCGCGTTCCTGAACGACCGCCGCATCCGTGTGGGCCGTCGCGACCGTCTGGCCGACGGCCTGATCGGCACGGGCTTCCCGTTCCGCGAAACCGACGGCCTCGACGCCTACGGCCGCCTCTTCAAGGAAATGACCGAAGCCTGCGCCGGCCTGCGCCGCCCGGGCGCGGCTGCGCTGGATCTGGCGAACGTCGCCGCGGGCCGCCTGGACGGCTTCTTCGAACAGGGCCTGCACGCATGGGACATGGCTGCCGGCAGCCTGCTGATCACCGAAGCGGGCGGTCTGGTGGGTAACTACACGGGCGACTCGGACTTCCTGCACATCGGCGAAATCGTCGCGGGCAATCCGAAGCTGTACGCCCAGATGGTGCCGATCCTCTCGCGCTACAGCCGTACCAGGCAGCAAGCGGCGTAAGGCTGCAACGGGTGCAAAGCGGCTTCGGCCGCTTTTTTGTTGGCACCTGGCACCTGGCACCGGCGGCCGGTAGCCGATGGCCGATAGCGCTTGGCAACGGTACCGGCCCAAATGCTTGCATGCCGGAGTGCCTGCGCGGCGCCCCTGCATGCAACGCCGCTTCATGCTACAAAGCCACAGGCCGCGCCGGACTCGATTTTCGTCGCACCGTCGTACACGCTGTCATCCAATCCGGCGCGAGATCCCGCGCAGCATCCCGAACTGCTTAATGAAAAAAGGCTTCTATACGATCATCGCGGCGCAGTTCGTGTCATCGCTCGCCGACAATGCGCTGCTGATCGCGGCGATTGCACTGCTCTCGGTGATCCGCTCGTCGGCCTGGGTCACGCCCATGCTGCAGATTTTCTTCACAGTGTCGTACGTGCTGCTGGCGCCGTTCGTCGGTGCGTTCGCCGATGCGCTGCAAAAACGCCATGTGATGTTCGTCTCGAACGCGCTCAAGGCGAGCGGCTGCCTGATGATGATCGCCGGCGTGCATCCGATGATCGCCTATGGCGTGGTCGGCTTCGGCGCGGCGGCCTACTCCCCCGCCAAATACGGCATCCTGACTGAATTGCTGCCCGCCGACCGGCTGGTCGCGGCGAACGCGTGGCTCGAGTCCGCCACCGTGCTGTCGACGATCGTCGGCACCATGCTCGGCGGCGCGCTGATCAGCACCTATGCGACTCACTTTGTCGCGCACGCGCACCTGCCGCTGATCCGTTCCGCGGCCGACCTGGCGATGCTCGCCGTCATGCTGACCTATGCGATCGCCGCCGTCATCAACGTGGGCATCCCCGATACGGGCGCGCGCTATCCGAACCGCCTCAAGGAACCGAAGAAGCTGGTCGGCGATTTCACGCATTGCTTCAACGTGCTGTGGGCCGACAAGCTCGCGCAGATCGCGCTGTGGGTGACCACGCTGATGTGGGGCGGCGCGGTGACGCTGCAGTTGCTGGTGCTGAAGTGGGCCGACGTGAACCTTGGGTTGTCGCTCTCGAAGGCGGCCGTCATGCAGGGCATCACGGGGCTCGGCATCGCCGTCGGCGCGGCCGCCGCCGCGACGCTGGTGCCGCTGCGCAGTTCGCTGAAGGTGCTGCCGGTCGGCATCATTACCGGCGCGGTCGCAATCGCCATGGCGTTCTACAGCAAGGGACTGTTTCCACCGGGCATGGGCATTCGCGTCGGTCCGTTTGTGGCGCCGATCTATATCGTGCTCGCCTATCCGCTGATGATCCTGCTCGGCGCGCTGTCGGGATTTTTCATTGTGCCGATGAATGCCCTGCTGCAGCATCGCGGCGCGACGTTGCTGTCCGCGGGGCATTCCATCGCCGTGCAGAATTTCAACCAGAATCTGGCGGTGCTGCTGATGCTGGGTCTCTATGCGATTCTGCTCACGGCGAAGCTGCCGGTGCCCTGGATCATCGTGGTGTTCGGCAGCTTCATCACCTTCATGATGTGGATGGCGAAACGCCGTAGCAACACGAATGCGCGCACCGTCGATATGCGGGCGATGCTCGAGGAATGAGGATGCATCGGAGTACGCGCTAAAGCCTCGACCTGAACAGCTAACGCGAGAAGACCCTCAAGGGACATTCGCCCACTCCGTTCATCGATGGCGCGTTGAGAATGGCTAGCCGCCCTTCGCAAGCTAAGGTCGAAGCGCCAGCAAGCGCGGGGTTTTGCCGGGCCCGGCTGCCGCCATCGCATCGATCAGCGCGCGCGTCTCCGTTGGGCCGAACTCACCGAGATCCTTGACGGGCCGCGAGCGACTCAGAAGCCACAACACACCCGTGCGCGCGAACGACGGCATATGCAAAAGCGTCGCGAGCACGCGAGGCTTCGGCGTGTGGCCCAGACCGCGGACCAGTTCGAAACCTTCCGTCCATGCAACCTCAAGCTGTCTTGCCTCGGACCATGTGAGCTGGGTAGCTCGCCGCCACGTGAGCAATGCCGCGAGAAAAAGCGGCACCACAAGCGCGACGTGACTTCGGAGGAATGCGTCCATGTCGTCCTCCACCTCGCACGGCATCCCGGCCTCCTTGAAGCGTTTCGCCAGCACGGCGTTTGACATCGTCGTTACCATGCCGGGGCCATCCACCCGAAAGCGTAGCCGCTGGTCCACCAGATAAGCCGACATATTCGGGAACCCGAAGGCGAAGCGTTCGGCGCCTACGAGGGTCCGATAGGGTTCGGTGCCTTGAAACGTATTGAACATCAGCAGGATGGTGTTCGCGCGGCTCGCCGATAACGCCGGCAGAAGCGGGGCGAGCTGGTGTTCGGGGACGGTGACGATCGCCAGATCGTAGGGGATGGCCGGATCGAACGCCGCCTCGACCTTGACCGGCATGCGTTGCCCGTCAACGGCGACGATTGCGCCGTCGCGACTCAGCGCGGCGAGACGCGCACCTCGCGCCACGACTGCGACGTCATGGCCGGCTTTGGCTAGGCAGAAGGCCACGGCGCTGCCGATCCGCCCCGCACCAATCAGAATGATTTTCATGGGTCAAGTTTGCGCATCCCGGATGTTCCTGTATACGGAATATCACGGTAAGCTGATGCCCATATATGGAAACACTTTCCTGGGACGATCTGCGTATTCTTCTGGCGGTGCATCGAGCCGGGAGCCTGCTCGCCGCGGGCAAGGCGCTAGGCCTTTCGACCTCGACAACCGCACGCCGGCTGGATGCGCTGGAAGCTGCGATGGGCTGCCAGTTGGTGTATCGCAGCCAGTCGGGCACGGAGTTGAAGCCGGAGGCGTTGCGGATGGTGCGGCTCGCCGAAGGGCTGGCGCACGGACTCGATGCGCTGCGCCGCGATCAAACCATGCTGGCCGGGACGCTGCGGATCAGCGTGCCGGATGGCATGGCCCACACGCTCGCCCGCTCGCTGCTCGCGTTCCGCGAGGCGTATCCCCTGGTCGATCTGGAACTGGTGGGAGAGAACCGGATGGCCGATGTGGCCGCGCGTGAGGCCGACATCGCCGTTCGCCTCACGCGCTCCACGTCGAATGTGCTGGTGGAAAAGCACCTGGCCAGTTTCCGGTTCGCGCTGTTCGCGTCCTCAGACTATGTGCGGCGCCATCTGCCTACGCGTCGGCTCGGCAAGGGTGAGGCGTCGGTGCATCCGTTTGTCGGACTCGACGAGCGCTGGAAAGGACTGCCGCACGAGCAATGGATGCGCACGCTTGGCGCGACGCGGTTCGCGTTCCGCTCAAGTTCGATGGAAGCCATCGTGGAAGCGGTTCGTCAAGGCGCGGGCCTTGCTGCATTCCTCGAGAAAGACCCACGAAACACCGACCTCATTCGCGTCGAAACGGATATCGTGGGCCCCACTCAGCCGTTCTATCTGGTCTATCACCGCGATCTGCGCAAGCAGCCGCACGTTCGCGCGGCCGTGACGGCAATCGAGGCCTACATGCGCGCGCATCGCTAATCGGGTTCGCGCAGGCCCGGCGCCCCACGCCCTGGCGCGTGCTGCGATCCCGTTCTGCATCAATAGACGCATTCAATGCGATTTTTCGTTTTCATGGGTAGGCGCACCTTTCCCCGTAACGCCGGCAGGAAACGCGCGCGTTTCGGTGACGACGCGCGCCTGGCATGCCGGATCGTGGACGACGGGTGCGCACCAGGCGCCCGCTATGACGCAGAAGGCTTGATGTTCTGGTTATGCCGGAACAGGTTGTGCGGGTCGTATCGGGTCTTCACCGCGACCAGACGGTCGTAGTTCGGACCATAGGCCGCACCGATCCGCTCGCTCTCGTCCTGCGTCAGGAAGTTGACGTACACGCTGCCCAGCGCAAAAGGCGCAGCCGCCTCGAAGAAATCGCGCGCCCAGCCGACACACCGCTCGTCTTCCCTCGCGTCGCTCCAGCGTCCGTGCACGTTCATGACGTATTTCGTGTTACGACTCGGATAGGCCGTGGCCTCAACCGGAACAGAGGCTGTTTGCCCCCCGATCAGACCGAAGAAGATTTCGCATTGCGGCGACGGCAGCTTGCCAATGGCGTCAATCAGCACGTCCACCAAGCCGTCCGGCAACTCCGCCAGATTGTGCGATTTCCAGTAGTTGCGTGCACCGGGTGTCAGCAGTGGGTCGAATGCCTGCTGCCACATCGCATACGGCATCGGGCCGAGATGCTCGCCGTACGGGGTGCCGAAGCGCCGCACGACCTCGAGCGCGCCAGGGCCGTCGGCAACTGCGCCGACGTAGCAGCTTGCAAAAGCGATGATCGGTTTGCCATGGACCTCCGGCGGCAGGAACGGCAGCGGTGGCGCGAGGCGCAGCACCGCCCATACGGAGAGTTCGTCCGGCATATCGGCGGTTGCCGCGCGATATTTCCTGAGCGCCTCTTTCGCCTGTTCCAACGGCAATACGACGAGACCGCCGTACACCTCCGGCCCGACCGGATGCAGTCCGAATTCGAACATCGTGACGACGCCGAAATTGCCGCCGCCGCCGCGAATCGCCCAGAACAGGTCCTCATGCGCATCGGCAGCGGCACGGACCCGTTCCCCGTCCGCCGTGACGACATCCGCCGAGACGAGATTGTCGACCGTCATCCCGTATTTGCGGCTGAGCCAACCGAATCCACCGCCGAGCGTCAAGCCCGAGACGCCAGTCGTCGAATTGATCCCGAGCGGTGTCGCCAGACCGAAAGCCTGCGCTTCGTGGTCGAAATCGGCCAGCGTGGCGCCCGGTTCGACATAGGCGCGACGCGCAAGGGGATCGATCCGGACTGATTTCATCGGCGACAGGTCGATCACCAGCCCGTCGTCGCAGACGGCGCTGCCCGCGATGTTATGCGCGCCGCCGCGCACCGCCAGCAGCAGGTCGTTATCGCGCGCGAAGGCCACCGCGCGTCGGACATCGGCCACGCCCGCACAGCGCACGATCATTGCCGGGCAACGATCGATCATCGCATTCCAGATATGACGTGCTTCGTCGAAACCGGCATCGGCAGGCAGCAGCACCTGCCCTCTCGTCGCAACTTTCAGTTCTTCAATCGCATTGCTGGACAACTTGGCCATGAAACACCTCCTGGTACGCCGCCAATATTTGCTCCAATTCTCAGGGGAATTTCGACATCCTGAAGACTTCGTCTTCGTCCAGGGGGCCGACAAAATTACGCTTGACGGGGTGCGTCCACGGGCGCCGTGCCGTCATGAAATAGCGTCTTCAGTTGTGAACGCAGTTCCGGCGAATCGGCATGCTTGTGAACCGTAACCGCATGCTGTACGGCCGCCTCCAGCAACTCGCTTTCGGAATCCGCGGATAGCGCGATAGAACAGTTCATTTCGCTCGGGAATTCCCGGCAATCGATGTACTTGCGCGTCATGATGTTCTCCTCATACGAAAGTAATCAGGGGTCCTGCGATTGCGCCTCCTTGTCGCTAACGAAATGACTGTGAAAGTATAGGTCGCGTGGCGTGAATGTGAGGTCGCGCAGCGAAATTCGTGACGCTCAGGGGCGAGCGCCCGCGCGGGTGGAAGCGATAGCCGAACAGCCGCTATCGCCTCGGTCGAACCCTTCGGACGAAGCCGGCGATGCATCCTGTTCCGCCGCATCGAGTAAAGCGGCGACCTGAAGCAGGATGCCCAGCTTTTTCCATAAGATGTAACGCTGATAACAGGTTTGTTGAGGCGGAAAGGTGCCGGGCAATCGATGCCATTTTTCGCCGGTCTGCTGCAACCATAGAATTGCATTGAGAATGTCGCGCTCATTACGCCTCGGCCGACCACGACCAGCCGATACGTCGGGGAACAGATGTTCGACGCGACTCCATGCGGAGTCGGAAAGCGGAAGAGAGATCATGTTGATTGCGTGGCGGATTCGAACCGGGCGAAGACCAGCGCAATTGTTTCAGGCTTTGCTCGATGCGCTTGACCGTCCGTCTCAGTTTGGCCGTCACTTTCGATGCGGACAGGTGCCGTCTGTCCACAAGCCGCTCTCCGTCAGTGAAACGGGCGTACCTCGACCGACGCCCGACAGGCGACGGCGGCCTTGCGCCCCCAGGCCAGCGCCTCGTCCAGGTCCGCGGCTTCCAGAACCCAAAAACCGCCCACGAGTTCCTTGGTCTCCAGGTACGGGCCGTCGGTGATGCGCAGCTTGCCATCGGGCTGTACGCGCAGCGACCTCGCGCTGCCCGGCGGGCGCAGGCCGCCCACGAAGGTCCTGACACCGGCAGCCTTCATCTCGTCGTTGAGCGCGTCGATCTCGCGGGACATCGCTTCGTCCTCGACGGACGGGTCGTAGTCGTCGGGACGGTAAATCGCAACCAGATACCGTGTCATGACTTCTCTCCTGTAAGGGTCGTTGGGCGGGCCAGCTGGTTGCCCGGTTTTCACCATGTCGACGAACGGTCAAAGCGGAATTCGACAAAGCGTCCCAAAAGTTTTGGTTGGGTGGACGCTGAAGTACACAGACGTGCCGAACCGACGGGCGACCGCTCCGCGCCGATTGGCCATCCGGCCAGGGTTCATTCGGCGCGGCAACGGGTTAAACTCACGCCCTGAACAGCTAACGCAAGAAGACACTCAGGATGGGCATTCAAACCGCAGCGGCCAATGACGTCG
Organism: Paraburkholderia phenazinium; assembly: GCF_900142845.1. NCBI lineage: Bacteria > Pseudomonadati > Pseudomonadota > Betaproteobacteria > Burkholderiales > Burkholderiaceae > Paraburkholderia > Paraburkholderia phenazinium. The sequence goes on from NZ_FSRU01000002.1 coordinate 1,441,960, forward strand.
CACAACATACGCCGATGATGCAGCAATACCTGCGCATCAAGGCGGATCATCCGGGCACGCTCGTGTTCTACCGGATGGGCGATTTCTACGAGCTGTTTTTCGACGATGCGGAGAAAGCCGCACGTCTGCTCGATCTCACGCTGACGCAGCGTGGCGCGTCGGCGGGTAACCCGATCAAGATGGCCGGCGTGCCGCATCACGCCGTCGAACAGTATCTGGCCAAGCTGGTGAAGCTTGGCGAATCGGTCGCCATCTGCGAACAGATCGGCGATCCGGCCACCTCGAAAGGGCCGGTCGAACGTAAAGTCGTGCGCGTCGTCACGCCCGGCACGCTGACCGACGCCGCGCTGCTGTCCGACAAGAACGACGTCTATCTGCTCGCCGTCTGCGTCGGCCACAACCGGCGCGGCGTGGCCACCAACGTGGGCCTCGCGTGGCTGAACCTGGCAAGCGGTGCATTGCGCCTCGCGGAAGTGGCGCCCGACCAGGCCGCCGCCGCGCTCGAACGGATTCGCCCCGCGGAAATTCTGATCGCCGACGTGACGTCCGAAGCCAGCACGTGGTCGCCGCCCACCGGTTCCGGCGCGCTGACTCGCGTACCCGTGTGGCACTTCGACGTCGCCTCGGGTACGCAGCGCCTGTGCGATCAGATGGACGTGGCGAGCCTCGACGGCTTCGGCGCGCACTCGCTGTCGAGCGCCTGCGGCGCCGCCGGCGCCTTGCTGCTCTACGCGGCCGCGACCCAGGGCCAGCAACTGCGCCATGTGCGCAGCCTCAAGGTCGAATACGAGTCCGAATATATTGGGCTCGACCCCGCCACGCGCCGCAACCTCGAACTGACCGAAACGCTGCGCGGCACCGAAAGCCCCACGCTGTGCTCGCTGCTCGACACCTGCTGCACGACAATGGGCAGCCGCCTGCTGCGTCACTGGCTGCATCATCCGCCACGCCAGGCCGCGCTTGCCCAGGCGCGCCAGCAAGCCATCGGCGCGCTGCTCGATGCACCGCCGGCGGCGAGCGTCGACACCTTGCGCGGCGCCCTGCGGCAGATCTCCGATATCGAACGGATCACCGGACGTCTCGCCTTGCTGTCCGCCCGTCCGCGCGACCTGTCGAGCCTGCGCGATACCTTCATCGCCCTGCCCGAGTTGCGCACGCTGCTGGCCGCCGTGACGGGCGCCGCGGACTCGCTCGCGCGCATCGATGCCGCGCTCGAACCGCCGGCGCCTTGCGTCGACCTGCTGAAGCTGGCGGTCGCGCCGGAACCGGCTGCGATGGTGCGCGACGGCGGCGTGATCGCGCGCGGCTACGATGCCGAACTGGACGAACTGCGCGACATCTCCGAGAACTGCGGGCAGTTCCTGATCGACCTCGAGACGCGCGAGCGGGCCCGCACCGGCATCGGCAATCTGCGCGTCGAATACAACAAGGTGCATGGCTTCTACATCGAAGTCACGCGCGGCCAGACCGACAAGGTGCCGGACGACTATCGCCGGCGCCAGACGCTGAAGAACGCCGAACGCTACATCACGCCGGAACTGAAGACCTTCGAGGACAAAGCCCTGTCGGCCCAGGAACGCGCGCTCGCACGCGAACGCTCGCTCTACGACGGCTTGCTGCAGGCCCTGCTGCCCTTCATCGCGGATTGCCAGCGGGTCGCCTCGGCGCTCGCGGAGCTGGACCTGCTGGCGGCGTTCGCCGAGCGGGCCCGCGCGCTCGACTGGGTCGCACCGTCGTTTTCGGCGAATGGCGGCATCGAGATCGAACAGGGGCGGCACCCGGTCGTCGAGGCACAGGTCGAGCAGTTCATCGCCAACGACTGCACGCTGAACCCCGAACGCAAGCTGCTGCTGATCACCGGTCCGAACATGGGCGGTAAGTCGACCTTCATGCGCCAGACCGCGCTGATCGCGTTGATGGCTTACGTGGGCAGTTACGTGCCGGCGCGGCGCGCTTCGTTCGGCCCGATCGATCGCATCTTCACGCGTATCGGCGCCGCCGACGACCTGGCCGGCGGCCGCTCCACGTTCATGGTCGAAATGACGGAGGCCGCCGCTATCCTCAACGACGCGACGCCGCAAAGCCTCGTGCTGATGGACGAAATCGGCCGCGGCACCTCGACCTTCGACGGTCTCGCCCTTGCGTGGGCCATCGCCCGGCATCTGCTGGCGCACAACGGCTGCCACACGCTATTCGCCACGCATTACTTTGAGCTGACGCAACTGCCCGCGGAATTTCCGCAAGCGGCCAACGTCCATCTCTCGGCGGTCGAGCATGGCCACGGCATCGTGTTCCTGCATGCGGTAAGCGATGGTCCGGCGAATCAGAGCTACGGTCTGCAGGTGGCCCAACTCGCCGGCGTGCCGGCCGCGGTGATCCGCGCGGCACGCAAGCATCTGGCATACCTCGAGCAGCAATCGGCGGCACAACCGGCGCCGCAACTGGATCTGTTCTCAGCGCCCCTGATGCTCCAGGACGCCGATGACGATCGCGAAGATGCCGCCCCGCCCGCCCCCGCGCTCACCGCCGCGGAGCAAGCGCTGCTCGCGCGTTTGCGGGCCATCGATCCGAACGAGTTGCGCCCGCGCGACGCGTTGGACCTGCTCTATGAACTGTACGACCTGGCCGCTGCGCCGGATGCCGATCATTGATCGGCGCCGCGACCGGCAGCCGCCGCGCACCCTGTGCGCGGCGCTGGCTGTCGCCCTGATCCTGGCGGGCGGCATGTCGCCGCGGGTGCGGGCGGCGCCGGTTCGCTATACCTTCGCCGTCATCGCCGGCACGCTGCAAAGCCCGGCGGACGAAGCGCCGACCCAGCGGCTAATCGACGCAATCGGCCGCGACCGCGACATGTCGTTCATCGTCTACGACGGCAATCTGAAGGGCGCGAAGGAAGCCTGCCGCGACTCGCTATACGAGCGGCGCCAGACCCTGCTGGAAGCGTCACGTCCGGCGCTGATCTTTATTCCGGGCCAGCACGACTGGACCGATTGCGGCACGACTGAGGCGGGTGGGTTCGATCCGGTCGAACGGCTCGACCAGTTGCGCCAGACAGTGTTCGCGGACGCCTCCTCGATGGGGCAGAACCCGCTCGCGCTCACACGCGAGAGCGAAGTCTCGCGCTTTCGGCCCTATCGCGAGAACGTGCGCTGGCAACTCGGCGACACGGTATTCATCGGCCTGAACGCGCCCGATCCGAACAATCACTATCTGACCGCCGGCGGGCGCAATGGCGAGTTCGAAGATCGTGTAGTCGCCAATGCATTCTGGCTGGAGCACGCGGCCGAATATGCGAAACGGCGTGATGCGCGTGCGATCGTGGTGTTCATTCAAGGTGATCTGGACCCCGAACGATATGAGCGGCCGGACCGTTTCGCCTGGTTGCGCTTCGCCCGCAACTCGCATCGCGACGGCTTTCTGGAACTCAAGCGCAGCCTCGTCAAGGCGGCCGAGATTTTCCGCGGGCCTGTCCTGCTGATCCATTGCGACGACCAGCGCGCAGCCGGCGGCTTTGTGATCGACCAGCCGTTACGCAACGACAAAGGGGAGGTGGTGACGAATCTCACGCGCATCGCCATTGCGCCGCGTAACCGTCTTGACCAGTGGATTCAGATTGAAGCCGATATGGCGCGCCGACCGCCGTTCCGCGTGAGTGTGCGCGACGTGCCGAAAAACCTGCCGCTGCTGCCGGTTCAGTCCACACAGGTGGCACCGGCGGTGCAGCCCGCGCCGCCGGCCGACGAGACCGCGCCCGTCTTGCCCACACCGCCCGCGCTGAATCAGTCGTTGAACCCGGCGTCGAATCTGCCGCCGCTGCTGCCCAGTTCGCCGCCATCGGAGCAGCCTGGTCCGCCGCTTCAAGGCGGCGAGGCGCCGGCCATGAATGGCGCACCCGGCATGCCCGGCACACCCAGCGCGCCCACCAGTCCGGGCGCCCCAGGCATGGCCGCCAGCTCAGTGCAGCGTGGGCCCTGACGGCTCTTCGTCGCCTTCGTCGTCATCCTCGTCGAGTACTTCCAGGCCATCCGCGCCGTGGGCGTGCTCGTGCTGGATTTCGTCTTCGGTTGCAGGGCGCACGTCCTTGACCGTCAGCGCAAAACGCAGCGCCATGCCGGCGAGCGGATGGTTGCCGTCGAGCACCACCTTGTCTTCCGCGACGTCGGTCACGACGTAGACCAGCGAGTCGATATCCTCGTCACCTTCTTCCGGCGTGCCTTCGAATTGCATACCGACTTCGAGCGGTTCGGGGAAGCGATTGCGCGGCTCGATCTTCACCAGATCGGGATCGTATTCGCCAAACGCGTCTTGCGGCTCCAGCTGGATCTGGGTCTCGAAACCAGCCTCATGGCCGTCGAGCTCTTCCTCGATCTTGGGGAACGTGCCATCATAGCCGCCGTGCAGATAGACCATCGGCTCGTCGCTTTCTTCAATCAGGTTGCCCTGCGCATCCGACAGCTTGTAAGCGACCGACACGACGGTGTTCTTTGCAATTTTCATTCGATTCTCCAGAATACAACTCACATTATACGATGCCCAAGCGGCCCCTTGACCACCCGGCGCACGCAGCTTCTACGCGGATTTCTTCGCCGGTTCTGCCGCCCTCGCCCGACGTGCCGACGCCGCTGCTCGGCAATCTCACTCCGTCGCAATTCATGCGCCGGTACTGGCAAAAGAAGCCGCTGCTGATCCGTCAGGCGATCCCGAACGTCGCCGCGCCGCTCTCGCGCGACGAGCTATTCGAGCTGGCCGATCAGGACGAAGTGGAAGCCCGTCTGATCACGCACTTTCGCAACAAATGGCAACTGGAACACGGCCCGTTTGCGGCTGACGAATTGCCTTCGCTCAAGCAGCGCGCATGGACCCTGCTGGTCCAGGGTGTCGACCTGCATGACGACCGCGCCCGCGCCCTGCTCGACCGCTTCCGCTTCGTGCCGGACGCGCGCCTCGACGACCTGATGATTTCGTATGCAAGCGACGGCGGCGGGGTCGGCCCGCACTTCGATTCGTACGACGTATTCCTGCTGCAGGTGCACGGCAAGCGTCGCTGGCGAATCAGCGCGCAGCGCGATCTGTCGTTGCGTCCCGGCGTGCCCTTGAAAGTTTTACAAAACTTCGAGCCGGAAGAGGAATGGGTGCTCGAACCGGGCGACATGCTGTATCTGCCGCCACACATCGCCCATGACGGCGTGGCCGAGGGCGAGTGCATGACCTGCTCGATCGGCTTTCGTGCGCCCTCCTCGAGCGAGCTTACCGCGCAGTTTCTGTATCATCTCGCCGAGCGCGGAGAAAGCGACGACCGCGAGGAGCGCGCGCCGAAGCTGTACCGCGACCCGCAGCAGCCCGCCGTGGCCCATCCGGCCGAGCTTCCTGCCGCGCTGGTCGAACGGGTGGGCGCGATCCTTGCTCAGGTCAGATGGAACGAGAAGGACATCGCGTCCTTCCTCGGCGCCTATCTGAGCGAACCGAAGCCGAGCGTCGTCTTCGATCCGCCCGAACAGCCGCTTAACGAAGCGCGTTTTATTCAACGCGCTTCAAACTTCGGTCTTCGACTCGACCGGAAGTCGGTTTTGCTGTACAACAGCCGCTTTTTCTTCTTGAATGGAGAAGAAAATCGGCTCGCAGGTCTGAAAAAGTGGTTGATTGAATTCGCTGATAGCCGGTGTCTGAGTGCGAAACGCTTTGTAACACTCTCAGACGATTCATCGGTGACAGCATTGCTGCACGAGTGGTATCGTGCGGGCTGGATACAAGTGGACGAGCCTGTCTAAGCTTCGTCTGCCTGTTATGAAGTACTGTGAAATTTTGTATGAGAAAGACAACGTATTGACCCCGGATTTGTCGACGGTCGATACGAAAGTGCATATAATTTCCGCCCAAGCCGTAGGGAAGATTCACGCTCTTGTGAAGTGCGTCTCCACCAGCGGCCCAGGTCGGTGTTGGAGCACATTACCGGTATTATTTTGCGCTGTTGCTTACCTTTAACCATAAAAGGACGTGATCATGAAGAAATCCCTCCTCGTAGCATCCCTGTTGGCAGCTGTGGCACTGGCTGCATGCAACAAGAGCAGCGACCAAGCAGCTGCCCCGGCTAGCGATGCATCGGCTGCTTCGGCACCTGCTGCTGCTTCGGATGCAGGCGCTGCTGCTTCGAGCGCTGCTGCTGCGAGCGACGCTGCTGCTTCGGCTACTACCGCTGCTTCGGACGCAGGCGCTGCAGCTTCGGATGCTGCTGCTTCGGCTGCTGCTCCGGCTTCGGGCGCAAGCCAGTAAGCTGTCGTACAGGGTTCGCCTCTGGGCGAAAACTGCACCGGCGGATCAACCCGATCTGCTGGTGCAGTAAAGCAAAACGCCACGGATTCACATCCGTGGCGTTTTGCCTTTCTGAGGCCCTTTCTGAAGCCGGTTCTTTCTAAGTCCGATTCTGTCTGAGGCCGATTATTACAGACTGATTATTGCAAGCCAGCTCTTTCAGTTCAGTTGATTCAGGTCAGCGTTTTCGCGCCGACCTTCTTAACCTGACACATTCCCTTCAATCTGATTTTCAATCCGCAGACGGCGCCGTCCGCTCTTCGAAGAACTCGCGCACCACGTCGATCTCCCGGGTCCGCTTGAAAGGCGGCAGGCTCTGCCATATACGGCGCCCATAGGGTTTGTCGACAAGGCGCGTGTCGCAGATCATCAGCACACCGCGATCGGTCTCTGCGCGAATCAGACGCCCTGCGCCCTGCTTGAGCGTAATCACCGCCTGCGGCAACTGGTGAACCGCAAAAGGGCTCAAGCCCTTCTTGGTCAATGCATCGAGCCGGGCGGCCAGCACCGGGTCGTCGGGCGGCGCAAACGGCAGCTTGTCGATCACCACGAGCGACAGCGCGTCGCCACGCACGTCCACGCCTTCCCAGAAGCTCTGGCTGCCCACCAGGATAGCGTTGCCATAGGAGCGGAAACGATCCAGCAATTCCGTGCGGCTCGCGTCGCCCTGCACCAGCAGCGGGTAATTCCAGCCGCGCTTCTCGATCGTATCGCGTAGCTTCGTCGCGATCTTGTCGACGGCGCGCAAGGTCGTGCAGAGCATGAACACGCCGCCGCCCGACGCCTCGATAGCCGGCAACGCGGCTTCGAACACCGCGTCGGTGAACATCGGCGAGGACGGCTGCGGCAGATTGCGCGGCACGTACAGCAGACCCTGAGTCGGATAGTCGAAGGGGCTCGGCAGCGTCATCGAGCGGCGCGCGTTCAGGCCCATCTGCGCCGCATAGTGCGTGAAATCGCCGCGCACCGAGAGCGTCGCCGACGTGAAGATCCACGCGCGCGGCACGCCGGCGCGCTGCTTGGCGAAGATCGGCGCCACCGACAGCGGCGTTTCGTGCAACTGCACGGTATGCGCGAACACTTCGATCCAGCGCACCTTTTCGTTCGGATCGGCTGCGGCGGCCTTGGCGTCTGTGGCACCCGCAGCGGCGTCGCGTTCGGTTTCCGTAGGCGGCGTGGTCCAGCCCGCCAGGATGCCCTGCAACTCGCGGGCGCGCCGCAGACAGGCGCCAATCGACTCGGCGCGCTCCGCCTGGCTCGACAGCGCATCGGCGAGCGCGGTCAGTTCCGTCTCAAGCGTTTCGAGCGCGGGGAACAGCGGATGATCGTCGGGCAACTGGCCGATCGAGAGCCGCACCGAGTCCTCCCTGAAAGCCAGGCGCACGTCGCGCGCCGAGCGTTCGAGCGCCGCGCCGAGCTTCACCCAGTCGACCACCTCACGCGCATGGCCGAGACCCTCGGCTACCGAATCGCGGGCGAGTTCGAGAAACTGCGCGGTGGAGAGCGTCTCGCCGAAGAACAGCGTGGCGGTTTCCGGCAATTGATGCGCTTCGTCGAAGACGATGGTATTGGCGGTGGGCAGCAGTTCGGCCATGCCCGTGTCGCGCAACATGATGTCCGCGAAAAACAGGTGGTGGTTGACCACCACGATGTCAGCCTGCTGCGCCTCGCGACGCGCCTGCATCACGAAGCACTCCTTGTAGTGCGGGCACTCCTGGCCGAGGCAGTTTTCACGGGTCGAGGTCACCATCGACCAGACCGCGGCCGTCTCCGGCACGCTCGCGAGCTCGGCCTTGTCGCCGGTGCGCGTGATCTTCGCGAAGCGGATGATGTCCTGCAGATACGAGGTTTCCTGGCGCGACGGCAAGCGGCCGTTGTCCGCCGTACGCTGCAGATAGTAGTGGCACAGATAGTTCGCGCGACCCTTGAGCATCGCCACCGTGACCGGCACGGCCAGCGCATCGCGCACAGTCGGGATATCGCGCTGGAACAACTGGTCCTGCAAGTGCTTGGTGCCGGTCGAGACGATCACCTTGCCGCCCCACAGCATGGCCGGCACGAGGTACGCGTAGGTCTTGCCGGTGCCCGTCCCTGCCTCCACGATCAATGTGTTCTCGCTGCCGTCGAGGCCGCCTTCTGCGTCGCTCGTTGCGGTGTCCGAAGCGGCGGCCGCCTGTGCGTCTCCCGTAGGCGCCTGCAGACGCCGCGCGGGCCGCTTCTGCGCCTCGAACATCGCCGGCTCGGGCATGGCGCGGCCCGACGCTTCCATGGCGGCGGCGACCGCGCGCGCCATCTCGATCTGCGAGGCCCGCGAGCGGTAACCGTCGATCTGGCGCGCAAGCAGGCCGTCGGCGGCGAAAATGTCGTCGAGCTCGGTCTTGCGGCGGGGGTTCAGCGAGGACGCGAGCGCGTTCCCGGCGGCGCGTGGCTCGCGTGCGGGCGCTTCGTCGTCCGACGAGCTGCGCGAAGAAGTAACAAGCGGTGAATTCAAGGCAAGCGTTTCCTGCAAAATCCGGTGCGCGCGGGGCGACCCGGCGCCTGCCAGGTCGCGCGCCTAAGCGCGCGTGTCCGGTTCGAGCTGCAACTGCAGCAAGATAATGGTGTCCTTGACCTTGAGCTTGCGCTTTTTAAGGCGCTGCAACTCGAGGTCGTCGAAGCCGGGCTCATCCGACATTTTGTCGATCAGACGATCCAGTCCACTATGTTCCGATTCCAGTTGCAGAATGCGGTCCTGAAGTGCGTTCGCGTCGATGACGTGATGATGGTCGCGCATGCTCGCCTCCTCTTGCTATGCGGCGCCGACTGCCTCGTGCAGCCCAGACGCCTGAGGTTGCTGTCCGGCTAAAAACGCGTTACTGCTGCTGTTGCTGCAGCTTTTGCTGCTCCTGCTGTTGCTGCTGTTCCTGCAACTGCTCCTGCTGTTTTTGCGCCGCCTTGTCGGCAGCCTGCTTCTGGCGGGTCTCGACGTCCTGCCTGTGCTGCGCGGCCGTCTCCTGCTTGCGCTGGTAGCTCTCCTGCTTCTCGACGCGCTCCTGCGCCTTCTGCGCGCCCTGCTGACGGGCCTGCTCGAGTTGGGTCTGGAAGTTCGCCTGCTTCTGGTCGTACGCCTGCTGGTTCGCGGCCGCCTGCGGCACGCTCACGCCACGCTGAGCCTGATCCAGCGCATGCTGCTGCACCTTCTGCTGATAAGACTGCTCGTTGGCCGCGCGCTGCGGCGCCTCGGCCGCACGCTGCGCCTGATCCAGCTGATGCTGGCGCTGCTTGTCCTCGTACGCTGCGGCATTGCGCGCGTCGTCCGCGGCGCGCTGCGGGGCATTGGCCTCGTCCTGCGCGCGCTGCAACGCCGCCTTCTCGTCGCGCTGCTGCGCGCGCGACGTACGCTCTTCCGCATCCAGCGCGAGCTGCTCCTTGCGGATATCGGCCTGCACGGTGCGCATCCGGTCACGCGCCTTGTCGATACAGTAGTTCACAAAGAACTTGCTGTAGCAGTCATGCTCGGCAACCGCGAAGTTATAGTTGTTTTCCGCGCTGCGGTGGTTCAGCACCGTTTGCCGCGCGTCGAAATCGTTGCCGGGCGCCGCACCCGATGCGGCGTCCGCGCTCGCCGCCCTGGCATCCGAGGCGCCGGCCGGGCCGCCCAGCTGGCCGTCGTCGGCGCGCAGTGCCGTACCCGAGGCTGCGGAGCCGTTCATCCCCGCCGACCCCGCGGACGCGGCGGACGGCATGGCCGAACCTGCTAACGCCGGCTGGTCTTGCGCAAACGCCGGTGCGGACACGGCGAAAGAGGCGGCGGCAACGCCAAGTGCTGCGCAGGTGAAAAGCGGCGCGGCACGTGTGGCGAGAAGCGAAGCAAGTGGAAAACGGGAGATCGGCAACGTCGTAGATGGGCAACGGAACATGCCCGAAATTCTATCACCCCGCGGTTGAGCCCTTTGGCATTTATGGCAAAATGCCCCGCTTCAGCAACCCGGTCGCAGCGTGCACGCGTCCCGCGTGCCGCCATGCGCGGCCTTAGATTGAGTCCGGCAGGAACACCTAGACCCTATGACGGAAACCGTAGCACTCAAGATCGTACAGCGCATCGCCAGCGAACTCTCCGTGCAGCCGCGCCAGGTCGCAGCGGCGGTGCAACTCCTCGACGAAGGCGCGACTGTTCCGTTTATCGCGCGTTACCGCAAGGAAGTGACCGACAATCTCGACGACACGCAGTTGCGTAACCTCGAGGAACGGCTCCTGTATCTGCGCGAACTGGAAGACCGCCGCGCGTCGATCGTCGCGAGCATCGACGAACAGGGCAAGATGACCGACGAGTTGCGCGCCGCGATTGAAGGGGCGGACAGCAAGCAGGTGCTGGAAGACCTGTATCTGCCTTACAAACCGAAACGCCGCACGCGCGCGCAGATCGCCCGCGAAGCGGGGCTCCAGCCGCTGGCCGACGCGTTGCTCGGCAATGCCCTGCTCGATCCGCAGACCGAAGCCGCTCAGTACGTGGACGCCGAAAAGGGCGTGGCCGACGTGAAGGCGGCGCTGGACGGCGCGCGCGACATCCTGTCGGAGCAATTCGGCGAAACCGCCGAATTGCTCGGCAAGCTGCGCGAGTACCTGTTCAACCAGGGCGTGGTGTCGTCGAAAGTGGTGGAAGGCAAGGAAAGCGCGGAAGAAGAGAAATTCCGCGATTACTACGACTATTCGGAAACCATCAGGACGGTGCCGTCGCATCGCGCACTCGCCCTGTTCCGCGGCCGCAATGCCGGCGTGCTGCTGGTCAAGCTCGGGCTCGGCGAAGAACTGGACGCGCAGGTGCCGCATCCGGGCGAAGCGCTCATCGCGCGCCACTTCGGCATCGCCAACCAGAACCGTCCGGCCGACAAGTGGCTCGCCGACGTGTGCCGCTGGTGCTGGCGCGTGAAGGTGCAGCCGCACATCGAAAACGAACTGCTCACCAATCTGCGCGAAGAAGCCGAACATGAGGCGATCCGCGTGTTTGCGCGCAACCTGAAGGATCTGCTGCTGGCCGCGCCGGCGGGACCGAAGGCTGTGATCGGCCTCGATCCGGGGATGCGCACCGGCGTGAAGGTGGCCGTGGTCGATCGGACCGGCAAGGTGCTCACCACCGACGTGATCTACCCGCACGAGCCGCGCCGCGACTGGGACGGCTCGATCGCCAAGCTCGCACGGATCTGCGCGCAGACCCAGGCCGAGCTGATCAGCATTGGCAACGGCACGGCGTCGCGCGAGACCGACAAGCTGGCGAGCGAGCTGATCGCGCGCCATCCGGAGTTCAAGCTGCAGAAGATCGTCGTGTCCGAAGCGGGCGCGTCGGTGTATTCGGCTTCAGAGCTGGCGGCGAAGGAATTCCCCGACATGGACGTGTCGCTGCGCGGCGCGGTGTCGATTGCGCGTCGTCTGCAGGATCCGCTCGCCGAGCTCGTGAAGATCGAGCCGAAGGCGATTGGCGTCGGCCAGTACCAGCACGACGTGAACCAGCGTGAACTGGCGCGTTCGCTCGATGCGGTGGTCGAAGACTGCGTGAACGCCGTGGGCGTGGATGCGAATACGGCGTCCGTGGCGCTGCTCGCGCGCGTCTCCGGACTGAACGCGACGCTCGCGCGCAATATCGTCGACTTCCGCGATGCGAACGGTCCGTTCCCCTCGCGCGAACATCTGCGCAAGGTGCCGCGTCTGGGCGACAAGACTTTCGAACAGGCCGCCGGCTTCCTGCGCATCAACAACGGCGAGAATCCGCTCGACCGCTCGTCGGTGCACCCGGAAGCGTATCCGGTGGTCGAACGCATGCTGGCGAAGATCAACAAGCATGTGGGCGATGTGCTGGGCAATCGGGAGGCGCTGTCGGGCCTGTCGCCGGCTGAGTTCGTCGACGATCGCTTCGGTCTGCCGACCGTGCGCGACATCCTGTCCGAACTCGAAAAGCCGGGCCGCGACCCGCGCCCCGAGTTCAAGACCGCCACCTTCCGCGAAGGCGTCGAGAAGATCTCCGACCTGTCGCCGGGCATGGTGCTCGAAGGCGTCGTGACCAACGTGGCGGCCTTCGGTGCGTTCATCGATATCGGCGTGCATCAGGACGGTCTGGTCCACGTGTCGGCGCTGTCGACGAAGTTCATCAAGGACCCGCACGAAGTCGTCAAGGCCGGTCAGATCGTCAAGGTCAAGGTGCTCGAAGTGGACGTGAAGCGTCAGCGCATTTCGCTGACCATGCGTCTCGCGGATGACTTCGGCGCAGCCGGCGCGGCAAGCTCGGCGCCGCGCAGCGGCGGCCAGCAGGACCGTGGCGGCGCCCGTCCGGGCGGCGCTGGACGTGGCGCACCGCAGCGCTCGCGTGAGCCGGAACCGGCCGGTGCCATGGCGGCGGCGTTCGCCAAGCTCAAGCGTTAAGTTGATTAAGGCGGTACGTCGGCCAGCCCGGCGCGCCGCACACGCCGCACGACAAAAAGCCCACGCAGTTCACAAGACTGCGTGGGCTTTTTTATTGCCCGCTCCCCGCTCCACTCCGCCGCCCGCTCAAACCGGCTGAGGCGCAGCAGCCAACCTCAAATCTCGATCTTCGTCCCCAACTCCACAACGCGATTCGCCGGGATGCTGAAAAAATCGGTCGGCTTGGCCGCGTTCTGATGCATCCACGCAAACACCCGCTCGCGCCACACGGACATGCCGGGCAACTGCGTCGGCACCACCGTTTCGCGCGCGAGGAAGAACGACGTGTCCATCAATTCGAAGATCATGTCGTGCATGCGGCCCACATCGGTCAGCACCGCCTTCACATCGGGCGTCTCGTTGAAGCCGTAGGCCGCTTTCACCAAAAACAGCCCGCCGCCGATCTCCTTGACCGTGACGCGGTCCGCGTCGTTCACATACGGAATATCGAGCGTCGAGAAGGTCAGGAAAATGGTGCGCTCGTGCAGCACCTTGTTGTGCTTCAGATTGTGCAGCAGGCTCACCGGCACGAGCGTATCGCTGCCGGTCAGATAGATCGCCGTCCCCGAGACGCGATGCGGCGGATGAGCGAGCAGCCCTTGCAGGAACGGCATCAGCGGAATACCGTCGGCCGCCGTGCGCTCCTTGACGATCATCCTGCCCTTGAACCAGGTCATCAGCAGGAAGAACAGCAGCGCGCCGATCCCGAGCGGCAGCCAGCCGCCCTCCGCGACCTTCAGCAGGTTGGCGCCGAAGAAGCCCAGATCGACCACCATCAAACCGCCGATGATCAGCGCAACCAGCAGCTTGTTCCACTTCCACACGTTCACCATCACCACGCAGGCGAGGATCGTGGTGATCACCATGGTGGCCGTCACCGCGATACCGTAGGCCGCGGCGAGGTTGTCCGAACTCTTGAAGGCCACCACGATGCACAGGATGATGAACAGCAGCAGCCAGTTCACCACCGGCACGTAGATCTGCCCGATCGCCAGATCCGAGGTATGCAGGATCTTCATGCGCGGCACGTAGCCGAGCTGGATGGCCTGGCTCGTCAGCGAGTAAGCGCCGGAAATCACCGCTTGCGACGCGATCACAGTGGCCACCGTCGACAGTACGACGAGCGGCAGCAGCGCCCAGTCAGGCGCGAGCAGGAAGAATGGGTTTTCGATGGCCTTCGGGTCGTGCATCAGCAAGGCGCCCTGCCCGAAGTAGTTCATCACCAGCGACGGCATCACGAGCGCGTACCAGGCCACCCGGATCGGCTTGGCGCCGAAGTGGCCCATGTCGGCATACAAGGCTTCCGCGCCGGTCAGCACCAGCACCACCGAGCCGAGCACGACATACGCCTGCAGCACGTGCGCCGCCATGAACGAATAAGCGTAGTAGGGATTGAGCGCGCGAATCACATTGGGCGACTGCACGATATGGGCGAGGCCGAGCAGCCCGATCACCACGAACCAGATCACCATGATCGGTCCGAACAGACGCCCCACCAGCGCGGTGCCGTGCCGCTGGATCCAGAACAGCACGATGAGAATGACGATGGTCAGCGGCAGCACCAGATGCGACAGATTGGGCGCCGCGATCTCCAGCCCTTCGACGGCGGAGATCACCGAGATGGCCGGCGTAATCACCGCGTCGCCGTAGAACATGCAGGCGCCGAAGATGCCCAGCATCATCAGCAAACCGGCCAGCCTCTTCTTCGGATCCACCGAGCGCAGCGCCAGCGCCATCAGCGCGAGCACGCCGCCTTCGCCGTTGTTGTCCGCGCGCATGACGAACATCACATACTTGACCCCGACCACGATCACGATGGCCCAGAACAGCAGCGAGATCACACCCAGGATGGACTGGTCGGTCAGCGGGATACCATGCGCCGGGCTGAACGCCTCTTTCAGCGAATACAACGGGCTCGTGCCGATGTCGCCGAACACCACTCCGATCGCAGCCAGTGCGAGCGTGGGCAGAGGCTGTTTGTGCAAGTGATGGGTATCTGTCATAAACGCAAAGTATCCGTTCCTGATCGGAAAAACGAGCGCTATTCTAAACTGCCTGTAAGGTAGCACTCCGGCCTGTTGTGCTGACACCACTGGTTACGCCACGGCTTGCTTCACCTCAGCAAAAAAAAACGGAGCCCCAAAGGGCCCCGTCCTGGCGGATTCGATGCGACACGCGGAACGTGTCCATTCGCATCACTGATCCGATCGTTCCTGCGCGGTACCGCGCTTGATCCAGGCACCGAGGTTATGCGGACGCACTGTGTCCCACTCCTCGAACGGCTGGTGAATCCACGGATTGGTGGGCAGGAACTGCACGTGATAGTCGGGCTTCACTTTCGAGCAACCCTTGTACCAGAGCACCGCTGAGCGCACCGCCGTGATGGCCGGATAGCGCTCCTTCAGATGCTGCTGCACGCGCGCCAGCGTCACGCCCGAGTCGACCAGGTCGTCGACCAGCAGCACGTTGCCGGACAGTTCGCCGCGCGTCATCGTGATGTATTGTGCGATGTCGAGTTCGCCCTGCTCCGTGCCGGCCGCTTCGCGATACGAACTGGTGGCCAGAATCGCCAGCGGCAGATCGTAGATGCGCGAGAGCTGATCGCCCACGCGCAAGCCGCCGCGCGCGAGGCACAGGATCTTGTCGAACTTCCAGCCCGACTCGTGGACAGCCAGCGCCAGCAGTTCGATCAGGCGGTGATACTCGTCCCAACCGACCCACAGGTTCTTGTCGTCGTTGCGCGGGTCCTTCATCGCAATCATCGGTACACCCTGCGTCATGAGTTAAACCTTGAACGGGTGGCGAAGAAGAATGGTTTCGTCACGATCCGGACCGGTCGAAACCATGTCGATCGGCACGCCGGCCACTTCCTGCACGCGTGTCAGGTAGGCGCGGGCGTTCGCCGGCAGCTTGTCCCATTCCTTGATGCCGACGGTGCTTTCCTTCCAGCCGCCGAACGTCTCGTACACCGGTACGCAACGCTCCACTTCCGTCGCACCGCGCGGCAGAATATCGCAGTCCTTGCCATCCACCGTGTAGCCGACGCACAGCTTCACTTCGTCGAGACCGTCGAGCACGTCGAGCTTGGTCATGCACAGGCCCGAGATGCCGTTGATCTGGATCGAACGGCGCAGTGCCGCCGCATCGAGCCAGCCGGTGCGGCGCGGACGGCCGGTGACCGAACCGAATTCCTTGCCGACGGTAGCCAGGTTAAGGCCGACCTGGTCCTGACGATTGGCGTTGTCCGCATCGTACAGTTCGCTCGGGAACGGGCCCGAACCGACGCGCGTGCAGTACGCCTTGGTGATGCCGAGAATGTAGTTCAGCTTTTGCGGACCGACGCCCGCGCCTGCAGCAGCCGCACCGGCCACGCAGTTGCTCGACGTGACATACGGATAGGTACCGTGGTCGATGTCGAGCAGCGTGCCTTGCGCGCCTTCGAACAGCAGGTTGACGCCCCTGGCGTTTTCGTCATACAAGCGGCGCGACACGTCCGTGACCATCGGCTTCAGACGGTCGGCGTAGCTGAGCATCAAGTCGAGCGTCTGCTGGAAGTCGACAGCGTCGACGCCCAGGTATTGCGTCAACACGAAGTTATGGTAGTCGAGGTTTTCACGCAGACGTTCGGCAAAGCTTTCCGGCTCGAACAGGTCCTGCACGCGCAAACCGCGGCGCGCCACCTTGTCTTCGTAAGCTGGCCCGATGCCGCGTCCGGTGGTGCCGATCTTGGCCGCGCCACGGCGCTTTTCGCGGCCCTGGTCGATGGCGATGTGATACGGCAGGATCAGGGTGGTAGCTTCGGAAATGAAGAGGCGATTCTGGACATTCACCCCGGCGGCTTCGAGCTCGCCAATTTCCTTGAACAGCGCTTCCGGCGACAACACGACGCCATTGCCGATGTAGCACGCGACGCCGGGATGCATGATGCCCGACGGAATCAGGCGCAAGATGGTTTTCTTGCCGCCGATGATAAGCGTGTGACCGGCATTGTGACCGCCCTGGAAGCGAACGACGCCTTGAGCGTGGTCCGTCAGCCAGTCGACGATCTTGCCCTTGCCTTCATCACCCCACTGGGTCCCCACGACGACGACGTTACGCCCGGGGTTCACATTCACTGCGCTGGCAGACATGTTGTTTCGTAAGCTGGTTAAAAACGTATTCTACCTATCTTCGCGGAACCTTCCGAATTTTTCCGTTTCCGCTCAACGGTATGGACGTTATCTTGGGTATATCGGAATAGCGCGGCTCAGCACCGCGCCGGTCTTTGCAACGCTCGTTGCAACGTGACTGCAACGCTCAGGAAAGGGGTTCGACAACCCACGCGCCGTTGCGCTCGACCAGCACGCGGTCGCAAGCAAATTCGTCGAGCGCGTGGTCGTGACCGGGCAACGCCTGGATCACCACTTCGCCCGCATCGCGCAACGCGGCCACGCTGGCACGCAGGGCGTCATCGTGCTGCCACGGTGCGAGAATCGCGCTGCTGCGCGCTTCCACAGGGGAAATGCGCGCCACTTCGCGCAGATCCAGCGAGAAGCCCGTGGCGGCGCGTGCCCGCCCGTAGGCCTGGCCCACGTGGTCGTAACGGCCGCCGCGCGCCACCGCGTTCGGCACGCCGTCCACATAGGCCGAGAACATCACGCCGCTGTGGTACGCATAGCCGCGCAAATCGGCCAGGTCGATCATCACTTCCGCGCCGTCCACCTGGTTCGCGAGGAAGGTCAGGTCGTCGAGCGCGCGGGCAATTTCCGGCGTGTCCGGCAAACGGGCACGGGCCTCCGCGAGGACCGAGGCGTCGCCGTACAGCGACGGCAAGGCGCGCAGCGCGTCGCGGGTCGCCGGCGTGAGATTCGCGGTCAGTTCGGCGAGGCGCGGCACGTCCTTGCCAGCAAGCGCTTCATACAGCGATTCGCCGAGCGCCGCCGCAGCGGGTTCGGCGTCGATCAGGGCCGCCAGCACGCCTGCATGGCACAGGTCCAGACGCACCTTGGCGAGACCGGCCAGACGCAGCGCGTCGAGCATCAACTGCTGGATCTCGAGGTCCGCTTCGAGCCCGGCGTGGCCGTAGATTTCGGCGCCGATCTGGATCTGCTCGCGGGTCGCATGCAGGCCGCGCGGACGCGTATGCAGCACGTTGCCGGCGTAGCACAGGCGCGTCACGCCCTGCCGGTTGAGCAAGTGCGCGTCGATGCGCGCCACCTGCGGGGTGATGTCGGCGCGCAGGCCGAGCGTACGGCCCGACAGCTGATCGACCAGCTTGAAGGTGCGCAGATTCAGGTCGTGGCCCCCGCCCGTCAGCAGCGACTCGAGGTATTCGAGCAGCGGCGGCATGACCATCTCGTAGCCGTAGACGCGAAAGCGGTCCAGCAGATGGCGCCGCAACTCTTCGATCTTGCGGGCTTCCGACGGCAGCACGTCGGCAATATTCTCGGGAAGTAACCAGGTCGACATCGATACAGTCCTACGATGGTGAACACGGCGCCTGGGCGCGCCGGTAAATGAGAGTGATGGACAGCGTGGGCACGCGCCGGGCCGCTTTGGCCCCGGCTGGGTCCGCTGCGGCCTTGTGAGCCGGATGGGACCGGGTGAATCGCGCCGCGTCGCGGCGTGTATGCCCATGCCTCTCGCAGGCGACGACGCCAGGCGAGACGCCCTACGCTGTGCCCCAGCGCGGCAATCGCGCCTGGGCCCGCTCGCGCCCTTAGGTCGCGATAAACAGCAGCAGCAGCCCGAGCGCCATCACGATCAGCCCGCCAATGCGGATCTGATGAGGCGGCCGTTCCGCTATTTTACGAAACGTATCGCTCCAGGCGCTCGGAAAAACGAAGGGGAACATCCCCTCGATGATCAGCATCAGTGCGATCGCGAGCAACAACGAACCGGCTATATCCATGCGAGTGAGGGTGCCGCGATACATATGCCGCGGCGCTCCGGTAATCAGTGTTTGCGCGGTGCCGCGACGGCGTCCGGTGACGCGTCACCGTTCGGGCTACGCATGAAGCGGAAAAACTCGCTGCTCGAATCGACCACAATCACGTCGTTCGGCTTGAAGGTGTTCCGGTAAGCCAGCATGCTCTGGTAGAACTGGTAGAACTGCGGGTCGCGACCGTACGCGTCGGCGGCGATGGAGGCAGCCTTGCCGTCGCCCTCGCCCTTGATCGTCTGCGCCTGCATGTACGCGTCCGCCAGCAGCGCCTGTTGCTGGGTGGCCGCGTCCGCCTTGATCTGGTCGGCTTCGGCCACGCCCTTGGCGCGCTCGACACTGGCCGCCTGTTCACGCGCCGCGCTCATGCGCTTGTAGACGGAGTCGGCCATCGCGGCCGGGAAATCGACCCGGGCCAGCTGGATGTCGATCACCTCGACACCGAGCGAAGCCGCCGCGGCCGACATCGCGTCACGCGCCTCATCCGCGAGCGCCTGCTGCTTGCCCAACGCATCGGCCAGCGTGACCTTGGCAAACGCATCGCCCAGCGCACTGCGCGACAGCAAGGCGAGCCGGTCCGGCAGGCTCTGGTCGTCGCCCTTGGTCTGCGCGTACAGCTTGAGCGGATCGGTCACGCGAAACTTGATGACCGGGTCGACCAGCAGGTCGGTTTTGTCGGACGTCACGTAGCGGTCTTCATCCGGCGTATCCAGTGTCTGGATGCGGCTGTCGACCAGCAGCAGATTTTGCAGCGGCGGCGGCAGCTTGGCATGCAGGCCGGGGCCGAGCAGCTCGGGGGCGGCATCGCCGCGACCGGACAGGACCGCCATATGACGTTGGTCCACCACGAACACGGTCGACGACGCCGCAAACAGCAGCAGCACCACAACCACGACGAGCGCAATGATTCGATTCATGTTCGCGCTCCTCATTGAATGTCGTCTTCGCGGCCGCGGCTGCGGAACGCATCGCGCGAACGCAGCGGGTCGCTGGCAGCGTCGGCGTCGCTCGCCGGGCTGGCGGCCGTGGCGGCGGACGCCGCAGCCG
Organism: Paraburkholderia phenazinium; assembly: GCF_900142845.1. NCBI lineage: Bacteria > Pseudomonadati > Pseudomonadota > Betaproteobacteria > Burkholderiales > Burkholderiaceae > Paraburkholderia > Paraburkholderia phenazinium. Next base: position 1,461,668 of record NZ_FSRU01000002.1, read on the forward strand.
ATGCCGCGGCACCGCTCGCCGCCGGCGGCACGACACTAGCAGGCGCCGACACCACCGCGCCGCCCGAAGCCGCGCTCGCCGCGGCGGCATCAGCGGCATGCTGGCGGGTCGCCTCGACCAGCTTGTCGAGCGGCAGGTACATCACGTTATTACCGGCCTTGCTGTCGACAAACACCTTCGTCGTATTCGAATAGATATGCTGCATAGTGTCCAGGTACAAGCGCTCGCGGATCACCGCCGGCGCTTTGGAGTACTGCTCGTAGACCTGCTTGAAGCGCTCGGCATCGCCTTGCGCCTGCGCCACCACCTGGTCGCTATAGGTCCTGGCCTCGTCGACGAGGCGCGCCGCGTCGGCCTGGGCGTGCGGCAACAGGTCGTTGGCATACGCCTGGGCGTCGGCCTTGGCGCGTTCGCGATCCTGATGCGCTTTCGCGGCATCGTCGAAGGCGGTTTGCACCTGCTCGGGGGCCTGCACGCCCTGCATCGTCACACCCGTGACGACGAGACCGGTCTGCGATTCGTCCAGGGAATGCTGGATCGCATCGGACAGTTGCTGACGGATTGCTTCGCGATCCTGATAGAGGATGTCGTCGGTGCTGCGCGCGCCGACGATATTGCGCACCGCCGCCTGCGCGGCCAGCATCACGCTCTGGTCGGGGTCGACGCTGCGGAACAGATAGTCCGTGGCGCTGCGCACCTGGTACTGCACGGCAAAGCGCACGTCGACGATATCCGCGTCGTGTGTGAGCAGCGAGGAATCCTTGACGTTCGCCAGACGCACGACATTGTTACGCCCGACTTCCACCTGGCGAACGTCGCCGATATTGACCAGCTCGTGCGCTTCGAACGGATACGGCAGACGCCAATGCACACCCTGCGTCGCGGTATAGCGATACTTGCCGAACTGCGTGACGACGCCGGCCTGGCCGTCCTGCACGACGAACACACCGCTGCCGAGATAGATGGCGATCAGCACGCCGATCACGATGCCCACGCCGATGCGCGCACCGCGCCCGTTGTCCGGGCGGCCTGCGCCGCCCCCCGTGCCCTTGCGGCCGAACACGCTGCTCAGGCGGCGATTGAAGTCACGCCACATCTCGTCGAGATCGGGTGGTCCGTCGCCGTCCTTGCCGTTCTGGGGACGCTTGGGTTCGTTCGGCCGTTGTCTGGCGCCATTGCCGTCACCCCGGCCCCAGCGCGGATCGTTCATCGAAAGAATGGCGCGCAGGCGCAGCCAGATACTCCGCTCGTTGTAATCGTTCACCTGTGTTCGTTCACCAGAGTAGACAGCGGGTCAGTGCAATTTGGAACGGGTCAGTTCAATGCCCGAGTTCTGGGACCTTGCGGTCGTCGCGTGATTCGGCCAACCGGAGATCTTCTTCCGGCGCGTCGTCAAGAGGATCGGCAGCCGCGATTTCGGCGATGGCAGCGCGCAGCGTATCCAGCCCTTGCCCGGTGCGCGCGCTCAAAAAGACGCGCGAAATATTACCATACTCATCCCGCTCGACCGCGTCGCCACGGGCCGCCAGCTCAGGCACGGCGTCGATCTTGTTGAACACCAGCACCTGACGGATCGTGTCGGCCCCGATGCCGTGCAACACCTCGTTGACCTGATCGATCTGGTCGAGGCGCACGGCGCTCGACGCATCCACGACGTGCAGCAGCAGGTCGGCGTGAATGGTTTCTTCGAGCGTGGCGCGGAACGCGGCCACCAGTTGGTGAGGCAACTCGCGGATAAAGCCGACCGTGTCGGACACCACCACCTGCCCCACCTCGTCGCCGAGGTAGACGCGCCGCGAGGTCGTGTCGAGCGTCGCGAAGAGCTGGTCGGCGGCATACGCCTGGGCTTTGGTCAGCGCATTGAAGAGCGTCGACTTGCCCGCGTTCGTATAGCCGACCAGCGACACCGACATGGTGCGGTTGCGCTCGCGCGCACGCCGCTGCGTACCATGCTGGCGCCGCAGTTTTTCGAGCCGCGCCTTGAGCGCCTTGATGCGCTCGCCGATCAGCCGGCGGTCGGTTTCAAGCTGGGTTTCACCCGGACCGCGCAGGCCGATACCGCCTTTTTGCCGTTCCAGGTGGGTCCATGCGCGGATCAGCCGCGTGGACAGGTACTGCAGTTGCGCGAGCTCGACCTGCAGCTTGCCTTCATGGCTGCGGGCGCGTTGCGCAAAGATATCGAGAATCAGACTCGTACGGTCGATCACGCGCCTGTTAAGCGCTTGCTCCAGATTGCGCTGCTGGGCAGGCGCGAGAGCGTGATTGAAGATGACGAGTTCAATGTCGTTGGCCTCGCACGCAAGACGCAGTTCTTCGGCCTTGCCGCTGCCGACGAACATCTTGGCATCGGGACTGGAGCGGCGTCCGGTGAGGGTAACGATGGGATTAGCGCCCGCGCTTTGCGCGAGCAGGCTGAGTTCTTCGAGACTGGCTTCGAAATCGATCTTACCGAAGTCGATGCCGACAAGCGCTGCGTTGGTCAAATTGGAGGGTATCAAAGTGAAGCGGCCGGGAGAGATCGCCAACGGGCGACGCTACGCCGGCCGCGACGAGAGGTTAGGACTGTTCGGAATCCGGGTGGAAATTCACCGGACGGGCAGGCACCACAGTCGAAATGGCGTGCTTGTAGACCATCTGGGTAACCGTATTCCGGAGCAACACGACGTACTGGTCGAACGATTCGATGTTCCCTTGAAGCTTGATGCCGTTGACCAGGTAGATCGACACCGGCACATGCTCTTTACGCAGTGCGTTCAAAAACGGGTCTTGTAACAATTGCCCTTTGTTGCTCATAGCAAACTCCGTATTTTTTTGCAGGTTGACTAAATTGACGACGAAGAAAAAGAAATCCGCCGTCAACCGCTACACTATAGCCGATTTTCGTTTTTGCGCGAGCGGGCCGGCCATCCGGCCAAACCCAACACACACGCGGGTTTCAGCCTTTGTCCGCGTAAGGGTTCGTCGACGATCTGAACTCTATGCGCAATGGAGTCCCGGTCAGGCCGAAAGTTTCCCTAAAGCGGTTTTCGAGGTAGCGTTTGTACGTTTCCGTGATCGCGTCGAGCGCGTTGCCGTGGATCACAATGATCGGTGGGTTCTGCCCCCCCTGGTGGGCGTAACGCAGTTTCGGACGCACCGGACCGCGGCGGCGCGGCTGCTGGAATTCGACCGCCTCGATCAGTGCGCGCGTGAGCTTCGGCGTCGGCAGCTTGGACATCGCAGCCGCATACGCCTCGTCCACCGAGCGCATCAGTGGGCCAATCCCCGTCTTTTCGGCCGCCGAAATAAAGTGAGATTTGGCGAAGTCGAGAAATTTTAGTTTGCGCTCGATATCCGCCTTGGTGCGCTCGCGCACATGCGAGTCGAGCCCGTCCCATTTGTTTACGCCAACCACTAGCGCGCGGCCCTGTTCGACCACGAAACCGGCGATGTGGGCGTCCTGATCGGAAATGTCCTGACGGGCATCGAGCAGCAGGATCACGACGTTCGCATCCGAGATGGACTGCAGCGTTTTCACGACCGAGAACTTCTCGATCGCCTCGAACACTTTGCCGCGACGGCGCAGGCCGGCCGTGTCGATCAGCGTGTAGGGCTTGCCCTGGCGCTCGAAGTCGACATAGATCGAGTCGCGCGTGGTGCCCGGCATATCGAACGCGATCACGCGCTCCTCGCCGACCAGCGCGTTGATCAGCGTCGACTTGCCGACGTTCGGACGCCCCACGATGGCGATCTTGATGCCGTGCGCGGCCTTCTCTTCGTCGCTCTCTTCCGGCTGACCGGCATACGCGACTTCCAGCGCCTCGTTGATCATGTCCGTCACGCCGTCGCCGTGCGCCGCCGAAATGGCGCGCGGGTCGCCGAGACCGAGTTCGTAGAAGTCCGCGGCGACCGCGCTGTACTTCATCCCCTCGGCCTTGTTGACGACGAGGAAAATCGGCCGGCCGGTCTTGCGCAGATAATCGGCGATCGACTTGTCTTGCGGTGCGAGACCGTTACGGCCGTCGACGATGAACACGACAATGTCCGACTCCTCGACCGCCTGGCGGGTCTGGCGCGCCATCTCGTGGAGGATGCCGTCTTTGGCGACCGGCTCGAAACCGCCGGTGTCCACGACGAGGTAAGGACGTTCGCCGGCCCGGCCCTCGCCGTAGTGACGATCGCGCGTCAGGCCCGGCAGGTCGGCAACGAGCGCATCACGCGAGCGCGTGAGGCGGTTGAATAGCGTGGATTTCCCCACATTGGGGCGCCCCACAAGGGCAATTACGGGTTTCATCAGATGTTGTTCACGGTGAAACGCGAGGTCGAAATCGACCACCCCGCGCACGACGCCATGCGGCCGCGTCGCGGCTGCGTTTGACGCAAATTATCACGAATTCGGCCGGCCCCGGATGTGCGGCATCTATGCTCATCCAGGCGGACGTTGGGTTGGCTGTATGGGTGGCGCAACGATGCGCCGCCGGGTTGCAGGTTGCGGACGCGCTTCGCTCCCGCCTCTGCGGCAAGCGTGTGCCGCCGCAACGAACCAGGCAGACGGTGACGCGGACCGTCGTGGGTTCAACTGCCGGACCAGCCAGGCCGGCAATCCATGTTGTGTTTCTTCTACTTGACGATGGCCCGGCACCCGGTGGATCGGGCCGCTCGGGCACTGCAACACCCCCTGCGGAGCGCTGCGGCAAAAACGCGCGCGGCCGGCTAAGCCGGCCTGCGCGTCCTGCAGCGTAAGCCTCTGCGCCGCGCTTAGCGCGGACGGAAGCCGTACAGATCGCCGTCGTGCGTCTGCACCACCAGCGTTTCACCCGCCAGTACCGGCGCCGCGGTAATCGCGCTGCCGTCGGTCGGCATCCGCGCGACGAACGTGCCGTCGTCACGCGACAGGAAATGCACAAAGCCCTGGTAATCGCCCAACACAGCAGCGTGACCCAGCAGGAACGGCACGCTGACTTCGCGATTCTTCAGCTTGTCGTTGGTCCACAGCGCGTTGCCGTTGGTCGCGTCGAACGCGTTCACCACCGACCAGTCGTCGCCGCCCACCACCGTGTTTTCATCCTGAGCCAGACCCGTCGTGCTCGAGAACGCCTTCTCCCACAGCGGACGGCCCGAGTTCGCATCGAAGCAGCCAAGCTGCCCCTGGAAGGTCACCGCGCAGGTCTCGGCGCCGACCAGCGTCGGCGGGCCGGTCACGTCATTGATCCGCTCGACTTCGGTCACGCCCTTCGGATACGACACAGGGGTTTCCCAGAAGCTGTCGCCGGTCTGCACGTTGATCGCCGCGAAGCTGCCGCCCGGGAAGCCGGCCAGCACCGCCGCCGCGCCCGCGAACGTCATGCCCGACGACACGCGCAGATTCAGCGGCACCGCGCGATTGCGGTACACCCACTTCTGCTCGCCGGTTTGCGCGTTGAAGGCGGTAATCTGACCGTCGACCGTGCGCACGATCACGTAGCCGTTACCCACCAGCGGCGGCGAAATGATTTCGCCAGGCGCCGTGTTCTTCCACAGCACCTTGCCGTCCTCACCGAGTACGTAGACCTCGCCCTTGAGGCCGCCGACCGCGGTCAGCGTGCCGTCGCTACCGACGCCGGCGGACAGGTCGCTGCCGACCTTGATGCGCCAGATGTCCTTGCCGGTCTGCGCGTCGATCTTCGCGACCGAGCCGTTCGCGCCCGCGGCGTACACCACATTGCCCACCGCCACCGGCGAGAACAGGTAACGCCCTGCCTTACCGACGCTGGACTTCCAGGCCTGCTGCACGTTCAGCACGGGTTTGAACTCGGTGAGCGGCGTCGGCACGCGGCGCTCGTCCTTCGTGGATGAGCAAGCCGTCAGCACCAGGACGGTCATCGCACAGGCAACGGGCACAGCGTAGCGTTTCAGCAGATTCATCGGTTGACGTTGCATTTAGGGAGATTAATCAAATGGGACGGGTCGGGCGTCGTGCGACGCTCAACCGCCCAGCGCGTCCAGCTTGAACTGGATCAACTGGCGCGTGGATGTATCGGTCTTCGACAGCGAATCGAGCGCGAGCTGATAGGCCGCACGTGCATCGGCACGCTTGCCTTCGGCTGCGAGCAGATCGCCGCGGCCGTTTGCCACTACGCCCTTGAAAGCATCGGATTGCGGCTCGGCCAGCAGCGCGAGACCCTGGTCGTAAGCCTTGTCGTCGAGCAGCAGCGAGGCAAGACGCACCTTCGCGATCTGCTTGAATTCGTCGTCCTTGGCGTGATCGATCGCCCATTGCAACTGGGTCTTCGCACCGGCTTCGTCGCCGGCCGCGTAGAGCGCCTTCGCTGCAAGCAACGCCGTCATCTGCGCATACGCGGTGCCGCCGAACTTGTCTTCCATGTCGCCGGCGACGCGGGCCACCATGGCCTTGTCGTTGCCGTTCACCGACTGCTGCACCTGGTCGAACAGCACGGCGGCTTCTGCCGCCTGGTGCCGCTGCCAGTAATTCCAGCCGTTCCAGCCCGCGGACGCGAGCAGCGCCACCAGCACGATCCACGTCGTGGAATTGCCCCACTGGGCCCACCAGGCCTTCAGACCTTCAATTGATTCTTGTTCGTCGTGGTAACTCATCGCCAGGCGATTCCTTCTCTTTTATTACCTTGTATGGGTCGAACCGCATGGTCGACGCCCGTGCAATCAGTCGTCGCCGTCTTCGGCGGATGCAACCATCGCATTGATTAGAAATTCGGTCAAGTCTTCGGCCGGCACGTTCTGTTGCTCGTTCTTACCACCGTTCTGGCTGGTGTCGCGCAGCGGCTTCACGCCGACCGTACCGTTGGCGATCTCGTCTTCGCCGAGGATCACCGCAAAGGCCGCGCCGCTTGCATCGGCCCGCTTCATCTGCGACTTGAAGCTCGCCGTCTGGCCGTCGGCGCTGCAATGCAGGATCACGTCAAGACCGGTATCGCGCAGACGCTCGCCAATGATGAAGGCCTGCTCGCGCGCCGCGTCGCCCTGGTGAACCAGGTAGACGTCGCAACCTTCCTCTTCCGGCACGAGGTTCTCTTCCTTCAGCAGTTCGAGGATGCGCTCGACACCCATCGCCCAGCCGCACGCCGCCGTCGGCTTGCCGCCCAGTTGCTCGATCAGCGGGTCGTAACGGCCGCCGGCCGCCACCGTGCCTTGCGCGCCAAGCTTGTCCGTCACCCATTCGAACACAGTCTGATTGTAATAATCGAGACCGCGCACGAGACGCGGATTGATCTTGAACGGCAGGTTGTTCGCCTTCAACAGACGCTGCAATCCCTCGAAATGCGCACGCGATGCCTCGCCCAGGAAATCGATCAGCTTCGGCGCGTTCTGCGCGATCTCCTGCAGTGCCGGGTTCTTCGTATCCAGCACGCGCAGCGGGTTCGTGTAGAGACGGCGCTTCGCGTCTTCGTCGAGCACGTCCATGTGCTTTTCCAGATACGCGATCAGTTCGACCCGGTGCGCCGCGCGTTCTTCCACGAGACCCAGCGAATTGATCTCGAGGCGAATTCCGGTCAAGCCGAGGTCGTCCCACAAACGCTGACACATCATGATGATTTCAGCGTCGGCGTCCGGCCCGGCAAAACCCAGCGCCTCGACACCTACCTGATGGAACTGGCGATAACGGCCGCGCTGCGGGCGCTCGTGACGGAACATCGGACCGATGTACCACAGGCGCTTTGGACCGTCGTACAGCATGTTGTGTTCAATCGAAGCGCGCACCACGGCAGCGGTGTTCTCCGGACGCATGGTCAGGTTTTCGCCGTTCAGCGCGTCGGTAAAGCTGTACATCTCCTTCTCGACGATGTCCGTTACTTCGCCGATACCGCGCGTGAACAGTTGCGTATGCTCGACGATCGGCGTGCGAATGTTCTGGTATCCGTAAGAACGGAGCATCGACTTGACGGTCGCTTCGAAAAACTCCCACAGCCCTGCTTCCTGCGGGAGGATGTCGTTCATGCCCTTCACACCGGACAATTTCTCGAGCTTTTTCTTCTGTTCAGTCATCTGTGTTCGCTTGATACTTCTCAGTTGAGCGCGCTCGCGCGGCCATAAGTGCGCTCGACGTAGTCGCTCACGATTTGCTGGAATTCTTCGGCGATATGCTCACCGCGCAGCGTCTTGACCTTCTCGCCGTCGATGAACACCGGCGCGGCCGGATTCTCGCCGGAACCCGGCAGGCTGATGCCGATGTTGGCCTGCTTCGATTCGCCCGGACCGTTGACGATGCAGCCCATCACGGCGACGTGCATTTTCTCGACGCCGGGATACTGGTCGCGCCACACCGGCATCTGCGTGCGCAGATAGGTCTGGATCTGCGATGCGAGTTCCTGGAACAGCGTGCTGGTGGTGCGGCCGCAACCCGGACAGGCGATCACCATCGGGGTGAACGAACGCAGACCCATGGTCTGCAGGATTTCCTGACCGACGATCACTTCGCCGGTACGCGGGCCACCCGGCTCCGGCGTGAGCGAGATGCGAATCGTGTCGCCGATGCCCTGTTGCAGCAACACCGAGAGCGCCGCCGTCGACGCCACGATGCCCTTCGAACCCATGCCCGCCTCGGTCAGCCCGAGGTGCAGCGCGAATTCGCAGCGGCGCGCGAGTTCGCGGTACACGGCGATCAGGTCCTGCACGCCGCTCACCTTGCACGACAGGATGATCTTGTCGCGGCCGAGGCCCAGTTCCACCGCCCGTTCGGCCGAGCCGATCGCCGACTGGATCAGCGCTTCGTACATCACGCTCTGCGCTTCCCACGGCGTGGAACGTGCGGCGTTTTCGTCCATCATCTTCGCGAGCAGATCCTGGTCGAGACTGCCCCAGTTGACGCCGATACGCACCGGCTTGTCGTACTGGATCGCGGCTTCGATCATCTGGGCGAACTGCGTATCGCGCTTGGCGCCATGGCCGACGTTGCCCGGGTTGATCCGGTACTTCGACAGCGCTTCCGCGCACGCGGGGTAGTCGCGCAGCAGCAGGTGGCCGTTGTAGTGAAAATCGCCCACGAGCGGCACCGACACGCCCATGCGGTCGAGCTGGTCGCGCACCGCCGGCACGGCCGCCGCGGCCTCCGGCGTGTTGACGGTGATACGCACCAGTTCCGAACCCGCCTGGGCGAGTTCCTTGACCTGGATGGCCGTACCGATCGCATCCGCGGTATCGGTGTTGGTCATCGACTGCACGCGCACCGGCGCGTCGCCGCCGATCGTCACCAGGTTGCCTCCCCAACGGACGTCCACGGCGTGCGAAACACGACGCGGGGCCTGGCCGCCGAAAACCGGCTCGTTCGAACAAATCTGACTGGCAGACTGAATGCTGGATTGGGATTGAGCTTCGGAGTGCATCGAAAAACCCATTTACGCCGCATGCGCCGCGCTACGCGCATGCCGCACGAATTGAAAAAGCGCCGCGCCCCGCCTGGGGCCGCGACGCATACCGTATCAAGGCAGCGTCAAACGCGCCACATTGCCCTTGGCGGACGAATACTTCGCCGGGTCGACCGGTTGGCCGTCGAGCGTCATCGATTCGAGTCCAGCCTTGTTGCCCACCGTGACCTTGAAAGGACCGACGCCGGACACTTCCTTGCTGTCGCCTGCATGCACGAGGCCGGAGAACACTTCCTTGCCGTCGCTCTGGCGCACGCTGAACCAGCTATCCTGCGTGACGCGCACCGCCACGATCGACTCGCCCGCCGCAGCCTCGGTTGCGGCCGACGCACCGTTGGCCGTCGTCGCCACGATCGGCGCACTGGCAGCCTTCATCGCGGCTGTCTGCGCCGTTGTTTGCGCATTTGCTTGCGCAGTTGCCTGAGACGCTGCCTTCGGCGCAGCCACGACCGGCGCTGCCGAACTCGCCACATCGGCCGTCGGCAACGGAGCCGGCAGTTGTGCAGCCGATGCGGCGTTATCCGTCGCCGCCTGCCCTTCATCCGGCGCCGATGCGGCAGGTGCCGCTTCATCCGCCACGGCTTCGGAGCCGCCCGTCTGTCCCTGCGCCACCGCGCCCGACGCGCCGCTCGCGTTGCCCGCAGCGCCATTGGCGCTTGCCCGCAAACGCGCCAGCCACGCCGACGAATCGCCGCCGTTGGTATGCCACATGCCCAACGCGATCACCGCGACGATCACCGCAGCGATCCCCCACAGCCACGACCGATGCTTCTGACCACCGCTGCCGCCCAGCGACAACGACACACGTCCGCGCGGCAGGTCCTTGCCCGACGAAGCCGGCATCGACAGATCCGGTTCCGGCACGCCTTTTTCGCGACGCATGGCCTGGGTAAACGGCGCCGGATCGGCGCCGAGCATCTTGGCATAGCTGCGCACCACGCCGAGCGCAAAGGTCGTGTCCGGCAACTGGCTGATGTCGCCCGCCTCGAGCGCACGCAGCTTGGCCGACGACACCTTCAGCCGGGCCGACACGTCGTCGATCGACCAGTTTTTCGATTCGCGGAGTTGCGTCAGTCGCGCCCCCACCGCCATCAGCGAGTCCAACCCCGCCTGCACAGCAGGCTGCACCACAGCCCGTGCGGCTGCCGGCGCCGGATGGCCTGCGTGGGTCCCTGTGTCCTGCGGGTGCGGGTGCTGCGGCTCACTCATCCCAAATCCTTTCGCGTCGATTCTTTTTCACGTGCGAACCACTGAGGCGACATGCCTCGAGTCGGTTACGCAGACCGTTTATAACAAAATGTGCGGCCTCGTGTGCCGCTTCCGATCGCTTCTGCAAACTTTCTTTTCAATACCGTGCTGCACGGCAGGTTTTTTTGCGCTTCGCCACTTCGCGACCCACACTCCCCGCCACCGTGCTCACACTGCGCGGACCTCGATGACCTTGGCCGCCTTACCCGTGCGCTCAGCCAGACGGGTGCGGTCCTTGACCGCCCCGGCGAGCTGACCGCAAGCCGCGTCGATGTCGTCGCCGCGCGTCTTGCGCACGGTAGTGACGACGCCCGCGTCCATCAACACCTGCGCAAACCGCTTGATCTGCTCGTTCTTCGAGCGGATCAGCCCCGATTCCGGGAACGGATTGAACGGAATCAGGTTGAATTTGCACGGCACGTCGCGCGTCACGGCGAGCAGTTCGCGCGCCTGCGCCTCGCTGTCGTTGACGCCGTCGAGCATGCAGTATTCAAACGTAATGAAATCGCGCGGCGCGACTTTCAGATAGCGCTGGCACGCCGCCATCAATTCGCGCAGCGGATACTTCTTGTTGAGCGGCACCAGCATGTCGCGCAACGGATCCGTCGGCGCATGCAGCGACACCGCGAGCGCCACCGGCAGATCCGCGCCGAGCCGGTCCATCATCGGCACTACGCCCGAGGTGGAGAGCGTGACGCGCCGGCGCGACAGGCCGTACGCGTTGTCGTCGAGCATCAGGCGCATGGCCGGCACGACTGCGTCGTAATTCAGGAGCGGCTCGCCCATGCCCATCATCACGACGTTCGTGACGACCCGCTCGCCCTTGCCTTCGCCTCCCACTGCCCGGCCGCCCGCCACGCCAAGCGAGGCGCGCAGCGCAAATTCGGCCATGCGCAGCTGGCCGATGATTTCGCCGGTGGTGAGATTGCGTGAGAAACCTTGTTTGCCGGTGGAACAGAACCGGCAGTTGACCGCGCACCCCGCCTGCGACGACACGCACAGCGTGCCCCGCGTTTCTTCCGGGATAAAGACGGTTTCAACCGCGTTGCTGTTGCCGACGTCGATCAGCCACTTGCGTGTGCCGTCGGTAGAGATGTGATCGCTGACGATGCCGGGCATCGTCATGGTTGCACGACCCTTCAACTTTTCGCGCAACGACTTCGCCAGATCGGTCATGCCGTCGAAGTCTGCAGCGTTGTACTGGTGAATCCAGCGCTGCAATTGCTTGGCGCGAAACGGCTTCTCGCCCAGGCTGTCGCAATAGGCGACGAGCCCCTGGGCGTCGAGATCGAGAAGGTTGACGGTTGGACTGCTCGTCATATCGAATCCTGCCATTTCAGTGCGAGACTTTCGTTCATGCAACAAGCTGCATGAACGCTTGTGCCGTTCGCGCCCGTTCCTGCTGCTTTACCTTACTACTTCGCCGAGCGATTAGCGCGAGTAAACGTTGACTTCCGGGAAGAAGAACGCGATCTCGACCTTGGCGGTTTCCGGCGCGTCCGAACCGTGCACGGCGTTCGCGTCGATGCTGTCTGCGAAGTCAGCGCGGATCGTGCCCTTTTCGGCCTTCTTCGGATCCGTTGCGCCCATCAGGTCGCGATGCTTCAGGATAGCGTTTTCGCCTTCGAGCGCTTGCACGATCACCGGACCGGAAATCATGAAGTCGACGAGGTCCTTGAAGAACGGACGTGCGGCGTGCACAGCGTAGAACTTCTCTGCGTCAGCGCGCGACAGATGGACCATGCGAGCTGCGATGATCTTCAGGCCAGCGTTTTCGAAACGGCTGTAGATCTGACCGATCACGTTCTTGGCCACTGCGTCCGGCTTGATAATCGACAGGGTGCGTTCGATCGCCATAAAAACTCCAGAAAATTAAGAGGTTACAGATTCAAATGAATCCGCTATTGTAGCATGTTCCCATGTATGATTGCGATTGAACCCTTACGGCATTGAAAGACTCCAACGATGGGTCTGTATTTGTCTGTAACAGGGCGCCGCCAGGGATTGAAACTCCTTAAGCTAGCTCTAATCTTAGGGTTGTACGGTACAGATCAAGCGACTGGCGGCGAACTTGCTGGCCGGCGCTGCATAAACCACGGCGAGTGACTGCGCCTGACGCAAGGAGAAACCATGAACGACCATCCCTATAGCTTCGGCCGCAACGGTGCGGTCAGCACGGCCGAAACCCGCAACCGCGTGCTACGCAACGTCTACTGGCTGCTGGCGCTGTCCATGGTGCCGACGGTGCTGGGCGCCTGGGTAGGCGTCGCGACGGGCTTCTCGCTGTTCGCGGCCACCAGCCCGGCCATGAGCATGCTGGCGTTCTTCGCCATCGCCTTCGGCTTCATGTTCGCCATCCAGCGCACCAAAGACAGCGCGGTCGGCGTGTTCGTGCTGCTCGGCTTCACGTTCTTCATGGGCCTGATGCTCTCGCGCATGCTGAGCTTCATCCTCGGCTTTTCGAACGGTCCGTCGCTGATCATGATGGCGTTCGGTGGCACGGGTGTGATCTTCGCCGCGATGGCGACCATCGCGACGGTCAGCAAGCGTGACTTCTCGGGCCTCGGCAAGTGGCTGTTCATGGGCGTGATCGTGCTGATCCTCGCCTCGGTCGCCAACATCTTCCTGCATCTGCCCGCGCTGATGCTGACGGTGTCGGTGCTGGCCATCGTGATCTTCTCGGCCTACATGCTGTTCGACGTGCAGCGCGTCGTGAACGGCGGCGAGACGAACTACATCACCGCCACGCTGGCCATCTATCTCGACCTGTATAACGTGTTCGTGAACCTGCTGGCGATCCTCGGCATCTTCGGCGGCAACCGCAACTAAGATTGCCCGCTGACGGCGCGGGCCCGCGTGTACAACGGCCCGCAGATCCGAAGCGGTATTGGCGGTAACAAGCGGTAATCGCTTCACCGCAAGCATTAAAAAACGCCCATGACAGCTTTGTTGTCGTGGGCGTTTTCTTTTGCTCTCGCGGCGGACGCCGCGCGCTCCGGTCAGAAGACGGCAGCTTCCTCAGAGGCTCAGCCAGTCGAAGCCCTCATCCTGCGAAGCCACCACAACCTCGGTGGCCGCTGTCCCCAGCACGCCGGCCATCGCCGCCCGCGCGAGTTCCGGCGAATTGTTCTGCTGGCTCAGATGCGCCGCAACCAGATGACGCAAGCGCGAGCGATCGAGCGAGGCGAGGATTTCCGCGGCCGCTTCGTTGTTCAGGTGACCATGATTGCCGCCGATACGCGCCTTCAGCGATTGCGGGTAACGGCTCGCCGCCAGCATCCGCACGTCGTGATTGCATTCGAGCACCAGCGCGTCGCAGCCGCTCAGCACGGCGCTGATGTGCGGCGTGGAGGTGCCGACGTCGGTCAGCACGCCGAGGCGCCCTGCACCATCCGACAGCACATACTGCAAGGGCTCGCGTGCATCGTGAGGAACGGTGTAGGGCAACACGCTGACGTCGCCAATGGCGACCGCCTCGTCACCCCAAAGCACATGCAGGTCGACATCGGCCTCGTCGGCGCCCACCGCGCGCGCGGTGCCCCAACTCATGTACAGAGGAATCGACCACTTGCGCGCCAGCGTCAAGGCGCTGCCGATGTGGTCGCTGTGTTCGTGGGTGATGAGAATGGCGTCGAGAGCCTCGACGCCCGAGCCGAGACGCGCCAGACGGCGCTCGACTTCCTTCGCCGAGAAGCCGCAGTCGAGCAATACGCGCGTGGCGGTCGCGCCGCTTTGCACTTCAACGAGCAAAGCATTGCCTTCACTGCCGCTTCCCAGGCTGGCGAACCTCACGGTCCGCCTTAGTTCAGTTGCGCGTGCAACAGCGAAACGATGTGCTGCGCATCCGACGAGGTATCCACCTGTCCGTTGGCGTCGACCACCGCCACCTGGGTCAGCGTGTCACCCTTCGGACGCACGTTCACGAGGAACTCCTGCGCCGGCTTCTTCGAGTTGCCGCTGTAGAACAGCTTGCCCAACAGGCCTTCCTTCTTCAGCTCCTGCATCGAATCCGCGTAACGCACGTAGTAGATGCCCTTCTCGCGATCGCGGTTGTCGACGGCGAAGTTGGTGCGGTCGAGCGCGAGGCCCACACGCAGCCAGGCGCGGTCGAACGACTCCTGCAGGTCGAGCGTGGCGGCGCCGCCGGCCACATCGACCGTGACCGGTGCCGTTGCCGGACGGGCGTCGGTGATCAGTTGCTTCGACTGCGCGTCGGTCAGGCCGAACTTCTGCATCAGCTTGTCAAGGAACAGGGCTTCCAGCGCCGGATCGCGCGGACGCTCCACCCAGCGCGACGAGGTCTTGTCCTGACCGGTCAGCATTTCTTCCATCGCGCTATGCGTGATGGAAATGTCGGTGGCCTCGTTCGGGCCGCGCGAGACCAAGGTGCGGAAACTGTCGCGGGTGCCCGACGAATAGGCGAAATCGACTACCTTGCCGATGGTGCGGCGGAACCAGTCGTCCGGAATATTGGCGCGGTTCTCGGCCCAGTCGGTCGTCATGATGCCGGTGGCCGGCGCATCGGTCTTCAGGGCAAAGCCGTTTTCCTGCCAGAATTCCTGCAACTGCGGCCACAACTGTTCGGGCGTGCGGCCGTCGACCACCAGCCAGCGATGATCGCCGTCGCGTTCGATGTGCATGCCGAGCGGATCTTGCGCATTCGGCACGCCTTCGGTCGCGTTGCCGGCAGCCGTCACCGCGCGCGTCGGCGCGCCGCCAAGGGCCAGGTTGGCCGGCGGCGCCACGTATTTCTCCTGGGTCTGCGTGGTCTGCAGGTCGCTAGGGACGTTCAGTGGCGGCGCAATGCTCGTGGCCTTGTAATTGACGCGATCGGAGGCAAACCAGTCGTTCAGCGTGTCACAGCCGGCGAGCGTCACCAGGGCAAGCGCCAGCGCCGCCATGCGGGTTGCGTGGAGGGGAAGTGCGGAACGTTTCATGAGGTCCTTCGTGAAGCTGGAACGCGGTGCCTGGTTCAATGCCGGGAACGCGGGCGATATCGACGTCGGTTAAGGAAATGCCGGTGACGGGCTGCTCAGTGCCGAAACCACTCAGCCAAGCAGACCCGCTTCGCGCAGCGCCGCACGCACCACTTCGTGGTAGCGCGCATCGAGCGGGGTGAGCGGCAGGCGAATACCGCCTTGCACGCGCCCCAGTTGCTGCAATGCCCACTTCGCGGGAATCGGGTTCGATTCGATGAAGAGGTTTTTATGCAGCGACAGGAGTTTCAGGTGAATCTCACGCGCGGTTTTCGCGTCGGCCGCCAACGCGGCCTTGCACAACTCGCTCATATCGCGCGGCGCAACGTTCGCGGTCACCGAAATATTGCCGTGGCCACCCAGCAGCATCAAGGCGATTGCAGTCGGATCGTCGCCGCTGTAAATGCCGAAGTGCGCCGGTGCCGATTTGATCAGGTGCGCCGCGCGATCAATATTGCCCGTCGCTTCCTTCACGCCCACGATGCCCGGCACCTGCGCGCAACGCAGGATCGTTTCGTTGGACATATCCGCGACCGTACGGCCAGGGACGTTATACAGGATCACCGGCAGGTCGACCGTTTCCGCGATCTTGGCGAAATGGCGGTAGATGCCTTCCTGGGTCGGCTTGTTGTAGTACGGCACCACTTGCAGGGTCGCATCCGCGCCCACGGCCTTGGCCTGCTGGGTCAGCTCGATCGCCTCGGTGGTGGAGTTGCCGCCCGAACCGGCGATCACCGGAATCCGGCCCGCCGTGTGTTCGACGGCGGTCTTGACCATCAGCACATGTTCTTCCACCGACAGCGTAGCCGATTCGCCGCTCGTGCCGACCACGACGAGTGCGTTCGTGCCCTCTTCGATATGCCAGTCGATCAGTTTGCGGAACGCCGGCAGGTCGAGGCTGCCGTCTTCGAGCATCGGGGTGATGATGGCAGGAATGCTGCCGCGAATCTGAGGACCGTCGCCGAGGTTGCCGCTGTGAGTGCCGTTAGCCATGAAACGCCATGAATTTAATCAGTAAACCGCGATTGTAGCGGATTAGCCAGCCAGTTCGTAACAAGGCGGGGGTAGGCCCTGGGTGTCGCCCTGCCTGTCAGCCTGTGTGCCGTCGAAGGCTGGCTCCGCCTCCAGAACTGCGCAGATCCGCTGGACGTAAGCCGGACGCGGCTGCGCGAGAAAACCATCTTGAAACGCGACCACCCGCAAGCGCGGACGGACAACGTCGAGCAACTCGCCCGGCCTCAACAGGAAGGCCGGATTGGACGGCTTGCCGACGCTCTGGTTGCCGTGCGCGAAGGTCTCGTAAATCAGCGCACCGCCGGGCGCAAGCGCCGCAAGCAGGTGTGGAAACAACGGGCGATGCAGGTAGTTCGTCACCACCACCGCAGCGAATTTCGCGCTGTCAGGCAGCGGCCAGGACGCGCCTTCGAGGTCGGCTGCGAGCGTCGTAATCAGCGGCTCGTCGCGCATGGCGGCGAGCGCTGCCGCATCGCGATCGAGCGCGCTGACCGGATGACCGCGGCCAGCGAACCAGCGCGCGTGCCGCCCTGCCCCCGACGCGACATCGAGCACGGCGCCGCCGGGCGCCACGAGGTGCGTCCAGTGACGCACCCAGCGCGACGGCTCGCCGAGCGGCGCGTGAGAAACGGTGATAGCGGGTTCGCTCATGACCTGCAAAAAGCGCTGCGCGCAGTAGGTGCCAGACGCCTCGAGGACGTCAACAACCTCAATTGTACGAGAGGCCCATTGCCTCACGCACATCGCGCATCGTTTCGGTGGCGAACTTGCGAGCCTTGTCGCAGCCGTCGGCGGCGATGGCGCGCAGCAGCGACGGGTCGTCCATGTACTTCTGGGCGCGCTCGAGCATCGGCTGCTGCTCGCGCAGGATGCCTTCGATCACCGGCTGCTTGCAGTCCAGACAGCCAATCCCGGCTGAACGGCAGCCCTTTTGCACCCACTCGTGGGTGGTTTCGTCCGTGTAGACCTGGTGCAGTTGCCACACCGGGCACTTGTCCGGATCGCCCGGGTCGGTGCGGCGCACGCGCGCCGGGTCGGTGGGCATGGTGCGGACTTTCTTCGCGATGGTCTCGGCGTCTTCGCGCAGACCGATCGTGTTGCCGTAAGACTTCGACATTTTCTGCCCGTCGAGGCCCGGCATGCGCGACGCTTCCGTCAGCATGGCTTGCGGTTCGACGAGAATGATCTTGCGCGAGCCTTCGAGGTAGCCGAAAAGACGCTCACGATCGTTCAGCGACAGGCTTTGCGACTCCTGCAGCATCGCACGCGCCTGTTCGAGGGCTTCGTCGTCGCCTTCCTGCTGATAGGCGTTACGCAGCTCGTGATAGAGCTTCGAGCGCTTGCCGCCCAGCTTCTTCGCCGCTTCGTTGGCCTTCTCTTCGAAGCCCGGTTCGCGGCCGTACAGGTAGTTGAAGCGGCGCGCGATTTCACGCGTCATTTCGACGTGCGGCACCTGGTCTTCGCCGACCGGCACGAGCGAGCCGCGATACAGCAGAATGTCCGCCGCCATCAGCACCGGGTAGCCGAGGAAGCCGTAGGTGGACAGGTCCTTGTCCTTCAGCTTTTCCATCTGCTCCTTGTAGGTCGGCACGCGTTCGAGCCAGCCGAGCGGCGTGCTCATGCCGAGCAGCAAGGCCAGTTCGGCATGCTCGGGCACCTTGCTCTGGATGAACAGCGTGGCCTGGGCCGGATCGATACCCGAGGCGAGCCAGTCGATCAGCACTTCCCAGACGTTCTTTTCGATGACTTCGGGCGTTTCGTAGTGCGTCGTGAGCGCGTGCCAGTCGACCACGCAGAAAAAGCACGGATATTCGGACTGCAGCCGGACCCAGTTTTTCAGCACACCGTGATAGTGGCCGAGGTGCAGGGAGCCGGTAGGCCGCATGCCGGAGAAAATACGGTCAGGGAACATGGTTTTATTGAAAGAGCGAAGCGATAGGGGTCAGGATGGCGGTCACGGCGTCGTAGCCCAGGCTGACCAGCGGTCTCAGCCAGAAGCGGGTCAGGAGGCCGCTCACCACCAGCGCCATCACGATGAAGAAACCATACGGCTCGAGGCGCGCCAGCGCAATGGCCGGGCGCGGCGGCAGCAGCGCGGTCAGGACACGACCGCCGTCGAGCGGTGGCAGCGGAAACAGGTTGATCACGCCCAGCACCAGATTGACGCCGACACCGGCCGCCGCCATGCGCGTGAAAAACGGTTCGTCGACGCCGGCCACGCCGAGCGCCACGGCGAACACGCCCCACACCAGCGCCTGCACGAAATTGCACAGCGGCCCGGCCAGCGCGACCCACAGGCTGCCCCAGCGCGGATTGCGCAGATTGCCGAACGCCACCGGCACCGGCTTGGCGTAACCGAACATGAACGCCCCGCTGGTGGCGAAGTACAGCAGGAGCGGAATCGCGATGGTCCCGAGCGGGTCGATGTGACGCATCGGGTTGAATGAAACGCGGCCGAGTGCGTAAGCGGTGTTGTCGCCCAACAGGCGCGCGACGTAGCCGTGGGCGGCTTCGTGCAGCGTAATGGCGAAAATCACCGGCAAGGCGTAGACCGCGACGGTCTGTATCAGGGAGGAGTCCATAGCCGGCTATTGTAACAACGCCATGGCGTGCGTCTGTCCGCTTTCGCTCATGCAGGCAATCGTGCGGCAGGCGACGGTGCGATCGCTCATGCCGGCTGTTCGAGGCCAAAGGGCGCCAGGCTGCCGCGCCCTGCCCGCACCAGCACCGGTTCCGCCCCGGTCAGATCGACGATGGTGGACGGCTCGCATGGGCACGGGCCACCGTCGATCACCAGATCGAGCTGTTTCTCGAGGCGCGCGCGGATCTCCTCGGCATCGTTCAGCGGCTGGGTCTCGCCCGGCATGATCAGGGTCGTGCCGAGCAGCGGCTGGCCGAGTTCTTCAAGAATCGCCAGCGTGATCGCGTGATCCGGCACCCGCAGCCCGATGGTCTTGCGCGACGGATGCGACAGCCGCCGCGGCACTTCTTTGGTGGCTTCGAGCACGAACACGTATGGCCCCGGCGTGACCGATCTGATCAAGCGGTATTGGCGGTTATCCACCATCGCGAAATTGGCGAGCTCCGACAGGTCGCGGACCAGCAGCGACAGCAACTGACGCTCGTCGAGACCGCGAATCCGCCGTAGGCGCTCCACGGCGGTCTTGTCGTCGAGGTGGCAGGCGAGCGCGTAGCTCGAATCGGTCGGCAAGGCAACCACGCCGCCGTCGTTGATGATCTGCACTGCCTGTTTGATCAGGCGCGGCTGCGGATTGTCGGGATGGAGCCGAAAGAATTGGGACATGGTAGCTATCGTGAGAATCGGACCGGCCAAAGGCGCTCTGACAGCGCGCTCATCAAAGCCGACACCTCCTGCTTGCGCGGCGCACGCGCAAGGCGTGCCGCCGCAGTACCGCGCACAGTTAAAGCCAGCGTTGCCAGACGGGTGTCAGGTCGGACGGCAACTGCGGCAGACTGCCCAGTTCGACCCGGCCCTCGCCCGCCGCGTGGAAATCGGAGCCGCGCGAGGCTTCGAAACCGAAGCGGCGCGCGACCTCTGCATATTCGCGATATTGGTCCGGCGTATGACTGCCGGTCACGACTTCGATCGCCTTACCGCCGAGATCGATAAACTCGCCGAACAGCGCATCGAATTCGAGCTGGGTGTACTCGTAGCGACCCGGATGCGCGATCACGGCCTCACCGCCGGCCGTCTGGATCCAGCGAACCGCATCGGCCAGTTTCGACCAGCGGTGGGCGATATAGCCCGGCTTGCCGTCGCCGAGGAAGCGCGTGAACGCGTCCTGGGTCGATTTCGCGTAACCGCTGTCCACCATGAAGCGCGCGAAGTGAGTGCGCGACATCATGTCGGGATTGGAGACGTACTTCAGCGCGCCCTCGTAGGCGTTCGGGACGCCCAGCGTGGCGAGTTGCTCGCCGATCGCCTCGGCACGTGCGGCGCGGCCGTTACGGGTGCGCGCAAGGCCGTCTATCAGCGTCTGGTTGGTCGGATCGACATGCAGGCCGACAATGTGCACCGTGCGCGAAGCCCACGTCACCGAAATCTCCACCCCGCTCAGATAGCGCATGCCGAGTTCCTCGGCGACTGCGCGCGCTTCCAGCTGGCCGCCCACTTCGTCGTGGTCGGTGAGCGCCCACAAGGTGACGCCGCCGGCGTGCGCGCGGCGCGCGACGTCGGCGGGGGCAAACTGGCCGTCGGAAACGGTGGAGTGACAGTGGAGGTCGGCGTTCATCTGTGTCTTAAGAAGGTTCTGCGTTCATTTTACTGCAACGCAGTAAGCCCAGCAGACGATTCGATGACGCGCAATCCTTTGCGGGATATTCGGTCAGGTAAAAATATTATGCGCAAAATCCCTCGATCAGCGCAGCAACCTGCTCCGGCTGATCGTGGTGGACCATGTGACCCGCGCCCTCGATGATCTTTTCGCGCCAGTTGGGAAACGCGCTGAAACGCGCCTTGAACTCGTCGAGCGGCACGTCGCCGGCAATCTGTGCGAGGGTCGGCGAGCCGGCGGCCTCGACGTGCAGCACCTTGGCGCGAACGTTAGCCCAGACCGCCATGATTTCGTCGAGGCGATACAGGAGCGGGCTGCGCAGCTTGTGCGCCGGATCCGCCTGCAACATGAAGCCGCCCGCGCCGTCCGGTTTCGACCAGTGCTCGGCCAGAAAGCGTGCGCGCTGCGGCGCGAGGCGCGGGTTGGTCTTCGTCAGACGCGCCGCGACCTCGTCGAGCGAGGCGTACCGCTTCAATTGCGGCGGCTCGCGCAATTCGTCGAGCCAGCTACGCAAACGCTTTGGCGACTGGCTGGCCTTCGCCGCCGCGAGGCCGAAGCCTTCCAGGTCCACCACCCGCCGGACCCGCTCCGGGCGCGCCCCGGCATAGAGGCAAACCACGTTCGCGCCCATGCTGTGCCCCACCAGGTTCACTTCGCCGGACGGCGCGTAGTGGTCGAGCAGCGCGTCGAGATCCGCCACGTAGTCCTGAAACCAGTAGCTGCCGCCGCCGCGCTCCGCCACCGGCCAGTCGGACAGGCCAAAGCCCCGGGCGTCCGGTGCGATCACCTGCCAGTCGCCGCCGAGCGCGTCCACCACGAACTGGAACGACGCCGCGACGTCCATCCAGCCGTGCAGCATGAACAGCGTCGGGGCGCCGGGATTGCCCCAGCGGCGCACGTGCAGACGCACGCCGCGCACGGAGATGAAGTCGGATTCGGGAGTGTTCATGAGCGGGCTGCGCCAGAAAAAAGAATGATCGTTCGATTATAACGAGATAGACGGCGAACGGAAGACGCGGCGCAAGTCAGCGGGAAAGCGCCGGGTGGTCGCCGGGTGGTCAAAAGTAGGTACGGGGGAAGGTACGGCCCGTCGGCGGACCGCTTACTCCGCGGCCGGCGGCCGCTCCTCGAGCCCCGCCAGGGCGGCCAGTTCCGCCTCGTCGAAACCGGCGTCGCGGCGCGCCTCAAAATTGAACGGGCCGCGTAATTTCGGTGCGTGATACTGGTCGGCAAGCTGAACGTAGGTGCTGTGCGGATCGAGACTGCCCTGTTCGCACAGGTGGCGAAACCAGCGGTTGCCGATCAGCACGTGGCCGATCTCGTCGCGCAGGATGACGTCGAGAATCGCCGCCGATTCGTGATCGCCCGCCTGCTGCAGCCGCGCGCGAATCGGCGGCGAGGCATCGAGGCCGCGCGCTTCGAGCGTGCGCGGCACCAGCGCCATGCGCGCCAGAACGTCGCCGCGTGTGCGCTCGCACATATCCCACAGGCCATCGTGGGCGGGAAAATCGCCGTAGGCATGACCGAATTCGGCAAGCCGGGCGACCAGCAGCGAGAAATGGTGGGCCTCTTCGGCCGCCACCTTGAGCCAGTCGGTGTAGAAGGCGGCCGGCATGCCGCCGAAGCGCCAGACGGCGTCAAGGGCGAGATTGATGGCGTTGAACTCGATGTGCGCCAGCGCGTGCAGCAGCACGGCGCGCCCCTCGGGCGATTGCATGCTGCGCCGGCCGAGCTTGCGCGGCTCGACCAGTTCGGGGCGTTCCGGCCGTCCGGGCAGGCCGGGCGGCTCATCGAGCGGCGAGGATGGCGAGCAGGCCGCGTCGCCCTGCAGCACGCTGGCGTACAGCGCCCGCACGGCGTCGGCCTTGGCGAGCGGATCGCACTGACGCAGCGCGCGCAGCGCCTCGGTGCGGGCACAGAAGGGTTCAGACGAAGGTTCAGACAAAGGTTCAGACGATGTGCGAGGCATGTCGGAAGCAGCAGAAACGGCGGAATTCATCGTGGCGGACTGGCAGCGTGGCGAGACAGGAAAGCGGCTGGGAAAGGAGCGGAAACCGGCCGGAGAACGCCCGGCGACTCGCCGAGCGCCGCGGCCCAACCGGCAGCATCAGGCGGGCCCATCCGCACAACCGTTTACAATACGCCATTCGAGCTTACGGCGCGGCCTTTGCACGGCCGTCACGCCCGCACCGACAGGACACACTATGGCAATTTACAAGCTGGGCGATGCAGCCCCTACCATCCACGAGAGCGTGTTCGTCGCGGATACCGCAACCATCATCGGCAAGGTCTCGCTCGAGGAAAATTCGAGCATCTGGTTCGGCGCGGCGATCCGCGGCGACAACGAACTGATTTCGGTCGGCCAGGGCAGCAACGTCCAGGAAGGCGCCGTGCTGCATACCGATCCCGGCTACCCGCTCACCATCGAAGCCAACGTGACGATCGGCCATCAGGCCATGCTGCACGGCTGCACCATCAAGGAAGGCGCGCTCGTCGGAATTCAGGCGGTGGTCTTGAATGGTGCGGTGATCGGCCGCAACTGTCTGGTCGGAGCAGGCGCCGTCGTCACCGAGGGCAAGGTATTTCCTGACAATTCGCTGATTCTGGGCGCGCCGGCCAAGGTTGTGCGCGAACTGACGGAAGCCGACATCGCCGGCATGCGCCGTAACGCGGCCAATTACGCCGAACGGCGCGCATTTTTCAAGGCGCAGCTCGTGCGTATCGGCTAGGCATGCCGCACGCGCAGCACTGAGCTGTGCCATTCGACCGAGGAAAAGTTGTGAACGACCAGTTGCAAAAATTCATGTTCAGCGCAGCGCCGGTGCGCGGCGAGATCGTTTCGCTGCGCAATACGTGGCAAGAAGTGCTGACCCGCCGCGACTATCCGGCGCCGGTGCGCACGATACTCGGCGAAATGATGGCCGCGTGCGCGCTGCTGTCGGCGAACCTGAAGTTCGACGGTACGCTCATCATGCAGATTTTCGGCGACGGTCCGGTCAAGATGCTGGTGGTGCAATGCAGCTCGGATCTCTCGATGCGCGCCACCGCCAAGTTTTCCGGCGAAGCGGACAGCACCATCGGCGACGACACGACGCTCATCGAACTGGTCAACGCCAGCGGCCACGGCCGCTGCGTGATCACGCTCGACCCGCGCGTCAAGCAGCCGGGCCAGCAGCCCTATCAGGGCATCGTGCCGCTGTCGGGCCTCGACGGTCCGCTCAAGTCGATGTCGGAGGTGCTCGAGCATTACATGCACCACTCCGAGCAGCTCGACACGCGCCTGTGGCTCGCGGCCAATACCGAACGCGCCGTCGGCATGCTGCTGCAGAAGCTGCCCGGCGACGGCGGCATCGTCCCGCACCCGGGCGAGCTCGACGTCGACACCTGGGAGCGCGTCTGCACGCTCGGCGGCACGTTGTCGCAGGACGAACTGCTCAAGGAAGAGCCGGAGACCGTCTTCCGGCGCCTGTTCTGGCAAGAAAACGTTCAGCATTTCGAACCGGCGCCGGCGCGCTTCGAATGTAGCTGCTCGCGTGAGAAGGTCGGAGCGATGCTGAAAATGCTCGGCCGCGAAGAGGTGGACAGCGTGATCGAAGAGCGCGGCCACGTCGAGATTCACTGCGAGTTCTGCAACCAGCGCTATGAGTTCGATCCGGTCGATGTGGCGCAACTTTTTGTCGCCAGCGAGCTCTCACAAGGTGTCTCTCCCGCTGCGGACCAGCGGCATTAAGACGGGTCGATCGCGCCGCCTGACAACTGCAAGGCGGCGCGATATCGTGGAACATGGGTGGCGCCCTCTGCTCGCGGTTTGCTTAGGGGTGCGACCGATGGAGGTCAAAAACAATGAACAACCCTACTCCGTTACTGCAAACCCTTCGTGCGTGCGTCGCGCTATCTCTGGTGTCCGGTACGGCGCTGCTGACCGGTTGCGTGATGGACCCGCCGGGTCCGTCGCCGATCTACAGCCGTCTGCCGGCCGACCAGTCCGGCTTGCCCAACGGCACGCGTCCGCTGACTGAAGAAGAACGCCAGCGCTACGACGCCATCGACAAGCAGGTCATGGCCGACCAGAACCAGGCCATCGCGGCCGATAACGCCGCCCAGGCCTGGGCGCGCTACTACACGCCTCCGGTGACGGTCTATGGCGGGTACTACGGCGGCGGCTGGGGCCCCGGCTGGGGTGGTGGCGTGGGCTACGGCTATGCGCCGGGCTGGGGATGGGGCTGGTGATGTGCCACTAAGTGGCGTCGGCGTCATTGAGGCTTGCCGCCTCAATGCGCCGGCTTCTTCTCTTTCGAACTCTTGTCCTTCGCGTCCTTGCCGGCGTGCTTGCGATCCGGCTTCGCCCGCGATTCCGGATTCGGCACCACGCGCACCGGCGCGGCCGAGACCTCGCCACGCGTCGAGGTCGTCACCGAGGCGTTATTCGGCGTCGGCAACGGTGCGTTGGGCGAGACGAACTGCACGAACACCTCGCCGTCCTTCACCATCCCCATCTCGTAGCGCGCGCGCTCTTCCACCGCCGCAGTACCGTTCTGCAGATCCTGCACTTCGCCCGCGATGCGTTCGTTGCGCAGCTTCTCGTCGGCGTTCTTCTGCACCTGCTGCGCCAGTTCGCCTTGCAGTTCATGGACGCGCAGCCAGCCGCCATGCCCCCACCAGAGCGGGTACTGGATCAGCGCCAGCAGTACGATCAGGACAGCAGTGACAAGCCGCATGAAGTAAGCACAATAAATACACGCCGCCCTGCGCTATACGCAGGGCGGCGTGCTGAATCAGAAACGAAAGAGAACCGGCTCAACGGTCAAAACCCGCGCTCAAGCCTGGATGGCTGAGCTTGGCGTTCAACGCAGATTGTAGAACGCCGACTTGCCCGGGTAGCTGGCGATATCGCCCAGGTCCTCTTCAATACGCAGCAACTGGTTGTACTTCGAGATCCGGTCGCTACGCGACAGCGAACCCGTCTTGATCTGGCCGGCGTTCAGGCCCACGGCGATATCGGCAATCGTCGAATCTTCCGTTTCGCCCGAGCGGTGCGAGATCACGGCGGTGTAGCCGGCGCGCTTGGCCATTTCGATCGCGGCGAAGGTCTCCGTCAGCGTACCGATCTGGTTGATCTTGATCAGGATCGAGTTGGCGATGCCCTTGTCGATGCCTTCCTTCAGGATGCGCGTGTTGGTGACGAACAGGTCGTCGCCCACCAGTTGGATCTTCTTGCCGAGCTTGTCGGTCAGGATCTTCCAGCCGGCCCAGTCGCTTTCGTGCATGCCGTCTTCGATCGAGACGATCGGGAACTTGTCGGCCAGATTCGCCAGATAGTCCGCGAATTCCGTCGACGACAGTTGCAGGCCTTCGCCCGCCAACTGGTACTTGCCGTCGTGGTAGAACTCGCTCGCGGCGCAGTCCAGTGCCAGCAGCACGTCTTCACCGGCGCGGTAGCCGGCTTTCTCGATGGCTTGCAGAATCGTGGACAGGCATTCGTCGTTGCTGCCGAAGTTCGGTGCGAAACCGCCTTCGTCGCCCACCGCCGTGCTCATGCCGCGGTCGCTCAGGATCTTCTTCAGCGCGTGGAACACTTCGGCGCCGCAGCGCAGTGCTTCGCGGAAGGTCGGCTGGCTGACCGGCACGATCATGAATTCCTGGATGTCCAGGCTGTTGTTGGCGTGCGCGCCGCCGTTGACGATGTTCATCATCGGCACCGGCAGTTGCATCGCGCCCGAGCCGCCGAAGTAGCGGTACAGCGGCAGGCCGGCTTCTTCGGCGGCAGCCTTGGCGACCGCCATCGACACAGCCAGCATCGCATTGGCGCCGAGGCGCGACTTGTTGTCGGTGCCGTCGAGTTCGAGCAGGGTCTTGTCGAGGAAAGCTTGCTCGGAAGCGTCGAGGCCCATGATCGCTTCGGAGATTTCGGTGTTGATGTGCTCAACAGCCTTCAGCACGCCCTTGCCGCCGTAACGGCCGGCTTCGCCGTCGCGCAGTTCGATCGCTTCGCGCGAACCCGTCGATGCACCCGACGGAACCGCAGCGCGGCCCATCGTGCCCGACTCGAGCAGCACGTCGCATTCGACGGTGGGGTTGCCTCGCGAATCGAGAATCTCTCGACCGATGATATCTACGATAGCACTCATGGTTTCCTCAAGAAATGACGTTGGATTCTTACGGTGAAACGGCGTCTGACGTACGAGGCGCAGCCTCTAAGCAGACACGTTGGACGACCATTGGGTTCAACTCGGGGTGTAAAGCGGATTCAGACGCGCCGCGTCGGCTTAGGGGTCGACACCGCGCGCGGACCTGCATCAGTTGAAATCGCTTTCGAGGAACGGCGTGCGCTTCACGGCCTGATCGAGCGTCAGCAAGGTCTCGAGCAGATCGGCCATGCGATGTAGCGGCACGGCGTTCGGACCGTCCGACATGGCCTTCGCCGGATTCGGATGGGTTTCCATGAAAAGCCCGGCGACGCCGACCGCCACTGCGGCACGCGCCAGCACCGGCACGAACTCGCGCTGACCGCCCGAGCTGGTGCCCTGCCCGCCCGGCAACTGCACCGAGTGGGTGGCGTCGAACACGACCGGCGCGTGGGTTTCGCGCATGATCGCAAGCGAGCGCATATCCGACACCAGGTTGTTATACCCGAACGACACGCCGCGCTCGCAAGCCATGAAGCGGTCTTCCGACAGACCGGCTTCACGTGCGGCGTCACGCGCCTTGTCGATCACGTTCTTCATGTCGTGCGGCGCGAGAAACTGGCCCTTCTTGATGTTGACCGGTTTGCCCGAACGCGCGCAGGCGTGAATGAAGTCCGTCTGGCGGCACAGGAACGCCGGCGTCTGCAGCACGTCGACCACCGAGGCGACCTGCTCGATCTCGTGTTCCGCATGCACGTCGGTCAGCACCGGCAGGCCGAGCTGACGCTTCACTTCCGACAGGATGCGCAGGCCCTCGTCCATGCCCAGACCGCGGAACGACTTGCCGCTGCTGCGATTGGCCTTGTCGTACGACGATTTGTAGATGAACGGGATGTTCAGCTTCGCGCAGATTTCCTTCAGCCGGCCGGCCGTGTCGATCGTCATCTGTTCGGATTCGACGACACAGGTGCCCGCGATCAGGAAAAACGGCTTGTCCAGTCCGATTTCGAAATCGCCCAGTTTCATGCTTTCTCCTCGACGAGCGACTGCTGGTGCGCCAGCGCCGCTTCGACGAACGATTTGAACAGCGGATGCCCATCGCGCGGCGTGGACGTGAATTCCGGGTGGAACTGCACACCGACAAACCACGGGTGCATGCTGCGCGGCAATTCCATCATTTCCGGCAGATCTTCGCTCGGAGTACGGGCGCTGATGATAAGGCCGCCGCCTTCGAGCTGGGGCACGAAGCGGTTATTGACTTCATAACGGTGACGGTGACGTTCGTTCACGTCCTTGCCGTAGATCTCTTCGGCCATCGTGCCGGGCTTGATCGGGCAGCGTTGCGAGCCGAGGCGCATCGTGCCGCCGAGGTCCGACTCTTCGGTGCGCTTTTCGACGCGGCCGTCACGGTCATACCATTCGGTGATCAGCGCGACCACGCGGTTCGGCGTGCCCGGATCGAACTCAGTGCTGTTCGCGTCCTTCAGGCCGACCACGTCGCGCGCGAATTCGATCACCGCCAGTTGCATGCCGAGGCAGATGCCGAGGTACGGCACCTTGGCTTCACGCGCATAGCGGATGGCTGCAATCTTGCCTTCGGTACCGCGCCGGCCGAAGCCGCCCGGCACCAGCACGGCGTCCAGATGCTTGAGGCTCTCGACGCCTTGCGTTTCGATCTCTTCCGAGTCGATGTATTCGATGTTGACCTTGGTCGACGTGTGGATCGACGCATGGCGCAGCGCTTCGATCAGCGACTTGTACGACTCCGTCAGGTCCACATACTTGCCGACCATGCCGATCGTGACTTCGTGCTTCGGCTGTTCGAGCTTCTCGACCATGGCCGACCACATGGACAGGTCAGCGGGCTTCGGCGTGAGCTTGAGCTCGTCGCAGACGATCGCGTCCATGCCCTGGTCGTGCAGCATTTGCGGAATCTTGTAGATGCTGTCCGCGTCCCACACGGAGATCACCGCGTCTTCCGGCACGTTGGAGAACATGGAGATCTTCGCGCGCTCGTCGTCCGGGATGGGACGGTCGGCACGGCACAGCAGCACGTGCGGCGAGATACCGATTTCGCGCAGTTTCTGCACGCTATGCTGGGTAGGCTTGGTCTTCAGCTCGCCGGCCGTCGCGACCCACGGCACCAGCGTCAGGTGCACGAAGCACGCGCTGTTGCGGCCGAGGCGCAGGCTCATCTGACGCGCGGCTTCGAGGAACGGCAGCGATTCGATATCGCCCACCGTACCGCCGACTTCAACGATGGCGACATCCGGCTCGCCGCACGTCGCAGACGCTGCGCCGCGCTCGATGAAAGCCTGGATTTCGTTCGTGATGTGCGGGATCACCTGGACGGTCTTGCCCAGATAGTCGCCGCGGCGCTCCTTGCGGATCACCGATTCGTAAATCTGGCCCGTGGTGAAGTTATTGGCCTTGCGCATCTTCGTGCTGATGAAGCGCTCATAGTGGCCGAGGTCGAGGTCAGTCTCCGCCCCATCTTCCGTCACGAACACTTCGCCGTGTTGAAACGGACTCATCGTGCCGGGGTCGACATTGATGTAGGGATCGAGCTTGAGGAGGGTGACTTTCAGACCGCGCGATTCGAGGATCGCGGCGAGGGAAGCGGCGGCAATACCCTTGCCGAGGGAAGATACTACGCCGCCGGTGACGAAAACATATTTGGTCATCGCTGGATGCTCGCGGGAAAAACGGATTATACCGTAAAGCAGGGTACCAACCCAGCAAAATGCGCGGCGTCCGCACCGATCCTGCACCGTTTTATGCGCCGCCTGCTCCTGCCTGACGACTCGCGTGCTGCTCGTGCGCTGCTCGCTTGCTGCTCATGGATTGCCCATCCTGCTTCGGCGCGGCATGCATGAATCCATTCGCGCATGTTACCGCCGGTTTCGCGCCATGTGCAGCTTCACACCGTATTTAACACATGGCCGTGACGGGCCTGCGTATCGGTCTCCCGATGGGGCGGCTCGCGCCACCCTCCCCGTCGATTCACGCGCTCGCCGTCGTTGAGAGAGCGGCGGCGTTGGACCCCGCGCGTCTTGAGAGGGCAGCGGCCTCGGAACCGGCCCGGCTCACCTCAGGCGCGCCGCTCCAGTTCACGCAACATGCGCTGCACGGCCCGCGCCGTTTCCAGCGGCTTTTCCATGGGATACAGATGACTGCCCTCGATCCACTCGAGGTGACCGCCGGTTGCACGGCGCGTGGCGTCCAGTCCGGCCTGACGGATTTCCTTCGAATGCGTCCCGGCGATGAACCCGACCGGCACCGGCGCGCCGCGGGCGAGCCGCGAGCCGAGCGTGTGCGGCAAGGTCTTGTAGATCCGGTA
Organism: Paraburkholderia phenazinium; assembly: GCF_900142845.1. NCBI lineage: Bacteria > Pseudomonadati > Pseudomonadota > Betaproteobacteria > Burkholderiales > Burkholderiaceae > Paraburkholderia > Paraburkholderia phenazinium. The sequence continues at coordinate 1,492,025 of NZ_FSRU01000002.1, forward strand.
CTCGGTGCGGCGATCGAACGCGAGCGTGCGCGTGCCGTCCGGCGAACTCTGCGGAATGCCGAAGTCGATATAGTCGGACAGCATCCGCTCGTCCCAGCGTGCAAAGGCGGCCTTCGAATGAAAGTGCCGCCAGGCTTCGTCGCGGCTCGCCCACTGGGTGCGCCGCGCGCGCGTGGCGGCCGCCGGCGAGAGGCGCTCGTCGAGCCCGGTCCATTGCGACACGCGCAGCATGCTGCTGCGCCAGCCGGCGATCACCGGCGAATCGAGCATCACGACACCCTTCACCCACTGCGGTTTCTTCAGCGCGGCCATCAGCGACAGATAACCACCCAGCGAATGGCCGACCAGCCACACCGGCTGCTCATAGGAACGGCTGATGTCGTCGAGCAACTGTTCGACCAGATGCGGCCAGTCCTGCGTCACCGGAAAGCGTGTGTCGTGGCCGATGCGCTCGATGAAACGCACGTCGTAGTCGTCGGCGAGCTCGGCGAAGATGGTCCGGTAGGTCGACGCGGGAAAACCGTTCGCGTGCGAGAAATGGATGATGTTTTTCAAGTGCTGCTGTCTCCGTTCCTGATTCTGTGAGCCTGGGGGCACGGCCGGCTGCGGCGCATGCGGCTTTCATCGATCCATCCAGTACCGGCGATGCGCGCTGCGATAGCGTTCGAGCCAGAGCGTCGCGCGCGGCGCCGGGCCGCCCTGCGCGGGCGGGTCCTGGGCGGAGTCGCTGCCGGCCAGGATCTGCACCGCGCCGTCCTCGTCGCTGCGCGTCAGTTCGATATGCCGCGCCAGATAGCGCTCGAAGACGCCCGGGTTGGGATGGTGAAAACGGTTGCGATAGCCTACCTGAAATACCGCGACCAGCGGCTCGATAGAGTCGAGGAACGGCTCGGTCGAGGAGGTCTTGCTGCCGTGATGCGGCACGAGGAGGATCTGCGCGGACAAGGCTGCACGGTCGCGCGCGAGCAGGATGCGCTCGACCGGGGCTTCGATATCCGCGGCCAGCAGGGCGGCGAGATGAGGCGTGGGGACGGCGTTGTCCGCGCTGGCTGCCGTGTTGGCCGTGTTGGCTGCGGACATCGCGGGGCCACTGGTAGCAAGCGCACCCGCGGTACTGACGCGCAACACGCAGCAATGCGCATTCGGCTTGCCCTCCAACGGCCCCGGATCCGGCCAGAGCATGCTGAACTCGACGCCATCCCACTGCCAGTGCTGACCCGCCGCGCAGCGCACGGTATCGGCGCCAACCGCGCGCGCCTTGTCCCACAGCCCATTCGAAGGCGCGAGCCCAGCCAGCAACTGACGCACCTCAACACCTTCGAGTACGGCCGGCGCGCCGCCCGAGTGATCGGAATCGGCGTGGCTGATCACCATCGTGTCCAACGTGTACACACCGTTGGCCTGCAGGTACGGCACGACGACCCGCTCGCCCGCATGCGTCGATTCCGGTCCGGGCCCGGCATCGAATAGCAACGCGTGATGCTCGGTTTCCACGAGGATCGACGAGCCCTGGCCGATGTCGAGCGCAGTCAGCCTGAACGCACCGGGCGGCGGACCGGGCGGAGGCGGCAACAGGAGCGGCAACCAGGTCAGCGGTGCCGCCCAGCGCAACGGCCAGCCGCGCGGCGCGAGGCACCACGCGACGCCGATTGCGGCCGCGGCCAGCGCCCAGCCGTTTGGCTGCGGCACACGCCAGAGCGCCCAACTGACGCCCGAGAGCGTCTGCAGACCGGCGGCCAGCAGTTCGAGCAGTGCGTGAGCGGCGTGAAATGCGTAGGCATCGAACGGCATGGGCAAAGCGACCCCCGCCAGTACGGCGGGCGTCACGAAGAGACTCACCCAGGGAATCGCAAACGCGTTGGCGAGCGGCCCAATCAGGGGAATCTGCGAGAACCAGTAAACGGTCAGCGGTGCCAGCGCGACGGTCACCGCGAACTGCACCTGTGCGGCACTGCGCAAGCGTGCCGCAAACGCCCGGGCGCGAACGCGCAATGCGGCGAGCATGCGCGCGGCGAAGCGCCGAAAGGGCACGCGGCTTGATAGCGTAGTCGGAAGCGCGCTCAGGGGTCCGCTCACCTCCGCGCCAGGGTGTGCAATGGAGTCTACGTTGGGTTGTGCCGTCACTTGCGCGCAGGCAGGTGCATTGAAGCGAGCGCCTGAGTCCGCGCCCGTACCGCCGTGCGCCTCCAACCCAGCCTCAGCATCCTGCTCGTCATGCCCTTCATCATCCCGCACACGCGGCCGCCCCGACATCGCATACACGATCGCCGCCACCGCGCAAAACGACAGCCAGAACCCCGCCGACACCACCGCCCACGGATCGAGCAACAGCACCAGACCCAACGCCCAGCCCAGCACCCACGACGGCGCCACGCTACGCCCGCTGACAAACGCCAGCGCCACGGCACCCGCCATCCACAGCGCGCGCTGCGCCGGCACATTGAACCCGGCGAGCGCGGCGTGCATCGCAGCAAACAGCACCCCCGCACACACCGCGACCTTCTGCGCCGGGATCTTCAGCGGCCAGTTGCGCCCCACGAAACAGGAGCGACGCCACAGCGCGCCGGCGAGCCATCCGGCGAGTCCCGCGACGAAGCCGATATGCAGCCCGGAGATCGCCACCAGATGACTCGTGCCGGTGGCGCGCATCAGCGTCCAGTCGGCGGCACTGACTTCGTCCTGCGCGCCGACCGCCAGCGCCACCACGATGCCGCGATGCGGCGCGTCGGCCAGTACGGTGTCAATGCGCGCACGCAGCGCGGCACGCCAACGGTCCACGCCGACACCCCACCCGTGTGCGAATCCGGCGAGCCTTCGTGCCGTCTCCGGCTGGCTCACGTAACCCATGGCGCGGACATTGCGCGCCAGCAGGCCCGCTTCGGCATCGCGCACGCCGTAATTCGCGTTGCCATGAGGACGCTTGAGCCGCACCGTCAGCCGCCAGCGCGCGCCAGGTTCCAGCACCGGCGGCGGAGGGCCTTGTTCGTCGATCCACGACAGTTGGATCGTGCGGGGAAAATGCGCAATCGGCGCAGCGGCAGAGTCGACGTCGAACAGGAAACGTACGCCCTTGTCGTCGCGATTCGGCAGACCATGAACGGCGCCCTGAACTTCGATGTCACGACCTTCCCACGCACCCGGCAAGCTCACCGCAAGACGCAGTTCGGCGCGCCACGCCGCATAGCCGAAACCGGCGCAAGCGGCAGCTACCCAAACCGCGCACCAACCGCTGCGCATCCGCCAGCGCACTCGACCACGCATTGCCCAAACGGCCCACACAAACGCGGTGCTCATCACAAGCAACAGCACCAGCCACCCACGCCACTCAGGCAACGCCGCTTGCTGCTGCAAAGCGATCACGCCTAACGCAAACCCACCCCACACTGCCCGCATTCGCCCTCCACCTGCTGACCGTCAACTGCCAAACCGCCACAGCCGGGCGTCACCATCAGACTCAGGTCAGAAAGCTATTTCGGACGAACTGCCGGGCGCGGGTTCCGCCCGGCGTGAACCACTGGAGAGATTATGCAGACGAAAGCGCGAGCCGCGGCAGCGCGGCGTGAGCGTTAGCCGTTGTGCCTATGGCAAGCTCATCTACACCGATGCCGCGCAGTTGCGCGAGCCCCGCGCCGATGGCGGGAATCTGGTCCGGCGTATTGCGTTGGCGGTATAGCCAGGAGGGGGAAATATCGGGGGCGTCGGTTTCGACGACGAGGGCATCGAGCGGCAATTGCGCCGCGAGACGCCGGATCTGCAACGCACGCTCGAAGGTCAGGTTGCCGCCGAAGCCAAGGTGCATGCCCTGATCGATAAACGCCTGCGCCTGCTGAAAGCTACCGTTGAACGCATGGGCGATGCCGCCATGCACGCGATGCTTGCGCAGTCCCTTGAGCACCTGATCCTGCGACTTGCGCACATGGCAAATCACCGGCAGAGCGAATTCGTGCGCGAGCTTCAGTTGCTCGTTGTAGAAGAATTGCTGGCGCGCATCGTCGAGGCCCGGCACGAAGTAATCGAGGCCAATCTCGCCGAGACCGACAAACAGCGGATCGTCGAGACTTGCTTCGATCTCCATGCGCAACACGTCAAGATCCGCGTCCTGCGCGCCCGGCGTAAACAGCGGATGAATCCCGAGCGCATAGGCGCCGCCTGCCACGCGATGCGCCAGTTCGCGCACCGTCGCGAAGTTCTCGCGCGCCACGCCCGGAATGACGATACGCCCCACCCCGGACTCGCGGGCAGCCGCGGCCACCGCGTCGCGATCCGCGTCAAATTCCGACGCGTCGAGGTGGCAGTGCGTATCGATCCACATGCTCGCGGCCCCGCGGTGAAAAAGCGTTACGCGGGCACCGGCGGCTCTTCGTGCAGCACGCCGTCGCGCAGACGCATGATGCGGTCGCAGCGCGCCGCCAGATCCGGATCGTGAGTGACGATCACGAAACTGGTGTCGAAGGTTTGCGACAGTTCGAGCATCAGGTTGAACACGGTGTCGGCGGTGCCGCCGTCGAGGTTGCCGGTGGGCTCGTCGGCCAGCACGCAGGCCGGATTGGTAACCAGCGCCCGCGCAATCGCCACGCGCTGGCGCTCGCCGCCCGACAGTTCGCCGGGACGGTGTTTCGCGCGCTGCGAGAGGCCCACCCGCTCGAGCGTCTGCAGCGCGATGCGGCGTGCTTCCTCGGTCGGCATGCGGCGGATGCGCAGCGGCATCGCGACGTTGTCGAGCGCGGTGAACTCCGCGAGCAAATGGTGGAACTGATAGACGAAACCAAGCGAGCGATTGCGCAGGTCGTTGCGCTCGCGCTCCGAGAGTTTCGTGAACGGCTTGCCGAGTACCGACACCTCGCCGGTGCTCGGATCGTCGAGGCCGCCCAGCACATGCAGCAAGGTGCTCTTGCCCGAACCCGACGCGCCGACGATCGCCAGCTTCTCGCCGCGCCGCACCGACAGTTGCGTGTTGTTCAGCACCTGCACGTTCAGGCCGCCCTGCACGAACGACTTGGAGATGCCGGTGGCTTCGAGGACGTACGGATGCAACGCGCTGTCTGAGGACATAGGGTGAGGAATCGAACGGTCATTCATAGCGCAGCGCCTCCGCAGGACGGACCTTGGCACCACGCCAGCTCGGATACAGCGTGGCCAGCGCGGCCAGCACGAAAGCGATCACGCCGATCCGGGCCACGTCGCCCGGTACCAGCTCCGACGGCAGCTCGCTGATGAAGTACACCGACGGCGGCAGGAACTGCACGCCGAGCAGATGCTCGATCATCGGCACGAGCCATGGAATGCTCCACGCAATCAGGCAGCCCAGCGCCACCCCCGTGGCCGTGCCGATAAAGCCGATCGTCACGCCCTGCACGACGAAGATCTTCATGATCGAGCCCGGCTGCGCGCCGAGCGTGCGCAGAATGGCGATGTCCGCCTGCTTGTTGGTCACCGTCATCACCAGCGACGACACCAGATTGAACGCCGCCACCGCGATGATCAGCGTCAGGATAATGAACATCATGCGCTTCTCAATCTGCACGGCCGAGAACCAGGTCTTGTTCTGCTGGGTCCAGTCGCGGATATAGAGGTCGCCCGAGAGGGTGCGCGCCAACTGGTGCGCGACCTCCGGCGCGCGCTGCATGTCTTTCAGGCGCAAGCGCACGCCGGTCGGCGCGGGCACGCGGAACAGCACCTGCGCATCCTGAATGTTGATCAGCGCGAGCGTGCTGTCGTATTCGTAATGCCCCGACTCGAAGATGCCCACCACCGTGAACTGCTTGAGACGCGGCAGCATGCCTGCGGGCGTGATGGTGCCTTCGGGCGCCACCAGCGTGATCTTGTCGCCGATCATCACGCCCAGATTGGCCGCCAGATCGGTGCCGAGCACGATGCCGAAATCGCCCGCCTTCAGGTCCGACAGCTTGCCGCCGCCTTTCATTTCCTTGTAGATATCGGAGACCTGCGGTTCGAGCGTGGGATCGACGCCGCGCAGCGCCACGCCGCTCACCGAGTCCTGACGCGTGAGCAACGCCTGCGCGTCGACATACGGCGCCGCGCCGATCACTTCCTTGTTCTGACGCGCTTCCTTGGCCGTCAGTTGCCAGTCCGGCATGGAGCCGGTCGGCGAAAAGATTTCGACGTGCGCAAGCACTGACAACATGCGGTCGCGCACCTCTTTCTGGAAGCCGTTCATCACCGACAGCACGACGATCAGCGCCGCGACGCCGAGCGCGATGCCCGACATCGAAACGAGCGCGATGAACGAAATAAAGCCGTTACCGGTCGTGCGTTTGCCGGCGCGGGTGTAGCGCCAGCCAATCTGCCATTCGTAGGGAAATTTCAAGCGAATCCTTTTCTGCGTTCTTCGGCCTCTTGCTGCGGGCTAGTCGCGGCTTTGGGCTTTGCCATGGCGCTGCCGTTGCCTGCGGCGGCGCACGACGGCGGCAATCCCGCGCCCCATGCGGCCCGAGGGTTGTGACCGTTGGTGTCGGATCGGAGCGGATGGTTCCGGCGGGGTATCTGCCGCCGCTTCATCTGCTGCCAGTCATCTGCCGCTGATCAAGCGCGAAGTTTGCCATACAACGGGTAGAGCCTTCGCGAACCGGTTCCGGCGCTTACGCGTGCGCCGGGCTGGCGTGCAGTTCGAGACCCAGCGCCCGGATCACCTTGATGATCGTTGCGAAACTCGGGTTGCCGTCTTCGGAAAGCGCCTTGTAGAGCCCCTCGCGAGAGATTCCGGTGTCACGGGCGAGCTTCGCCATGCCGCGCGCGCGGGCAATCACTCCAAGCGCATGCGCGAGATAGGCCGGGTCGTCACCCCCTTCCAGCAGGCAGGCTTCGAAATATTCGGCCATGTCCGCCTCGGTCTTCAGGTGTTCGGCCGAATCCCACAGGCGGGTTTTGATCTTTTCCATCAGTTACTCCATATCGAGATTACCGAGCATCTTGTGCGCGGTCCTGATATCCGCCGCCTGGGTCGACTTGTCGCCGCCACACAGCAAAATCGCCAGCATCACCCCACGCTGCACGTAATAGACGCGATAGCCGGGTCCATGGTCAATGCGCATTTCACTAATGGGTACGCCGACGCAACGGGCATCCCCCAGATTGCCCAAGGCCAGCCGGTCGATGCGCGCCTGTATCCGGCGCTTCGCGAGCCGGTCACGAAGGCTGCGGAACCAGTTGTCGAAAACCTCAGATGTTCGGATAGTCAGTATTGGCAAGTGTAATCCATGGTTCACATATCATCAACCATGATTCACGGCCAACGATCGGTTAAGGGTCTGCCTGCGCAACAGTCCTCATTCGCATCCGGACGATGCGCGGTGAGGCGGTGCGTTGGAGGCGCGCAGTGGTAACTCCCGAGATTCGGGAATCCAATTTACCGTCGAAGCCGGAGCGCATGAAGTCGTCCAATCGGCCGATGTGCGACCCCGGACAAAGCTGCTAACCCGGTACCGTCCAGTCGATCCCCGGCCGCGGGCCCTTTCCTCTCGGCGTCCTGCGTCAGGAATCGAAACGCCGGCATCGTTTGCCATACAATGCGCAGCATCATGCACGCCAACCGTCTTCACCTTCTCCTGCCCTTCGCGCTGCCCGCCGCAGCCGATGCCTCCACCGCGCTGTACAACATCCAGAGCCCCGCCCTCGACAAGCTGCTTGCCCGGGCCACGCTGGTCGAGCGGGTGATCGGCGAGGACTTCCAGCGCACGCTGCCGCACGAACGCTGGGTGGCCCGCCGGTTCGGCACGGTCGCGAGCGGCGCGGGAGCCGCGGACGAGGCGCCGCTCGCGCCCTACATGCTGCGCGCCGACGGCGGCGAGCCCGGCACGTCGACCTGGGCCTGCGTGCAACCGGTGCACGTGCGCATCGCGCACGATCATCTGGTGCTGATCGACCCGGCGTCGCTCGCACTGACCGACGCCGAAGCCAGCACGCTGCTCGACGTGGCCCGGCCGCTGATCGAAGAACTGGGCGTGCGCATCGAGGCGCCGAAACCTACCCGCTGGTATCTCGCGAGCGACGCCTTCGGCACGCTCGCCGGCGCTTCGCCGCTGCGCGCCAGCGGCCGCAACATCGAAATCTGGCTGCCGCACGAGGCCCACACGGGCGAACGCTCGCGGGCGTGGATGAAGCTGCAGAACGAAGTGCAGATGGCGTGGTTCGAGCATCCGGTGAACGAGGCGCGCGAAGCGCGCGGGCTGCCCTCGGTCAACTCCATCTGGTTTCACGCGCAAGGCGCGGCGCAGCCGGTGACCAGCCCGTTTGCGCGCGTCCTGTCGGATGCGGCCGCCACGCGTGGCCTTGCGCTGACAGCAGGGGTCGAGACCGGGGCGCCGCCGGCTTCGTTTGCGGCCCTCGCTGCGGCTGCGAACGGCGCGACTGATGCGACTGGTGCGGGCCGCGACGCAGGTAGCCGTGCCCATGGCAGCAACGGCGCCGCAGCCACCACGCTGGTCGAGCTCGATCCGTTTTCCGCCCCCTACATCGAGCAGGACTGGGGCCGCTGGAACGAGGCATTCGCCGCACTCGAGACCGAGTGGTTCGCCCCCGCGCTCGCCGCCTTGCAGGCGGGACAACTCGGCGAACTGGGCCTCACGCTGTGCGGCGATACCGGCTCGGTGACGCTCACCATCACGCGCGGCGATCTGCGCAAATTCTGGCGGCGTCGCGTGCTTGCGTCGCTCTTTATCGAATGATGGCGCGATGATCCAGCGAATCATCCCGCCCATCACCCCGCGAATATTTCATCGCATGTTTTCCGGCCTTTCCGCATGACTCGAATCGTTACACGCGCCTGCTCTCCCGTCGACGCCGAAGTATTGACCCGCCACGGCCTGCATCCGGTGCTGGCCCGTCTGTATGCGTCGCGCGGCGTGTGCCAGCCGGATGAAATCGAAACCGGCCTCGCGCGGCTCGTGCCGCCCGCGGGTCTCAAGGGCTGCGAAGAGGCGGCCGCGCTGCTCGCCGATGCAATTCAGGGCAAGCGCCGCATGCTGGTGGTGGCCGACTACGACTGCGACGGCGCCACGGCATGCGCCGTCGCCGTACGCGGCCTGCGGATGTTCGGTGGACACATCGAATATCTGGTGCCGAACCGCTTCGAATACGGCTATGGCCTCACGCCCGAGATCGTCGCGCTGGCCGCGCGTAGCGCCTCAGGCAAGCCGGATCTGCTGATCACGGTGGACAACGGCATCGCCAGCGTCGACGGCGTCGAAGCGGCCAACGCGCTCGGCATCGACGTGCTCGTCACGGACCATCACCTGCCGGGCGACGAACTGCCCGCCGCCCGCGCGATCGTCAATCCGAACCAGCCGGGCTGCACCTTCCCGAGCAAGTGCATCGCCGGAGTCGGCGTGATGTTCTACGTGCTGCTCGCGCTGCGCGCCGAGCTGCGCAAGCGCGGCGCGTTCAACGACGCGCTCCCCGAACCGCGTCTGGACGGCCTGCTCGATCTGGTCGCGCTGGGCACCGTGGCGGACGTCGTCAAGCTCGACGGCAACAATCGCGTGCTGGTCGCCCAGGGTCTGCAACGCATCCGCAAAGGCAAGATGCAGCCGGGCATCGCCGCGCTCTTTCGCGCCGCCGCCCGCGATGCCCGCAACGCCTCCGGCTTCGACCTCGGCTTTGCGCTCGGTCCCCGTCTGAACGCGGCGGGGCGGCTCTCGGACATGTCGCTCGGGATCGAATGCCTGACCACCGACGACATCGGTCGCGCGTGGGAACTCGGGCAGCAGCTCGACGCGATCAACCGCGAGCGGCGCGAGATCGAAGCCGGCATGCAGCAGCAGGCGCTCGAAGATCTGTCGACGGTCGATCCGGCCGACTCCGCGACCATCGTGCTCTTCAACCCGGGTTGGCATCAGGGCGTGATCGGCATTGTCGCGGGACGGCTCAAGGAAAAATTCCACCGGCCCGCGTTCACCTTCGCGCCGGCTGATGAGACCGGCGTGCTCGTCAAAGGCTCGGGCCGCTCGATCGCGGGTTTCCATCTGCGCGATGCGCTCGACCTGATCTCGAAACGCGAACCCGGCATGATCGTCAAGTTCGGCGGCCACGCCATGGCCGCGGGCATGACGCTCGCCGCGGCGGACGTGCCGCGTTTCACGGCGGCCTTCGAAGCGGTCGGCCGCGAGTGGCTTTCCGCTGACGCACTGGCGCGCGTCGTCGAAACCGACGGCGATCTCGAAGAGGCCTATTTCACGCCGCAATTTGTCGAGATGCTCGACGCCGCGGTCTGGGGCCAAGGTTTTCCGGCGCCGGTGTTCTCGGGCGAATTCGAAGTCGCCTCGCAGGCGCTCGTGAAGGACAAGCATCTGAAGCTGCAACTGCTGCGCGGCAGGCAGCGTTTCAACGCCATCTGGTTCAATCACACTGACTCGCTGCCCGCCCGCACCACCATCGCTTACCGGCTCGCAAGCGATACGTGGAACGGCGTCTCGCGCGTGCAGCTGATCGTCGAGCATGCGGTGAGCTAGGGGCGGTTCGCCGCCAGCCGGAACCGCCAAAACCACCCCAAATCCCCCGCAAAACCGCCCCAAAACCCGCCGGAAACGTGCATTAGCCTCCGGCGGGCAGCCTCGATCGGCTATAATTTCCCCTTTTTACGAAGCCACAAAAGATCGACATGGAAGCGGAACGTCTCAACGCGATCGAAGCCTCTCTGGCCGACCTGCGCCGTCGCGCGGGCGAGCTACGGGGGTATCTTTGACTACGACGACAAAGCACTGCGTCTAATCGAAGTCAACCGGGAACTCGAAGACCCGAACGTCTGGAACGACTCGAAGCATGCCCAGGCCCTCGGCCGGGAAAAGAAGCTGCTCGACGACGTCGTCGGCAAACTCACCTCGCTCGACAACGACCTGCGCGACGCGCAGGACCTGTTCGGCATGGCGCGCGAAGAAGCCGACGAGGAAACCCTCCTCGCCTGCGAAAGCGACGCAGCCGGCCTGGAGTCGCGCGTGGGCGATATGGAATTCCGCCGCATGTTCTCGAACGCCGCGGACCCGAACAACGCGTTCCTCGACATCCAGGCAGGCGCCGGCGGCACCGAAGCGTGCGACTGGGCCTCGATGCTGCTGCGCCAGTACCTGCGCTACTGCGAGCGCAAGGGCTTCAAGACCGAAGTGCTGGAACAGACCGACGGCGACGTCGCCGGCATCAAGAACGCCACCATCAAGATCGAAGGCGAATACGCCTATGGCTTCCTGCGTACCGAAACCGGCGTGCACCGCCTCGTGCGCAAGTCGCCGTTCGACTCGTCGGGCGGTCGCCATACGTCGTTCTCGTCGGTGTTCGTGTACCCGGAAATCGACGACTCGATCGAAGTGGACATCAACCCGGCCGATCTGCGCATCGACACGTACCGCGCGTCCGGCGCGGGCGGTCAGCACATCAACAAGACCGACTCCGCGGTGCGGATTACGCACATGCCGTCGGGCATCGTCGTGCAGTGCCAGAACGACCGTTCGCAGCACCGCAACCGCGCCGAAGCCATGGCCATGCTGAAATCGCGCCTGTACGAAGCGGAAATCCGCAAACGTCAGGCCGAGCAGGACAAGCTCGAAGCCGGCAAGACCGATGTGGGCTGGGGTCACCAGATCCGTTCGTACGTGCTGGACAACAGCCGCATCAAGGATCTGCGTACCAACGTCGAAATCAGCAATACCAAGAGCGTGCTCGATGGCGACCTCGACCCGTTCATCAGCGCCAGCCTGAAACAGGGCATCTAAAGGCGACGCAACCTAGCGCATCCGGCGCGACGAACTTTGCCGCGCCGCATCTTTTGACCGCCTGTTGCAGTCCGATTTACGGCCGGCAGGCAACCTCGTGCGGCCCACCCACACGCAGGCTACTCGAATACCGACCCATCATGACCGAACCGATCCAGACGAACGCCGCGCCCGAGGGGGACGAAAACAAGATCATCGCCGAGCGCCGCGAAAAGCTGCGCGAGCTGCGTGAACACGGCGTCGCTTACCCGAACGATTTCCGCCCCACGCATCACGCCGAAGATCTGCAGGTGCAATACGCCGAGACCGACAAGGAAGCACTCGAAGCGAATCCGCTCGAAGTCGCCGTGGCCGGCCGCATGATGTTGAAGCGCGTGATGGGCAAGGCAAGTTTCGCCACCGTGCGCGACGGTTCGGGTCAGATCCAGTTCTTCATCACACCGGCCGACGTCGGCCAGGAAACCTACGACGCGTTCAAGAAGTGGGACATGGGCGACATCGTCGCCGCGCGCGGCGTGCTGTTCCGTACCAACAAGGGCGAGCTGTCGGTGCGTTGTACCGAACTGCGCCTGCTGTCGAAGTCGCTGCGTCCGCTGCCGGACAAGTTCCACGGCCTCGCCGACCAGGAAATGAAGTACCGTCAGCGTTATGTCGACCTCATCGTCACGCCGGAAACGCGCAAGACTTTCGTGGCGCGCACCAGGGCGATGTCGTCGATCCGCAAGTTCATGGCCGAAGCCGACTTCATGGAAGTCGAAACGCCGATGCTGCACCCGATCCCGGGCGGCGCGGCGGCCAAGCCCTTCGTCACGCATCACAACGCGCTCGACATGCAGATGTTCCTGCGCATCGCACCGGAGCTGTACCTCAAGCGTCTGGTGGTAGGCGGCTTCGAGCGCGTGTTCGAGATCAACCGGAATTTCCGTAACGAGGGCGTCTCGGTGCGCCACAATCCGGAATTCACGATGATCGAGTTCTACGCCGCGTACACCGATTACCAGTGGCTGATGGACTTCACCGAACAACTGATCCGTCAGGCCGCCATCGACGCGCTCGGCACGGCGACGATCAGCTATCAGGGCCGCGAGCTGGATCTGGCGAAGCCGTTCCATCGCCTGACGATCACCCAGGCCATCCAGAAGTACGCCCCGCACTACACCGACGCGCAACTGGCCGACGCCGCATTCCTGCGCCCTGAACTGAAGAAGTTCGGCGTCGATGCCTCGCAGCCGCAGTTCCTGAACGCCGGCGTCGGCGCGCTGCAACTGGCGCTCTTCGAAGAGACGGCCGAATCGCAGCTGTGGGAGCCCACCTACATCATCGACTACCCGGTCGAAGTATCGCCGTTGGCGCGCGCGTCGGACACCATGGCGGGCATCACCGAGCGTTTCGAGCTGTTCATCACCGGCCGCGAAATCGCCAACGGTTTCTCGGAGCTGAACGATCCGGAAGACCAGGCCGCGCGTTTCAAGAAGCAGGTGGACCAGAAGGACGCCGGCGACGAAGAAGCCATGTTCTACGACTCCGACTACATCCGCGCGCTGGAGTACGGCATGCCGCCGGCCGGCGGTTGCGGCATCGGTATCGACCGTCTGATCATGCTGCTGACCGACAGCCCGAGCATCCGCGACGTGATCCTGTTCCCGCATCTGCGCCGCGAAGACTGAGCGCGCTGATCGATCGTAGTGGCCGCAGTGGTACTGGTACACAACGGCTCGACGAGTAAGACCCAACGCCCGGCACATCCTGCCGGGCGTTTTGCATTTCGAGGGCCGCGCTACGGCCTGATGGTCCCGGCGACCTTGATGGTTTGTAACTATCGGTAAAAGCTGCGTGATGCGTTCCGACTCGCGGCGCCGCACCCTCCCCGCCTTCTCCTGAGGAATCAAGCTTTGCCCCCGCTCTGCGGCTGTCTGCGCCCCACACAGCCGCACGCCGGACGCAGATTTGGTTACAACTTGAAACCTTGGCCCGGACGAACTGTCGGACACTGTGTCTCAATAAAAGTCGACTCTGCTTGAGACGGAGGTCCAACATGAACAACCCAAACACCACGCAAACACGTCGTATCCATCCGCTTGTCGCGACCGCGGCCGGCGCAGTCATCATCGCCAGCCTCGCTGCCACGGCGGCCGTAACGGGCCTGTTCCCGAAGGCGTCGAGCAGCGGCGCGCAAAACGATCAGACCCAGGCGGCCCAGGTCTCCGCGCAGGCCGCTTCGCAACCAGTGGTCGATTCGTCGCAGCCGGCCAATCCGGCGACCTACGCGCAGCAGCAACAGGCTCAGCCGCAACAGCCGGCACAGACCGAAGCCCAGGCCGCGCCGGCCCCGGCGCCAGTACCTGCGCCGAACCAACAGCAGTACGCTGCGCAACCGCAGGTACAACCAGCGCCGCAACCGGCACCAGGCCAATACGCGCAACAACCGGCACCGCAGCCGGCCTATTGCGCTAGCTGCGGCACGGTCGTCGCGATCTCGGAAGTGCGTCAGGAAGGTCACGGCACCGGTATCGGCGCGGTAGGCGGCGCCGTGGTCGGCGGTCTGGTGGGCAACCAGTTCGGCGGCGGCGTAGGCCGTGGCGCGATGACGGTGCTGGGCGCAGTCGGCGGCGGCTTCGCCGGCAACTCGGTGGAAAAACATATCCGCAGCACGACCGCTTACTCGGTCCACGTACGCATGGAAAGCGGCAAGAACCGCTACTTCACATACCACGAAGCGCCGCCGTTCCAGCAAGGCGAGCGCGTGCATCTCGAGAACGGTACGCTCGCCGCGGGTTAAGCGACGACGGACGAGCCGCGCTAACGGACTGGCCGGCCACGCGCCGCTACAGCCAGCCGGGGACACATGGACCGCCGGCAACAGGCGGCCCTCGTTCCTGCTCCTCCTCGCCGCAAACGCAAAAAGGCGATTCCAATGGAATCGCCTTTTTGTTTGTTCAAGCCGGACAAGCCGCAGCCGGCTCAACTCCGCTCAATAATCCGCGTCCTCGATCCATGCCGCCTGGATCGCTTCGAGGATCTTCTCGTTCGAACGGTTCGGATCGTCGTCGAAGCCTTCTAGCTCCGTCACCCAGCGGTGCAGGTCGGTGAACCGTATCTGCTGCGGGTCCACTTCCGGGTGCTTGTCGGTGAGGGCCATCGCGATGTCTTGCGTGTCGGTCCACTTCATGGCTGCGCGCTCCTGTTAGTGATTTTCCTTCGCGTGGTTGATCGAGTAACGCGGGATTTCAACAACGAGATCCTGGTCGGCCGGCACCATGGCCTGGCACGACAGACGCGACTCGGGTTCGAGACCCCACGCCTTGTCGAGCAGATCGTCTTCGTCCTCTTCCGACGGCGTGAGCGCATTGAAGCCCTCACGCACGACGACGTGACAGGTCGTGCACGCACACGACTTCTCGCAAGCGTGCTCGATTTCAATGCCGTGTTCCAGCAGATTGTCGCAGATGCTCTTGCCCGGTACAGCATCGATCACCGCGCCTTCCGGGCACAGTTCGACGTGGGGCAGCACAACGATTTGAGGCATACGATTTCCGTTTGGTCTGGGGCACGGACGCCGGCGAACTGGCTCCGCACCATTTTACTGGTGACGCGTGCTTTTTTGACACGCGTCACGTGATTCGTCGAGAGGCAAGCGGGGCTGGCGGAGACCGCTCGCCGCATCGTGCGCGGGGCCGCCGGCTCCGACTGGCACCCGCTAACGTTCGTTCAGATGTCGTCGAGCTTGCGGCCCGCCAGCGCGCGGCGAATGCCCTTGTTCATGCGGCGGGCAGCGAACTCGTCGGTGCCTTCGGCCACCGTCTTCGTCGCCGCTTCGATCGCGTCGACGTCGTCGCTTTGCGCCACGTTGCGCAAGGCGGTGAGCAGAGCGTCGAGTTCGGCCCGTTCAGCCTCGTCGAGCAATTCGGCATCCGCTGCCAGCGCCGCGTCCGTCGCTTCGATCAGGCGCTGCGCTTCCACCTGCGCCTCGCGCAACGCGCGGGCGCGCATGTCGACTTCGGCGGTGTTGAAGCTGTCTTCGAGCATCTTCGCGATGTCGTCGTCGGCGAGACCGTACGACGGCTTCACGACCACCGACGCCTCCACGCCCGAATGCTGCTCGCGCGCGAACACGGACAGCAGGCCGTCCGCATCGACCTGGTAGGTCACACGAATGCGGGCCGCGCCGGCTGCCATCGGCGGAATGCCGCGCAGCTCGAAACGCGCGAGCGAGCGGCAGTCCGACACCAGCTCACGTTCGCCCTGCACGACGTGAATCGCCATCGCGGTCTGGCCGTCCTTGAAGGTGGTGAAATCCTGCGCACGCGCGACCGGAATCGTCGAATTGCGCGGGATGATCTTCTCGGTCAGGCCACCCATCGTCTCAACGCCAAGCGACAGCGGGATGACGTCGAGCAGCAGCCAGTCGGCGCCGCGGTTGCCGGCCAGCAGATCCGCCTGGATCGCCGCGCCGAGCGCGACCACCTGGTCGGGGTTCAGATTGGTCAAAGGCGGCTGGCCGAAGAACGCCTCCACCGCGCGGCGGATCACCGGCATGCGGGTCGCGCCGCCCACCAGCACCACACCCTTGATTTCTTTGGTCGTGACCTTGGCGTCGCGCAGCGCTTTCCTGGTCGGCCCAAGCGTGCGCTGCACCAGCGCCTGCGTGACGGCCTCGAAAGCGGCCTCGTCGATCGTCAGATCGAGCTGGGTGCCGTTCGAGAGCGTCGCCCGCAAGCTTGCCAGGGGCGCGTCCGACAACGCCTCCTTGGCCACGCGTACGCTGTCCAGCAGCATCCGCACGTCTTCGGCGGCGAGCGTCTGCGGCGCGATGCCGGCCTGCTCGAGCACATGACGGTACAGCGCGTGATCGAAATCGTCGCCGCCGAGGGCGGAATCGCCGCCCGCCGCGAGGACTTCGAAGACGCCCTTGGTGAGCTTGAGGATCGACAGGTCGAAGGTGCCGCCGCCGAGGTCATAGACGGCGTAGAGGCCTTCGGAACCGTTGTCGAGGCCGTAGGCGATGGCCGCCGCGGTCGGCTCGTTGAGCAGGCGCAGGACGTTCAGGCCGGCCAGCCGCGCAGCGTCCTTGGTGGCCTGGCGCTGCGCTTCGTCGAAATAGGCCGGCACGGTGATCACGGCGCCCACCAGGTCGTCGCCGAGCGAGTCTTCCGCGAGTTGACGCAGCGTCGCCAGAATTTCCGCCGAGACTTCGACGGGGCTCTTCACGCCGTCGACGGTACGGATCTGCACCATGCCCGGTGCGTCGACGAAATCGTAGGGTGCGTTTTCGGCTCCTTCCACTTCCGCCTTGCCGCGCCCCATGAAACGCTTGACCGAGACGATCGTGTTACGCGGATCGCTCGCCGCTTCCGCCTTGGCGGTGCGGCCAATGCGGCGGCCGCCCTTCTCCAGATAGCGGACCACCGACGGCAGCAGCACATGGCCGTCCGCGTCGGGCAACACTTCGGGCATGCCGCTGCGCACCGCTGCGACGAGGGAGTTGGTCGTGCCGAGATCGATACCGACCGCGAGACGCCGCTGATGCGGCGCAGGCGCCATGCCGGGTTCGGAGATTTGCAGTAAAGCCATCTGAGATCTTCTTCGCGGAGCGTTGTGCCCCGTCCTGAATGGTTCGCGTTGCTGGGTTGCTCGGGCCGTGCGCGCGACGATCGCGCGTCAGGTGTCGAGCCGTTCGATCTGCGTGCCGATTTCCGCCGCGACCCGCTCGATAAACATCAACTGCCGCACTGCCTCGCCTGCGCCCTGATTCGCCCCGCTATCGAGCAAGGCGCCGAGTTTCGTGAAACGCACCCGCTCCTCGTCGCGCAGTTCGGCGAGCAAGGCATCGAGCGCGTCGACGTTCTTCGCCGCCGCGGCGTCTTCAATGCCTTCGCGCCACTCCATCTGCTGCATCAGGAACGCCGGCTCCATGGCCGTGTTGTTCTCGGCGCCGACATCGATGCCGCGCAGCGACAGCAGATACGTGGCGCGCTTTAGCGGATCGCGCAGGGTCTGGTACGCCTCGTTGGTGCGCGTCGCCCATTGCATCGCGATCCGTTTTTGCGCTTCGCCGGCTGCGGCGAAGCGGTCGGGATGCACCTGCGACTGCACCGTGCGATACGCATGGTCGAGCGCGTTGGCGTCGAGCGTGTATTGCTCCGGCAGGTCGAACAGGGCGAAGTGGCTATCGTTCAGCGAGGCCATCGAATCAGATGTGGTCCGTTCAAAGCGCGCACGTGGCGTGCAAAACAAGGGGGCAACAAATTAAAAAGGCGGCACGCGCCGCCTTTTTTCCGCTTCACGCGGACTCGTTCCGCTCAGACGCGGAACGATTCGCCGCAGCCGCACTCGTCCTTCACGTTCGGGTTGTTGAACTTGAAGCCTTCGTTCAGCCCTTCGCGTGCGAAGTCGAGTTCCGTGCCGTCGATATAGGCGAGGCTCTTCGGGTCGACAATGATCTTCACGCCATTGCAGTCGAATACCTGATCTTCCGGCGCGAGTTCATCCACGTATTCGAGCTTGTAGGCCAAACCCGAGCATCCGGTCGTGCGCACGCCGAGCCGCAGCCCGACACCTTTGCCGCGTCGGACCAGATACTTCTGGACGTGCTGTGCTGCCTTTTCGGTCAACGTAATTGCCATAGCGTTTCTCGTTGCGGCCTTAAGCAGCCTGCTGCTTTTCGCCCGCTTCTGCGGTTTCGCCGTGACGCTGCTTGTAATCGGCAACCGCGGCCTTGATCGCGTCTTCCGCGAGGATCGAGCAGTGGATCTTGACCGGCGGCAGCGCGAGTTCTTCGGCGATCTGCGTGTTCTTGATCGACATGGCCTGATCGAGCGTCTTGCCCTTCACCCATTCGGTGACGAGCGAGCTCGAGGCGATCGCCGAGCCGCAGCCGTACGTCTTGAACTTCGCGTCTTCGATGATGCCGTCCGCACCTACGCGGATCTGCAGCTTCATCACGTCGCCGCAAGCCGGCGCGCCGACCATGCCGGTACCCACTGCATCGTCGTCCTTGGCGAAGGAACCCACGTTGCGCGGATTTTCGTAGTGGTCCAGAACCTTGTCGCTATAAGCCATGATTACACTCCTTGATTCGTTTCAACCTGCATTCGGTGCGATGTTTCGCCCAGCGGGTACAGCCATGCGGCAACTTAGTGCGCAGCCCACTGGATCGTCGAAATATCGATCCCGTCCTTATACATTTCCCACAGCGGCGACAGATCGCGCAGCTTCGAAATCTTGGTCTTCAGCAGGTTGATGACGTAATCGACGTCCTGCTCCGTCGTAAAGCGACCCACCGTGAAGCGGATCGAGCTATGCGCCAGTTCGTCGTTGCGGCCAAGCGCGCGCAGCACGTACGACGGTTCCAGCGACGCCGAGGTGCATGCCGAACCCGACGACACGGCCACATCCTTCACGGCCATGATCAGCGATTCGCCTTCGACGAAATTGAAGCTGATGTTCAGATTGTGCGGCACACGCTTTTCCATGTCGCCGTTCACATAGGTTTCTTCCATGTCCTGCAGGCCGCGCAGCAGACGGTCGCGCAGCATGCGAATGCGCTCGTTTTCCGTGGCCATTTCTTCACGGGCGATACGAAACGCTTCGCCCATGCCGACGATCTGGTGCGTAGCCAGCGTGCCCGAACGCATGCCGCGCTCGTGACCGCCGCCGTGCATCTGCGCTTCGATACGGATACGCGGCTTGCGGCGCACGTACAGCGCGCCGATGCCCTTCGGACCATACGTCTTGTGGGCCGAGAACGACATCAGGTCGACCTTCAGCTTTTGCAGGTCGATCGCGATCTTGCCGGTGGCCTGAGCGGCGTCGACGTGGAAAATGATGCCTTTTTCACGGGTGATCTCACCGATTGCCTCGATGTCCTGGATCACCCCGATCTCGTTGTTCACCGACATCACCGAAACCAGAATCGTGTCCGGACGCAGCGCGGCCTTGAACACCTCGAGATCGATCAGGCCGTCGTCCTTGACATCCAGATACGTGACTTCGAAGCCTTCGCGCTCGAGCTCGCGGCAGGTGTCGAGCACGGCCTTGTGCTCGGTCTTCACCGTGATGATGTGCTTGCCCTTGCTCTTGTAGAAGTGCGCGGCGCCCTTGATGGCCAGGTTGTCCGACTCCGTGGCGCCCGAGGTCCAGATGATTTCACGCGGATCGGCATTCACCAGCGCAGCGACGTTTTCGCGCGCTTCTTCGACCGCACGTTCCGCATCCCAGCCATACGAGTGGCTGCGCGATGCCGGGTTGCCGAACTGCTCGCGCAGGTACGGAATCATCTTGTCCACCACGCGCGGGTCGACCGGGGTCGTGGCGCTGTAGTCCATGTAAATGGGCAGGTGGGGAATGTCGTTATTCATGAATCGCTCCGGGGACATCATTGCTCTGGCTTTTGGGTTCTGAGTTCGCTGGCTTCGCGGCGCTCTATGACCCGGCCATGTTGAAAACGGAATTCGGTCCGCGCGGCGCGACGCGGGCGGGTTCGACCGCCGGCGCCTCGCTGCGGCGGTCGCGCAGCACGGCCGGCGCGCCTTCGCGCGAGCGTTGCTGATCGACCAGATCTTTCAGGGAGACCGAATCCAGGTACTCGACCATTTTCTGGTTCAGCGTGGACCACAGTTCGTGCGTCATGCAATGGCCGTCGTGCTGCTTGGTGCCTTCGCAGGTGCCCTTGCCGCCGCATTGGGTGGCGTCGAGCGGCTCGTCGACGGCAATGATGATGTCCGCGACGGTCACGTCTTCTGCGCGGCGAGCCAGATTGTAGCCACCACCGGGCCCGCGCACGGACTCGACGATCTCATGGCGACGCAGCTTGCCAAACAGCTGCTCGAGGTAGGACAGGGAAATGTGCTGGCGCTGGCTGATACCCGCAAGCGTCACCGGGCCCTGCTCCTGGCGCAGTGCCAGGTCAATCATCGCCGTGACGGCGAAACGGCCTTTTGTGGTGAGTCTCATGATGTTGGGGATCGCAATTCTCGACAAGTTTGGTCAAGTATAAATACATGAGCAAATTAGTCAAGTATCCCTACCGGGATTTGGGTCATTTGCTTAATAGACGCGGCATGAAACGACGCGTGCGGAAGCCCTTGGGGCGTATGCCGTTTGTTGCTCAGTGCGCCGCTCAGTTCGCCGCGCATTCAGGCCAACTGCGGGTGCAGCGCGGCGATCAGTCCCCGGCAAGCGGCCTCGCACTGGTCAAGCACCTGTTCGAAGCCTGCCGCGCCGCCGAAATACGGATCGGCCACTTCCCGTTCGCCCGCCCAGCGGCCATCGGTTGACGGCACGAATTCCATCAGCAGACGAATCTTGTCGCGCTGCGCCGGCGGGCAGATCCGCTGCAAGGCGGCGACATTGGCGTCGTCCATTGCGATCAGCAGATCGAAGCGCTCGAAGTCCGGCGCGCCAATCTGGCGGCCGCGCAGCCCCGACAGATCGTAGCCGCGCTGGGCCGCCGCGTGCTGCGCGCGCTCGTCGGGCGCCGCCCCGATGTGCCAGTTGCCGGTGCCGGCCGAATCGATGCTGATGCGCTCCGCCAGCTTCGCCTCGCCGATCTGATGCCGCATCACCCCTTCCGCGGTCGGGGAACGGCAGATGTTCCCGAGACAGACAAAGCAGATGGCGATGGTTTTCATCAGGGCGCTGGATGCGATGCATCCGGATCAGGTTAGCGAACGGTGCCGCGATTATACAAACACGGGGAAAATCGCGCCGGGCGCGTGTCCGGCGCTGGGCGCTGCGCCGCGGGACGTTGCCGGGCCGGGCGCGCCGGCCTGTTTGCTTGCGTTGGCGAGCTTGGCGCCCGCGCAACGCAGGCAATCAGGACGCGTCGGACGCCTGCAGCGAAACGACCGCACGGATGGGTTTGACCGGCGAGCCGGTATCGTTGCCCACGAGGCCGTAGGACACGGTGCGTGCCAGTTCCGCCGTGAGCTGATCGGCGCCGAGCGGAGGCTGCGCGATCCGCGAAGCGGTCTCGCCACTTACGTACAGGCAGGCGGCCGCTGCGAGCGGCACAAACATGGCCAACGGCCAGTACATCGATATTGTCTTTTTCATGATGTTCTTCTCTTCCGATTGAGGCACTCGGAGCTTGTGACCCACGATGCCCAGTCGAAATGGTATAGAAGAAATCAATCGGGATAAATCAGCTATAGCGACATACAGCGTTGCGCTGGGAAGAACAATCGACCGTGTGGGCGGCGCCGGGAAGGCTCGCCTTATCCAAGATGACTGCGCTGCGCCGCGTACAGCTCCCGGAACGTGCGCCCGACCGGCGCCGGCAGATCCCGGGTGTTGGTCCAGCCCGCCGCGAGCGGCAGACGCGCAATCGCGCGCCGACGGCCGCCCATTCGCTCGAGCACCCGCACCGCCAGCCTGGTGAACAGCGCGTAGGCGTCCGGATGCAGCGCGAGAAAGCCCCACACCGCCAGCCCCGCGCGCTCGCGCCAAGGCCGCAGATGCCGCTCCACCTGCTTTTCGCGCAGCTTGCGCAGCAGGTCGGAGAGCGGAATGCCGACCGGACAGACGCTGTTGCATTCGCCGCACAGCGTGGCGGCCTGCGGCAGATCGAGCGCCTTGTCGAGCCCCACGTAGCTCGGCGTCAGCACCGACCCCATGGGACCGGGATACACCCAGCCGTAAGCGTGACCGCCGACCTTCTGATACACCGGACAGTGATTCATGCAGGCGCCGCACCGGATACAGCGCAGCATCTCCTGAAAGTCCCCGCCGATCAGCCCGGTGCGCCCGCCATCGACGAGTACCACATACATATGCTCCGGGCCGTCCTGATCGCCCGGCCCACGCGGGCCGGTCAGCACCGAAAAGTAGTTCGAAGTCGCCTGGCCGGTCGCCGAGCGCGGCAGCAGCCGCATCGCGGTGGCGAGATCTTCGAGCGTCGGCAGGATTTTCTCGATACCGGTGACCGCCACATGCACGCGCGGCATCACCGTGCACATGCCTTCGTTGCCCTCGTTGGTCACGAGCGCCACCGAGCCGGTCTGCGCCACCAGAAAATTGCCGCCCGTCACGCCCATGTCCGCGGTCATGAAGTGCGGGCGCAGGATTTCGCGGGCCTCGCGCGTCATGTCCGTGATCTCGGTCAGGCGCGGCCGCTGGTGGGTCCTCGCGAACAGGTCGGCGATCTCGTCCTTATCCTTGTGGACCACCGGCGCGATGATGTGGCTCGGCGGCTCGTTGTCGTTGATCTGCAGGATGTACTCGCCGAGATCGGTCTCGATCGACTGCACGCCCATCTGGCCGAGCACTTCGTTCAGGCGCATTTCCTCGGTGACCATCGATTTGGTCTTGATCACCTTTTTCACGTCGTGCCGGCGCGCGATATCCGCGACGAGCCTGGCCGCTTCCTGTGTCGTCTCCGCATACAGGACCGTGACGCCGCGCCGGGTCGCCTCGCGCTCGAAGGTTTCCAGCCAGACATCGAGGTTCTCGAGCGCGCGATTGCGGCGCTCCTTGAGCGCGGCGCGGGTCGCGGCGAAATCGATCGCGGTGATCGCGGCCGCCCGCGCCGAGACGAACTTGGTCGACAGCTTGGTGAGGTTCTGCTGCAGGCGCTGATCGGCGAGCTTCTGGCCCGCGCGGGCCTTGAACTGCATCGTTTGAACTTGCATGGCGGCCTTTGGGATTCGCTTCCCGGTTCAATGAGTGAGGGCGCTGCGTGCGGCGGCGCGGCCCTGCTGCCCGATACCTTCCGTACTGCCTGGCAATGACGCCTTATACGTCGCCGGCCAGCACCTGGGCGATGTGCAGCACGCGCGTCGCGGTATCGCCCGTGCGCCGCAGGCGGCCTTCTATATTGAGCATGCAGCCGAGGTCGCCGAGCACCACCGCGCCCGCGCCGCTCGCGCCGATGTTGGCGCATTTCTCGTCGACGATGGCCGTCGAGATATCGCCGTACTTCACCGCGAAGGTGCCGCCGAAGCCGCAGCAGTGTTCGCAATCCTTCATTTCGGTGAGCGCCACGCCGGCTTGCGCGAGCAGCGCACGCGGCTGCGTTTTGACACCCAGCTCACGCAGCCCCGAACAGGAATCGTGGTACGTGACAGGGCCGCTGAACTCGCCCGGCGCCAGTTCCACCCTGGCGACGTTCACGAGAAAATCGGTCAGCTCGAACACCTTGGGACGCAGCCGGCCGAAGCGGCTCATCATGTCCGGATCGTCGCCGAACAGATCGCCGTAGTGCACGCGGATCATGCCGCCGCACGACCCCGACGGCACGACGATGTAATCGAACTGCTCGAATTCGCGCAGGGTCTTCTCGGCCAGATCGCGCGCCAGGCCGCGTTCGCCGGAGTTGTACGCCGGCTGCCCGCAGCAGGTTTGCGCTGGCGGCACGATGACCTCGAAACCGGCCCGCTCGATCAGCTTGATAACCGAGAAGCCTATTTCGGGACGCATCAGGTCAATCAGGCAGGTGACGAACAATCCGACTCGCATGGGCGCTCCTCCGGGAAAACGTCCCTGATTATCCGCTGTTTGGCGAACAATACCAACGCCGAAGCCACACGGCACGCCCGACGCCGGGCGCGGCGGCGAATTCGAATGCCGCCTCGAACGACGTTCGCTTTTTTCACAATACGATATACAATCAATTCTCCGCTGTTTGACGCGTCAACCGATTTCTCCCCCATGAGCGATACGAACCCGGATCCCAAGACTTCGATCCAGGTGATCGAGCGCATGATGCGGCTGCTCGACGCCCTGGCCGCGCATACCGACCCGGTCAGCCTGAAGGAACTCGCGCTAGGCACTGAGCTGCACCCCTCCACCGCGCACCGCATCCTGAACGACATGGTGACCTGTCGCCTCGTCGACCGTTCGGATCCGGGCACCTATCGTCTCGGCATGCGCCTGCTCGAGCTCGGCAATCTGGTCAAGGCACGCCTGTCGGTACGCGACGCCGCCTTGACGCCGATGCGCGAGTTGCACCGCTCGACCGGCCAGACCGTAAATCTGTCGGTGCGCCAGGGCGACGAGATCGTCTATATCGAACGGGCTTACTCGGAGCGCTCCGGCATGCAGGTGGTGCGGGCCATCGGCGGACGGGCGCCCTTGCATCTGACCTCGGTGGGCAAACTCTTCCTCGCCGCCGATGAATCCACCCGCGTGCGCGCCTATGCGACCCGCACGGGCCTGTCGGGACATACCCAGAACAGCATCACGGATCTCGCCAAGCTCGAGCGCGAACTGTCGATCGTGCGCCAGCAGTCCTGTGCGCGCGATAACGAAGAACTGGAACTCGGCGTGCGCTGCATCGCTGCCGGCATCTACGACGATACCGGCAAGCTGGTCGCGGGTCTGTCGTTGTCGGCGCCGGCCGACCGTCTGCAGGATTCGTGGCTAGGGCAACTCAGCAAGACGGCGCTGGTGATCTCCGCCTCGCTCGGCTATCAGCCCGAAACGCCGCCCGCCAGCGCGCATCATCAACATGCCTGATTGAGCCGCGAGCCGTGCGTCGCGGGCTGCTGCGAAGCGCGCAAGCCGGACCGGCCTTCAGATGCAAAAAGCCCCGCAACCGCGGGGCTTTTCGTTGGTGCCGCCGACAGAACCTGAAGGCAGGTCCTGCAATGCGTTGTACCGTGCTCAGGTGCCCGGACCGCCGGCGTCGGCGCTGGTGATGTGCGTATCGCCACCGTTGTCGAGCCAGGTGCGCAGACGCGTCGCATCCGCGAAGCGCGAGTACTTGCCCGACGAATCGAGCAGCACCACGATCATCGGACGGCCGTGAATGGTCGCCTGCATCACGAGGCACTCACCCGCTTCGTTGATGAAGCCGGTCTTCTGCAGACCGATGTCCCACGTCGGGTTACGCACCAGCGCGTTCGTGCTGTTGTACGCGATCGAACGCTTGCCGGTGTACACCTCGTAGCTATGATCGGTCGAGAACTGACGGATCATCGGGTACTGGTAAGCGGCGTTGACCATCTTCACCAGATCGCGCGCGGTCGACACGTTCTCGCTCGTCAGACCCGACGGGCTTTCGAAGTGCGTGTCGGTCATGCCGAGCTGTCTCGCCTTGGCGTTCATCGCTGCGATGAACGCCGGACGGCCGCCCGGGAAATAACGCGACAGCGCGGCGGCGGCACGGTTTTCCGATGCCATCAGCGCGATATGCAGCATGTCTTCACGCGAGAGCACCGAGCCGACAGACAGGCGCGAACCGGTGTTCTTGATGTAGTCGCGGTCTTCGTCCGTGACTTCGATCTGCTCCGTCAGCGGCGCCTTCGAGTCCAGCACCACCATCGCCGTCATCAGCTTGGAGATGGAAGCAATCGGCACCACGGCGCGCGAGTTCTTGTCGAACAGCGACTCGCCGGTGTTCTGGTCGATCACGTAGGCCACGCTCGAGCGCAAGGCGAGCGCGTCCGGCGTGTCGTGCAGGCCGAACGCCTGGCCGACCGTCGGCTGACGCGGTTCGTATGCGACCTGGCGCACCACCGTGTGGCGGCGACCGTTCAACGTATACGACACCCGGCGCCGGCGGGTCTCCACGCGCGGCGCGTCGTCAGTCGCGGCCGCGGTCTTGGCGACCTTGGACGACTTCTTCGCAGCAACGGTAGCGCCCGGCTTTTTGGCCGATTTCGCGGTTTTGAGGGTCTTCTTACTGGTTTTGGCGGGGGCGGCAGCGGCCGTCGCCGTGGCCGCAAAAGCGTCGACAGGCGCGGCAAACGCGGCTGCGATGACCACCGAGGCGGCCACCGACACAGCGGTGCTGAGGGCCACGCCGTGGATCACTTTGAGCGACGAAAACATGTCGGTTTTCATTGGTGTTCTGTCAGGGGCGGCGAGGATTTTACGCAAGTGTAGTAAAACCACGAAAAATTAGCAATATTAAGCACTTATCAGCGCTCCTTAAACCGGCTTGTAAGATCCGATTGCAAGGAGCCTATAGGTTTCGCGAACCAATCGAAAAAAACGATCGGCTTCGCAGACGTTCGTTGGGGCTGTTATGCGCCGGATTTTGGCGATCCTATCAGCATAACGGCAAATTAAAGACAACCTTGATCAGGGGAAATACGGTCGTTCCGAGGGACGCAAAACGCCGCTCACCGTTGCCCAGCGGACGTTCCTCGAGGGCTCCGGCCAATGTGCCGACCGGCAGACAGTTAAGCATCTGCTGCGGATCGAACCATCGCGCATTCGACCGATATGCGAGATTAACGTTCCGTGACAGATTTCGGTTTACACCGACTGTCGCTTAGGCACATCTGACTGTCGGATTTCCCTCCTGCCCTCCTCCCTCGGCAGACCGTCAAAGCGGCGTCCATTCCTTCGCTCGCGCAGCAAAAACTACCGCTCCAGCACGCACCAGCACTGTGCAGCGGTCAATCCGACATGCTTCATGGCTATGTCATAAGCATTTCATAACGTCTTGTTTTATCGAGAATTTATCGATATGGTGCGGCGCACAAAAAGGCCTTGACATTCATCGCCATCATCCTAAAATAGGTGTCATTGCTGCGATGCACAATACATCGCGGCCTGGTGTGAGATTCAACGTTTAGCCATTAACCCAACACGGTCCGCGCCAGACGGATCGTTATCCAGGAGCGTAAATATGTCCCTGCTGACCCCTGAGCAAATCGCCGCAGCACAGAAAGCCAACCTCGAAACGCTGTTTGGTCTGACGACCAAAGCGTTCGAAGGCGTCGAAAAGCTGGTTGAGCTGAACCTGCAAGTCGTGAAGTCGACCCTTGCGGAAAGCCAGGAAAACGCACAACGCGCGCTGTCCGTGAAGGACGCACAGGAATTTTTCGCGCTGCAGGCTGGCCTCACGCAGCCGATCTCGGAAAAGGCGCTGTCGTATGGCCGTCACGTGTATGAAATCGTGTCCGCTACGCAAGCTGAATTCGCCCGTGTGGCGGAAGCTCAGTATGAAGAGCAAAACCGCAAGGTGCAGTCGCTGGTCGAGAACGTCGCCAAGAATGCACCGGCTGGTTCGGAAACCGCTGTCGCCGTGATCAAGTCGGCCATCACCGCCGCCAACACCACGTACGAAACGGTTCACAAGGCAACCAAGCAAGCCGTCGAAATCGCTGAAAGCAACTTCAACGCAGCCGCTACGGCCGCGTCGAAGGCCGCTTCGCAAGCTGCAGCTCAAGCTTCGCGCTCGGCCAAGAAGGCTGTCTAAGTCGTCATCTCGGGTTTTAACCGAGGTTTCGATTCAGGCTAGTAGGCGAAACGCGTGATCTGAGTATGAGAAGCCGGTGGGGCGAATGCCCTGCCCGGCTGAAACAAAAACGGCGCGCCCCGCAAAGGGCGCGCCGTTTTGTTTTGGCGGCCCTGACTTCCAGAGCGGCCTTGCGGCACTTGTTCGCCCGCGCTGTCGAAGCAGCGCGGGCGTTCCCTACTGCCTTACTTCTTTTTCTGCGGCGGCAGGTCGGTACAGACGCCTTCGTACAGCTCGGCGGCCATGCCGACCGATTCGCCGAGCGTCGGATGCGGATGGATGGTCTTGCCGATATCGGTTGCGTCCGCACCCATTTCGACGGCGAGACAGACTTCGCTGATGAGGTCGCCGGCATTCAGACCGACGATACCGCCGCCGATCACGCGATGGGTTTCTTCGTCGAACAGCAGCTTGGTGAAGCCTTCATCGCGGCCATTGGCGATGGCGCGACCCGAGGCGGCCCATGGGAACACTGCCTTGCCGTACTTGACGCCTTCGGCCTTCAACTGGTCTTCCGTCTTGCCGGCCCAGGCCACTTCCGGATCGGTGTAGGCCACGGACGGAATCTGCAGTGCGTCGAAGTAGGCCTTCTCGCCGTGTGCAGCTTCGGCGGCGACGTGGCCTTCGTGGACGGCCTTGTGCGCGAGCATCGGCTGACCGACGATATCGCCGATCGCGAAGATGTGCGGCACGTTGGTGCGCATCTGCTTGTCGACTTCGATGAAGCCGCGCTCCGTCACGGCGACGCCGGCCTTGTCGGCGCCGATCTTCTTGCCGTTCGGGCTGCGGCCCACGGCGACGAGCACGAGATCGTAGCGTTGCGGTTCGGCCGGAGCCTTTTCGCCTTCGAACGTCACGTAGATGCCGTCGTCCTTTGCTTCTGCGGCGGTGGTCTTAGTCTTCAGCATGACGTTGGCGAAACGCTTGCTGTTGTACTTTTCCCAGACCTTGACGAGATCGCGATCGGCGCCGGCCATCAGACCGTCGAGCATTTCGACGACGTCGATTTGCGCGCCGAGGGTCGAGTAGACGGTGGCCATTTCAAGACCGATGATGCCGCCGCCGATCACCAGCATGCGTTGCGGAATCTGACGCAGTTCGAGGGCGCCGGTGGAATCGACGACACGCGGATCTTCCGGGATGAACGGCAGCTTGACCGCTTGCGAGCCGGCCGCAATGATGGCCTGCTTGAACTTGACGACCTTCTTGCCGCTGTCCGTGACGACTTCGAGGTGATTGGGGTCGACGAACGTGCCGGTGCCGGTAACGACTTCGACCTTACGGGCCTTGGCCATGCCGGCGAGACCGCCGGTGAGCTTCTTGACGACGCCGGACTTGAAGTCGCGCAGCTTGTCGAGATCGACCTGCGGCTTACCGAACGTGATGCCGTGATGGCTGAGCGCGGCGGCTTCGTCGATGACGAGTGCGGTATGCAACAGCGCCTTGGACGGAATACAGCCCACATTGAGACAGACCCCACCGAGCGTCGCATAACGTTCGACGAGCACGGTCTTCATACCCAGATCGGCCGAGCGGAACGCGGCGGAGTAGCCACCGGGGCCTGAGCCGAGCACGAGCATTTCGCATTCGATATCGGCGCTGCCGGAGAAGCTACCGGCCTGGGGCGCGGGAGTCGCAGCCTTGGGCGCCGCGGCAGCGGCTTGCGGCTTGGCTTCCGCTTGAGCGGGAGCTTTTTCGGGCTCTTTAGCGGGAGCCTTGGGTGCATCTTTAGCGGGAGCGGCGTCGGCCGATGCTTCGACGAGGGCGATGACGGTCCCTTGGGAGACCTTATCACCTGGTTTGACGCGAACTTCCTTGACGGTGCCGGCGGTATCGCTGGGCACCTCGATGGAGGCCTTATCGGACTCGAGCGTCATGAGCGCTTGCTCGTTCTCGATGACGTCGCCCGGCTTGATATTGACTTCGATGACGTCGACATCCTTGAAATCACCGATGTCCGGCACCTTCACTTCGACGAGACTCATAGTGTCCCCTTCTCTTATTGATCGTTGACGAGGAAGCGCAAAAAGAACAGCTCCAACCGGGCCTAAAAGCTGGCAGCACGCCGGACAGAAACATCCTTTGCAGTCCGCCCAAGGACGCGCCTTTCTTTTGCCTACTTTTCTTTGGAAGACAAAGAAAAGTAGGTGCCGCCCCGCACAGGGGCGACGCTAATAGACCGACGTGAAAACAAGTTCAGCGAGAGACGCGGATCACAGACATAAAACCCACGCCCCTGGCGCTCATACGGCATCAACGAATCAAAGAATCACACGCCGAAAATCGGCAAGAATCGCACCCAGATACGCATTGAAGCGCGCCGCTTCAGCCCCATCGATGACGCGATGGTCATACGACAAAGACAGTGGCATGGTAAGACGCGGAACAAACTGCTTCCCATCCCAAACCGGCTTCATAGCGCTACGCGACAGCCCAAGAATGGCGACTTCAGGCGCATTGATGATCGGCGTGAAATGCGTCCCACCAATCCCACCCAAAGAAGAAATCGAGAAGCACCCACCCTGCATCTGATCCGGCTTCAACTTGCCTTCACGAGCCGCCTTGGACAGATCCGCCATTTCCTTGGCGATATCGACGAGCCCCTTCTTATCCGCATCGCGAATCACAGGCACAACCAACCCGTTAGGCGTATCCGCCGCAAACCCGACGTTGTAATACTGCTTGAAAACAAGCGTATCGCCGTCGAGGCTGGCATTGAACGTCGGGAACTTCTTCAGGGCGGAGACAACGGCCTTGATCACAAAAGCCAGCATGGTGAACTTCACACCCGCCTTCTCGTGTTCCTTGTTCAGTTGCACGCGCAGTGCTTCGAGTTCGGTGATATCCGCTTCGTCGTTGTTGGTGACGTGCGGAATCATGACCCAGTTGCGATGCAGGTTCGCGCCCGAGATCTTCTTGATGCGCGAGAGCGGCTTCGGATCGACCGGACCGAATTTGGTGAAATCGACCTTCGGCCACGGCAGCAGGTTCAGCTCGCCACCACCGCCGGCCGCTGCAGGAGCCGCCACCGGAGCCGCACGCTGACCGGTCATCACGCCCTTGACGAACGCGGTGACGTCGTCCTGGGTAATGCGGCCCTTCGGACCGGTACCCTGCACACGCGACACCTCGACGCCCAGTTCGCGCGCGAACTTGCGCACGGACGGCGACGCGTGGCTCGACTTGCGCTCGCCGCCTTCGCCTGCCGGAATGACCGGCGCCTGGGCCAGCGCGGACGGTGCAGCCGGAGCCGGGCTCGGCGTGGCCGGCGCATCGGACGGCTTTTCCGCAGGCGGCTTCGCTGCCGGTGCGGGCGCCGGAGCCGCCGCGCCGCCGTCCGCTTCGATCACCACGATCACCGTGCCTTCCGACACGTTATCGCCGACCTTGACCTTCAGTTCCTTGACGACGCCGGCGGCCGTGCTCGGCACGTCCATGGTCGCCTTGTCGGATTCGAGCGTCACCAGCGACTGCTCTTTCTCGACGCGATCGCCGACCTTCACCGCGATCTCGATCACGGGAATATCTTTGTAGTCGCCGATATCCGGCACCTTCACTTCCTGCACGCCACCACCGCCAGCGGCGGGAGCGGGTGCCGGCGCGGGCGCAGCAGCCGGAGCCGGTGCAGGCGCCGCCGCACCGGCAGCCCCATTAGCCTGCGCAGCAGCAGCCGGCTTAGCCGCAGCCGCACCGCCTTCAGCGCCTTCCAGCACGACGATCAACGAGCCTTCCGACACGTTGTCGCCCACCTTGACCTTCACTTCCTTGACGACGCCGGCAGCCGAGCTCGGCACATCCATGGTCGCCTTGTCGGATTCCAGCGTGACGAGCGACTGCTCTTTCTCGACGGTATCACCCGCCTTCACCAGCACCTCGATCACAGGGATGTCCTTGTAATCGCCGATGTCCGGCACCTTCACTTCGATCGCTTGACTCATTGTGGGTGTCTCCTGGGCCGCGCACGCCGCCTGCCCCTGGTGATCAGGAGCAGGCGCGCACGCCGTGGCACACGGGGAATGATGCCTTAGACGGTCATCGGGTTGGGTTTGGCGGGATCAAGGTTGTACTTCTTGAGCGCCTCGGCGACGACCTTGCGTTCGATCGTGCCTTCATCTGCCAGGGCATTCAACGCGGCAACCGTGACCCAGTAGCGGTCCACTTCGAAGAAGTGACGCAGCTTTTCACGCGTGTCCGAACGGCCGTAGCCATCCGTGCCCAGCACGACGAACTTCTGCGGCACGAACGCGCGGATCTGCTCGGTCAAGGCGCGCACGTAGTCGGTCGATGCGATGACCGGACCTTGTGCGTCCTTCAGGAGCTTCTCGACGTGCGAGACCTTCTTCTCTTCGGTCGGATGCAGCAGGTTCCAGCGCTGCACTTCGTGGCCTTCGCGGGCCAGTTCCGTGAAGCTCGGCACGCTCCAGAGGTCGGCAGCGACGCCCCAGTCGTTCTTCAGCAGGTCGGCCGCGGCGATCACTTCATTGAAGATCGTACCCGCACCCATCAGTTGAACGCGCGGCGCCTTCTTGTCGGCTTCAGCCTTGCGGAACGCGTACATGCCCTTGATGATGTCGGCCGCTACAGCATCGCCCTGCGGAATCGCCGGGTGCTCGTAGTTCTCGTTCATCACCGTGATGTAGTAGTACACGTCTTCCTGCTCCGCCACCATGCGGCGCAGACCGTCCTGCATGATGACGGCGAGTTCGTAACCGAAGGTCGGGTCATAGCTGATGCAGTTCGGCACCGAAGCCGCCCACAGCAGCGAGTGGCCGTCTTCGTGCTGCAGGCCTTCGCCGTTCAGCGTCGTACGTCCTGCCGTACCGCCGAGCAGGAAGCCGCGCGAACGCATGTCGCCCGCGGCCCACGCCAGATCGCCGATGCGCTGGAAGCCGAACATCGAATAGAAGATGTAGAACGGGATCATGATCTCGCCGTGCGTCGAGTACGACGTCGCGGCAGCGATCCAGTCCGACATACCGCCGGCTTCGTTGATCCCTTCCTGCAGGATCTGGCCGGTTTCCGATTCGCGGTAGAACATCAGCTGGTCGGAATCTTCCGGCACGTACTTCTGGCCTTGCTGATTCCAGATACCGATCTGACGGAACAGGCCTTCCATACCGAAGGTACGCGACTCGTCCGGCACGATCGGCACAACGCGCTTGCCGAGCGCCTTGTCCTTCAGCAGGATGTTGAGAATCCGCACGAACGCCATCGTCGTGGAGATCTCACGGCCTTCGCCCGTGCCCTTCAGCAGCGGCTCGAACGCGCTCAGGTCCGGCACCGGCAGCGACTCGGCCTTCTGACGACGCGCCGGCAGATAACCGCCGAGGTCCTGGCGGCGAGCGCGCATGTACTCGAGTTCCTTCGAACCTTCTTCGAACTTGATGTACGGCACGTTGACGATATCTTCGTCGGAGATCGGCAGACGGAACTGGTCGCGGAATTTCTTCAGCTGATCCACGTGCAGCTTCTTCTGCTGGTGGGTGATGTTCATCGCCTGACCGGCTTCGCCCATGCCATAGCCCTTGATCGTCTTCGCGAGGATGACGGTCGGCTGGCCCTGCGAATTCGACGCTTCCTGGAACGCTGCGTAGATCTTGTGCGGATCGTGACCGCCGCGATTCAGGTTCCACACATCTTCATCGGACCAGTCGGCGACCAGCGCCTTCAGTTCCGGCGTATTGAAGAAGTGCTCGCGCACGTACGCGCCGGATTCCGACTTGTACGTCTGATATTCGCCGTCCACGACTTCCATCATCCGGCGCATCAGCGCGCCCGACCTGTCGCGTTGGAACAGCGCATCCCAGCGGCTGCCCCAGATCACCTTGATGACGTTCCAGCCCGCGCCGCGGAATTCGCTTTCGAGTTCCTGGATGATCTTGCCGTTACCGCGCACCGGTCCATCGAGGCGCTGCAGGTTGCAGTTGATCACGAACACGAGGTTGTCGAGACGTTCGCGGCCGGCCATACCGATTGCGCCGAGCGATTCCGGCTCATCCGTTTCGCCGTCGCCGAGGAAGGCCCAGACCTTGCGGCCTTCGGTCTTCGTAATGCCGCGCGCCTGCAGGTACTTCATGAAGCGGGCCTGATAGATCGCCATGATCGGGCCGAGGCCCATCGAGACGGTCGGGAACTGCCAGAAGTCCGGCATCAGCCACGGATGCGGATACGAGGAGATGCCCTCGCCGCCCACTTCCTGACGGAAGTTGTCGAGCTGGTTTTCGGAGAGACGGCCGAGCAGGAACGCGCGCGAGTAGACACCCGGCGACGAGTGGCCCTGCACGAACACGAGGTCGCCGCCGTGCTTGTCCGATGCCGCATGCCAGAAATGGTTATAGCCGACGTCGTACAGCGTGGCCGCCGAAGCGAACGACGCAATGTGGCCGCCGACGTTGGTGTCCTTGCCCGCCCGCAGCACCATCGCGATGGCGTTCCAGCGCGTGTACGAGCGAATGCGGTGTTCGATATCCTGGTCACCGGGAATCGGCGCCTGACGCGAGACAGGAATCGTGTTGATGTAGGGAGTGTTGGCGGAGAACGGCAGGTGTTCGCCGTGTACGCGAGCAAATTCGATTTGCTTTTCGATCAGATAGTGGGCGCGATCGGGGCCCACAGCAGAAATCACGCCATCCAGCGCTTCCAGCCATTCGCCGGTTTCCTGGGGATCGTCGTCTTTCTCGGCGGCGACATATTTCATGACTTCGTCGGGTACAGCGGACATGCTCGTCTCCTGAGGATAAGGAACGCTCTTTGAACAGACGACGCGGACGAGGTCCGGCCGCGGCAGCTTCGGGCCGATTGTAATAAGGCGCTCGCCGTCTGCGCAACAAAATTTTCGAATTACGAGATCGTTTCTCATAATGCGGAAAATTGTTGCGGCGCACCCTGGTTTCGCTGCGGATCAACGGATACGTCGGCTAGTTTGCTCCGATTAGCGGCACTTTCAGCGCTTTTTTGCGCCATTTGCTAGCGACACGCTGCGCTACAATGCCAGCCATGTTGACCGAACGGCTTTTCGCACGCTCGGCGCGGCCCGCCCGTACCACGGCGGATTCGTCGCCGTCCCGCTGGCACCATGGACCATGGTGGTCGAATTCCTATTTGCTGACGCCGCTCCTGTCGATCCTCGTGTTCCTGGTCGTCATGAGCCTGATTCTGTGGAGCCTGAACCGGCGCGAACAGCAGCAGCAGGAAGACACGCTCTACCGCAACGTCGCATGGGCCCAGCAGCAGATTCGCCTGTCCATGACGGGCGCGCAGGAACAGATCCAGGCACTCGGGCGCGACCTCGCCGCCGGCCACGCCGATCCGCATTCGTTCCAGGTGTCTACCACGGACATCATGCAGGGGCATCCCGAAATCCTCTACATGAACTGGTTCACGCCGCAGCAGCAGCCGCGCTGGCCCAATACGGCGCTGCCGGTGTTCGGCCAGCGCCTCGCCAAACCCAGCGACGAACAGATGGACGAAGCCGTGAAGGCCGCGTTCAACGACGCGCGCACCTCGCGCCGCCAGGTGTACTCGCCGCTCATCTATGACGACCTCGGCAACGGCTATCTGACGCTGCAGACTCCGGTGTATCGCGACCGCGAGTTTCTCGGCTCGATCGCCGCGGTGTTCTCGATCGAAGGGGTGCTGAAGCACGACATTCCGCCCGAGCTGTCGGCGAAGTACAAGATCTCGATCATCGACCTGAACAACCGCGAGCTCGCCACCACGTCGACGCGTCCGCGCCTGCCGCGCGACATGTTCTACGACCTGCCGCTCGATCCGCCGGGCCAGGGCATCTCGGTGCGGGTCTACGCGTTCCCGCAGATGACCAACTTCACGAACAACACGCTCGTGTGGCTGGTCGCCGGCCTGTCGTGCTTCGTGCTGTGGAGTCTGTGGAGCCTGTGGAAACACACGCGCCAGCGCTTCGAAGCGCAACAGGCGCTGTATGCCGAAGCGTTCTTCCGCCGCGCCATGGAAAACTCCGTGCTGATCGGGATGCGCGTGCTCGACATGCACGGCCGCATCACCCACGTCAATCCGGCCTTTTGTCGCATGACGGGCTGGGACGAGAGCGACCTGGTCGGCAAGAACGCCCCCTTCCCCTACTGGCCGCGCGACGCGTATCCGGAGATGCAGCGCCAGCTCGACATGACGCTGCGCGGCAAGGCGCCCTCGTCCGGTTTTGAACTGCGCGTGCGCCGTAAAGACGGTTCGCTGTTCCACGCGCGGCTTTACGTGTCGCCGCTGATCGACAGCTCGGGCCGCCAGACCGGCTGGATGTCGTCGATGACCGACATCACCGAACCGAAACGCGCGCGCGAAGAACTCGCCGCCGCGCACGAGCGCTTCACGACCGTGCTCGAAAGCCTCGACGCCGCCGTGTCCGTGCTGGCCGCCGACGAAGCCGAACTGCTGTTTGCCAATCGCTATTACCGCCACCTGTTCGGCATCCGTCCGGACGGCCATCTGGAACTGGCGGGCGGCGGCTTCGACAGCGCGCAGGCGTCGTCGGATTCGATCGACATGGTCGACGCCTATGCCGGCCTGCCGGCCGCCGCGCTGACCGAAAGCACCGCCGATGCCCAGGAAGTGTATGTACAGGGCATACAGAAATGGTTCGAAGTGCGCCGCCAGTACATTCAGTGGGTGGACGGCCATCTGGCGCAGATGCAGATCGCAACCGACATCACCACCCGCAAGCAGGCGCAGGAACTGGCGCGCCAGCAGGACGAAAAGCTGCAGTTCACCAGCCGCCTGATGACGATGGGCGAAATGGCCTCGTCGCTCGCTCATGAACTGAACCAGCCGCTCGCCGCTATCAATAACTATTGCTCCGGAACCGTAGCACTGGTTAAATCGGGGCGGACAACGCCTGACAATCTGCTGCCCGTGCTCGAAAAGACCGCACAGCAGGCGGTGCGGGCTGGCATGATCATCAAGCGGATCCGCGAGTTCGTGAAGCGTAGCGAGCCGAAGCGCCAGGCCACCCGTGTCGCCGATATCGTGGCGGACGCAGTGGGCCTGGCCGAGATCGAGGCGAGGAAGCGCCGCATCCGGATCGTCACCGACCTGCGCTCGCGCCTGCCGGTGATCTACGTGGACCCGGTGCTGATCGAGCAGGTGCTGGTGAACCTCTTGAAGAACGCCGCCGAAGCCATGCACGATGCACGGCCCAATGCGGTCGATCCGGTGATCCGCGTGGTCGTGCGGCTGGAGAGCGGCTTCGTGTGCATCAGCGTGGTCGACCAGGGTCCGGGTGTCGACGAAGCCACGGCCGAGCGTCTGTTTGAACCGTTTTACAGCACCAAGTCCGACGGTATGGGCATGGGGCTGAACATCTGCCGTTCGATTATCGAATCGCATCGCGGTCGCCTGTGGGTGGTCAACAACGTCGAGTCCGACGGTCACATCACAGGCGCCACGTTCCATTGCAGTCTGCCTATTGGAGAGCCTGATGGCCCGAGCAACGGCGGGTCAGAGGCGCCGACACCACAAACCGTTACGGGAGAGCTATGAACAGCCCAGTCACCACACAGGAAACAGTCTTTGTCGTCGATGACGACGAGGCCGTGCGAGATTCGCTGCGCTGGCTGCTGGAGGCGAACGGCTACCGCGTGCAGTGCTTCTCCAGCGCCGAGCAGTTCATCGACGCCTGGCAGCCGCACACGCACCCGGGCCAGATCGCCTGTCTGATTCTCGACGTGCGGATGTCCGGCATGAGCGGACTCGAACTGCAGGAACGCCTGATCGCCGACAACGCCTCGCTGCCGATCATCTTCGTGACGGGCCATGGCGACGTGCCGATGGCGGTGTCGACAATGAAAAAAGGCGCGATGGACTTCATCGAAAAGCCGTTTGACGAAGCCGAACTGCGCAAGCTCGTCGAGCGCATGCTCGACAAGGCGCGCAGCGAAAGCACCAACGTGCAGCAGCAGCGCGCCGCGGCCGAGCGTCTCGGCAAGCTGACCGCGCGTGAGCATCAGGTGCTCGAGCGCATCATCGCCGGCCGCCTGAACAAGCAGATCGCCGACGACCTCGGCATCAGCATCAAGACGGTCGAAGCGCACCGCGCGAACATCATGGAAAAGTTGAACGTCAACACGGTCGCCGATCTGCTGCGACTGGCGTTGTCGAACAAGCCGCAACAGGCTCAATAAGGCCTGTCGTTTCAGGGCTTGCTGCAGCGATGCTGGGCAAGCCTCGCAGCCCCCCGCCTGACCGCCGTGCCGGTTGGACCGTTTGGAGTCCCGTCGGCGCGCGCTTTGTACAGTGCTTTGTGCCGCACCGCCCGCTGCGCTTCCCTTCGTCCTGCGTGTCTCGCCGCTTTATGTGTCGGCTTCGCGCGCCTGCTTTACGCTCGCCGCATCGATCCTGATCCTGGGTTAGTACGTTCATCCGGCGCGCGAGCCCGCGACGGTATAATGCTGTACTTCGCAGCGACGCCTTTTCGGCATCGCGCGCTTTTCGCGATCCGACCGGTTCGTGACGAAAAGTGCCATTGCACGTCGCGAACCCGCGCATCGCTTACGCGCATGTCGCCTACGCGCATGTCGCAAACGCGCATGTCGCCCAAGTGCCGAGTGTGCCGAACGCGCGATCGCGCGCGCCGCCGTGCCCCGCATTCCGAACTGCCCAACCTCGACCGACCATGACAGCCAAACTGATCGACGGCAACGCCCTCTCCAAGACCTTGCGCGCCGACGTCGCCACGCGCGCCGCCGCCCTCACCTCCCGTGGCCACCAGCCGGGCCTCGCCGTCGTGCTGGTCGGCGACAACCCCGCCAGCGAAGTGTATGTGCGCAACAAGATCAAGGCCTGTGAAGACAACGGCCTGTTCTCGTCGTATGACCGCTACCCCGCTACGCTGTCGGAAGCCGACCTGCTTGCGCGCATCGACGCGTTGAACCGCGATGAGAAGATCCACGGCATCCTGGTGCAATTGCCGCTGCCGGCGCATATCGACAGCCATAAGGTGATCGAGGCAATCGCCCCGGAGAAGGACGTGGACGGTTTCCACGTAGCCAACGCCGGCGCGCTGATGACCGGCAAGCCGTTGTTCCGCCCGTGCACGCCGTACGGCGTGATGAAAATGTTCGAGGCCTACGGCATCGATCTGAAGGGCGCGAATGCGGTGGTGATCGGCCGCTCGAATATCGTCGGCAAGCCGATGGCCCTGCTGCTGCTCGAAGCCGGCGCGACCGTCACGATCTGCCATAGCAAAACCCGCGACCTGGCCGCGCATACGCGCCACGCCGATGTGGTGGTGGCCGCTACCGGCCTGCGCAATATCCTGACCGCGGAGATGGTGAAGCCGGGCGCGGCCGTGATCGATGTCGGCATGAATCGCGACGAGGCCGGCAAGCTGTGCGGCGACGTCGATTTCGCGGGCGTGAAGGAAGTAGCCGGCTTTATCACGCCGGTGCCGGGCGGCGTCGGCCCGATGACGATCACGATGCTGCTCGTCAACACCCTCGAAGCCGCCGAACGCGCAGCCGGCAACGCGTAACGAAGCATGCGTCCGCGCTTCCGGTGAAACACACAAGGTTTCACCGGACAGCGCAGTCAGGCTACCTTGTCCACCGGCTCAAACTCCCCATCCGTAGCCAAGGCGCAACGACAAATACCGGCGTCGACGCCCTAACCGGCCACCGCCGCACCGAGCGAATCCGGCCTGCGCGCAAGACGCCGCCGGCACCACACCAGCACCGGCCGCTCCACGTAGCGCCACGACAGCGCCGCGCACAGCAGGATGAACGGAGCGCCAATCAGCACCGCCGCCTGATGCCCGAGATGCGGCGCGATACTCGCCACGCATTGCTGCACCATGAAGCCGTAAAGATAGATGCCGTACGAGTAATCGTTGCGCGGTACGAAGCGGCGCAACAGCGGCGTCGTGCCGATCCACAGCACACCGTACACAAAGGCGAGATAGAACAGCGGCTGCGCGCCGGCCGTATCGCGGAACACCAGAAACACCATCACCAGACCCAGCGCGGCGAGGCCGTAGACTTCGAAGCGCTCGCGCCAGCCGTACAGCAGCATGCCGACAAAGAAGAACGGTTCCGGCCAGAACGAATAGCCGCCGGGCTTTTCGGCGAAGTCGCGCAAGCCGGCCTGCAGGTGCGGCGTCAGATGAACACGCAGCACGAACGCGGCAAGCGCCAGCGCGACGGCAAGCAGCACGCCCCAGCGGTTCGATAGCAATCCCATCATGCCGGTGAGCAGGACGATCAGATAGCAGCGTACTTCGAGCGGCAAGGTCCACAGCGGCGCGCACACATCGTTCACGAAGCGGTTATGTTCGAACACACCAGGCAAGACCCAACCCGCCTTGAGCACGATGGTCGAAAAGTTGTCGAGATTGGCCCAGGTCGCGCCGGAGGCAAAGTACTCGCGCAGCGGCAAGGTCGTGAAGAGCGGGCCGATCAGGAAGATCGCGACGAGCGAGGCGCCCGCCACCGCCGGCCAGATTCGCGCAATACGCAAGGCGACGAAGCGCGACGCCGAGCGCTGCCGGTCGAAACTGGCGGTCACCAGCATCCCGCTCATCAGGAAGAAGGCGTAGACCCCGAGGGCGCCGAAGCCGTCGAAACCGAGCGCGGCCTCGACCCAGTCGGTACTGCCGTCCGGCAACTGCACCATGTACGAGTGGCCGTAGACGACGGCGATGGCTGCGAACAGACGCACCAGGTCGAAGTTATTCCCGTTGCGCGATAACGCGTGCGAAAGCGGATTCATCGAGAACTCTCCACGGTAGACAGCGCCGCCGGCCGGACCTGCCCCACCCGCTCGACGACGAAGTATCACCATGCCGCAAGGCAACAAACCTGACCGTTCGCTTTCGCACAAACCTGCGGAGCGCGTGCGCGCGCGTGCCTGTGTCCGTGCCGGGTTGCACAAGCACCGGTGTAAGCCGCGGCACAACTCCCCGCACCCCTCCCAGCGCCCCACGGCAGCGCGAACTGAACCCCCTTCGGTCTGGCACAAATATCGAGGCCAATACGCGTCAGCCGAACTTCTGATAATTTGTGCCGTAGCCCGATTGGAATCGCGGCACTCCGCCCCAATAATGTCGTTATCGGGCGCCGCCACGAGCCACGTCCGCCGATTCACGTCTATTCACTGCGTCAGACAGGAAGCCGCCTCATGTCCACTACTCAATCGACACACGACAACCCGCTCCTCGATTTCTCCGATCTGCCGCGCTTTGGCGACATCCGCCCCGAACACGTGACCCCTGCGCTCGACGTGCTGCTCGCCAACGCGACGGCCGCAGTCGAGCGCGCCGCGGCGCCGATCACCCCCGCCTCCTGGACCGACGTCGTCGAGCCCGTCGAGCGTGTGACGG
Organism: Paraburkholderia phenazinium; assembly: GCF_900142845.1. NCBI lineage: Bacteria > Pseudomonadati > Pseudomonadota > Betaproteobacteria > Burkholderiales > Burkholderiaceae > Paraburkholderia > Paraburkholderia phenazinium. The sequence goes on from NZ_FSRU01000002.1 coordinate 1,533,273, forward strand.
AACCGCTCTCGCGCGCCTGGGGCGTCATCGGTCACCTGAACGCGGTGGCCGACACGCCCGAGTTGCGTGCCGCCTACGGCGAGAATCTGCCGCGCGTGACCGAATTCTGGTCGAGCGTCGGGCAAAATCTCGCGCTCTACGAAAAGTACAAGGCGCTCGCGGCCAGCAGCGACTTCGGCTCGCTCACGGGCGAACGCAAGAAGATCCTCAGCAATGCCCTGCGCGATTTCCGCCTGTCTGGCGCGGAATTGCCGGAAGACCAGAAGCCGCACTTCGCCGAATTGCAGGAACGTCAGGCGAACCTCTCGAAGGCGTTTTCCGATCACGTGCTGGATGCGACCAACGCCTACACCTACCTCGTCGACGACAAGGCGCAACTGGCCGGCTTGCCGGAAGACGTGATCGAAGCCGCGCAGGAAGCCGCCGAGCGCGACGGCAAGAGCGGCTGGAAATTCACGCTGCATTTCCCGTCGTACTTCCCGGTCATGCAGTACTCGGAAAACCGCGCCATGCGCGAAACGCTGTACCGCGCCTATGTCACGCGGGCGTCGGAACTGGGCGGCACGTACGGCGGCGGCAAGGCCGAGTGGGACAACACCGGCAACATCGCCGAGCAGTTGAAGCTGCGCGCCGAAGAAGCGCACATGCTCGGCTACCAGAACTTCGCCGAAGTCTCGCTTGCGCCGAAGATGGCCGAGTCGCCCGCACAAGTGATGGCCTTCCTCGAAGATCTCGCCACGCGCGCCCGTCCGCACGCCGAGCAGGACTGGAAGGAACTGCGCGAATTCGCCGCCAACGAACTCGGCATGACCGAGCTGCAGCCGTGGGACATGACGTACGCGGCCGAACGTCTGCGCCAGAAGCGCTATTCGTTCTCGGAAAACGAGGTCAAGCAATACTTCCCGGAAGACGTCGTGTTCAAGGGCCTCTTCAAGGTCACGGAAACGCTGTTCGACGTGAAGATCCGCCGCGACGAAGCGGCCGTGTGGCATCCGGACGCGCGCTTTTTCCGCGTCGAGAATCAGGACGGCGGCCTCGTCGCGCAGTTCTACCTCGACCTGTATGCGCGCGAAGGCAAGCGTGGCGGCGCATGGATGGACGACGCGCGGGCTCGTCACAGGCATGCCAACGGCGGCGTGCAAACGCCGGTCGCGTATCTGACCTGCAACTTCTCGGCGCCGGTCGGCGGCAAGCCGGCCTGCTTCACGCACGACGAAGTGATCACGCTGTTCCACGAGTTCGGCCATGGCCTGCATCACATGCTCACACGCGTCGATGAACTCGCGGTGTCGGGCATCAACGGCGTCGAATGGGATGCGGTCGAACTGCCGTCGCAGTTCATGGAAAACTTCTGCTGGGAGTGGGACGTGCTGAGCGACATGACTTCGCATGTCGAAACCGCCAAACCGCTGCCGCGCGACCTGTTCGACAAGATGCTGGCCGCAAAGAACTTCCAGAGCGGCCTGGGCACGCTGCGGCAGATCGTGTTCTCGATGTTCGACATGAAGCTGCACACCGACTTCGACGCGAGCGGCGCAACGAGCGCCAACGACCTCGCCCGCGAGATCAACGAGCGCTTCCATGTGGTGCCGCAAGCGGCATTCTCGCGCTGGCCGAACACCTTCAGCCATATCTTCGCGGGCGGTTACGCGGCGGGCTACTACAGCTACAAGTGGGCCGAAGTGCTGTCCGCCGACGCTTATGCCGCTTTCGAAGAAGCGGCTCAGGCGGCCAGCGGCAGCGTGCTCGATGCGGCCACCGGCACGCGTTATCGCAAGGAGATTCTCGAGGTGGGCGGCAGCCGTCCGGCGATGGAATCGTTCAAGGCGTTCCGCGGCCGTGAGCCGAATATCGACGCGCTGCTGCGTCATAACGGCATGACGCCGGCTTCGACGCATTGAGCTGAGGTCTGGCGGCAAGCGCTGTGCGCTTGCACGCCGCCGGGTAAAAAACCGGTGTCTTGCTCACGCAAGCACCGGTTTTTTTGTGCCTGGATATCCCGGCACCTAACCCCGCTGCAATTTGAAATCCACCTCTGCAGGCCGCCCTTCGAGCGAAAGCGTCGCCCGTGCCGCCGGCGAGCGCGCCACCACCTTGCCGCGCCGGATCACCGCCAACCGCGCGGCGCGCAAGCGGATCGCTTCGACCGGATCGCGGGCGTCCAGCAGCACGCAATTCGCTGCACAGCCCGGCGCGATGCCATACCCCTCAAGCCCGAGGATGTGCGCGGCGTTCACAGTCACCGCGTCGAAGCAGGCATGCATCGCGTCGATGCCGGTCATCTGCGCAACGTGCAACCCCATGTGCGCCACTTCGAGCATGTCGCCCGAGCCGAGGCTGTACCACGGGTCCATCACGCAATCGTGGCCGAACGCGACGTTGATGCCCGCGGCCATCATCTCCGGCACGCGCGTCATGCCGCGCCGCTTCGGGTAGGTGTCGCTGCGGCCCTGCAGCGTGATGTTGATGAGCGGATTCGCAATCGCCGCCACCCCCGACTCGCGCATCAGCGGCAGCAGCTTGCTGACGTAGTAGTTGTCCATCGAATGCATCGAGGTCAGATGCGAGCCGGTGACGCGTCCATGCAAGCCCAGCCGGTGGGTCTGCGCCGCCAGCGTTTCGATGTGGCGCGAGAGCGGGTCGTCCGATTCGTCACAATGCATGTCGACACGCAAGCCCTGCTCCGCAGCGTACTCGCAGAGGATGCGCACCGACTCCGCGCCATCGGCCATGGTCCGTTCGAAATGCGGAATGCCGCCGACCACGTCGACGCCGAGCGCGATCGCCCGCTTCAGGTTGTCGAAGGCGCCGGGGCTGCGCAGCACGCCGTCTTGCGGGAACGCCACCAGTTGCAGGTCGAGGTAAGGCGCCACGCGCCGCTTCACTTCGAGCAGCGCTTCGACGGCCAGCAGGCGCGGGTCGCACACGTCGACGTGGCTGCGAATCGCCAGCAGGCCGCGCGCGACCGCCCAGTCGCAGTACTGCAGTGCGCGCTCGATCAAGGCTTCCTGAGTCAGTTGCGGCTTCAGTTCGCCCCACAGCGCAATGCCTTCCAGCAGCGTGCCGGATGCATTGACGCGCGGCAGACCATAGGACAGCGTCGCGTCCATATGGAAGTGCGGGTCCACGAAGGGCGGTGTGACGAGCGAACCGGCGGCGTCGATTTCTTCGTGGGCGCTTGCCGCCAGATGCGGCTCGACGGCGACGATGCGCCCCGCTTCGATGCCGATATCGACGGGCTCCCGATGCGCGGCGACGCTACGCGGCAGGCTGGCACGGCGGATGATCAGGTCCATGTCTCGCTCCTTTGACTGCCATCGATTCTATCGGCGCCAGAAAGCGTTTGGGGCGACGTGTTGCCGGGTGCTTCTTGCGAGCGCTGTCCGCGACCGCTTCTCATAGCACCCTTGGCGAGCTCGCCAAGGCCTACGCGTCGGGGTCTTCCGTGGAAGCTTGCGGCGGCGCCTCGATCACTTCATCCGCGGGATCGTCGTCGAACAGCGTGAACTGCCCGGGCTGCGCAAGATGCTCCTCTTCGAGCCGCACACCTACGCCCAGCAGCCGCACCGCTTGATTGCGACGCGCGAAGCCCTTCTCCAGCAATGCCAGCAGCGTGGGCAGATGCGGCACCTCGCCCACGCATTCGACCGTGGTGCGCTGAAAATCGGCGAAACGGATCTTCACGAACAGCTTGCGCACCGCCGCGCCCGCTTCGGCGCGCGCAATGCGCCCGTCCAGTTGTTCGGCGAGCCGCCGCAGTTCCGCCGCACATTCTTCGAGCGTGCGCAGATCCGTGACGTAGGTGGTCTCCACGCTCACCGACTTGCGCTCGCGGTCGGCCCGCACGGGCCGCTCGTCGATGCCGCGCGACAACTCGTAGAGCCGCTTGCCGAACACCCCGAACTGACGGTGCAGTTCGACCAGCGGCCAGTCGCGCAACTGTGCGCAGGTGGTAAGGCCGAGCTTTTCGAGCTTCGCCGCCGTCACCTTGCCCACGCCGAAAATCTTGCGCACCGGCAAAGCCGCGACGAACGCATCGACCTCGTGCGGCCGCACGACATGGAGACCGTCCGGCTTGTTCCAGTCCGAAGCGATCTTGGCGACGAACTTGTTGGGCGCCACGCCCGCCGACACGGTTACACCAACCGTCTCGCGCACCCGCTCGCGAATCTCGTTGGCCATCAGCGTCGCGCTGCCTTTGCAGCGGTCGGTGCAGGTGACGTCGAGATAGGCTTCGTCGAGCGACAGCGGCTCGACTTCGGCGGTGTAATCGCCGTAGATCGCCATGATCTGCCGCGAGGCGATGCGGTACTTCTCCATGGACGGCGGAATGATCAGCAGTTCGGGGCACTTGCGCAACGCCAGTGCCGACGACATGGCCGAATGCACGCCGAAGCGCCGCGCCTCGTAATTGCAGGTGGCCACCACGCCGCGGTGATCGGGCCGGCCACCCACGGCCAGCGGCCGCCCGCGCAGCGTTGGATCGTCACGCATTTCGACCGACGCGTAGAAACAGTCGCAGTCGCAATGAATGATCTTGCGCAAGGAAGGCACGGGCCGCGAAGACGATACGGCGGGAGAGGTGTCGAGCAGATTCACGATACACTACTGTACAAAAATACAGTGGTATTATCAAGAAGCCCACCGATCTTCACGCTCATGCCCTCTTCCATCCGCAACTCGCTCGCCTGGATCTTCGACGTCTTCGAGCGCGAATCCACCTTCCTCAGCAAGCGGATGTTCGGCTCCGACGCGGCCTATCTCGACGGCCTGCTGTGTCTGGTTGCCGCCGATCGCGATCCGCCGTGGAATGGTTTGCTGATCTGCACGTCGCAGGAGCGCCACGCCGCGCTCATCGCCGACGTGCCCGCCTTGCGGCCGCATCCGGTGCTCGGGAAATGGCTGTATGTCCCGCAAGCGGATCCGGCGTTTGAAGACAGTGTCGAACAGGTGACGGCGCTCGTGCTCGCGCGCGATCCGCGCGTGGGTGTCGAGCCGAAGCCGCGCGGGCCGCGTGGGAAATCCAAGCTGCCGAAGGCCTAGGGGCGCCGTTGCTGCCTTCAGGCGTGGCTTGCCTGCAGGCGGCGCACGCTTGACCCATACGGCGCTGATCGCCGCGCACAGTCCACCACCTTGAGCGAAGCCGTACCGGCGCAATCCCGCCCATCCGTACCGCTTCCCACCGCCCTGCCCGGCCTATACTCGGCAATCGGCAATCGGCCATGGGCCATCAGCATCGGCGGGACAGCGCAATGAAAACGATCGGCATTATTGGCGGCATGAGTTGGGAATCGTCCACTGAGTACTATCAGATCCTCAACCGCCACGCGAAGGCGCGCCTCGGCGGCCATCACAACGCCAGCAGCCTGCTGCTGACGGTGGATTTCGCCACCGTCGAAGCGCACCAGCGCGCGGGCGACTGGGACGCACTCGGCACGCTGATGGCCGGCGCCGCGCGCCAGCTCGAACGCGGCGGCGCGGACCTCGTGATCCTCGCCACCAACACGATGCACCGGGTGTGCGAGTCGATCGAACAGGCCATCGCGATTCCCTTCCTGCACATCGCCGATCCGACCGGCCACGCGCTGCGCGCCGCGGGCATCGAGCGGGTCGGCTTGCTCGGCACACGCTACACCATGGAGCAGACCTTCTACACAGGACGGCTGCGCGAGCGCTACGCGCTCGACACGCTGGTCGCAAACGAAAGCGATCGCGCCGACGTGCATCGCATCATTTACGACGAGTTGTGCCATGGCGCGATCCGCGACGACTCACGGCGCGTCTATCAGCGCGTGATCTCGGATCTTGCGGCGCGCGGGGCGCAGGCGGTAATTCTCGGCTGCACGGAGATCACGCTCCTGATCAAGCCGGAGCATGCCGCGTTGCCGGTGTTCGACACCACAGCGCTGCATGCGCAGGCTGCGGTCGACTGGGCGATCGAGGCGGATCAGCAAGGCGCAGCGGCAGGCTAATGCCGCTGCTCCCGTAACGGCTTAAGCCCAACGAGCCCAAGCCTGGGGCAGGCGCAGGACCGTCAGGCCTCCACGTCCGCCAGGCTGAACAGTTCCGTCTGATCGTTGTACGAGAATATCTCGCCGTAGCGGCCCCAGTTGATCACCGCGTCGAGCGTGTCTTCCGCGGCGCTGTCGGTCAAAAAGTCTTCCAGTTCCTGCTCGAAACGCACGCGCGGCGCGCGATGACCCGGACGCTCGTTGAGCACCGTCTTGATCCGCTTGGCAAGCGGCACATGCCGCAGCAGATGCTCGGCGAACATCATCTTGCGCTCCTGAGTGCCGAACTCGGCAAACACGCGTGCCGGCGGCGTCAGCAGAATGTCGCCTTCGCGCACTTCCGCGAAACCCAGATGCTGGAGCACTTCGGCGACCGGAAACAGATCGTCCACCTCGAGATGCAGCGAACGGGCGATTTCCGGCATGTCCGCACGGCCGTGGTACGGCGCCGCCGCCAGCATTTCGATCAGACCGGCCATCAGGTTGGTCGAAACATGCGGCAGCCAGCTGCCCAGCTCCAGCCCCTTCTTCGCCGATTCGTCGTGCTGGCGCGCGGTCATCTTGGCGTAGATCTCGTCCACCAGTTTGCGGAACGCCGGATCGAGACGGTTGCGCGGGTGATTGAACGGCACCTTGATCTCGGCGATCACGCGGCCCGGGTTCGACGACAGCACCAGAATCCGGTCGCACATGAACACCGCTTCTTCGATGTTGTGCGTGACGATCAGCACCGACTTGATCGGCATGCGGCCCTGCGTCCACAGATCCAGCAGGTCGGTACGCAGCGTTTCGGCGGTCAGCACGTCGAGCGCGGAGAACGGCTCGTCCATCAGCAGCAGCGTCGGGTCGACCACCAGCGCGCGGGCGAAGCCCACACGCTGACGCATTCCGCCCGAGAGCTCGCGCGGATAGGCGTTTTCAAAACCGTCCAGACCGATCAGGTCGATGGCCGCGAGCGCGCGTTCGCGGCGCTCGCGCGCGCCCACACCCTGCGCTTCGAGGCCCGCTTCCACGTTCTGCAGAACGGTCAGCCACGGGAACAATGCGAAGGTCTGGAACACCATCGCCACGCCCTTGGCGGGACCGTCGAGCGGCTTGCCGAGGTACGAGACCTCGCCGCCGGTCGGCCCGATCAAACCGGCGATGATCCGCAGCAGGGTCGACTTGCCCGAACCCGAACGGCCCAGCATGCCGACGATCTCCCCTTCGCGCAGCGACAGGTTCACGCCGTCGAGTACCAGCAGTTCGTCCTGGTTCTTGTCGAAGCCCCGGCTCACATCCGTCACGCGCAGCACTTCTTCCCCGAGGCGCGAACTCGTCGACGGCGTCTGGGACGTCGTCTGGAACAGATCGGCAGAGACAGTTTTTGGATTTAGCATCGTGTTTTACTCTCAATCGAGCCGAAGCTTGGATTCGGCGTAGGCGTACATCGGACGCCACAACGTGCGGTTAAACAACGTGACGAACAGGGACATCACGGCAATGCCGAGAATGATCTTCGGGAAGTCACCCGCGGCGGTGGTCTGCGCGATATAGGAACCCAGACCGTGGGCGACCACCTTGGTATCGCCCCACTGCACGAACTCGGCCACGATGCTCGCGTTCCACGCGCCGCCCGAGGCGGTGATGGCACCTGTCACGTAGTACGGAAAAATGCCCGGCAGCATCACCTTGCGCCACCACTGCCAGCCGCGGATGCGGAAGTTGGTGGCGACTTCGCGATAGTCGTTCGGATAGGCGCTGGCGCCCGCGATCACGTTGAAGAGGATGTACCACTGCGTGCCGAGCACGATCAGCGGCGAGAGCCAGATGTCCGGATTCAGATGGAAGCGCACGATCACGATGACGAACACCGGGAACAGCAGGTTGGCCGGAAACGCCGCGAGGAACTGCGCGAGCGGCTGGATCTTTTCGGCCAACGCCGGACGCAGCCCGATCAATACGCCGAGCGGCACCCAGATCAGCGACGAGATCGCAATCAGCAATGCCACGCGCAGCAGCGTGATCAGGCCCAGCACCAGCACGTGCTCCACTTCGGCCAGATCGACGCCGGTCCGGACATAGCTCACCACGCGATAGACGACATAGACCGTCAGGAGGATCACGAGCGTCCCCCAGATGACGTCGCCCACCAGCGACGACTTCTTTTGCCGGCGCGGCAGACTGAAACTGATGCGGCTCACGCCCGGCAGACGCATCGGCAAGCGCGCCGCGTTGGCGAACAGCTTGCCCATCGGCACGAGACCACGGTGAATCAGCCGCGTGCGACGCACGAGATCGAGCAGCCAGGATTCCGGCGCATCGCCCGAGCTGGTGTTCTCCATGCGGAACTTGTCGGCCCACGCCACCAGCGGACGGAACAGAAGCTGGTCGTACGCAATGATCACGATCGTCATCGCGAGAATCACCCAACCGATGGCGTGCAGGTTCTTGTCGGAGATGGCCTGGGCCAGATACGCGCCGATGCCCGGCAGCGTGATCGTGTTGTTGCCCACCGTGATCGCCTCCGAGGCCACCACGAAGAACCAGCCGCCCGACATCGACATCATCATGTTCCAGATGAGGCCCGGCATCGAGAACGGCACCTCGAGCTTCCAGAAACGCTGCCAGCCGGTCAGGTGAAAACCGCGCGAGACCTCATCCAGATCGCGCGGCACCGTGCGCAACGACTGGTAGAAGCTGAAGGTCATGTTCCACGCCTGGCTCGTGAAGATGGCGAAGATCGCCGCCAGCTCCGCGCCGAGTACGCGCCCCGGAAACAGCGCGAGGAAGAACGTAACCGTAAACGAAATGTAGCCCAGCACCGGCACCGACTGCAGGATGTCGAGAATCGGCACCAGCACGAGGCTCGCGCGACGGCTCTTCGCGGCGAGCGTGCCGTAGGTCAGCGTGAACACCAGCGACGCCACCATTGCCGCGAGCATGCGCAGCGTCGTGCGCAGCGCATATTCGGGCAGGCTCGTTGGGTCGAGCGAGATGACCTGGGTCTTCAACGTCGACATCGGCGCGAGCGTCTGGTGAAAACCGATCGCTGCGGAAGCGATCACGCAGATGATCAGCGGAAAGGCGACGAAGTCCCAGCCGTTGGGCAGCAGGCGCCACGCGGAAGCATTGGCGGTGCGGTTCAGATTGAAATTGAAATTCATCAGGCGTCTCCCCGGTCACGGGTTTTTGAAGCATACGGAGCGACGCTGAGGCAACGCGTGGCAGCGGGGTCAAACACTCGCGGCGAAAAGCTGAAATGACTCATGGCTCAACATGGGCGAACAAGGGAACAGCACACGCCTGCGTCGTCCGCTCACGCATTTCATCGTCAGCGACGATGGCGTGTGCAGACGACACAAGACCAAAGAATTCAGGAGATAAACGACTTGAAGCTGTGCCAGAGGGCGGCCAGCTTGTGCGGTTCACGGGCTTGCAGCGACAGCAAGGCGTCGTAATGGACGCGCGATTCCTGGACGTGCGGCAGTTGCGACAGAAGGAGACCGAAGTTCATGGTGTTTCTCCGAGCGTTTGGCTTAACGCGATTCAATGGAAGCCAGCAGACTCGGAGGGCAACGCGGCATGCGCGCGACGGCGGCGATCTACTCGCTTCCTTCAGGCAAAGGGAAGGTACAGCGGCATAAAGGACACGGTGTGGGGTAACTGTCAGGGTCCGGCATGGGACACTCCTTATCGGCGTCGACCGCGCGCACTGCACATGCGCGCCGCGTGTGTTTGTCTACACGCCCGGCGCGCGCCGGAGCATTCCAGCGCGCGCGCAAGCGCAGCCACGAGCGAAGCTCGCGACACGAAGCCACGCGAACACGCTTTCGCTGGGTTCAGGTGGCGCTGATAAAGGTGCACGGAGGAGATTGACTACGGCGCGCACCGTCTGCCTGCTGGCAAGACGGCGGCGTAAAGAATACTGCGCGGGCGTCTTGCCGGTCAGGCGGCGAATCCGATCGAAGATCGACTACTGCTACTGTCCAAGGCATTAGCCCCATTTGTGACGACGCGGAATTCTAGACATTTTGAGAACCAAAAGTCAACTTGATTCGCCGTGCAGAGCCAATTCAATCGGCTTCTGTTGCGTAGTGGCCTGAGCGGCTTACGTCGCGCCTACGGTGGCGGGGGAAGCGGCCGGGCGAGCACCCAGCCGCGAGGCGGAAGCTACAGATTGATCTGGCCGCCCAGTTCGACGACACGGTTGGCCGGCAAACTATAGTATTCGGCCGCCTGGGCCGCGTTGCGTCCGAGGAACGCGAACAGCTTCTCGCGCCACAGCGCCATGGCCTTGCTCTCTCCCGTGGCCAGCACGGTATCGCGCGCGAGGAAGAAGGACGTGTCCGCCGGCTCGTATTGCCAGTCAGGGATCTTCTTCGCGACCAGCAGCAGGATGGCCGGCACGTTGGGAATCTCCATGAAGCCATTGCGCACGGTGACCGAATAGCAGCCGTAGCCCATGTCTTCCACGGTGACTTTCTGCTCGTCGTGCACGTGCGGCACGTTGTCGGTCATGCCGGCCATGAAGATGTTGATGCCGTGCATCACCCGGTTGTGCTTGAGGTTGTGCATGAACGCGGACGGTGTCATGCCGGCCACGCCGCCCGGAAACACCGCCGTGCCATCGACGCGCGGCGGCGGATGCGAACCGCCGCACAGCGACTTGATCAGTCCCGCGAGCGGAATGTTGTCGGTCTTCATGCGCTCCACGACGACTTCGCGGCCGCGATGCCATGTGGTCATGATCGTGAACAGCACGCCGCCGGCCAGCAGCGGAAACCAGCCGCCGTCGAGCACCTTGCTGACATTGCTCGAGACGAACACCGCGTCGACCAGCGCGAGCGGGCCGATGACCACGAAGGTGGCGAGCGGCTTCCAGTTCCACAGCGAGTGCGTGATGAAATACATCAGCAGCGTGGTGAGCAGCATCGTCGAGGCGACGGCAATGCCATAGGCCGCAGCCAGATTGTCGGAAGACTTGAAGAACACCACCAGAAACACGACCGCCGCGTACAGCGAAACATTGATGAACGGTACGTAGACCTGACCCACCTCATGCGTCGACGTATGGACCACCGGAATGCGCGGCAGAAAGCCGAGCTGGACCGCCTGCTTGGTCATCGAGAACGCGCCGGAAATCACTGCCTGTGAGGCGATGATGGTGGCGGCTGTGGCCAGCAGAACCAGCGGCACCAGGGCCCAGCCGGGCGCCGACTCGAAGAACGGCTGCTCCACCGTGGCGGGCCGCGCCAGCACCAGCGCGCCCTGGCCGAAGTAGTTCAGCACGAGGCTCGGCAGCACCAGCAGCAGCCAGGCGAGACGGATCGGCTTCTTGCCGAAGTGCCCCATGTCCGCGTAAAGCGCTTCGCCCCCCGTCAACGCGAGGAACACCGAACCCAGCACCACGAAGGCCGTACCGGGTGCGTGCGCCACAAAGCGCACCGCATAGAGCGGCGAGACGGCCTCGATGATGGCCGGCCCGGCGACGATATGCAGCAGGCCCAGCGCCGCCAGCGTAATGAACCAGACGATCATCACCGGCCCGAAAACCTTGCCGACCGTCCCCGTGCCGCGCTTCTGCAGCTTGAAGAGGCCAGTGAGAATCACCAGCGAGATGGGGACGATCCACGCCGTCAGTTTCGGGTCGACCAGCGTGACGCCCTCCACCGCCGAGATGACCGAGATGGCCGGCGTGATCATCGAATCGCCGTAGAACATCGCCGCGCCGAATACACCCAGCGTGAGCAGCACCTGGGAGAGACGCGCCGGCGCCACCCGCGAGGCCAGTGCAGTGAGCGCGAGGATGCCGCCTTCGCCGTCGTTGTCCGCGCGCATCACGAAGCTCACGTACTTGAGCGTGACCACCACGATGATCGACCAGAGAATCAGCGACACGATACCGAACACGTTGGGCTGGCTGATGCCGCCCGCCGCCTTCAGACATTCGCGCAACGTGTAGAGCGGGCTCGTGCCGATGTCGCCGAACACCACGCCGATCGCCCCCAGCACGAGGCTGGGCGCGGTGTTGGCGGTCTGGCTCGAGGGGCTGGTGACAGATGAGGACATAGGGTGTCGTAAGTTAAATGAAATTAACGGCATGCCTGACCGTATTGGCGCCTGACGCACATACGGCCCTCGCACCAGCGGGATAACTAGCTTGTAGCAGGTTCTTGATACAACGCGATGAAAATGTGTTGCAGCGGTGGGATTGCTTCGTCCGCGCGTGCATGCATGCGGGGCCCGCCCTATCTGAGCTTCCAGATGCCCCAGATGGCGATGGCCAGCGCTATTCCGAAACCACCGCCCAACAGGATGTAGGTGTCCATTTCAACGTCCTTCAAACCAGGATTGCGTCGCGGGTCGTGCACCGTTAGCGGGCGCAGCACCCTCTAGCGCCGAATACTACCTTTGCTTTCTTTCAGATGCCATTGGAGGTTGGCCTGGCATGCAGGCCGCTGATCCCGGCGCACTCATATCCCTCAGTACACCATAATGATTGCAAGGTACGCGGCGATGCCTGAAATATGGCCTGCCCACAAATGAAAAAGCCCGCGTGGCGATCGCCAGCGGGCTTTCCATATGCTTGGTTGCGGGGATAGGATTTGAACCTATGACCTTCGGGTTATGAGCCCGACGAGCTGCCAGACTGCTCCACCCCGCGTCAGAGAAAACGGATTGTATAGAGATGTCGGCAAATCGTCAAACAATCAGACGGATTATTTTTTTGGCCTCAAAGATCGGCAACCGATGCGCCTTCCACCTTGCCGTCGATGATGTCCGCGCCGTACTGGCTGGCGCTGCGCTTGGCGATGCCGAAATCGGAAAACGTGGCGGGCCGCACGAGTCGAAACACGCGGCTCGCCTTCGAGCCGCTGATTGCACCTGGACGGCAAACGCGCACGGCGACGTCATAACCCTCGGCGTGCCGCTTGTGGCCGTCGAACTTGTCGAACTCCCGCGAGAACACCAGCGGATGCACTTCGAAGTCCTTATAGATAGCCGGATAGAGTTCAGCCATGGCGATTCCCCGATACGTGAGTATTGGACCCACTATACGCCGGGCGATGAGGCCGCCGACGATTTATTTTGTGCAGACCATTCACGCTGTGAAGCGCGAAGCGCGGTCGCATCACGGAGCGCCCTGATCGGCGCAATCGGTATCCGCTGTGCAGGTCCGGTTCCGCCCCTGTTGTTTGGCGGCATAGAGCGCCCTGTCTGCAGCCGCGACCAGACCGTTGCCGTCGCCGTCTTCACCCGCTCGCTGCACTGCCACGCCGGCGCTGACGGTCACGATCCCGGCACGGGAAGCCGGATGTGGCAGCCGCAGGCTTTCAATGGCGGTCCGGATGCCCTCGGCAACTTTCATCGCGCCCTGCTCATCGGTATCGCGCAAGATCAGCGCGAACTCTTCGCCGCCATACCGCGCCACCATGTCCGTTGGACGCCGGGCGACAGAAGCAATCGCCTGTGCGACCGTACGCAGGCACTCGTCGCCACCCTGATGCCCAAAGTGATCGTTGTAGTCCTTGTAGGCGTCGATATCGATCATGATCACGGCCACATGGCTCAGGCTGAGCGCCCGTGCTTCCTTGCGCCATTGGCGCTCGAGTTCGCGGTCGAAATATCGCCGGTTAAACAGGCCTGTCAGGCCATCGCGGAAAGCGAGCGCCTGCAGTTCCTTTCGCTCGTCTGCGAGACGCTGCTCGGCGACCTTGCTTTCCGTAATGTCGCGAACTGTCGCCATCAGCGCCTCCGGCTTGCTGGAGAACGGGTCGATGAGCAGTCGCAGACTCGTTTTCATCCACACGACCTGCCCGTCCGGTCGCCGCCAGCGACTGTCCTGGAACGCCTCGATCGCTCCCCTCATCACGCTTTCAATGGCCATTGTCAGCGCAGCGCGGTCGTCCGGTAGAACGAGCTCCGGGTAATACATGCCGATCAGGTCGTCCGGGGCATAGCCCAGCGCCGGCGTCACCCTGGGTGAAACGTAGGTAAGCCGGCCCTCCAACCCCATGCTCATGACGATGTCGCTCGCGTTCTCGGCGAGCACCCGGTAGCGGCGCTCGCCGTCACCTAGCCGTGCGATGAGACGGTTGCGCTGTGCCTGAGAGGCGCTGATGGGCAGCGCGATAAGTAGCACCGCCATGTAGTAAAGCTGCAAGGCGAAGATGCGGTCCTGCATGCGCACAAAAGGTTCGATCCAGAAAGGGCCCAAACCGTGCACCGTGAACCACATCGCAATGGCCTGGCACAGCAGGACGCCAAGCAGCACGGCGGCTAGTTCTGCCCGAAATGCCAGTAACGCGATGGGCGGAAGCACCCAGTAGAGCAGATGGAACTGGCGTTGTCCGAATACGCCGATCGTGACGACGCAGACCAGCAGCAACAGAACGCCGTTTTTCCCGCGCTGGTCCACGCGCGCGAGATTGGCAAGCTCGCCGGTCCAGAAGGCCACGGCGGCAGGTGTGAAGATCGCACAACCCAGCGCATGCGCGATGAACCAGGTCGTCATGGACGGCAACCGGGAACTCCCTTCCGGCGCCCCCTGCAAGGTCACCGCAACGAGTCCGGACACGAAGGTTGAAAACACGACGCCACCCACGAGAAACCTGATGAGCGGTTTCGGGCGGATCAGTTCGGCAACCGTTGAGATACGCGGAGCGAACCTCAACGCAATCACAACGCCGACAAGGTCGGCGAACGAAAAGCAGAGCGCTCCCACCAGGTCGTGACTGACAAACAGCCGCGTCGAAAAATTGCCGAGTACGCCGCCAACGAACACCCCGTATCGTTGGTGGGGCCGCGCAACCATCATCTGCGCGAGCAGAACGGCGTCGACGAGCCAGATCGGCGAGATTTCCTGATCCATGCTCTTGAGTGCCAGGCTGACAACGCAAGCGAGCGTTGTTGCGGCAAAGGCGAGCAGTACTGATAGTAGTGGGTTGCTCCAGCGACCTGATGCGATGTCCATCGTTACGTGTTCGGGAAACTTGTATGAATTTAAATGCATGTTGACTCAACACCTGATCATGCTTTGTTCGCACACGTATTCCACGTTCGAACCCGCTGAACCCTGTCTTCGGAGTCTGCTCTTCAGTACGCTGCGACAGGTCCCGGTTGCACGCCGCGATCTGCTGATGGTCGCCATGAAGACAAATTTCATCCCATGAATGCATCACACAAAATATCGGCCCGAACGCGCCGCGCTTGAGTGAAAAGCGGCATTTGCGGCGGTTTGCCGCAGATGGGCCCGCCTCGCCGCCGCATGCTCTCATACAGCGCGGCTGCGGATACCTCCGGGATGCGGTCCCGCTCAATGTTGCCACTCTTCGGAAATCCATTAGGAATCCGTATTTTTACAATTCAGACAGGTTGACCCGCGCACCTCGGTGGTCGATCCGCGCGCTCCTGCAAGCGTTTTGCGCCATGGGTTTCAGTAACACCGCGGCAAACCGCCGCAGTTTTCGCTTTCGGCTCAAGTGGTGTGAACCTTGGCCGATATTTGTGTGAAGCATTATTTATGTCTATCGAGTGCAATTCGCCTGCTCATGGCGTGTTCAACGCAAGGAATCCATACGTATGAAACTGTCCTTTGTACAGAAGCTCTGGTTGCCGCTCATCCTGAGCCTTTTGTGTCTCGCCGGAATATCGGTCTACCACGCTTACCAGACTCGAGAAATGCAAATGGATGAGCGCAAGGCCGATCTGAAACACGCATCTGAGATCGCCCTGACGGTGGTCAAGACTTTCGGTGACCAGGCAGCCACCGGCGCCGTGCCCGTCGCGGAAGCTCAAAAGCGGGCCATGGACAGCATCAGGAACATGCGATACGGCATGGACGGCTATTTTCAGATCGTCAATTCTCATCCGACCGTCCTGATGCACGGAACACGACCGGAGTGGACCGACAAGGACGTCAGCGACTACCAGGATTCGAACGGCGTTTACGTCTTTAAGGATATCGTTGCGCTCATCAAGCGTGACGGCGAAGGCTTTACCGCATATGCCGCTGCGAAGCCGGGTGAAACCGAGGCATCGCCCAAGATTGCTTACAACGTGAGGTACCAGCCATGGGACTGGATTCTCACGACAGGGCTCTATGTGGACGACATCGACGCCGCCTTCCGCTCGACGCTGTACCGGAGCCTCGGAATCCTGCTGGTACTGGCCGGCGCCCTTTCGGCCGGCGTGGCACTGCTCAATCGCGGCATCCTCCGCGCATTAGGCGGTGAGCCTTCCTATGCTGCCGAAATCGCCAACCAGATTGCCGGCAACGATCTGACTGCCGTGGTGAAGACGGCGCCAAACGATCGTTCGAGCCTGCTCTTTTCGATGAAGCGCATGCAGGAGCAGCTCACACAGACCATCGGCACCATCAGGGTTTCGGCTGAGTCGATCGCCACCGCCACGCACCAGATCGCGGCGGGCAACCAGGACCTGTCGCAGCGTACTGAAGAGCAGGCCGCTTCGCTCGAGGAGACTGCGTCGAGCATGGAGCAACTGACCTCGGCCGTGACCCAGAATGCCGAGAACGCCAGTCAGGCCAACCAGCTTGCTGCGCAGGCCGCCCACGTCGCGGAACAGGGCGGCGCCGTGGTGTCGCGCGTCGTGGACACCATGGAAGGCATCAACGCCAGTTCGGACAGGATCGCCAATATTGTCGGCATCATCGAGGGTATCGCCTTCCAGACCAATATCCTTGCGCTGAATGCGGCCGTCGAAGCGGCGCGTGCAGGTGAACAAGGGCGGGGGTTCGCGGTGGTGGCCTCGGAAGTGCGGTCGCTGGCCCAGCGCTCCTCGGCGGCAGCCAAGGAGATCAAGGAGCTGATCCACGATTCCGTGGAGCGGGTCCGGGCAGGCGCGGAGCATGTGCAGGAAGCCGGCACGAAGATGCGCGAGATCACGCACGAGATCAGGCGTGTGACCGACATCATGGGTGAAATTACCGCCGCCTCGCACGAACAAAGCAAGGGCATCGGCCAGGTCAATCAGGCCGTTACGCAGATGGACGAAGTCACGCAGCAGAATGCGGCCCTTGTCGAACAGGCGGCGGCCGCCGCCAGCTCGCTCGAGTCGCAGGCGGCCGATCTGAAAGCCGCCGCCTCGATATTCAGGCTGAACGCCTCACGCGGCGCCGAGGGCAGCCGCCCTGTCGCGCAAACGCAAACGCCCACGCCCACGCCGGCGATTCCGGCGCGCGCTTCTGCACCCGCTGCAGCAGCCCTGAAGCGGCCGCCGGCGCAGCCCGTTCGGATCGCGCAAGCCGCCGCGGCTGGAGAGTGGGACAGCTTCTAGAAGAGGGTGTCCACATCGCGGTCGCCCGTCGGCGCTAGAATCAACGTCGTTGCCCTTTACCGAATTCATCCTGGTGGCGCCATCCTATGAGCGAAGAGACTCCTCGTTGCTTACCGAGCGTGAACAGTGCGTTTCAGCCCATCTTGTCTCTTGCTCATCAAACGCCGGTTGGACACGAGGCATTGCTCCGCTCATCGCTAGACGGCAAGCCTTGTTCGCCTTTGGATGCCTTCAGGCATGCAAGGCTCGCTGGGCGTACCGGCGAATTCGAGCGGGAGTGTGTCCGATGTCATACCGGCCACTTCGTGCGCTTCGCGGACGACAAAAGCATCCTGTTTATCAACGCGCAGCCTGAAGTCCTCACGCATCCGATTCACGGGCTGGGGCTCGTTGCCGATATCCTGGCTTGCGGCATATCGCCGGCGCGGGTCGCGATCGAAATTCTGGAAACGCCTCAGCCGCGAAATGGCGTGCTCGCCGATGCGGTCGCCCAGTTGCGGCTGCACGGTTTCCTGATCGCTCTTGATGACTTTGGCGCGGGCGAAACAAATCTAAGCCGTGTCTGGGATCTGCAGCCCGACGTGGTAAAACTCGATCGCGAGCTTATCCGGCAAGCGGCTACGAGTCATCTGAAGGCACGCAGCCTGCTACGCCTGGTAGGACTCCTGCACGAAATTGGCACGCTCGTCGCCGTCGAAGGGGTGGAGACGGAAGCAGAGGCGCTCCTATGCCTCGATTGCGATGCCGATTTCGCACAGGGCTACTACTTTGGCCGCCCATTGGCGCTTGCGGACAAAAGCGACTTGCAGGTTTACAGCGCCGGATTCCCCCTGCCCCCCCTTCAAAGTGGCAATCGAATCAAACCCATTGCAGACCTGGCCGGTTTGCAACCGTACCGGCAGGCGTTTGAAGACGTCACGCATGCGTTCAAGCCGGGACGGAACTTTCCCGAATGCGCGATGCGCTTTCTCGGCCTCCCCCTCTCGCTTCGCATGTTCCTGCTGGATGAGAGCGGCGCACAGATCGGCGCACCCGTGGAATCGAAAAGTCATCCGATGCGCAGGCAAGCGCGGTTCCCCATGCTAACCAGGAAGGCAGATGCCAACTGGTCGAAACGGCCATACTTCAGAAACGCGGCAAGTCATCCCGGTGCGACCGTCGTCAGCGAACCTTACGTGACATCGGGGTCAATGAATCTATGTGTGACGCTCGCAGTCTGTGTTGAAACCGAGGAGGCCAGGTACGTCATTTGCGGCGACGTACTCTTTGAGGAATTGGGACGATATTGATGCGTATCCCAACGTCACCGAGTCGAGGCTCTCGCGATTGCTTCTGCAAATAGCAGCGTGGAACTGGTGCGCAGCAGAGCGATGAGCACAGCCGTCGAAAAGTATTGGTTCATGGTAGTAGCTCCGGTCATGCGACCCAACGTATAAGTTGCTACAGTAAAACGATTCTTCGTTCGATGGGTTACAACCGCAGCGCAATCGCATGAAATATTATTCACGCGCAGCGAGTTGAAAAAGCGCTGGGCGTCGACTTCTGCGAAGGCCTTGCAATTTCCCGGCTCCTTGATTTTTATTTAATCAGTATTCCTTCTCTATTGGATGAAGCAGAAATAGTTGCACTGGAATCAACGGCGACCCGTAGTCGAACAGCGATGAGTTGAAGGTCAATGCGGACGATACATCGACGCTTAAGGGTCCCTTCAGGTCCGACCGCTACTATCGTGTCAGGTCACCGCGATAGTGGTGCTATGGGAAAGCGGATATGAACGAACCCGTTGACAACTCCACTTCGTCGATGCGAGGCTCGACATCGGACAGGCTCAGGGAGGGCTGCTGCAGCGAGGATCGCCAAGGAGACGCTATCGAAGGCGGCGCACAACTCTGCGATTGCACGATTGCGACGTCCGAGCCCCTGCGGCGACTGCAAACCGTTATTGAGGTCATGACATCGATTCATGCAGGGGCGGAGGTGGTGCAGATCGGCCTTGATCACTACTGGGTGACGGCACCGCTTGAGGTCATCCCCCGTCTGGTCAGGGCACGAGACTGCACACTTCACCCCCCGTGCAAAGTCGAGTTTTTCGAGCAAGCGCCCTTGAAACGTTCTCTTCTTCGCAGGTAGCGGCGCTTGAGACTCGCGTCCGGCCTGTTTTTTTTGACAGACCTGCGTAGGGTGCGTGAGCGCACGACGTTTGGTGCGACGCAGAACGCACGCGGCGGGATGCTGCGAAAACTGCAGGACGAGCGCGGCAGTTTTCGCAGGGACCTTAGCCTCCGGTTAGGTGCGCTCGCACGGATTAGCCTGCTTTTGCCGCTTGCTCCTTTGCCAGAAGCCGCTGTGCCTGGCGATCGCCATGGCCGGCCTCTTGCGCGGTTTGAACAGATGTTTCGGTCGCCTCAGCCAGCGCCGCATGCGCGGCATTGCTAATGCTCACCGTGTACGATGCCTGAGTGGAAGCGCTCGAAGATGATGCGTTGCCGGATGATGAGACTCCGGTTGCAGATTGCGCACCCTGAGGTGTCGTGTTCGACGCCACTGGCTGCGCCGAATGTTGCCCTACTGCCTGTATTGACATAGTGATCTCCAAAGAAATTACGCCGCATTACGGCATCTTTTCTAACGGCAGGCGCATGTGGTTGCTTGAGCACTATATTTTTTGTAACTTGCGTTATCGTTAAGCAATATTTAAGGGACGTTCTGGATAACCTACTTCACTCAATAGTTTGGATAACTAGCCATTATGGAACGACTCCTGTCACGCAAACCATCTCGGCTTCGAAGTGTTGGACAACGGACCGGGTATTCCCGCGGAAGAGCTTGACCGGGTACTCGACCGTTTCTATCGTGGCGAACATACCAAGGGAACGGGTAGCGGGTTGGGGCTCGCGATTGCCGCCCGCATCGCGCAGCGGCAACACCTGACACTTTCATTGCGTGGTAACGCGGATGCGCAGTTAGCGGCGCATGGTCCCTTCAGGTTGTCCTAAGGTCTGTCTGCTAGATTCAAGTCTAGCCAAACGACGCTCGCTCAGGCAACGGCGCGCAGCCTCTCCGCACAGAGGCTCAGCCCTTCCGCGCTAGACAGCCTCTCGTGACCTGGCTGCCCACGCTTACCAGTGGACCTGCGATAGATGAACAACGATCAACCCCAGTCACAATCCGATGTGTGGGCGAATTGGCTTCTGCACGAACGATTCGCCGATGACCCGTCGCACGAACGAACATTGCGCGCTGAAATCGCGCAATATGCCGATCGCGTTCTCGACGCTGCACAACTCGCCCCGGGAATGACGCTGGTTGACGTTGGCACAGGCGACGGCCTCGTCGCGTTTCGCGCGATTGATCGCATCGGCCCTTCGCTACGCGTGGTTCTAACCGATATCTCAGCGTCCCTGCTTCAACACTCCGAGTCCATCGCCATTCAACGCGGGGTGCGGGATCAATGCACCTTTCTCCAATGTTCCGCAGAAGCGCTCAACGACATTCCAGGCGAGTCGGTCGATGTCGTCACGACCCGCGCGGTGCTGGCCTATCTTCCCGACAAGATCGCAGTTCTGCGCGAGTTTCGCCGGATCCTCAAGCCTGGCGGACGGGTTTCCATTGCGGAACCTATACGGCGCGACGAAGCGTTTGAGGCGAATTCCTTAAAGAAATTTGTCGACGCTCATCCGACGGGATCGGATGACCGCTTTTTCCGGCTTTTGCATCGCTGGAGAGCCACGCAATTTCCCGACACAGAGGAAAGCATTTCGAGCAATCCGATGACCAATTTCAGCGAACGCGACCTGGTCCGTTACGCCCTGGATACCGGCTTCACCGATATTCACATGGAATTCCACATTGACGTAGGGCGCTCCCAATTGGCCACGTGGAATCTCGTGTTGAAATCGTCGCCCTTTCCTTGGGCCCCATCGCTCGAAAAATTGCTGTCGGAACAGTTCACACCAGAAGAAAGACAATTCTTCGAACAGGTGTTCCGTCCACGCGTCGATTCGGGTCAGCTCTTCGGTGCCGAGCGCATCGCGTACCTGAGCGCGAGGAAACCGCTCTAGTCCGCGGCTTCCGTTCAGTCCGGCTCCATTACCTCCTGACAAGATACATAGGACGGACACTCGACGAGAGATGACTCGGGAAGTCGCCCAGGTGTTGAATCTGAGCGTGACCGCACCCGGAGAATATTTCCAGGGAATCCTCTGGAAGACACGCTCGCCAGACGAAGTTGACCGCTTCGTCGCGATGCGCGAGCTCAACAATCAGAATGGGAATGCGGGCGAGTAGTTCAGCAACCAGCTGCTTGACATAGTCCATACCACGTCGCAACGTGATGTGATGAAGTACGCTGAGAGCGAGAGCCACGTCATATTCGCCAGGCGAGATTGTGCGGACCTTCGTCAAGTCGAGAGGCGCAGTTTCGAACGTGGCGCTCAGCCCGTTGACCCGTTGAGTGGCGCGCGCAACCGCGGTGTTTTCGGGGTTGATGTCGATACCCGTCGTCCGGGCACCGCGGTCGGCAAAGAAAAATGGAAAATATCCGAGCGACGAGCCGAAGTCGACAAGGCTAAAGCACGGTCCCAACGAATCGAGCGCCGCCTCGATGACAACGGCTCTATCCCTGCACGAGCGTAGCGGTCCTTCGATGCCGGTGACGCCGTAAAGCGGCTGATAATATTCAACCCGGTTGAAGCATTGTTCAATCAGTTCCGGCGGAGCCTGAACGGGCGACTCTTCTACCAGGATCGGTCCGCGAGAAGCGCTATGACTCATAGGTGACACCCTAATGGGGTTAGAGAGATTATGGGTATGGTCGGCCCTGAAATATCGGCAACGATACTTCGGCCGTTTACATGTCGGGCTTGTCGTGTCGAACTGTAAAATCTAGCCCCACAGCAATTCAGTATTGTTCGCTGGATGTTGTGCGGCAGACACGCGCAAGTCGTCTTGTGCCTTGCTTTCCGGCGGCTTCTGACGATAACGCTCCACGACGAACTCAATGAAGCTGCGCAATGCAACCGCCATGTGCGGCTGCTTCGAATACAGAAGCCACACGGTGCGTTCTTCGTCAGATAGCGGCGCGTCGCCTAGCAATGCACGCAAGCTGCCGTTGGCGAGCTCGTCTCGCACGAGCGACCATGACAAGCGCGCGATACCGAGTCCCGCCTGCACCGCACGCTTGACGACCTGAGGGCTTTGTATGTTCATGATCGGCTGCACGACGACACGTTGTGTGCCGTGAGCGTCGCGAAACTCCCAGTGACGGCTCGGTGCATCCGACGCGACGAGAACGTCGTGCGAGGCCAGTTCATCCGGTGTGCAGGGTGCCGGGTAACGCGCCAGATAGTCAGGGTTCGCAACAATGACGTCGCGTGTTTTCATGAGCGGCCGGCAAACCAACGACGAGTCTCGTAAGCGCCGCTCCGCGCCGAAACAGACGTCGAACTCGTTAACCGCGACGTCGCTCATCGTGTCGAACACGGTCAGCTCGAATTTCATGCGGGGTTCCTGAGCGCGGTAGGCGGCCAGCACTTCCGGGAGATCCGTGGTCGCGTAAAGCGACGACGCGGCAATCCGCAGCATGCCGGATGGCTGTTCCAATGCCGATGCAATGCACTCGTCCATCTCATCGAGATGATGCAGCAGGTCGACGGCACGCTCGCGGTACGATTGACCGACGCGCGTCAGTGTTACCCGTCGCGTCGTGCGGTTGATCAGACGGACGCCAAGGCGCTCTTCGAGCGACGCGACACCGCGCGTAACGACCGAGCTCGAAACACCCAACTGCCTCGCGGCCTCAGCGAAGTTCAGGTACTCGGCAACCTTGACGAAGATGCGGATCGATGAAAGCTGGTTCATGGGAAACTCCGGCATCGAGCGAGTCGCGTCGCGACCGCAAGAGGCGGCGAATTGGGATCGCGCGAAAACATCCGAACGCGCTCCATTGCCGACAAGACTTACATCCAGCCATTCGTTCGCTGAATGCCCTGCGATGAGCTTAGACACTGCCTGCTTACGCGATCTGGTCCATCGCATTACGGTCTTGCAATATTTGATGGCGGTTGATGGCCGTTGTGTTCGAGGTGACGATCATCTTGTCGGCAGTCCGCTTGCACAGAAATCCGTAAAACTGCCGGGGCTGCCTGGCGGATCTTCAATCCTGTTTCCATCGCGGAACACAAATGAAGAGTAGGTCTGCTTCCCACGTGCTCCGCAGGGGAAATGAAAACGTATCGATATTGACCTCCGACATGTCCCTGTCCCGTGCCCGGCAATACGCTCGTGCGCCATCTCGGCTCGTATCCATCACGGTGCTCCACGACGCGAACGGATTCCTGCTCGTAGCGGTTAAAAGGAATTTCCCATTTTGTGACCGGTCCACCACGGAGACGCTTGTGCAAGCACCGAGCAGTGCAACCCAGGACCATAACAAAAACGTCTTCATCGACTAACCAGGCGTTCGCATGTGTTGATCAATCCGCGTTCAGGGTGGAGTCCCGCTACGATACCGTGAGAGTTTCGGAGCTTGTGAATGCTGTGCTTCGTCACGACCGCTCACTCACGGAGCTGACGATGACACGCTCACCTTCCGCAAGGCTTCCTCGAGTGGATTCGATACTAACGGCAAAATCTGATGGCAACCTTAAGCAGACTGCTGAAGGTCGCTGTAGCGAATGATGGCGGCATCGAAAACGACTGCCGCAGTCAACCCGACCTGGATTGCCTCATGTTTCAGCGCAGAAGATAAGCATAGCTAATCAGTCGGCAGAGGCGCCCAACCCGTTACACTATCCCCTTGATATCAGGAGCTAGCTCGCGACGGCAGGCTGGCGTGGCATGTGGGACCTGCCAAACGAACCGCCCCACGCGAAATCGCGTACCAATACGTACATTGCCATTCGAATAAAATAACGTATTCTTCCAAGATCAACATCTTATTTCATTCATGAAAATCGCCACCTGCTATCTTCATAGATGACCGAGGAGATCCGCCGAGTTCTGGCGAAGCGGCTGGAAGGCCAGTATTTAAAGGGATTTCAGTCCGTAGACATCCAAAGAAAATCCAGGCTATCCGGGCTAAAACTGTATATCCTTCTGTATATCGCCCACCCGATATACGGCTATGCATTCCTACCCAACCAAGCTGTCGGACGCCATATGCAAGAACGCGAAGCCGCGTGAGTGTTGATTTGCACGGAATCCTGACCCACCCCGCGCAGTAATTTGCATCGAATATCGACCCACGTAGAACACTGACCTGCTCGGCAACGGGCAGGGGAACGGAGTGATCGACGTGGCTATATTGAGCATCATCCGACGCTGGCACTTTCGCGATCATGTCTCGTTGCGCGAGATTGCCAAACGGCTGGGCGTGTCCAGAAACACGGTCAGGCGTTACATACGGGCCGACACTGTGCTGCCGGCATATCCCGAGCGCCACAGCCCCAGTAAGCTCGACGGGTTTGCTGCAAAGCTCGCTGGTTGGCTGAAGACCGAGGCGAATCGGCCCCGCAAACAGCGCAGAACCCTCAAGCAGATTCACGTGGACCTCTGCGCGCTGGGCTTCACCGGCTCTTATGACCGTGTGGCAGCGTTTGCCCGACGCTGGCGACAGGAACAGCACGAGCAGGCAAAGACGACCGGACGCGGGACGTTTGTTCCGCTCCGGTTTGCGGCCGGCGAAGCGTTCCAGTTCGACTGGAGTGAGGACTGGGCCGTCATCAACGGCGAGCGCACCAAGCTGCAGGTCGCGCAGCTCAAGCTCAGTCACAGCCGTGCCTTCTTCCTGAGGGCCTATCTGCTGCAAACCCACGAGATGCTGTTCGACGCGCATCACCATGCGTTCGTGGCGTGGGGCGGCATTCCACGTCGCGGCATCTACGACAACATGAAGACCTCCGTCGACAGGGTGCGTCCCGGCAAGGTCCGCGAGGTCAACGCACGGTTCAGCGCGATGGTGAGCCATTACCTGTTTGACGCCGAGTTCTGCAACGTCGCCTCCGGCTGGGAGAAGGGGCAGATCGAGAAGAACGTCCAGGACAGCCGGCACCGGCTCTGGCAGAAGGTGCCGACGTTCGGCTCGCTGGCGGCGCTCAACGACTGGCTGGCCGACCAGTGCGTGCTGCTCTGGCAGCAGACGCGGCACCCCGAACAGGACATGACGATCTGGGACGCGTGGTCTGCCGAGCGGCCACACCTGATGCCGGTTGGGCAACCGTTCGACGGCTTCGTTGAACACACCAAACGCGTCTCGCCAACCTGTCTCGTGACCTTCGAGCGCAACCGCTACAGCGTGCCGGCGTCGTTTGCCAACCGCCCCATCAGCCTGCGGGTCTACGCCGCGAAGCTAGTGTTCGTGGCTAAAGGTCAGGTGATTGCGGAGCACGGCCGACGGATCAACCGCAGCCATGACAACGGCGAGACCATCTACGACTGGCGTCACTATCTGGCAGTCCTGCAGCGCAAACCTGGAGCGCTTCGTAATGGTGCACCCTTCGCAGAATTTCCAGCTGGATTCCGCAAGCTGCAGGGCGTGCTGCTGAAGCGTCCCGGCGGTGACCGGGAGATGGTCGAGATTCTGGCGCTGGTTCTGCTGCACGACGAACAGATGGTGCTCGCAGCCGTCGAGCTGGCATTCGAAGCCGGCGCACCAAACAAGCAGACGGTGCTGAACATCCTGAGCCGGCTGCTCGACAGCCCGCCTGTGCCGCCGCTGCAAACACCGCAGGCCTTCGCACTGACCGTCGAGCCGCAGGCCAACGTCAGCCGCTACGATCGACTAAGGGGCCGGGAGGATAACCATGCAGCCTGACGTCATGATGCAGATGCTCAAGTCACTCAAGCTGCACGGTATGGCGCAGGCGTTGGGCGAGCTTGCAGCACAGGACTCGCCAGCCTACAAGTCAGCTTCACTCGTGCTCGCCGGGATGCTGAAGGCTGAACTCGCAGAACGAGAAGTGCGTTCACTTGCCTACCAGATGAAGGTGGCGCGCTTCCCGGCCTATCGCGATATCGGTGGCTTCGACTTCAGTTGCAGCGATGCCAACGAAGCGCTGGTACGGCAGTTGTACCAGTGCGAGTTCATCGACTCGGCGCATAACATCGTTCTGGTGGGCGGACCCGGCACCGGAAAGACGCATCTGGCAACCGCGATCGGTGTGCAGGCTCTCGAACACCATCGCCGTCGCGTGCGCTTCTTCTCCACCATGGAGCTGGTCAATGCGCTCGAACAGGAGAAGCTGGTCGGCAAGCCTGGGCAGCTCGCAACAAGGCTTGTCTATGCCGATCTTGTGGTGCTGGACGAGCTCGGCTATCTGCCCTTCAGCCAGACCGGCGGTGCGCTGCTGTTCCACCTGCTCAGCAAGCTCTACGAACGAACCAGCATCATCATCACCACCAATCTGAGCTTCGCCGAATGGGCTAGTGTGTTTGGCGATGCAAAGATGACGACGGCGCTGCTCGACCGGCTTACGCACCACTGCCACATTGTAGAAACAGGCAACGATAGCTATCGTTTCAGAAACAGCACGACGCAGCCAAAGAAGGAGAGAAAGAAGACCCAGACACCCACCGCATAACCCGCAAAGCTGGTCCAACGGGTGGGTCAGAATTCAATGCAAATCCCGGGTCAGGATTCCGTGCAAATCAACACGCAGGGGACGGACAGCACACGATCGCGAACGCGATGCAGCAGGTCAAAGTCAAGGGGCTGCATCGCGTTGAGCTTCGCGACGCGAAAGGGCACCCTATGATCGTCACACTTGAGCTTCGCTACCAGCGAATGACGGTATTGCCGCCCGTTGGCAAACAAGGCAGCTGTGTTGCGTTACAGCTGACTGTCCTTCACGCACAGGAGCGTGACCCACCGCCGGGGCGCCCCCGCATTGAATGGAAGCTGATCACCGATCTGCCAGTGAGATCACGTGCCGAGGCAATCGAAAAACTCGACTGGTACGCCATGCGCTGGAAGATCGAAACCTTCCACAAGATCTTGAAATCGGGCTGCAAGGCAGAGGAGTCGAGGCTTCGCACAGCGGACCGACTCACGAACCTGATTGCGGTATTCTGCGTTCTGAGCTGGCGCATATTCTGGCTTACGATGATTTCCCGGTCCGCGCCACAGGCAGCAGCCGAGCTTGCTTTTTCGCAAACCGAAATCGAACTGCTTGAACACGTGGTCCGCGAACCGGATCACAACGCACAGGCACCACCACTTCTACGCAACGTTATGAGGCTCGCGCAGCTCGGCGGTTACCTTGCGCGCGCCAACGATCCTCCGCCCGGGAATACCGTCATGTGGCGCGGGATGCGACGTCTAACTGACATCCAGCTTGGCTACGAACTTGCGCTAAAAAGAAGTGGGTAATAACAAGATTTGCTAGGCGCTTACGGCTATACGATCAATCTTATAAATTGGCTGGACGCGTCGGACGCCGCGAGCACAGTCGTGCGGAGCGACACTGTGCGGTGGCCCCATGCTGTCCGATACGCCAATATTACTGATCGGTTGGACACGACCCGGCAAAACTCGCGACAGTACAACTCGCGGTTGTGAAAATCGGGATGCCGGATGTGAACTGGGCAACCCGCAGTTTTCAACAATCCGATGCCTTTATTCAGGTTGGCGCCAACGGAAAATCGACACAGTTCGTTCGATCCAGACAGCACAGTGACTCAATAGAATTTACCGATATTCCAACAGCATATTTATATTTTGGCAATAAATACCACTTCACGTTTGTTGATATTGTCTATCTGGCTGATTCGTCTGAAGTTTTGTAGAATCGCGCGATGCCGAGACGGCTTAGTCAGCTAACAAGAAGAGGCAGTATGGGTGCGCAGGACATAATCGGGGCAATAACTGGCGGACTAGTCCAGAGTGATCGCCTGCTGAAGCTGGATACTTCGCTGGGAACCAATGTTTTGGTGCCCCAGCGGGTCGTCGGCCATTCACGGATCGGTCGCCAATACGAGTTCACGGTAGACGTTGTTTCAACATCCGCCACGGTTGAACTCAAGACGCTAATTGCCCAGCCCGTCACATTGTGGATTCAGCAGACCAACCAGTCTTATCTGCCTCATCACGGTTACGTGCATACGGCCCGCCGCCTTGGGTCCGATAGCGGCCTCACAAGTTTGCAGATCGCGTTTGCATCCTGGATGCACTTCCTGCGTTTTCGCAAAGATGCACGAATCTGGCAGGACAAGCCGGCCGACGAAATCCTGGCTGATGTATTCAACATGCATCCGCAAGCTCAGGGAGCATTTCGCTTCGCGTTAAGCAAACAGCTTCCGTCGCGTTCGTTCTGCATGCAATACGAGGACGACTGGAATTTCGCTCATCGCATCATGGAAAGCGAAGGACTGTTCGGCTACTTCGAGCAAGCAAGCGACGGCAAGTCGCATACGCTCATCGTCACGGACAGCCTGGACACGTTCCCGGCGCTCTCGCCGCAGACTGTTGAGTTCTACCGAGCTGGCACGAACAGCGAAACCAATGCGCTAGTGCAGTGGTCAGGAAGCCGAACACTGCAAAGCACGACGCTGACCACCCGCACATTCGATTACAAGGCACCCACTTCCTCAGCCAATGCGAAGGGCACAAACATCCCCACGCTTCCCACGCAGGGGAACCTGCCGCAGCAAGCTGAAGTATATGAATACACCGGGGCATACACCTACGCCGACCAAGACCGAGGCGACCATCTGTCGAAAATCCGCATGGAAGAATGGGAATCGCGAGCCAAGCGTTTCTTTGGCTCAGGTGGCGTGCGAGGTGTGGATGCCGGTCGATGGTTTGAGCTGGACGACCACCCCGAGCATGCGACGGATAGCACCCAGAACCGGCAGTTTGCGATTATTGAGACCACATGGTTCATTGAAAGCAACCTGCCGGTGTCCAGCCACGCCGCCGACTTCCCGCATAGCCTGAAGGGCGACCTTGCAACGGTCAGAGCGAATCACGTCTCTGAAGACGGGTCGAAGGTCAAACACGAGGACGGTAGTGAAGGTTTCTTCCTTGTCGAAATTGAGGCTCAACGCAAAGTTATTCCGTTTCGCAGCCCGTTTGAACATCACAAGCCGGATATGCACTTGCAGTCCGCGATTGTCGTTGGTCCGGCAAACGAAGAGGTTTATACAGATTCGCTTAACCGTATCAAGGTGCGCTTCCACTGGGACCGGCTCAATAACGGTGACGAAAAAGCGTCCTGCTGGGTCCGTGTCGTCATGTCCGATACGGGCGGTGGATACGGAGGCGTACATGTTCCAAGAATCGGTGAAGAAGTCTTGATTAGCTGGGTAGATGGTGATTGCGATAGGCCGCTCGTAACGGGCCGGGTTTACAACGGCGCAACGCAACCTCACTGGCATTCCAACGGCCTGCTATCTGGCTACAAATCCAAGGAATATCAGGGCAGCGGCTACAACCAGATGGTAATGGATGACTCGACGGGGCAGAACCGCGTTCAATTGTATTCCACGAACGCGAATGCCCAACTGCACTTGGGTTACCTGATTGACCAGTCGGCGAATACCAGAGGAGGTTACCTCGGTACCGGTTTCGACCTGAAGTCTGACGCCTACGGTGCTGTGCGAGCGGGACAAGGCCTGTATGTCACTACCTATCCGGCAACCAGCCAGCCGCTGGATGCACGGCAAGCAACCTCGCAACTGGTGAATTCCGAAAGCGTGCTGGAATCGATGTCCGATGCCAGCACCGCGCATCAGGCTGAAAGTCTTAAGGATGGCTCCGACTCGCTGAAGGCATTCACCGACGCGACACAGAACAGCGTGTCGGGTTCATCATCGGGCGGAAACACCGCTGGCGGTGGAACAGGAAGCGCGAATGCGTTCAAGGAGCCTGTCATGCTCCTTGGCAGCCCTTCAGGTATCGCCATGTCCACGCAGAAGTCCGTTCACATCGCTAGCGATGCACAGACCAATCTCGTGAGCGGACAGAGCACCCACATCGCAACCGGCAAATCACTGATCGCAAGCGTTGCCGAAAAGCTTAGTCTGTTTGTGCAGAACGCCGGGATGAAGCTGTTTGCGGCCAAGGGGAAGGTAGAAATTCAGGCACAGTCGGACAACATCGAACTCACGGCACAGAAGACGTTGATGTTGCTTTCTGCAACCGAAACGATTGAGGCGGCGGCGAAGCAGGAGATTCTGCTGACGTCGGGCGGTGCCTATATCCGCCTTTCCGGGGGGAACATTGAGATTCATGCGCCGGGGAAGATCGATATCAAAGGTAGTCAGCATAGTTTTGCTGGACCAACGCAGCTTGACTATTCACCACCGCAGTTTCTAACGTCTAACATCCCCGCCAAGATGCAATATCTGTATCACGACGGCACGCCGGTGCAGAACGCCAAGTTCACCATACACTACGACAACGGTACGACGTTCTCTGGCGTCGTTAACAGCCAGGGCGTCGCCGACCTGACGGATGCGCCGAAAGGGGCGGGGCGCGTCGAATTGGGTGAGGACGCTCGCACCTACGAAGTCAAGGCCACCGAGAACAATCCCAGCTATAAAGCTGATTGGGACGATTCTGACATGCAAGCTTCCTTGAACAGAATGCAAGGAGGTCAGTCGTGAGCAGCAGTTCTATCAGTCAGGCTGCGTCTGAGGTCGGTGACTATCTATGGCGCGGGGCCACTGCGGTCGGCGATACCGTTGTGGGTGCTGTAGCCGGGGAGTTCTCACAGAAACGCAATACCGGCGCTATCGTTATTGATGCCGTTGTCAGTATGTTTCCTGTAGCGGGTGAAGTCACGGCCGCGCGCGACGCCATCGCCATCACCATTCGAATGTGTGATGACCCGAAGGATCGGGAGGACAAATGGGAGTGGGTGGCACTGGTGCTCTGCCTTCTGGCGGTCGTTCCAGTGGCCGGCGGCCTGCTTAAGGGCGTTGGCAAGCTACTGATGCGCGCGGTCGAGAAATCCGAAGACCTGGCCAAGCTCTGCAAGGAAATCCTGGCGGTAATCCGCAAGGCTGGCCTGGGCGATGCGGTGCAGTGGCTGAGAAAACTGGATTTCGCCCAGTATCAGGGGGTAGTGGTCAAGGCATTTGGGACGATGCTGGACCGCATCGGCAACGCACTGAATTTCATTTTGAATAAGCTCGGCTCCGCCATTCCGAAGCAGGTGGAGGGATACATCCGGAAGCTCCTGCCCACGCTGGAGGAACTGCGCAAGGTGGGGGACACCAGAATCGCGCAGGGCATCAAAGATTTGATGCGATTACTGGAAGAGGTCCGAGGCCATCTGGTTGAGGGTACCTGGTCGGAGGTGTACGTGGGGGCTGGCACAACTCGGACGATGACCGAGGAGGCCCGTTTAGCTCATCTGGCCGAGGATACGAAGAGCCTAGGACACAAGGCAGCGACGGAAGCAAACTACGAGCCGAAGGATGGTTGGCCTGATTTGCGGAATTTCCCCGTGGAACAGGCCATCGGAACCTTCAGCGTAAAAGCACCCATCGCAGCTGTAACTCGGGCACCGGGTCAGACAATGATTCGTGTTGTTGACAGCCGCTATCTTGATAAGCCTTGGACAATCCCGGGTAAGTTCTGGGCCGATGTTCTTCCCCCTAACGGAACCGTGTGGCGCACCCAAAGCGCAATCAAGCACGCCTGGAGCATGAATGGTAGTTATGCCACCATGCAGGTGCCTACACGCGAAGCTATGGAAGCTCTTGGCATAGTGGTGCCGGCCAACTGGGATGGAATGCGTCTGTGGGAAGGCAAAATTGCTGAGCAGTTGGACGACGCAGCACCAGGCGCCACCATGCGCCTATTGGTAGGGGGGACCTTCAGTTCTTTGTGGACTTCGAGCACCCTTTCAATGCACCGGTGCGGGAGTGGATACAGAAGCAGGTAAAGGCACAGGCGACGCATTGGACCGATGTGAAGTTGCCCGATCAGGCGGAGGCGCGAGCTTTGTTTTTGAAAGAGCGTGAACAATCGGCCAAAATCAGGCAGGAAGGCTATGCGCTGCGAGCAGGAGCCGACGTTGGCAAACAATCGACGGACGAACAGAACCAATGATGCTGAATACTCTGACCATGAGCCGCGAGCAGGAGCAGGATGCGCGGGCCAAGGCGTTTTACCTGCTCAAAAAGTGGACCAGCCTCACCTTCCTGGATCATGCCGTCAAGTTGTACCAGGATTTCCTCGCTGCCTATGCAAAGCAGTTGAATGCACCGAGTCCGAACCAAAAGGATCTGGAGACCTGGTATGTCCACAGCTTCCTTAGGCGGGCCGGCCAGATGGAAGACGGCCTTAATTTGTTGCGACAGGGGCGAGACAAGCTCGCTGCCTACCGTGAGCTCGTTGCAGGCGGAGAGTTTTCCGACTATCTGTTCGGACGAGCAGCTAGTGAATGGATGATCGAGCATGACCCTTTTTTTCAGAAGCTTGGTGCACGTGTCGTCAGATTCGATCGGCCCGTTATTGCTGAAGATTATGTGCTCGGAACCGTAATTACCCATCTGAGCCTGGAGGCACTCAAATGCACGGGGAATTTTGATTTTTCATACAGGCTTGCAGGGAAAAATGAAAATGGGGGCGGACGTATTTTTAGGCATTGGACGTACGAATCGCTATTCCAGGAGTCTCCTAAACCAGGGTGGCCGAATTGGCCTCCCGGCCGCACCTACCCCGCAGAACTGCCTCCCTGCCCACCGAAAAACGAATCCCGGGAAGGCGAGGTCCACAGCGGCCAGGAGATTCCTGTTGAAGGTATCTGGGAACCATGGTTCCCGGCTGGCAAAGTCGGCTGCCCGAATTACTTCCTCAAAGGCAGCGCCGCCCACACGTACTTGCTGGAAGGGACGAATGACGAGCATGCGGTGCGCTGGCGGTTGTTATGGGAAGACAAACGTTACCAGGACGGCAGTATCCCTGTGGAAGAAGAGACGTACTTTCCCAAGCCCGCCGCGCAACCGAGGCTGCGTGCTTTGCCGGGAGAACCTTGCCCGCGTGCCGGCTACTGGCAAAACCCGGCGATGAAGGATCCTGTCTATGTCAAGGCAGGCGACTCCATGCCGGGACCCCAACATACTTCATGGGGAATGGTCATCTGGCAATATTGCGATCCGCAGCCGGACAACTGAAATGCGGAATTGCTGATGTACGGTCCTGTGACGTCAGGTCCGACGAAAAAAGCCCACCGCCAGCGCGGGCGAAACTGCGTCCAAGGCAAGGCACCAGGGGTCACTGGCGGCTATAACGAAGCCACATCTCTCGCGGACCGAGCCAACACGCATTGTTGGCTATTGTGGGAAGACGCGCGTTATAGCGATGACATGTGACAACTTATCAAGCGGGACTGGTTCCGGGATCGCCGTTGGGATGGCAAGAGGCACTATGAAGCGATATCTGATTTTGAATGGCGACAAGACGACGGCTAACGGGACCGTCGAGGCTACGCCAACCACGATTCAACTGAGCGGTCGAGACGTCGCACATGAAGGCGACAGTGTGTCATGCCCAGCCTTTAACACGACAGGCAAAATCCAGTGTGATAGCCCTCGCCAGATGATGACCGCGCCGGATGGAAGGCATGCCGCCCTCAGCAGGAAAATGAGCCGCAGCCAAGGCGACGTGACGGATTGCGCCGTAGCCTATATGTAGCCTAATCCACTTTTTGACTCAGGAAGAAAACTTCAAAAACTGATGAAATCTTTGGTGGGCCGGGTGGGAGTCGAACCCACGGTGTCCTTTCAGAGGCGGATTATGAGTCGCCGCATGGAAACGAGCGGCCCCCGGTACAGAAAGGCAAAATCCATGCGTCGAACAGCGCATATCCACTAGATCACGACTGGTTATCTCTCCACGCTCGCCGCCTCATTAAAGACGACTGTGCGGCATCCGTAGTCTGGGCCGAGGGCAAATTCGGCGACGATTCGATGATCACTGCATCGGATTCCTAATCATATAGGTTAAATCTCGTCCGGCCGGCCTGTATTCGATCGGCTAGTCCCCTCCTTCGACGCCGTCAGAAATGACCGTGAGTTACCTCTATAGCTGGGTTACTGCGGCATAGCGCACGCACCGGCGTATGAGCGGCCTGTGACTTGCCCTGAACTCTCGAGAAACATGCGCAAACTGCCCCTTCTCCTCCGCCTGGAATTCCACTCCGTTCCCGCAAGAGCCATCTGTCGTGTAGGGGCAAACGTGGGGGCAAAATCCACCCCAAACGAAAAAGGCCCTCAAAGCCGAAGCCGTGAGAGCCTTATATCTGTTGGTCGGGGCGAGAGGATTTGAACCTCCGACCACCTGCACCCCATGCAGACATTAGCGCCTGCGACAACCTGCACCTTCGGGACTGTGACCGACACGATGATTCCGAATCGTTCCGCGATATGCTATGAGCGACTACCTCCCAAATATGTAGCTAGATGTGTAGCCAGAAGGGTTTCTCGTTCAAGAAGCAGCCACGAAACCCTTATCTGACTGGGATCATGGCATCTAAAACTGAACAGTACGACATCGTACAAAACTTCCAGACATAGAGACCAAGGAGCTTGACCACATCCGTAAAATCATGACGGGCTACGGGCGTGGTCCATGCATGACCTCGGTGATTGCAGTGTTATGCCTAGCGTCGCTACTCGCCTGCCTGCGACGGCATATCGCCCAGCCACTGCATGAATTCGCTCACATGCTGCGCCCAGAGATCGGGACGCATCATGGTGAAATGGCCCGGCGACGATGACGTGCCCTGCTGCACCATGTACCTGCCTTGCTGAAGCGTCGGAACAAGTCTCTCGAGGACCTGCAGCGAGTCGGGATTGAACTCGTCGTCGGAGAAGTTCAAGGCGAAGAGTTTGGTCTTGATCCTGGGAAGCGCTGGCTCGGGATCGTAGCTGAATGACGACTTGAGTGAATACAGGATGTCGTTCGCATCGACGTGTTCGGCCTGAAAGCGAGTGGTCGCGAGGAACTTGTCCGCCGCCGCGCCGTCGGGAATTTCCTGCTGCAGCGCGGGCGCGCTGTCGATCATCATCCGCAGTACCCTGAAACCGCCGATCCAGCCGCGCGGCGTTTGCGTGTAGTCCCCGTTCTTCCAGTCAGGATCGGAGCGGATCGCGTCGATCACCATACGCCGCCAGAGCAAATTGCGGCCCGAGACTGTAATCGGCAGCGAGACCACCGGCATCACGCCGTCCATCATCTCGGGATACATCTCGGCCCATTGCCATGCGTTCATGCCGCCCATCGACATACCCAGAATCGCATGCAGATGCCCGATGCCCAACGTTTCGGTCACCAGCTTGTGCTGGAGATCGACGATATCGCCGTAATCATAGTTCGGAAATTTCGCCTTCAGTCCGTCGCTAGGTTTGCTCGACTGGCCGTGGCCTACGTTGTCGGGAAAGATCAGATAGTAGCGGTTCGCGTCGAGCGGACGACCCGGGTCGAACAGCGCCTTCGTGTAAGTGGGACTCAGCAGCGTGCGGCTGTCCGCGCCCGTCCAGTGCAAGACCAGGACGGCGTTGTCGACGGCCCCCTGGGCATTGCGATGCGGCGTGCCGAGCGTTGCGTAGTGAAGCTTCAACCGCGCCAGCGTCTCGCCGTCCCGGAATTTGTAATTGTCGAGCCAGGCATCGGCCTGAACGGCCGCCGGATTCACGCGCTGGTCCCACGGCGCAGCTCCATTGGCGGAAGTGGCGGACGGTGCATTGGACTGGGCCGATGCGATATCCGCGAACATGGGGCCGAACACCAGCAAGCCAAACAGCGCGCTGGCTGCGGCACGGGTACGACGAGACTTCATTATGATTTCCTTGCTTGGTTGGGAAAGGCGTGTACGCCTCGATTCGGCTCATGCCATTACAGCGGCATGCTTTACGTGGCGTTAGACAGGCCTGGGCAGCGACGCAGCAGGTCGAACGCCATGATGTGGCTCGCCCCCGAAATTCCGACGCCATAGAACGGGATCAAGGCCATCGGCAGCGTTTGGATGCCGGACATGCGAGGATCGTTGAGCAGGAAGTAGGTCAACCCGGTACCAACCGCCACGACAAAATCGGCAAACCCGAACAGGTGGAAGACCAGATACCGGTTGCGCGTCTTCGGCAGCAGCGTGACGCCGAGGGCCAGCAATCCTGCAATGAGATCGCCCCACCCCGCGTTGCGCACGAACGCCTCCGGCAGGAGGTCATGCGCCCCGTACCAGAAGAAGACCAGCGCGGCCGCGATGCGCCAGATGTGGAATGCTGTCAGCGTCCGCAACCCGATGGTCTCGATGTATGCGCGAAACCTTCTGGACAGTGCGTATACAACGACCGGCGCCACGATTCCCAAAGCGATGAGGCCCGCGAGCGACAGCGGGTAGACGGCACGATAGACGCCCGCTTCGGCGGCGGCGGCAACAGCCAGTCCCCAGATGATCAGTACTCCCAGCAAAACGCGCGGCCCGCTGCTCTTTCCGATTTCAACTATCTGATTCATCGTAAATATCCATTAGTTAAACTAAATTGTTGATCCACTTCCAGCTCCTTCTGGAGGCGATGCCGGAGAGTTACAGTTCGCCCTTTCTACCGTCTTCGGATAGCTTCAGAAGCGGCATCGACTTGAACAGGCTTTCCGGTTGCACACGCTCCCAGAGGTTTCCTTTCCCTTGCTGCCGGCCGCGCTCGTCTTCACGACGGAGCCACTGTTCGACGGTCCGGATGCGGCCCGGATGGATTTCATCGAGCAGCGCGTAGTCACGCTGGATCACGCCGTGCTTCCAGATGTTCCAGAACCCGGTGAAATTGTCGCGGAAGCTCATCGTGCTCTTGTCGTTCGGATCCGCGTTGTATCCGGCAGGCAGGCTCGCGGCCATCTTGAGCGGGCCGTTCCAGTACGTGTCCAGATCCGTGTCGATATAGCGCGCCGGATGCCCGGTCACCTGCTCGAACGCCTCGGCTAGTTTGTGGTACTCGACCTGCTCGATCGCGACTTCGAGATCCATGCCGTTCGAGCGCTCGGGATGGTCGAACAGCCAGCGTGCGTAATAGCCGCAATCGTCCAATGCGACGTGGGGCACCGAGCCGTTGCCGAGTGGCACGCGCCAGGTCAGCACGCCGTCCTCCACGATCGGCATCATTGGCGTCATGGCCGAAATCGCCATCTCCATGTACGGCCCTGTGGTGAACACGGCCGCGCCCATGCGGTCCCGGTTCGTCTGGTTCTGGAACAGGATCCATTCGCCTACGCGGCCTTTGCCATCATAGTGGCCGGCGCGGAAGCGGGAGTCGTAGCCGGCCTTCTTGAGTGCGTAGTCGAGGTTGCCGTACACGAAGAACTTGATGCCTTCTTCCAGCGCGATTTCGTAGCAACGGATCGCCCAATAGATCTCCGTTTTCTCGCCGGTGTTGAATCCGTCGAGATTGATGTATGCCCCGTCGCAACCACGGAAGCCTTCCCGAAGGACGGCTTCGTCGGCGAACGTGCCTTTCAGGATTGATACGTTGCCGAGTGCGAGCAACGCCTTGGCCCGCCGGGAATCTGGATCCCGGCTCAAAGCCCGGACAGAATATTTGCCATCGGCGACGAGCGCGCTGATGACGGGCAGGCCCTGCGCGCCAGTGCCGCCAACGACGAAAATCCTGGAAGTGGCGTGGGAGGTCATGATCGATTCCTCAAGTTTGATTGAACGGGCATCGGAACCGCCAACACTCATCACCGGGGCGGGCCACTAACTCTTATAATAAGAGTTAGTGGCCCGCCCGGCAAGTACTTTCCAGTTCTTTGGTCCATGACGAGGCCGCGGTGCCTCGTGGAATCGTTCTGCCTGATCACGGCCACTCTTATAATGAGACTTACCCGGCGACGATCGTCGGGCTACTAGGGACACAGTGCATGCGCTCGAAAGGTTTCGACGGAATGGTGTGCTCGATCGCTGGCGTGATGGCGGTGATCGGCGACCGATGGGGTTTACTGATCCTGCGCGA
The DNA here is from genome assembly GCF_900142845.1 of Paraburkholderia phenazinium. NCBI lineage: Bacteria > Pseudomonadati > Pseudomonadota > Betaproteobacteria > Burkholderiales > Burkholderiaceae > Paraburkholderia > Paraburkholderia phenazinium. Next base: position 1,571,516 of record NZ_FSRU01000002.1, read on the forward strand.
TCTCGTCTTTGGCCTCAGCCGATATGACGAGTTTCGCCAGTCGTCGGGCATAACCAATGCGACGCTCAGCGATCGACTCAAGCACCTGGAGACCAACGGTCTCGTCGAGCGCAGACGCTATCAGGTAAATCCGGATCGATTTGAATATCTGTTGACCCGCAAGGGTTGGCAGATCGCCCCAGTGATGCCGGTACTCGCCGAGATAGGGGATAGGCTGGGGGTCTCCGGGGCGCAGGCGCCGCCGATGAAGTTTGTGAATCGGAAGACTGGGGCAGAGGTACGATGGAGCTTTATTGATCAGGAGACGGGCGAGCAACTGAGCGCCGCAGATCTGGCCATCAAGGAAGGGCCGGGGGCGGACGACCTAGTCCGGTGGCGCTTGTCCCAAGGCGAACAACGCCGCCAGAAAGGATAATCAGAACGGGGGTTATCGCGAGACGCTTAGCCTACGACGCAGGGCTGGCGTGGCATGTGAGCCCTGCGTATTCGCACCGTATGTGAAATCGTATATCAATATGTATGTCATTAGCGAAGCCAAGTGATATATCTATTTACAATCAATATCTTAGACATTTGATGAAAATCGCCACCTGGAACGTCAATTCGCTGAAAGTCCGCCAGCAGCACGTCATCGACTGGCTCGAAACGAGCCAGACCGACGTCCTGTGCCTGCAGGAACTCAAACTGACCGACGACAAATTCCCGCGCGCCGAGCTCGCGGAAAAGGGCTATCGGAGCTGGTACGCCGGCCAGAAGACCTATAACGGTGTGGGCATTCTGGTGCGCGAAGGCCTGAACGTCGACGAAAGCACCATCGTGCGCAATATCCCCGGCTTCGAGGATCCGCAGCAACGCGTGATCGCCGCGACGATCGACGGCGTGCGCATCATCTCCGCCTACTTCCCCAACGGCCAGGCACCGGGCACCGACAAGTTCGCCTACAAGCTGCGCTGGCTCGAAGCGCTGCACGATTGGCTGGTGAGCGAACTCGCGCAGTATCCGAAGCTCGCGCTGCTCGGCGACTACAACATCGCCCCGGAAGATCGCGACGTGCACGATCCGAAAGCGTGGGAAGGACAGAACCTCGTGTCGCCCGAAGAGCGCGCCGAATTCGTCCGCCTCGTCGGACTGGGGCTGACCGACGCGTTCCGCAAGTTCGAGCACCCGGAGAAAATCTACTCGTGGTGGGACTACCGGATGATGGCGTTCCGCCGCAATGCGGGTCTGCGCATCGACCACATCCTGTTGTCCGGGCCGCTGGCGGCGGCCTGTACGTCCTGCGACGTCGACAAGGTACCGCGCAAATGGGAGCAGCCGTCGGACCACGCACCGGTGGTCGCGCAGCTTAGCTAGTCCCTGAACCGCTCATGAGCCGCTCATGAGCCGTTCAGACAGCGCCACAGAAACTCATACTCCATCGCGTCGTGAACGGCCTGCTCCAGCTCATCGGAGCCGCCGCCATGGCCGCCCTCCGTATTCTCGCGATACCACACGCCCTCAGCCCCCAGCGACTGCATGCGCGCCACCATCTTGCGCGCGTGGCCGGGATGGACGCGATCGTCGCTCGTCGAAGTCGTGAACAGCACCGGGGGATACGCCACGCCGGCCCGTACCTGATGGTAAGGCGAGTAAGCCGCGAGCACGCGTGCCTCCTCCGGCTCGTCCGGGTCGCCGTACTCGTCGATCCACGACGCGCCGGCATGCAGCAGGTGATAGCGGCTCATATCGAGTAACGGCACCTGGCACACCACCGCGCCGAACAGCTCAGGGCGCTGCACCATGCACGCGGCCACCAGCAGGCCGCCGTTGCTGCCGCCCCTGATGCCCAGTTGCGCGGCGGTGGTCACGCCGTCGTCGATCAGCGCCTGGGCGACCGCGATGAAATCGTCGAAGGAACGCTGACGGTTTTCGCCTTGTGCCGCGAGATGCCACTCGGTGCCGAATTCGCCGCCGCCGCGGATATGCGCGACCGCGAACACGCCGCCCTGCGCAAGCCAGCCGATCCCGGGCCCGGTCAGATAGCTCGGCGTGAGCGGAATCGCGAAACCGCCGTAGCCGGTCAGAAGACACGGGCGCGTGGCCACCGCCCCGCCCGCCTCGTTCGCCTCGCGCCCGGCCTCAAGCAGCGAACGCGGACCGATCACCGTGTACGGCACGCGCGTGCCGTCGGCGGAGCGCGCATGACCGCGCTTCACCGCATAAGGCGTCGCGTCGAACTGGGTCGGCCAGCGATCGAGCAATTCCCATTCGGCCAGATCGTCATGCGCCAGATCGGCGAGCCAGTACTCGGGCGGCAGCAGGTAATCGTCGACGTCGACAAACACCTCGTCGTTGAGCGTCGGCTCGATGGGCGAGACGTCGACCTGCGAGCTCGCGCGCGCCGGAAAGTCGCGCGACGACCACTGCCACTCGCCGCTCTCGGACTGCTGCGGCTGCCATAGCACCGTCTTGCTCTGCACGTCGTCCAGATACGAGACGATCAGGTGATGGCGCGTGTGGGTCCAGTCGCATGCCGAGGTCTGCGGGTTCGGCGTAAAGAGCGCGACGAAGCGGCGCTCGCCCGCCAGAAACTCGCGCTCGCGGATCGCCAGCAGCGCGCCGCCCGGATAGAGCGCGTCCCCGCATGACCAGTCGAGACGCGGCTCGAACAGCAGCCAGCCTTCCCAGCCGCCTACCGCGACATGCTCGGGCACGTCATAGCGCTGCCACGCGCCGGCGGCCTCCAGGTAGAACGTTTCGGAGTCGAAAAAATCGACGCTGCGCACCACGGTATGACGCAGATCGATCGGATCGTAGTTCGCATCGACGCTGATGTCGTCGAACTCGCCACGGAACACGACCGGGGCATCGGCGAGCGCGGTGCCGCGCGTCCAGCGCCGCACTTCGCGCGGATAGCCCGAGCGCGTCAGCGTCTTGCCACCCTTGTCCCAACCGACGTAAAGCGTATCGCGATCGATCCACGACACCGCATGCTTGCCCGCCTTGGGCACGCTAAAGCCGCCGTCGACGAAGCGTTGCGCGTCGAGGTCGAACTCCCGCACCACCACCGCGTCCGAGCCGCCCGGCGAGAGCGTCACGAGCGCGCGATCGCCGTCCGGATAGAGGATGTCGAGTTCGACGCACACCCACGCCGTGCCCTCCGCCGCGCCGAGCGCATCGAAGTCGAGGAGAGTCTGCCAGACCGGCGTGCCGTTGCGCCAGCTCGCCCATGGGGTGCGGCGCCAGATGCCTTTGGGGTTGTGCTCGTCCTGCCACAGGTCGTAGGCCCAGTCTTGCCAGCGATCGGGAATCACGGGCCGCTCGCGCGGCAGATAGGCCTCGGCGAGGCGTTGCGTCAACGTCTCGAAGCGCGCGCCGCTGCACCATGCGGCGCGCGTGCGGGCGTTCTGCTGTTCGACCCAGGCCATGGCGGCCGGGTCGTCGAGCAACTCGAGCGACAGGAAGGGATCGGGAGAGTGCGGCCAGTGCGGCCCGGAAGACGAAATCGAACGCGAAGCGGAAGCAGGCATGGTAGGCGCCGTAATGGAACAACGACGATTATGCCTTGTGATCCGCCTCGCGCTTGCGATGGGGTGGCGACGCACACCACTCCATCGCTCAAATACCCATCAGGGCTCCAGATTGAGCTCCTGAATCTTGCGCGTGATCGTATTGCGGCCAATGCCCAGCCGCTCGGCGGCCTCGACCTTGCGTCCGCGGGTGAAATCGAGCGCTTCGCGAATCACCGCGGCCTCGAAACGCCGGGCGAGCTCGTCCATCACATCGGGGGCGTTCTCGCGCAACATCCTTGCGACTTCGGTGCGCAGCCCGCTCTCCCACACGGCGGCCGCGGCAAGCGGCATCCCCGGTATGGCCGGCAGATGCGACGACACGGCGGCGCCGTTCGCAGCCGACTGCGCCACGCCACCGCCGCCCGCATCGCCCGTCAGCACGCCACCCGCCGCGATCTCGACCGAACCTGCCTGCGCCGGCACCAGATCGGGCGGCAGATCCTTGATCTCGATGGTCTGCGCCGGCGCCATCACCGTCAGCCAGTTGGCGAGATTCTCGAGCTGCCGCACGTTGCCCTGAAACGGCAGCGACGCCAGATACGCCAGCGCCTCCTCGGACACGCGCTTCGGCTCGACGCCCAGATCGCGGGCGCTCTTCTGCAAAAAGTGGCGCGTCAGCAGCGGAATGTCTTCGCTGCGCTCGCGCAGCGCCGGCAAGCGCAGCCGGATCACATTGAGGCGGTGATACAAGTCCTCGCGGAACAGCCCCTGACGGACACGCGATTCGAGATTCTGGTGCGTCGCGGCAATCACCCGCACATTGGCGCGCAACGGATTGTGGCCGCCGACCCGATAGAACTGGCCATCCGAGAGCACGCGCAGCAAACGCGTTTGCAGATCGAACGGCATGTCGCCGATTTCGTCGAGAAACAGCGTGCCGTTCTCGGCCTGTTCGAAGCGCCCCTGGCGCATGGCCTGCGCGCCGGTGAAGGCGCCGCGCTCATGGCCGAATAGTTCGGACTCCAGCAGATCTTTCGGAATCGCCGCGGTGTTCAGCGCGATGAACGGTCCGTTCGCGCGTGGGCTATGTCGGTGCAAGGCGCGCGCCACCAGTTCCTTACCGGTGCCTGATTCGCCGGTAATGAGCACGGTTGCCGCGGAATGGGACAAGCGCCCGATGGCGCGAAACATGTCCTGCATCGCCGGCGCCTGACCGAGCATTTCCGGTGCATCGGCGACGCGCTCGTCCCACGTCTGCTCGCCGCGCATGCTTTCGTCGACGGCGCGGCGAATCAGTTCGACGGCCTTGTCGACGTCGAACGGCTTGGCGAGGTATTCGAAGGCGCCGCCCTGAAACGCGGCCACGGCGCTGTCGAGATCCGAGAACGCGGTCATGATGATGACGGGCAAGCCCGGCACCTTGTCGCGCACCGTCTGCAGCAATTCGAGGCCCGAACCGCCGGGCATGCGGATGTCCGACACCAGCACCTGCGGGCTGTCGTGATCGAGCGCGACTGCTGCGTCGCGCACGTTCGCGAAACTGCGCGTCGCGAAGTTCTCACGGGCAAGGGCCTTTTCGAGCACCCAGCGTATCGATTGATCGTCGTCTACTATCCAGATCGGCTTCATATGGTCGGTCAGAAGTCTTTAGGTGCGTGTGGTATTAGCAGTCGAGCGGCAGCAGAATCTGAAACTCGGTGTGACCCGGACGGCTTTCCACTTCGATCAGCCCATCGTGCTGCTGCACGAAGGTCTGCGCGAGCGTGAGACCGAGACCGCTGCCATCGTCGCGCCCCGAAACGAGCGGATAAAAAATGCGGTCGCGGATGTCCTCCGGAATGCCAGGTCCGTTGTCGATGATATGCAAGTCCAATGCCAGCTTACATAGACGTTTCGCAATGGTGATCTTGCGCGCCACACGCGTGCGCAATTCAATTCGTGCGTCGCCCTGCGAAATCCGTTCGCGCAGCGCTTCCGCTGCATTACGAACGATATTGAGGACGGCCTGAATCAGTTGTTCCTTGTCGCCGCGCAGATCGGGCACGCTCACGTCATAGTCGCGCTCGATGGTGAGGCCGCGCGGAAATTCCGCCAGAATCACGGCCCGCACGCGCTCGCACACTTCGTGAATATTCACGTCGCCCACGATATGCGGATGACGGTGCGGTTCGAGCAGGCGGTCGACCAGCGTCTGCAGCCGGTCCGATTCCTTGATGATGACCTGGGTGTACTCGCGCAATTCGTCGCGTTCGCGCACGCCCAGTTCGAACTCCAGCAATTGCGCCGCGCCGCGAATGCCGCCGAGCGGATTCTTGATTTCGTGCGCGAGATTGCGGATCAGTTGCTTGTTGACCGCGGTCAGATCGTTGATGCGCTCTTCGCGGTCGGTGCGCATGTGGCGTTCGTTTTCGAACAGCTCGAGCAGCACATAGTCCGGCGCGCCTTCCAGATACCCCACGATCGCATGCACATGCAGCGGCTCGTGGCCCTGACGCTCCAGCACCGCGTCGAGGTGCGTCGCGTGAAAGCGCTGTTCGGCAATCGAGGCGATCGTCGCGATCAGTTCGTCCGAATTCGCGAAGATGTCCGGCCACGCCATCTGCGTCAGTTGCCGGCGCGAGAGATCGAGCATCGCCTCCGCCGAGGGATTCGCAAACGCAACGCGCAGCGTGCGCTTGTCGAGCACGAGCACGACCGTCGGCAAGGCCTCGAACCCCGTCAACAGACCGGAGTCCACCAGCTGTGCGTTTTCCGACAGCGGCTCGGTATGCCCTTTTCTTGCTTTGATCAGATTCTTCAGAACCATCTTGCAGTCTGGCCGATGAGAGATGGTGATACGACAGACGACGCGCACGTTGGTCTCGTGAACCGCAGCGCAAACGTTGCCTCGTGCTCAACAAAAAAGGGACGGCGCCGCCGTCCCTTTGTGACCCGCATTCGATCAGTCACGAGCGTCGGGCGCGCGCTTCGCCACTTGCGCGGCGAAGCGCCATCGCCGCTTACAGCGAGTAGTACAGTTCGAACTCGACCGGGTGCGTGGTCATACGCACACGTTGCAGTTCCGCTTCCTTCAGGCCCAGGTACGCGTCGATCATGGCGTCCGTGAACACACCGCCGCGCGTCAGGAACTCGCGGTCGCTGTTCAGTGCTTCCAGAGCCTGGTCGAGGCCAGCGCACACGGTCGGGATCTTTGCATCCTCTTCCGGCGGCAGGTCGTACAGGTTCTTGTCAGCCGCTTCGCCCGGGTGGATCTTGTTCTGCACGCCGTCCAGACCTGCCATCATCAGTGCCGAGAAGCACAGGTACGGGTTAGCCATCGGATCCGGGAAGCGCGTTTCGATACGGCGGCCCTTCGGGTTCGACACGTGCGGAATGCGGATCGATGCCGAACGGTTGCGCGCCGAGTAAGCGAGCTTGACCGGTGCTTCGAAGTGCGGCACGAGACGCTTGTACGAGTTCGTCGTCGGGTTCGTGATGGCGTTCAGCGCGCGAGCGTGCTTGATGATGCCGCCAATGTAGAACAGCGCGAATTCCGACAGGCCAGCGTAGCCGTTGCCTGCGAACAGGTTCTGGCCGTCCTTCCAGATCGACTGGTGAACGTGCATGCCCGAACCGTTGTCGCCCACCACCGGCTTCGGCATGAACGTAGCCGTCTTGCCGTACGTGTGCGCAACGTTGTGCACGATGTACTTCAGTTGCTGCGTCCAGTCGGCGCGCTGAACCAGCGTCGAGAACTTCGTGCCGATTTCGTTCTGGCCCTGGCCTGCGACTTCGTGGTGATGCACTTCGACCGGAATGCCGATCTGTTCGAGCAGCAGACACATTTCCGAACGGATGTCCTGGAACGAGTCGACCGGCGCGACCGGGAAGTAGCCGCCCTTGATGCCCGGACGGTGGCCCGTGTTGCCGCCTTCGAATTCCTTGCCTGCCGACCACGGTGCTTCTTCCGAACCGATCTTCACGAAGCAGCCCGACATGTCCGTGTTCCACTGGACCGAGTCGAAAATAAAGAATTCCGGTTCCGGACCGAAGTAGGCCGTGTCGCCGAGACCCGTGCTCTTCAGATAGGCTTCAGCGCGCTTTGCCAGCGAGCGCGGATCGCGTTCGTAGCCCTTGCCGTCGGCCGGTTCGACCACGTCGCAAGTCAGTACGAGGGTCGACTCTTCATAGAACGGGTCGATGAAGGCCGTGTCGGCGTCCGGCACGAGCAGCATGTCCGACGCTTCGATGCCCTTCCAGCCGGCAATCGACGAACCGTCAAACGCATGGCCGCTCTCGAACTTGTCTTCGTCGAATGCCGACACCGGCACCGAAACGTGTTGCTCTTTGCCGCGCGTGTCGGTGAAACGGAAGTCGACAAACTTGACGTCCTCGTCCTTGACGATTTGCATGACGTCGGCCACGGATTTACTCATAACCTATCTCCTGATTAACGAATTCGGCGGATTTAGCCGCCGCCCAAATCTAGCTGACCCGTCCCGGCACGTCTACCTCGCATTGCTGCCACGCTGCCTGCAAGCGCGACGCGGACGCCGAAAGCCGGTGATCGAATCGATCGGCACCAAATAAGCAGCTTCTGTGCCATGTGTGCGCCAAGCCGGCGCAGAGGCCTATCGCCACGCGCGTTTGCAGGGAATCGCCGCACCCTCGCCGGCGTGAACGAGCCCTCTTTCCTGAAACGTCGGCACCATCATAGGGCAATCCGGAAATGCTCACCGGATCGAATCCCTGTTTTGGGGCGTAGATGCCATTTTGCACTGTTTTGGCGCATTCAGTCTGGCGCCGGCCGCCACGTTGCGGTGTAGCGGCGCCGCACGCATGGCGAACCCGCCGCGCTAGAATGGTCATTTGGTCCGAAGGAGACTTGCTGTCATGAGTACGCTCGAACAGTTGTATGCCCAGGCCGAAAAGCGCCGCCTCGACAACCAGTTGCCCTATGCGGGCGCGTTGTCGCCCGCCGAGGCCTTCGAGCTTCTGCAACTCGATCCGCGTACCCGTCTCGTCGACGTGCGCACGCGCGCCGAACTGGACTGGGTCGGCCGGCCGGTGATCGGCGACGGTCAGTACGCGCATGTCGAGTGGACCCGCTATCCGGGCGCCGTGCCGAATCAGGAATTCATCCAGCAACTGGGCCAGAGCGCCGGCGCCGACACGCCCGTACTGTTTCTGTGCCGCAGCGCCGCGCGCTCGAAGCTCGCCGCCATTGCCGCAACCCAGGCTGGCTTCACCAAAGCGTTCGATCTGCTGGAAGGCTTTGAAGGCGACAAGGACGGCCAGGGTCATCGGAAGACGGTCTCGGGCTGGTGTTTTCGGGGCTTGCCGTGGATTGGGGCGTAAGGGCGGGTTGAGGTCGGCTTAAGGCTGGCGCCCCCTTCCTGAAGCACAACGCGCCGGCGACACATTGACTGCATCGTCGGCGCGGCATGTGACACTGCGATGATGCGGCATCGGGCCCGCTCGACTGACGGACGACGACCGCTTCGATCGTCGTCCACCGCCCGAACAGCACCCGACCCGCTTAAGGCGCGGCGGAGATACCGAAGACGTGCAACTTGCCGGCGCTCACCTGTCTCGGCAAGGTGACGCTCGCCACCAGCTTGCCGGGCGTCAGCGGCACCGTGTCCGCAAACAGATAGGTCTTGACGGCGTTGTTGGTGCCGTCGCCGGCATTGCGATACGTGGTTGTCAACGCGATCGGGTCGACCGGCGCCGCACTCCCGCCATTGAGGGTCCAGTCGTCGAAGGCGAGCGTGAACGGCATGGTCGTGCCGTCGGCGTAGGTCACGAGCGCGGCGCCCGAGCCGGGCCCGTTATTGGCCGAACCCAGCAGAACCAGCGAACGACCCGTCGTGCCAGGCGGCATGGCGATGGTCTGCCCCACTGCCACGGCGTTATCCAGCGGGCCGGCGGACAGGATAAAGCTGGCGCCGTTGAAGACGAACGGTTTGCCCGGCGCCGCGCCGGCCGCCGTCAATGCCTGCGACGAGTAGCTGTAGAGCGAGCCGTCGAAGTCCGCACCCAGGCCGTCCGTATCAGTGCTGCCGTCCGCGCCGATGCCGTGGTTGTTGAAGGCATCCGCCACGTTGCGCGCCAGCGGCACGCCATAGGACGGCGGCGCGTCGGCAGGGTCCGTGCCCCACTGCGAAGGCGACGACCCCATCGCGAAGTTCAGCGTCGCGCCGTTCGCCAGCGCGTCGACGTCGAGCCACGCACTATTGTGGACAGCGCCGTTGACGGTCAGGCTTTGCACATAATTCGCGGTGGGCGCGCCGGGTGCCCTGATGCGCAGCGTCTTGCCATTACCCAGATGAACGGTGATGGACGAAAACTGCGGACTGCCGATCGCAAAGCCGCCGACACCCGGAATCTCCGGATAGAGGCCAAGCGCCCCCCACACATACCATCCCGACACCGCGCCCAGGTCGTCATTGCCGGGCAAACCGTTCGCCCCGGTGCCGAAGGCGCTCGCCATGATCTGCTGGACGACGTTCTGCGTGCCCGACGGCGAACCGGCCCAGTTGTACAGCCAGGGCACCTCGAAGGTCGGCTCGTTGCCCATATAGAAATTGGGCAGGCTCGTCCCCGCGTTCAACACCGTGAAGAACGTGTTCAGCCGCGACACCACCGTCGTATTCCCACCCAGTTGGGCAAACAGTCCGGCCGGGTTGAACGGCACCATCCACGTGTACTGCTCGGCATTGCCTTCCACGTAGTTGTCGGTGCTGCTCGGGGTCTCCGGAATCCAGCTGCCGTCCGAGTTGCGCCCGGCGATCAACGGCGGCGTCAACGAGGTATTGAGCAGGTTCTGCCAGTAGGCCGAGCGGCTACGCAGCATTTTCTGGATGGTGGTATTGCCCAGCTCGCCGGCAAACTGCGAAATGGCGAAATCGCTGCTGCCGTATTCCAGCGTGGACGATGCCTGCCCCCACTCACCGCTCGTGATGTAGCCGAACTGCAGGTAACTGGCGCGCCCGCCGTTGGTCGTCACGCCATTGCACGCGGTGCCGGGAATGTTGGCCATCTGGATCATATGGCTCAGGGCGCCCGCGGTATCGAACGAGCGCGCGCCGAATCCATATGCGCCCGCCAGGATCAGCGAGCCGGCGTCGCCCGGCATCACGCCGTCTTCGACGTTGTCGTTGACCCAGTGGGGAATCGCGCCGCACTGATCCGCATCGTTCACGAGCGACTGCGCCATGTCGCTGGTCTCTTGCGGAAACAGCGTGGCCTTGAGCGGAATCAGCGAGCGGTAGATGTCCCAGCCCGAGAAGCTGGTGTACTGCGCCGCATGGCCGGCGCTGACCGTGTGGACCTTCTGGTCGAAGCCGATATATTGGCCGTTGACGTCGCTGAACACGCTCGGCGCCCACGACGCATGGTAGAACGCCGTATAAAACTTCGTCAGCGCGGTGGTATCGCGGCTACTCACCTGGATGGTATTCAGGCGCTGATTCCATATTGCATCGGCCACCGCCTTTACACCGTCAAAATCCCAGGACGGATTTTCCCGCTCGAGATTAACTTTGGCATTGGCGACGCTCACGTATGAAATACCGATTTTCATCATGACCGTGCCGGCTTTACCGAAATTCATGACAGCACGGCCATTGGTAAAGGAAGAAGTGGATGCCAATGGCTGATTAAACTCGGCATAAAAGTACACTGGGACATTCGTTGCATTGCCGCAAAAATGGCCGCCGGTGGTACTGCCCGAAATAGTCCGGGCGTCCACCTGGGCGACCGAGCCGGCCACGCTCGTTTCGGTATTGGTATAGGTCGTGTCGAGCACGAGCGTCGACGGCTGCCGGTCCGGATACGTGAAGCGGCCAAAGCCCGTGCGCAGGGTCGCCGTCAGTTCGACCTTGACCTGGTTGTCGAGCAGCACGGAATAGGCGCCCGCTACCGATTTCTCGTTGGCATGGCTAAAGGTTTGGGCCAGTGGCCTGGTGGCATCCAGTGTCGGCATGACGGGGAATTCGCCGTCGTTGCCGGAACATCCCGCGCCGCTCATATGCGTGAGACTGAAGCTCTGGATCGACCCGATGTCGTAGTAGTAACCGGCCGGGGAGCCCGGCTCCGCGCTGTTCGACGGCGCCGGCGTGGTGTTCGTGTCGGGCGCCCATTGCACCATGCCGTTCGGCAAGCCGGCGGCCGGCACCACGCTGCCGGCCTGGCCGGCGGGCACCGGATTCGGCGAGTTGCTGGCCAAGGTGCCGATCAGCGGGTTGACGTATTGCGTCAAGCGCATGGCGAAGCGATCGTCGGCGGGGGTTTGCGCGTCGTCATTGGCAACGCTCAGGGCTGAATTGCTGGAACTGGAACTACCGCCTGCGCCGGTCTGCCCTGTGGCATGAAGCTGGTCCGCCGCCACGACGGCAGAGCCGGACTGACTGCCCGGACTATCTCCTCCACACCCTGTCAAAGAACCAATGATGATCAAAGCGGCCGTCAAACGGCGTAAATCTATCATGGCTGTCTCCTGAATTTTGTTTAGTCATCCGAATCATCCATTTAACAATGAAACCAATGACTGAAGCCATGCTATACGAGGCGCTCAAATCGCGTCAACTGATTATCTAATGCCGATTTATGTTTATTGGAATTTACTAAACAGACTAAAATCCCGCCGAAATACTCAATCATTCTCAAGCGGAGATGCCGGATCGGCAGGCGCCATCCGGTTATGCATAATGCATTTGATTTAACGAATTACCGGAATGGCGAGAATGCCGCGGCTGAAGGTGGATGATGGAAAGCCGCATGGATCAGCGGCTATTCCTATGGTGGCTGCGGCCTCTCAACCGCGCGGTTTGCCCGCGGCCGCGGCCACTGCCGCCGCTTCCGGCTCGACGATGTCGCCGCCCAGCAGATGCACGCCCTCGCGCAGTTTCACGAACGCCGCCGCAACGGCTTCCGGCTCGCCCTTCACACCCAGATCGATATGGCGCCGCGCATAGACGCCGCCCCGCTCCGCATCGCCGACGCTCGGCAAGCTGAACACTCGCACGCTGGGGAAATCGTGCTCGATCTTTTCCATCAGCGGCGTCAGCGTCGACTCGGGCAGTTCGAACACCAGCAAGGACTTTTCCGCGTGCGGCATGGCGTGATGCAGATGCGCGTACTTCGTGTCCAGCACCCACTCGATCATCGGCCACGCCATCACGGGAAAGCCCGGCACGAAGTGATGGTCGCCCACCGAAAAGCCCGGAATCTTGTTGTAGCCGTTCGGAATGATCGACGCGCCTTGCGGGTAGGTCCCCATGTTGAGGCGGTGACGGTTTTCCGGCGAATCGAGATCCACGGGATGGGGCGAATTGGCCGGATGGGTGTCGCGAATCCGCTCGCGGATCAGTTCCGCCGCTTCCGGATGCAAGGCAAGCGGCACGCCGAGCGCGGCGGCCGCGCACTGACGCGTGTGATCGTCCGGCGTCGCGCCGATGCCGCCCGTCGAGAACACGATGTCGCCCGACGCCAGCGTGCGGCGCAGCGTGGCGGTGATGCGCTCCGGCTCGTCGCCGATGTACTCGGCCCAGCCGAGCGACAGACCGCGCGCGGTCAGCAATTCGATGACCTTCGGCAGGTGCTTGTCGACACGCCTGCCCGACAGGATTTCGTCGCCGATGATGATGACGCCAAATGCCATTGCGGCCTCGCAGATAAATTCAGTAGGGAACCACGGGCGCCACCTGACGCGCGCCCTGCTCTTCCGCGCGCATGCGCTGCAGCGCGCGCAGACAGTAATAGCCGAACCATAGCGCCGAGAAGACGAGGATGAACGCATAAATCCAGATCGTCACGGCCGTGATCACGGGGAACAGCACAATCAGCCAGACCGACGTGGCCCAGATCAGCGTCGGCAGCGAACCCAGCAAGCCGCTCGCGACGCCGATCAGCAGCAGCGGCAAGCGGTAGCGCCGCACCAGCGCGCGCCGTTCGTCGCGGCTCGCATGCAAGGCAAGCGCGTCGTAGGTCATCACGCGGTAGGTCAGCCAACCCCACAGCAGCGGCGGAATCAACGCAAAAAACGGCGGAATCAGCCACAGCGGCAACGTAAGGACCAGCAGCACCAGGCAGACGAGCGTGGTCCACAGCGCTTGCACGAGACTACCGTACCACGTTCCGCCGCGGCGCATTTCGAGGCCGGCGAACTGCCGCGCGGACAGATGGCGGATCACGCCCGGCATGGAGAGCGTAGCGATCAGCAGCAGGATCGTCACGACGATCAGCGGAATCGCCATGGCGATCACGATAAAAGGCGCGAGCGCGGTGTGCAGTGCGGAAAAACCGAGCCAGTCGAACAGGTGGTAAAGCGTGGTGGTGAACGACCAGCTTTCGAGCCACGCGCGCGTCGTGCCGATCAGCGTTTGCCAGGAAAACCAGAGAATCACGCCCCATACGACCGTTGCCGCGAGAAACGGCAGGAAGGTCAACCAGAGCATCCGCGGATGGAGCGCGCTTGCGAGCGCGCGCCCAAACGAGCGCAACAGATCATTCATGCGAGCCAGTGCGAGTGAGCGAAACGATAGGACAGCGGGAAGCCGCAAAAAATCCGTCGCGAGCCGCGACGTGCGAAGTCTGCACAGGATAAACCACCGGACGGGGCGCCGGTAGGGGCGCCCGGCGAGCCGCCGGCATGGGCGGCGGCACGGGCGGCGTGGGCGGCGAGCCAAAGATCAGAGTGAAGCCGCGCCGTTGTCAGCTCTTTTCTCAGCAGCATTGCGCTGCTTGCAGCCAGATGACCCCGCTCATGCACCGTTCGGCGCCGTCACCGGCGCGCGGTCGTAGAAATAGATGCCGTGCGGCGAGCGGCCCACCGCGATGGTCTGGATCAGCTTGCGTGTGGTCAGGTCGATGATGCCGACGTGCTTCGCAAACCGGAACGTGACCCACAGATAACGCTTGTCTGCCGACAGCTCCATGTCGTCCGGCCCGGGCATCAGGCCGGTGATATCGCCGACGTTGGCGAGCGTGTCTTCGTCGATGATGCTGATGGTGCTCGCGACGCGATTGGACACCGCGACGTGCTTGCCGTCGGCAAGCGAGCGGAAGTTGTGCGCGCCGTTGCCGGTCTGGATGGTCTTGACGATCTTCTGGTTACGCCAGTCGACCACCGCGACGTAGTCCGCGCCGGTCATGCCGATCAGCAGATATTTGTCGCCGGGGGTCATCCACAGGCCGGCCGGCACCTTGCCCACCTTCATCTTCCACTTGACCTGCTGGGTGGCGAGATCGATCGCCGCGAGTTCGCCCGACACCTGCAGCGTGACGAACACGGTTTTGCTGTCGTTCGTGAACGCCATATGGCTCGGCATCACGGCCAGCGGCAGACGTTTGGCGAGCGTCATGTCGTGGCCGTCGTAGTGATAGACGTCGAGACGGTCGAGGCGCAAGCCCGTCGTCACGACCCACTTGTTGTCCGGCGAGAAGCCGATCTGATACGGATCTTCAATGTTCTCGACCCAGCGCTGCACCTTGCCGGTTTTCGGATCGACGAACATCAGGTTGTTGGAGACCGAATTGGCGACGATCAGCGAACTGTTGTCCGGCGTCGCCATCAGGTGATGCGGCTCCTTGCCGGTGGGCACCGTGCCGACCACCTGGTGCGTGGCCTCATCGATCAGACTAAGCGTGGCCTCGCCGGAATTGAGCACGATCACGTTGTTGGCGTGGGCGGACGGGGAAAAGAGGCTGCTGGCCAGGACCGTGCCGGCCGCGAAGGCGGCGCCGACGGTGAGGCTGCGAAGAGAAAATTTGCGCATGAAAACTCGCTTCAGAGAACAGCGCGCATTGTAGACCGTTTGTAAGGACGTGCGGTTGATGCAGGTCGGGGTCGGGACGGGGCGAAACGAATGGACGAGGCGAGGTGGAGGCTAAACAACACCTCATCCATTCACCCTGAACAATCAGATAATTTCCATGTCGCACACACATTAACTACAAATCAATCTCCGACCGCATTCTTATTTTCACGCAATATCAATAAGAATTTATACGAATTATCCCTACCAATCCTATTTTAAAACATAAATTGACACATCAGAAATCAAAAACCGTCCCGGCCGAATAATTTAAGAATTCACTGATATCGACTTTGCCCCGCCCAGCCTGACAATCGCGCCGATCATCGCCCGTGCACTTAATTTAGGTGGATAGAAGCGCGCGATGCATTCGAACTGGATGCACGGAAAAATCAATGGGACATGGACAAACGGATAAACCGCGGTCGATATGTCGAATTTCTATGCGAAGCATATAAGGGCGATGACGCCTCTTTCAGATCGACATGCATTGGCTCGCGGTCCACGATCGCAATTCCGCGGAGTTTCTTAAAGCATGAACAAGATTTATAAATCGGTCTGGAATGAAACGACGGGCGCGTGGGTCGCCACGTCGGAAACGGCTCGTTCGAAGACCAGGCGCGGCGTGTCACGCAAGCTGGCGATGGCTCAGGCAGTGCTGGCGGCGGTGGTGATGGTTTCCGGAGACGCCGCCTATGCGGCCGGTAACGCGGCGACTAACTTTTTCGATGCCAGTAATGGCAGCAATCCGTCAACGGACCACACCGCGGCGGCAGTAGGTGCTGCATCGGTTGCCGCAGGAGCCAGTGCGGCGGCGGCAGGCAACAATGCCACCGCCATCGGCGCCGCGTCGTGGGTATTGACCGATTTCGGCACGGCCATCGGCGACCTTTCCACGGTATATGGCCTCAACGGGACGGCTATCGGCACAGGTGCAACAGCAAACAGCCTCAATTCGGTTGCGATCGGCTATGCCGCGACGGCCACCAGCGCCAACAGCGTCGCACTCGGCGCGAACTCGACCGCGAAGGCCGATCTGACGACCACGGCTTACGCCCCGAACGGCCCCGGCGCTACGCCCATCGCAGCCGGTACGGCGGCAGGCGAAGTCTCCGTCGGCGCATCCGGCAGCGAACGGCGCATCACCAACGTCGCCGCGGGCTCCGCCCCCACCGACGCCGTCAACGTCAGCCAGTTGAGCGCAGTCGACGCCGAAGTCAGCAACGTCAACGGCCAGGTCAGCAATCTCAATAGCCAGGTCAGCACGATCAACGGCCAGGTCAACAACCTCGGCAGCCAGGTCACCACGATCGGCGGCGAGGTGAACAACATCAGCACCGAAGTCGACACCATCGCCCAAAGCGGCACCCTGCACTACTTCAAGGCCAATGGTCCGGCCGACGGCTCGGACGACGCCGTCGCCAGCGGCACGAAAGCCGTCGCGGCAGGCGCGAGCGCCGTCGCCAGCGGCAACTACGCGTCGGCGTTGGGCTACGGCGCGTCGGCCAGCGCTGCGGACGGGGTCGCGCTCGGCAAGCTGGCAAATGCGTCCAGCAACATGGCCGTGGCCGTTGGCGCAGGGACCGAGGCCAGCGGCGGCGCGTCGCTCGCGGTGGGCGGCTATGCACTCGCCAGCGACGACGGCTCAACCGCTCTCGGCTCCTACTCGACCGCGAGCGCCGCCAACGCCACCGCAATCGGCAGCCTCGCCACGGCCAGCGGCGCCAACTCGGTCGCCCTGGGCCAAGGTTCGATCGCCGACCAGGCCAACACCGTGTCGGTCGGCGCGCCGGGCAGCGAACGCCGGATCACCAACGTCGCAGCGGGCATAGACCCCACCGACGCCGTCAACGTGAGCCAGTTGCAAGCCGCTACGGCCGGCAGCGCGGCGGCATCGCACTACTTCAAGGCAAGCGGCCCCGCGGACGGCTCGGACGACGCCAGCGCCACCGGCGAGCACTCCGCCGCGATCGGCAGCGACGCCGGAGCGTCGGGCGACAAGTCGCTGGCAGCCGGCACGTCGTCGTGGGCAGCGGGTACGCAAAGCACCGCGGTGGGCACGCTCTCCACCGCAGCAGGGAACCAGTCGACAGCGCTGGGCGCCACCGCCCTTGCCGGTGAAACCGGCGATACGGCGGTCGGCTTCGGCGCGTCGGCGACGGGTACGGTTTCTACCGCGATTGGCACCAACGCCTCGGCAACGGGCTTTGGCAGTGCGGCACTCGGCAACATGGCCACCGCCAGCGCCGACGGTTCCGTCGCCCTGGGCCAAGGCTCCGTAGCCGACCGCGCCAACAGCGTTTCCGTGGGCGCCGCGGGCAACGAACGCCAGATCACCAACGTCGCCGCCGGCACCGCCGACACCGACGCCGTCAACGTCTCGCAACTGAACGCGGTCGCGAGCCAGGCCGCCAAGGTCGACGGCGCGGTGATGTACGACACCAACAGCGACGGTTCGGTCAACAAGAACGACGTCACGCTAGGCGGCGACAGCGGCACGGTCATCCACAACGTCGCGGACGGCGTGCTCGACACCGACGCGGTCAACCTCGGCCAGTTGAACGCCGCCATCAACGGCGCGGTGCAAAACATCTCCGGCAACACCGGCAGCGCGTTCTTCAGCGCCGACGGCGACACCAATACCGAAGCCGCGCAATCGTCCGGCAGCCACTCGGTCGCCGCCGGTGCGAACGCCCGGGCAAGCGGCACGAACGCGGTCGCGGTGGGTGCGAACTCGGTGGCCGCCGGCAACAACGCCACGGCACTCGGCGCCGGAGCGAATGCCGGCGCGGACAATTCGGTGGCGTTGGGCCAAGGCTCGGTGGCGGATCGCGCCAACACGGTCTCGGTCGGCGCGGCCGGCAGCGAACGTCAGATCACCAACGTCGCCGCGGGCGTGCAAGGCACGGACGCCGTCAACGTCAATCAG
This sequence comes from Paraburkholderia phenazinium, assembly GCF_900142845.1. Classification (NCBI taxonomy): domain Bacteria; kingdom Pseudomonadati; phylum Pseudomonadota; class Betaproteobacteria; order Burkholderiales; family Burkholderiaceae; genus Paraburkholderia; species Paraburkholderia phenazinium. The sequence goes on from NZ_FSRU01000002.1 coordinate 1,589,734, forward strand.
TTGAATTCGGGCATGAGCAGCGCCGTCGGCCAGGCCAACAACTACACCGACGACAAGATCCGTTCGGCCCGTCGCGATTCGTACGGCGGCACGGCGTCCGCTCTGGCCGCCGCCGGTCTGCCGCAAGCCGTCCTGCCGGGTCACGGCATGGTAGCGGTCGCCGGCGGCACCTACGCGGGTCAGTCGGCCGTCGCGCTCGGTGTGTCGCAACTGTCCGAGACCGGCAAGTGGGTCTACAAGGTGCAAGGCACCAGCGACTCGCGCGGCCAGTTCGGCGCGTCGATCGGCGCCGGGATGCACTGGTAAAAGGAGGTCTCGCCTGAACCGATAGAGGAAGCAGCGAGTGGATGCGGGTCCTGGGCGGACCTGCATCTTTTGCGCGACACCGATGCCTCCAGTCGGTGTCGCGCCTTTTTTTTTGCGCCGGTTGCGCGCTCAGCGCTGCATCGACTCCCACACCTTGTAAAGACGCTTCACCGACACCGGCATCGGCGTGCGCAACTCCTGCGCGAATAGCGAAATCCGCAGTTCTTCCAGCATCCAGCGGAATTCGGACAAGCACGCATCCATCACGCCGCCCCGCTGCGCAAGCGCACGCTGGTAGTTCTGCAGCAAGGGATGAAACTCGGCAAACTGCCGCGCGTCGCGCGCCGAGTCGGCCTTCAGCTTGTCGATGCGTAGCGCGATGCCCTTCAGATAGCGCGGAAAATGCGCGAGCTGCGCATACGGTGTGTCGATCACGAAGCGTTTGCCGACCAGTGCATCGAGCTGGTTCTGCATGTCCGCATAAGCCGCCGCAAACGGCTTCGCCTGCACCAGCTTCTTGTTGACCGTCGCGTACTCGCTGAGGATCTGCCCCACCAGACGCGCAATCTCCTGGGCGAGCAGCGTCAAGCGGCTACGGCCCTCGTCGCGGCGCGTGTGGAACGTGAGGTCGTCGGCCGGCAGCGGATCCTGCAGGCAGGCGCGATCCAGCGCGGTATCGACCAACTGGTCGCGCAACTCTTCCTGGGTGCCGCGCGGCATGAACTGCATCGCCATCTCGCGCAGCCCCGGCAGGTTCTTCTCCAGATACTTGATCGGCTCCTTCAACTGCAGCGCAAACAGCCGCCGCAGTCCCGCACGATGAATGCGCGCGGCTTCGTCCGGCGAGTCGAATACCTCGACATCGCAATGCGTGCCGCGATCGACCAGCGCCGGATAACCAAACAGCGTCTGGCCGCCGCGACGGATTTCCAGCAACTCGGGGAGCTTGCCGAAATTCCACGTCGTCAGTTTCTCGTAGAGCGCGGTTGACGCAGGGGCATCCGGCGACGCAGTCTGCGGCACGGCTACGCCACCCGGCCCGCGCGCGCCACGGCCCGCTCCGCCTGCGCGCGACCCTGCACCCGCAGCGCCCGCCGCAGCGGCCTCGCCACGCAGATCGCCGCCCTGTCCGCGTCCGTCACCAGCCGCACCGTCAGCGCCCGCGCCGCTCACACCTGCCAACGCCACACCCGCCGCGCCTGACGCAATCTTCTGAAAATGCTGCTGCGCCTGGCCGCCCAGTTCCGCTCGCAATTGCGCCAGATTGCGCCCCATCGCGAGTTGCCGCCCATGCTCGTCCACGACCTTGAAGTTCATGAACAGGTGCGCGGCCAGGGTCTCGAGCTTGAAGTCCGACTGCTTCATCGCGACCTGAGTCTGCTCGCGGACATCGGCAATCAGCGACTCGAGCAAACCGCCCGCACCGAAGCGCGGCGCGGCATGGCGGTCCGCAAAACCCGCGGCATATTCCGGCAGCGGCACGCAATGACGCCGCAATTTCTGCGGCAAGGACTTGAGCAGCAGTTGGGTCTTTTCCTTCAGCATGCCGGGTACAAGCCATTCGCAGCGCCGCGCATCCACCTGGTTCAACGCATAGAGCGGCACAGCCAACGTCACGCCGTCGCGCGGCGAACCCGGCTCGAAATGATAGGTCAGCGCCATCTCAACGCCGGCCATCGTCATCCGCTTCGGGAACAGGTCTGTGGTAACGCCGGCCGCCTCGTGACGCATCAGATCGTCGCGCGACAGATACAGCAGACGCAGCTTGTCTTCCGGCTGACCGCTCTTCTTCACTTCGTCGCGATACCAGCGCTCGAACGACGCGCCCGTATAGATGCCTTGCGGCAACGCCTGATCGTAGAAGCCGTAAATCAGTTCGTCGTCGACCAGCACGTCCTGGCGGCGCGATTTGTGTTCGAGCTGCTCGATGTCCGCGAGCAGCTTGCGGTTGTGCGCGAAGAACGCCAGCTTCGTGTCGAACTCGCCCTCCACCAGCGCACCGCGGATGAACAGCTCGCGTGCCCGCGCCGGATCCTGCTTGCCGAAGCTCACACGGCGCCGGTGATAAATCGGCAGACCGTACAGCACCGCCCGTTCGAAAGCCGACACCTGCGCCGCGCGCTTTTCCCAATGCGGCTCGGAGAGCGACTTCTTCAACAGATGCGCGCCGATCTGTTCGATCCACTCCGGCTCGATCTTCGCGATACAGCGCGCGTACAGGCGGCTCGTCTCGACCAGCTCCGCGGCCATCACCCAGCGGCCCGCTTTCTTCACCAGCGCCGAACCCGGCCACAGATAAAACTTGATGGTGCGCGCGCCGAGGTAGTAAGGCTCGTCGTCGGCTTTCAGGCCGATATTGCCGAGCAAGCCGGTCAACAGCGCCAGGTGGATCTGCTCGAAGGTCGCCTCGGCCTCGTTGATGCGCCAGCCGTGCTCGCGCACCACCGTCAGCAATTGCGAATGCACGTCGCGCCATTCGCGCAGGCGCAGTTGCGAGAGGAAATTGGCGCGGCACTCGTCGTGCAACTGGCGGTTCGACTTCTTGTGCGCGATCGCCTCGTCGAACCAGTTCCAGATCTTGAGCCATTGCAGGAATTCGGAGCGCTCGTCGGCGAAGCGCCGATGCGCCTGATCAGCCTGCTCCTGCGCTTCGATCGGCCGGTCGCGCGGATCCTGCACCGACAGCGCACTCGCGATGATCAACACTTCGCGCAGCGCCTGCTGGTCGCGCGCGGCGAGAATCATGCGGCCGACGCGCGGATCGAGCGGCAGGCGCGCCAGCTCGCGGCCGAGCGGCGTGAGTTCGTTGTCGTCGTCGACGGCGCCGAGCTCGTTCAGCAACTGATAACCGTCGGCAATCGCGCGGCCGGGCGGCGGCTCGATGAACGGGAAGGTTTCGATTGCGGTCAGATGCAGTGACTTCATCCGCAGAATCACGGAAGCCAGCGACGAGCGCAGGATCTCCGGATCGGTGAAGCGCACGCGCGACTGGAAGTCGCTTTCCTCGTACAGGCGGATGCACACGCCGTCCGCGACCCGGCCGCAGCGTCCGGCGCGCTGGTTGGCCGCCGCCTGCGAGATGGACTCGACCTGCAACTGCTCGACCTTGTTGCGATACGAGTAGCGCTTCACGCGCGCCAAACCCGTATCGACGACGTAGCGGATCCCCGGCACCGTCAGCGAGGTTTCCGCAACGTTGGTGGCCAGCACGATGCGTCGCGCGTTGGAAGAACGGAACACGCGCTCCTGCTCCGCCGCCGACAGCCGCGCGAACAGCGGCAGAATTTCCGTATGCGGCGGATGGTGCTTGCGCAGCGCCTCGGCGGCATCGCGAATCTCGCGCTCGCCCGGCAGGAACACCAGTACGTCGCCGGGGCCTACGCGGCACAGTTCGTCCACGGCGTCGATGATCGCGTCCATCAGGTCGCGATCGGTCTCGCGCTGGGTTTTGGGCCGCTCGCGCGAGGACGACGAAGACGACCCCTCGGCGGACTTCACCGCCGGACTGTCTTCCGCCACCGGGCGATAGCGCACCTCGACCGGGTACAGGCGGCCGCTCACCTCGATCACCGGCGCAGGCTTCTCTTCCGTGCCGAAGTGGCGCGCGAAACGATCCGCGTCGATGGTCGCCGAGGTCACGATCAGTTTCAGATCGGGACGTTTGGGCAAAACCTCGCGCAGATAGCCGAGCAGGAAATCGATGTTCAGGCTGCGCTCGTGCGCTTCGTCGATGATCAGCGTGTCGTAGGCCTTGAGCAGCGGATCGGTCTGCGTTTCGGCGAGCAGGATGCCGTCCGTCATCAATTTGACCGAGGCGCCCGGCGACAGATTGTCGGTAAAGCGCACCTTGTAGCCGACCACTTCGCCGAACGGTGTGCCGAGTTCTTCGGCGATACGCCGGCCCGTCGCCGATGCCGCGATCCGCCGTGGCTGCGTGTGGCCGATCAGTCCCGAGCCGCCCGCGCCGAGCCCGCGCCCGAGTGCGAGGCAGATTTTCGGCAACTGGGTGGTTTTGCCCGAACCCGTTTCGCCGCAGACGATCACCACCTGATTCTCTGCAATCGCCCGGGCGATTTCGTCGCGACGCCCGGAGACCGGCAGCGCTTCGGGGAAGGAGATCGGTGGAATCGGATTGGGTTCGACCGTGCGCACGGGGCGTGGTGCGCGAGGCGCGCGCCCAGCGTCGGCGCCGCGCGTCGGGCCGGCCGTGTTGTGCGCGTCGCGAGGCGCATTCCGCTCCCGTTGATCCGTCCCCTGACCTGCATCCGCCTGACGGCGCGCGTCGTCACGCGCGCGCTGCGGTTGCGCCTGGCTTGTTTTTCCTGGCTGCGCCGGACGCGGCTGCGGCCCCTTCTGAGGAGCCTTCTGTGGAGCCTTCTGCGGCCGCTGTTGCGCGCCGCCGGCCGGCGACGCACGCCGCTGCGCCTCGCCGTGCGACTCGCGCGATGGGTCTGATGCGGCGCCTCGCGCCGTTTTCTCGTTCGCCGGAGCGGGACTTTTGGGTACATTCGACATGGGGGCGCATTATAATCCCGGGCATGAATTCCCAAACCGACCTCGTCCCCACGCCCGCGAGCGCTCCGGCCACGTCCGGCGCTACGGAATCCGACTCGCAACACGCGCAATTCGTCGACTGGATGCGCTCGGTTGCCCCCTATATCCACGCGTTCCGCAACAAGACGTTCGTCGTCGGGTTCGGCGGCGAGGTGGTGCATCAGGGGCTGCTGAATGCGCTCGTCTCCGACATCGCGCTGTTGCAGGCCATGGGCATCCAGATCGTGCTCGTCCACGGCTCGCGACCGCAGGTCGAAGAGCAGATGAGCCTGCACGGCGTGGAGTCCGAGTTTTCGCACGGCATGCGCATCACGGATGCGCGCGCGCTCGAATCCGCGAAAGAAGCGGCGGGCGAAGTGCGTCTCGACATCGAAGCCGCCATCAGCCAGGGCTTGCCGAACACGCCGATGGCGCACGCGCACATCAGCGTGGTGTCCGGCAACTTCGTGACGGCGCGGCCGGTCGGCATTCTGGACGGCGTCGACTTCGCCCACACCGGCGTGGTGCGCAAGATCGACGCGGACTCGATCCGCCATTCGCTCGCGAGCCGCAAGCTCGTGCTGCTGTCGCCGCTCGGTTTCTCGCCTACCGGCGAGGCCTTCAATCTGTCCATGGAAGACGTCGCCTCGGCGGCGGCCATCGCGCTGCGCGCCGACAAGATCGTGTTCCTGACCGAAACGCCCGGCCTGATGCAGGACGGCGAGGACGGTCCCGAACTGATGCGCGAACTGTCGCTGGACGACGCGTACAAGCTGCACGAAAGCGGCGAAGTCACCGGCGACGCCGGCTTCTATCTGAAGCATTCGATCCGCGCCTGCCGCGGCGGCGTGGCACGGGCCCACATCATTCCCTACGCGCTCGACGGCAGCCTGCTGCTCGAACTGTTCCTGCACGATGGCGTCGGCACGATGATCTCGTACGAGAACCTCGAGAGCCTGCGCGAAGCGACGCCGGACGACGTCGGCGGCATTCTGGCGCTGATCGAGCCGCTCGAATCGGACGGCACCCTCGTGCGGCGCGGCCGTCACCAGATCGAACGCGACATCGACCATTTCTCGGTGATCGAGCACGATGGCGTGCTGTTCGGCTGCGCGGCGCTCTATCCGTACACGCAGGAACGCATCGGCGAAATGGCGTGCCTCACGGTCGCCCCCGAAGCGCAAGGCACCGGCGACGGCGAGCGGCTGCTCAAGCGCATCGAGCAACGCGCCCGCGCGCGCGGCCTCACGCGCATTTTCGTGCTGACGACGCGCACCGAACACTGGTTCCTGAAACGCGGCTTTGTGAAGGCAACGGTCGACGACCTGCCGGAAGATCGCCGCCGCCTCTATAACTGGCAGCGCAAGTCGCTCGTGCTGATGAAACAGCTCTGAGCGGCCTCATAAAGCGACTGCCCGAGATATAACGCAACCACGCGCAACCGTGCGCACCAGCACGCAACAGCGCCCCCACCGATTACAGGAGAAGCACAGCATGGCTCGTATGGTTCAATGCGCGAAGCTCGGCAAGGAAGCCGAAGGCCTCGATTTCCCGCCGCTGCCGGGCGAACTCGGCAAGCGGATCTACGAAAGCATTTCGAAGGAAGCCTGGCAGGCGTGGCTCAAGCAGCAAACCATGCTGATCAACGAAAACCGCCTGAATATGGCCGATCCGCGCGCGCGCCAGTATCTGATGAAGCAGACCGAGAAGTTCTTCTTCGGCGAAGGCGCCGACCAGGCGTCGGGGTTCGTGCCGCCGTCGGAGAGTTGATCCGATAGGCGCCCGTGAGGGCCACGCATCGCCGGGTGCATTCGATGCCCGTCCGACGAAAAATCCGCGCCGCGTGCGCGGATTTTTTTCGCCTGTCCGGTTGGGCCTGGACCTCCTGGCGGGTCGTTGCACAGGCCACTTTTAAGCCCCCGTTTCAAATTTTCTCACTCTCCCGGATCCCCCGCCCCGCAAGGGATTCCGCCGCCTCGACCCGCTCCGCCGGGCCGCTGCGTTTGCGCGATCCTCCGTCATCGTGCTATCATGTTCTTCGTTCCAACAGCAATTCACCATCATTCGCGTTCAATTCACTGTGCGGCGCCGTGCGCGACTCATAGCGGTTTGAACAGTTTTTATACAAGAAGGCTTGTCGGTTACGTCGCGAGATTCTCGCGCTCATCACCGGCCTTTTTCGTGCCAAGCCTTTCAGCGGCGCCCGGGCGGTTTCAGGCTTCCCCAGCGTCCTCATGCAACTGCCCCCCTTCCACGGCCACGCAGTTGCAAACAATCAGCAGCACCTAGAGCAGTGCAATTTTTCGCGACATGCGCGTAGGCGACATGGCGCGGGCATCGGCGTTTCTTTTTTTCGCGCCGCCGCCCCGTCAGGTCCATCGAAGCCCGGCATTCGCCCTCGCCCGGTTCGCGAAACTGCACTTTCCCAGCACCCGTGGCGGAACGTTCATGTGCGTTTTCATGAGTTTCGTCGCAGTCATTGGAGTTTTCACCTTGACCGCTTCCAGCAACGGCTTCTGGCGACACAAAAAGCAGGAACAACGCCTCACCCTCGACGACATCACGGTCGTCGACAAATCCCTCCTCAAACGTGCAGTCGGCGCCATGGCGCTCGGCAACGCCATGGAATGGTTCGACTTCGGCGTGTACAGCTACATCGCCGTGACGCTCGGCCGGGTGTTCTTCCCCTCGAGCAGCCCCTCCGCGCAGTTGATCGCCACCTTCGGCACCTTCGCGGCGGCGTTCCTCGTGCGGCCTGTCGGCGGCATGGTGTTCGGGCCGCTCGGCGACCGCATCGGCCGCCAGCGCGTACTCGCCATGACCATGATCATGATGGCCGCCGGCACCTTCGCGATCGGCCTGATTCCGAGCTATGCGTCGATCGGCATCCTCGCCCCGGCACTGCTGCTCGTCGCGCGTCTGGTGCAGGGCTTTTCGACCGGCGGCGAATACGGCGGCGCGGCGACCTTCATCGCCGAATTCTCGACCGACAAGCGCCGCGGCTTCATGGGCAGCTTCCTCGAATTCGGCACGCTGATCGGCTATGTGCTCGGCGCCGGCACCGTCGCCGTGCTGACGGCCACGCTGTCGCACGAAGCGCTGCTGTCGTGGGGCTGGCGCGTGCCGTTCCTGATCGCCGGGCCGCTGGGTCTGGTGGGTCTCTACATCCGCATGAAACTCGAAGAAACGCCGGCGTTCAAGAAGCAGGCGGAGGAGCGCGAAGCGGAAGACAAGGCGCTGCCCACGCAATCGTTGCGCGATTTGCTGGCGAAGCAATGGAAACCCTTGCTGCTGTGCGTCGGCCTCGTCCTGATCTTCAACGTGACCGACTACATGGCGCTGTCGTATCTGCCGAGCTATCTGTCGTCGACGCTGCACTTCGACGAAACGCACGGCCTCTTTCTGGTGCTGCTGGTGATGGTGCTGATGATGCCGATGACGCTGTTCGCCGGCCGCCTGTCCGACACGATCGGCCGCAAGCCGGTGATGCTGCTGGGCTGCGTGGGCCTGTTCGCGCTGTCGATTCCGGCCCTCCTGCTGATCCGCACGGGCGCGATGCTGCCGGTGTTCGGCGGCCTGCTGATTCTCGGCGTGCTGCTGTCGTGCTTCACGGGCGTGATGCCGTCGGCATTGCCGGCGCTCTTCCCCACGCGGATCCGTTATGGCGCGCTGGCGATCGGCTTCAATATCTCCGTCTCGCTGTTCGGCGGCACCACGCCGCTCGTGGCCGCATGGCTCGTCGATCGCACCGGCAATCTGATGATGCCCGCGTACTATCTGATGGGCGCCTCGCTGATCGGTATCGTGTCGGTGCTTGCCTTGCGCGAAACCGCGCGCCAGCCATTGCTCGGCTCGGGTCCCTGCGTCGCCACGCGTGCTGAAGCGCACGCCGTGCTGCGCGGCGAGCGCGAGGCCGAAGAGATGGATGAGGAGTATGCGTCGGGCGCGACGGCACGGGCTTAAGCGCGCGGCCTGATCCAACGGCCAGGGCCAACGGCCTCGTGCAGACAAACGGGTCGCCCATGCCTCGGCATGGGCGACCCGTTTTTACGTCAGCAGCGTATGCAGCGTGGCCGTCGCACGCGCGCCGTCGACGATCAACAGTCCCGCCGACACCGGCAGCCTGAAGCGCCGCGGCCCCGCGCTACCCGGGTTCACGAACAGCACGCCGTCGCGCTCGTCGATCAGCGGCTTGTGCGAGTGCCCGGTGACGACGACGCCGATCCCCTTGCTGCGCGGATCGGCCTCCACCTCGGCGATGTCGTGCACCACCAGAATCGTCACCTGCTGCGCCGTGAGCATCGCCTGCGTGGGGAGTGCGCGGGCCCAGTCGCCGGTGTCGTTGTTGCCGCGCACTGCGGTGACGGGCGCAATCCGTTCGAGCGCATCGAGCACTGCCTGCTCGCAGATATCGCCCGCATGGATAATGGCATCGCAGCCCGCGAGATGCTGCAACGCTTCCGGTCGCACGAGATTGTGCGTGTCGGAAATCAGGCCTATCCGGGCGATCGTTGGATTGAGGTTGGCGCGTGTCGTCAGGGTCATACGCCCGCCTCATGGTGAACCGCCAGCCACACCGTCGGCTCCGTCTCATGCGTCCACGCTACCCGATGCCGGCAATGCGCCTCGATCAGCACATGATCGCCCGCCTGCAGCGCGTGCAGTTGCGGGTCGCCTTCGAACTCGAGGCTCGCCGCGCCCGTCAGCAGCACGACCCATTCGTCGCGCGGACTGTCGTACCAGAAGCCCGGTGGACTCGCCTGTCCAGTTGAGACGATGCGCTCGATCGTCATGCCGCCCTGCTCGACGAGCGTATCGAAGCGCTCGTCGGCGCCTTGCGTTGAACCGATATCAAACAGATTGCCGGTCACCGGCATGGCGACTCCCAAGGTCAGCAGTTGCAAAGCGTCTCATGCACGTGCGCCGGACCGCGGCGCGAAGTTTTACTTCATTGGCTTCAGGCCGTCGAGCAAGGTCGGCACCAGTTCGCTGATGGTCGGATGGACATGCATCGCGTACTGCAGCGTCGGATACGGCGCGCCGGCCGTCATGATGTCGATGAAGGTGTGAATCGCTTCATCGCCCTCAATGCCGAGAATCGCCGCGCCGAGAATCTGCTTGGTTTCCGCGTCGACCAGCACCTTCATGAAGCCGTCGGTCTCGCCGCGTTCGCGCGCACGGCCGACGCGCGACATCGGCATGGTCGAGATCAGCGCGGCGCGGCCGGAGGCGCGCACCTCGGTCTCGGACAGACCCACGCGGGCCAGCGGCGGATCGACAAAAACCGCGTACGCCATGATGCGGTTATCGGCGCTGCGCGTGCCGCTGTCGACGAGATTCGCCGCCACGATCTGGTAGTCGTCGTAGGACGTATGGGTGAACGCACCACGGCCGTTGACATCGCCGATCGCCCAGATGCCGGGCACGCGCGTGCGCAAGAAACCGTCGACCGGAATCGTGCCGTGCCGGTCCGTTTCAAGGCCGGCGGCGGCCAGGCCCAGGTCGTCGGTATTCGGCCTGCGGCCGGTGGCGAACAGAAGATGCGACGCGTCGACGGCGGGCTGCGCGCCTTCGAACGCGATCCGCACGCCCTCGCCGTCAAGCGGCTCGACGCGCTGCGGTTGCACGCCAAAACGAAATTCGATGCCTTCGCGCGTCAGCACCTTCTGCACAGCCAGCGCGAAGTCGGCGTCCTCGCGGGCGAGCACGCGCTCGCCGCGCACGATCACCGTCACCCGGCTGCCGAAGCGGCGGAAGATCTGCGCGAATTCGAGCGCGATATAGCTGCCGCCGACGATCGCCAGATGCTCGGGTAACGCGGTCAGTTCAAGCAGCGTGGAATTGGTGTAGTAGCGGATGCGCTCGATGCCGTCGAGCGGCGGCACGACCGCACGCGTGCCGGTGTTGATGAAGATCTCGTCCGCTTCGAGTGCGTCGACGATCCGGCCGTCGGCTCCGCTGACGCTCAGCGCATGCGGACCGGTAAAACGCGCATGACCCTGCAACACGGTGACATTGGCCGCGCCGCGCAGCCACTTTTCGACGCCGCTGCGCGACTCGCCGATGATCCTGTCCTTGCGCGCCTTGACCTGCGCCAGATCGACGCTCACCGCGCCCGCCACCTGCACGCCGTAGCCGGCCGCATGACGCGCCACGTGCGCGACGCGCGCGCTCGCGACATAACTCTTGGTGGGGGTGCAACCGACGTTCACGCAGGTGCCGCCGAACGCGGCCCGCTCGATCACGGCTGTCTTGCGGCCGCTTGCGCCGAGGCGCACCGTGAGCGGCGAGCCGCCTTGTCCGGTGCCGATCACGACTGCATCGAAATGCTGGGGCATGACATGTCTCCCGAGGGCTGATGGCAGCGTTGTGCCATCTTACGCTAGCGCTCGCGGAGGAGATTGGTACGGCGCGTTCAGCCGTGGCAGTGTGCCGCGCAGATCAGTTCGCGCGAGCGTTGCAGCGCCGCCCGGGCGCCCTTCGTGGCCACCATCAGGCCCACCTGGCTCAGGTTGAAATCCTGCGCCACCATCATTTGCATCAAGGCCACCATCGGCAGGACCACCGATGGGTGATAAAGCTGTCTTTCGATTAATGCTCGCATTTCCCTCTCCCGACCGCGTCGGGCCGCTTCGGCGAGACGCTACTTTCGTTTCGATGGTGGGATTCTAGGCATCCGCCGCGCGCGGATAAATAGCCGGAAAGCGAAGGGACTTGTCGAGGAATGTGAACAATCCGCCACCGCGCGCCGAACGGCCCGCTCAGGGCCGGCCGGCGGGACGCGGCGCGGTTCGGGCAAGAACCCGGGTTACTCGAGCGGCGCGCCGATAAACGCCGGCAGCGCCTCGGCGCGTGCGGAAAACGCCGCCAGCGCCGGATAACGCGCGTCATCGAGCACGCCCGGCAGCATGAACTGCGTGAAGCGCCAGGCGACGGCCACCGTGATATCCGGCTGCATCAGGCGCTCGCCGAACAGCCAGCCCTCGCGGCCCGCCAGACGCGTCTCGAGTTCGCCGAACGCGGCGTGCATCTGCTTCTGGATCCGCTCGACCCACGGCTCGAATTGAAACTCCTGCGGCCGCAGATTGCGCTCGTAGGCCGTCTGCATGGCCTTTTCGGTGGCTGCGAGCGCGAAGCCGATCAGGCTCAGCGCCTGCAGCCGCGCCGCGGGCTCCTCGGGCAGCAGACGGCGGGCAGGCTCGACCTTATGGTCGAGATGATCGAGGATCAGGCTCGAATCGATCAGCAGGGTGCCGTCGTCCTCGATAAAGGTCGGCGCCTTGACCACCGGATGGATCTTCGCGAATTCGTCGAACTGGCGAAACACCGACACGCTGCGATGCTCGAAAGGCAGGTCGAGCACGGCCAGCGAAATCGCTACGCGACGCACATAGGGGGAGTCCAGCATGCCGATCAGTTGCATTCGTGACCTCGTTGGTCGAGAGGGGGAGGAATGCATGACTTTAGACGAAGCGGCGGCGCTTGGCGATGCGACGCCGCTCCCGGCACCTTACTCCATCTGCCGCAACACCCCCGCCTCGCCGGCCGGCTGGCCGGTTTCCGCCAGGCTGCGCGCATAGGCGCTCGCCGCCACCGGGCGGCTGAACAGATAGCCCTGCTGCTTGTCACACTCGATCGAGCGCAGAAACGACGCCTGCGCCGCCGTCTCCACCCCTTCGGCCGTGACGTTCATGCCGAGCGAATGCGCCATCGCCACCACGGCCTGGGTGATCGCGATGGAGTCGCGATGGTCCGGCAGACCGGCCACGAACGAGCGGTCGATTTTCAGGTTATGCAGCGGAAAACGCTTCAGATACGACAGCGACGAATAGCCGGTGCCGAAATCGTCGACGGAGATCCGCACGCCCATGTTGCTGAGCGCGCTCAGGATCGGCAGCACGGTTTCGCTGTCGCTCATCAGCAGGCGCTCGGTAATCTCGAGCTCCAGCGCATCGGGTCCGAGTCCGCAGCGTGCAAGACAGCGCTCGATGCGCTCGACCAGCCCCTCGCTCACCTGGCGCGGCGAGAGATTGACCGCAATCACAAGGTCCGGCGCGAGGGTGCGCCGCCATTCGGCCAGTTGCTCGCAGGCGCGCTCCAGCACCCAGGTGCCGATTGCGACGATCAGCCCCGTGTCCTCCGCGACCGGGATGAACTCCACCGGCGACACGTCGCCCAGTTCGCTGTTGTACCAGCGCAGCAGCGCTTCCGCGCCCACCGTGCGGCCGAGCCGGCTGTCGATGATCGGCTGGTAGACGAGACTCAGCTCGCCCGCCGCCAGCGCGCGGCGCAGGAACTGCTCGATGGCAAAACGTCGTTGCAGATGCTGGTTCAGCTCCGCCGTAAAGAACTGGAAGTTGTTGCGGCCGCGCTGCTTGGCCGAGTACATCGCCGAGTCGGCATTGCGCATCAGGGTGGGCACATCGAGGCCGTCTTCCGGAAACAGGCTGATGCCGATCGACGCGCCCAGGTAGTACTCGTTGTCGGCCACGGCGAACGGCACGCCCACCGTCTCGAGAATCTGCCGCGCCAGCGCGATCAGATCGCCGGTGTCGTTGTAGCCGCTCACGACGATCACGAACTCGTCGCCGCCTACCCGCGCAAGCGTGTCCTCCGGCGCGACGCACGACGCCAGCCGGCGCGCCACGCTGCACAGGAGCGCGTCGCCCGCTTCGTGGCCGGCCGTGTCGTTGACCTTCTTGAAGCCGTCCAGATCGACGAACAGCACGGCGACACGCGCCAGCTCGGTCTCCAGCCCCGACGGCTCGAACAGGTCGCGCATCCGCTCGGTCAGGTAGGCGCGGTTATAGAGGCCGGTGAGCGAATCGCGGGTGGCGAGGTATTTGAGTTGCTGCTGGGCCTGGCGCACCGGGCCGATATCGGTGAACGAGACCAGTACCGAACCCGGCTCGCGCTCGCCGGGCTTCAGGATCGGCACCACGTTCAGGGTGATCCAGATGATCTCGCCGTCGGTGAGTTCGAGCCCGAGCGTCAGGCCGAGCTGCGCTTTGCCGGTGGCGAGCGCGCGCACCGTCGGGCGGTCGGCGTGAGCGATCGGCGTGCCGTCTTCATGATAGGCGCGCACCATCACGGTCAGGATATCGCGGCCGATCAGGTCCGCCCCCGCATGCAGCATGCGCTGCGCACTCGGATTGCAGGCCAGCACGATGCCGCCGCGCGCCTGCACGACGATGCCCTCATTCAGGTGATCGACCACCAGACGGTGATGTTCTTCGCTTTGCGCGAGGCGTTGCGCGATGGCGTCCTGGTGGACCGCGAGGCCGACACTGCGGCCGATATTGCGCAGCATCGCTTCTTCTTCGAGACCGGGGCGCCGCCGCGTGCGATGGTAGACCGCGAAGGCGCCGAGTACCCTGCCTTCTTCGTTCTCGAACGGAACCGACCAGCAGGCGCGCAGGCCGATCGGCAAGGCGAGCTGCCGGTAGTCCGCCCACAGCGGATCCGTTTCGATGTCCTCGACCACCACCATGCGCCGCAGGTACATCGCCGTGCCGCACGAGCCGACCTGAGGACCGATGACGGCGCCGTCGAGCGCGGCCGTATAGGACTTCGGCAGCGAGGGCGCACCGCCGGCGCGCACATGGACGCCGTCCTCGTCGAGCAGCAGGATTGAACAACTCGCGGCCTCGCCGAGCAGGGCCTCCGCGTAGCGGCACACTTCGTCCAGCAGTTCCGGCAGCGGCGTATTGCGCGTGATCAGCCGCAGTACGCTGCGCTCGGAGGCCAGCAATTGCTCAGCCAGCCCCGATGGATAGCGGGTGCTGTCAGACGCTGCTCCAACCGTGTCACCTGGTGTCACCTGGCAAGTCATATCTGAGCCCCCTATCGCAACATCGGCAGGTTTGGGCCTACGGCACACTGGGGTTTACGCCTGGACGCATCAATTGATCCATCGGGCATGGCGAGGCCATGCCGGCCACCTAGTTGTGCTTGTGCAAATCCGGATTCAGTTGCCCCCATGCTTTGTTGCGCGGAATCGCTTCGACCGCGCCGCTTTGCGAATTGCGCCGGAACAGCCAGTCGGGCTGCCCCGACAGCGTCGCGGCCTTGACCACCGAACCGTCCGGCAAGCTCACCCGTGTGCCCGCCGTGACATAGCAACCGGCTTCGACGACGCAGTCGTCGCCGAGCGAAATGCCGATACCCGCATTCGCGCCCAGCAGGCAGCGCTTGCCTACCGAAACCACCTGCTTGCCGCCGCCCGAGAGCATGCCCATGATCGACGCGCCGCCGCCGATATCGCTGTGGTCGTCGACCACCACGCCTGAACTGATGCGCCCTTCGACCATCGAAACGCCGAGCGTGCCCGCGTTGAAATTGCAGAAGCCCTCGTGCATCACCGTGGTGCCGGGCGCAAGATAGGCGCCGAGGCGCACCCGGTCCACATTGGCGATGCGCACGCCCGACGGTACGACGTAATCGGTCATGCGCGGGAATTTGTCGATGCTGGTGACTTCGAACGAGGTGCGCGCGGCGCGCGCCTTCATCCGGATCTGGGCCACCGCCTCCACGGCGCAGGGGCCGAACGAGGTCCATGCGACGTTGGCAAGCAATCCGAACAATCCGTTCAGATTCGCTTCGTGCGGTTTGATCAGCCGGTGACTGAGCAGATGCAGGCGCAGGTAGACGTCATGCGCATCGAGCGGCGGCTCGGCAAGCGACGCGATCGCGGTCCGCACGCCGACCACCTCGACGCCGCGACGCTCGTCGGGGCCGAGGCAGTTCGCGGCCGCGTCGCCGATCGCCCGCGACACGTCGTCGTGCGACAGACGCACCGTGCCCCCGGCGAGCGGCTCGTCGGCCAGCTCGGGCTCGGGAAACCAGCTATCGAGGATCGTGCCGTCGGCGGCCACGGTCGCGAGACCGACCGCCATCGCGCCGCCCGTCTTGTGTTCACCCAATGCCATTACTCCTGTCTCCAATGAGATGCGGTGAGATCCGCCTAGTTGCCCTGCGGCGGCCTGCCCTGCTTGCCACCCCCGCCACCTCCGCCCGGCCGGCCTCCGCCTCCCGGTGGCCGGCCACCGGAGCCGCCTGAACCGCCCGGGCGCTGCCCGCCTGCGCCGGGACGCTGGCCGCCTGGGGGCTGGCCGCCCGGCGGCCTGCCGCCCGCATTACCCGGCGGCCGTCCACCCGCATTCCCCGGTGGGCGCCCGCCTGGCGGCTTGCCGCCTGGACCACCCGGCGGCGGACCGGGCGGACGTCCGGGCGGGCGTCCCGCGCCGGAATGCGGCGGGCGCGGCGGCGGGCGATGCGCCCAACGCGATTGATCGCGATACCACGGCCGCCCACGGTAATAGTTGCCCCAATACGTGCCGATCGAGAACGTGACGATAGGCAAACCGATCACCGTGCCGTAGTTCAGCACCGGCACCGGGTTACCTTGATAAGGGTAGCTGATACGGCCTGCATATACCCAGCCGCGCAGGTTCGGCAGTGCGACATCGCACCAGCTATAACCGGCCACGCAGCCCATCACCGTGACGGGTGCGCCGCCCGGCAATTGCGACACCACCGGATAGTCTCGTGCGGGCCCGGCACGAAGGTTCACCGGACCATTGGTGACGGCCTGGGTCTGCGCAAAGGCGGCAGCGGGCACGAGCAACAGACTGGTCAACCCTGCATAACAGCACTGCACGAACTGTCTTCGCATTGCGGCCTCCTGAGGTCGGGGCGGTTTTCTGATTGTCGCGGTTTGCTGGTCGCTGCGAAAGCTAGCGTACCGCATCCCGATGAACGCCGCAGGTCATTCGTGGCCGCGCAGGAAACCGTATGGGAAACATTTGGTAAGCAGATCGCAAACTCGTCCTTTTTTTGAGGTCTGCGCGATTCCAGTTCAGCCGATCATTCATCGCACACCCCGAACCCCTGTTTCGCCGGTACCGCCATGAAGATATTCCGCACTGCCACTCTCGCGAGCTTGCTGCTCATCCACCTGCCGGCCCATGCGACCAGCTTCGATTGCAACAAGGGCCGCTCGGTCCCGGAGCAATTGATCTGCCATCGAGCCGATCTGTCCACCCTCGACGACCTGCTCGGCAAGCTGTACCGTCAGGCGCGCCGCGCCGTCGCCAACCCCAAGGCGTTCCGCGCCGACAGCGACAGCAAATGGGCCTGGCGCGAAGCGAACTGCAGCGACGAAGCCTGCCTGAAAACCTGGTACACCGGGCGCATCGAAGAGTTGCAGCGCCTGCTGGCGAGCCTCCCGCAAGGCGGCCCGGCGGCTCAGCCGGACAAGCCCGACCAGCCGGCACCGGGTTCGCATGAGTTATCCCGCGACCCGGACCGGCGCGCCATCGCGCATGCGCAACCTGACGCGGGCAAGGCGGACACGGCCGACGCCGCGAACGCAGCCAGGGCGGCCACCGCAGCCAACGCAGCCACCGCAACGGTGGCCCTGCAATGCACTTCCGCCGATCCGGGCATCACCTTGCATGACCAGTGCGCGACGGTCCTGAAGCAGGACACGCGCTGGCAATATCCGCCTCACAGCGGCGACTGGTTCTGCGGACTCGCGAACGTGGCGCAGTCGCCGGCGGAACCGGTCGCCGAACCGGTCGCCGAACAGTAGGCGCGGAGCCGCGGCGCAAAAAAAGCGCGGCGGCCGTCAGGCCACCGACTCCACCGCGACGCGTTCGCACAGCGTGGCCAGGTCGATCAGCATCAAGGTGCCGCGTCCCGGCAACTCGACGGCTTCCGTCATGCCGTTGCCCCAGCCGTTGCCGAGCTGGCGCGTCAGCATGGCCGGGACCGGAATCCGGCTGCCGGACTCGATGGTCACGATGTTGTCGACCGCGTCGACCACGAGTCCGTACTTCTCGCCGCGATGTTCGACGATCAGGATCTTCGCGTGCGTCGGGTCTTCGTAGGGCGGCATGCCGTACATGGCGCGCACGTCGATCACCGTGAGGAGTTCGCGGCGCAGATGCAGCACGCCGCGCACGAAAGCGGGCGCGCCCGGCGTCGCGACGATCTCGTCCGAGTAGTCGATCACCTCGCGCAACTGGCCGATGCGCACGCCGAGCAGATGTCCGAGGCGGAACGTCACATAGGTCTCGCGCGTGCCGCCGCGCCGGTTCGAAGCCTCCGTCTGGGTTCTGTCGCGGTACAGGTCGCGATGACCCTGAGCCACGGCGGCAATCTGCGGATGCGTGCAGAGCGCATCCGGACTCAGCAGGATGATGCTGTCGCGTCCTTCGTTGCCGAGGCAACCCGCGAACAAGGCAACGTGCCGGCGGCTATAGGCGGGCATCACCATCAGTTCGTCGTCGCGGTAGCCGACGATGCTGCGCACCTCGTCGACCATCAGGCCGACATGCACGTCGTACTGGTTGAGCACCACAATGCGCCGTTCATCGGAAGCCGCGGCGTGGCCGGACGCTGTCGCGTCGTCACGTGCAAGGCCCATGAAGCGGGCAAAGTCGATCACCGGCACCGTCGTGCCGCGCAGGTTCAGCATGCCGATGCAGACCTCGTCGGCGAGCGGCGACGGATGCATGGCCGGCACGCGGATGATCTCCTGAATCGCGGCCATCGGCAGCGCGAGATGCGCCCCGGCGACGCGAAACGACACAGTCTGGCGACGCTGTGCCTGCTGCACGCGCCGCTCCGTCGCCGCGGCGCGATGATGCAACTGCGGCACGTCGGGCAAGCCAAGTAGCGCGGCTGCCGAGAGGATCTGCAGGATCCGCTCGCCGCCGTCGAGTTTCAGCGCACCGCAGATGATCGGCGGAGCGTGGTCCGTACGCTCGAACGTAGTCTTCTGCGCAGCCGGCACGCGCAGGATTTCGCCGGTCGTATCGAACTGCAGCCCCACGCGCACGTCGCCCAGTTCGACGATGGCGATCTTGCTGGCGGCGCGCGCGGTGTCGTCCGGCAAATGCAGCAACTGGCGCAGGTCGACAATGGGAATCAGCGTGCCGCGCAGATTGAAGAGTCCGAGCAGATGAGTGGGCGCAAGCGGCACCGGCGTGACGGCCGACGGATAGTTGACCACCTCCTGCAAGGCCGCGACCGGCAGCGCGAGTTCGGTCTCGCCGAGATGGAATGAGCCGAACAGTTCGACGGCAGAACTGCTCGCGGACGTAGCGTTGATATCCATGCTGAGGCCCCCGTTCAGAGCGTGCGGGTAAATTTTTTCACGGCGAACGCATGCTGATGGCAATCGATCAGCAGTTGCCTGCCGCATTCGCCACCCACATCCACATGCACCACGCGCACGCCGAGCGCTGCGAGCAACTGCTGCGCGGTGCGGACATTCTGTTCGCCGATCGGCGCGTGCGCCGGCCGGCGTTCGTAATGGACCATATTCGCGCCGCCTGCCAGCACGGCCTCCAGCGCATCGTGCGAAGCCCGTTCGACCTGCATCAAGCGGAGCAGCGAGGGAATGGCCTGAGTCACATATTTGGCGCCGTTGCCCTCGGGCCGGGTGGGTGCGTCGGGCAGCAGGCAATGCGCGAGGCCATAAATTGCGCGCTCGCGCCACAGCAGGCCAATGCCGACGCACGAGCCGAGCGTGGCGCGCAACACGTCGCGCCCCTGGCCGATGCCGATCGCGCACATATGCACCTGAATCTCGCGGACGTCGTCGGTCACGGGCGCCTCCCGTTGCGGTAGATGAGCGGCTGCTCGAACGCGAAACCCATCTCGAAGCGGCTCAACGATTCGGATTCCCCAACGATCAACACGCCCTCGGGGGCCATCGCGCGACGCACGTTTTCGAGTACCGCCTGCTGGCCGTCGGTATCGAAGTAGATCAGCACGTTGCGCAGCAGCGTGACATCCATGGCGCCGATGTCGCGCGGCGGCTCGTGCAGGTTGTACCTGCGAAAGCTCACATTCGCGCGCAACGCCGGCCCTGCGCTAAAGCCGCCGTCCGCCGCGACGAAGTATTTCGCCAGCAACTCGGGATGCGACTGCTGCAACCCGTCGATGCTGCGGCCCTGGTAGTGCGCAGCCGCTGCCTTGCGCAGGATCGCGTCGCCGATGTCCGTGGCGAGAATGCGGTAGCGGAACGCCGGATGGCGGCTGCGAAACTCCTCGCACAGCATCGCCACCGTATACGCCTCCTCCCCGCTCGACGCCGCCGCCGACCACACCCGCAAGGGCGTGTCGGCATGTGCGTCGAACCAGCGCGGCAGGAATTGCCCGGCGAAGTACTCCCAGATGCGCGGCGTGCGAAAGAACGAGGTCTCGTTGGTGGTGACCAGATCGATGAAATCGCGCACCTCGTCCGGCTTCGCCTCCAGCACGTGCAAGTAGTCCCGGTAGCCGGTGAGCGCCAGCTCGCGCAGACGCCGGCGCAAGCGGCCCTCCAGCAAGGTCCACTTGCGCTCGCTCATGGCGATGCCGGTGTGGCGCCGCACCTGGTCGAAAAACGCCCGGCGGGTCGCCTGATCGACCTCACGCTCCGTATCCACGGCGCCTCCCGCGTTAGACGACAAAGCGCGTGACCGTCTGATCGAGCGTTTCCGCGCCCTGCATCAGCGTGGCGCTGGCGCGCGCAATCGTGTCGCAGGCGCCGGCGGATTTCTCGGTCTCCTCGGCGACCTGCTGGATCGCCGCGCTGACCTCGCGAGCCGCGATGAGCTGCTCGTCCGCGCCGCAGGAAATCTCCGAGATCGCGTGCGTCGTGCGGCTCACGCCGTTGACGATCTTGTCGAACGCCTCGCCCGCCTGCTTCGAAATCTCGCTGCCCTGGGTCACCCGCTTGACCGATTCGTTGATCAGCTTCGAGATTTCCTTGGTCGCCTGCGACGAACGCTCGGCGAGCTTGCGCACTTCGTCGGCCACCACCGAGAAGCCGAGCCCGTGTTCGCCCGCACGCGCCGCCTCGATCGCCGCATTGAACGCCAGCAGGTTGGTCTGGCTGGCAATCTCGCCGATCACCTTGATGATCTCGCTGATATCTTCGGAGGACTTATTGATCAGCTCCATCGCCTCGATCGAACGGGCAATCGCCTTGGCGCCGCGCTCGGCTTCCTGCTGGGTGTCTTTGGCGAGGTTGTCGGCGCTGCGCGAATTGTCGGCAATCGAATTGATCGAAGCGGTCAGTTCCTCGATCGACGCGTTCATTTCTTCGACCGTCGCGCCGAGCAACTGCGCGCCGCTTGCCACCGTGTTGGCGCGCCCGGCGATATCCTGCGACGACGCCGTGAAACCGCCCGCCGACTCCACCACCTTGCCGATCACGCCGCGCAGATCGTCCATCATCCGCTTGATGCCGGCGGCGAGCTGATCGATCGGCTCGTTGCCGGACACGTTGACCGAGCCGGTCAGATCGCCCGCCGCGGCCTTGCTGACCACGTTCAACAGCGCCGCGACCTTGCGCTGATCGTCGTCCGCGCGGCGGCGCACGCGCTCTTCCAGTTCGACCTGGGCGGTGACGTCGGTGGCGAACTTGATCACCTTATGAAGCCGGCCGCCGACGTCGAAGATCGGGTTGTAGGTGGCCTGAATCCACACGGCGCGGCCGCCTTTGGCGATGCGCTTGTAGCGCCCCGCATCGAATTCGCCGCGATTGAGCTTGGCCCAGAAATCGCGGTATTCCGCGCTGGCCGTATACGCCTCGTCGCAAAACTGGCGGTGATGCTTGCCCTGGATCTCGTCGAGCCGGTAACCGAGCGTGTCGAGGAAGTTCTGGTTGGCGAACAGCACCATGCCGGACAGATCGAATTCGATCACGGCCTGGGCGCGGTCGAGCGCGCGCACCTTGCCCTCGTATTCGGCGTTCTGCTGGCGCGTCGCGGTGATGTCGGTGGCGAACTTGATGACCTTGTAAGGCTTGCCGTCCGCGTCGAACACCGGGTTATACGAGGCGTTGATCCAGATCTCGCGGCCGCCCCGGCCGACGCGCTGGTACTCGCCATGATCGAACTCGCCGCGCGCAAGCTTCTCCCAGAACTGGCGATACGCGGCGCTATCGGCGTAAGCGGGTTCGCAAAACATGCGGTGATGCTGGCCGCGGACCTCGTCGAGCGTGTAGCCGAGGGTCTTCAGGAAGTTGTCGTTGGCATGCAGGACGATACCGTGCAGATCGAATTCGATCACGGCCTGAACACGATTTAGCGCAGCGCTGACCGCGCTGAGCTCGGTCATTTCCAGGTGCCGCTCGGGCGTTGAATGTTCCACTTCGTTCTCCTCGTTGAACGCGCGTGAAGAAAACCAAAACACGCCGGCACCTCACTCGCTACGAGGGGGCCGGATCGTGCTTTCTCTCAGGTTATGTAGTTTGTTTGCCGTGCCGGAGAAGTGCCTCCCTGCGACGATCTTCGCGTCGACGCCCTTGCACTTCACTAGCACTGCATGAGGTATATCGGCGGACAAAGATGCAATCTTTATACCGGATTAACCCTGAATTTTCGTCATGCCGATTTTTTCTTTCTATTCCTCAGCAATCGTTTGCCAACGATTGTTTATCGAGTGCTGATTCGGCGATTATTATTTCTTGAGGGATGGCTTTTAAACAGGCGATCTGGTATTTGACTCAACCGCGCAGCGCCATAGATATCCCCTTCAACCCCGCCTCCAGTTCAGTACGCGTCGGCCAGCCGTAGCCCAGCCGGAAATAGGCATCTGACATCTCAAACCAATGACCCGGGCCGACGTAGGTTCCCTGCACGTCGATCAGCCGCCGATAGAACGCGTCGGTGCCGCCGGCCGGCTCCACGCGCATGCGCGGAAAGCAGACCACGCCGCCTGAGGGCGCCACCCACTCCAGGCAGGCCTCATTGGCGATCCACTCCGTGACCAGCGCAAGACGGCTGCGCATTTCCGCGAGGGTCGGCTCCAGAATGGCCGCGCGTCGCGCGAGGATCTGCTCGCCCACCCATTCGTCGATCACGCTGCCGCAGATGCTGACCTGCTCTTTTGCCGCGAGGAAGAGCTGCTGCAAATGCGCGTCTTTCGTCACGATCCATCCCAGCCGGATGCCCGGCACGCCATACGCTTTCGATAACGACGACACGCTGATGACATGCGAGCCCAGCGATGCCGCCAACGGCAATGTCCGGCCGAACGACAGATCGCGATAGGTTTCGTCGACCAGCAGATAGCAGCCGTGCCTGCGCGCGAGTTCGACGAGCCCGTGCAGTTCGCCCTCGGAATACATGACGCCGGTGGGATTGTGCGGACACGTCACGCTGATGACTTTCGTGGATGGCGTGATCGCGGCGGCAAGCTTGTCGAAGTCGATCGCAAAGCCTTCTTCGAACAGCAGATCGACACAGGTGACCCGGCAGCCAATGGCTTTCGGCGTCTCCAGATTGGTGGCGTAGTTCGGGCGCACGACGACCAGATGGTCGTACGAACTGAGCAGCGCGGTGGCGATGATAAAGAGCGCTCCGGCCGCGCCGGTCGTGACCAGCACATCGTCGACGCTCACGCCGGTGTTGTCGCCGGCGATCAATGCGCGTAGCGACGCGCCGCCACGGTGTTCGCCGTACAGCAGCTTGAGGTCGGGAATCTGCAGATTCAGGCCGGCGAGCGTCTGGTCGGCCACCGAGCTTTCCGACAGGTTGTAGCGAATCCGCCCATAACCGTACTCCTCGGGCGATTCGGTTTCGATGGGCATGCGGACGTATTTCATAGGCCTCTCCATAAGATGAAGGGCTTATCGTGCCCGTGCCTGAAATTTGCCACCATCCCTCTCGAGAGGGGGCATGGGCAAACTCAGTGACGCTCGCGATACAGCGCAAACAACTCGGCAAGCGTGCCGATGCCGAGCTTGCGAAAGATCTGTTTGCGATGATCCTTGACGGTGTGGCCGCTGATGCCGAGACGAAGCGCAATCGCTTCGGAACCGCAACCGCTTAGAAGCAGTTCGGTCACTTCAAGCTCGCGGCGTGACAAGCGCGCCCTGGATACCGCCGTGCCGCGTAGCGGCAAGCGGTCGAGGAGAACGGACTGGCGCTCGAACGCGGCTGCAATCGGCCCACGCAATGCGGAGAGTTCATGCAGCCTGCCGGCCGACAATCCACGTGCTGCGCGTTCACGGTAGATGCCGAACTCCACCACACCCTGGCATGCCTCGAAATACAGGCCGATTTCTTCGAGCCTTTCCGGCCAGCCGATGGTGCGGTAGCCGAGTTCCTCATCCGGGTTCTCGATCAGATACCGCCGCAGACTTGCACCGATGTTCTGCGTCCCGATGCGAAAATCGCAGGCGCGAAACACACCGGGCCCATGGGAGAACTGCAGGACCGGATTCAGACGGTACGTCATGGCGACGTAGTTTTGCACGCCCTCTTTGCCGCCTGCCGCGGCAAAATTATCGAACATCAGTACAGGGCCGTTGTCGCGCCGGTGGATCACGACGGTCGCCAGATCGAAGTCCAGCCAGGCGAGCACCGCGCCTGCCGCGCGCGCGGCAAAGTCCGGTTCGCCGATCGCCCCGATGACATGCTCGAGGACAGCCTCCTGCGTGTGCCGTGACATCTGCATACGGCCTCCTGCCCAAGTTGATTTTCACGCCCGACGCGTTCGTGCAACAGGCCAACGCCTTCGATTTATTCCTGCAACGTTCCGACCACCTCGTCGTAGCGCAGCGCCCCGCTGTTGATATTGACTTCGCGCCTGAAGACAATCTGCTGTCCGGCGAACTCGCATACGACGGTGTCGCGGAAGGCGGTCTCGGCGAATATCCAAGTCATCTGCAGACGCGAAGTATCCAGCCAGCACGCTCGCGCAAGCACGGGACTGCCGCGCAGATGATAGCCGTGATGGAGGTCGCTACCCGGCATCTCATTCGGACTCTCGATCCAGCGGTCGAAACCCGCGACGATGACATGCTGCCCGTCCGCATCGTCGAGACGCAGTGTGCAGTCGCCGTCTGTGAATGCAAGCTGCAGTGCCCGAATACCCTGCGCGTTCGGCTGCATGACAAAGCGCCTTGTACTCGCGCCTGAACGCGCGGCGCCGCCGTTCGTGTCCGACGCTTGCGTCGCCCGCAGATACGGCGCTTTCCACGCAACCGGCGCGTCCTCTTTTTGCCATTCGACAATCCGGGCGCCGAGTCTCGCATCGGCAGCGGGCCCATCCGTCAGCACCGCATCGAACGCCGCTGGAAAGTACCGATCGATGAAGGGCCTGAGCTTCGCACTGCCCTTGATCGCGCCGGTCACGGCCAGCGTCGCACCGTGCGCGGGAAACACCACGGCCATCTGCACAAACTTGCCGATCGCGCTATACGATCCGCCGTCCGGACTCGTCCACCAGTGATATCCGTAGCGTCCCGACTCCACATGCGCGCGGGTCGCCTCCGCCACCCACGCCTCGGAAAGCACGCGCTTGCCCTCCCAGACGCCGTTTTGCGCATGCAGGATGCCGAGCTTGAGCATGTCCGCTGTTTTCGCTATCAGCCCATTGCCGCCCGGATTGATGCCATCGGGACCGATGTCCCACGACTCGCCTTTGATGCCCAAAGGCTCGAGCAGTCGCGGCTTGAGGTAATCGTGCAGGGTCTCTCCCGTCGCGCGGCTCAGGATCGCCGACAACATATAGCTGGCCGCGCTCGTGTACAGAAAGGCGCCTCCCGGTTTATCGACAATAGGAATCCTGAAGAACGCCTCTGTCCAGCTCGTGCCCAGCGCGCGCCATTGCGCACCGGATGTCTCGCCGGCGTGACCCACACGCATCGTAAGCAGATCCTCGATCGTCATGGCCGCGAGCCAGTCGCTCACGCCTGCCGGCAGCGCCTCGGGGAAGAACGACACCACCTTGTCGTCGAGGCGAAAGCGTCCTTCCTCGAGCGCGAGGCCGATCGCGCAAGCCGTAAAGCTTTTCGCCACGGAATGCAGATTGCGCGGACGGTCCGCGCGGTACGGCCAACGCCATGCCTCCGTCACCACGTGAGCGTTGCGGTGAATCATCAGCGCATGCAGGTCGAGGTCCGCCGCTTCGACCGCATCCAGGAAGGCGACGATCGCGTCAGCGTCCACACCCATGGAAGACGGGGTCGCACGCGCCAGGCCATCCAGCGCCGTGCCACTTAAACCGGCTGATGCCTTCACACCACGATCAAGAAAAGAATCTGACATTTTGTCTGGAGATTGAATAACGTTGGACAGCGGCACCCATGCGCGAACCCGCCATGCGACGGCACGTCCCTATGCAAAGGCCTCACCTAACCTGAACACGGAGACCGCCTCTCTTAGCGAGTGTGCCTGATCCGCCATGGCCTGCGCCGCCGCGGCGGCCTCTTCCACCAGCGCGGCGTTACGCTGGGTCACCTCGTCCATCTGCCTCACAGCCTGGTTGACCTGCTCGATACCGCGGCTCTGCTCCACCGAGGCCGAGGAGATCTCGCCCATGATATCGGTCACGCGCCGCACCGAAACGACGATCTCGTCGATCGTCCCGCCGGCCTGGCCCACCAGCGTCGAGCCCACCTTGACGCGCCGGACCGACTCGCCGATCAACGCGCCGATCTCTCTCGCGGCAGCCGCGCTACGTTGTGCAAGCGTGCGCACTTCGCCGGCCACCACCGCAAAACCGCGGCCCTGTTCGCCCGCGCGCGCCGCCTCGACGGCGGCGTTCAGCGCCAGAATGTTGGTCTGAAACGCGATGCTCTGGATCACGTCGACGATCGCCGCCACTTGGCCCGAGCTCTCGGAGATACCCTGCATCGTTTCCACGACCTGCACGACAAACTGTCCGCCGCGCGCGGCAGCTTCCGATGCGACCTCGGCCAGCATCACCGCCTGCTTCGCGCTCTCGGCGTTGTGACGCACTGTCGACGTGAGTTCTTCCATGCTGCTGGCGGTTTCTTCAAGCGACGCCGCCTGTTCTTCGGTGCGTCGCGAGAGATCGGTATTGCCTTGCGAGATCTCGTCGGCCGCCACCGAGATCGACTCTCCCGAGGTCTTGATGCCGACGACCGTGTCGCAAAGTTGCCGGTCCATTTTACGCAGCGCGTCGAGAAGCTGGCCGAACTCGTCGCGCGATTCCACATGGATCCGGTTATCGAGCCGACCATCCGCAATGTGATTGGCGACGCTGACCGCGTGCCTTAACGGCGTCGAAATCGCTCTGACCAGGTAGATCGACACGCCGATCGCCGCCGCGACGCCGGCCACGACCAGCGAAATGGCAATCAGGATCTGCGTGCGAAACGTCGCGGCGCTGTCGCTCGCGATCTGTTTCGTCTGCGTCAGGTTCAAGGCGGCGTCTTCATCCAGCGCCTTTTGCAAGGTGTGGGAGATCGGCACCATCCCGTTGATCGATGCCGTCACGTCAGTGAAGTTTTCAGCCTTCGCCGCGTTCAGCGCCGCATCGGTGAGGTGGTTGAACGGTGGTAGCGCGTCGTTGATGCGGTTTGCGATGGCGCGTTCCTTGTCATTGAACGCGCCATGCAGGAAGTACTCGCTCCACGCCGCGGCCATGCGCGCCTGATCGGTACGGATCTTCGCCATCATCTCCGCTGCGTGCGCGGCGCTGCCGGCGCCCTGCATGGCTCTGAGCTGCAAGCGGATATCGAGTTGCGCGACCCGCACGTCGCACAACTCGGCAATCGGCGTGACCTTGCCGTCATACAGACCGCTCATGTCCGAAGTCAACCGCCACAAGCTCACGACACCGAACGCCCCAATGCCGACCATCAGCGACACGGAGACGCCGAACGCAAGGATGATCCGGAAGCGGATCGTGTGAAAGAACGGATTCACCAGGGTCCTGTCAGGAGGCATTGGGCAGTGGGCAAAGCGCTCGCAGCGCGGCGCGATCCTCTCATGCCGTCAATGCGACCGGCTGCTGCGCCGTAGACGTTGCCACGGACGCTGCGGTCGCGGTTGTGGTCGCGGTTGCCGCAGCCGTTGCGGGCACAACGAACTGATACAGGTTCTTCGGATCCAGCGGCGCCGGAATCAGTTCGATATGCTCACCGATGTTGCGCGCGTCGGTCACGTCGCGCAGATAGCGCAGCGCCGAGAAATCCTCCAGCGCGAAACCGACCGAATCGAACACGGTCACCTGGGCCGCATCCTGCCGCCCCGCCACTTCACCCGACAACACGCGCCACAACTCCACCACCGGAAAATCCGCCGGCAGTTGCTGGATATCGCCCTCGATGCGCGTCTGCGGCTCGAACTCCACAATCACGCGCGCGCCTCTCAACACATCCGCGTGCAGTTCGGTCTTGCCCGGGCAGTCGCCGCCCACGGCGTTGATATGCATGCCCGGTTCGATCATGTCGGGCGTCAGGATGGTCGCGTTGGTCTTGTCGGCGGTGGCCGTCGTGACGATGTCCGCGCCGCGTACGGCCTCGGCCGCACTGGCGGCCCGAACGATCTTCAGGTCCTTGAAGCCGGCCAGGTTGCGGATCAGCTTGTCGGTTGCCGCGGGATCGATATCGAACACGCGCACTTCGTTCACGCCGAGTATCGCCTTGAACGCGAGCACCTGGAATTCGCTTTGCGCGCCGTTGCCGATCAGGGCCATCGAGCGTGCATCCGGCCGCGCCAGCGCTTTCGCTACCAATGCCGAAGTCGCGGCAGTGCGCAATGCCGTCATGATGGTGAATTCGCTGAACAGCACCGGGAAACCGGACTCGACTTCCGCCAGCACGCCGAACGCCATCACGGTCAGCATATTGACGTGGGTGTTTTTCGGGTGGCCGTTCACGTACTTGAAGCCATAGAGCGTGCTATCGGACGTGGGCATGAGTTCGATCACACCGCCGGGCACATGATTGGCCACCCGCGCCGACTTCTCGAATTCGTTCCAGCGCAGATAGTCCGCGCGAATGTAATCCGCCATCGTGGTGATGAACGTTTCCGCGCCGATCGACGTCACCAGTTTGCGGACGTCGCTTACATCGATATATCTCGTCATTTTATATTCAACCTTGTCAACATTCGAAGTCCGTCACGCGCTGAGCAGGTTGCCCGAGCGGATGACTTCGTGGCCCGACACCCGCCCAAGCGGATCGCCCTGCCGCACATATCTCACGTCTCTGCGCATATAGAAGACCCCCGCGGTATGCGAATGCAGCGCGCGCCGCGTCCCGTCCGTCGTATCGACGATCACGAACATCTGCTGCCCGACACTGACGTGGGCACCGGGCTCCACGCAATGCAGCAGGATGCCCGCAGCCGGGGCATAAAACTGTTCGCTGCCGGCGAGCGGCGTCGCCGGAAAGCTCAAGGGCGGCAACGGCGGCGCCGCTGCATCGATGGCGCCGCAATAGCTCAGGTAATCGACGATGGCCGTCGCATCCTTGTGCGCCAGCTCGTCGCTGACGTCGCGCTGGCCGCGATGTTCGACCGTGACCGCGGTGCTGCCGTACGGAATCGGGAAGCGCTCGCCGAGGCGTTGCCGCAGTTGCCACCATGTAAAGCTGTGCGCTTCGTCGAACGACTGGCCGCCCGAATCCACCGCCAGCAACGACGAACGCGCGCCGAGGTAGCGTGCGAGCGGCTCCACCTCCGGCCAGATCGCTTCGCCCGTATACACATGCATGGCCGCTTCGCGCGAGCAATGCAGGTCGAGAATGATGTCCGCGTCGACCGAGAGCAGCATCAAGGTGCGCTGCAGATCGTCGAATGCCTGGCGGGGTTGTTGCGCGAGCAACAGGTTGCGCCAGGCCGCGTGAATCGCCTTGCGGTTTGCTTCGGCGTCGGCGGTGAGTGTTCCTTCCACGGCGTCGGCAATCTGCGACGCCAGCAGCGGGAAACCCCGGTTGAAATTCCGCCCGCTCGCCAGTTCGAAGCGTCCAATCGCATAGCCGAGCACGTACTGGCTCAGGCCGATCGGATTAGCCGCGCTCACCAGCACCACTTCGCAGCGCAAGCGTCCCTGTTCTTCGAGCTGTCGCAGCTTGTCCGCCACACTCAGCGCGACCAGCATGCCGGGAATTTCGTCCGCGTGCAGGCCGGCCTGGATATAGATCTTCCTGCCGTAATGCCCGGCGCCGAAGTGATGCGAGATCAACTGATGCGCAGTGCCATCGGAAGCGGCAAGCAGGCGGTGTGTAACGCTGTGCATGAAAAGAAGGGTCCTGTGGTTCGTCAACTGGCCGCGACGGTTGTGGCCGGCGCGCCGGGTCGGTTCACCTCGCGCGCCCTGCGGATTCCAGCCTTGCCCTATGAACGCCAGAAACGTCGAAGCACTGATGGCATGCTAAGCGCCCGCAGGAACGGGCGGAAGCGTGCTCCGGGTTATCGTGATCGGCAATTTAGATCACCCGCGGGGGTCCGCGATAGCACGCGGCGGCCCGATCCGTGACGCGCGATCCGCGCCTGACCTTAGCCGTTGCGGGCCACGCCGCGCGTCAGTCGCGCATAGGACACCAGCATGCTCGCCAGTTCCTGGGCGATCGATGTCAACGGCGAATTGCTGCGCCGGATCAGGGATACGTCGCGCGGCTGGAAGGTCTCGCGGATCGGCACCCTGACGAGCGAACCCGAAAACAGTTTGAAGTCGGCGAGCACGCCGGGGTCCATCGTCAGGTAGTCCGTTTCGCAGACGAGAAACAGCGACTCCAGCAGCGTCTCGGCGGTAATGACGATTTTCGGCATGCCCAGCCCGTGGGTCGCGAACATCCCCACCAGCCGGTTCGCCGCAATGCCGACCACACCCTCGCGTTTGAAGCCCACCCATTCGGAATCGGCCAGTTCGGCAATCGACGTGGCGTGGGCCCTCGGGTGGCCGGCGCGCGCGAGGATGGCGGGAGAGGAACGGTAGAGCCGGTCGATGTGCAGATCCACGTCGTCCAGTTCCGGCGCGAGCGGACACAGCGCGAAATCGAGCCGTCCGTCGCGAATCCGCTCGATCAGCGTTTGCGCCGAACCGTTCGACAGATGCACGAGTACCCGCGGGAAGCTCGACATGAAGCGCTTCAACACCGGCACCAGCAGCTCGGCCAGCGGCTCGGAGGTCAGGCCGAGCGCAATGCGCCCGGTCGGCTCCCCTTCCAGTTCGCGCATATCCTGGTCGATGCGTTCGCAGTCCTTGAGGATAGACGAGGCCCGCGCCAGCAGCTTCTCCCCGAACGGCGTGAGGCTGATGCCGAGATGCGAGCGCGTCAGCAACGGCACGGCGAGCTCCGCCTCGAGACTCTGGATAGCGTGGGTCAACGCGCTTTGCGCGATGTCCAGCGAGCGCGAAGCCGCGCGAAAACTGCCCTGTTCGACGACCGCGCAAAACACTCTGAGCTGGCTCAACGTCATGTGATCACCTTAAGCGAATCCGATTCCTAAAAAGTCCTAACAGGTCTTGAGCGCGCTGCAAATACGGGTCTTCATTGTGATCGTGCGATTAGATCGCGATGCCAAGGATCGGTCTTCCGAGACAAAAAATGACCACATAGGATTTGACGCAACCCGTGCCTCACGCGCAGGTCCTGCTTCACTGCAGCTCGCTTCAATTCATATCAATTGCATCCGGCTCTGCCGAGGATAACTACGATGAAAAAGACCATACCCATGATTGCCGCGCTCTGCGCCTTCTCGAGCGTCGCGCACGCGCAGAGCAGCGTGACGCTTTACGGCCTGCTCGATACGGGTTTAGCGTTCAACTCGAACTCCAAAGGTGCCTCGCAGTACTCGCTTGCTTCCGGCAACCTGCAGGGCGATCGCTGGGGCTTTCGCGGCGTGGAGGACCTCGGCGGCGGCCTCAGTGCCATCTTCCGGCTCGAAGGCGGCTTTGCCATCAACAACGGCACGCTGGGCCAGGGCGGCGACCTGTTCGGACGTAAGGCCTATGTGGGCCTCGCGAGTCCCTATGGTACCGTCACCCTCGGCCGTCAATACGACACCCTCGGCGACTACGTGGGCAGCTTCGAATCGGCCAACGCCGAAGAACTCGTGACCGCCACGGAATGGGGCAGCATTTACGGCGCGCACCCCGGCGACATGGACAACCTCGACAACTCCGACCGCATCAACAATTCGATCAAGTACGCGAGCCAGAACTACGGCGGCTTTACCTTCGGCGGCATCTACAGCCTCGGCGGCAAAGCCGGCGACTTCACCGAAGACCAGTTGTACGGCCTGGGCGCCGGTTACCACAACGGCACGCTGAGTCTCGGCGTAGCCTATGAAAAAGCCAAAGACCCGAACTACTCGGTGTTCGGCACCAACCCGAACGCCAATACGTCGACTTCGACCAGCGCCCTCAACATGTCGAGCCCGGTGTACAGCGGCTTCGCCTCGGCCGGCGCGTGGCAGGTGATCTCGGCGGGCGCCGCTTACCGGATCGGCAATGCGACGATCGGCGGCGTCTATAGCAACGTGGCCTTCCAGAACCTCGGCAGCGAAGCCGGCGCCGGCCTGAACCCGAAACATCTGACCGGCACCGCGTCCTTCAATATCGGCGAACTGAACTTCGCGTACCTGGTCACGCCGGCACTGCAGCTTGGCGTGGCTTATACGTACACGCGCGGCGACTCGGTCGGCAGCATCTCCGGTGCGACGTACAACCAGGTCAACCTCGGCGCCAACTACTTCCTCTCGAAACGCACCGACCTGTATCTGGTCGGCATCTACGAACACGCAAGCGGCGAAGACTCGACCGGCAAGCCGGCGGTGG
The DNA here is from genome assembly GCF_900142845.1 of Paraburkholderia phenazinium. Lineage (NCBI taxonomy): Bacteria > Pseudomonadati > Pseudomonadota > Betaproteobacteria > Burkholderiales > Burkholderiaceae > Paraburkholderia > Paraburkholderia phenazinium. The sequence continues at coordinate 1,622,116 of NZ_FSRU01000002.1, forward strand.
CGGCGATCGCCAATCTGTCGAACTCGTCGACCGATGTGCAGACCGCAGTCGTGGTCGGGATCCGGCATAGGTTCTGATCGTTTCTCTGTTCAGACGATGTCAAAAAGGTGCCGCGCGGCACCTTTTTTATTGCTTCTGCCTACTGCCGGTACACAGAAACGTAAACTGAAACGCCGCCCTCAGGCTCCGGCCTGCAAGGCAACGCGATGCCCCGCCGCACCTTGAACGACCTCGGCCAGATGCGGCACCGCCGGTTGCCCGCCTTGCTGCGCATCCTGCTGGGCATGGTCCGGATTGAAATACGCCGCATCGCCCAATCGTTGCGCAGGCACTTCGCGCGACAGCACCTTGAAGCCGTCCACACGATTGCCGCGCAACTCCGGGACCGCCTGCAGCAAACGACGTGTATACGGGTGGCACGGATCGTCGAAGACGGCGTCACGTGTGCCCTCCTCCACCACATGTCCGCGCAGCATCACCAGCACCCGGTCCGCGATCTGCTCGACCACGCCGAGGTCATGCGAAATCAGCAGACAGGCGAAACCGTAGCGCGCCTGCAACGACACCAGCATGTCGAGCACCTGCTTCTGGACCGTCACGTCGAGCGCCGAAACGGGTTCGTCGGCGATGATCACGGCCGGGCGGCTTGCCAACGCTCTCGCAATGGCCACGCGCTGGCGCTGACCGCCGGACAACTCGTGGACGAAGCGCCGCGCGTGATCGGCCAGCCCGACGTCGGCCAGTGCGGTGCTCACCCGCTCGGTACGTTGCGCGGCACTCAGCGCGCGGTCCGCGCGCAGTCCTTCGGCCACCAGCGCGCCGACCCGCATGCGCGGATCGAGCGAGGAATACGGATCCTGGAAGACGATCTGGATCGCACGGCGCGCAGCCTGCAACTGCTTCGCACCGGTACCGAGAAAGCGCTCGCCGTTGAGCAGCACATCGCCCTCGGCGGGCTCGACGAGGCCGAGCACGACCTTCGTCAGACTCGTCTTGCCGCTACCCGACTCGCCGACAATCGCCAGCGTCTCGCCGGCCCGCAAGCTGAACGAGGTGCGATGCACCGCGCGCACGCTGCGCTTGCCGCCAAACCAGGCCGCCATGCCGCTGCGCGCGGCCTGATAGTCGATGACGACGTCACGCACTTCGAGAACAGGTGCAGGAAGCGGCGCAGCGGATGCAGCCGATGCGTCGGACGCTTCAGGCGCTTCAGGCGAGACGGCAGGCAAGCGCCGCGGCAAGGCGTCGAGCAACGCCAGCGTGTAGTCATGCGACGGCCGCGACAGCACCTGCGCGGCGGGACCAGTTTCGACGGCCACACCCGCACGCATCACCAGCACCTGCTCGGTGTACGCGGCCACCAGCGCCAGATTGTGGCTAATAAAGATCAGCGCGGTGCCCTCTTCGCGAGTGAGCTCCGTCATCAGATCGAGCACTTCCTTCTGGACCACGCAGTCGAGCGCAGTAGTCGGTTCGTCGGCGATCAACAGTTTGGGCCGCAACAGCATCACGGCCGCGAGCATGATACGTTGACGCATCCCGCCCGAAAACTCATGCGGATAGCGCTTCATGCAGCCCTGCGGATCGCGCACGCGCACCCGTTCGAGCATCGCAACGGCCTGCGCCCAGGCTTGCGCGCGCGGCACGCCGCGGCGGCGCACGAGCGCTTCGGTCAACTGCTCGCCGATCCGGAACGCCGGATTCAGCGACACCATCGGTTCCTGAAACACCATGCCGATGCCGATACCCCGCGTGGTTCGCCACTGGGCCGGCGTCTGTTCGAGCAACGGCTGGCCCGCAAACCTCACGCTGCCGCCCATGATCTGCGCCGCATCCGGCAACAAGCCGAGCAGCGTTTTGCCGATCAGGGTCTTGCCGCTGCCCGATTCGCCGACCACCGCCAGCGACTGTCCCGCATCGAGGTCGAAGCTGACCCGTTGCACGACCGGCTTTGCGCCGCCGTCGGGCGTGCGGAATCCGAGCGTCAGGTCGCGTACGCTCAGCAGTGGTTGTTTAGTTTGACTAACGGCTGGACCAGACGTATGCGCCTGAGCACTCGCAGAGGAAGTCATAATCACAGAGTGACGCGTCATCATTTGGCCCCTCCGTTCATGCGCGGATCGAGCAGATCGCGCACCGCATCGCCGAGCATGTTGATGCCGAGCAGCGCGAGGGAAATCGACATGCCGGGGAAAATCGCCAGCCAGATGGCGCGGTCGATGGCGTTGCGGCTATCGGCGAGCATGCCGCCCCAGGTCGGCGCGGGCGGCGGCACGCCGAGCCCGAGAAAGCTCAGCGCGCTTTCGGCGAGCAGTGCGGAGCCGAACAGCGAGGTCGAGAAAATCAGCAGCGGCGCGAGACTGTTCGGCAGCACATGCCGGAACAGCGTCCACACGCCGCCATTGCCCATCGCCTGCGAGGCGACGACAAAATCGCGGCTGCGCAGCGACAGCGTGCCGCCGCGCGCGAGCCGCGTCACCGACGGCGTGTACGCGAGACCCAGCGCCAGCACCACGGACCACTTCGACGGGCCGAGCACGGTCATGATGCCCAGCGCCAGCAGCAAACCCGGAAAGGCCATCAGGGCATCGACCAGCACGAGCACCACACGGTCCAGCCAGCCGCCGATATAACCCGACACCGTACCCAGTGCAGTACCGAGCGCAAGCGCAAAAAACACCGAGCCGATGCTTACGGTCAGACTCACCGACGCGCCGGCCATGATGCGCGACAGCACATCGCGTCCGAACTCGTCGGTGCCGAGCCAATGCTGGAGGCTCGGCGCCGCGTAGCGCGTCACCAGATCGACGTCGGTCGGGTCATAGGGCGTATAGACGAGGCCGATCAGGGCCGTCGCCACCAGCAAGCCGACCAGCACGATGCCGAGCTTCAGATTGAGCCGTTTGAAGGAAAGCAGTTTCATCTAGAGTTTCATGCGCGGATCGAAGACCGGATACAGCAGGTCGACGACGAGATTGACGAGGACGTACAGCAGCGCAATCACCAGCAGGCAGGCCTGCACCACCGGATAGTCGCGCGCATAGATGCTCTCGACCAGCAGGCGCCCCATGCCGGGCAGCGTAAACACCGTTTCGATGACAGCGCCGCCGGCCAGCAGGTGCCCGAGGATCAGGCCGACCACGGTCAACGCCGGACCGAAGGCATTCGGCAGCGCATGGCGCAGCAACACGCGCGGCTCCGAGAGTCCTTTCGCGCGGGCGTGCGAAATGTATTCGAGCCGCAGCACCTCGAGACTGCTCGCGCGCATCATGCGCGTGAGCACGGCGATCTCACCGAGCGCGACCGCAAGCACCGGCAGCACCAGATAGCGCACGGTGCCCCATCCGGCCTCGCTGAAGGTTTCGAAGCCGAAGGTCGGCAACCATTGCAGCTTCACGCCGAAGACCCACATCAGCAGAATGCCGACCCAGAAGCTCGGCAGCGAGACCAGCAGGATGCTGGTAAACACAATCGCCGGATCGGCGCGACGATTCTGCGACCACGCCGCAAACAGACCCGCCGGAATCGCGATCAGGCTTGCGAACAGCGTCGCCGACAGCACGATTTCGGCGGTGACCGGGAACGTAGTGCGGATCAGCTCCGCCACCGGCTGATGACGCGCGATCGACATGCCGAGGTCGCCATGCGCCAGGTGCGTCACCCACAGCACGAACTGTTCGGGTACCGAACGATCGAGCCCGAACTGATGACGCAGTTGCGCGAGCAGCGCCGGATCGTTAACGTCGCCGAGCATCAACGAGGCCGGGTCGCCCGGAATCGCGCGCATCATGCCGAAGACGAGCAGGGTCACGATCAGCACAGTCGGCACCGCCATCGCGATGCGTTTGATCATGTAGGAAAGCATCGCGTTCTCTAGTCCTTGCTCACGTTAAACAGGCGGATGCGGCGCATCGGCCACGACGTCAAACCGTGCAGCCGGCTGCTGACCAGAAGCAGATCGGGCGTGTAGTACATGCCGAGCAGCGGCGTGTCGGCGAGCATCATCTGATGCAGGCGCTCGAAGGTGTGCTTGCGGGTCGCGTCGTCGGTCACGCCCTGCAGGCTGTGCAGCAGGTCGAGTGCAGCCGGGTTCTCCCACTGCGCCATCGGCGTTTTCGACTTGTCGCCGAGGACGTCGCCGAACATCAGCGCAGGGTCGATCCGCGCCGAATAGCCGAACGACATCATCTGAAAGCGCCCCGCGCGGAAATCGCTCACCTGCTTGCCCCATTCGACGATGTCCAGTTCCGTGCGAATGCCGGCCTTCGTCAGGAGCGATTGCACGTAGACCGCCAGCGTGTACATATGCTCGAAGCGGCGGCTGGTTTCGAGCTTCAGCGTCTGACCGTGATAACCGGCCTGCGCGAGCAGACGCTTCACCTCGGGCAGGTTCTGCGTATAGCCGCTTGCGTCGACGGGCGAGAACAGTTCGTTGGCATCGGGCACGAGCGACGGGTTGTAGCGCGCGTGACCATCCGTCACCGCGTTGACGATGCCGGGCAGATCGAGCGCGAGAGCAATCGCGCGGCGCATGTGCACGTCCGAGAGCAACGGGTCGCGGGTTTGCATCAGCAGCACGGCCGGATCGGCGCTCGGACCGTCGACCAGATGCCAGCGCGGATCGGGCGGCAGCAGACTGTTTTCGCTGATCGTCATGGCGTCGATCTGGCCGGCCGCCAGCGCGGATTTCTGCGCGGCTTCGTCGGGGATCACCACGAAGCGCACGTCCGCGTGCGCCACCTTGGCGCCGGCGAGGCCGCTCGGCGGCTCGGTACGCGGGCAGTATTGCGGGAACGGCTTGAGCAGCACGTACTGGCCGCGCTTCCAGTCGGCGAATACAAACGGACCGGTAGCCACCGGCTTCAGCCATTGGCCCGCGCTGTCCACGCTGGACGGATGCAGCACCGCCAGCGGGCAGCGCGGATCGACCATCTGTTTGAGAAAGAGCGCGTACGGACGGTCCAGTTCGAATACGACCGTGTACGGATCGGGCGTGCGCACGGCCAGCACCTTCACGCCGCGATTGCCGTCGAACACGCTGCGGCACTCGAAGCCCGAACTGCGCTTCATCAGATACTGGAAGCTCCATTTGACTTCGGCGGAGGTCACGGGCGCGCCGTTATGAAACAGCACGCCATGGCGCAGATGAAACGTGTAGGTCTTGCCGTCCGGCGTAATGTCCCAACTGTCCGCGAGCATCGGTCCCACGCTCAGATCGGCGCGCAGCGCGACCAGCGATTCGACGACATTGCCGAGAATGTTGTCCGTGGCGGTGTTGCGCGCCACGTTGCCGGGCATCGAGGTGGGCGTGTCCTCGCCCTCGGCCACGCGGATCTCGCGTGCCGCCGCCTGGCCCGACGCAGGTTCAATGGACGACGCAGACGCAAAGGCGGCAGACGCCGCGGCACACGCCATCCCTAACGCGGCGCTCTGGAGCAGACAACGGCAGAAACGCATCCCGCGATCGATCACAAACGGTACTCCGCGAAGATCCGCCCTGAGTGGACTGGCATGAGGTCGAGGCTGAGCGGCGGCGTATTCGGCACGCACGTTCGCGTTAAAGGCTGGGGCGGGAACATCGGGTCTCCGTGCTTGGGGTATCGATCTGTTGGAGTTTCGGAATATCGACCTCTCGGAGCGATCCTAAGCAAGCCACGCCGGCCAAGGAAGTCACGACAAAATATCGTGATCTGCTTTTTAGATCGCCCACCGCTCGCCTGCCCCCTGGCGCTCACCCCGCAGGCGCCACCAGCGCCCCTTGAATGGCGTGGCGAGCCAGCGCCGCCGCGACGAACCCCGACGACTTCCTCTCCTCGACAAACTCCCGCAAATACTGCGCGGCGGCCTCGCCCCGGCTGCGGGGCGTCCCCATGGCCTGCTGAATCACCATGAAGCGCTCGTCCAGCAGACGCAAACCGGGGTGAAGCGCGGCGTCCGCCTCAAGCTGCTGCTTCACGCCGGCCGCCACCTCCAGCCCCTCTGCGAGGAAGGTCTGCACGACGGCGGGCGAACTGGGCGCACGCACGATGTGCGCGTGGCGCAGTTCGCGCGTGAGAAACAGGTCGTAGGCGCTGCCCTTGCCCACCGCGACGCGGTGAGCCGCCGTGTCGACCTCCGCGTTGCGGCGAATCGCGGAGGCGTTGCGCACCAGGTAGTAGCCTTCGATCAGCACATAGGGCGCGGTGAACGCAATGCTCGCGCCGCGCGCGGGGTCGATGGCGAAGAAGCCGATGTCGGCCCGCTCGTCCGCGACCGCCTCCACCGATTTACCCGCGGTGTCGAACACGACCAGTTCCACGTCGGCGCCCAGTTGCCGGCCGAATTCGTTGGCGAGGTCGATCGAGACGCCGAACGGCTGCCCCGTGGCGGCGTCCTTGTTCGCGAGGATCGGATTGCCGAGGTTGATCGACGCCCTGAGCTTGCCGGTGGGCGTAAAGGCAGCGCGAATGGAAGGCGTGAGGGTCATCGTCGAGTCTCCAGGCCGCGCCATGGGATGCGCCGCCGTTGTGGTTCAAGCTAGGGTTTAAGGATGCCGGCGATCCGCGAAAGCGCATCGAGCGTATGTTTCAGGTGGGCGCGCAAGGCTTCGGCGGCCTCTTCGTTGCGCTCTTTCTCAAGCAGGTTCAGTATCTGGAGATGCTGCTTGCAATGCTTCGTATAGCGTTGCCGATCCTGCATGGAGCGGTACGAGAGTAAACGGCGGACGCGGTTCACCCGTTTGATCGTGTCGATAAAAAACGGGTTGCCGGAGGCTTCGACCAGCGACTCGTGAAACCGCACGCCGCGCTCGTGCAACTGATCGGCCGTATCGGTCTGAATGCCGCCATCGAGCAGGTGCTGCTCCGCCGCGCGGCAGCGCGCGAGCACGCTGGGCTCGAGGCGAAAGCCCGGTTCCAGCAACGCCGCCGGCTCCAGCGCGAGCCGCAGGCGATACGATTGCAGCAGACTGTCGGGCGTGGTCAGCATGGTCGAGAATTCCCAGCCATAGCCCGGCTTGCGTTCGGCCCAGCCCTCCTGGGCAATGCGGCCGAGTACGGCGGCCAGTTGCGCGTTGGTCAGGCCGTAGCGCGTGCGGATCATCTGCTCTGAAAATGCCTGCGGCAGAGCGCCTTTGAGCAGATCGTCCGCGATCCGGAAGTAGACGCTCGTCACTACGTCGGCTTGCGCGAGGCCCAATGCGTCGACCACATCCGAAAGCGGGGCTTCGACCGGCCGGGCCAGAAAAAAGCCGCGGTTGCGCTCGCGGCTCAGTACGCCCTTTTCGTGCAGAAGCGAAAGCGCTTCGTTGACCGGCGAGCGCGACACGCGCAGCCGGTCGGCCAGCATCTGGGCGGGCAGATGACTGCCCACCTCCATGCCGTCCGCCTGGATCAATTCGACAATCTTGCTCGCAATGGATCTATCGTGGTTCATGAGCGTGAGGTCGTTAGGAGACCGTGGCATCAACGGGCTTGCCTGGCGATCGTGTTGCGCAGGATGGAAGGAATCACGCCGCCGGCGCGCAGCAACTGCACCTCCAGTTGCGTTTCGATGGCGGCGCTGGCTTCGAATGCTTCGATTCTGCCACTGCTGCGCCGAACGCGAATCGCCACTGCACAGCGCGGTGCGAGCGCGTCGGCTTGCGCATCCACTTCAACCGTATCGCCCGGCTGGATCATCAGGGTCGCGGGATTCACGCCCGACGGCAGGCGCAGCGGCAGAATCCCCATCCCGATCAGGTTGGAGCGGTGAATGCGTTCGAAGCTGACCGCCAGCACCGCGCGAATGCCAAGCAGACGTTGTCCTTTGGCCGCCCAGTCGCGCGAGGACCCCGTGCCGTAGCGTTCGCCCGCGATCAGCACAAGGGCCTCGCCCTGCTGCCGGTAGCGTTCGGCCGCTGCAAAAATCGGCAGCACGTCCCCACTCGGCACGTGCAGCGTGTGGGCGACCGGCACGTCGGGCTTCAGCAGATTGACCAGCGTTTTGCTGTGGAACGCTGCTCGTACCATCACTTCCCAGTTGCCGCGCCGGGACGCAAACACATTCAGGTCGTTGCGGTCGTCGCCGCGCTCCACCAGATAATCGGCCACCAGGCTGTCTCGCGGAATCGCACTCGCGGGCGAGATATGGTCCGTGGTGATGTCGTCTCCCAGCACCAGCAGCGGGTAGGCCCGGTAACAGCCAAGCTGGCTCGCCTCCGTGACGGCAGCGAACGGCGGCCGGCGCAAGGCAGTCGACTTCGGGTCCCACGGAAAGCGCTGGCTATCCGGTGCAATCAAACCATGCCAGACCGGATTCCGACTGGCGAGCGCGAATGCACGCGGATAGTCGTCCGGCTCCGCTGCGATGGTGAGGACTGCTGCAATCTCCGCGCGGCTCGGCCACAAATCCCGCAGATGGACCGGCGTGCCGTCCGCCGCAATTTGCACCGGTTCGCGGCTCAGGTCCACTTGCGCGTTACCCGCGAGCGCGAAGGCGATCACCAGCGGCGGTGACATGATGAAGCCGAGATCGAGGTCGGGATGAATGCGTCCGGCAAAATTGCGGTTGCCGGACAACACGGCGACCGGATGAATCGAGCCTGCGGCAAGCGCATTCCGAATGGGTTCGGTCAGCGGACCCGAGTTACCGATGCACGTCGTGCACCCGTAACCGACGATGTCGAAACCAAGCGCCGCCAGATCTTCGATCAGCCCGGCCCGCTCCAGATACGCAGCTGCAGCGGGCGAACCGGGCGCGAGCGAGGTCTTGACCCAGGCCGGCGTCTTCAGCCCAAGGCGGTGCGCCTTGCGCGCCACGAGACCCGCTGCGATCAGGAGCGCGGGATCCGACGTATTCGTGCAACTCGTGATGGCCGCAATTGCGACCGGATGCTTCGGCATCGCAGCGGGCCCATGTGCCGGCGTGAAAGCGAGCGCGGCGAGTGCCGTTGCGGTGTCGGCATAGCTCAGCAGGTCTTGCGGCCGGCGCGGCCCGGCGACGTGCATGCCGATCGCAGCCAGATCGATGTCGAGCACGCGTGTGTAGCGCGGCTCTGCCTCCGGGTCGAACCATAGGCCGGTGCTTTTCGTGTACGTCTCGACAAGCTTGATCGCGGCCGCCTCGCGATGCGTCGCGTGAAGATAGGCCAGGGTGTGTTCGTCGACCGGGAAGTAGCCCGTTGTTGCGCCGTATTCCGGCGCCATGTTGGCGACCACCGCTCGCTCGCCCGCACTCAGGCTCGCGACGCCGGGTCCGAAGAACTCGACGAACTCTCCCGAGACGCCGATCTGACGCAGGCGTTGCGTCACCGTCAAGGCCAGATCGGTGGCGCATGTTCCCGCCGGAAGGGCGCTGGTCAAGCGCACGCCCACTACGTCGGGTATGCGCTGCATGACGGGCAGGCCGAACATCACCGTCTGCGCTTCGAGTCCGCCCACGCCCCAACCGAGTACGCCGATGCCGTTGATCATGGGCGTATGGCTGTCGGTTCCAATCAGCGTATCGGGCACCGCCCACCTGTCGCCGTCCCGGCTTTCGGTCGACACGACGCTCGCGAGTTGTTCGAGGTTGATGGTGTGCATGATGCCCGTGCCGGGCGGATGAATCCGCACGCCCGTGAGCGCTCGCGACGCCCAGCGCAGAAAGCGGTAGCGCTCCTCGTTGCGGCGCAGTTCGAGCTGCAGGTTGTGCGTTGCCGCATCCGCGCGGGCGAAGTGCTCGACTGCGAGCGAATGGTCGACGGATACGTCCACCGGCAGGACCGGATTCAGCGCAGCCGGATCGACACCCGCTTCCGCCAGCGCGTCGCGCATGGCGGCCACGTCGACGAGCGCCGGCGTACTGGTGGTGTCGTGCATCAGCACCCGGCCCGGATGAAAGGCGATCTCCGCCTCGCTCGTGCCGTGCGCGAGCCACGCAAAGATGGCCTGCACGGCACTGTCCCGCTCGCTCCCCTCGGCGTTGCGGATCACGTTCTCGAGCAGCAGCCGCAACACGACGGGCAGAGACCGCAGTTGCGCGCCGAACAGCGCCGGCAGATCCACAAACCGGTAGGACGCGCCACCGATACTCAAGCGGGCCTCGGGAGCCAGGGGAAAGGTCGAGAGATTTTCCATCGTATTACTTTGCACTTTTAATCGTAAAAATGCAATATACACGAAATCCCCGAAGCAGGCCGTGCACGACGAATCGTCAGAAGAACGCACGCATGGTTGCGTATGGCTTCGCGTTGTTTTTGCGCATCATTCGACGTCACAATCCGGCCACACGCAGCGGTCAAGGACCTCGTCCGCATGTTCACGCGCGCCCTGCGCATGCCACCGCTTGCTTCTCCATCAAGGCTTTGCCGTGTGCTCCGCACGCATCGTTTCTGACCCACAAAATCAGTATTGCGAAAAATCGCGGATTCGCTTCGCAGGCGTCTATTTACACTGCACGTGCCCTGAAAACCGTTGTTCCAACGAGGGCTCTACCTATAAACAATGCACCATTGTTCCCGGAGCAAAGACATGAAAAAGACCGTAATGTTAGCTGCCCTGACGGGCGCTTTTGCTACTGCTGCGCACGCTCAAAGCAGCGTGACGCTGTATGGCTTGATCGACGCGGGCATTACCTACACCAGCAACCAGGCGGGCCACAGCAACTGGCAGGAAACCGACGGCGCGATCAATACGAGCCGCTGGGGTCTGCGTGGATCGGAGGACCTGGGCGGTGGTCTGAACGCCATCTTCACCCTGGAAAACGGCTTTAACGTCACCAACGGCGCACTGCGTCAGGACAGCCGTCTGTTCGGCCGCCAGGCGTTTGTCGGCCTGTCCGGCGACCAGTATGGCGCGGTGACGTTGGGCCGCCAGTACGACAGCGTGGTCGATTATCTCGGTCCGCTGGCGCTGACCGGTACGCAATACGGCGGCACGTTCTTCGCGCATCCGTTCGACAACGACAACCTCGACAACGATTTCCGCGTCGACAACTCGGTCAAGTTCCAGAGCGCCAACTACAACGGCTTCAAGTTCGGCGCGTTGTATGGCTTCTCGAACGAAGCGGGCGCCTTCGCGAACAACCGCGCGTATAGCTTCGGCGCCTCGTATAACTACAGCGGCCTGACCGTTGCGGCCGGCTACCTGCAACTGAACAGCGACGTCACTTCGGTGGCCGTCACGAACACCAACGGCGCACTCGACGGCGACGCCACCTTCTTCGCGGGACGCCAGCGCACCTGGGGCGCCGGCGTCAAATATGTGTTCGGCCCGGCCACGGCAGGCTTCGTGTTTACGCAGACCCTGCTGAACCAGGCCTTCGGGATTTCCGCGAGTCAGGCCGGCGTCAGCGGCGGTATTGCGCTGGATGGCGGCAGCGCCCGCTTCAACAACTATGAAGTGAACGGGCATTACTTCATCACTCCGGCCATCAGCCTGGCCGGCGCCTATACGTACACCGACGCCAGTCTCGATGGCGCCAACCCGAAGTGGAATCAGGTCAATCTTCAGGCCGCGTATCTGCTGTCCAAGCGCACTGAAGTCTATCTGCAAGGCGAATATCAGCACGTGACCGAAGATGGCGCTTCGATCGGCGCGATGATCAACGGCCTGTCGGCGGCATCGGCCACTAACAGCCAGGTCGCCGTGACCGCCGGTATCCGTCACACGTTCTAAGCGCATCCCTGCAGCGCAGCGTTATCGAATGCTGCGAGCAAGGACATGCCGTCCGGTCAAAAGCCGAACGGCATTTTTCATGGAGCTTGCAAACACCTGGTTCTGCCAAGAAAAACGCCCGCCTCGATGGGCGGGCAAAAAATGCTTCTCGGAGACATCTGCCTTGCGGCAGCACCGCATCGCACACCCTGGACCTCTCGCGTCCGGGGCGCACTGCATGCAGTGTCATGTCGTCGCGACCAGGGGCGGCCGTCCATTGGCGGCCAATGAATTCCTGAAGAGCGACGCGCTGATTCTAGATACTTAAGCGCTCTGCGATAACCCTCGTTTCGCGGTAGATTGTCATGCGTAAAGCGAAACGAATGTCCGCACCATGACAAGCGTTTCGCAAGCCAATCCGCTTTTATCGCGCTCATCCGGTTGCCGTTTTAAATCCCCCTGTTTTTCACACAACAGTATTGTGCGAAAGGTCTCTTTTAAGGCGCGGTATGGCCCGTTACGCTGCGTCGCCGTGATCTCGCCGCTAATCGGCGCTGACCATCTGCATGCTTTGAAAGCCTGGTGAAGACCTTGCCGTACGCGGGACTTTATTTTCCCGTCAGCAGCAATTCCAGGCTTTGTGTACATTTTGCCTTGGCTCAGGCTACGGACGCGCTCCACGCCTGCACCAGCGCAACGACGTCTTCCTCCAAGCCCTGGAAACCACATGCTCGGCCTAGTCCGTATCGCCCTCCGGCGTCCCTATACTTTCGTCGTGCTGGCGATCTTCATCCTCATCATCGGGCCGTTGTCCGCGATGAAGACGCCTACCGACATTTTCCCGGATATCAGGATTCCGGTGATCAGCGTGGTGTGGCAATACACCGGCCTGCCGCCGGACCAGATGGTCGGCCGCATCACCTCGCCGTTCGAACGCACGCTCACCACCACGGTCAACGACGTCGAGCATATCGAGGCGGAATCGGTCGCGGGCTTCGGGATCATCAAGATCTTCTTCCAGCCTGGCGTGAACATCAGCACGGCGAACGCCCAGGTGACGGCAGTTGCGCAAACCCAGTTGCGGCAGTTGCCGCCCGGCACGACCCCGCCGCTGATCCTGAACTACAACGCGTCGACGGTGCCGATCATCCAGTTGGCGCTATCCGGCAAGGGGCTGACCGAACAGAATCTCGGCGACCTGGGCTTGAATGCGGTCCGTCCGGTTCTGGTAACCGTCGCCGGCGCGGCGATTCCCTACCCGTTCGGCGGCAAGACACGCCAGGTGCAGATCGACGTGGACCCGGTCGCCATGCAGGCGCGCGGCCTGTCCGCCCAGGACGTCGCCAACGCGCTCGCCGGCCAGAACCTGATCACGCCGGTGGGCACGGAAAAGATCGGCGACTACGAATACACGCTGCAACTGAACGACGCCCCGTCGCAGATCAAGGCGCTCGGCGATCTGCCGATCAAGGCGGCCAACGGCACCACCGTCTATATCCGCGACATTGCCAACGTGCGCGACGGCAGTCCGCCGCAGACCAATATCGTGCACGTAAACGGCAAGCGTTCGGTGCTGATGTCGGTGCTGAAGAACGGTTCGGTCTCCACGCTCGGGATCATCTCCGGCATCAAGGATCAGATCGCCGCGGCGAAAGCCTCGTGGCCCGACAATCTGCAGATCGATCCGATTGGCGACCAGTCGCTGTTCGTGCGCGCGGCCATCACCGGCGTGGCGCGTGAAGGCGTGATCGCAGCCGTGCTGACGAGCCTGATGATCCTGCTGTTCCTCGGTAGCTGGCGCTCGACCATCATCATCGCCACCTCGATCCCGCTCGCCATTCTCGGCTCCATTGCCACGCTGTCCGCGCTCGGCGAGACGCTGAACATCATGACGCTCGGCGGCCTCGCGCTGGCGGTGGGGATTCTGGTTGACGACGCAACGGTCACGATCGAAAACATCAACTGGCACCTCGAGCACGGCAAGGAGGTGGAGACGGCAATTCTCGACGGCGCCGCGCAGATCGTCACACCGGCCTTCGTTTCGCTGCTGTGTATCTGCATCGTGTTCGTGCCGATGTTCTTCCTGAACGGCGTCGCGCGCTTCCTGTTCGTGCCGATGGCCGAAGCGGTGATCTTCGCGATGATCTCGTCGTTCATCCTGTCGAGAACCCTCGTGCCGACCATGGCCAAGTACCTGCTGAAACAGCACGTACCCGGCGATCATGAGCACGAGTCGAAAAGCCCGGGCCCGCTTGGGCGTTTCCAGCGCGGCTTCGAAGCGCGCTTCGAAAAAGTGCGCGCGGGATACCACGGTTTGCTCGAACTGGCGCTGACGCACCGGCGGCCGTTCGTGATCGGCTTCCTCAGCTTCGTCCTCATTTCGTTCGCGCTGGTGCCGTTCCTGGGCCGCAACTTCTTTCCTGCGGTCGATGCCGGCCAGATCCTGATGCACGTGCGCGCGCCGGTTGGGGTTCGGGTCGAGAAGACCGCGCAGATCTTTGCGAATGTGGAAGGGGCGATCCGCGAAATCATTCCGCCGGACGAACTGGGTACCGTGGTCGACAACATGGGCCTGCCGGTGAGCGGCATCAACACCGCGTACAACAACACCGGCACGGTCGGCTCGCAGGACGGCGACATCCAGATTGCGCTGAACGAGGGCCATCATCCGACCGCCGAGTATGTGCGCGAGATGCGTGAACGCCTGCCGCGCGAATTCCCCGGCGTGACGTTCTCGTTCCCGCCCGCCGACATCATCAGCCAGATCCTGAACTTCGGTTCGCCCGCGCCGATCGATCTGCAGATCCGCGGCAACAACCTCGACGCCAACTACACCTACGCCGACCGTATCCTGCGCGAGGTGCGCGATGTGCCGGGCGTGGTCGATGCGCGGATCGCGCAGTCGCATGCCAATCCCACCTTCAATGTCGACGTCGACCGGACCCGCGCGCAACTGGTGGGCATCACCGAGCGCGACGTCACCAACAGCATGGTGGTCAACCTCGCGGGCTCGAGCCAGGTGGCGCCCACGTTCTGGCTGAACAACGCGAACGGCGTGTCGTATCCGATCGTGATGCAGACGCCGCAATACAGCCTCGATTCGCTCCCGGCGCTGCAAAACCTGCCGATCACCGCAAGCGGCGGCGGCGCCGCGCAGATCCTCGGCGGCCTTGCGACGGTGGAGCGCACCAGCACCAACGAGGTGGTCAGCCAGTACAACATCCAGCCGATGGTCGAGATCTTCGCGACCACCCAGGACCGCGATCTCGGCGCGGTGGCCTCCGATATCCAGCGCATCGTCCACGAGAACGCCCACGCGTTGCCCAAGGGCTCGACCGTCGCGCTGCTGGGTCAGGTACAGACCATGAACAGCGCCTTCTCCGGCATGTTGTTCGGACTGCTTGGCGCCGTGGTGCTGATCTATCTTTTGATCGTGGTCAACTTCCAGTCGTGGGCCGATCCGTTCGTGATCGTGACGGCCTTGCCGGCGGCGTTGGCGGGCATTGTCTGGATGCTGTTCGCCACTCACACCACCCTCTCGGTGCCCGCGCTGACCGGCGCGATCATGTGCATGGGGGTGGCCACGGCCAACTCGATTCTGGTGGTCAGCTTCTGCCGCGAGCGTCTCGCCGTACACGGCGACCCGTTCAAGGCTGCGCTCGAAGCGGGCTTTACGCGCTTCCGTCCGGTTCTGATGACCGCGCTGTCGATGATCATCGGCATGGCGCCGATGGCGCTCGCGCTCGGCGAAGGCGGTGAGCAGAACGCGCCGCTCGGCCGTGCCGTGATCGGCGGCCTGCTGTTCGCCACCACCGCTTCGCTGTTCCTCGTCCCCGTCATTTTCTGTATCGTCCACGCGCGCCCCGGGCGCGCGGCTACCCCGGCAGCCGTCTCGGGAGGTCCTGCACATGTCGTCTGAATCCACTTTCCCCGCTAACCCGCCATCGCGCCGTCCGCTCAGGATCGCGGGCATTGTCGGCCTGCTGGTCGTGCTCGGCATCGTCGCCGCGGGCCTCACGCTGCGCGCGGAAGACGCCCGCAAGCTGAAGACCTGGACCGATGCCCAGGCGGTGCAGACCGTCAATCTGATCCAGCCCATCCACGATGCCAACGGTCCGTCGCTGCAACTGCCGGGACGCCTCGAAGCCTATACGCGGGCGCCGATTTTCGCGCAGGTCAGCGGCTATCTGAAGACGTGGAACGTCGATATCGGCGCGCGCGTCAAGGCAGGCCAGGTGCTCGCCGAAATCGACACGCCCGAGCTCGACCAGCAACTGGTGCAGGCCCGCGCCGATCAGCAAAGTGCAGAGGCCAATGCGCTGGTGGCGGGGACCACCGCAAAACGTTGGGAAGCGTTGCGCGGCAGCGATTCCGTCGCCCAGCAGGATGTCGACCAACGCACCGCCGACTACACCGCGCGCGCCGCGACTGCGGCAGCGGCGAAGGCCAATGTCGAGCGTCTGGTGGCCACCAAGGCCTTCGCACACATCGTGGCGCCCTTCGATGGCGTGGTGACGGCCCGCGATACCGACGTCGGCGCGCTGGTGAACGCGGGCAGCGGCGGCGTCGGCCAGGAGCTGTTCGAAGTGTCCGAGGTCAAGCAGTTGCGCGTCTACGTGCAGGTGCCGCAGAACTACTCGCCGGCGATCCACGACGGCACCACCGCCACGCTCAGCGTGCCCGAGTATCCCGATCAGCAATTCACCGCGCGCGTGGTGGCCGCGGCGGATTCGGTCAATTCGAGCTCGGGTACGACGCTCGTGCAATTGCTGGTCGACAATGCCGACGGCAAGCTGCTGCCCGGCGGCTTTGCCAGCCTGAAGTTCACCCTGCCCGTCGCGGCCAATGCGATCCGGGTGCCGGCCAGCGCGCTCGTGTTCGATAGCCGCGGCGTCCAG
This sequence comes from Paraburkholderia phenazinium, assembly GCF_900142845.1. NCBI lineage: Bacteria > Pseudomonadati > Pseudomonadota > Betaproteobacteria > Burkholderiales > Burkholderiaceae > Paraburkholderia > Paraburkholderia phenazinium. Next base: position 1,638,608 of record NZ_FSRU01000002.1, read on the forward strand.
GTCGCCACATTGGATGCGAACGACCTGGTGCATTTCAAGCATGTGAAGATCGACCGCGACCTCGGCGACTCGGTAGAGATCGGCGCGGGGCTGGCCGCCACCGATCGCGTGATCGATACCCCGCCCGACGGGCTCGTCGACGGCGACCGCGTGCAGGTTGCGACGGCGACCGACAAGAAGGCAGCGGCACATGGTTAAGTACGGACTTCCGGCGCTGCTCGCGGGCGTCGCCGCACTCTCCGCCTGCTCGCTCGCACCGGACTATCGGGTGCCGGCGACGCCGGTCGCCGCGCAATACAAAACGCTGGGCCCGTGGACCAGCGCGCAGCCCGCCGACCAGATCGACCGCAACGGCTGGTGGAAAATGTACGGCGACACCCAGCTCGACGATCTCGAGACGCAACTGCTCGCCCACAACACCGATCTGCGCGCGGCCTACGCGCATTATCAGGAGGCCCAGGCATTCGTCGCGCAGGTGGAGTCGGGACTGTATCCGACCATCAGCGCGAGCGCCGTACCGCTGCGCGAGCGCCAGTCCAATACCGCGCCGTTGCGCGGCAACGGACCGGCCGACTACAACTCCATCACGCTCGGCGCCTCCGTCAAATACGACCTCGACCTCTGGGGCCGCGTGCGCGACTCCGTGGTGGCCGGCAAGGACGAGGCGCAGGCGACCAAGGCCGATCTGGCTTCCGTGCAGTTGAGCCTGCAGGTGGAACTCGCGGACAGCTATATCCAGTTGCGCGGCCTCGACCAGCAGACGGCGCTGTTGAGCGAGACGGAAGTGGCCTACGCAAAAGCGCTGCAGCTCACGCAGACGCTGCACAACAGCGGCATCGTGTCCGGCCTCGATGTCTCGCGCGCGCAAACGCAGCTCTCCTCGGCGAAATCGCAACTGTCGCAGAACCTTGCGCAGCGGGCGCTGCTCGAACATGCGATCGCCGTTCTGGTGGGTGCGTCGGCCTCGGAATTCAGTCTGCCGCAACAGACTGCCGCCATCGCGTTGCCGGCGATTCCCACCGGGGTGCCCTCCACGCTCTTGCAGCGCCGTCCCGATGTCGCCGCAGCCGAGCGCCGCGTCGCGGAGGCCAACGCGCAGATCGGCGTGGCGCGTGCGGCTTACTTCCCGGACATCACGCTAGGTCTGCAAGGGGGCGTGCAGAGCGCCGCGTACGCCGGCCTGGTAAGCGCGCCTAACGCGTTCTGGGCAATCGGTCCGCAACTCGTGCAGTACGTCTTCGACGGCGGCTACCGTCGCGCGAAACTCGACGCCGCCAAGGCGGCCACCGAGGAAGCCGGCGAGCGCTATCGCGGCGTGGTGTTGTCCGCGTTCCAGCAGGTCGAAGACAACCTCGCCCTGCTGTCGTACCTCGGCACCGCGCTCGGCGAGCAACGCGATGCGGCCACCTCGGCGCAGTACACGGTCGATCTCGCCCTGCGCCAATACAAGCAAGGCACCGTGGGCTACCTCGACGTGGTGCAGGCGCAGACCGTGGAACTCGACGCCCAGCGCGGCGTGCTCGACATCCAGACACGCCAGTTGAGCGCGAACGTGCAGCTTCTGCATGCGCTAGGCGGCGGCTGGTCGAGCGACGAACTCGCTCTGGTGGCGGCCACGCCGGCGCTGGTTGCGAACAACGGCGCACACAGCGCGAATTGAAGCCGGGCGCAATGCGCCGCGTGGCTGGCTGGCGACGCGGCGTCGCCCCATCGTGCGCCGGCTGGCCGCGCTACGACGACGGCACCTCCCTGACCTGCAACGCGGTCAAGCGGAACGGTTTCTGCGTCCGGCTCGATCGGGTTGCCGGCCACACACTGCCAGCCGCAGCAGCCGGTTGTAATAATTGAAAATTTATTTTCAAACGCAAACAATTCTCATTTACAGGTATGATTCACGTCCGGGCAAACGGGCGTTAGCTGTCATCAGTTCACGGGGTTGATTAGCGAGGATGCGCCCGAAGGCCGCTTTTGCACGGCGCTTCACGCGTTTTTCAGACCTCCTTGACCGATTTCATAACTACGATGACCAGCTCACGCCTGGCGCGCTTTCCCAGACAGCGCGTCGCTCCTCTTGCCGCCGCCGTGCGGCGTGCCTTTCCTCTCATCGCCCTGCCGCTCGCCAGCCTCGCCGTCAACGCCTACGCCGACGGCTCGCCAACGGCCGCCGGCGCCGCCACCGGCACCAGTACCAACACCAGCACGGCCAGTGGCACGGCCGCGGCGGCTAAAGAAGGCGCATTGCCTACGATTGCCGTCAACGCCAGTGCAACTGCCCTGCCCGGCGATCTCTCGCCGGCCTACGCCGGCGGCCAGGTTGCAACGGGTGCGCAGGTGGGTGTGCTGGGCAAGCAAAAGATCATCGACCTGCCGTTCTCCATGACGAGCTACACGTCCAGACTGATCGAAGACCAGCAGGCGCATACGCTTGCCGACGTGGTCGCCAACGATCCGGCGGTCCGCAGCGCATACGGTTTCGGCAACTTTTCGGAGAACTATATTATTCGCGGCTTCGAGGTCGACGCGAACGACGTGGCGCTCAACGGTCTTTACGGCGTGACGCCGCGCCAGCTCGTCGACACCGGCGCACTCGAGCGGGTCGACATCTTCAAGGGCGCCAACGCCTTCGAAAACGGCGCGGCGCCAGGCGGCACCGGGATCGGCGGCAACATCAATCTGGAAACCAAGACCGCCGACGACAAGCCGCTCACGCGCGTGACGGTGGAAGGCAGCGCGTCCGGCCAGCTCGGCACGCACATCGACGTGGGCCGCCGCTTCGGCGACAACGACCAGTTCGGCATCCGCGTCAATCAGACCGTGGAAGGCGGCAGCACCAGCATTCAGGACGAAGATCGCAGCACACAGCAAACCGCGCTGTCGCTCGATTATCGTGGCAGCAAACTGCGCCTGTACGGCGACTTCATCTATCAGAAGCAGCACGTCACCGATGGCCGGCCGGTGGTCTACGACACCAGCAGCATCATTCCGCCGCTGCCGTCCGCCTCGTATAACTACGGCCAGTCGTGGTCGTATTCCGACATGGAAGACACCATCGGCATGGTGCGCGCCGAATACGACTTCGCGCCCAACTGGACCGTATACGCATCGGGCGGCGTGCGTCACACCGACGAACACGGCGACTACGCCTCACCCACCTACGGCCCCGACGGCGCAACCACTTCGTACCGGATGGGCGTGCCGTACAAGGAAGACGCGCAATCCGCGGAAGTCGGCGTACGTGGGCAGTTGTGGACCGGCCCCGTCAGCCATGCGATCAATCTCGCTGCGCTGGTCAACAGGATCCAGGCCGACGCGGCCTACGACCTGGGCAGCTCGTTCTCGACCAGCCTCTACAACACGGTCCAGGTTCCGCGTCCCGCCACCTATTTCACGAGCGGCGACTTCGCGGCGCCGGGCATCGTGAGCAGCACGCTGATGCGCAGCGTGGCGCTCTCCGACACGCTCGGCTTCTTCGACAACCGCTTCCTGTTCACCGTGGGCGTGCGTCATCAGAACATCCTCGAGAACGGCTACGCGTATGGCACCGGCGTTCAGGACAGCAGCTACAACGAGTCCGCGACGACACCGGTGTTCGGCGCCGTCTACAAGATCCTGCCTAACCTTTCGGTCTACGCCAATCGCAGCGAAAGCCTGACCGAGGGCGGCACGGCGCCGAGCGATGCGCTCAACGCCGGCGCCGTACTGGCGCCCTACCGCGCCAAGCAGATCGAAGCGGGGATCAAGTACGACGCCACGAATTACGGCGCGGCGCTGGCGGTCTACGAAATCAAGCAGCCGGTGGCCTACACCGACGCCACGACGATGATCTACGCCACCGACGGCACCCAGCGGCACCGTGGCGTCGAACTATCGGCATATGGCGAGCCCATCAAGGGATTGCGTGTACTCGGCGGCGTCTCGTACATCGACGCGCAGCTCCAGAACACCGATGGCGGCACCTACAACGGCAACCGGCCGATCGGCGTGCCGGCGTGGACCTTCAACGCGAACCTCGAATACGACTTGCCCCAGGTGCCGGGCGTGACCTTGATGGCGCGCGCAATCTATACCGGCAAGCAGTATCTCGACGAGGCCAACACCTTGCCGCTTGCCTCGTGGACCCGCTTCGACCTTGGCGCGCGCTACAAGACCCAGGTGTTCCGGCACGACACCACGCTGCGCCTGATGGTGACGAACGTCGCCAATCGTGCGTACTGGTCGTCGGCGCTCGGCGGGTATCTGACCGAAGGCGCGCCGCGCACGGCATGGTTCTCGGTGAGTACGGACTTCTAAGCAAAGCTGGAGCGTTCGCTGCTGGTCGCGGACGCCAGCAGCGAAGCCACGGCAAGACGCCCGCGACACGGCGCCGGCCGTGCCGCGTTGCAGCCCGCTATGCCGGCATGCGGTTCAATGGCAAGCCAGCATGCAGACGGCGCCGCCCGCTACACCGAGAGCCCCGAGGCCCACGCCGAGCCCAAGGGTTTCGAGCGAGGTGGCGCATCCTTGCAGACCGCATACGACGGTCAGGAGCGCAACCAGCAAGAGTTGCCGCACCGCCTTGGACGACATTGCACCGCATCGACTGAGACGCATCACGTTGGTTTCCTTCCGGGTGGGTCGCTACTGCAGGTAGCGGATTGATCTGCAGCGAGTGTAGCCAGCGCGACCCGGCGCGGAAGGGACGAATATGCGGTTCAAGCGCCGACTGCTTACCAGAAATTCCGGACGGCCGAGCGCCGGCCGGCTCTGGCGTCATGGCGGCGCGGCACGGCCCAGCCCAGCCTCAATAGAGACCCAGGGTGCGCGCGTGCAAGCGGCTCAAACCCAGCAACGCGTCGATGAACGGCGTGGGCACCTGCGTCATCTGTCCCAGCTCGCGCACGGCGCCCACCAGCGCGTCGATTTCAACCGCCTTGCCGGCCTGTACGTCCTGCAGCATGGAGGTTTTCATCGCGCCTAATTTCAGCGTCACCTGATGCCGGTCGCTCGGCGCCTGATCGATGGTGATGCCGAAGCGCGCACCGATCTCCTTCGCTTCCAGCATCGCGCTGGTCACGAAGCCGCGCACCAGGTCGTCGCCGAGAATCTTGTCGGTGGTGGCGCCCGTGATCGCGCTGATCGGGTTCATCGTCATGTTGCCCCACAGCTTGTACCAGACGTCGCGCTGGATCTGCTCCGAAGCGGTTGCGTTGAAGCCGGCTGCCGCCAACGTCTGAACCAGGCGATTGACGCGTTCGCTCGGCTGGCCCGATGCCTCGCCGAGGATGAGCCCGTTGCCGAAGTGATGCCGGATCACACCCGGCGCGTCTTGCAGGCAGCTTGCGTGAACCACGCAGCCGACCGTCTGCGCACTGGGAATCGCCGCGGCGATGGCGCCGTCCGGGTCCACCGAGGTCAGGCGCTTGCCGGCAAAGCCGGCACCGAGGCCGTCGCAGAACCACCACGGGATGCCGTTCATCGCCGTGATCACCGTGGTGTCCTGCGTCAGCAACGGGGCGATGCCGGCCGCCACCGAGGTCATGGCCGGCGCCTTCACAGCGACGATCACGATGTCCTGAGGGCCCAGTTCCGCACTGTTCTCGCTGGCCGCGACCTGCGCCGCGAGGGTCTTGCCGCCCTCCACGAGTTGCAGGCCGTTTGCCCTGAGCGCGGACAGCGTCGCGCCTCGCGCCACCACGCTGATGTCGTGGCCTGCCTGGGCAAGCCGCGCCCCCATCCAACCGCCGATGGAACCGGCGCCATAAATGCAGATCTTCATGCTTCAATCCTTATAAGCGATGGCCGTTTCATACCGCTTCGAGTTGACCGCCGAGGGTTCGGTAGCGTGACGGCGTCACGCCGATCAGCCGCTTGAAAATACGCTGGAATGCCGCGTTGGACTGGTAGCCCACCGTTTCGCCAATCTCGGCGACGCCCAGCTTCGACTCGACCAGTTTGCGACCGGCGAGCGTCATGCGAATATCGGTGAGCATGTCGGCTGCGGAGCGTCCAATCACGTCCTGGAACTGTCGCACGAAGGTCGCGCGCGACATATTGCAGAGCCTCGCGAACTGGTCAAGGGTCCACGGTTTCTCCGGCGCATCGAACATGGCCGTGACCGCGGGCTGCAGCCGTGGCCGTGCAGCGAGCGCCAGCAAGCCGTGCGGCGGTTGCGCGCCGCCGCTGGCAAAGCGCAACGTCAAGGCGAACAATGCGGCCGACAGATGGCTGACCAGCGCCTCGCTGCCTGGCCCTTCATCGACCGACTCCTCGCGCATCAACGCCACCAGCCGCGCGAGCCGCGTGCCGGCCGGCGCGTCCGCAGCTTCGCTGGTGCCGTTCAAGGTGTCGCCGGTGCTCCCGGTGCTGCGCACGACGAGGCGTCCGGGCAAATGCTCGCGCAGCAGCCTGTCAGGCACCGCGCCGATCAGAAACCGGCCGCACAGGATGTCGGCATGCTCGCCCGAGCCTTCGTTCTCCGCGATCGTCAGCGCGAGCTCTTGCCGTTCGACCGGCGGTACCGGCAAGCGGCCGCTGCCGTCGTGAATCCGGTGTGCGCCTCCGGCTGGAAACAGGACGATGTCGCCTGCCGTCAGTGGCTCGGCCGGCGCGTCGCCATACTCCAGCACGGCCTGGCCCGATAGCAGCACATGGTAGGGAATCTCGCGCACGGCCGCGTTGTCGTGGACGATCGCCCACGGCGCGCCGAAATGACAACGCACGTCCAGACGGCCGCTGACGGGGATGAGGGAAAGGACTCGACTGAGCAGATCCATATGAGCCGCCGGAGCAGATTCTTGCGTCGTGTGAGGATGCGAGCCGGGACCGCACACGGTTGCAGGCACAACCACTGCGGCGCCGATCGCCAAAGCAGCTTGATTCTAACCGAGCGGCCGTCGCCACCATGGGCGCGGCCTCGGAATTGGACGAGGCGATACGCTCATGGCAAGATGCGCCACTTCAGCCATGCCGTCGCACGGTATGAGGTGCGGGAACGAAGCAGAGGAAACACTGCGGCAGCGAACGAAATGCCCGGCGCATCGGCGCTCAACATTTCGAAGCGAAATTTTCACGGTTTCGCGAACACTTGGGATGAACCATGAGCACCCCGTTTCGGATTCATTCGGGCCGCGCCGTGCTGGCGGCGGAAGTGGCCGGTAGCGGCGACCCGGTCGTCTTCCTGCATGCGCGCGTTGCGGATCGCCGCATGTGGCGCGCGCAACTGGATGGCATCGGTGCCAATCATAAGGCGATCGCCTACGACCGGCGCGGCTTTGGCGAGACCCACGCCGAAGCGGAGGATTTTTCCGCCGTAGAGGATCTGATGGCGGTGATCGACGCCACCGCGGACGGTATCCCCGCGATCCTCGTTGGATGCTCACAGGGCGGGGGAATCGTGCTCGACGCGGCTCTTCGCTATCCGTCGCGTGTGCGTGCCCTCGTCCTCATCGCGCCCAACGTGACCGGCGCGCCCGAGGCGATCTACCCGCCGGAAGTCGAGCGCCTGCGGCTGCAGTTGATGGAAGCCGAAAAGACCGGTGATGTCGATCGAGCGCTCGCGATCAGAACCCGTCTGTCTCTGGACGGCCCGCTGGAACCGGAAGGTCGCGTCGTGGGCGAGGCTCGCGAGACGTTCGTCGACATGAACCGGGTGGCGCTCAGGTCGCCGCCGGCCGGGGCGAATCTCGATGCCGAATCCGCCTACCCTCGTTTAGGGGAGATCGCGGTGCCCACGCTGGTGATGTGTGGCGACCTCGATATTCCCAACACCCAGGACCGAAGCCGTTATCTTGCGGCTGCGGTCCAGAATGGGTCGTACCACGAAATATCCGGCGTCGCTCATCTGCCGAGCCTGGAAAGGCCGGCGGAGGTTACGCGGGTGATCGCAGCGTTCATCGAACGCTGCTCTGGCCGCGAGGCATAGCGGTTCGCCGGAGTTCGTCGGGCAGGGCGGTCCGGACTATCTCGGCGAGAAATTCGGCGCCGCGCCGTTGATCTCATCCACAATCTCCGGCGGAACAGGCGGAGGACGAAGATATTTTCATAGAGATCGATAGTGCCAAAAGGCGTCGATATCAGCAGCGTCACTCAAACCGCGGCGAAATTGAGTCCTGCCGGGACAGCAAACTCAAGCAGCCGCGGCCTCGTCGTGGTATCGAAGCAGCCGCTCCACTTCCAGCTTCGACCCGAGGATAACGGGCACGCGCTGATGCACATGCTCCGGCTGGACTTCCATGATCGGGATCTGGCCTGTCGTGCTCATCCCGCCAGCCTGTTCGACGATGAACGACATTGGATTGGCCTCATAGGTCAACCGCAACCGCCCGGCAAGCTGGGGATGCTTGTTGTCCCGCGGATAGAGGAAAACGCCCCCGCGCATCAGGATGCGATGCACCTCCGCGACCATGGAGGCGATCCATCGCATGTTGAAATTGGTCTGCCGTGGCCCCGACTCGCCCGCGACACATTCACGGACATAGCGGCGCACCGGTTCTTCCCAGTAGCGCTCGTTGGACATGTTGATCGCGAATTCGCGGGTATCTTCGGGAATCTGGAGCTGCGGATGGGTCAGCACGAACGATGCCGATTCGCTGTCGAACGTAAACCCATCGACGCCGTGCCCCGTGGTCAGGACGAACATCGTCGTCGCACCGTAGATCGCATACCCGGCGCAAACCTGCTTCACGCCCGGCTGCAGAAAATGGCGCTCGTCGACGACGGCGCCGGACGCCGGAGTGGCCAGCACGGAAAAGATACTTCCGACCACGCCATTGATCTCAAGATTGGAAGACCCGTCGAGCGGATCGAAAAGCAGCAGATATTCGGCGGCACCCCCGGAATGCTCATGCCCGGTCACCTGAACCGAATCGAGTTCTTCCGACGCTAGTCCGCGCAAACACCTAACCGACCCGACCGCGCCGATCATGATGTCGTTCGAGACGACGTCGAGCTTCTTTTGCGCCTCGCCGTGCACGTTCTCGGAATGGGCGTTACCGGATGCGCCGTCGAAGGCACCTCGTTCGACCGCCGTTGCAATGGACGAGCACGCGTCGGCAACGGCGTCGATGAGCGCGATCAGTCCCGCCGGGACTCGCTCCTCGCGTGCTGCGCCCGCGAGAAACGAGGACAGCGTGATGTGCTCAGTGGTAGCGATGTGGGTCATGTTCGGTGTGCCTGGCAAAAACGGTAGGGTGATCGGTTAAGATCGGCACGCTCGGGGAGCCTTCGTCGATCTGCATCCAGCACGATTCCTGAGGCCGCTGGACGCAGTTAGACGCATCGCGCGTGCGTGCCGGTGCAATCCATTACACGGCATACGCGAGGTCATAGCGCCCTGCCATCGCCGGCAGCGCGATCGGCTTGATCTTGTGCGCCTGTCCGGCGCTGCCGAATGCCTCGAAGCGGGAACGGCACAGATCCCGCGCCGCGCCGAGTGCGTCCGCGAAGAAGCGTCGAACGTCGAACTCGGAAGGACGCTGTGCGATTGAGCGCCGTATTGCACCCGTCATCGCGAGGCGGATATCCGTATCGATGTTGATCTTGCGTACACCATGGCGAATGCCCTCGCAGATCTCTTCCACGGGGACGCCATACGTTTCGCGGATTTCACCGCCGAACTCGCGGATGATCTCCAGCCACTCCTGAGGTACCGAACTCGATCCGTGCATGACCAGGTGGGTATTGGGCAGGCGGCGATGAATTTCCCGGATCCGGTCGATCGCGAGAATATCGCCCGACGGCTTGCGGGAGAATTTATAGGCGCCGTGCGACGTGCCAATCGCAATGGCCAACGCGTCGACTCCCGTACGCTGCACAAAATCGGCGGCCTGCTCGGGGTCGGTCAGCAGCATGTCATGGGTCAGCACACCTTCGGCGCCGGAGCCGTCCTCCTCCCCCGCCATGCCCGATTCGAGCGAACCGAGACATCCGAGCTCGCCCTCGACCGACACGCCAACGGCATGCGCCATCTCCACCACCGTCCGCGTCACTTCAACGTTGTAGTCGTAGGACGCTACGGTTTTCATATCCGGCATGAGCGAGCCGTCCATCATCACGCTGCTGAATCCGCTGCGGATCGCTGCCTGGCACACTGCCGGCGACGCCCCATGGTCCTGATGCATCACGACCGGGATGTCGGGATAAGTCTCGATCGCGGCAACGACCAGGTGCCTCAGAAACGCTTCGCCCGCGTATTTCCGCGCACCGGCGGAGGCCTGCATGATGACCGGACTATCGCAGTCGGCGGCCGCCTGCATGATCGCCTGAATCTGCTCGAGGTTATTGACGTTGAAGGCCGGTACGCCATACGCGTGCTCCGCCGCATGGTCCAGCAACTGCCGCAATGAAATCAGTGCCATGTCGTTTCCATCTCTAGTGTGCGGCTCACCGCGTCCACGATCGCGTCCACCGTAATGCCGAACTCTTCGTACAACGTCTCGGCCGGAGCCGACTCGCCAAAGTGCGACAAGCCGATCACGGCGCCGCTCAAGCCGACGTACTTGCGCCAGAAATCGCCGGCGGCCGCTTCAATCGCCACGCGCCGGAGCTTGGGCGGCAGAACCGCATGCTGGTACTCGAGCGATTGTCTGTCGAAGGTCGTGGTCGACGGCATCGATACGACCCGCGCGGCAATGTCCTGCCCGGCGAGCACCGATTGCGCCTTCAGGGCGAGTTCCACTTCCGAACCCGTCGCGATCAGAACGATGTCCGGCTTTCCGCCAGCCGCCTCCGACAACACATAACCGCCTTGCCGGATGTGCGCCTTCGTCTGCGCGCTGCGGGAAAGCGGCGGCAGATTCTGGCGCGAAAGCAGCAGTGCGGTCGGCGCGTCAATGGTCTCCAGTGCCGACGCCCATGCAAACGCTGTTTCGACCGCATCCGCCGGCCGCCATACGCTCATTCCCGGAATCTGGCGCAGCATGGCCGCGTGCTCGACCGGCTGATGGGTAGGCCCGTCCTCGCCGAGACCAATCGAATCGTGGGTGAAGACGTAGACACATTGCAGGTGCATCAGCGCCGCCATGCGCAGCGCGTTCTTCGCGTAGTCGGAAAACACCAGGAAAGTCCCGCCATACGGCAGAAATCCGCCGTGGAGCGCAACGCCGTTCATGATCGCGGTCATGCCGAATTCGCGAACGCCGTAGTGGATATAGTTTCCTGTTGCGTTCGTGCGATCGCGTATGACTGCACGGGAAGCCGGCACCATGGTGAGATTCGACGGCGCCAGGTCTGCCGAGCCGCCCAGCAGTTCAGGGAGTCGACCCACGAGCAGCTCCAGGCACTTCTGCGACGCCTTGCGGGTCGCCATCTTTTGCTCGAACCAGTCGCCGCCCTCCAGCAGGCGTTTGATCACGTCGGCGGAGCGCTCGAGGCGACTGCCGTGCATGCGCGATTCGAAGTAGCCGGCCTTGTCCGGGAAATGGGTACGATAGGCTTCGAACAGCGTGCGCCATGCGATGTTGCGTTCACGGCCCTCTGCTCGCGCATCCCATGCGGCGCGAATCGGTTTGGGAATCTCGAACGGCGCGTAAGGCCAGCGCAAATGCTCGCGCGTGGCCGCGATTTCGGCGTCGCCAAGCGGCGCGCCGTGCACGTCGTGCGTACCCGCGCGATTGGGCGAGCCGTTGCCGATCACCGTCTTGCAGCAGATCAAGGTCGGCCGGTCGCGTTCCGCGCGTGCGGCCTCGATCGCCTGCTCGATCGAGAGCGGATCATGTCCGTCCACCCCTTCCACGACATGCCAGCCATAGGCACGGAAACGCATCGGAGTATCGTCGGTGAACCAGCCCTCGACGTGGCCGTCGATCGAAATGCCGTTGTCGTCGTAAAACGCGATCAGCTTGCCGAGACGCCATGTGCCGGCGAGCGAGCAGGCTTCATGGGACACCCCTTCCATGAGGCAACCGTCGCCGAGAAACACATAGGTATGGTGATCGACGATGTCGAAGCCCGGCTCGTTGAATTCGGCAGCCAGCAATCGTTCAGCCAGCGCCATACCTACTGCGTTGGCAAGACCCTGCCCTAACGGGCCGGTGGTCGTTTCGACGCCAGGCGTCAGACCGCGTTCCGGGTGCCCGGGCGTGACCGACTGCCATTTCCGGAAGGCCTTCAGATCGTCGATCGACAGGCCGTAGCCGCTCAGATGCAGCACGGCATAAAGCAGCATCGAACCGTGACCGTTCGACAGCACAAAGCGATCCCGGTTAACCCAGTCCGGAACCGCAGGATCATGCTTCAGGTACTTGCGCCACAGTACTTCGGCGATATCCGCCATGCCCATCGGCATGCCGGGATGTCCGGAGTTCGCAGCCTGGACGGCGTCAATCGCCAGAAACCGCACCGCATTGGCAAGTTCTGTCCGGCTCGGATTAGCATGATCCATGAGTCACCACTATTTCGTATAACTAAATTAATATAGGAAAGCCCCGCGCGTTTTCACGACGAGGCGCCAGCATCCGGTCTTCAGGTACGGTTACGGTTTCAGGCTGCGGAAACCGCCGTACGGTCCAGCAGATGCGTGATCGATTCGCCCATGCTGCGCAGGATCAGGAAGCAGGAACACGCACCGGCGTCCAGCACGCCGATCGAACGGTCGCCGAGCCGCGCGGCCCGTCCGATCCGGGCGCGCAACTCGCGGGTCGAATTCATGCCGGCTTCCGCTGCCGCCACCATCGCATCGATGCACTCCCGGAAGCTCTTGCCCTCTTCCAGCGCCACCCCATACGCCGCACGCGCAGGAGCCAGCGTGTCGATCAGCGTCTTGTCGCCGACCTTCGCATCGCCGATCTCCTGGACAGAAACGATGCCGGCAACGAGCGCCTCGTAGAACAGCGATTTGTCGAGTTCGGCGTGGTCCGCGAACGTGTCGCTCATGCTGAGGAAGAAAGTGCCGTAGAGCGGCCCCATCGAACCGCCGATACCGTCCATGAGCGCCGAAGACAGATCGCCCAGGGCCACCGCGAGCGACGGTAGCGTTGCGCGCGACGCGAGGTGTTCTCCACACTGGGTGAAGCCCTTGCTCATGTTGATGCCGTGATCGCCGTCGCCGATCGCGCCGTCGACTTCGCTCAGATACTGGCGATTCGCGTTGATGGTACGAACCAGATCGACGACCACCCCGCCGGCGTCGGCCAATTTAACGATTTCAGTCATCGTGCGTCTCCCACATTGAGTCCGATGCTTTGACATGGATGGGCGAGGCAGGCGCTCAGTTCGTCGTCGAGTTTCGTCAACGTCAGCGTGACCCCCATCATTTCCAGCGACGTAAAAAGATTGCCGACAAACGAGAACTGGACCTCGATTCCCGCTTCGCGCAGATAATCGGCAACCTCGCCATACAGGATGTATTGCTCCATCAGCGGCGTCGCGCCGAGACCGGACAGCAGCACCGACACCTTGTCGCCTCTGGAAAAAGGCAGATCCGGCAACAGCTTGTCGAGCATCAGCCGCGCCATGTCCCGTGCGGGAACGGTGGGCTGGACCAGGATACCGGGTTCGCCATGATGGCCGATGCCGACTTCCATTTCGCCGTCCTTGATGACGAAGTTGGCCTTGCCGACTGCCGGGATCGTACAGGCGGACAGGCCGACACCGATCGAGCGGGTCGAATCCACCGCTTTGCGGGCGGTGGCGATCACTTCATCGAGCGTGGCGCCCTGGGCGGCCCGGGCGCCGCCAACCTTCCACATCACGATTTCGCCGGCCACGCCGCGGCGCTTTTCGATTTCGTCTTGCGGCGCCGACGCGGCATCGTCGTTGGCGACGACCGTGCGCACACGAATGCCTTCGCGCTCGGCCAGCTTGATTGCCATCTTCACATTCATGTTGTCGCCGGCGTAATTGCCATAGAGGCACGCAACGCCGGCGCCGCTATCGGCCGCCTTGAACGCTTCGAAGAACGATTTGGCAGTGGGCGACGAGAAGATTTCTCCGATCGCCACGGCATCCACCAGGTTACGCCCGACATAGCCGATGAACGCCGGTTCGTGCCCTGATCCCCCACCGGTCACAATACCCACACGGTCCTTCTGGCGGGCATGCGCATGCGCTACCACGCGAGGATTTTCCGGCGCGGCGCGCAACTCCGGGTGCGCCGCGAGGATGCCGCGCAGCATGTCCTCGACAACAAGATCAGGATTGTTAATGACGCGATTCATACCGTTCCTTTACATCTTGAGTATTGTTACTGGGCGGTGTAGCCGCCATCAATCACGATATTCTCGCCGTTGACCATGGCGGCCGCGTCGCTGACCAGATACAGGATCAACGCCGCGATTTCGTCGGGGCGAGCGAATCGCCCTGCAGGAATTCTGGCCTTCATCGCCTCGCCCACCGCACCGGCCCAGGCCTTCCTGCCGAGCTCGGTGTCCACCACCGTGGGCGAAACCGCGTTGACCGTAATGCCGTGCTTTGCCCATTCGAGCGCGAGTACCTTCGTCATCCCGACGATTGCCGCCTTGCTCGCGCAATACGCCACGTGGCGCTCCAGCGCCACGACGCTCGCCTGCGAAGCCAGATTCACGATCCTGCCGCCCGTGCCGCGGCTCAGCATCTGCTTGCCGACGGCCTGCGCAAGCAGAAACGGAGCCTTGAGGTTGATCGTCATCGTCCGGTCCCAGGCGTCCTCGGACAAGGCTTCCGCGTTCTCCAGCAGAGCGACGCCGGCATTGTTGACCAGGATGTCGACAGGGCCCAGTGCTTCTGTCACGCGCCGCACCAGAGCATCCGAGATCGCTGTGGCGGTAATGTCCGCTGCGATACCCACATGCCGCCCGGGGCCACCCGGAAGCGTCGCGGCCACCGCCTCGACGGCCGGGTTGATATCGAGCAGTGCGACACGCGCACCCGCGGCAGCGAGGCATTCGGCAACAGCAAAGCCGATACCGCTAGCCGCACCGGTCACGACCGCAACGCGGTCCGTGATCTGAAAAGGGCTCGTTGAATTGACCGACATCGCTCCACTCCTTGATTAATTGCTCTTGGGAATCTTGTTGAGAATCTCCTGGGCGTTGGCCGGCGTGACCTGCGTCCAAGGCACCGCGTAGGACTTCGCGGTCCCGTCGTCCCACGGCATCTTCGCGCCGTACCCGGCCCAGATATCCGAGCGTGGCTTGTAAGACGGGCCCATCACCGTGCGCAGCGCAACATCCAGCGCACCTTGCGCCTGGGCCTGCGAGTCCTGGAAGAAGGTCGTCATTTCGCCGCGCTTGACGGCGGCAATTCCATCGACAATTCCGTCGATGCCGGCGACCGGCACCTTCTTCGGATCGAGGCCTTTCGATTTCAGGGCCTGGATGGCGCCGAGCGCCATGTCGTCGTTCTCCGCAATGATGCCGGCAATCTGCCCGGGGTGCGCGGTCAGCCAGTTCTCGACCAGCGCCAGCGACTCGGCACGCGACCAGTTTGCCGTCTTGTGCTCAAGCACCTTCACATCCGGATTTTTTGCCAGCACGTCCTGAATGCCCTTCGAACGGTCGATCTGGGCGGACTGGCCGATCGGCCCCTCGATGATCACCACATTACCCTTGCCGCCGATCTCCTTGACGATCGCATCCGCTTCCATCTGTCCCGCCACCACGTCGTTGCTGCCAACATACGACGTCAGCTTGTCGCCGGACACCTGGGTATTCGATCCGATGACCGGAATGTGAGCGGCAGCGGCCTTCGCAACGGCAGCCGCACCGGCCGCCTTGTCGATCGGCACGAAAATGATCGCGTCGTATTTCTGCGTGATCATCGTATCGAACTGGTTGCTCTGGGTCAGCGCGTCGTAATTGCCGTCGAATACCGTGATCTCCACCGTACCGTCCTTGACAGAGGGATCCGCCTTCAGCGCATTGGTCCACATCTGCATGAACTCACCCTTGAGACCGTACACCGCCGCGCCGATACGAATGGGTTTAGCCTGCGCCGCGCTACAGAACAGGCCCATCACCGCGCAGGCCAGAGCCGCCTTCTTCCACGAATTCATTGAAGTCTCCTGAATTTTTTCAGTGTGTTGCTTTTGGGTTGACGTTATTGCTTCTTGCGCGAAGCATCGAGGAGGACGGCACCGACGATAATGACGCCCTTTACAACTTGCTGGTAATAAGACGACACGCCCAGCAGATTCAGTCCGTTATTGATGACGCCGATGAGCAGCGCGCCGACCACCGTGCCGCCGAGCGAGCCGGTGCCGCCCGACAGGCTCGTGCCGCCGATCACCACCGCCGCGATCGCATCGAGCTCGTAGGACACGCCGGCCTGCGGCAAAGCCGAGGTTGTACGGGCGGCCAGGATGATCCCGGCAAGACCCGCCAGCAGCCCGCCGATGACGTACACGGAGAAGATGATCTTGCTGGTGGAAATCCCGCTGGTCTTGGCGCTTTTTGCGTTGCCGCCGACCGCATAGACATAGCGGCCATAGGTCGTATAGCGCAGCACGAACCAGAACAGCAAAGCGACCGCGGCGAACACGATAATCGGCACGGGCACCCCCGCCATCGCCCCGGTTCCGATGTTCAGATATCCATCGGGCAGATCGGTGACGGGCATGCCGTCGTTGTAGATATAGGTGAGCCCGCGCGCCGCGCTCAACATGCCGAGCGTCGCGACGAACGGCGGAATCGACAGCCTTGCCACGAGCAGGCCGTTGATCGCGCCTGCCGCAGCGCCCACGAGCAGCCCCGCAAACAGGCCCAGCGCCGGGTTCAGTGGATGCGCACCGGTCACGAGGCTCGCGCTGACGATGCCGGCAAGCGCAAGCGTCGAACCCACCGACAGGTCGATGCCGGCCGTGAGTACCACGTAGGTCATGCCGATCGCGAGGATGCCGTTGATCGAGGTCTGCCTCAGGATGTCCGCGATATTGCCCAGCGTCAGGAAATACTGGTTTGCAAAGGACAGCACGATGCACAGAACAATTAGTACTGCGACGATGCCGTAGCGGCGGTAGATATCGCGCATGTGGGCGGAACGGCTTTGACTCGCCGGGACTTTCAGGGAGGGGGTATGAGTATTCATGATGCGAGGTGCAGGAGATCTTCCTGAGTGGTGGTATGGCCGTCGATCACGGTGACCAACTGTCCAGACTTGAAAATGGCGATGCGGTCGCTGACATCCAGAATTTCCTGCGCCTCGGATGACACCACCATGGCGGCGCCGCCTTTCGATACGAAGTCGTCGAGCAGCTTGTAGACCTCGCGCTTGGCGCCCTCGTCGATGCCCCGGGTCGGTTCGTCGCACAAGAGGCAGGTGGGCTCGGTCGAAAGGCAGCGTGCGAGCACGACCTTCTGCTGGTTTCCCCCGCTCATCGAGGAAACCGGCAACGAGACGGAACTCGTTTTGATCCGCATGCGCTCGACCATCCTGTCGACGAGGTTCTTCACCTTGCGATGGTTGATCAGCGACAGGCGCGACAGCCGGTTGTAGGCAGAGAACGAAATGTTGTCGCGCACGGACGCCGACAGCACAAGCCCGGTCTCCTTGCGGTCCTCGGTCACGAGCGACAGCCCTGCTTCGATGGCCTTGCGCGGGCGGCCAACCGGCAAGGCGCGGCCCTTGAGCCTGACCTGACCGCGATCGGGACGGGTCAGCCCATACATGCAATTGAGGTATTCGCTGCGGCCCGCGCCCATCAGCCCGTAGATGCCGAGGATTTCTCCCTGGTGAACCGTGAGCGAGATGTCGTTGAATTCCGCCTCGCGCGAAAGGCCCGTCGACTCCAGCACGGGCTCGCCCACCGGCCGGCGAATCTTCTCGGCGGAATGCAGCGTGCGGCCGACGATCGTGCTCACCAGATAGGAGCGGTCGATGTCGGCGATACGGCCGCTGTCGACATACCGTCCGTCGCGAAAGACCGTGTAGTCGTCCGCGATCTGGAATATTTCCGAGAGCCGGTGGCTGACGTAGATGATGCCGGTGCCCTGAGCGGTCAGGTTGCGGATCGCGTTGAACAGCACCTCGGTTTCGCGTTCGCCGATCGCGGAAGTCGGCTCGTCCATGATCATCACGTCGCAGTCGCGGCTGAACGCCTTGGCGATCTCGACCAACTGGATCTGCGCGAGGCTCAGCGACGACATCCGGGCGCGGGCGTCGACCGGGAAGGCGAGCCGGTCCAGGAGTTCCTGGGCCTGCCTCGCGAGCGCCCCAAACTTGACCAGCACACCAGCGCGGCGAGGTTCGCGGCCGAGATACAGGTTTTCGGCGACGCTCATGCCGGGAATCGGCGAAAGCTCCTGGGTAATGATCGCGATGCGATGCTCGAGCGCTTCGGCCGGCGTCTGAAAATCGACGCTTTGTCCCTTGAGCAGGATCTCTCCGGCATCGCGCTGGGTGATACCCATGACGATGCCAAGGAAGGTCGACTTCCCAGCTCCGTTCCCGCCGCATAGCGCATGGACACTCCCGCGCCGCAGCTTCAACCGGCCGTCCTCCAACGCCCTGACACCATTGAATGCCTTCTGCACACCGCTGGCATCCACAAGAAGGTCGTCCACTTTGTCTCCTAACATTTGCTCGTCGTTGAACATTTGAGCAGTTGAGTGACATCGTAGGTTCGCTCCAACCACCTGTCAATTATCCGAACCACGTGGTTTACCCCTAATGTCGCCTTGCCCTCGGATCTGCTGCATCGCAATGAATACAACCAACGGCGACCTGAACCCCTAACAGAAAACACTCAGCTACGGCCTTGACATTCATCTACGCACGATTGAGAATTTGATCATAGATGGACATTTGTTCATCCATACATTGGGCAATCCCGGACAACAGGAGTTAAATATGAAGCTGGCAATCGGATGCGATGAAGCCGCATTTGACCTGAAGGAACTGATCAAGCAACATTTGGCCGACAAGGGGCTGGACGTCACCGATTTCGGAACCTTCGAGGCGGAACCGGTCCACTATCCGAACATCGCGTTCGCCGTGGCGGAGAAGGTTGCGCAAGGCGAATTTGATCGTGCTGTCCTGATGTGCGGAACAGGCATCGGTATGGCGATCGCCGCCAACAAGGTACGCGGCATTCGCGCGGCGCAATGTCACGACACGTATTCGGCCGAACGGGCGAGCAAGAGCAACGACGCGCAAATCATTACAATTGGCGCGCGCGTGGTCGGACCCGAACTCGCGAAAGCAATCGTCGATACATGGCTCGGTGCGAGCTTCGATGGCGGACGCTCCGTGCCGAAGGTGAACCGCATCAAGGAATACGAGGATGATCACCTGCTACCCCACAACAACAAGACTGTGTGAACTGGCTGGCCAGGTCATCAGTCGATAGCCCACCGGCTCTGCGGTAAGCCAGGTAATATCCAGCCGAATGGGAATGAGACAAATCATATGACCACCGATGAACTGACTCGTCTGGCGACGCTCTACTACGTCGACGGACTGACACAGGAAGATCTGTCGAAGCAGTTCTCGCTTTCTCGAGCCAAAATAGGCCGTCTTCTGAAGCGTGCGCAGGAAGAAGGCATCGTTGAAATTCGCGTCAGGCACCATCCACGCGATACGCGCGACCTCGAACGTGAGCTGATCGACCGGTTCGGCATCGAAAAAGCGATCGTGTCCGTCAATCACAAAGACCAGGACAAGCAGCGCGAGCTACTTGCCGGATTGGTCGCCAGCCATCTGGATCGCATTCTCACGAATGACATGATTGTTGCCGTGGGTATCGGCCGCAATATCAACGCCATCTCGGAGCATGCGATCTCGTCGACGCAACGCTCCCCGACCTTCGTCTGCGCCATCGGCGGTTTCTACCGCGGCGGCGAGGTGATGAATGCCGACCACATCAGCCGCCGGCTGGCTGCCCGCTTTGGCGGCGGCAGCGAAACGCTTTATGCGCCGGCCCTCGTGGGCGACCCCGACGTGCGCGAGGCGCTGCTTCACAACGACGCGGTCAAACCCACGCTCGACAAGGCGCGCAGAGCACACATCGCGCTGGTTGGCGTCGGCGACATCAATGAAGACAGCATCATGGTCCGCAACGGCTGGTTTTCGCCGGACGAAATCGCCGAGCTGCGCAAGTGCGGCGCCGTCGGAGACCTGATGGGCTACCACTTCATCGATATTGCCGGCCGTCCCGTTGTCACTCCGGTTCGCGACCGGGTCATCGGCCTTGGCATGGACGACCTGAAACGCATTCCGAACGTGATTGCCGTCGCCAGCGAAAACACCAAGACAACCGCTGTCCTGGGTGCATTGCGCGCAGGCGTCATCACCACGCTCGCAACGACGGAAGCCATCGCTCAGTCGATCGTCAGCCTGGAAGACGCCACCCGCAATCCGCATTCTCCGCAGCAGCCGGAAGTGCTGACCCGGTAAAAGGCAACCGTCTGCGTCGATCGCAGCGCCCGCCGCACCGCGCTAGGCGCGCAGGTCCACCACGACTTTGCCGAAATGCCGCCCTCCGGCGAGATACTCATAGGCGGCCGGCGCCTCATCGAACGGGAAGACCTTGTCGACAGCAGGAGTGATTGTGTTGACGTCGACGAAACGCACAAGCTGTTCGAGCATCGCACGGCTACCGGCCGTAATGCCGGTGAGGCGCTTGGCTCCGCCGATGAGCGCGCCGGGCTCGATCGAGACCCCTCCGCCGCCGCTGACCCGGCCGATCACGACAATCGCCCCGCCGGGTCCCGCGGCCTTCAGTGAGCGCGCCAACGTGCCCTCGCCGCCGACCTCGACCACGACATCGACCCCGGCGCCCTCCGTGAGCCGCAAGACCTCGTCCTGCCACTCCGGGCTGGTCCGGTAGTTGATGGTCGCATTCGCACCCAGCGCGCGGGCACGTTCAAGCTTTTCGTCCTGCGACGATGTCACGATCGTGAAGACACCCGCCGCTCTCGCAAGCTGCAACCCCCACAGCGAGACACCGCCGGTTCCCAGCAGCAGCACGCTGCCGCCGGGTTTGACCGCGCCTGCGACGAACAACGCATTCCATGCCGTCACACCGGCGCAAGGCAACGTTGCCGCGGCAATGGCATCGAGACTGCGCGGTGCCAGCACGAAGGCGTCCTCGCTTGCCACCAGTTCTTCGGCGAGCGTGCCGTCGAACTGCGCGCCGAAGGACACGGCCGTCTTGCTGGGCGACAGTGCGCCGTCAATCCATCGCGGGTAATAACTTGTGATCACGCGATCGCCTACCTTGAAGCGGGTGACCGCCTCCCCGACGGCGATGACCTCCCCGCATCCATCGACGAGCGGAACGATCGGATGACTCGGCGGGTTATAAAACGCGCCCTTCGCGAAACTGAGGTCACGATGATTGAGCGCGGCAGCGTCCACGCGCACTGCGATTTCGTGAGCCGCGGGATCCCGGCTCGGGCGTTCGACACGTTCGAGTCCGGCAATGCCGGCACCGGACTGGATCTGATAAGCATTCATTAGCTATCCTGATAGACTGCTCGGCGCAGTGCGATTGGAAAATTGCCGGTCATCCCTGCTACGGCTGTGTTCGTCAACGCAACGACGGAAATGCCCGCAGCAGGGTCCACCCAGAAGTTCGTGCCGTACACGCCGGACCAGTTCCAGGCGCCGGCGTTCACCGGCGACTTCGCCGCCGCCGGATCCCTGAGTACGGCCACGCCGAGTCCCCAGCCGAAACCCGGGCCGGCGGCGCCGACCGGCAGGTCGCCGATCGCATTGGACGTCATCGCCACGACGGTTTGCGGGCGGATGATGCCCGCACCGCCGGTGCGGATCGCTTCGGCGAAGCGGAGGTAGTCTTCCGCCGTGCCGACCATGCCGACTCCGCCCGATGGAAAGGCCGTCGCATCGAATGCGCGGGCGGGCGAATACACAATGGCGCTTTGCCCGAATCGAAGCGAAAAGGGATCGGTCATCCGGGTTGGCTGAGGCGACGCATCGCCATACGGCGTCGCCAGCACGGTGTCGGCTGTCGCAACGAAGCGAACGCTGGACATGCCCAACGGGCCCGTCACGATTCGCTGGACCGCATCGGGCAAGGTCATGCCGCTCACGCGTTCGATCACGGCCCCAAGCACATCGATGGCGACGGAATAGTGCCAACCGGTGCCCGGCTCGAAAAGCAGCGGTGCCGAAGCGATTCGCCGCAGGTTCTCGTCAAGCGACAGGCCGGAATGATCGAGTCCGTCAGACACACCCAGCCGGTGATAGGGACCGTCCTCGGCCTCCAGAAATCCATAAGTCAGGCCCGCCGTGTGCGTCAGCAGATGGCGCACGGTGATGACGGGCTCGCGGCCATCGGGCAGCTTCGGCCGGAACTCGGGAAGCCACCGCGTAACGGGGTCCTCGAGACCAAGCCGGCCATCGTCGATGAGCGCCAGCGCCGTCACGCAGACGATCGGTTTGCTCATCGACGCCAGACGGCAGACTTCGTTTTCCGTCATAGGCCGGCGAGTCTCACGGTCGGCAAAGCCGGCCGCGCGCCGGTAGGCGATCTCGCCGTCTTTTGCAGCAATCACGGTCGCGCCGACGATGTATCCGCTGTTCACCGCGTCGAGCATGACGGCGTCCAGCGCCTTCGCCCGATTCCAGCGGGGCTCCATAGCCGGCGCGGACGGCGTCGCAGCGGAAGCCGGACGCGTCAGCGCCGCGGCCAGCCCGCCGATCGTGGCGGTGACGCAGAAGTCACGACGGGACACCGTTCGAACCGCAGCGGCCCGACGGGAAGTGGATGCTTTCATTGCTGTTCTTGCCGCTTGCGCGGCTTCTATCACGATACACAGCAATGTACAGTTTCACCTGCGAGGCGATAATATATGCAGCCGTCGATTCAGTTTTTAACCAGAGTGAGAAATCATAATGCTTGATCGCATCACGGGAATGCAGGTCTTCTCGCGTGCAGCAACGGCTGGAAGCCTCTCCGCGGCCGCCCGGCAGCTCGGCCTGTCGCCCGCGATGGCGACCAAGCACCTGGATGCCGTGGAGCAACGGCTGGGTGTGCGCCTGTTTCACCGCAGCACGCGCAAGCTCACCCTCACCGAAGCAGGCCAGCAATATCTGGAGACCTGCGTCCGGGTCCTTCCCGATCTGGAGGAGGCCGAAGCGATGATCGCGTCGCAGCGTGTCGAGGCGAGCGGACTGCTGCGGCTGAATTCGCCGCTTTCGTTTGGCGTCCGATACATCGCACCGCTGATTCCTGCCTTCAATAGCAAGCATCCCGGAGTCACGATCGATCTCGGACTGAACGATCGCGTCGTCGACCTGATGGAAGAGGGTTGGGATCTGACGATCCGGGTTGGGCGTCTGAAGGACAACCGTCTGGTGTCCCGCAGGCTCGCAGAAAGCGCGATGATCGTCTGCGCGGCGCCGGGCTACTGGGAACGGCACGGACGCCCCACGCTCTGGTCCGAACTCGGCGGTCACAATTGCCTGAGCGTCTCTTTTTCCAACATCTCGCGGCCCGACGAATGGCGCTTCGGCAAGGACGGGGACAAGCGCGTGGCCGTCAAGGGAACGCTGCGAACCAACAACGGCGACGCACTCGTCGCTGCGGCCGTTGCCGGTCTCGGCGTTCTTTACGAGCCCGAGTTCATCGTTGCCGATGCCATCCGGCAAGGCGCACTGGAGCAGATTGCGCTCGATGTACGCACGGCGGAGCTCGGCGGCATACACCTGGTTCGCGCGCCGGATCGGGCGCCCCCGGCAAAGGTGCGGGTCATGACCGATTTCCTTCTCGCGGCATTCAACCCACATCCGCCGTGGGTTATTCGTTAACGCATCGGCGATCGCACGCCTCGATCGCCCCGAGGGCAAACGGTCCGACTTCTCACTGCAAGAAAAAACACAATCTCCGGCCAGTCAGATTGTTCCCGTCCGCAGAACCTCTACCATTGAACTCCGTCGGCCAGCATCCAGTCCGCGCAGCGGACTGTGTCTGCCTCAACCCGCACGAGTGCATCCCATGACCGCTCCCTCCCTTTCCCGTCGTTCATTCGTCGCGGGCGGCCTGGCCATGCTGGCCGATCTGCCAGCCTTTGGTCAGTCGCTCGCTCCCCCTGGCGCGGCTTCGCCGTCCTCGCTTCCGAACCTCGGCGGCGAGGGGCCGTGGGATTACTGGGCATCAGGTCAGGGAGCGGGCGTCGTCCGGATTGCGGCTGCGGCGATCCTTTCCGCGAGTCCTTACGATACCCAGCCCTGGTTGTTCCGGCTGGGCGAAACGCGCATCGAGGTACTGGCCGACAAGGATCGTGCGCTCGGTGAACTCGATCCGTTCCGCCGGGAACTCTACATGGGCCTCGGATGCGCCATCGAGAACGCATGTGTGGCCGCGCCGGCTCAAGGGGTCAACCCTGTCGTCCATCTGTTGCCCGAGTCGTCGGCTGGAAACGACGAACTCGCTGCGGCGATCGAACTGGAGCCGGCCCGGCAAGCGAGGCATCCGTATCAGGATGCGATTGCCCGCAGACACACCAACCGCCTTCCCTACGACACGGGTCGCAAGGTCGATCAGGCCACGCTCGACGCGCTTGCCGGACTGGTGTCCTCGTCGGATACGAAAGTCATTTTCCTGGAGCCGGCTTCAACGGGCGGCACGGTCTTTACGGATCTGATGATGCAGGCAACCCAACGCATCATCGACACGCCGGGTTTGCGCGACGGCCGCTGGACAGGCATGCGCTCGACAGCAGCAAATCCGTCCGCCCTGGACGCCAAAGCCCTGCAACAGGCCGACGCGAACTGGCTGAAGGCAACCCGCACGGTGGCGTGCGCAACGGCATCCGCATTCGGGCTGATCATGGTCCGCGGAACCAGACAGGATCATCGTCTGCACATCGAGGCCGGACGGCTTTGGCAGCGCATCCATCTCGACGGCACCAACCGCGGCCTGGCGATGCAGCCAATGAACCATTTCATCGAAGTGATCGACTACGAGACCCGCACACAAGGCACCTCGCCGGTATCCTCAGCCATGCGGGCCGCGCTGCCGCAAGACTGGAACGGATGGGAGCCTATCTTCGGCTTGCGCCTCGGCTACGCCGATGCCACGGCTCCACGCAGCCCCCGCCGGCCGCTGGCGTCGATTGTGGTTGCCTGACGGAATCGCTAGCGGTTGGCTATTGCCATTGCTCCCGCTCAACTTGCAAAGGCAGAGGCGTCGAGAGCGGGTCGAGTCGTTCGTGTTACTCATCGTGCACCACAGGCATCCCTGAGCGCCTGCCACTGCCGATTGAAACTGTTTTTCCTTGCGAGCGGCTTATCGGCCGCCGAGCGAAACGGTAGTCTCGGTCGGCTCTCAATGTAGAAACAGGATCTTCCGTGGCACGACAGCAGGCAACACACTGGATCGACGGGCAATGGGCCGCGACGGGCACCCACCGCGACAGTATCAACCCGGCCAGCGGCCAGGCCTTCGCATCGTATTTCGATGGCGGTCTCGAAGAAGCGCAGCGGGCCGTCGCCGCGGCCCGACGCAGCTTTCGCGAAACCGACTGGAGCGTCGACCCCATGCGCCGCGCAGCGGCCCTGAGCCATCTGGCCGATGCCTACGAACAGCGCGGGCAGGACATCGTCGACTGCCTGTCCGAGGAGAACGGCAAGCCCAAGGCCGAGGCCGGCTTCGAAGCGATGCAGATCGTGCGCGCGCTGCGGTTTGCTTCCGGCCTGGCCTTGCACACATTCGGCCGCGTCTCGGAACCGCGGCCGGGCACGCACTCGATGGTCTTGCGCCAGGCAGTCGGCGTGGCAGGCCTGATCGTCCCGTGGAATTCGCCGGCCTACCTGCTGGTTCGCGCGCTCGCACCCGCGCTTGCCGCCGGCTGCACAGCCGTTATCAAACTGCCCGCGCAGGCCGCACAAACGGCGCAACTTTCCGCCGAGATCCTGGCCAGTGTGGCGGAACTGCCGCAAGGGGCCGTGAACCTCTTCGTGGAGAGCGGCTCGGACGGTGCGCGACATCTGGTCGATTCCCCCGAGGTGCCGGTGATCAACTTCACCGGCAGCACCGGGACTGGCCGCGCAATCGCGATGGCGGGCGCCGCAAAATTCAAGCGCGTCGGTCTCGAGTTGGGCGGCAAGACGCCACACCTGGTTTTCGACGATGCGGATCTCGAGGCCGCCCTGCCGACCATCGTGGCCTCGTTGACCGTCTTCGCCGGGCAGTTCTGCGTGACGGGCGGCCGAATCCTGGTTCAACGAAGCATCGCCGCGACCTTCAAGGAACGTCTGGCACAACGGCTCGCGGCCGTGCAGCCTGGTCCGGCTTCCGACCCGTCGAGCCAGATGGGACCGCTGATCGACCGGCAAGCTGTGCAGCGTGTCGACGAGATGGTGAACGCCGCGATCGTGGATGGCGCCAAAGTCGTCGTTCGTGGCGGTCCGGTTGTCGACGGTCCGCTTGCTGCCGGCGCCTTCTATCGTCCGACGCTGCTCGAAGTGCCGGCGTCGGGCATGGCGATTTCTCGCGATGAAGTATTCGGTCCGGTTCAGACGCTGCAGGTATTCGACACCGAGGAGGAAGCGGTCGCCATGGCCAACGACAGCGAATATGGCTTGAGCGCCTGCATCTGGACGCGCGATGCCGACCGGCCGATCCGCGTCGCCCGCCAGCTCGAAGCCGGCCACATCTGCATCAACGAATGGGCCGGCATGCAGGTCGAATTCGAGGAAGGCGGCTTCAAGAACAGCGGTCAGGGCCGGCTTGGCGGTCTCGCGGGTATTGACGACTTCCTGGAGTACAAGCAGATTCTGCAGGTCTTCCGCCGGGGATAAAAACGGCTTTCGATGTCCGTTCCGGGCGCGCATTGACGCATCGGCGCTTCGCGTGATCGGCACACGTGCGCTGATGGATATCGGCACGCTCGAACGGCCCTAAAAGCGGAGGTGCAAGTCACTCGAGTTGCGGCTGTTGCTGCCGACATCCTGGCTCGCTACGAGGCTAAGCGCCTTTGTCACGGTTCAAGCGAATTTGCGATGTTCTCTTCGCAATCCGCCCAGTACCGCAGCGGATCGCGATGCTGTGGATAGCGTGCGTCAAGCCACGCCGACAGTCTGGTCCAATCGGGATGATTAGTACCAGACTGCGCTGACCAGGTCGACGACCGCTCAAGGATCTGGCCGCTCTCTCGATCACGGACAAGCAAACTGCCGAGACCATTCGAACTGTTCGCCTGGGACTCCACCAGATACCGCGGCAGAATCCTGAGTTCAGCATCCTCGGCCCACCCGTATAAGGCGCGGACCACGCCGCTCGGATCTCGCAGCTCGATGGGTCCGCTTTCGGGGCGAACGGCTGCCCAGCCCTCGGGAAATTCGGTGACGACCTCGTTCTTGCCTTCCCTCACCCACTTCACCCGCCACGCCCGTTGCATCGCGTCGCGCAGACGAGACATCGATTCATAGCCGCGCGGCAGCTCGATCGCCATAGGCAATGTAACCAGGTTGTCTTTCCAGAGTTTCGATTCTTCGTCGATGCGTTCGACCTTTTCGAACACACCCTCTTCGAACGGATTCGCCGCCCGGTTCGTCGATCTAACGCTCGCTTGAGGCAGGCCTTCGAAAAGGCGCTCGGCATCCTGGCGGGTGCGTTTAGGTTTTCCATTTTTCATCGGTTTTTACGCTTCTAGTTTCATCGTGCGCCTAGCGTCTGTTACTGGCTTGCGCGGGGGTAATGGGGCAGCTCATGCCAGAACCGATTAGAACAGCGGGAATGGCCTGATCTCGTAAGCGGACATGAGCTTTAGACGGACGTCCACCGCGACTCGCTTCGTGCCCACTCCGTGATATTCAATCTCGTAACTTCCGTTCGGAAGACTCGCGCCAAGAGAGAGCCGCATGCCTGGCTGGAAATGCTGGTGCGCCTCAATTTCCGAGTTTGCGAGCTCTATGAAGCGTTCTGGAAGAATCAATTCCTTCGCCATGGCTTACCCCCGTCTACGTTTCCTGTAAGGGATCGTAGCATGGCGAACTATCGAATGATGCGGCCGAGCAAAGGACACAAAGGATCTGTGTATCCCATGTGAAATTGACACGCGTCTGACCATCGTTGACACTCGGCGCCGACCGCTCGGGTTACCATCGTCGAAAATTGCAATTGGTGTCCAGATGAAGTACCCCTACGATTTCATTCTTGCGGCGGCCTTCTTCTTGGGCGCACTATTCTGCATTGTTACGCTAGCCGCTGGATAGCGCTGCGCGAGCCGCCATTTCTTCCGCCGGACACCGGTCGCCGACAATGCGGGCATGCTGGACGTGTGTGCGGAGCGTCTGTTGCAGCATCAATGAAAAGCCCCGCTCGGGGCGGGGCTGCGTAGTTTGATAGTTTGGGTGCTCAACCGGCAGGAGACGGTATCCCCTTCTCGACCACCAAAGAAGGGCCTGGAACAATATCCTGATCGTCGAAGATTGCACGCACCTGAAATTTGGTTCTATCGGCAAATTCAACGTTCTCAAAGATAAACGGCACCATGACGGCGAGAAACTCCTCTGGCTTGCCTTCCCAACTACTTGCCGGCGGATCGATGTGAGCTTCGCTGAAAAGCGCGCCGTCGCGATATACACCCAAGCGGACCCTCTTATAGGGCATTGTTTTAGGACTAAACGGTTGAAGAACAATGCACAGACGCAGCACTCGCGATGGAAAATCCGGCACGATCATGTTTTGCTGGTAAATGCCGATCAGCGACATCTTATTGTGCAACTCAAGACGCACATCGTCGCAATACGTGACAGCTAGATGGCGCACCATGTCGGTAGGTTTAGGCGTGCTCTGCATCATCATCGCTCACCGAATCCAAAATTTCATCCCCAGATACGCCCAGTGCTTCGCGTAGCTTCCTGATTGTCTTGGCGCCAGCGTTTGCGATCGCGCCAGCTTCCAATCGCGCTATCTGTGGCTGCAAAATTCCGGTCTTTTCTGCAAGCTGCGTCTGCGACAGCCCCGCAGCAAGTCGCATTGCGGCAAGCGATCGCTGACCGCCTTTGGCCTCAACGATCTTCTCAGCTAACCTTCCGCGTGCTCGTTGGAGCGCTGCTAATTTCCGCGGATCCGCCTCGTATTTCGCTGTCAGATCAGCGAGTGGGCGCCCATCGCCTCGATGCGCTGGCAACCGAGGTGACGGCACGAAAACAAATTGGAGAATCGACGCCCCGGAGCTTGGGCTACTTGGCTCGATAAAACCCAAGGGCGTCGTAGTCTCCAACGCATCTTCGGACTTTCTCATGAGCTGTGTCATATGAATGTTCTCGCGGCAGAATCGCCAGGATGTGGGTGCAGTCGGTGCGGCCATCGTAGGCGTGAAGCACTCGGTATGGGATGAGTGCCCCGTCAAAATCCCACATTTTCAGTCGATAGATTGTGTAGCCGTCGTTCCAAAGTTCAATGAACCGCTCGTTGTCGAACGCGGGGTCTTCTCGGCGCGCCACTCGATCGCGGCACAGCAGTTCGATCAACTGCTCGTTGCCATATATTTCGTCAAGTAACACGTTGATGGTCGCAGCCGCTTCCTCATCAACCTCATAGAGTTCATCAAGGTCTGCCTCAGCAGAAGGTTGGACGATCAGTCTCGGCATTATAACGCAGATGTTATAAAATGGTCGACGGGCGACTGTAAAAAATTCAAGGGTTCGTTCGGAGCCCGTACGGTGCATCCGGCCATCGCCAGCAGAAAATGAAGCCTTCGCTTGCCGCTCTCTCAACAGGGATTCGAAGATTGGTCGAACCTCCTTCCAGGGATCGAAACGCCGCGTGCGGGGGGCACCCTCAGGCGGCTACCGCAGACCCTTGAATGGGGTGTGCTCCATCCAGTGTCATTCCTCTCGGGTCACGGCGAACACGTTGCGGATCAGGTTGATCTCACGATTGACCGATGACGAACTCGCTGCCAGCGCTTCCGTTCCTTCCGCTTTTGTGTAGCCGGAAAGGCACCTAAGGTTAACCAAGATTGCCCAATTCAAGCGCAAGGCTTTGAATCAGCTGAATTGTTGGCATATCCTGGGAAACGTTGGGAGAACTTCTGGTGCCGGGGACCGGACTTGAACCGGCAAGCTGTTAAGCGGCGGATTTTCGTCACACCACGTCTTTCGACGCCGACGATACCGGGCGGCATCCTCGTTCGTGCGCTGGACTATGCCTTCGCCATCGCGGCTGCTGCGCTGCAAAACCGCCAGCCCACGCCACCTTAGGCGCCCCCCGTCTAGTCTCTACACCTTCCGCACCCTCGCATGCTTGCGACGGCCGGCTTGGCTCGGCGTTGCCTCGATTCCGCTCGTGGCGCAAAACCAGGGGTTTCACCGAATTTGAGGGGTTCTGCACCGGCCGTTTCCGGTCGGGCACTCAATAGTTTAAGTCCGCTATGTTTACCAATTTCATCACCCCGGCAGGGCGGACGCGATTCTACCATTGCGTCGCGGCGGCACCAAACCCGCCCGCGCCGAGTCATCGCGCAGTCACAAAGCATCCCGATAATTCACTCGACGAAAACGTTTACAACCCGAGTGAAAACGACAGCGATGACACCCACCATCAAGGATGTCGCGGCACACGCAGGCTTCTCGATTGCCACGGTTTCGCGCGCGATCAACGCGCCCCACACCGTGAACCCCGTCACCCTCGAAAAGGTGCGCCAGTCGATCGACGCCCTCAACTTTCGCCCGAGCCCGCTCGGCCGCCAGCTACGCGGCGAGCGCACCCGCCTGATCGGTGTGATCCTGCCCACCATCGCCAATCCGGTGTTCGCGGAGTGCCTGCAAGGCATCGACGAACTGGCCGCCGCGCACGGCTACCGTCTGATGCTGATGACCACCCAGTACGACGCCGAGCGCGAACGCCACGCCATCGAGACGCTGCGCGAACAGCGCGTCGAAGGCCTGATCCTCACGGTCGCCGACGCCGACACTCACCCGCTGCTCGACGACCTCGACCGCGCCGGCCTCCTCTACGTGCTGATGCACAACGACACGGTGCGCCGCCCGTCGGTCTCGGTCGACAACCGCCTCGCCGCCCACGACGGCGTGCGCATGCTGATCGCCCACGGCCATCGCCGCATCCTGATGCTGGCGGGCACGCTCGCCGCCTCCGACCGCGCGCGCCTGCGCCATCTCGGCTACGCCCAGGCCATGCAGCAGGCGGGGCTCACGCCCGCCCCGGCGCTTGAAATCGATTTCAATGCCGATGAGCTCGCCCCCTCCGTGCTCGCGCATCTGACCAACGGCCCGAACCGCCCCACCGCGCTCTTCTGCAGCAACGATCTGCTGGCGATGGTAGTGATGCGCGGCCTGCGTCGCGCGCGTCTGCAGATCCCCACGGACATGTCGATCCTCGGCTTCGACGGTCTCGCCATGGGCGAGTTGCTACAGCCGCCGCTCGCCAGCATCTGCGCGCCGAATCGCGAGATCGGCTGCGCGGCGTGGAAGCGGCTGATGGCGCGCATCGACGGCACCTATACGGATGCCTCGCTCGCGCTCACGCTGCCGCACGCGCTGCGCGAAGGCGCGACGATCGCCGCGATCTCGAACACCAGCGAAGCGCCGCGCATCCGCTCGATGCAGCCGCTCGTGTAAGCACGGACGTCGCCAGCATGCCGCGTCCAGGATAACCGCGCGGCGGGCCGCCTCGCGCGTCCCGCCGCATCACGCCCGTATTACGCATTGCCTCTCGCACCTTTCCTTCCAAGGAGACCCGCTGTGACTCGCCGTTCCACCTGCTTTGGTCCGCTCTTGCGTACCTTGACCGCCACGTTCAAACGCACGGGCGCCAACCTGCTGTCGGCTTCGGCGCTCGCCGCCACCGCCTTCGCCACCGTGGCGGCCGTAACCGCCGTGACGAGCCTCGTTGCGCCGAACGCCGCCTACGCCGACGAAACCGCGATCTGCTACAACTGCCCGCCCGAATGGGCCGACTGGGCGAGCCAGATCAAGGCGATCCAGGCGAAGACCGGCATCCGCGTACCGTTCGACAACAAGAACTCCGGCCAGGCGATTGCGCAGATGATGGCCGAGCAGAAAAGCCCGGTGGCGGACGTCGTGTATCTGGGCGTGTCGTCGGCCTTCCAGGCGAAAGACAAGGGCGTGATCCAGCCGTACAAGCCAGCTCACTGGGACGACATCCCCGCCAACCTGAAGGACCCGCAAGGCTACTGGTTCGCGATCCATTCGGGCACGCTGGGCTTTTTCGTCAACAAGGATGCGCTCGAAGGCAAGCCGGTGCCGCGTTCGTGGGCCGACCTGCTCAAGCCTGAGTACAAAGGCATGATCGGCTACCTCGATCCGTCGAGCGCGTTCGTCGGTTATGCGGGCGCCGTGGCGGTCAACCAGGCGCTCGGCGGCAGCTTCGACAACTTCCAGCCGGGTCTCGACTGGTTCCGCAAGCTCAAGGCCAACGCCCCGATCGTGCCGAAGCAGACCGCCTACGCTCGCGTGCTCTCCGGTGAGATTCCCATCCTGCTCGACTACGACTTCGACGCCTACCGCGCCAAGTACAAGGATCAGGCCAACGTCGAATTCGTGATTCCGCAGGAAGGCACGATCTCAGTGCCGTACGTGATGAGCCTCGTCAAGGGTGCGCCGCATGAAGCGAACGGCAAGAAGGTGCTCGACTTCGTGCTGTCGGACGAAGGCCAGAAGCTGTGGGCCAACGCGTATCTGCGTCCGGTGCGCGCCAACGCCATGAGCCCGGAAGCCGCCGCCAGATTCCTGCCGGCGAGCGACTACGCCCGTGCCAAGGCCGTCGATTTCGGCAAGATGGCCGAGAAGCAGCAAAGCTTCGGCGAACAGTATCTTCAGGTGATGCATTGAACGACGTCACGTTCCCGCTGCGCTGGCGCATCGCCTTGATCGCGCCGGCGCTCGCGGTTTTCATCGCCTTCTGGCTGCTGCCGATGGTCGCGCTCGCGCAGTTGAGCGGCAACGGCCACGCGTTCGACACCTACCGCGCGATGCTCACCAACGCGCGCTACATGACGAGCCTCGGCGCAACCGTCCTGCTGTCCGCGGCCATCACGGCGACCACGCTGGTGCTATCGGTGATCTCGGGCCTGCTGCTCGCGCGGCGCGAGTTTCCCGGCAAGCGCACCTTGCTCGCACTGCTAACCTTTCCGCTGGCGTTTCCCGGTGTGGTGGTGGGCTTCATGGTCATCATGCTGGCCGGGCGCCAGGGCTTGATCGGCGCGTTGTCGCTGAAACTGACCGGCGACCGCTGGGTCTTCGCCTATTCGATGAGCGGGCTCTTTCTCGGCTATCTGTACTTCTCGATTCCGCGCGTGATCGTCACGGTGATGGCGTCGGCGACCAAGCTCGACGCGTCGCTGGAAGAAGCGGCCCGTTCGCTCGGCGCCTCGCCGTGGCAGATCATGCGCGACATCGTGCTGCCCGCGCTCTCGCCGGGCCTGATTGCGGCGGGCGCGGTGTGCTTCGCCACCGCGATGGGTGCGTTCGGCACCGCCTTCACGCTCGCCACCGATATCGACGTGCTGCCCATGACCATCTACACCGAGTTCACGCTCAACGCGAACATGGTGACGGCCGCGGGTCTGTCCATCGTGCTCGGCCTCGTGACCTGGCTCGTACTGGCGTTGGCGCGCAGCGTCACCGGCTCGGCGGTCGCAGCGAGTGCCTGAATCCCCGACGCGCGCCATCCGATCAAAGACCTGCGAATGAAGATCCATTCATGAACTCCGTGACCCACACCGCCCAGCCGCCGGCCCCGCCGCCCTCCGCACCCGTTGCCCAGCGCCGCGCCCTGCCCCGCCTGTCGTCGCGCACGCTGCTCGCCGCCGGTCAGTGGCTCGTCACGCTGCTGCTGTGCGCGTTTCTGATCGTGCCGGTCGTGATGTCGATCATGGCCGGCCTCACCGTCAACTACTTCAAGGGCGTCTCGAGCGGGCTCACGCTGCGCTGGCTCATCGAAGTGTGGACGCAGTATCACACCTCGGTGTTCCTCTCGCTCGAAGTGGCGGCGGCCACGCTTGCCATCACGCTCCTGACCGGCGTGCCGGCCGGCTACGTGCTCGCGCGCAGCAAGACGCGCCTGTCTCGCCTCATCGAAGAATTGCTGGTGCTGCCCATCGCGCTGCCCGGTCTCGCCTCCGCGCTCGCGCTGCTGGTGGTCTACGGCGGCATCACCATGTTCCGCATGAGCGTCTGGTTCATCGTGGTCGGCCACGTGGTGTTCACGCTGCCCTTCATGGTGCGCGCGGTCGCCGCCGTGTGTGCGAGCGCCGATCTGCGCACGCTCGAAGAAGGCGCGGCCAGCCTCGGCGCGAGCTTCCTGCAGCGCTTCGTGACCATCGTGCTGCCGAACGTGCGGCCCGGCATCGTGGCGGGCGCGCTGGCGGTGCTGACGCTGTCCATCGGCGAATTCAACCTCACGTGGATGCTGCACACGCCCAATACCAAGACCTTGCCGGTGGGCCTCGCCGATACCTATGCCTCGCTGCGCATCGAGATCGGCAGCGCGTACACGATTCTGTTTTTCATCATGACCATGCCGTTGCTGGTGGCGATGCAATGGCTCGGCGTCGATGCCACCGGCCGGCGCAACGCGTCGGCCAAACGCCTCGCATCACGCCGCCTGTCGCGTACGACACGTCCATCCGATGCATCGCATCCGGCAGTCCCGTCCGATTCAACCCGCTCCAACGACACGCCATGAAACTCGCTCCCGTTCCCATCACGCTCACGCAATGCGCCAAGACGTTTCGCGGCACGCGCGTGCTCGAGCCGCTGGACCTGCGGATCGGCGCCGGCGAAACGCTGGTGCTGCTCGGACCGTCCGGCTGCGGCAAGACCACCACGCTGCGCATGATCGCCGGCCTCGAAACGCCCGATGCGGGCGGCCGGATTGCCTTCGGCGATGAAGACGTCACCGCGCTGCCGATCGAGCGGCGTCAGGTGGGCATGGTGTTCCAGAGCTATGCGCTGTTTCCGAACCTGACGGTGCGCGGCAACATCGGCTATGGGCTGAAAATCAAACGCGTGGCGGCGGAGATTGCACGCCAACGCGTCGACGAACTGCTCGCGATGATGCGCCTCACCGCCCACGCCGACAAACCGATCGACCAGCTCTCCGGCGGCCAGCGTCAGCGGGTCGCATTGGCGCGGGCGCTGGCGATGCAGCCGCGCGTGCTGCTGCTCGACGAGCCGCTCACCGCGCTCGACGCCCGCCTGCGCGACGCCTTGCGCAGCGAAATGAACACACTGCTGCGCGAACTCGGCATCACCACCGTCTACGTCACGCACGACCAGGCCGAAGCGATGGAACTCGGCGACCGCATCGTCGTGATGAGCGCCGGGCGCATCGAGCAGATCGGCACGCCGCGCGACATCTACTACCGTCCGGCGAACCGGGCGGTCGCGCAGTTCGTCGGCACGATCAATCGTCTCGCCGGCGAGCGGCGCGACGGCGTGCTGGCCACCACCGGCGGCGCCGTCCCGCTGCCTTCGCGAACAGCAGGATCGACCGGCGCGACAAACGCAACAGTTGCGGAGCACAACGAACTGTTTTTCCGGCCCGAAGACGCCTACCTCGCCGATCCGGCCAACGCCCAGTTGCGCGGCACGATCGAAGCCGCAGCGTTTCTCGGCGAGCGCACGCGGTTGACCATCGGCGGCGCGGCGCCCGACGCGCTGATCGTCGACGTCGCCGGCCGGGTCGAACTCGCGCGCGGCACGCCGGTGGGCATTTCGATCGCCCCGGAAGCGTTGATTGCGCTATCGTGAGCGTGTCGAGCCCGCCGCCCTTCTCTGTCAATTCCTGCGAATTCCCTCGAATTCCCGCGCATCCATAAGGACATGTCCCCATGTTGCTAGCCCAGATCAGCGACCTGCATATCAAACGGCCCGGCGCGCTCGCTTACCAGCGGGTCGATACGGGCGCCGCGCTCGCGCATTGCGTCGCGGCGCTCAATGCGCTCGAGCCGCGTCCCGACGTCGTGATCATGACCGGCGATCTCGTCGATCAAGGCGACCCGGAGCAATACGCACACCTCAAGACGCTGCTCGCGCCGCTCGAGATTCCGTACTACCTGCTGGTCGGCAATCACGACGACCGCACGGCCCTGCGCGAGGCGTTCAGCGACCGGCCCGAGTTGCGCACCGGCGGCGACTTCGTACACTACGCAGTGGATGTCGGCCCGCTGCGCCTGATCGCGCTCGACTCGATCGTGCCGGGCCAAAGCGCCGGCAATCTCTGCGACGCACGTCTTGCCTGGCTCGAAACACAACTCGACGCCGCACGAGACCAGCCTGTGATCGTCGCCTTGCATCATCCGCCGTTCAAGTGCGGCATCGGACATATGGACGACCTGCGTCTCGACCCGCATGCAGCCGAACGGCTGGCGGCGTTGATCGCGCGCCATCCGAACGTCGAGCGGGTGATCTGCGGTCATGTGCACCGGCCTATGTTCGTGCGCTTCGGCGGGACGATTGCCTCGGCGGTGCCGGCGCCCGCGCATCAGGTGGCGCTCGATCTGCGCGAGGATGCGCCGTCCGCGTTCACGCTGGAGCCGCCCGCCTTCGCCCTGCACTGGTACGACGCCGCGAGCGGCCTCGTGACGCATCATGCGTATGTGGACGGCGCCGACGGCCCGTATCCGTTCTACGACGAGGAAGGCGCGTTGATCGACTGAGGGCGAAGCAGAGAAAGCGTGACCGCGTGCGTTGCCGCCAGCGGGTGTCAGCGCGAGAGAAAGGTGTGACGCACGCGCCGCGATTGCCTGAAATAAGGAATCGCGAGCGCCGCGGCGGCGAGCGCTTCAAGAAGGCCGTCGAATGGAACGGCGATGT
This sequence comes from Paraburkholderia phenazinium, assembly GCF_900142845.1. Taxonomy (NCBI): domain Bacteria; kingdom Pseudomonadati; phylum Pseudomonadota; class Betaproteobacteria; order Burkholderiales; family Burkholderiaceae; genus Paraburkholderia; species Paraburkholderia phenazinium. Next base: position 1,675,271 of record NZ_FSRU01000002.1, read on the forward strand.
CGATCCCGATCGCGTGGGTCATGTGGTCGCCCAGCAGAAAGGCGATAGTGCGCATCACGACGATGGCGAGCAGCCACGCCTGCACGTGGACCGGAAAGCGCGCCGATCTGCGCCATGCGAGCATCAGCAGCCACCCCGCACCGGCGACGACGAACGCGCCGATGGCGACATCCATGCCGACCATCGCCAGCACCGTCCGATACCAGCCATGCGTGTCGGGCCGCACGAACACCGCGAACAGTTCCCATTCGAGCATCATCTTGAGCGGATCGCGCATCTCGACGGCCGTGGCGATCACCAGCGCCGCGAGTCCGAGCAGAGCCAGCAGCAGCCCGCCGCCGAAGCCCTTTGGTTCAAGTCCCGCTGCTGTATCCATGATGTTCCGTGTCCAGAATCGTCGATCGCCCCGGAGCGGGGCTGCGCGATTTTACGGACCCAAGGCGAACGACCATCTCATTTTTTGACGCGGCGGCACGCATCGCCCCAGGCGCCGCCCTCGCCGCGAGCCGCGAGCCTGAAGCCGCCGGCACACCGGCACCCCCTCAGCACGATTCGCCATGCTCCGGTATCATCGGCTCGCTTGGAGACCGTCCATTCAGGCGGTCCCTCAAACGACCGCGCTCATGTCCACTTCCGATTCCGCCTCCCCCGCCGCCTCCGAACGCTCACTGCGCGGACTGCTGCTTCTGCTCGCCACCATCGCGGGCGTCTCCGTCGCGAACATCTACTACAACCAGCCGCTGCTCGACAACTTCCGGGCGTCGTTCCCGCAGAGCGCCTCGTGGATCGGCGCAGTGCCGGCCGTCACGCAGCTCGGCTACGCCGCCGGCATGCTGCTGCTCGCGCCGCTCGGCGACCGTTTCGACCGGCGCGGGCTGATCCTGCTGCAGATCGCCGGCCTCTGCGTCGCGCTGGTGGTCGCCGCGATGGCGCCGAGCCTCACGGTCCTGATCGGCGCGAGTCTCGCCATCGGCATCCTCGCCACCATCGCGCAACAGGCCGTGCCGTTCGCCGCCGAACTCGCGCCGCCATCGGGCCGTGGCCATGCGGTCGGCACGGTGATGAGCGGGCTGCTGCTGGGGATTCTGCTGGCGCGGACCGCCGCAGGCTTCGTCGCCGAGTATTTCGGCTGGCGCGCGGTGTTCGGCGCTTCGGTCGTCGCGCTGCTGGTGCTGGCCGTCGTCATCTGGCTGCGCCTGCCCAAAAGCCAGCCGACCTCGACACTGCCCTACGGCAAGCTGCTCGCCTCGATGTGGCATCTGATCCTCGAACACCGCGGCTTGCGCGAAGCCTCGCTCACCGGTGCCTGCCTGTTCGCCGGCTTCAGCATTTTCTGGTCGGTGCTGGCGCTGCTGCTGGCGGGCGCGCCGTTCCATCTCGGGCCGCAGGCCACGGGGCTATTCGGTATCGTCGGCGCTGCGGGCGCGCTGGCCGCGCCGCTCGCCGGCAAGTTCTCCGACCGTCGCGGACCGCGCGACATCATCACCGTGGCAATCGCGCTGGTCGCCGTGTCGTTCGTTGTGTTCGGCGTATCGACCACGAGCATCGCCGGGCTGGTGGTGGGCGTGATCATCCTCGACATTGGCGTGCAAGCCGCACAGATCTCCAACCAGTCGCGCATCTACGCGCTCTCGCCGCACGCGCGCAGCCGCGTGAATACGGTGTACATGGTGACGTATTTCATCGGCGGCGCGGCGGGTTCGGCCGTCGGCGCGATCGTCTGGCCGCTGTTCGGGTGGGTGGGTGTGAGCATCGCCGGGCTGGCGTTCGTGGGGCTTGGCGCATGGAACCATCTGCGCAGTCCGGCACAGCCGGTGGCGAACGCCTGAGGGAATCGCATGCTGCAAAGCGCGTGCTGCAGATAAGCCGCGCCGTGAGGCACCCCATCCGGCGCCTCACGCCCGCGGCGGTTGTCCCTGGCTGCGTGCGTATGCGTAGTCGTGCAACGCGTCGATGACGCGATCGAATTCGAACGACTTGTCGTAGAAATGACGCACGCCGTATTGCTCGCAACGTTCGCGATAGGCCGGCAGCGCATGATTGGTCAACACGGCGGCGAAGGTGCGTTCGATCAGCCCTTCGCGCTGCAGGTACGCCAGCACCGGCACGCCGGAGCCGTGCTTGAGTTGCAGGTCGACGATCACCGCGTCGAAGGTCTCGTCCGTCAGCAGCGCGATCGCCTCGTCCGACGAATCGGCATACGCGGCGACGTGCAATACCCCGGACGCGTCGATCGCTTCGACGAGACTGCGGCGGATCAACGCCGAATCCTCGATCAGCAGCACCCGCAAAGGCGGCTGACCGGCGTTGGAAAGAGAAGTCGAATCGCTCATTGCATTGGTCCGCACGCTTATTCGATCAAGCCGTTCTTGATCGCGTAGTACGTCAGATCCGCATTATTGCCCAGACGCATTTTCTCCAGCACACGCGCCCGGTAGGTACTCACCGTCTTCACCGACAAATGCAGTTCCTCCGCGATATCCGTGGGAATCTGCCCTGCCGCGAGCTTGCAGAAGATCTGGAATTCCCGCTCCGATAAGGCCTCGTGCGGACGGCCCGCCGCGGGCTTGTCGAGATTATCGGCGAGCGTGTCGGCCACCGCCTCCGACAGATAGCGATGCCCGCGCGCCACCGCGCGGATCGCCCGCACGATTTCGTCGGGCTCGCAATCCTTGTTCAGATAGCCGTTGGCGCCCGCCCTCAGCAGATTGATGGCGTACTGGCTCTCCGGATAGCCGGACAGGATCAGCACGCCCTGCTCCGGGCGCACCTGCTTGATGATACGCAAGGTGTCGATGCCGTTCTTGTCCGGCATCGCGATGTCGAGCAGCACCACGTCGAAAGCCTGCTCGCGCACGAGGCTGATGGTTGCGTCGCCGGTCGCGGCTTCCGCCGCCACGCACATATCCGGCTCGTCGGCGACGAACTGCCTGAAACCGCCTCGGACGATCGCGTGATCGTCGGCTATCAACACTCGAATCATCGGCTTCCCTTCCGTGCAGTGAAGATCGCGCTCCCAGGCAGACATTGTAATGACGTCCCGCCCCGCTGTGAGGCGGAACGTGCGTCCCGCGTGCAAGCCCCCCTCACTCGCGGCCTTCGAGCAGATCGGCCATGTCGTCGGCATGCTCTTCCTCGACCGCCAGCACATCCTCGAAAATCCGCCGCGTGGTGACGTCGTGATCGCCCAGATAGCGGATGATCTCGCGATAGGTGTCGATCGCGATCCGCTCGGCAATCAGGTTCTCGCGGATCATATCGGTCAGGTTGTTGCCTTCCTTGTACTCCGAGTGCGAGCGGGTCTTCAGGCCATCAGGCGCGAAGTCCGGCTCGCCGCCCAGTTGCACGATGCGCTCGGCAAAGCGGTCGGCGTGCTCCTGTTCCTCGGTGGCGTGCTCGGCGAACTCCGCCGCGACCGCCTCCGAGTTGATGCCCTTGGCCATGAAATGATGGCGCTTATAACGCAGCGTACAGACGATTTCCGTTGCAAGCGCATCGTTCAGCAGCTTGAGAACCGTCTGACGGTCGGCGCCGTAAGTCTGCGTGACCGGGCCATCGGACATATGCTTGCGGGCGTCTTCGCGGATTTTCTTCACATCCATCACGAAGGCATCGTGGGACTGGCTGGCTGACTTGCTAGACATGGTGTTTCTCCTTGATCCGGTAGGGGGAACTGCGCATCCCGCACGAATCGCGCCTGATGCGCCGGGTGGAGAGACAGGCGCCGTCTAGGTTCGGAACACGCCGAGCAGCAGGGTGACCACGAACACGACGAGGAAAATGTAGAACAGGATCTTGGCGATTTCAGCAGCGCCTGCCGCAATGCCGGTAAAACCGAACACGGCGGCGATGATGGCGATCACGAAGAAAACGATGGCGTAGTGAAGCACGATGGAGTCCTCCTGAAACAAAGCGTGAACTGACACAGTCATCCTAATGATCGGGACGGCGCGCCGCATTCGGGCTCAGGCCGTTTTTCATGTGGGAATCCGCCGACATGGCATTACAGGCGCGTTACAGTCGCGCGGCCATGCCGCGTCGATCGCGCGTCGACAGCCGACCGTTCGGACGCCGCGACCGCTACACTGAGAGTTCGGCGAATCAACCAGGCATACGAAAGGTGCGAGATCCGACTGTGGCAACGAGACTCAACGAATGGATGCGTAATCGGAGCTGGGCGATTGCGATGACGGTCGCGATCGTTATCACCGTGGGCGGCCTCGTGATCCTCGAGACGGCCCGCGAGCGCATCGCCGCCGAGTATGAGAGCGCCCTCGAAGCGCGCGACGTCACGGTGCAGTTGAGCACGCTGGAAAGCCAGCTGGCGCGGCTGCGCGCCTACCAGAGCGACTTTCTTCTGACGAAGCAGACCGCCAGCGCACAGGCCTATTGCGCGAGCGCAGCCCGTTTGCGCCAGACGGCCCAGCAACTGAACCTGTACTACCAACGCCGCGAAGCGGGCAGCGCGGAGCTGGCGAGCTTCACCCAGATCATGGCGCTGATCGACGCGCGCATCGGCGCGGGTGCCGCTGCGCTGCAGCAGGCCGCGCCGCAGCCGCTCGGACTGGCCGCCTGCGGCACAGCGGGCGACGGCCGACCGGTGGACGCCGCGCTCGTCGACAGCACGCTGTCGCTGCTGCGCGATAACGAGTCGAACCGGGCGCAACATGCGCTCGACGCGAGCCGCGCCGACCAGCGCATCTCGACGCTGTGTGCCGCGGCGCTGTCGGCGCTGAATATCGTGCTGTTCATCCTGCTGTTCCGCAATCTCGGCATTCAGATCGACCGCCAGGCGCGCGTGCAGCGTCAACTGATCACCCAGCAGGAAGAACTCGACCAGCTCGTCACCGAACGCACCCGCCAGCTCGAAGCGCTCGGCTGGCACCTGCAGGCCGTCAGCGAGAACGAGAAGACCCAGCTCGCCCGCGAACTGCACGACGAACTCGGCGCCATTCTGACCGCGAGCAAGATGGATGTCGCGTGGGCCAACCGCAAACTGAAGGACAGCGAACCGGCGATCTCCGAGAAACTCGCGCGCGCACTCGCCAATCTCGATCAGGGCATCGCGCTCAAGCGCCGCATCATCGAAGACATGCGGCCCACCGTGCTGGCGAATTTCGGCCTCGTGACCGCCCTGCGCACGCTCGCCGACGAAGCTGCGCAGCGCAACAACTGGACGCTCGACCTGCAACTGCCCGCGGACGACATCCAGCTCGACGAGCAGACCGAGATTGCGCTCTTCCGCGTCGCGCAGGAATCGTTGACCAATGCGGCGAAGTACGCCCATGCGTCGCGCGTCGCGATCGGCCTGCGGGTCGAGGATACCCAGGTCGCGCTGTCGATCGCCGATAACGGCGTCGGCATCATGCCGGCGGATCTCAAGCGCACCCATACGCATGGTTTGCTCGGCATGCGCCAGCGCGTGGCGGCCCGCGGCGGGCATTTCGATATCCACCGCGGCGTGCCGGACGGCACCGATATCCACGTGGTGATGCCCTGCGTCCGATCGGCCGCGCCCTCAGCCGATGCTCCGCCGCAAACGACCCTGCGCGACCCGGCGCTGTAGGACTGCGCCGACGCGAACAACGGACCACGCCTACAACAAAATCGCAACCAAGCTGACAGCGGCGCGACGCCCCATTTCTTAAGATGCAATCAGACCGGATCGGCTGGCGTGATGCCCGGTCGGACGACAGGAGCGCGCGCCGGCAGTCGGGCGCGTCTATCGAATGCATTCTTCAAAGGGGAACACTCATGACTCGACTCATCGCTTTGCTTCTCATTGCAGGGACTGCAGCACTCGCCGGTTGCAATACCATGGCGGGCGCCGGTCAGGACATCTCGAACGGCGGTCACGACCTGACCAATTCCGCCGAGCAAGCCAAATAACGCATCCCTTGTAGTGCGGTTTGACGATGCCGCTCAGGCGTCGTCAAACTCGCTTCAAACCGATCGGCAAGATGAGCCCGGCGCGTGAACGCGCCGGGCTTTTTTGCGCCTGATGTTCGATGTCCGAGGGTATGAAGACGGCGAAGATACCACTCGCCACTGATCAGCATAGCGAACTGATTTGCCGTTTCACGCACGCGTCTCTTCGCGCCATAAACAAAGCGGCGGCCCACCGCCGGTGGACCGCCGCCCTGCCCCTCCCTGCCATAACTTATCTACGTCACCGTCTCATTGGCCGCTTATTGACCGCTCATTGACCGCTTATTGGCCCGTGAGCGTATTCGTCAACTCGATCGCCGGCGTCCCCGTATTGCCGCCCTGCGCCACCAGCAGATGGATCTGCCCCGGCAGCAACTGGCTCAACGCGCCGGCGATCGGCACCGTCGTCACCAGCCAGTCGGCGTTGTTGGCGAGACTGAAGCCCGCGGACTGGAAGATCGGCGTCTTGCTGCCGGCCGCCGTCGCGATCGCGACATAGGTGCCGCCCGATAGATACAGCGAGTCCTGGCCGGTCGCCGGCACGGCATTGCTGAACTGCACGCCGGACATGGTCGGGCTCACGGTGTTGATGTTGGTCCCCGCCGGCACGATGTACAGATCGATGTTGGTCGCGTTCGCCGACGCATTGAACGCGCGCACGCGGGCATCGCTCGAGAGCAGGCCCTTGTCGAACGGATCGTCGATCAGGCCGATGCCAGGCGAGGTCAGCCCAGGCAAGGCGATTACGGTGTACTCGTGACCATTGGCGACATCGGAGAAGTTGCCGCTCGCGAGTGCCGTGGTCGTGCCCGTATCGGCATACGCAACCGTCGTGTTACCCGTGCCGATGTTGGTGAAATTCGTCACGCCCAGATAGTTGATATCGGTTTGTCCACCGGGCGCTTTGCCGTTGACGAGAAAGTCGACGGCGGGCCCGCCTGGAATGGCATGCACGAAATGGATTTCCGGATCGGTGATCCCAAGGGTTTTTGCGGCGTCGCTGCCGCTGCCACCACATGCCGTCAAAACGGCCGCAGCGCCAGCGAGCGCCACCATGGTTCGGATGAGCTTCATGTATCCACCTATATCGATGTCGGGTCTTGACCCATTAGTTATGTGAGCGCCCGATCCACCCGAGACCGCGCGAGCGAACAACTCGCACGGTCCATGACGGGATTGATCTGGCGACGCCCCCCTCCTTATCCCTGGTGCGCATCTCGCGGCCGGACAACACCGGACCGCGCCAGGTTGCTGTCCCCACGGGACCCGGCTTGCAGTGCCAGGTGCCGTGGGAGCGCTCGACATGGGATGCGCGCCTGGTGACGCTCGCATTCAGCAATCGCTGTGCCGCATGCACCAGACCGGCTCCGGCGGCATGAAGAGCGGCATGGCAGTCAATGCATCAGGCGGATTAGAATTTTTCCTCGGAAGACAGACGCGACGCGCGGTGTATCGTTCGTGCGCACCCCACTTTTACAAGGCCCGTTGCATGCCTTACCGACTCTTACTCTCAGAACTCGACCTCGGTTTCACCACCCTGCGCAACCGCGTGGTGATGGGTTCGATGCATACGGGCATGGAAGACCGCTTCTGGAACTATCCGAAGCTCGCCGCCTATTTTCGCGAGCGCGCCAAAGGCGGCGCCGGCCTGATCATCACGGGCGGCATCTCGCCGAACCGGCAAGGCTGGCTGCTGCCGTTCGGCGGCACGCTGAATTCGGTGTTCGACCTGCGCAATCACCGTCTGCTGACCGATGCCGTACATGCGGAAGGCGGCAAGATCGCGCTGCAGATCCTGCATGCGGGACGCTATGGCTATCAACCGTTCGTGGTGTCCGCCTCGGCGCTCAAGTCGCCGATTTCGAAATTCAAGCCGCGGGCGTTGACGCTCGCGGGCGTCGCGAAGACGGTGCGCGACTACGCCCGCTGTGCGCGTCTTGCACAGCGCGCCGGCTACGACGGCGTGGAGATCATGGGCAGCGAGGGCTATCTGCTTAACCAGTTTCTCTGTCCACGCACCAACCGCCGCACGGATGCCTACGGCGGCAGCCTCGAGAACCGGCTGCGGCTCGCGCGTGAGATTGTCGAAAGCGTGCGCGCCGCGTGCGGTGAGCGCTTCATCGTGGTGTACCGGCTCTCGCTGATCGATCTGGTCGAAGGCGGCAACACGTGGGACGAAACCGTGCAGGTCGCGCAGGCGCTCGAAGCGGCCGGCGTGACCATGTTCAACACCGGCATTGGCTGGCACGAGGCACGTGTGCCGACCATCGTGACCTCGGTGCCGCGTGCCGCCTTCGCGCCGCTCAGCGCGCGTCTGAAGGCCGCCGTCAAGGTGCCGGTGATCGTCTCGAACCGCATCAACACGCCGGAAGTCGCCGAAGACCTGCTCGCCCAGGGTGCGGGCGACCTCGTATCGCTCGCGCGGCCGCTGCTCGCCGATCCAGACTTCGTGATCAAAACCGCCGAGGGCCGCGCGCACGAAATCAACACCTGCATCGCCTGCAACCAGGCCTGTCTCGATCACACGTTCCAGAACCGGCGCGCGAGTTGCCTCGTCAATCCGCGCGCGGGACGTGAAACGGAACTGGTGTACCGGCCGCTTGGCGGCCAGCAGACGCCGCGCGCGATCGCCGTGGTGGGCGCGGGACCGGCGGGATTGTCGGCGGCGACGGTGGCCGCCTCGCGCGGTCATCGCGTCACGCTGTTCGATGCGAGCGCAACCATCGGCGGGCAGTTCAATCTCGCGATGTGCGTGCCCGGCAAGGAAGAATTCAGCGAGACGATCCGCTATTTCCAGAGCCAGTTGCAGCGGCATAGCGTCGACGTGCGGCTCGCCACGCGCGTCGATGCAGCGCTGCTCGCCGCAGGCGGCTATGACGACGTGATCGTCGCCACCGGCATCGTGCCGCGCCGCCCGGCGATTGCCGGCATCGACGGGCCCAATGTGCTGACCTACGTCGACGTGCTGCGCGGTGCGCCGGTGGGACGCAGCGTCGCGGTGATCGGCGCGGGTGGTATCGGCTTCGACGTCAGCGAGTTTCTGTTGCATCACCCCGGCGAACCGCTGCCGCAAGCGCGCGATGCGTGGCTCGACGAATGGGGTGTCGACCTGACGGTGCGCGAGCGTGGTGGTCTCAAGGCGCCGGCGCCCGCGCAGCCGGTGCGCGACATCTGGCTATTGCAGCGCAAGGCGGGCAAGCTGGGCGCAGGACTCGGCAAGACCTCAGGCTGGGTCCATCGGGCGACGCTGGCACGCAACGGCGTGCGCATGCTCGACGGCGTGTCGTATCTGGAGATCGGCGCACGCGGTCTGAAGATCGCGCGTGAAGGTACGGAGCAATGGCTCGAGGTGGAGACAATCGTGATCTGCGCCGGGCAGGATTCGTTGCGCGATCTGCAGCCGGCGACACCGCCCGCTGACGGCCCGCGCTATCACGTGATCGGCGGCGCGGCGCTTGCCACCGAACTCGATGCGAAGCGGGCGATTCGCGAAGGCGCGGAACTGGCCGCGCGCTTGTAGCCACGCCGGGACAGTGGGCCTGATACGCGGGACGGGACGTTTTCAGGCCGGGCGCGGACGCAAGGTTCTGCACCCGCCGTCAAGCCACTCCACGGCGCCGGTAGTCGAACCAGAACGACAAGCCGACGCTCGCGAGAATCACGACCGTCGCGATCACCGTCGCGCTCGTTACCGGCTCGCCCAGCAGCAGCGCGCCGAGTGCGACGGCCACCACCGGATTCACGTACATGCAACTGCTGGCGATGATCGGGCTCGTATGCCGGATCAGGTACCCATACGCAACATAAGCGGCCATGGTGCCCACCAGCATCAGGTAGAGAAACGCCAGCACCGGCAGAAAATGCACGTCGCCCATGCGCTCACCCGAGACCCAGGCGACGACCGTCGACATGGCCCCGCCCAGGCCGATCTGCAACGAGGTGGACAGAAACAGGTCCGACGGCAGTTTCAGGCGGCCGGCGAGATGCGCGCCACCGGCCCAGAACAGCGCGCCGCACAGAATCGCGAGGCTGCCGCCGGCCGAGCCGGTTGCGCCACCGCCATGGCTCAGAATCGCAATGCCGACGAGACCGAGTCCCACCGCAAACCATTCGCCCCGTCCAATCTTGCGCCCCGCGACAGCAGCGATGACAGTGGCGAACAGCGGCACCGTAGCCACCATCACGGCGGCCGTGCCGGTGCCGACGGTGCGCATCCCATAGGCCAGCATGCCGCTCGACAGTCCGACCAGCATGGTGCCGACGAGGCCCGCGTTGCGGATTTCGGCGGCACTCGGCCAGACCGGATCGCGGCGCGCGGCGAACACGAAGAGGCCAATCCCGGCAAACAGGTTGCGCAAGCCCGACATCAACAGCGGCGGAAACGAGCCGAGCGCCACGTGCACGGCGAGATACGTGGAGCCCCACACCAGATAGACGACGGCGAGCGCAAGCGCGATGCGCCCGTTACGGGACTGGGGCAGACGGAGTGGAAAACGGCTGGGAAATGACAGCGCCATGCGTTCAACCCGCCTCTACCGTTCGAGGCCTTGCGCCCCCGCTGGTGACCCTAAGGCCGGATGGCGGACGCCGCATCGGAAATGCGGCCTGGCGGGCGAGGCTGAAAGACATGGCGGTAGAACAGGGAGAAGGACGAGGGACGGCAAACACAGGCCCAGCAAGGCGCCCGCGCCGTCACGATGCACCGTGCAAGCGGAGCCGCCCGAGAGCGGCGGGCAACCGCGGACAAGCCGGCCAGCGCCCCGTGCGCCAACCGTTCGGCGCACCGCAGCATTATGCAGGAACGCCGTCGGGCGTCCATGAAAGAATCGTAAATTCTGTATCCGCAAAGCAGCAGGCCGGGGACTGTGCCCCGGCCCGAGCCTGCCGCACCTGGACGGTGCGCGTGAACCCGGATCGAACCGGGATCAGTTGGCCATCGCACCCGATGCGTCGTGCTTCATGCCCATTGCATCGTTGCCCTTCTTCATCGTGTCTTTCGACATGCCGTCCTTCGACATGCTGTCTTTCTTCATGCTGTCCTTGCCCATCGCGTCTTTCGACATGCTGTCCTTCTTCATGGTGTCGTGCGACATCGCGTCGTTCGACATGGCTCCGCTTGCCTGCGCGAAGGCGGCCGTTCCGCTCGTCAGAAACGCTACGGCCAGTGCTGCGATTGCGAACTTCTTCATGGGATAACTCCGTTTGTTGTGGATAGTAAGAGCCGGTCATGCCGGCGTGTTTCCGAAGCTTCTGCCGCTCGAGGGTCGGGCCCAACCCGCGCGCGTCAGGAGCCTCCGAACCAGTTGTAGCCCTGGTCGACCCAATAGCCGCCAGGGAAGGTATTCGTGACGAACATCTCGACGATGTGCTTCGGATTCTTGTAGCCGAGCTTGGTCGGCATGCGCAGCTTCATCGGGAAGCCGTATTTCGTGGGCAAACGCTCGCCGTCGTATTCGAAGGTGAGAAGCGTCTGCGGATGCAGGGCCGTCGCCATGTCGATGCTTTCGTAGTAGTCGTCGGCGCATTTGAAGCCGACGTACTTCGCGCTGGTGTCGGCGCCGACGCGGCGCAGGAAACTGGCGAACGGCGTGCCGCCCCAGCGGCCGATCGCGCTCCAGCCCTCCACGCAGATGTGGCGCGTGATCTGCTCGGCGTGCGGCAGCGCGTACAGCTCGGGCAAGCTCCAGGTGCGCTGGCCGGTGACGAGGCCGCTCACTTTCAGCCGGTAGTCCGTGGGATCGACCACGGGCGCGGAATCGACGTCGTAGAACGCGTTGAACGGGAACGGCCGCGTGATCTGCGCTTCGGTGTAGGTCGGCGCCAGTTGCTGCGGATCGAAGATAAAGGCCTGGGCGCGATCGTTCAGACGCGAGACGGCCGTGAGAAACGCGTTCACCGATTTGTCGTCGGTGAGCGAGCAGCCGGTCAGCATCGACAGGCCGCCGAGCGTCAGCAACTGCCTGCCGAACAGGCGCCGCGACGGCATCGAGAGTTCACGGCGTGCGTCGATCAGGATCGACTCGCGGTCAAGCTGGCTCGAGAGCATGCGCCGGGCCGGTTTTTTGTCTGGGGTGTTCATGTTAGGTTTCCTTAACGACCACGCAGCATCGCGAGCAGCGAGCGCGGGACGAGTGCCACCATCGCCAGGTGCACGACGATAAAAGCCGCCATCAACGACATCGCACAGAAGTGCACGATGCGCGCGTTGTCGTAGCCGCCCATCAGTTCGCGCAGCAGCGGAAACTGCACGGACTTCCAGATCGCAAGACCCGAGAGCACCAGTACGATCAGGTCGCACACCACGAACACGTAGGCGAATCGCTGCACCGCGTTGTAGACGCGCAGATCGGCGTGCGACAACTTGCCGGTCAGCGCGGCGACGAAGTCATGCAGGATGGCGCGCGGCGACAACGGCAGAAACTTGCGAAAGAAACGCCGGCTCGCCAGGTTGAGGGCGAGATAGACGAGGCCGTTGAAGAACAGCAGCCACATCGCCGCGAAGTGCCATTGCAACGCTCCGCCGAGCCAGCCGCCGAGTGTGAGCGATGGCGGGAAGGTGAAGCCTTTGAAGATCGGCGACGCGTCGTAGATGCGCCAGCCGGAGAGCATCATCGTGATTGCGGCCAGCGCATTGAGCCAGTGCGTGACGCGAACCCACACCGGGTGAATCGGACCGGTGCGCGGTGCAGCGGGGGGTGCCGTGCCGGATGAGATGTGAGGGGTAGCCATGTGAAGCTCCGTGAATCAGGGATATGAGGCGCTGCGGGTAGCGGAGCTCAGCGAATGTCGCCGTGACCGGTCAATGACAGGCTCCATCAGGGAATCTGCACGTTTGTCGGCCCACGCCGGCCGTTATGACAACGGAACTGAAATATTTTTTGGGGAGGGAGAAAAAGACACGCGAAAACGCGTGAGAACATCGCACCGCAGACCAGCCCGCTTCACCTTTCATGCTGCGGCGCATCACGCCGCGTAGCCTAATCGAGACAAGCCTCCCCGGCTGTAAGCGGGCCAGGGATCGGGCAGCGCCGATTTCAAGACCGGTTGCCAAGCACCGCGCGGCCGGTGTATCGTGTGCGCTGCTAACGCGGGGGTCCTGCGTCGCACAGAGGTTGGAGGTCTGTGCTGCGTGGGTGAGAAATACCCTTTGAACCTGATCTGGATAATGCCAGCGCAGGGAAGCGTACGGAATTCGCACCGCAGCACCGCCTCATCCTCTCGCGAATTCCGACAACTTCCGTCTCGTCTCCTGCTTAGCGGCCCCACATAGCTTTGCATGGAGATCCGCATGAACGCCAATCCGAAGTTCCTTTCCGCCGACGCTCACGTCGATGCGGCCGCTGTCGCCCCGCTGCCGAATTCCCGCAAGATCTACGTCACTGGCTCGCGCCCCGACATCCGCGTGCCGATGCGCGAAATCACCCAGTCGGATACACCGGACAGCTTCGGTGGCGAGAAGAATCCGCCCGTCTACGTCTACGACACGTCGGGCCCCTACTCCGATCCGGACGCCACGATCGACATCCGCGCCGGGCTGCCGGCACTGCGTCAGCGCTGGATCGAAGAGCGCGGCGACACCGAAGCGCTGAGCGGCCTCTCCAGCGACTTCAGCCGTGAACGCGCCGCCGATACCGCCACCGCCGATCTGCGCTTCCAGGGCCTGCACCGCACGCCGCGCCGCGCCAAAGCGGGCGCCAATGTCTCGCAGATGCACTACGCGCGCAAAGGCATCGTCACGCCGGAGATGGAGTACATCGCGATCCGCGAAAACCAGCAGCGCGCCGCGTATCTGGAGACCCTGAAGACGAGCGGCCCGAACGGCGAAAAGCTCGCCGCGATGATGGGCCGCCAGCATCCGGGGCAAGCATTCGGCGCGAGCGCATTCGGTCCGAACGGCCTCACGGCCATCACGGCGGAATTCGTGCGCGAAGAAGTCGCGCGTGGCCGCGCGATCATCCCGAACAACATCAATCACCCGGAAAGCGAGCCGATGATCATCGGCCGTAACTTCCTCGTGAAGGTGAACGCGAACATCGGCAACTCGGCGGTGACCTCGTCGATCGGCGAAGAAGTCGACAAGATGACGTGGGCGATCCGCTGGGGCGGCGACACGGTGATGGATCTATCCACCGGCAAGCACATCCACGAAACGCGCGAGTGGATCATCCGCAATTCGCCGGTGCCGATCGGCACGGTGCCGATCTACCAGGCGCTGGAAAAGGTCAACGGCAAGGCCGAAGACCTGACGTGGAAAATCTTCCGCGACACGCTGATCGAACAGGCCGAGCAAGGCGTCGACTACTTCACGATCCACGCCGGCGTGCGTCTGCAATACGTGCCGCTCACCGCCAAACGCATGACGGGCATCGTCTCGCGCGGCGGCTCGATCATGGCGAAGTGGTGTCTGGCTCATCACAAGGAAAGCTTCCTGTACGAGCACTTCGAAGACATCTGCGAAATCATGAAGGCCTACGACGTGGCGTTCTCGCTCGGCGATGGCCTGCGTCCCGGTTCGATCTACGACGCCAACGACGAAGCGCAGCTCGGCGAGCTGAAGACGCTCGGCGAACTCACGCAGATCGCGTGGAAGCACGACGTGCAGACGATGATCGAAGGCCCCGGCCACGTGCCGATGCAACTGATCAAGGAAAACATGGACCTGCAACTGGAATGGTGCGACGAAGCGCCGTTCTACACGCTGGGACCGTTGACCACCGACATCGCCCCCGGCTACGACCACATCACGTCGGGCATCGGCGCTGCGATGATCGGCTGGTTCGGCACGGCGATGCTCTGCTACGTGACGCCGAAGGAACACCTGGGTCTGCCGAACAAGGACGACGTCAAGACCGGCATCATCACCTACAAGCTCGCGGCCCACGCGGCGGATCTGGCGAAGGGTCATCCGGGTGCGCAGGTGCGGGACAACGCGCTGTCGAAGGCACGCTTCGAGTTCCGTTGGGAAGACCAGTTCAACCTCGGCCTCGACCCGGACAAGGCGCGCGAATTCCACGACGAAACGCTGCCGAAGGACTCGGCCAAGGTCGCGCACTTCTGCTCGATGTGCGGCCCGCACTTCTGCTCGATGAAGATCACCCAGGACGTGCGCGAGTTCGCCGCGCAGCAAGGCGTGACCGACGACGAAGCCTTGAAAAAAGGCATGGAAGTGAAGTCGATCGAGTTCATGAAGAAGGGCGCTGAGATTTATCAGCGGCAGTAAGGGCAGCAGGCGGCGCATGCAGCAGGCGCCGCCCGTTCGCTTGCTTGCTTGCGATGCAGCGTCGAGCCCGCCACCGGCGGGCTCTTGCATTTGCGGACGGACGAGACGACGCTCACCGCGGTCCGACGAGGCTCGCTGAAGAACTGACGGTGTCGGCAGAGGCAAATCATCCTCAATAAGCCACTGAAATAAGCGGTAACGACTTTGCAACCTGACGCCCGGCCGCACGGCGTAAGCTAAGTGGAGGTGCCGTTTTGCCCATCCAATCATCACTATCAACTGTCGCGGCATCCAGACGCATCAGGAGCGTGCCATGAATCTCCTTTCGGTAACCAGCCGCCTCGCCGCCGCGGCTGCGGTGCTTGCTCTCGCGGGCTGTTACTACCCGTACGGCTACTATCCCTACGGCGCGAACGGCTATTACGCCACCGTGCCGGCTGCGTCCACCCAGACCGCGGTGCCTGTCACGGCCAGCGGCGAGCCGGCGCCGGCATTGAACAACCACGATGCGATCCCGGCTCCGCCGCCGCCGTCGGTCACGACCAGGGGAGCGTACGTGGTGCCGTCCGCGTCGTACGCGCCGACCCAGCAAGCCTATGTGCCGGCTCCGGCGCCGGCTTATTCGACCTATCCGGCCTATCCCGCCACGTACCCCGCTTACTATCCGGCCTATCCGGCCTACCCTGCGTACTACGGCTATGGTTACGGCTACCCGGGTTACTGGGGGCCGTCGGTGTCGGTCGGCTTTGCCGGATTCTGGGGCGGCGGTTGCTGCTGGGGCGGCGGACACTGGGGCGGCGGTTGGGGCGGTGGCTGGCACGGTCACTACCACTAAGCCAGGCCTCGCACGTCGCGCCACGGGTGACGGCGTCCAGCGAATGGACCGCCGCACCCGCTTCATCCGCTTCACCCCTCCCCAATCTGACCGCTCCGCCAACCCCGCGCCACCTGCTCGTCACCTCCCCGCCATCTGCATCGCAGACTGCCGCCGCGCCCGTAGTTTCCCGTCTTGACTGCGTCCATGCGGGCTCTATGCTGCAAACAGCATCCGCACTACCTGTTTAAATACGCGATTCCGGTGCTGTTTCCACACGCAGCCATACCGTCATCCGTCCAGCCCTATCCGACGCGTCACGCAGCACGCAGTCCGTCGCGCCGATTCGAACAACAACGAAGGAGACGTGATGTTTCATCAACTGTTGACCCCCATCGGCAATTCGCTCTTGCCGTCGTTTCTCGTCGCCGCGCTGCCGATCCTGGTCGTGCTGGTGCTGCTCGGCTGGGCTCGCCGCCCCGCCTGGCAGGCTTCGCTCGCCGGGCTGATCGTCGGGCTGCTGGTGGCGATCTTCGGCTGGCAGTATCCGGTCGGGCTCGCCATCGATACGGTGGTCGCGGGCGCCGTGTTCGCGCTCTGGCCGATCATGTGGATCGTGGTCGCCGCCATCCTGCTCTACAACATCGCGCAGCGCTCGGGCCGCTTCACCGCGTTTCGCATGTGGATGATCGACAATCTGCCGAACGACCGGCGCATCGTGCTCGTCGTGGTCGGCTTCTCGTTCGGCGCGCTGCTCGAAGGCATCTCCGGTTTCGGCACGCCGGTCGCCATCACCAGTTCGCTGCTGATCCTGCTCGGCTTCCCGACGCTCGAAGCCCTCACCTTCACGCTGATCTTCGACACCGCGCCGGTCGCCTTCGGCGCGCTCGGCGTGCCGGTCACCGTACTCGCCGCGGTCACGCACCTGCCCGCCGACAGCCTCGCCCAGATGATCGGCCGCCAGTTGCCGTTCTTCGCGTTCCTGCTGCCGTTCTACGTGATCGCCGTGTATGCGGGCATCCGCAACATGCTGCGCATCTGGCCGGTGCTGCTGGTGGCCGGCGGCAGCTTCGCCGTCACCCAGTTCGTCGTCGCGAACTACATCAACTACAGCCTGACCGACGTGCTCTCGTCGCTGATCTCGCTGATCGCGACGGTGGCCTTCCTGAAGGTCTGGAAGCCCGTGGTGGATCCGAAGTTCGCGGTCAACATCGACCGCATCGGCGAAGTGCGCGGCAAGATCAGCGGCGCGCAGGGCTGGTATCCGTGGATCATCGTCTCGGTGGTCGTGATCGTCTGGACGATCGCCAAGGTGTTTACGATCGGCGACATCAAGGTGCCGTGGCCGGGCCTCGACAAGGCCGTGTTCATCACGCTCTACCACACGCCCTACGCCGCCGTCTGGGACTTCCAGCCGCTCGCCACGGGCACCGCGATTCTGGTCGCGGCGATCATCACGGCGTTCCTCGTGCGCCTCTCCGTGCGCGAATTCGGCGCCGCCATCGTCGACACGTGGGTGCAGACGCGCATCGCCATCCTGACGGTGGCGACCATCGTCGGACTCGCCTATCTGATGAACTACTCGGGACTGACCTACACGCTGGGTCTGGGCGTGGCGTCGGTGGGGGCGTTCTTCCCGCTGGTGTCGGCCTTCCTCGGCTGGATCGCCGTGTTCCTGTCGGGCAGCGATACCTCGGGCAACGCGCTGTTCGGCAACCTGCAGGTGGTGGCGGCCAACCAGCTCAACCTGAACCCGATCCTGATGGCGGCGACCAACTCGTCGGGCGGCGTGATGGGCAAGATGATCTCGCCGCAGAACATCTCCACGGGCGTCGCCACCACCGATCTCAAGGGCAAGGAAGGCGTCGTGTTCGCGAAGACGTTCAAGCACTCGCTGATCCTGACGATCGTGCTCGGCATCATCGTGTGGCTGCAGCAGAACTACCTGCAATGGATGATTCCGCATTGAGCTGAAGACGCGCTCGCGGTCATGCGAAGAGGCACGCCCGAGGGCGTGCTTTTTTTCGCCCCGAGCTTCGGCTTCTGTCAATTTTTCTCACATGTCAGTGAGAATTGATCGTTTTACGCCGACCGCCACGGCGCTTACGCTTAAGCCCGTCGAACCGGCCGCAGCAAAGAGAATCTTGCTGTTTCATTCCAGCGTGAAATATCCGCGAAGTCGCGCTGGTACCATCTTTTCGCGTCTCGACTCAACCGCGCGTGACGCGTCTTCCATGAATTCCAAAAACCTGCTCCAGCTTCTCGTCCTCGCCGCCCTGTGGGGCGCGTCGTTTCTCTTCATCCGGGTCGGCGTGACCGACTTCGGCGTTGCACCGCTGATGGCCTTGCGGGTCGGCATCGGCGCGCTGTTCCTCCTGATCGTGCTGTTCGCAAGGCGACCGGTGCGCCAGTCGCTCGCGACCTTGCGCAGCCGTGCGCTGCCGCTTGTCGTGGTCGGCATCCTGAATTCGGCGGCGCCGTTCTGCCTGTTTGCGTACGCGGAGCTGACGCTGTCGGCGGGCGTCACGTCGGTGATCAACGCGACCACGCCGCTGTGGGGCGCGCTGGTCGCCTTCCTGTGGCTCAAGGACCGCCTCAGTGCGCTGCGCAGCGTGGGCCTCGTGATCGGCTTCCTCGGCGTGCTGATGCTCGTGTGGGATCAGATTGCCACGCCGCACGGCGGCACCGCGACGCCCCTGACCGCCGCGCTGGCCGCCGGCGCCGCGCTCGGCGCCACCCTGCTGTACGGCATTGCCGCCAACTATACGAAGCGCTATCTGACCGGCGTCGATGCGCTCACGGTCGCCGCCGGCACCATGACCGGCGCCACCGTCGTGCTGCTGCCGCTGGCGGTGATCTTCTGGCCGGCCGCCCCCGTCTCGCTGCACGCGTGGGGCGCGGTGATCGCGCTGGGCGTCGCCTGCACCGGCGTCGCCTATATGCTGTTCTTCCATCTGCTCGCCACCGTCGGTCCGGCGCGCGCCATTACCGTGACGTTCGTGATCCCGATCTTCGGCATCCTGTGGGGCGCGCTGTTCCTCGGCGAAAGCGTCTCGCCGGGCATGCTCGAAGGCTGCGTGGTGATCCTGATCGGCACCGCGCTCGCCACCGGCGTGATCAAGCGGATTCCGTGGGTGGGGCCGCGCCGGCCTAGCCGCGCGGATACCTGAAAGCGTTGAATGCGGCGCTGGCGCCTTCACCCGGCGCCACCTCCACTCGCAACGCCATCTCCAGCATTCCCTTTCGCGAATCCCCCGGGCCAAAAAAATAGCCCGCGCTCCATGGGAGCGCGGGCGAAACCGTCGCCCTACGAGGATAGGCGACGGGGCCACCAGGGCCGCGCGCCACGCGCGCAGGCCGTCATCGGGCAAAGCACCGGCTCGTCGACCGGCGCTAACAATCATCTTGTGTCGAGGCGGGTCGAGGTTCGCGTGAGGCAGTCGCCGGAGCGGCTGCCACGCGGCCATCGGGCCCCATGAGGTAGATAAAAGCAGCTTGCGTGCCAAGCTGAAATGTCGTTGACACACAATGGCAAGCCCTTGATTTTTATGTTTATTTTTTGGGCGTCAAGCAGATAGAGGGGATTTGTGCAGCGCGTTACGCCGTAACGTCACGTTACGTGCGGTCCGCACACGCGGTGACAGAGGCCGCGCGCGGGCTCACCGCAGCCACCGTCTGGCGCGCTGCACCGGATGACGCGCACGCATCAAGGTGCGCTCCGACTCCTGTGCCGATAGCGCCGCGCCGCACACGAGCGCAAGAACGAGCAGGCTGGCTGCCCACATCCAGTAGGGAATGATGTCGAACATGGTGGGTCTCCTTGGTCATGGTTTTAGCCAGACAAGCAAACTCCATGCGAAGGGCATGGCCGCGAGACCGCACCGGTCAGCCGGCCATAAAAAAACCCGCCTGGAAACCATCCCAGGCGGGTTTTTAACCGAGCTGCCGGCAGATCAGCGCAACTGATCGACCACGAGGCTCATGATTTCCTTGGCCGGTTGCGACGCGTCGATATTGCCCTTGTCGTCGACCACCGCAACGCGGGTCTGGTCCGGCGTGACCGCGCGCACGTTCACGAGGTACTGCTTGGCGACCTTCTCGGTCTTGCCGTGGAACACCTGGCTCCAGAAGCCCTGTTCGGCGGAGGCCAGGTCCTTCGGATCCACATAGCGGATCGAATACAGGCCGCGCGTGCGATCGCGGTTGTCCACCGTGAAGTTGCTGCGATCCAGCGCGATGCCCACACGCACCCAGGCGCGGTCATACGGCTCGCCGAGCGTGAGCTCGGTAGACGTGTATTGCGCCGACGTGTTCGACGTCACGTTCTGGTCCGGCATGGGCGGCTGGGTGGACGCAGCGACGTTTTCGGCCGCCGCCTTCGCAGCAGCGGAGTTCGCCCCTGCGGTGGCCGCGCCCGGCGCCGTCTGCGTGCCGGCCGGCGACAGCGCCGTGCTCTGCGTGTCGCCCGCCGCGGCACGTGCGTCGGCCGTTTGCAGCGACGCCATCAGGCGCTTCAGGTACTCCGTTTCGAGACCCGGGTCGTTCGGCTTGGGCTGCCACGTGGTGGAGTCGTTGTTCGCGCCGGTAAGGACCTCCTGCAGGCCCTTCTGGCTGATGAACACGTACGTGCCGCCGTTAGGCGCCGTTTCGAGGCGGGTGCGGTACTTGTTGCGCTCGGAGGCCACGTACGAGTTGCCCATGGCCTTCGACAGCGTATCGCGGATCAGGCCGTCGTTGATCTGCGCATGGGTTTCGTTCCAGTCCGTCTCCATCACGCCCTTGTCGCGCTGATCCACGACCAGCAGGAAGCCCTGCTCCTGCCAGAAGCGGCGGATCTGGGCCCAGGCCTGATCAGGCGTCTTGCCGTCGATCACGAGCCAGCTCTCGCTGCCGTCGCGCTGAATATGCATGCCCTTGACGGCCGGCACGACGGTGAGGTCGGAAACCGGCGCCTGTGCCTGAACCTGCTTGAGCGTGGACAACGAAGTCTCGCCGCCCTGCGGCGGAAGCGAGCGCTGATCGGACGTCTCATCGATCATGTTCGGCGGCACGGCCAGCGACACCTGCTTGGATTTGGAGTCGCTCTTGTAGTCAATCTGGGTCGGCGACGAGGTACCGCAGCCGGCGACCAGCCCGCCTGCCATCAGCAATACTGCATACCGCTTGGTAAGACGAAGATCAGTCATGTTCAGGGAATCCTTCCGCTACGCCACGGCAAGTTTCCGTGGATCAACCCGTTATTTTACCGATCCCGGACCAACATGTGCAAAAAGCCGGTTTGGCGCCCGCCTTACGGCATATCAAAGGCGATTTTGAGCGGTCGTGGCGAGGCTTCGCCAGGTGCGGGAAACGTGCGTCGAAAGCGCTTCGAATCCGACAGAAAATTCGCCGCCGCGAATGCTTTTCTGACCCGTCGCGCCCGCTGGATTTAACAGTTCACAACATTCCCCACAGCGACGTCAGAGTGTCCTGACAGACGCGCTATCCCCTTGTTTTATCGAGCTATTCCCAGCTTTCATAACTGCCATTTTTGAGATCACGGAGCAGCCCGTTCAGTCCTGCCCGCATTGATCAGGAAACCTCAGTGTTATCTTGAATTGAACATCTTGAAAACAATGAAGGGAGGCCGGCCATGCGGGTATCGAGGATGATCACTATCCCTATTTGTGGCGGTGTCGCATTGTCGGCGGCACTGGCTGTATTACTTCCCATGACAGACGCCCAGGCGGCCCTTGGCGACGCCATGGCCGCCGCGCCAGGGGGCCCGGGCGGCGCGCCGGTCGCCCTGCTGAACGGCGCGGTGCAAAGGCGCACGCACGTCGACGCCGGCGGCACGACGGTCAACGAATACGCCTCCAGCACCGGCCAGATCTTCGCCTACACCTGGCAGGGGCCGACGGTGCCCGACCTGCCGGCGCTGCTCGGCGCCTACGACGCCTCCTACCGGGCCGGCGCGGCCGCGGGGTTCGCCGCCGGCGAGAACCAGGACCTGCACGCATCGCGCGTCGCGCAGCCCGACCTGGTCGTGGAGTCCGGCGGCCAGATGCGCAGCTACGTGGGCCGCGCCTGGCTGCCGGGCGCCCTGCCCGCCGGCGTCACACCGGCCGATCTACCCTGAAGGAGCCCCCTCATGCCGACCCGCATCGTGTCCCTGCTCGTGCTGTCCAGCGTGCTTGGCAGCTTCCTCGCCGCCTGCGGCGGTGGGGGCGGAAGCAGCGCTACCGCCAACACCACCGGCGCAGCCGCCGCGCCGGCCTCCTCCTCCGGTGCGGCAAGCGCGCCGCTTGCCGCCAGCCTGCCCAGCAGTCCCGCGGCGATTCCCCAGTCCAGCACGCCGAACATCCAGCCGGTCGCCGTGGCCGCAGCCCCCGGTCTCACGCGCAACATACTGACCACCAGCGTCACGGTCTGCGAGCCCGGCACCAGCAACTGCGCGACCATCGACGACATTCAGGTCGATACCGGCTCGCAGGGGCTGCGCATTCTCGCCTCGGCGCTGCCGGCCGCCCTGCAGTTGCCGGCGCTGCCGTCGGGCGGCGGCGCGGCCGGCGAATGCGCGGTGTTCGGCGGCGGCTACACGTGGGGGGCGGTGCGTAGCGCGGACGTGCGGATGGCCGGCCAGCTCGCCGCCTCGCTGCCGATCCAGTTGATCGCCGACCCCACCGTGCCCAGCGTGCCGTCCGACTGCGCCGCCTCGGGCCGCGCCATGCAGACCACCGCAGGCTTGCGCAGCAACGGTATCCTGGGTGTCGGCCTGTTCGCGGCGGATTGCGGCAGCGCCTGCGCCAATTCCGCCCTGCCGCGCTGGTACTACAGTTGCCCGGCGAGCGGCGCCTGCCAGTCCAGCATCCAGCCGCTCGCCCAGCAGGTCGCGAATCCGGTCAGCGCATTCGCGCTCGACAACAACGGCGTAGTCATCGACCTGCCCGCCATCGCCGATAGCGGCGCGCCGTCGGTCGAGGGCTCGCTGATCTTCGGCATCGGCACGCAGGCCAACAACGTGCTCGGCGGCGCGACGGTGCTGCGGGCGAATTCGCAGAGCGGCTATGTGACGACGGTCAGCGGCGGGCAAACCTACTCGCAAAGCTACCTGGACAGCGGCTCGAATGCGCTCTTCATCGCCAACGCCGCGCTGCCGCAATGCGGACTGTGGTACTGCCCCACCACACCGCTCTCGGCGACCGCCAGCATCGCGGGCACGGACGGCACCAGCTCGACCGTGGCGTATTCCATCGGCAATTCGCGAACGCTGTTCAACAGCGCGAATAACGCCTTCAACAACCTTGCCGGCATCACCAGCAACAGTTTCGGCTGGGGCCTGCCGTTCTTCTACGGACGCCGCATCTACACCGCGATCGAAGCGCGCCTGACCTCGGCGGGCGCCGGTCCGTACTACGCGTTCTGAACACCCGGCGGGTTTATCGGCCCTGGGCGCGCGGCGGCGGGAGGCTGATTCCTGGTCAAGGTCCGACGGCAGACTCTGACCAGGAATCTCCACGCCCCTTCACCTCACCCTCACAGAGTCCCACAAACCTCATCCGACGCCCCTACACAGAAATTTCCCAAATTCCCGGGCCAGGCATATTTGATACGAACCGGCTGTAATAATTCGATTCTGGGCCGACGCCATCTCAATATAGTTAGTCCTGCCTATCTTTAAAGAATCGACATCATGGCCTTCACCTTTTCGCTCGACGAGTTCGAGCAGCTCGTCTACACCCGCGCCTACGATCAAGCCGCAAGCCAGTTCATCGCGTTTCTGGTGCTCCTGCACGGCAAACGCGGCGAACTGGATGGCGATTTTCGCGCGTCGGGCATGATCGACCTGCCGCCGGACGAGCAACACGAACGCTTTTGCACGCGCCTCGCGTGTGCGGTCTCGAGCTTGTTCGCCGACCCGGCGTTTCGTCCGTCTACCGAATGCTTCCGGTTGATGCTGACGCTGCACGAGTGGATCGGCGTGCTGTTTTCGGCCACGGCGCTCGGCAACGCCGACCCCGTCACCCGCCATCTGAATCCGCGCGGTCCGGCCAACCCGGCGTTCCTGCCCGGCGACCGCTTTGTCGAAAAGCTGTGCGCGCTCTATTCGAGCGAGTCCGAACAGGAGCTCGATTTCGCCGCCCTGTGGGCGCACGACAAAACCCTCGCGGCCTGCCTCGCGCTCGTCCTGATGGCGCCGCTCTTCCATGGTTCCGCCAGCGCGCACGGCAAGCGCGAAGCATTGCTGCAATGGCTGCCGGGCAAGCTGCAGCAGATCGACGATCTGGACGACCTGCCCTCGGCTGTCCTGCACAACGCCTATATGTTCTGCAGCTACGCCGACACGCCCGCGCGTCACGCCATCAAGCGGGATATCAACGTCCTCGTGCGCCGCAAGCTGAAGCAACTGGGCCTGACCGACCTGCCCGCGCCCACAGCGGCGCCGGCCGGCGAGCGCGGAAGGCGCCGCAAAAAGCCGTTGATGGTCGTGGTAACGGAATGGTTCAACGGCGCCCATTCGATCTATCGCACGCACTCAAGGACGATCGAGGCTGCGCGCGAGCATTTCGAGGTGGTAGGGTTCGGCTTCGGCTACGCGATCGACGAGGCCGGACGCGCGGTGTTCGACCGCTTTATCGAACTCGAGCGGCCCGAATATATCGGCGAGTGCCTGAAGACCCTCCGCGATTTCGCTGAAGCCGAGCGGCCGGACGTGCTGTATATGCCGAGCGTCGGTATGTTCGTGCTGACCGTGTTCCTGTCGAACCTGCGCATCGCGCCGCTGCAGATCGCCGCGCTCGGCCATCCGGCCACGACCCATTCCGACAAGATCGACTACATCAGCGTCGAGGAAGACTACATCGGCGATCCGGCCTGTTTCAGCGAGCGCCTGCTCGCGCTGCCCAAAAACGGCCAGCCGTATCGCGCCTCGCGTGCGCTGCCGGACGTCGCCCCACGCGTGCCGGCGCGGCGCGAGACGATCCAGATCATCGTCACGGCCAGCCCGATGAAGCTCAACCCCGCCTTCCTCGACGCCTGCCGTCAGATTCAGGCGCGCGCGGGCCTGCCCGTGCAGTTCCATTTCATGACCGGCAACAACAACGGCTTGCCGCTCAGGCACATGCAGCGCGTCATCGGCGAGGCCGTTCCGGGCGCCGTGACGCATGGCTTTCATCAGTACAGCGCCTATCTGGCGCGTGTCGACGACTCGGACCTGTTTCTGAGTCCGTTCCCGTTCGGCAACACCAATGGGATCGTGGACGCCTTCACGCTCGGCTTGCCGGGCGTCTGCAAGACGGGTCCGGAAGTCTTCGAGCATATCGACGGCGCGCTGTTCACGCGCGCCGGCATGCCCGCCTGGACCACGGCCGATACAGTCGAAAGCTATATCGAAGCTGCCGTGCGCATGATCACCCAGCACGACGAACGCGAGGCGCTGCGCCGCCAGTTGATCGAAACCAGGGCGGTCGAGCGGTTCTTCGAGGGACATCCAGAGGCGTTCGGCGAGCGCGTCTTGCGACTCGTGCGCGACACCGGGGAGCGTCACGCGCAAGCGGCGCTCGATCTCACCAGCGCTTGAGATTCAGGGGCGAGCGCCCCTGGGCATTCGGCGCAACCGCCGCCAGGCGCGGCGGGGCGCGGTAAAACAAGGCAAGGAAGTTATTCCGCGCTTTCGCTGGCAGCGGTGTCGTCGGTCTGCACGAGTTCCTTCGGCGCCAGCCAACGGAACGACGCCAGGTTCAGACCGGTGAACGTGCATTCGACGGCGACGGCCTTCACCAGCTTCTTGGGTTTGGCAGGTTTCACATTTGCCACCGTCGCGGAAGCGCCCGACGCAGCCGCGGCCACCGTGGCGGACGCAGCGGCCGGAGCGGAAGCCGCCGCCGGCGCCGACGCCGCCTTGACGGCCGAGGCGGCCGCTTCCGCAGCGGTCTGCATCCGCGACAGCGAAGCTTCGACCACGACCCGCGTGCCGTCGATGGCGGTGCCGCGGTGATCGACGGACAGCTTGCTGGTCTTCGCCTCGGGCAACTGCTCAGGCGACACGTCAGCCAGCTTGCTGCGCATCATCTGTTCACACGCGTCAGGGT
Organism: Paraburkholderia phenazinium; assembly: GCF_900142845.1. Taxonomy (NCBI): domain Bacteria; kingdom Pseudomonadati; phylum Pseudomonadota; class Betaproteobacteria; order Burkholderiales; family Burkholderiaceae; genus Paraburkholderia; species Paraburkholderia phenazinium. The sequence continues at coordinate 1,701,303 of NZ_FSRU01000002.1, forward strand.
TCTTGTAGACGGCCGTGCAGCCCACCAGCAGGACGGCGGCGGTCGTGACGCATGCGAGACATAGAGTGCGGATCTTCATTGATATTCCGTTTTTCAGGCTGTCGGCATTGTAGCGTAAGGGCCAGGACGCGCGCACCGCCGCACCCGCACGCGCAAACCCGCCGGCTGCTGGCAGAATGGCGGCTCGCCCGTCCCGTCACACCATTCCCGCCCCCATCCGCCCGCATGCTCAGCCTCGTCGCCCTCGCCATCGGCGCCTTCGCCGCCACCAACATCGACAACCTGTTTGTGCTGCTCGCCTTCGTCGCCGAGGCGCACGGCTCGAAACGGCGCGTGATCGCCGGCCAGTACGCGGGCTCGCTGGCGCTGATCGCCATCGCGATCGGCCTCGCCGAGATGCTGCGCAGTCTTCCGCACGGGTACGTCGGCGTGCTGGGCGTGCTGCCGATCGCAGTGGGCCTCGCAAAAGCATGGGCGCGCTTCGGTCCGCGCCGCGCATCCGGGGGCGACACGGCCGAAGCCGCGCAGCCCGTGCAGCCGGGCTCGTCGTGGTGGACCGTGGCCGGCGTCGCCATCGCCAACGGTTCGGACAATATCGCCGTCTATGTGCCGATTTACGCGGCGCACTCGCGAGTCGACGGCGTGTGGGTGTCGCTCGTGTTCGTCGCGATGATCGGTATCTGGTGCGCCGGCGCTATCTGGCTGGTCAACCATCCCCTGCTGGGCGCGCCGATCCGTCGCTACGGCACGGCGCTGCTGCCGTTCATCCTGCTCGTGATCGGCGTCTCGGTGATCGTGCAAAACGAGACGCTGCGCGTCCTGTTCGGGATTTGAGCCGGGCCAACGCCCAGCGACGCTGCCCGACGAAACAATGTATCCGATCGCAGCGCGCGAAGAAGCGAGTCTCGGCGATGTCTGGCCGGCTTGCCTGCATGAAGACGTGCGCGACCGCGCTGACCGACAGGCGCGCGGCTTCGATCAGTTCGACGGGGCCGGTTGCACAGCAGTACGCACTCCCGCGAGCGGCGAACCATAGCCACCCGCCTCTTCATTGTTCGGCAATCCGTTGACAAGCTGCGCGCGCGGATCGGTTGGGTTGAGGTTCATTTCCCCCGCCTGCTGGTTGCCGTGCGACGGGTATTCACTACCGAGCGCGGCATTCGGCATCAACTGCTTGCCGTTTTGCGGCGCATTCACATCGTCCTGCGGGGAGAGACCCTGCGCCCCCGCGTGAGCGGCAACCGCGAGCGTTGCTGCACACAGGACGGCTTGCCATAGTTTCGATGTTCCCTTCATGTTGCCTCCGACAAAGTGAGTGCGGTCACGCACGATCTGCACCTTTAGCCGACCGGAAATCGGCCGGATCCTGATTTACCAGCATAGACGAGCAAAGCCGCTCTTGCCGAGCATGACGGCGTTGCTCTCAAAGCCTATACGCGGCGCGACGCCGACTGGTTGCAAAGACTTCGACCGGCAACCGGCTTCCGTTACGAGACACCTCGCGGCTGACGTTTCATCTCCGTTTCAGGGGCGCCATCCACGACGCTGCGCTCATGCGCGAAAAAATCGGTTCTCCGGGCGCGGCAGGCCCAGGTTTTCGCGCAGCGTCGCGCCTTCATACTCGCGCCGGAAAATCCCTCGGCGCTGCAGCTCGGGCACCACCTTGTCGACGAAGTCATCGAGGCCGCCCGGCAGATACGGGAACATCACGTTGAAGCCATCCGAGCCCTCGCCGACAAGCCACGCTTCCATCTGATCGGCGATCATCGTGGGCGTGCCGACCATTTCCAGTCCCGAGTAACCGCCGATGCGCTGCGCCAGTTGGCGAATCGTCAGCTTGTCGCGCTCCGCCCACTCGATCACGCGCTGCCGGCTGGTGCGGCTTGCGTTGCTCTCCGGGATCTCGGGTAGCGGACCGTCCGGGTCGAAGCCCGACACATCGTGTCCGAGCGCGATGGAAAGCGAGGCGATACCGCTGTCGTAATGCACGAACGTGTCCAGACGGGCGCGCTTTTCCAGCGCTTCATCGAGCGTATCGCCCACCACCACGAACGCAGCCGGCAAGATCTTCATATGGTCGCGCGGGCGCCCGAGTTTTTCCATGCGGCCTTTCACGTCGGCGTAAAAACTTTGGCCTTGCTCTAGCGTGGTCTGCGCAGTGAAAACGGCCTCGGCGGTTTCGGCGGCGATCTGCCTGCCCGCTTCGGACGACCCCGCCTGCACGATCACCGGCCAGCCCTGCACCGGACGCGCGATGTTGAGCGGCCCGCGCACCGAATAATATTTGCCCTTGTGATCGAGCACATGCAGCTTGTCCGGATCGAAGAAGATGCCGGACTCGACGTCGCGGATCAGCGCGTCGTCGGCCCAGCTATCCCACAGGCCGGTGACCACATCGAAGAACTCGCGTGCGCGGCGATATCGTTCGTCATGCTCAACATGTTCTTCGAGACCGAAGTTAAGCGCGGCGTCGGGGTTCGAGGTCGTCACCAGATTCCAGCCTGCGCGGCCGCCGCTAATGTGATCGAGCGAGGCGAAACGGCGCGCGACGTGATACGGCGCGTCGAATGTGGTGGACGCCGTCGCGATCAGGCCGAGGTGTTCGGTCACGGCGGCGAGCGCCGGCAGCAAGGTCATCGGTTCAAACGAGGTGACCGTGTGACTGCGCTTTAACGACGCTACCGGCATGTTGAGCACGGCAAGGTGATCGGCCATGAAGAAGGCGTCGAAGCGGCCGCGCTCGAGCGTCTGCGCGAAGCGCTTCATATGCGCGAAATTGAAGTTGGCGTCCGGGTAGGCGCCCGGATAGCGCCATGCGCCGGTGTGAATCGTCACGGGGCGCATGAAAGCGCCGAGGCGCAACTGCCGTGGCTGGGTCGACATAAAGGCAATCTCCACTTGATTCGGCAACCGCGTATCGCCCTGGCGGCGACGCGGGATTTGAGAGGGTTCTGCCAGCTCATCTGCACCGCGGGCGTTGGGCCCGCGTGGCTTCTGGTTAGCGGCCGTCAGAGGCCAACAACGAACCGCAGCGAACTCGCGAAATAACATACGCTGAATCCGCCGCGCCTGCAGGGCGCGTGCAAAGCGCGCCGCAAACGCTTATCGTTAGGCCTGTCGCCGCTTTGGCCGAGCCTCGCCGCGGCCCACTCGAACCCATACCAGGTGCCATGATCCACCACTCCACTCCGCGCTTTCGCACACTGCGTTACACACTCGCCGGCCTAAGCGCCGCGCTGCTGCTGGCGGCCTGCGCCGCGACCCCGTCCGGCCCGGACTCGCTTGCCGCCGCCGTCGCCGGGCCGCAGCGCAGCGACGCCGCGAAGGCCCGCGACGTCTATCGCCATCCGCAAGACACGCTGCAGTTCTTCGAGATCGCGCCGACGCAAACCGTGCTGGAAATCGCACCGGGCGGCGGCTGGTACACGGATATTCTGGCGCCCTACCTGCACGATCGCGGCACGCTCTACGAGGCCGAATACGAGAGCCCATCGCCCGCCGCCGCTGCGGAAGAGAAGGCCGGCGACGCCGCATTCGCCCGCAAGCTCGCGGCGACACCGGCCGTCTACGGCAACGTGGTGGTCGGCACGCTGCAAGCGGGACAGTTCAGCGGCTTCGCGGCGAACGGCAATGTCGATCGCGTCTTCACGTTCCGCAATATCCATAACTGGATCAAGGACGGCCAGCTCGATGCGAACCTGCAGGCGTTCTACCGCGCGCTGAAACCGGGCGGCCTGCTCGGCGTGGAAGAACATCGCGCGGCGCCGGGCACCTCGCTGCAGCAGATGATCGACAGCGGCTATGTGACGGAAGCCTATGTGATCGAGCATGCTCGCGCCGCGGGCTTCGAGCTCGCCGGCAGCAGCGAAGTCAACAGCAACCCGCGCGACACCAGGGACTATCCGCACGGCGTGTGGTCGCTGCCGCCCACGTACGAAGGCGGCAGCGTCGACAAGGCGCGCTTTGCCGCGATTGGCGAATCGGACCGGATGACGTTGCGGTTCGTAAAGCCGCAATGACGAAGACGCGATGACGTCGCGAGCGACGTCATCGCGCCGCCAAACGCCGCTGCCGCTCCGGCACGCATGCAATATCGCTGCCACGGGTTTCCTTGTGATCTTTCGTTAGTTACCGAACGCAGCGTCTTTCTTTACATTAGCCGGTCTACTCATACCCATCTCTGGACCCTGGGAGACCAACCATGAAGCGGTTCTTCAATCGTGCGCTGGGCCGGCTGGCCGTGCTGGCGGCGGGCCTTGCAACGATGGCGGCGGCGCATGCCGCGACACCGCCCGAGATCCGCGTCGACTACGCGTACTACTCGCCGGAAAGCCTGGTGATCAAACGCTATGGCTGGCTCGAAGACGAATTCAAGCCCGATCATGCGCAGATCAAGTGGGTCCTGAGTCTCGGCAGCAATCGCGCGCTCGAATATCTGAACAGCGGCGCAATCGACATCGGTTCGACCGCGGGCCTCGCCGCGGTGCTCGGCAAGGCGAACGGCAATCCGATCCGAACCGTGTATATCTTCTCGCGTCCCGAATGGACCGCGCTGGTGGTGCGCAAGGATTCGCCCATCAAGACGCTCGCCGATCTGAAGGGCAAGAAAATCGCCGCCACCAAGGGCACCGATCCGTTCCTGTTCACCTTGCGGGCGCTGCATACGGTGGGCCTGACGCGCGACGACGTCGAACTCGTGAATCTGCAGCATCCGGATGGCCGCACGGCGCTCGCCAATGGCCAGGTGGATGCATGGGCGGGTCTCGATCCGCACATGGCCGCCGCGCAGATCGACGACGGCGACCGCCTCCTGTACCGCAACGTCGACTTCAATACCTACGGATTCCTTAACGCCCGCGAAGCGTTTCTCCAGCAATATCCCGAGACGGTGGCGCGCGTGCTGAAGGTCTACGAGAAGGCACGCCTGTGGATCGTCGCGCATCCGGACGACGCTGCGAAGATCGTGGCCGAGGAATCGAAGGTCTCGCTGCCTGTCGCGAAGCTGCAATTGCAGCGCAACGACTTTAGCCAGCCGGTGCCGGGCGCGCAGCAGATTGCCGCGCTCAAGGCCGCCGCGCCGATTCTGGTGCAGGAGCAACTGGTCAAGCCGGGCACCGATCTGCCGCAGGTGATCGACGCGCTGGTCGATTCGCAGGTCGCCCAGCCGGTCGTGACGGCGGCACAAGGCCAGTGAGCGCGGCGATGGCCTCTGCTCCTGACGAGTCGTTACCGTTCGATGTGAGCGAAGCGGCGGCGGATCACACGCCGCATGCGGCGGCAGCGCACGCTGCCCGCCATGCCCACATCAATGCTGACGGCGCCGCCGGCACCTCTGCGCAGCAACCGCATGGCACCCTGCGCCGCTGGCATATCGCCGGCCTCGCGCTACCCGTTGCACTGCTCGCGCTGATCGAAGTACTGGTGCGCACCAACGTCGTGCCCGATCATCTGCTACCCGCACCCAGCACCATCGCGCAGACGCTCTGGCAAATGGGCGCCACGCGCCTGGGACGCCATATCGCGGCCAGTACGCTGCGGGTGGCAGTGGGCTTCGGCATTGGCGCCGCGCTGGCACTCGCACTGGGCGCCGCGATGGGCCTGAGCCGCCGTCTCGATGCCCTGCTCGAGCCTTGCTTTCAGGCGCTGCGTTCGATTCCCTCGCTTGCATGGGTGCCCGTGCTGCTGCTGTGGATGGGCATCGACGAAGCCCCCAAAATTACGCTGATCGCGATAGGCGCGTTCTTCCCCGTGCATTTGAGCGTCGTGGCCGGGATACGCGGCGTCGACCGCAAGCTGGTCGAACTGGGTGCGATTTACCGGCTCAAACCGGTTGCACTGTTTGCGCGCATCCTCTTGCCCGCCGCGTTGCCGCAGATTTTCACCGGCCTGCGCACAGGACTCAGCCTTGCGTGGATGTTCATGGTCGCGGCGGAACTGATCGCCGCCACGCGCGGCCTCGGCTACATGCTGAGCGACGGGCGCGAGACCGGCCGCCCCGATCTGGTGTTCGGCGCCATCATCCTGCTCGCCGTACTCGGCAAGCTGAGCGACGGCGCCATGCGCTGGCTCGAACACCGCGTGCTGAACTGGCGCGATGCGTTCGATGCGTTCAGCGAGCAATCGCGCACAGGGGAGCAACGATGAGCGCATCCGCTCAAGCGGCGCTGCTCGATGTGCGCGTCGAGGCCAAGCACTACGCGGCCCGCACCGTACTCGATCACCTGTCGTTGCGTATCGCGCCTGGCGAGATCGTCAGTCTGGTTGGCCCAAGCGGCTGCGGCAAGAGCACGCTATTGCGGATCGTGGCCGGACTGGACCGCCAGTATCACGGCGAAGTGCGGGTGAACGGCGTGCCGCAACACGGGCCTTCACCGCGGATCGGCGTGATCTTCCAGGAGCCGCGTCTGTTGCCGTGGTTGACGGTGGCCGATAACGTCGGCTTCGAAGCGGGCCGTCACGGCGGGCGCGATCCGCGCGTAGCGCACCTGCTTGCCGAAGTGGGACTGGCAGGCCAGCAGCATGCCTTGCCCAAGGCTCTCTCCGGCGGCATGGCGCAGCGCGTTGCGATCGCCCGTGGACTCTTCTCGCAACCGGATCTGCTGTTGCTCGACGAACCGTTCAGCGCCGTCGACGCAATGACGCGCATGCGCTTGCAGGCCCTGCTGCTGTCGGTGACACGCGCGCACGGCACGGCCGCCCTGCTCGTCACCCACGATCTCGACGAGGCCCTGTATCTGAGCGACCGTGTGCTGCTGATGGCCGCGGCGCCTGGACGCATCGACCGCGAATATCGCGTCGCCCGTCCGCGGCCGCGGGACCGGCGCGATCCTGTACTGGCCGATCTGCGCGTGCAGGTGCTCGAGCGGCTCGACGCGTTCGAAGCGGTGTGAACCAAGGTGTGAACCGGGGCGGGATTCGCTGCTGCGGCATCGAACCTCGCGGAGTCGGCATCACGCTCCACACCCAGACAACGACGCTAAAACAGCGATATCCACGTCTCAACGCCCACCCCGTCTGCACAAATGCGCGAATCAGATAACGGTATGAAAAAACGTTGGTTCTGGATTGTGCGTCGCTTGCCGAGAATAGCCCATCACGCTGCCCGTTCGCGCGCGTAACGCGTCTCATGCCCAGCGTACGTCCCGCACAAGCAAGCCGCAAATGAGCGTACTGCCATCCACACGATTGACCGACCATCCCTTATGTCTATCCGCCTGACTCGCAACGCCCTTCAACACCGTTCCAAAGGCCACTGGCTCGGCGCGCTCGCAGGTGCCGCGCTAGCACTCGCCACCGCCTTCGCTGCAAGCACCGCTCATGCCGACAGCACGCTCGATCGCATTCACGAGCGCCACAAGCTCGTCGTCGGCGTGATCCTGTCGGGGCCGCCGTTTGGCTCCCTCGATCCGGCCACGCAAAAGCCGGTCGGCTTTAACGTCGACCTCGCCGAAAACCTGGCGAAGCATCTCGGCGTCGACATCGAAATGATCCCGGTGCAGCCGTCCAATCGCGTGCAGTTTCTGCAGCAGGGCAAGGTCGACGCGCTGATCGCCAACATGGAAGTGACCGAGGAACGCGCGCAGATTCTCGCGTACCCGCCAACGCCCTTCGAGGAAATCGGCGGCGCCCTGATCACCCGCAAGGACAGCGGCATCAAGACATGGAACGACGTGCGCGGCAAAGCCGTCTGCGTCTCGCAAGGCAGCAACTACGCGAAGCCGCTCGCCGAACAATACGGCGCACAGGTCAAGGCATTCCGCGGCCAGCCCGAATCGCTGCTGGCATTGCGCGGCAATAATTGCGTCGCCGCCGTGCACGTGGCGCCGACGCTGCGCCTGCTGGTCGCGCGCAATCCGGACTGGAAGGACTACACGATCCCGGTATCGAACGATCTGATTCCCTCGCCTTCGGTGATCTGGGTCCGCAAGGGCGAGACGGATACGCAGAATGCGTTCGAGAAAGTGGTCGAGGACTGGCACCGCTCGGGCTGGCTGATCGACACGGAACGCAAGAACGGCATGCAGCCTTCGCAAGCGGTACTCGACCTGCACGCCAAATTCAAGGCGCAACCGGCATGAGCCAGGGGCTGCCCGAAACGGCGGTGGCCGCGCTCAACAAGCTTGGGCTCGATTACAGCTTCGTGCTCGCCGCCGACGAACGCGCGTCGTTCATCCACGGCATGCTCGTGACCATCGAGCTCTCGGTGGTCACCGCTTTTTTCAGCCTGATTGCCGGCGTGCTGCTGGCCGCCATGCTGACTTCGCCGCGCATGACACTGGCGCGGCCGGCTCGCATCTTCGTCGAGGTCACCCGCAACACGCCCACGCTGGTGCAACTCTTTTGCGCGTTCCTCGTGCTCAACATGTTGCTTAGCGAGGCGCTGCGCGGACTGGGCGGCAACCCGTTGACACCGTTCATCTGGAGCGTGATTGTGATCGCGCTGCACAAGGGCGCGTTTCACGCGGAAGCGTTGCGCGCCGGTATCGAGGCGGTGCCGCGCGCCACGCTCGAAGCCGCGCAATCGCTCGGCTACAGCCGCCGCCAGCGCCTGTGGGGCGTGCAATTGCCGCTCGCGGTGCGCTTTGCGTTGCCGGCGCTCGTCAACAACATGGTCGATCTGGTGAAGATGACCACCATCGCCTCGGCCATCGCGGTGGGCGACGTCACGTATGCATCGATCATGATCTGGACCCAGCGCGACAACGTGCTGGAACTGATGATCCTGATCCTGCTGTTCTTCGGCGCGCTGACCTTCGTGGTCAACCGCGCGGGCCGCTGGCTCGAGAACCGTTTGAGGATGCCCGGCTATGGCCACTGAGCCGCTCTCCTTCGGCGCTGCCCGAGCGCGCCGCCGCCAACCGGGCACGGTGATCGCCGTCATCGCGGTGGGCGTCGTGCTGGCGCTGCTCGAACGCGAGATAGCCAGCCACGCGCACAACGTCACGCTCGCCGCGCTGATCACCTGGGCGCCTGCGCTCGGCAAGGCCTTGTGGGTCAACATCGAAATCAGCCTGCTGGCGATTGCGATCGGCACGCTGGCGGGACTCGCGCTCGGGCCGCTGTTGCTCTCGCCGTTGCGGCTTGTGCGCGTGACGACACGTACCTACGTGCAGGTGTTTCGCAACGCGCCGCTGCTCGTGCTGATCTACTTTTCGACGTACGTATTTCCCTTCGAAATTCCGATCGGTCATCACGTGCTGCCCTTTCCCGACTGGTTCAAGGTGACGCTCGGCCTCGCCTTGCCTGCCAGCGCCAACGTCGCCGAGATTTTTCGCGGCGCGATCCAGTCGATTCCGCATGCACAGTGGGATGCCGCACGTTCGCTCGCGTTCAGCCGCGCCCAGGTGTTTCGCTGGATCATCCTGCCGCAGTGCGTGAAGCGCATGCTGCCGCCGTGGATGAACCTCTACGCGAGCATCACGATGGGCACCGCGCTGGCGTCGCTGGTCGGCGTGCACGATCTGCTCGATACCGCGCAGGTGGCGAGCAACACCGTGGCGCGCGCCGACTTCACGGTCCTCGTCTACTTCACCGTGCTGGGCCTCTTCTTCGTCTACTGCTACCCGATTGCGCGCTTCACGCGACACCTCGAAAAACGCTATGCCTTCAGTTGAACCGCTCCTAGCATCCCACTCCCCCGTGCGTCCGCTCGTGAGCCTGCGCGACGTGCATCTGTCGTTCGGCGCGAACGCCGTGCTCAACGGGATCGACCTCGACGTCTTTCGCGGCCAGGCTGTTTCGATCATCGGCCCGTCGGGGTCCGGCAAGTCGACTATCCTGCGCTGCATCACGGGCCTGCTCAAACCGCAGAGCGGCACCATCGAAGTGGACGGCACCCGGGTCGATCAGCTCACGTCGGAACGCGACGAGATCGAACTGCGCAAGCGGGTCGGTTTCGTGTTTCAGCAATACAATCTGTTTCCGCATCTGAGCGTGCTGGACAATCTGGTGGTGGCGCCCGTGCGCATTCTGGGCCGCGACAAGGAAAGCGCGACACGTACGGCCTATGAACTGCTCAAGAAGGTGCGGCTCGCCGACAAGGCGCACGCGTATCCCGGCGAACTGTCCGGTGGTCAGCAACAGCGGGTGGCGATTGCACGGGCGTTAGCCATGCAGCCGGATCTGATCCTGTTCGACGAAGTGACCTCGGCGCTCGATCCGGAAACAGTCGGCGAAGTGCTAACCGTGATCCGCGATCTCGTCAGGGACGGCATGACCTGCGTGCTGGTGACACACGAGATGCGCTTTGCGGAAGAAGTCAGCGACGCGGTGTATTTCACCGAGGCGGGTGTGATCGTGGAGCACGGTCCCGCCGCGCGTCTCTTCCGTGAACCGGCGAGTCCGCGTACGCGGGCATTCCTCACGCGTTCGCTTGCGGCGGCTAACGACGAACGCAACGATGCGCGACACGATGCTGCACGTGTGACGATCCCGCTCGATCTAAGCAAGTTTGCTATCTGAAGGTGAAGGTGAAGAGGCGATGCCGCGCAGAGGGGACGCGGCGCGCACTGGCATCAGCGCGCTCTACCGCTCCACGTAACGGCTCGCCGGCCGCGGCAGCCCCAGGTGGTCGCGCAGCGTCGTGCCCGAATATTCCGTGCGGAACAAACCGCGCCGCTGCAACTCCGGCACCACCAGTTCGACGAAGTCATCCAGACCGCCCGGAAAGTACGGCGGCATGATGTTGAACCCGTCCGCGCCCTCACCCACGAACCATTCCTCCAGCGCATCCGCGACCTGGGTCGGCGTGCCCCACACGATCCGATGCCCGCGCGCGCCCGCCACGAGGTGATACAGTTCGCGCAAGGTCAGGTTCTCGCGGCGCGCCAGATCGGTAAGCAGCTTCGCACGGCTTTTCAGTTGCTCCGATTCGGGCAGTTCCGGCAAGGGGCCGTCGAGCGGAAACTTCGATACGTCATGGCCCAAACGATCGGACAGGAGCGTCAAGGCACCCGACGTATCGGTCCACTGCTGCAATTGCGCGTACTTGTCCTTCGCTTCCTGCTCGGTGCGGCCGATCACCGGGAACACGCCCGGCATCACATGCAGTTGCTCGCCGTCACGGCCGAACTTCGCCAGCCGGCCTTTGAGGTCGCGATAGAAGATGCGTGCTTCGTCGAGCGTCTGCTGCGCGGTGAACACCACTTCCGCCGTGCGTGCGGCCAGATCCTGCCCCGGCCCTGACGAACCCGCCTGAATCACCACGGGATGCCCCTGCGGCGGCCGCGACGCGTTCAACGGGCCCTTCACCGAAAAGAAGCGCCCCTCGTGCCCGAGCGTATGCACCTTGGCGGGATCGAAGTAGACGCCGCTTGCCTTGTCGCGCACGAGTGCATCGTCGTCCCAGCTATCCCACAGGCCTTTGACGACATCGACGAACTCTCCCGCCATCTCGTAGCGCAAGGCGTGATCCGGATGATTGCCGCGCGTGAAGTTCGCGGCGGTGCGGTCGTACGAGGTGGTGACGACATTCCATGCGGCACGTCCCTGGCTCAGATGATCGAGCGATGCGAACGCGCGGGCCACGTGATACGGCTCGCTATAGGTCGTCGATGCCGTGGCGGCGAGGCCGATGTGGCGCGTGCCCATCGCGAGCGCCGACAGCAGGCACAGCGGCTCGAGACGCATCGCCATCGACGGATGCGCGTCCGGGCCGCTTGTGAGGCCATCGGCGAGGAACACCATGTCGAACTTCGCGCGCTCGGCGGTCTGGGTGATCCGCTGCATCAGCGCGAGGTTCTCGCTGCCGGCCTGAGCATCGGGATGACGCCAGCCGGCGACGTGATGCCCCGCGCCCTGGATGAACAGCCCGAGGCGCATTTGCCGCGGCGTTTTTTGGCTTGCAGCCGTTTGAACAGTACTCATGCTTTGATCTTTGCGAAGGCTTGGAAAATTAAGGCGAGATCGTCGGCGCTCTCCATCGTGCTGACGACGGCGGGCAAGGTCGCGAAGGCGGCGTCATGCTCGACCGCGTCGGCGAACTTGGCCTGCAGATCGTCGGCGCTATGAAGGCGGTCGGTTTTATGGCTCAGCACAGTGCCGTTTTTCAACGTGATGGCGACGGTGGAGAAGCGCGTCGCCGGATCGGTCGAGGCACGCGGCGCGGTTTCGTCGTGGTCGCGCGACACGCGTGTAGCCAGCGCCGCCAGGTCCGCACGCACCGGCACGTCGGCGAAGGTGGCGACACCTGCCGCGCCGTCCGTCAAAGCGGCGGCCAGCGCGTATTCGACGCTGAAGCGGCCTTCGAGTCCGGTCGCCGGTGCGCGACTCGCGAGCGGCGTATCGCCGCCCGGCGGAAACGTTACGGTTACCTGATCGATATCGTGCGGTGTCAGCCGATGCGCCTGACGCAAGGTCAGCGCCGCATGCACGGCGTAGTGGGTGGCCGTGCAGCACGGCCACGGCTTGAAGTACAGGCCTGGTGTCACGATTTGCCAGGGCGCGCCCCAGCCTTCGAGCACGCGCTCCGGTTGTGCCGCGCCCGCGCCGAATACAGCGAAAAAGCCGGTCGGGCCATCGAGGGCCGCAGGCGAACCCTGTAGGCCGCCTGCCGCGAGTTGCGCGGCCAGCAGTCCGGCGCGCGCAGCCTGCCCGGCGTGAAGCGGCTTGGCTTCGCTGCCGAACTGCAGGCGTAGCCCCGACGATTGCGTTGCCGCGAGGCCCAGTGCGTTTTCGATTGCAGCCGCATCCAGTTTCAGCAGGAATGACGCAGCGGTAGCGGCCCCCAGCGTGCCGAGCGTCGCGGTGTTGTGAAAGCCCTGCTCGTAGTGACGGCTACCCAGTGCAAGACCCAGACGCGCCATGGTCTCGACGCCCACGACATACGCGGCCAGCAATTCGCTCGCGCTACTGCGCTGCGTCTGGGCGAGTGCGAGCAGCGCCGGCAACACCACCGTACTCGGATGACCGCGCACGCTGCTGTGGACATCGTCGTAGTCGAGCGCGTGGCCCGCGTAGCCGTTGAGCAATGCGGCGTCGAGCGCGTTCACGCTACCGGGGTGGCCGATCGCCGCGGCCTCGCCACGGCTGCCCGCGCCGATCACGGCAAGCAGCTTGCGATAACCGGCGTCATCGGCGCCTGCGAAAGATGCGGAAAGGAAATCGAGCACCCCGTCGCGTGCAGCGGCGAGCGCGGCGGCATCGTCGAGCGGCTTCGCGCCGGCGATGGCAAATGCGAGGCGGCGCGTCACGCCGCTGGCGGGTTCGGGAATGGCGGATACGGGCAGGCTGGACATGTCGGGTGATGAAATTCCTGCAGTGCGCGCGAGTTATCCAACGTGGTTTCGGTGGGCGAAAACGTGGCGGGATACGCGCGGCCAGAGATGAACGGTATGCGGGCGCACGCCTTCAGACGCGGCATCCACACGGCTACCTGCCGCATGCTAGCGAAGCGCCGCGCCGCTCACAAACAAGATTTCCCGCTTTCGATATCGCGTTTGCAGCGATGCTGGAACAGAGGCGTCTGCCGCGCCGTGGACCTGCTGCATGCGCGAGCGTCGTGCCGACACGCGGATGCTTTGCGTCGCCTCACAAGGGTTCGCGACGCTCCCGCCATGTGGCGCTACAACGTCGAATACGTTGCTAACGCATCCATAAGCAGCGCTACGCAAATGCTTATCACGATTCGTCGCTTCTGCCATATATGCCCGGCCACTACCATTTCCGTCGATCCGGCGTACGCCGCCGCAGCTTTCACAGGAGAACAGCATGGTCGCTCATCACGGCGGGCCGCAACAGATCGTCATCGTCGGCGGTGGGCTATCGGGAACCACGCTTGCCATCAAGCTGCTGCGCGAGGCGAGGCAGGCGCTGGCGGTCCGCCTCGTCGACCCCGCCGCGCAAGCTGGCCGCGGCCTCGCGTATTCGACCGAGGAGCCCGGCCACCTGCTCAACGGTCCCGCGCTGATGTTTACGCTCTACCCCGAGCAGCCGGACCATTTTGTCGACTGGCTCGCGGCGCAGCCCGAGTTTGCCGGCCAGCCGCGCGAAGCCGTCGCGCAGGCCTTCGCCCCGCGCTGGCGCTACGGCGACTACGTCAACGAGGAATTGCGGCGCGCCCAGCTCGCGGCCACGCGGGGCGTGACGTTCGAACATGTCCGGGCGCGTGTCGAAGACCTCGATGTGGCCGGACGCGGCATCACGCTCGCGCTCGACGCCGGCCGCGTGCTGCTCGCCGATCAGGTGGTGCTCGCACTCGGCGTGTTCCAGTCGCGGCCGCGCTTCGACGCCGACGGCAGTCTCGCGCAGGCGGGCCGGTATGTGGCCAACACATGGGATCGCACGCGGCTTGCGGCGCTCGTCGATGCACAAGAGGTGGTGCTGGTGGGCGCGAGCCTGACCATGATCGATACCGTGGTGTCGCTCGAAAAGCTCGGCTATCGCGGCACCTATCGGGTGTTGGCGCGGCATGGCCTGACACCGGTCGAACGGAGCGACGCCGCGCCGGCGACCGAGCCGTTCGGTAGAGAGGGGCCGCCGGGCACGTTGCGACGCGTGGTGCGTGAACTGCGCGCCAAGGCACGGGCCATCGTCGCGCACGGCGGCGACTGGCAATCGCTGCCGGGCGCGCTCAGGCCATATATGGCCGACTGGTGGCGCAGTGCCGCGCTGACGGACCGGCGCCGCTTCTTCCGTCACGTGCGGCCGCATTGGGACGTGTTCCTGCATCGCGCGCCGCCGGTCAGCGCAGCGCTGGTCGCCGCGCTGCGCGCCAGCGGACGCTTGAGCATCGAGGCAGCCAGCGTCAACGGTCTGGCCGAAGCGCCGGGCGGCCGCGTGAGCGTGAGCTATCGCCCGCGCGGCGGCGACGACGTACGCACGCTCGTCGCCGGGGGCGTGGTCAACTGCACCGGGCCGGACTATCGCTGGCATGCCGCCAGTGAGCAGCCTCTGGTGCGCAATCTGTTCGCACGCGGACTCGTGCAAACGGGACCGGTGGGTTTAGGGATCGCGGTCGATCCGTCGCTGGCTGCGGTGGCCGCGAACGGCAGCGTTTCGCCGCAGTTGTCAGTGCTGGGCGCCGCCTTGCGCGGCACGATCATCGAACCCGGCACGATCTCCGAAATCGCCAGCCAGACGAGTGCGTTGAGTACGCGCCTGCTCGAGAAATTACGCGCTTCGCAAGATGCAGCCGCGGCCTCGCTCCCCACGGAGAATCGCAACCACGACGCGGTTCCCTCAGAAGCCCTCGCCGCAACGTCGACCCAATGAAAAAAGCCCTCGCGCAGTGGACGTAAAAGTCCATGCGCGAGGGCCCTGCTCCTGCTAGCCGTTTTCCGCAGCGATGCCGGTAAGCCCCGACTAAACCTGGCTCACCTTAACGCCGCGTCGACAAACGCCGCACCACCGACACCAGCGCATCGACTTCATCGCAGGTGTTGTAGAACGCGAGCGACGGCCGCACGGTTGCCTCGACGCCGAAACGCCTCAGGATAGGCTGCGCGCAGTGATGCCCTGAGCGTACCGCAATGCCCTCTTCGTTCAGCGCCTGCCCGACCTCTTCCGTCTCGTAGCCCTTCAGCACGAACGACAACACACTCGCCTTGTCCTTCGCCGTGCCGATCAGCCGCACGCCCGGCACCGGTTGCAGCACGCTCGTCGCATAGGCCAGCAGATCGTGCTCGTAGCGCGCAATGTTCTCGATGCCAATGCGCGTCACGTAGTCGAGCGCCGCACCCAGTCCCACCGCATCCGCGATGTTGCCCGTGCCCGCTTCGAAACGGTTCGGCGGCGGCTGGAACACGGTGCGCTCGAAGGTCACGTCGGCAATCATGTTGCCGCCGCCCTGCCAGGGCGGCATGTCCTCGAGAATCGCGCGCTTGCCGTACACCACGCCGATCCCCGTCGGCCCGAACACCTTGTGGCCCGAGAACACGAAGAAGTCCGCATCGATCGCCTGCACGTCGACCCGCATGTGCGACACCGACTGCGCGCCGTCGACCAGCGCCTTCGCGCCGGCACGATGCGCCATCTCGACGATCTCCTTGACCGGCACCACCGTGCCGAGCGCATTCGAAACCTGGGTGACCGAAACGATCCTGGTGCGGTCGTTGAGCAGCTTGCGATACTCGTCGAGCAGCACCTGACCGGAATCGTCGACGGGGATCACGCGCAGTTTCGCACCGGTTTGCGCGGCAAGCTGCTGCCACGGCACGATGTTCGCGTGATGCTCGAGGTTCGAGACGATGATTTCGTCGCCTTCGCCGACGTTCTGCACACCCCAGGACTTCGCAATCAGATTGATCGCCTCGGTGGTGCCGCGCACGAAGACGATTTCATCCGGCGAGGCCGCGCCGATAAAACGCTGCACCTTGCTGCGCGCCGCCTCATACGCATCCGTCGCACGCCCCGCCAGTGCATGGGCCGCACGGTGGATGTTCGAGTTCTCGTGCGCGTAGAAGTACGCCAGGCGGTCGATCACGGACTGCGGCTTGTGCGTCGTCGCCGCGTTGTCGAACCATACCAGTTGACGGCCGTTCACCCGCTCCGAGAGGATCGGGAAATCGCGCCGGATAGCGTTGACATCGAACGGCGGGTGCGCCGATGCCGCGGCATTCGGCACAGCGTGCGCGGCTCGCGACGGCCCAGCGGATGCCTGCGCTTCGTCGACGAAGTAGCGTGAAACACCGCTACGATCCGTCGTGGCTGCGTCTCGCGACGGCGCATCGTACGGAAAGCGCTGTACCGACAACAACGAGCGCAACTCCGCTTCGCCTGGCAGCCCGAACGATTGCGCGGTGACGGTGTCGCTCGACGGCACGACGATATCCCGGCTACCCGAGGGGCCGTTGCCCGGCGTCCCGGCCTGCTCGTTAAGAAAGTAATACGGCGACGCAGCAGCAGGCGCCCCCGAAGCACCACCCGCCGACGGACGTTGCGCGCCCAGTCCCTCCGGCACGCCCAACGCAGCGCCACCGAAACGCGGCTCAAGCGCCGGAGCGATCGTCACCGCACTATCCGGCAAGCCGTTCTGCGCAGCGGCATGCGGCACGAGCGCAGGCGCACGATTACCGAGCGACAGCACATGCGTCGGCGCCGACGGCAGCAGATTTGCGCCCGCCACCTTCCCCTGCGGCAACGCGGCGCCCGGCACGCCTGTGCCGAAGCCACCGGGCCCCGCGAGCGGCGAACCTGGCGGAGCCGGATTGCTGACCGACGACAACCCAGGCGCGGCCACCGGCAAGGCCGAAGCGAACGAGGCCGACGACGCCGCATCCGTCAGGCTACCGCCAGGCGCCGCCGAAGACACCCCACCACCCGGCAAGGCGGCGAAGAATTCCGTCGCGAGCCGCGCGAGCGTCGCCGGATCGGGCAAGCCGGCCGGCAGCGTCTGCGGGACGTCGTGCGGCACGCCTCCTGCCAGCGGATTACTTGTAGGTGTCTGGATAGTCATGGTACTTACCGATCTCCACGTCATCGAGAACCGCCAGCGCGTCCGGCGAATGCACCGCCAGCGAGCAGTACAGGGAAATCAGATAGGAGGCGATCGCATGGCTGTTGATGCCCATGAAACGCACCGACAGCCCCGGACCCTGTTCGCCCGCGACGCCCGGCTGGAACAGGCCGACTACGCCCTGGCGCTTGTCGCCCACGCGCAGCAGCAGGATCTTGGTCTTGCCGTCGGCCACCGGCACCTTGTCGGACGGCACCAGCGGAATGCCGCGCCACGTCAGGAACTGCGAACCGAACAGGCTGATGGTGGGCGGCGGCACGCCACGACGCGTGCATTCGCGGCCAAACGCGGCAATCGCGGCCGGATGGGTCAGGAAAAACGCCGGCTCTTTCCACACCCGGGTCAGCAACTCATCCAGATCGTCGGGCGTCGGCGCGCCGGTCAGCGGAAACACGCGCTGTTCTTCGGCGACGTTCGCCAGCAGACCGTAATCCGGATTGTTGATCAGTTGGCTCTCCTGCAATTCCTTGATCGTTTCGATCGTCAGGCGCAACTGTTCCTTGATCTGGTCGTGCGGGCTGCTGTACAGATCGGAGATGCGCGTATGCACGTCGAGCACGGTGCTCACGGCATTCAGGAAATATTCGCGCGGCTCTTCTTCGTAGGGCACGAAGGTGCGCGGCAGCACGGTTTCGTCTTCGCGCTGCGTGCAGGCCACCTTCACCGCATCCGGATTCTTGACCTGGTTCAGACGGTAGATACCCGCTTCGACCGGCACCCATTGCAACAGATGCGTCAACCAGCGCGGCGTGATCGTCGCAAGTTGGGGAACGGTCTTGGTGGCATTGGCTAGTTGCCGTGCGGCGTTATCGCTAAGCGCCGTATGGCCGCTCGCTAGGGTCGACATGTGTGGCTCCGGGGTTCTATAGATGAAAAACGGGAAAGCTTATGACGCAGCGTCATTATCAAGACCGAGCCGGACCCTGCTCAACATGCTATAGACGTCAGTTGGACGTCTTCAGCACATTGGACAGGGTGGGCGCAGGCGCAGGCGGTGCGGTCTGCGTCGCAGAAACGACGCTGCCGCTGAACGACGAGCGCAGCAAACTGGAGATCGGCTCGTTGAGCGCACGCGCGAGCTTGTCGACCGTGACGATCGAGGCAATCGCACTGCCGCGTTCGATCTCGCCGACATAGGACCGGTTTAAACCGGCATGCTCGGCGAGCTGTTCCTGCGACCAGGCGCGTGCCTCGCGCAACTCGCGCACCGCGGCGCCGAAGTTTTTCACGAGCGTGCTCATGACGCGGTACTCGCTACGGGGTTAGCGGCATGAAGCGGCTGGGGCGCGTGCGGGGCTTGTGGAAGTTGCGGAGGTTGCGCGACCGGCGTCGCGGCCGGTGCATGCGGCGCCTGCGATGCCGCTGCGGCCTGCCCCTGGGTGGCTTCGTTACGCGAGACGGCCTGCGTCACATGACTGCCCGGCGCCACATCCTGGGTGAGCCACACGTTACCGCCGATCACCGAGCCGCGCCCGAGCGTCACGCGGCCCAGAATGGTTGCGCCCGCATAGATCACCACGTCGTCCTCGACGATCGGATGGCGCGCAAGCCCCTTCTCCAGATGGCCCGCGGCATTGCGCGGAAACCGCTTGGCGCCGAGCGTCACGGCCTGATAGACGCGTACCCGCTGGCCGATCACGGCGGTTTCGCCGATCACCACCCCCGTGCCGTGATCGATAAAGAACCCAGCGCCGATCTGCGCGCCCGGGTGAATGTCGATCCCGGTCGCGGCATGCGCATGTTCGGCGACGATGCGTGCGAGCAGAGGCAATTCGAGCCGGTAGAGCTCATGCGCGAGACGGTGATGAATCATCGCGAGAATGCCGGGATAGCACAGCAGCACTTCGTCGACGCTGCCCGCCGCGGGATCGCCGTGAAAGGCGGCCAGCACGTCGCTGTCGAGCAGGCTGCGAATCTCCGGCAGCCGCGCGGCAAACTGGCGGACCGCGTGACTCGCCTGCGCCTCGATGAACTCGTCGGCGCGCGCATGATGGCGCGCCTTGTAGTTCAACTCGAGACGCGCCTGGCCAAGCAGCGCATGCAGCGCGGAATCCAGCGCATTCGCCACATAGAAGTTTTCGCTTTCCTGGCGCAGATCGGGCGGCCCAAGGCGCATCGGAAACAGCACGCCCTTGAGCGTATCGACGATCCCGGCTAGCGCCTCGCGCGCCGGCAGGTCGCGCCCGCCGGGTTCGAGGGAGCGCTTTTGCACTTCGCGCCAGCTTTGGCGCACTGTTTGAAGCGATTGAACGATATCGTCAATGTCGAATACAGCCACAGTCAGTGCTCCCCGTCCTGATGATGAAACCAGCTAGTCCTGCTGCCACGGCAAGCCGTGGAAACGCCAGCCGTTCTGGCGGCCGCGCTGTTGCTGCGCGTCCAGTTCGCCTTCGAATCCTTCCAGCACGTTGAAGACCTGCGTGAGACCGGCCTTCGCGGCCGCCTCGGCGGCCAGCGCCGAACGGTTGCCGCTGCGGCACAGCAGCAGCACCACGGCCTCCTTGCCGGTCTTCGCTTCGAGTTCGCGGGCAAAGCGCGGATTGCGGGTCAAGCTCGTGCCGGTCGCCCAGGCCACGTGCAGACTGTCAGGCACATAACCCACGAACTTGCGCTCTTCGGCCGTGCGCACGTCGACCAGCAACGCCTCGCCCGCTGAAAACAACGCCCACGCGTCCTGCGGGGAAATCCCGCCCGCGTAGGGCAAACCCGCCGCTGCCGCGGCTTCGCGCGCCGTTGCCAGCGCCGCGTGTGTGCTTCGTTCTGCCAATGCAACCGTCATGACGTCTCCTTGCTCATCCGTCTTGCCCGTCCGGTTTCCACACCGGACGGAGGGGCTGGCCAGGCACTGCGAACGCTTGAGCGTCGCCGCCTATAGCCATCAAAACGTACTATGCGAGCGCGCCATCGAAAGCAGAACCAATAAAATCTGATTTCTAAAGAAGCACGATGATGGATGCTCAAGCAGCTAAAGGCGTATCCGCACCCTGCCCCTCGATTTCCACGCTGGTGTGCGCGAGGCTGAAACGCTCGTTCGGCGGCGTGCCGTTCAGGTGGAAAGCGCCGATCGCGGCTTCGCGCTGAATCGCCGGGTTATGCGAGGCGATCACGCGGGCATTGCGCCAGTGGCGATCGAGCCGCAGCGTCTCGCTGGTGGCCGATGCACCGCCCACTTCGAACAGGAGCGTGGCGGCCTCCAGCGCCTGACCGATCACCACCTGCTGCGCCTGCCACGCTTCGATGTCGAGCGCGAAGTAGTCCTGCGTTTGCGCGCGCCCGGCCAAACGGTCCTGATAGATCCTCTCGAGCGAGCGCGCCACCGCTTCCACGACGCTTTCAGCGGCGTAAGCCAGACTCGCGAGACGGCCTATCACGCGCTGGGTTAACGGGTTGTCGCGCGGGCTCGAACGGCCCGGTACGCCGAAGGTGCGCGTGCGGCCCTGCGCAAACGCCACACCGTCGCGCAATACCGCGCGTGCGACGCCGGCGAGCGTCGCCAGATGCACGGTCTGATAGAACGCGGGTTGCGAAGTATTGCGTTTTGGCTCCGAGCCCTTGTAGCGCAGCAGGAACTGCTCGTCTGGCACCTCGACCTGATCGAAGCGCGTCGTGCCGCTCGCAGTAAGGCGCTGGCCGAAACCGTCCCAGTCGTCCAGACGCGTGACGCCTCGCGCGTCGCCTCGTACCAGCACGCGCACGTCGTCGGTGCCGTCGTGCGCCGCCACGTCGATCCAGTCGGCGTACAGGCTGCCGGTGCTGTAGTACTTCTCGCCATTCAGGCGCCAGCCTTCGGCCGCCCGTTGCAGGGTCACCGAGTTGTGCGTGGCGCCGGTACGCTCCGAGATCGCCGCGCCGACCAGTTCGCCCGCTGCGATCTTCGTGAGCCAGCGTTCGCGCGCGGCTTCGTCGTCGCGTTCGAGACTGCCTTCGATAAAGCCGAAATTCAGCCGCAGGATCTGCGGCAGATTCGAGTCCGCTTCGCCGAGGCGCGTGAGGAGCCGGAAGAACTGCGGCAACGTCGCGCCGCCTCCACCGTAACGGCGCGGCACACGCAATGCGGTAAAGCCCGCATCCTTTAACCATTGCACCGGCTCGTGCGCCAGTTCGCGCTTCTGCTCGCGCTCGACGCTGCCCGCCGCGATGCGCTCGAACACCGGCGCGAAACGCGCGTCGAGTTCGGCATCCGTAGGTGCCGTGTGCGCCGCGTCGTCGGCTGGGGTGTGCTGGGTTGTCATGCGGGTGCTCCACCGGAAACGTAACAGCTCGTCAGCATAGATTTTCTGAACTGCGTCGCACAACAAAGAAAACTAGCTATCGATATGCGGATCGCCTGACCCGTCTTTCTCACGCATCGGCGACATCCTCCGCTGCTGCGACACGCAAATACACATCGAAACAGAATTCGCGTCGCACATCGACGATGTGGCAACACGCCGGCAAAAACACCTCAGGCAATATGCATAGCTCAAATCCTTTCTTGTCCTCACTAGTTTCGTCGACAAGAATGTCTGAGCCTCCCGTTTGCCCGGCAAAACGAAACCGCGCCGACAGCGTCGACCGCGCACCGTTCCGGCGCGCCCTTCTCTTTAGCCCAACTCGAATCGATGCGATATCTTCGTTTGCTCAAGTCAGTCCTGGCGGCCGCCACGTTGTCGATAGCGGCCCTGCATGCGTATGCCGACAAGCCCACGGTCATCCGGATCGGCGTGGCGGAACAGGGCACGGGCGATCCACCGACCTTCGGCGGTTCGCCGGCGGCCACGGTGCAGATCCAGCAACTGCTCGAGAAGGAGTTCGCTGCCGACGGCATCAAGGTCGAGTGGCTGTTCTTCAAAGGTGCGGGACCTGCGGTCAACGAGGCGATCGCCGACAAGTCGCTCGACTTCGCCTTCCAGGGCGATTTGCCCGCCGTGCTGGCACGCGCCAATGGTCTGAAGACACGCATCCTGCTCGAGTCGGGCGTGCGGGTGGGCGTGAAAGTGGCCGTGCCCTCCGACTCCGACATCCACTCGATCAAGGATCTCAAGGACCGCCGCGTTTCGATCTTTCGCGGCACCAACCTGCAACTCGTCGCCGACAACGCGCTCGCCGCCAATCGCCTCGACGAGCGCGACCTGCACGTGATCAACCTCGACACCGCCAGCGCGCTTGCAGCACTCGCCTCCAAAGGCATCGACGCCTCGTTCAGCGACTATCACCTCTACAAGCTGCGCGATCAGGGTCTGGTCAGAATCGTCTACGAGTCGCAAAACGACGGACCGCAGTT
This sequence comes from Paraburkholderia phenazinium, assembly GCF_900142845.1. Classification (NCBI taxonomy): domain Bacteria; kingdom Pseudomonadati; phylum Pseudomonadota; class Betaproteobacteria; order Burkholderiales; family Burkholderiaceae; genus Paraburkholderia; species Paraburkholderia phenazinium. The sequence continues at coordinate 1,724,018 of NZ_FSRU01000002.1, forward strand.
CACGCGGCAATCGCATCTGCTCGTGGTCGACGATTTCGACCGCGCGCATCCGGACATCGTGCAGCGTGTCGTAACCACCTTCGTCAAAGGCGCGCTGTGGTCCTCCGATGAAGCGAACCGCGACGCCCTGTTCAAGCTGTGGGCGAGGACCGGTGTTCCGTACGCGTCGTGGCAGGCCGAGTTTGCGAATCAGCCGTTGAAATCGCGCAATTCGCCGCTCATCGATCCGTTCATCGTCGCCCGCTACAAGACGGTCGCGCAGAATGCGCTCAACCTCAAACTGATCCGCCAGCCCATCGACGTCGACACCTGGTTCGAGCCCAGCTATCTGGACAATGCCCTGCGCACGCTGCAGCTCGATCACTACTGGACGCGCTACGACGCGGCAGGCAAGCCGCTCAGCTAACCACGGAGCGCCATCATGAGCGAAACCGCGATCCCGCTTCACGGCAAAAGCGGTGAATCTGCCGAAGCCGCTGAGCGCGACGGCCACCCTGTCGCCGCACTCGCAGCGCTACGCAGGCGCGAACGTCTGCGTGCCGTGGCCTGGCACCTTGCGCCGTGGCTGCTGCCGGCGCTGCTGTTCGGACTATGGAGCATCGGCTGCGAGCGCGGCTGGATCGCACCGCAGATCTTGCCGCCGCCCGAGCGCGTCTACGAGACCTTCGTGGATCTGGCGCGCAGCGGCGACCTCCTGCATAACACGCTGGTCAGCCTGCAACGGGTGCTGGTGGGTTTCGGCATCGGGACAGTACTGGGTTTCGCGATCGGCGCCGCGCTTGGGCTATCGCCCACCCTGGAAGCGTACGTGCTGCCGAGTTTCAACGCGGTCGTCCAGGTCCCCGTGCTGGGCTGGTTGCCGTTTCTGCTCTTGCTGGTGGGCGTCGGCGAGCCGCTCAAGTACATCCTGATCGCGCATGCGGCGCTGGTGCCGGTCACGCTCAGCACGCTACAGGGCTTTCGCCAGACGCCCGCCGCACTCGACGAAGTGGCGCGCGTCTTCGCCTATAACCGCTGGCAACGTATCGCCTATATCGTGCTGCCCGCCGCCGTGCCGACACTAGCCACCGGCGTGCGGCTCGCCTTCACCAAGGCGTGGCTTGCACTGGTGGTGGTGGAGCTGGTGGCGTCGTCGGAAGGACTCGGCTATCTGATCGTCTACGGACGGCAACTGTTCCAGCTCGATCTGGTGATGGCTGCGGTGGTCGTGGTCGGCGCCATCGGTCTGACGATGAACCGGCTGCTCGATGCGCTCGAAGCGCGTCTGCGTCGCGGACAGCCGTCCGCGTTTCGTGAGTGAGTGTGTGAGTGTGATCCGCGCGTGACCCGCGCCCGATCAAGCGGCCGCTATGCCAGGGAGTCCCACATGAGTCGAATTACTCCGTCGTTTCTACAGCGTGCTACCGGCAGCAAACGCCAGGGTCCACCGCCGTGTGACTGCGAAGTGCCGGTCAAACGGGAAACTACGATACGCAAACAGGCCGCCGAACCCGGCAAGCGCCGCTTCGACGCCCGCGGTCTCGTCCTGCCTATTGCGGTCATCGCACTGTGGTGGGCGATCTCCCAGGCGCATCTCGTCAAGAGCGGTCTGCTGGTAAGCCCCGGTCAGGTGCTGCAAACCGCCTGGGAGCAGATCACGAGCGGCGCGTTGCTGCGCGCGCTATCGGCCTCGCTCGCGCGCGAAGCAAGCGGCTTCGTCATCGGTACGGTAGGCGGCCTGTTGCTTGGCAGCGTACTCGGCCTGTCACGCATCGCGACGCGCCTGATCGGCCCAAGCTTCGACACCTTCAAGCAGATCTCGCTGTTCGCGTGGATCCCACTGATCTCCGTGTGGTTCGGCCTCGGCGACGCGGCGAAGATCGTGTTTCTCTCGCTCGCTGCGTTGCTGCCGGTCACCGCGCACACCTTCGACGGCATTCACGCGGTGCCGCGTGCGTATATCGAAGTGGCGCGCGCCTTCCGCTATTCGCGCCTGCAGATGATCGGCTACGTCATTCTGCCCGCCGCGCTGCCTTCGATTTTCACCGGCATCTATCTCGCGTTGATCTATTCATGGCTCGCCACGCTCGGCGCTGAATATTTGCTGGTGGCCGGCAGCGGCATCGGCAATACGCTGATCGACGGCAGCGAGCAGTTCCGCATGGATCTGGTGCTGTTCGGGATCATCGTCATCGGCCTCACGGGCTGGGCGCTCAATGCTTTGGCGCGCGCAGTCGAACGCGCGGTGCTGGCGCGACGTCTGCCGGCTTCGAACTGAGCGCGCTTGCGACGCTAACATCAGGATCTCGTTCATGACCACCCCTCTCCCCGACACCATCGACATTCTGCACGTCAGCAAGCACTACGCCCAGCGCGGTGCGGCCCTGGCGGTTCTCGACGACATTACGCTGCGGGTACGCCCCGGCGAATTCGTCAGCGTGCTCGGCTCGAGCGGATGCGGCAAGTCCACGCTGCTGCGGCTGATTGCCGGACTCGACACCGACTACGGCGGCGAGATCCGGGTCGCCGGCGAACCGGTGCGCGACACCTCGCTGGAACGCGGCATCGTGTTTCAGGACCACCGGCTGTTTCCGTGGCTGACGGCTTCGCAGAACATCCTCGCCGCGTTGAGGAATGCGCCGCTTTCGGCGAAGGAGAAACGCGAAGCGGTGGCGGAACACATTGAACTGGTAGGCCTCGCCGGCTTCGAGCAGGCCTACCCGCATCAACTCTCAGGCGGGATGGCGCAACGCGTCGCGATTGCCCGCGGCCTCGTCAACCGGCCACGCGTGCTGCTGCTCGACGAACCGTTCGGCGCGCTGGATGCACTCACTCGCGGCCGTCTGCAGAACGAATTACAGCGCATCTGGGAACGCGAGCGCATCACCATGATTCTGGTCACGCACGACGTCGACGAGGCGCTTTATCTCGGCGATCGCGTGGTCACCATGGCGCCGCGTCCAGGACGCATCAAACGCGTCGTCGAGGTCGCGCTGCCGCGACCGCGCGAGCGCAGCGATCCGCGCTTCATCCGTCTGCGCGAAGAAGTCCTGGCCGATTTCGCCGAGGACGGCACGACGGCGCACCACGAAGCGGATGGCCCACCTCCGGGCGGCCACCCGCCCAACCCGCCGATCACCGAATGGCGGCTCGCATGGTGACGCCACGCGTACCGAACCACCCCGCCTCTCATTCACGGAGCAAACGATGAGCGAACACAAGCGGCAAATCAGGCTAGGCGCATTCCTGATGGAAACCGGCCACCACATCGCCGCATGGCGTCATCCGGATACGCACGCGAGCGGCGGCCTCGATTTCGCGCACTATGCGCAACTCGCGCAGATCGCCGAGCGCGCCAGGTTCGATGCGATCTTCTTCGCCGACAGCGTCAGCGTGCGCGACACCAACCTGCCTTCGCTCTCGCGCACCGCCCGCGCCGATCACTTCGAGCCATTGACGCTGCTGTCGGCGCTCTCGGTGGTGACGCAGCATATCGGCCTGATTGCGACTGTCTCGACCACCTTCAACGAGCCCTATAATCTCGCCCGCAAATTCGCGTCGCTCGATCATCTGAGCGGCGGCCGTTCGGGCTGGAATCTCGTCACATCCAGTACGGAATCCGAAGCACACAATTTCAGCTTCGAACAGCACCCGGACCATGCCGTGCGCTATGAACGCGCCCGCGAGTTCTACGACGTCGTGGCCGGCCTCTGGGATAGCTGGGAAGACGATGCGTTTCTGCGCGACAAGGAGAGCGGCGTCTACTTCGATGCGGACAAGCTGCATGTGCTCAATCATCGTGGCAAGCACTTCAAGGTGCGTGGGCCGCTGAACGTCGCGCGTTCGCCGCAGGGCTGGCCGGTGGTCGTGCAGGCCGGGGCTTCCGACGCAGGCAAGGAACTCGCCGCGCAAACCGCTGAAGTCATTTTCGTCGCGCACCAGACGCTCGAAGAAGCGCAGGCGTTCTATCGCGACGTCAAGGGACGACTCGCGAAATATGGGCGCCAGCCCGAGCATCTGAAGATCATGCCGGGCATCTTTCCGGTGATTGGCCGCACCCAGGAAGAAGCGCAGGAAAAGTTCGACGCGCTGCAGGCGTTGATTCACCCCACCGTGGGCCTGTCGCTGCTGTCGAACATGTCCGGCGGTGTCGACCTTTCCCAGTATCCGGTGGACGGTCCTTTGCCTGAGCTGCCTGAGACCAACGGCGGCAAGAGCCGTCAGCGGCTGCTGTTCGATCTCGCGCGCCGCGAGAACCTGACCATCCGCGACCTGTATCTGCGCATTGCCGGCGCTCGTGGTCATCAACAGGTGGTAGGCACGCCGCAGAGCATTGCGGATCAGTTACAGCAGTGGTTCGAGGAAGAAGGCGCCGACGGCTTCAACATCATGTCGCCGTGGCTGCCGGGTGGACTGAGCGAGTTTGCCGAGCTCGTCGTGCCCGAACTGCAGCGGCGCGGCCTCTTCAGAACCGAGTACGAGGGACGTACGCTGCGTGACAATCTGGGGCTGCCGCGGCCGCAGAATCGTTATACGCAGCAGGCTGCCAAACAGGCCTAGTCAATGGCCTCAGCGCGCTACACCAATTGCAGGCTCATTCGGCCCATGCCTCCGGCAAGGTCTGCGTGAGCGTCGACACGAAACGCGCAGTCTCGGCTTGCCGAGGCTGCGTAAAAATCTGCCGCGAAGCGCCCGCCTCCACCACCACGCCGTTGTTCAGGAACACAACGTCGCGTGCAATCGACGCTGCCAGACGCAGGTCGTGCGTCGCCATCAGCATCGTCATGCCTTCCTTCGCGAGTTGCTTGAGGACTTCCACCACCTCCGCAGCCAGGCCCGGATCGAGCGCCGAGGTTGGCTCGTCGCACAGCAACACCTCCGGCGAAGGCGCCAACGCCCGCGCAATCGCCACCCGCTGCTGCTGGCCGCCGGACAGCGTCGCGGGCCATGCATCCGCCTTGTGCGCGATGCCCACCTTGGTCAGCAATTCATGCGCACGTTCCCGTGCCCGTGCCTTGTCCCACTTCAGAACCGTCAGGAGACCTTCCATCACGTTCTGCTGCACCGTCAGATGCGGGAACAACTGGAAGTTCTGGAACACCATGCCGGTGCGGCGCCGGATCGCGAGCACGGCATCGCGCCGAGGCTGATGCTCGCGGCTGAATTCGAGGCGCTGCTCGCCCAGTTCGAGCGAGCCGCCCTCGGGAATCTCGAGCAGGTTCACGCAGCGCAATAGCGTGCTCTTGCCGCTGCCCGACGGGCCGATCAATGCGGTGACATTGCCCGGGGCCAGCGTGAGGTCCACCGAGCTCAACACCCGATGTTCGCCAAAGAACTTCTCGATGTTTTCCAGTTTGATCATCACTGTCCTGCCTGGAAAAGCGCGTGCCGGCCGAAGCGCTGTTCGAGCTTCACCTGTGCCGACGACAACACGGAACTGAACACCAGATAGACCAGCGCCGCTTCCGAATACAGGATCAGCGGTTCGTACGTCACCGAGGCAATCCGTTGCGCCGCCTGAAACACCTCGGGCACGGTCAGCACCGCGGCGAGCGAGGTGTCCTTGACGAGCGAGATAAACGAGTTGGACAGCGGCGGCAACGCGACGCGCGCCGCCTGCGGCAGGATCGCGCGACGCAGTGCCTGGCCGCGCGTCATCCCCATCGAATAGGCGGCTTCCCACTGCCCTTTCGGAATCGACTCGATGACGCCGCGGATCACCTCGGAGTTATACGCGCCGACGTTCAGCGAGAAACCGATGATGGCCGCCGTCAATGGGTCGAGCACGATCCCCACGTTCGGCAAGCCATAGAAGATCACAAATAGTTGCACCAGCAACGGCGAGCCGCGAATCAGCCAGACGTAGAAGCGGACGATCGCCACCGCCCAGCGCGGGCCAAACAGGCGGATCAGCGCGGCGGCGAACGCCAGCGCCAGGCCGAGCGCAAACGACGCGAGCGTGAGCGGCACAGTGAACACGAGCCCCGCGTACAGCAGGGGCCACAGCGACTGCGCCATCAGATGCAACCAGGCTGGCATGATTCAGACCCTTCGGAGCCGAGCGGCGCTTACTGGGAGACGTCCTTGCCGAAATACTTCTGCGAAATCTTTTCGTAGGTGCCGTCCGCCTTGATGTCGGCGAGCGCCTTGTCGACCGCCTCGACCAGCGCCGGGTCGCCCTTGCGCAGCAGCACTGCCGAGTGGTCGCTATCGCTGGAAGCGTCGACCGCGGCAATCTTCACCTGGGCGTCCGGCTTGTGCTTCTTGAAGTCGAGGAACGACAGCGAATCGTTGACCGTCGCATCGACACGCCCCGAGGTCAGCAGGTCGATCGATTCGTTAAAGCCCTGCACGCCCACCACATCCGCACCGTGGTCTTTCGCAATCCTGCCGAAGTTGCTGGTCAGCGTATTGGCCGACTTCTTGCCCTTCAGGTCGTCGAAGGTCTTGATGGTCGTGTTGTCCGAACGCACGATCAGCACCGCGTGCGAGGTGATGTACGGGGTCGAGAAGTCGTATTTGACCTTGCGCGCATCGGTGACGGCGACCTCGTTGATCACGGCGTCGTAGCGGTTCACGTCGAGGCCGGCAATCAGGCCGTCCCACTTGCCTTCGACGAACTCCGGCTTCACGCCGAGACGTTTCGCGATTTCGGTGGCGATCTCCACGTCGAAGCCGGTCAGCTTGCCCGATTCGTCGTGGTAAGTGAACGGTGCATAAGTGCCTTCGGTGCCGACCTTGAAGACACCCGCTGCCTTGATCTGCGCGAGTTCGTCGGCGGCGAATGCCGAGGTTGCGGCCGCCGCCTGCAGCAGCGCAATCAACAGAATGGAACGAATCGATTTCATGAGAGTGTGCTCCGTAGGTATTGGTATGGAGATTCCGTGCTGCCCGGCTAGCCGCCCCGGCAGAGTGGGCGGACTGTAGCAAACGGTCTCCGTTTCTACAAAGCATCAAGTTTTCGAAGAATATGCGCGGGGCTGATAAGCCCGCGTGGCGTGGGTTTGCGTGCTATCGGAAAGACTCCCGGGAATGCGGGCGGCTCGCCGTTACAATAGGGCATGAGGCACCGAGGCGAGGCGCTATGTTCGGCGGCATCTTCCACATCGTGACGGACCGCGACGGCAACCGTCATTTCTACGCCTATACCGACAGCGCCGTCGTCGCCACGCTGCTCGTCATCGCGCTGCTGCTGTTCATCCTGCTGACCAGCGCGCTCTGCTACTACCTCACCCGCCTCATCATGCTGTGGATCGTCGGCCGGCTCGCGCGCGGCGAACGCCGCAAGTGGCTGCAGGCCGCCGTGAAGCACAAGGTGTTCGACCGCCTCGCGCCGCTCGTGCCCGCGTACTTCGTGTATCTGTCCGCCCCGCTGCTCTCGGGGCTGTCGTTTCCGGTGATCTACCTGCTGGGGCCGCCGCTCGAAACGCTCGCCGCGTGCTACATGGTGCTGACAACACTGCGCGCGGCCTTCGCGTTCCTCGCCAGCATTGAAGATCGCTACAGCCACTTTCCGCACGCCGCCGAGCGGCCGATCAAAAGCTTCCTGCAGGTCACCACCATCGTCCTGTATCTCGCGGTCCTGATCGCGCTTATCTCCCTGCTGCTGCATCGCTCGCCCGCGTATTTCCTCACCGGCGTGAGCGCGATGACCGCGCTCCTGATCATCATCTTCCGCGATTCGCTGCTGGGCTTTGTCGCCAGCATCCAGCTCGCCGCCTACGACATGCTGCGCGTGGGCGACTGGATCGAAGTGCCGGGCTTCGTCGCGGACGGCACCGTTATCGACATCGCGCTAAACACGATCAAGGTGCGCAATTTCGACAACTCCATTGTCACGATCCCCAGCTACGTATTGCTAAGCAATGGCGTCAAGAACTGGCGGGGCATGGTCGAATCCGGCGGGCGGCGTCTCAAGCATGAGATTCATCTGGACACGGATAGCATCCGCTTCGGCGATGACGAACTGCTCGCGAAACTGCTGACGAGCACGGATTTGCAGACAGCCCCGAGCGCGACGAACGACGGCCAGCGGTTGACCAATCTCGGCATGTTTCGCCGCTATCTGCTGGCGTATTTTCGTCAGCATCCCGCGATTCGCACCGATATGCCGCTGGTGGTCCGGCTGTTGCAATCGACCGAACGCGGCCTGCCGCTGGAGGTGTTCGTGTTCATCAACGACACCGATTGGGAGTCGTTCGAACACATCCAGTCGGACATGCTGGACCATGTTTATGGCGTTCTGCCGCAGTTCGGATTGCGCGTCTGGCAAAAGCGCTAACGCACCCACACCACGTCGCGGTTCACCGCGTACAGCCGGCAACCGCTATGGCCGCTGCTGCAGGCCACCAGCGCATCGTTGATCGGATCGACGCCCGATCCCGCTCCCCATGCGCCGTCCGGCGCAATCGCAAAGGCACGCGGATAGCGCGTACCCAGGAATCGTGTGTAGGCCTGACGACCTTGTGCATTCAGATAAGGCACGGCCGTGCTGTCGGCCAGCGCGGCGAACTTCGTCGCCGGCGGCTGACCGTCGAGCCGCGGCCAGACGACGGTGTTATCGACCGCATAGAGCTGGCAGTAACGCGTCAGCTTCCAGCAGTGGTCCAGCACGCTCTGCCCCGGATCGAACCCGCCCGAACTCCAGACAGCACTCGTCGCCCCGATCGCAATCGCACGCGGCAGCGGTGCCGCCAGAAAGCCGCGATAGAGCGTATCGCGCTGCTTGTCGCTCAGGTACGGCACGGCGTCGAGGTCGTTGATATCCGCATAGGCGCTCGCCGCGCGCGCCCGCTGCGGCAGATATTCCGGGTCCATCTCCTGGCTCGGCATGCCGATGCCGGCGAGAAACGTATCGGCCCGCTGCACCCAGAGCGGCAGACCCGCCGCCGAAGCCGTCATCGCGTGGGCGTCCTTCTGGAACACGCCATAGTCGACCAGTTCGGCATGAGCGCCCGCGGCGGTGTACTGCCTGAACATCGCCTGCCAGGTCGGCGCGGCAAAGATCTGATCGTTGTCGCCGAAGAACCAGATCGAGCGCAGCTTCGTATGCGCGCCGAGCTGTTGTGCGCCGCTAATCAGGCTCGCGTCCGGGCTGCGGCAATCGGATTCTTTCACGCCGCCCGCGAAGCTCATGAGTCCCTTGACGTCATCCGGACCGAGCGCGCCGAATGCCAGCGTGTTCCACCCGCCCATGCTCTTGCCGGCCACGACGATACGCGAAGCGTCGATGCCGGGCTGCTGCTTGACGTAGTCGAGCACCTTGCGAATGTCGTGGGCCGCATCGAGACCCAGCGCGACGATGTCGCAGCCATGCGGGCGCATCTGCCCGTCCGAGCCGGCGTAGCCGCGCATCATCGGCATGGCGACCGCGTAACCGCGCGAGAGGAAATAGTAGGGAATGAAGTTGTCGCCGACGCGCGGTGCGTTGGCCGGCACCGGCGACGTGCCGTGATTCACGATGACAAGCGGAAACGGTCCGCCGCGCGAGGGCATGAACAACGTCACCTTCAGGCGCACCAGCGGGGCAGTCGCCACAGGTACGTCGAGAACCTGCTCATTGAGCGGCGCGCGCGGCGCGTCCTCGGCGGGAATCGCCGGAGCGGCCAGGCTGGGCCGCGACAACCCGATCAGCGGCACCACGAGAAGAAGCAAAACGATTCGCAAGATCGAGCGCGACATGTGCGGCTTTTTGCGGTTGGCGCGAAGTAGTGTGAAAGGGGGTGGAAGGAATGGAAAGCGGATGCAGGCGGCAGGACACGCCTGCATTCGTTTAACGGCAGGCGGAGCGAAAACTGAAGACTGCCTGGCGTAACGGCGCGCGTCGTTATGGTTCTGTAAGCGCGCTAGCCGCATATGCGTTGACGATGCCGGGCTGGCAAGTCAAAAGAAACCGGCCCGTCGACACAACGTCACGGGCCGGCGTCACACTCGTTACCGCTCAACCGCATGCGGCTCCTTGAGCTTGTTGGCCACCCGGATCGCATCGAAGTAAGCCGCGTTCGGCGGACGCTTCAGATACTGACCCGCGCCGCGCACCGCCCGCAGATCGCCGTCCGTCCACGCCAGCGCGCCGCGCGTCAGCGTATGCGTTGCCACGCCCTGCACCGTCATGCCCTCGAACACATTGAAGTCCACCTTCTGGTGATGCGTCTTGACCGAGATGGTCTTCGTCGCAGCCGGGTCCCACACGACGATGTCCGCGTCGGCGCCCACTTGTACCGCGCCTTTGCGCGGATACAGGTTGAAGATCTGCGCGGCGTTGGTCGACGTGATGCGCACGAATTCGTTCGGCGTCAGACGCCCCGAATTCACGCCGTGATGCCAGAGCACCGACATGCGATCCTCGACACCGCCGCAGCCGTTCGGAATCTTCGTGAAGTCCTCGCGTCCCATGGCCTTTTGCGATGCGCAGAACACGCAGTGATCGGTCGCGGTGGTATGCAGTTGGCCCGCCTGCAGTCCGCTCCACAACGCCTCGCGGTGCTCGGCCGAACGGAACGGCGGGCTCATCACGTGGGCCGCCGCACGGGTCCAGTCGGGATCGCGATAGACCGCTTCGTCGATCACCAGGTGCCCCGGCAAGACTTCGCCGAACACCCGCAGGCCCTCGCTGCGCGCCCGCGCAATCGCATCGGCGGCGTCTTTGGACGACACATGCACGATATAGACCGGCACGCCCAGCACCTGCGCAATCCGGATCGCCCGGTTGGCCGCCTCGCCCTCCACTTCGGGCGGCCGCGAGAGCGGATGCGCTTCCGGCCCGGTGATGCCGCGCGCCAGCAATTGCCGCTGCAACTGGAACACCAGTTCGCCGTTTTCCGCATGCACGGTAGGCAACGCGCCAAGCTCGAGCGAACGCGCGAAGCTGTTCACCAGCACTTCGTCGTCGGCCATGATGGCGTTCTTGTAGGCCATGAAGTGCTTGAAGCTCGACACGCCATGTTCATGCACGAGCGTGCCCATGTCGCGATGCACCGATTCGTCCCACCACGTCACCGCGACGTGAAAGCCGTAATCGGCCGAGGCCTTCTCGGCCCAGCCGCGCCACGACTGAAACGCCTCCATCAGCGACTGGCGCGGGCTCGGAATCACGAAGTCGATGATGCTGGTGGTGCCGCCCGAGAGGCCCGCCGCCGTGCCCGTATAGAAATCGTCGCTGGCGGTGGTGCCCATGAAGGGCAACTCCATGTGCGTATGCGGATCGATGCCGCCCGGCATCACGTACTGTCCATGCGCGTCCACCATCGACGCGCCCGCCGGCGCCTCGAGGTCCGGGCCGATCTGCAGGATCGTGCCGCCGTCCTGCGGGTCCGCGCACAACACGTCCGCCCGCCAGCTACGGTCCGCGTCGATTACCGTGCCGCCGCGAATCAGGGTCGTCATCTTGCTGCCTCCTCATTGACTGCAACGTATTCATTGCCGCTGACACTGCATCGAACCGGCGGTGTGCCTCACCCGCCCGTTCGACGCGCACCTCATGCGCTGGCAACCCGCGCACTCGGGCCTTTACTGAACTTCATCCAGGCGCTGTAGACGATGGATGCGAGCGCGAGGCCGACGAACCACGCATACGTGTAGAGCGTATTGAAGAATGCCGGCACGTTCGGGAACGCCGCTGGAAACGCGGTATGCAAAAAGCCCGGCAGATTCGGCAACACCCCCACCAGCAACGCCACCACGGCGCCGATATTCCAGCCGCCCGTATAACTGTACTCGCCGTTTTCGTCGAACAGTTCGCGCGGATCGAGCCGCGTGCCGCGAATCAGGAAGTAATCGACCATCAGAATGCCCGCAACGGGGCCAAGCAAGGCCGAATAGCCCACCAGCCACGTGAAGATATAGCCTTGCGTCGTGGCCAGAATCTTCCACGGCATCATCACGATCGCAATGGTCGCGGTGATCATGCCGCCCACGCGATACGAAATGCCCTTCGGCCACAGGCTCGAAAAATCATAAGCAGGCCCGACGAGATTGGCCGCGAGGTTGCAGCACATCGTGTCGAGCGTCAGGATCACCAGGGCAACGCCAACGCCGATGCCGGTCATGCGGCTGGTGAGATCGATAGGATCCCAGATGGCCTTGCCGTAGATCACCACGGTGGCCGAGGTCACCACCACGGAGATCACCGAGAGCAAGGCCATCGGCGCCGGCAGGCCGATCGACTGGCCGATGATCTGATCGCGCTGCGAACGGGCAAAGCGCGTGAAGTCAGGAATGTTCAGCGCGAGCGTGGCCCAGAAGCCGACCATCGCGGTCAGCCCAGGCCAGAAGGTCACCCAGAACAGCCCCTCCTTCTTGCCGCCGGCCACGAACTGCGACGGCGCCGACAGCATCGAACCGATCCCGCCGGCCTTCGAGGTGGCCCACCAGACGAGCGCGATACACATCACCACCTTGATCGGCGCGGACCAGCTTTCGAGCCAGCGGATCGAATCCGTGCCGTGCACGATGAAGTAAATCTGCAGGGCCCAGAAGACGAGAAAGCACGCCAGTTGTCCGAGCGAAATATCGAGGAGCGGCAACGCGTCGCCATGCAGCGCATTGCCGGTGAGGATATTGAGCAGCGTGTAGATGGCGCTGCCGCCGAGCCAGGTTTGAATCCCATACCAGCCGCACGCCACGATCGCCCGCAGCATGGCGGGCAGTTTGGCCCCCTGGGTGCCGAACGAAGAGCGCACCAGCACCGCATACGGAATGCCGTGCTTGGCGCCCGCATGGCCGATCAGCAGCATCGGCACCAGCACGATCAGGTTGCCGAGCAGCACGGTCACCACCGCCTGCCACGGCGACATGCCCTGCTCCGTCAAGCCGGCCGCAAGCATGTAGGACGCGATATTCATGACCATCCCCACCCACAGCGCCGCGAAGTGATACCACTTCCACGTGCGCTGCGCGACACCGGTTGGAGCCAGGTCGTCGTTGTAAAGACTACTGCTTTGCGCGCCGGCCGCTAGCTGCGGATCGACGGGTTGCGCGGTCTGCTTCATTGAATGATCTCCAAGTCGTCGTTGCTTCGCTTAGGCCTGCGCATCTTCTGGGAATGCGTCAGGCCGCCTTTGCAGTGGCCTGCGGTGCCGCTTCCGGCGCGCCTGCATCCACGCGCGCCGGGTTGTTCGGATGAGTGGTCCAGTTCGCGTACTCGCCGGCGTCGACACGTTCCATCGTGATGCACTGCTCGACCGGGCAGACGTGCATGCATAAGTTACACCCGACACATTCGGAGTCCACCACTTCAAAATGCCGGACGCCATCCTTTTCGCGCGTAATGGCCTGGTGCGAGGTGTCTTCGCAGGCGATATGGCACAGCCCGCACTGGATGCACTTGTCCTGATCGATGCGCGCCTTGATGTCGTACTTGAGATTCAGGTACTTCCAGTCCGTGACGTTGGGTACGGCGCGGCCGCGAATCTCGTCGAGCGTGGCGTAGCCTTTCTCGTCCATCCAGTTCGACAGGCCGTCGGTCAGGTCCGAGACGATCCGAAAGCCGTAGTGCATCGCCGCCGTACAGACCTGCACGCTACCCGCACCCAGCACGATGAATTCCGCCGCATCGCGCCATGTCGAAATGCCGCCGATGCCGGAGATCGGCAGCCCCGGCGTTTCGACGTCGCGCGCGATTTCCGCCACCATGTTCAGCGCAATCGGCTTGACGGCCGGGCCGCAGTAGCCTCCGTGCGTGCCCTTGCCATCCACGATCGGCATGGGCGCCATCACATCCAGATCCACGCCGACGATCGAGTTGATCGTGTTGATCAGCGACACGCCATCGGCGCCGCCCTTATAGGCCGCGCGCGAGCCTGTGCGGATATCGCTGATGTTGGGCGTGAGCTTGACGAGGCACGGCAGCTTCGTGCCCTCCTTGACCCAGCGCGTGACCATCTCCACGTATTCGGGCACCTGTCCCACTGCGGCGCCCATGCCGCGCTCGCTCATGCCGTGCGGGCAACCGAAGTTCAGTTCCACCGCATCGGCGCCGGTGTCTTCGACGAGCGGCAGGATCCACTTCCAGTCGCGTTCGTTGCACGGCACCATCAGCGAAACGATCAGCGCGCGATCCGGCCAGTCGCGCTTGACCTGGGCGATCTCGCGCAGGTTGACGTCGAGCGGCCGGTCGGTGATCAGCTCGATATTGTTCAGGCCTGCGATACGTTGGCCGTTCCATTGCACCGCGCCGTAGCGCGAGCTGACGTTGACCACATGCGGGTCGAGACCGAGGGTTTTCCACACCACCCCGCCCCAGCCTGCTTCGAAAGCGCGGTTGACGTTATAGGCCTTGTCGGTCGGCGGCGCGGACGCGAGCCAGAAGGGATTCGGCGACGTGATGCCGGCAATCGTACAGCGCAGATCGGCCATGTTCGGCTCCTTGGGGACTCTGTTTTATCGTGATTTCGGATGTTCAGTTTGGGCGTGGCGTCCGTTACGCGTTAAGCGGCCTTGATCGCCGTACGGGCAAAGTGAGCGTCGATGGCGGCGGCGGCCTGCTTGCCGTCCTGCACCGCCTGCACCGTCAGATCGACCCCGCCCGTCGCGGCGCAATCGCCGCCCGCCCACACATCCGGCAATGAGGTCTGTCCGTTTGCCTCGACGGCAATCCGGCTGCCGTCGAGCGTCAGCAACTCATGCTCCACGCCCACCGCCACCAACGTCTGGCCGATCGCCTTCAGCACCATGTCCGCCTCCACCACGAAACGTTCCGTGCCTTCCGCCGACGTACGCTCGAATTCGACGCCCGTGACATTGCCGTCACCGCCGGTTAGCCGCAGCGGCTTCGCATGCGTAATCAGCGTGACACCCTGGCTCTGCGCGAACTCGCGTTCGGCCCACGTGGCGCTCATCGTTTCCACGCCGCGGCGATAGACCATCGTCACGCTCGTTGCGCCCAGCTTGTGGCTTTGCACGGCCGCGTCCACGGCCGTATTGCCGCCGCCGATCACGACGACGCGGCGTCCCACCGGCACGGTGGCGAGATCGCTCGCCTGACGCACCTGCTCGATGAAATCCACGGCGTTCAGCACCCCGCCGAGGTCTTCGCCTGCCAGCGCCAACTCGCGCACACCGGTGAGGCCAAGCGCCAGAAACACCGCGTCATGCTGCTTGCGCAGCGCGTCGAGCGTCACGTCGCGTCCGAGCGCCACACCGTGTTCGATTTCAATGCCGCCCACCGAGCACAGCCACGCCACTTCGCGCTGGGCAAAATCGTCGACGGTCTTGTACGCCGCGATGCCGTATTCGTTAAGGCCTCCTGCCTTCGCGCGAGCGTCGTAGATCGTCACGCGATGACCGGCGAGCGCGAGGCGATGCGCGCATGCCAGACCCGCCGGCCCCGCGCCGACCACCGCAACGTGACGGCCCGTGTCCGCCGCGCGCCTGAAGAGCTCGACGCCCTGCGCCATGGCCCAATCCGTCGCATGACGTTGCAGCGCGCCGATTGCCACCGGCTTTTCGTCCTGATGGTTGCGCACGCATGCACCTTCACACAGGATCTCGGTCGGGCAAACGCGCGCACACATGCCACCCAGCGGATTCGCCGAGAGAATGTCCACGGCCGCGCCCTTCAGATTGCCGTTGCCGATCTTGCGGATGAAACTGGGAATGTCGATCTGCGTCGGGCACGCCTGAATGCACGGCGCGTCGTAGCAGTAATGGCAACGGCTCGCCGCCACCGCTGCGGCGGCCGGGTCGAGCAAGGGCGCGATGTCGGCGAATTCGCAGGAGAGCTGCTCGGGCGACAGGCGCTGCGGGGCAATGTCGCCGGTATGCTTGATGGCCATACACGTTCCTTCCTGAATGTGAGGACGTAGCCGTGCCCGCCGGCTGCGCTCGCGCGCAGTCGGGACGGCTTGTTTTACAGGCAATACGGTCAGGCTTTTTCTAAAGGCACCCGGCTCGGCTCAATACGCGCACTCCAACACATAGACCCAGCGCGCGGCCCCGAACAGGCGCCCTTGTCACCCTTGCAAGTTCATGAAGCCGGTTCGCAGGCACGCTCCAGCATGGCGTGCAGCAACACGTTGGCGCCCGCCTCGATCCATTCGAGCGTGGCGTCCTCGATCTCGTTGTGACTGATGCCGTCCACGCACGGCACGAACACCATCGAAGTCGGCGCGACCTGCGACAGATAGCAGGCATCGTGGCCCGCACCCGATACCATGTCGCGATGCGGATAGCCAAAGCGCTGCGCGGCGGCGCGTACCGACTTCACACAGGCGGCGTCGAAAGCGACCGGGGCGTAATAGAAAATCTGTTCGAGCGCGGTCTCGAGACCAATGCCGCTCGCGATCCGTTCAACGCCTTCGCGCAGCGCCGCGTCCATCTTCGCCAGCACCGCGTCGTCCGGATGACGGAAGTCCACGGTGAAGAACACGCGGCCCGGAATCACGTTGCGTGAGTTCGGGTACACCTGCATCATGCCGACCGTCGCGCAGCCAAACGGCGCGTTGTCGAGCCCGATGCGATTGACCAGATCGACCACCCGCGCCGCGCCGAGCAACGCGTCGCGACGGCGCGGCATGGGCGTGGGGCCCGCGTGCGCTTCCTGGCCGGTTAGCGTGATTTCGTACCAGCGCTGTCCTTGTGCGTCCGTCACGACACCGATGGTCTTGTGTTCCGCTTCGAGAATCGGCCCCTGTTCGATATGCAGTTCGAACGCGGCATGCAAGGGCCGGCCGCCGCACGGCAGATCGCCCGCATAGCCGATACGCTCGAGTTCCTCGCCGATCGTCTTGCCGTCCACGTCCTTGCGCGACAGGCCGTACTCCAGAGAGAACACGCCCGCGAACACGCCTGAGGCCACCATCGCCGGGGCGAAGCGCGAGCCTTCCTCGTTGGTCCAGATCACCACTTCGACCGGATGCTCGGTCTCGATGTCATGATCGTTCAGACTCCGAATCACTTCGAGCCCGCCCAGCACGCCGTAGATGCCGTCGAAACGGCCGCCGGTGGGCTGCGAATCCGCATGCGAGCCGGTCATCACCGGCAGCGCGTTCGGGTTGCGCCCGGCCCGGCGCATGAAGACATTGCCCATCTGATCCACCGTGACCGTGCAGCCCGCCTCCTTCGCCCAGCTCACGATCAGGTCGCGCCCTTGCTTGTCGAGATCGGTCAGCGCCAGGCGGCAAACACCGCCCTTAGGGGTTGCGCCGATCCTCGCCATCGTCATCAGGCTGTCCCACAGACGCTTGCCGTCGACCTTGATCGACGTATCGGGTTCAGCATGCTTTAACGCCTCGGATACCGCGTTCATTCGTCTCGCTCCTTTCGATCAATCCAGACGCCCTGCGCGCCCTAAAGAAACTGGTGCATCTCCGGCGGATTCTGGGGCGTTTTCGCACGGCTAAGGTGCACACCCTAAGCCGATTCACACGCACTCGACAGAGGGCTAACCCTGGGGGGCCGGCCGCTCCTCCAATCCTGTCCAGTTGGACAGGTTGTAGCCGATTAACTCCGCCAAATCAATGCCTTTCGTACGCTGCGATACAGAGCGAGAAACGTGCCATTGCAGCGCAGCATGTCGCTTCAGCGTGATTCGATTGAGCGTGTCCGCAGCGGCGCAAACGACTAGAATGAAGCGCGACGCGGCATGCGCGCCGCGCGAGGCCAACAATGAGACACGACGAAGTGGCAGCCGAGATTGCTGAAAACGACGAGACGCCCACGCCTTTGCGGCGGCGCAAGGCGCACATTCGCGAATCGAACGAGGCCCATCTGCTGGCCTGCGCGGAAGCCGTATTCGCCGAGCGCGGTCTGGAAGGCACCAGCACGGCGATGATCGCCGAACGGGCCGGCTTGCCGAAAGCCAACCTGCATTACTACTTCCCTACGAAGCTCGCGCTGTATCGCCGGGTGCTCGAAGACCTGTTCGAGGACTGGCATCGCGCGGCGGATACCTTCGAGGGCAGCGACGATCCGGTGGAAGCGATCAGCGGCTACGTGCGGGCGAAAATGGAATTGTCGCGACGGCGGCCGCTCGGCTCGAAGGTGTGGGCCAACGAGATCATCCACGGCGCGGAGCATATGCAGGACATCCTCACGCAGCGCGTGAAGCCCTGGCTCGACAGCCGCGTCACGGTCATCGACGACTGGATCGCGCGCGGTCTGCTCGCGCCCGTCAACGCGCAGACGCTCATGTACATGATCTGGGCGACCACGCAGCACTACGCGGATTTCGATGCGCAGATTCTCGCGCTGGGCGGCAAGCGTGCGCTGACGCAGAAGGCCTTCGACGCGTCGACTGAAGAAGTGGTGCAACTGGTAATACGCGCGTGCGGTGCGGTGTCGCCGGCGCGCGGTTGAACTGCGGGCCCTGACCCGCGTCGTTTCGATTCGTCTATCGATACCCTCTTCGCGTTTTCCATCGCGCGAGTCACTCCAGGTGGTCCATGCACAATCCGGCAGCACCCGTAAGCGCCAATGCCGTAATGAACGCAACGACAAGCCAATTCGCCATGCTCGACGCCACCGTTACGCACGACGCCCTGCGGATCGAATACCAGTGGCTCAACGCCGCGCCAAGCGCTGCGCCGCTCGCCGTGTTTCTGCACGAGGGGCTAGGCTCGATAGCCATGTGGCGCGAGTGGCCACAACAGCTCTGCGATCAGCTCGGCATGCGCGGCCTCGTTTATTCGCGGCCCGGCTATGGACGTTCGACGCCGCGGCCTCATGACGTTGTCTGGCCGGTCGATTATCTGGCCATTCAGGCGCGCGAGATTTTGCCGGCGCTACTGGACACGCTCGGCGTCGATGCCGCGCAACGCAAGCGCATGTGGTTGATCGGCCACAGCGACGGCGGTTCGATCGCGCTGCACTATGCGGCCTTGTTTCCGGATCAACTGGCAGGCGCCGTCGTCGTCGCGCCGCATGTGTTTGTCGAAGACATCTCGTTGCAGGGGATCGCGCAGACCAGGACCGCTTACGAGGAAACCGAGTTGCGCGAGCGGCTTAGCCGCTATCACGACGATGTCGATTCGGCGTTTTACGGCTGGAGCGATATCTGGTCAAGCCCGGCGTTCAGAACCTGGAACATGGTCGACGCACTGCGCGCGATTCGCTGCCCCTTGTTCGCCGTGCAGGGCCATGACGATCACTACGGCACCATGGCCCATCTCGACGCCATTGCCAGGCAGGTACCGCACGCGCAGCTTGCGAAGCTCGTTGCGTGCGGACACTCGCCGCATCGCGATGCCCCTGATGCGCTGAACGCGGCGATTACTTCGTTTGTCGCAGCGCGGCGCGCAACGAAGCGCGATTGAGGCGAACGAGCCTGAACACCCTGTCTGAGCCGCCAACCCCGGAGCGCATCGTCGGCCAACCACCGCATGCGCCCCGCCGGCTCAGATCACCGCCGAGAGTCCCAACGTCAGCACCAGCGCAGTCAACGAGATGATCGTCTCGCAGACCGTCCACGTTTTGAAGGTCTGCGGCACCGTCATACCGAAGTACTCCTTCACAAGCCAGAAGCCGCCGTCGTTCACATGCGAGAGAATCAGCGAACCGGCACCTGTGGCAAGCACCAGCAATTCTGGACGGACCCCGCCTGTGCTCGCTGCGGCGGCCGCGATCGGAGCAATGATGCCCGCGGCGGTAGCCATCGCCACCGTGGCCGAACCTGTCGCCACACGAATGAGTGCCGCTACCAGCCACGCCAGAATCAGGAGCGGCACGTGCGCGCCGGTCGCCACATCGACGATCGCCTTCGACGCGCCGCTATCGATCAGGATGCGCCCAAAGCCCGCGCCGGCTCCCACCACCAGCGTGATGCCGGCGGTCGGCGCCAGGCACTCGTTGGTAAACTTCAGGATCTGCTCGCGACCGAAACCGCGCGCCGTCCCGAACGTATAGAAACTCAGCAGCACCGCCAGCAGCAGCGCCATGTCCGGGTGGCCGATCAGATGCAGGACGTTGTTCGCAGTGGACTTGACCGGCACGATCAGGTCGGCCCAACTCCCCACCAGCATCAAGAGGACGGGCAGCAGCACCGTCAGTAACGTGATGCCGAAGCCCGGCAGTTGCTGCTGCGCGCGTTTGGCGTCCTGCTCGATGAACTGCTGCGCCATCGGGTTCACCCCTTCGAGCACCACGAAGCGGCTAATCAGCTTCGAAAACAGCGGTCCGGCCAGCGCGGCGGTCGGAATGCCGACAATCAGCGCATAGAAAATCGTGTGGCCGATATCCGCGTTGTACGCGGTCACCGCCAGCAACGCAGCCGGGTGCGGTGGAATCAGGCCGTGCACCACCGACAGTCCCGCCACCATCGGAATACCGACGCGGATCATCGACGTGCCGGTGCGTTGCGCCACGTTAAAGGCAATCGGAATCAGCAACACGAAGCCGACTTCGAAGAACACCGGCAGGCCGACGAGGAAAGCGATGCACATCATCGCCCAATGAACGTTCTTCGGTCCGAACAGATCGATCAGCGTGCGGGCAATCCGTTCCGCTCCGCCCGATTCGGCCATCATTTTGCCGAGCATCGTGCCCAGACCGACCACGATGGCGATGTGACCGAGGGTGCCGCCCACGCCGGTTTCGAACGACTTGAGAATCGAGGTCATCGGCATGCCGACCGCGAGTGCCAACGCCACCGACACCAGCATCAACGTGATGAACGGATTCATCTTGAAGCGCGCGATCAGCACGACGAGCGCAATGATCGCAATCAATGCGTAGACGAGTAAAAGACTGCCTTGAACGGTCGCCATCTGGGCTCCTGGGGAATAGAATCGGCCACGCGCAATACGCCACGTGCCGCGCGTGCGGCACGCGCCATCGCTACGATGGGCGCGCCGCGTGGACCTGCCACGACAGGCGCGCAACACGGGTTCGCCGGGTGACTAGAACTTGTGGCGAATGCCGGCGACGGTGGAGAATTGCCCGTTGGTGCTGGACGGGTTCGAGATCCCTTCGATCCACGCTTTCGAGCCGGCGGCATTCTGATAGATGCCGTTCAGGTAGAGGTCGGTGGTCTTCGACAGGAAATACTCGCCGCCCACGGCGACCTGGTTGTAGTGCGCGTTCGCGGCGCTTGCCGCGCTGCTGTTCTGGCTCGTGTAGATATAGCCGAGCGAGAGCAGCGTGGCCGGCGTCAACTGGTAGCGCACGCTCGCTTCATAGTTGGCAAAGCGCAGGCTGCCGCCCGCAATCAGATTGAACTGCGAATTGGTGTACAGCAGCGCGAGCGTAGCCGGTCCGAATGCATAGGAGCCGCCGGCACCCCACACCTGATTGCGCGCAACGTTGCTGATGATCGACGAACTCGTGCCGTAGTAGTTGTCCGAAGGCGCCGCGCCGGCCGTATTGCTGGCCGGCTGATCGACCAGCGAATAGGCCGCATCGAGATGCAGCGGACCATTCACGTAATCCGCACCGGCACTCCATGCGCGGTTGTTGGCAAATTGCCCGGCGGTGTTCGAAAACGCGTACATCGCATTGGCGGTGAAGCCGGCCCAGGTGGGCGTGGTGTATTTGACGGCGTTGTCGGTGCGATAGGTGTTGTTGAGGTCGTCGTTATCGTAGACCGCGTTGGCATACTGGCTCAGCGCACCCACGCCGTTGATCTGCATATTCGACAGGTAGTCCTGCACGCTGTTGTACTGGCGCCCGAGTGTGATCGTACCGGCCCGGTCGTTGCTCAACCCCACCCATGCGCCGCGCCCGAACATCCGGCCACCCCCGCCCAGCGCGCCCGTTTCGAGATTGAAACTGTTTTCCAGCCTGAACAGCACCTTGTTGCCGCCGCCCAGATCCTCGCTGCCCAGCAAGCCCCAGCGTGAACCCTGCACGTTGCCTGGCGTCGCCTGATACGCCGACTGTCCCTTCTGGTTGTTGGTGTACGTAATGCCGGCGTCGACAATGCCGTATAGCGTGACGCTGCTTTGCGCATGGGCAGCCGCGCCGGCCAGTCCGGTTGCGGCGACGGCGAGCGTCGCGCGAAGAATCTGCTTGTGCATCATGGGGTGGTTTCCTCAGGTCGAAAGAAAAGCAAACGCCGGTGGTTAGGGATTGTCCCGGCTATATCAGTAGTACTAAGCGTGCAAGGCAAAGCGACACCGGAACGAATCCGGTGTATCGGTCAAACACAGTCTTCGTGGAACGGCGTGTCAGTCGGGCCAGTTGCGACGGGTTGCCCCGCGGCGGGCGTCGCGCTGATGGAACGGCGTCACCCGCGGCTCGTGCGCTTGCTGCGCACGTTCGAGCTCGGCGACGAGGCGCGCCAGCACCACCTGCTCTTCGCCAGGATGCAGATTGCACGGGTCGACGAAAAAGAAATGCTGTTCGGCTTCGTGATCGCGCACGATCACCGGGGCCTCGCCCGCTGGCGGACGCGCCAGCGCATCGGCGAGATCCCAGGCGCTGGTGCGTGCCTCGCGCGGATCGATCTGCAGTTTCAGACGCTCGAGCGGATTGCCGGTCGGGTCGGCGTCGAGTTCGGCGCGCACCCCGGCGAAGCGCTTCAGCGCGTCACGCCAGAACGTCAGATAAGCGTGTTCGCGCGCGCGGACCTCCGCGTGATCGCGCTGTTGCCATTGTTCGAGCGCGGCCATCGCCCCGACGATGCCTTCCTTGCCGACCTTCATGCCGCGGCCAATGCCGCCGTTCTGGAAGTAAGCGGCCCGCACCAGCGCTTTACGGCCGGCGACGATGCCGGCGGTCAACCCGCCGAGGAACTTGTGCGCGGAGTAAAGCGCGAGGTCCGCACCTGCCGCGATAAAGCGCTGCAGGTCATATTCGGACGCAGCATCGACGATCACCGGCACGCCCTTCGCGTGTGCTACGGCGACGAATTCTTCGAGCGGGATCATCCCGTACTGCACGGTGTGATGCGACACGACGTAGAGTGCCGCCGTGGTGTGCTCGCCGATGGCGCTCGCCAGTTGATAGCCGTGCGCTTCGGTAGCGGCGCCGACCGGCACGACCCGCGCACCGGCGAGGCGGATCGCCTGATCGATGGGTGCGCCATAATTGACGAGATGACCGGTCTGGATGACGACTTCATGACGCAGGCCGCGCGTATCCGGCAGACGCTCGATCAGGCCCAGGTCGTCGCCCGTCATGGTCGCGGCGATGCTCAAGGTGATGCCCGCCGAGCACGACGCGGTGATATAGCCTGCTTCGCTGCCGCACGCTCGCGCGATGACCGCAGAGGCCTTGCGTTGCAGATCGTCGATCTCGACGAACTGCGGCAAAACCTCCGCCACCGCTTCGATGACCGGAGCGTGGACACTGGAAGCGCCGAGACTCGTCATCGTGCCCGAGGCATTGATGACAGGCCGTAAACCGTAGCGAGAGCGGATATCCATCGAGAAACGTCTCCAGGCGAGTATTTCTTAATTATGGAATATGTGTTGTAATTGAGGATTAGTCTAGCATACAATGTCCGTGCGTCAACTGGACAAAAACATCCGGCATCCAAGGAGCACAATGGCCCGTACGCCCCGATCCACCGCCGCTGAGGCCGCGGCGGCCTTATCCGCGACGCCCGCCGAGACGCCCGCGGCGCCGGCCTCCCAGGCGCCACGCACCCGCACCAGCGCGATCGACCGCGCGGTGCAGATTCTCGACGCGCTGCAGGAAGCCAACCGGCCGGCCACGGCCTATGAAGTCGCGCGCATGGTAGGCGCCCCGCTCTCTACGGTCTATTCGATCATCAACGATCTGGTCGAAAAGAACCTGTTGGCCCGGCGTCTGGACGGCACCATCTGGCTCGGCTCGCGGCTCTATGGCTATGGGCTCACCTACGCCAGTTCGCTCGACTACCTCGCGGTGGCGAACGAGGAAATGCAGCGTCTGTCCGCCGAAGTCGAAGAGACGGTCCAGGTGTGCGGACTCGAAGAGGGCATGATGATCGTGCTCCAGATGGCCGAAGGGCCGGGGCATTTCCGTGTCACCTCGCGCGTGGGCAGCCGGGTGCCGCTCAACTGGACCGCGTCGGGGCGCCTGCTGGTCGGTCATCTTCCGGACGCCGAACGGATCGCCTTCTTCGCCGAGCATGCCCAGGCCTCGCCCACCGGCCGCGCCGAAACCCGTCCCAAGGTACTCGCGCAGATTGCGCGAGACGCGCTCGACGCGCGCCTGTCGATCCAGATCGGCGAGTCCGATGCGTCGGTAGCGTGCCTCGCCGCGCCTGTGCTCGATAACACCGGCACCTGCGTGTTTACGATTTCGATTGTGATGCCCGAGGCGAAAGCCGTGCTCGGCACCGAGCGCTATGCCCAGGCCGTGCAAGACGTCGCTGCCCGCATCGAAGCGCGGCTCGGCTGGCGGCATCGCGAGCAGGGCGCCACCGCCTGAAAGTCGTTTGAAATTTTTCAGCCCGATCTCACCCCATTCGATCCCAGATGAACTGTTATGAACGGCTGCATGCACGCGGCCTGAAGCTTCCCCAAGTGCCGACGCCCATCGGCAACTTCCGTCACTGCACACGTGAAGGCAATCTGCTGTTCCTCTCGGGTCAGGGCCCCCTGAACGAAGCCGGTTCGCTGATGACCGGCAAGGTGGGCGCCACCGTCAGCACCGAAGAAGCGTATGGACACGCGCAACTGGTCGGGCTGAATCTGCTCGCGGTCCTGCACAATGAACTGGGAGACCTGCAACGCGTGAAGCGGGTCGTCAAGTTGCTTGGGATGGTCAACGCCACACCGGAATTCACCGAACATCCGCATGTCATCAACGGTTGCTCGGATCTGTTCGTCGACGTGTTCGGCGAAGCAGGCCGGCACTCGCGCTCGGCTGTGGGCATGGGCTCGCTGCCAGGCAACATCACCGTCGAGATCGAGGCCATCGTCGCCATCTGCGATTGAGTTGCGCAACGCAGTTGCGCCGCCAGGCGACGCCCGTGAGCCGCGCCACTGAGCGAAGCGGGCATTCGCACGTCAAAAACGCACCTTTCACAAATCGCGCAAACCTGCACAATCGCAACTTCTTACCCAAGGTTCATAAATCTTACACAGGTAACTAGTTATGCTTCGGCGGTGATGAGCGAGGGACCCCACACCCTCGCCAGATTCCTTCCCATCGTCAAAGGCCTCCCATGTTCGCCAGGTCTGCGTGTAGCGTTGCGTTCAACGAAAACTCCGTAGGCAAACGTTTGGCGACGCGGCCAGGGGCGTGGTTACGCATGCTCTGGGCAAGCGTATTCGCAGCGTCCCTGGGCCTGTTTCTGAGCGCCTGCGGCAACGACGACACCAAGCCACCCGCGACGCCCACGACCACCGCCGAACAGATCGACGCCGCCCCGCCCGCTCCCTGGGCCGTGCCGCAAACCGCTTCAACTCATACGGCGCAGGCCGCAGCCTTGCCCGCGCAAACCATCCAGACACCGCCGCCCGCTCCCGCACAGGTTGGCGCAGCCGCATCCGACAGTCTTGCAACACCCGTGATTCACACCGTTGATTGAGTTCGTCTGAGTCCCCGCGCCGGCTGTGCCTGTGCTTGAGTGCCGTCGCGCATATTCCTTCTCCTGAAGATCGAAGCCCAACATGACATCAAAAAATCGCCGTGATTTTCTACGCGCAGCCGCCTCGGCTGCCGGCTCCGCAACCGCGTTAGGCATGCTGCCGCTCGGCATCCGCAACGCGCTCGCGCTGCCTGCCAACAACGCAACCGGCACCATCCAGGACGTTGAGCACATCATCATCCTGATGCAGGAAAACCGTTCGTTCGATCACTACTTCGGCACGCTGCGCGGCGTGCGCGGTTTCGGCGACACGCGCGCGGTCTCGCTGCCCACCGGCAATCCGGTGTGGTATCAGCCGCTTGCAGAAGGTATCGCCGCGGACGCCGCCTATGTGCTGCCGTTCCGTCCGAGCGCACCGAATCTGGGCCTGCAGTTCCTGCAGGATCTGGCGCACGACTGGAACAGCACGCACACCGCATGGAACGGCGGCCTCTACGACCAGTGGGTGCCGGCCAAGGGCACCACGACGATGGCGTACATGACGCGCGAAGACATTCCGTTCCACTACGCACTCGCCGACGCGTTCACGATCTGCGACGCGTACCACTGCTCGATCATGGGCCCGACCGATCCGAACCGCTACTACATGTGGACCGGCTGGGTGGGCAACGACGGCAACGGCGGTGGCCCGGTGATCGACAACTCCGAACTCGGCTACGGCTGGTCGACCTACCCGGAAGTGCTGCAAAGCGCGGGCATTTCGTGGAAGATCTATCAGGACATGGGCACCGGCCTGAACGCCAACGGCTCGTGGGGCTGGACCTCGAATCCGTATATCGGCAACTACGGCGACAACTCGCTGCTGTACTTCAACCAGTACCGCAACGCGCAACCGGGCAATCCGCTGTACGACAACGCACGCACGGGCACCAACGTGTCGAACGGCGGCACTTACTTCGATGTCCTGAAGCAGGACGTGACCAACAACACGCTGCCGCAGGTCTCGTGGATCGTCGCGCCGGAAGCCTATTCCGAGCACCCGAACTGGCCCGCCAACTACGGCGCGTGGTATGTCGATCAGGTGCTGCAGATCCTGACGTCGAACCCGGAGGTGTGGAGCAAGACGGTGCTGCTCGTCAACTACGACGAGAACGACGGCTTCTTCGATCACATGGCGCCGCCGTTTGCGCCGACCAGCAGCGCCAGCGGCCTGTCGACGGTCGCGCTCACCAACGAAAACTACACGGGCAATGGCCAGTACACGGCCGGCGAATATTCCAACGGCCCGTACGGCCTTGGACCGCGCGTGCCGATGATCGTGGTGTCGCCGTGGACGAAGGGCGGTTATGTGTGCTCGCAACTGTTCGACCACACGTCGGTGATCCGCTTCATCGAAAAGCGCTTCGGTCAAAGCCACAATCTCGCCGAATCGAACATCACGCCGTGGCGCCAGGCGATCTGCGGCGACCTGACGTCGGCCTTCAACTTCGTCAATCCGAACGACGCCACGCCGACGCTGCCGAGCACTTCCGGCTACGTGCCGCCGGACCAGTTGCGTCACCCGGACTATGTGCCGCTGCCGCCGCTCGTGCAGGCCGTGCCGAAACAGGAACCGGGCGTGCGCCCCGCGCGTGCCCTGCCCTACGAACTCTTCGTGCGCCTGCACGACGAGGCTTCGCAAGGCCAGCTGTCGATGCGCTTCCTCAACAGCGGGCAAGCCGGCGCCGTGTTCCTGGTCTATGCCACCAATAGCAGCGCTGCACCGCGCAGCTATACCGTCGAAGCCGGCAAGCGCATTGACGACAACTTCCCGGTCACCGCCAGCGGCACTTACGACTACACCGTGTTCGGCCCGAACGGCTATCTGCGCCGTTTCGCCGGCAAGCCGGCGGTCGCATCGAACTGGTGGAGCCATACGGAAGTGGCCCAACCGGAAGTGGCCGAAGGTTACGACGTCGCCAACGGCAACCTGCAGTTGCGTCTCCAGAACCTCGGCACGGCACGTTGCGAATTCACCATCAGCAATGCGTACGATCCGAGCATGAGCGTCAAGCGCACCGTCGTGGGCGGCAGCACGGAGGAGCTCTACCTCGATCTGCGCGCCGCCTACGGCTGGTACGACCTGACGATAACCGTCAACACGGACGCGACCTACGTGCGGCGTCTCGCCGGTCACGTGGAAACGGGACGCAGCAGCATGAGCGATCCGGCGCTGGGCAGCTAAGCCTCGCTCGGTAAAGACCGTCTCCCGGGCCGCGCGCTGTGCGCGGCCCGGGCGCCTTCACCTTCACTTCTCAAGCCGCCATCGAGGCGCAAGCCGCGGCGCGTTCGCGCTGCTTCGCAAGAATCGCCTGCACGACGTGGTCCGCGTCGCGCGCGATCCCCGAGAACCGCCCCGAGCCCCATGTGTGCAACCAGGGCAAGCCGACGAAATACAGGCCCTCGACCGGCGTAATGCCGCGCGTGTGCGCCGGATAGCCTCGTCCATTGAACACGGGTGCGTCGATCCAGCTAAAGTCCGGCGTAAAGCCGATGCACCACACGATCGCCGCGATGCCGCTGTCGGCGAGTGCGAGCGTCGTGCGTTCATGCGCGGGCTGCCAGACGGGGGCATAGACGTCGCCGGGCGGCGCGTCGATCGCGTTCTTGCTGATGAAGCCGTCGATGCTGGCATTGATGCGGTTATAGGTGTCGTCCGCATCGTCGAGATTGGCCGCGAGGTTCGGCGCAAAGTGCAGCACGCCGTCGCGCAGGTCTTCGAGCCGTCCGTACAGCTCCATGCCTTCGGCGGCGAACCGGCGCAGGTCGATATCGCGGCCACCGTCGCGACCGGTCACATAGTGATTGGTGTTGTCACGCACGCCTTCGCGCAGCGGATGTTTTTCCACCGGCATATCGTAGTACTGCATGTCCGCGAGCCAATCCACCACATCGCGTCCACGATAGAAACGCGCGCAGCGCGGCGCCTCGCCCACCGCCAGCACCACCTTGCGGCCGGCCAGATGCAGGTCTTCTGCGATCTGCGCGCCGGATTGTCCCGAACCCACCACCAGCACCGCGCCCTCGGGCAACGCCTGCGGATTGCGATACTCGGACGACTGCATCTGCACGATCTGTGCAGGCAGGCGTTCAGCCATGCGCGGCACGATGGGCGTGTGATAACCGCCTGAGGCCACGACCACCTGATCGGCGGTGAAATCGCCCTGGCTGGTCGTCACCGCATAGATGCCGTCATCGCGCCGTTTCACGCGGCTGACCTGGGTATGCTCCAGCACGGGCGCATCCACCATGGCGATGAAGCCGTCGAGGTAGGCGACGATTTCGTCCTTCTTCATGAAGCCATGCGGATCGTCGCCCGCATAGGGGTAGCCCGGCAGCCCGCATTGCCAGTTCGGCGTGACGAGACAGAAGGCGTCCCAGCGCTGCGTGCGCCAGGTATGCGTGAGCGTCTGCTTCTCGAGCACGAGGTGATCGACGCCGGCCTGTTTCAGGTAGTAACTGATCGACAGCCCCGCCTGCCCGCCACCGACGACGAGCACGCTGTAGCGGCCGTCGCCGTGTCCTTGCTCGCCTGTCCCGCTGTTCACGGAGTGCGCTGTGTTCGACATGATGCGTCCTTGCAAGTGGAAGATCGGCCGGCCGTCGCGGCGATATCGCGCGGCTGGCCCGACGAAACGGTTAGGTCATGTGTGAACCCGTGTGTTGCATCCGGTTCAGACCAACTCGATGACTTTCACGGTGGCGCCCGCCTGCTCGCGAAAGCGCTCCGCGTCGCGCTCGATCTGCGCGAGCTGATCCATCGCGGCCGAGCAGGCAAAACCGTACTTCTGCCGCACGCGCTCCGAGGCGATGTTGAGCGCCTCGCGCGAGCGTTGGACAAAGTCGTCCAGCGGGTAAGCGTGACCCGGCGTAAAGAAATCGCTGACCACCTGCGACGGCGAATAGCAATTCGCTTCGTCGCCATCAGGCCATTGAATCCGAAAGTGCATGACAGGCATGGAGATTCCTTTCTGCTGATGGCCTGGTGAACGGCAGGCGGCGTCTGTGCGAGCTGAGCGCGCTCGCCAGTTCGAGCGTATGCACGACCCCGCCGCGCGGGTCGACCGAATGCGTGAGCAACGCGATCCGCAATGCATCCTTGTTCATCGCAGCACCTGCTCTGCGGGGACGATAAACGGTTCGCCGCCGAAGTCCCATAACACGGCCGCTTCCTCGCCGCGGTGCACGACCACTTCGCATGACGCATCCACCGTGCCGATCGCCGCGCAGGTGAGCGAACGCGACGCGAATAGCGCCTGCACGCGTTCGACGTGTTCCTCGCGCACTGCCAGCAGATAACCAAAGCTCGGAAATGCCGTGATCCAGCGCACCAGCGGCACCTCGGCGGGCTTGGGGATGGTGTCGAGGTCGATTCGCGCGCCCACCTGCGAGCATTCGAGCAACATCAACGCAGTCCCGAGGGTGCCCGCCATGCTGATGTCCTTGGCGGCGTCGCACAGGCCGTTTTCCGCCAACTGCGGCAACAACTCCAGGTCGCCGCGCAGACGTTCAGCCGGCGCGCCGACCGACGCATTCCAGAACGGATAGGGTTCTTCGAAACGGCCACGCAGATCGACCGCCATCAGCAGGCGATCGCCGGGTCGCGCGTTGAAGCTCGACAACAGCGCCTGGGCGCGTCCGAGGATCGATACCGCCAACTGCGCCCGATCGCTGCGTGCGTTGGTGTGTCCGCCGACAATCGGCACGCCGTACGCCACCGATGCCGCCGCCATCCCCGCCAGCACCTCATGCGCCGCGTCGACACCGTCGCTCCATAACGCATCCACCACGGCGAGCGGGCGGCCACCCATCGCGTAGATATCGCTGACGTTGACCATCACGCTGCTATAGCCCGCGAACCACGGCATCGCCTGCACGAAATCGCTCACCATGCCTTCGATGGCAAACAGCAGGTAGCCGTCGCCGTCCGCCAGCGCGGCGCAGTCGTCGCCTAACGCGACAGCCTGGCCGAGATCGCTCGCGCCACGAGGCATGCGCCGCGCCAGCGACGCCACCACCCCGGCAATATCCGTCTTGTGCCGGAAGCCACGACTCTCGCGCAGGTCCGCGACCAGATCCGCCACACTCATGACCCGCTCCGCGCCTGCGTGACGAAGCCGCTGCGCGGCGCCGTGCATGGTGGATAGTGTCCGAGCTGCGCCTGCATCAAATGATGCGAGCGGCCATGCACCATCTCCTGTTCGAGGGCATCCCAATGCAGCGCTTGAAATAGCGGCACATTCTGGCTCTGCACGTGCGCGAGAAACGTCTCGCAGCCAAGCGCATGCGCGCTCGTCACCGCGAGGCGGATCAGCGTCGCGCCAATCTTGCCGTGGCGCCGAAACGCGGCGTGCACCGCCAGCCGCGAGCCGTACCACACGCCCGGCGCTTCCTGATGGATGCGCACCGTGCCCACCACCTGCTCGGGGATGCCGGCAAGACAGCTCACCGCGACCAGTTGCTGGGCACGCTCGTCGATTTCGTCGCGGTCGTCGCCGACGAAAATGCCCTGCTCGATGCAGAACACCGCGCGCCGCAGCTTGTAGGCCTCCTCAGCTTCCCACGGTAGCGTGGTCCATTTGATGCGGTACTCGGTCGGCGTATATAACGCCGGTGTGACATCGAGCGCGTCCGATACCCCTGCGATCGCTTCGCCAAACATGATCACACCTCGTACGAAGACAACGATGAACACGCGCCGCACTTGCCGCAACCGGCCTTGATGTCGCTCGAACGCAGACTTG
This sequence comes from Paraburkholderia phenazinium, assembly GCF_900142845.1. Lineage (NCBI taxonomy): Bacteria > Pseudomonadati > Pseudomonadota > Betaproteobacteria > Burkholderiales > Burkholderiaceae > Paraburkholderia > Paraburkholderia phenazinium. Next base: position 1,755,173 of record NZ_FSRU01000002.1, read on the forward strand.
CTGCCGAGAGCATCGCACCGAGCGGCTGCAGCACCGACTTCATGAAGTCGGGCGTCGGCGCCGGATGATCTTCGAGCGGTGTGCCGCTGATCGGCACGAACGGCACCACGAACGGATACACGCCGAGTTCGATCAGTTCGCGGGACATGCTCAAGATCGCTTCGGCGCTGTCGCCCAGTCCCGCGAGAATATAGGTGCTGACCTGGCCGCGTCCGAACACCGCCACCGCCGCCTTGAACGCCGCCAGATAACGTGACAGCGGCACGCTCGACTTGCCCGGCATGATGCGTTCGCGCAAGGCCGGCGTGACCACTTCGAGATGCATGCCGAGCGTATCGATGCCGCTGGCTTTCATGCGTGCGAACCAGCGGTCGTCGTCGGGCGGTTCACACTGCGCCTGGATCGGCAGATCGACGGCGGCGCGGATTGCAAACGCGCTTTCGCAGAGGATCTGCGCACCGCGGTCGCTGGTGGGCGGCGTGCCGGTCGTCAGCACCATATGCTTGACGCCGTCGAGCAGCACCGCCGCGCGCGCCACTTCGGCAAGCTGCTCGGGCGTCTTGCGCGCAATCGTGCGGCCTGCCGCGAGAGACTGGCCGATTGCGCAGAACTTGCAGGTCTTGCGGCGGCTCTCGTAGCGGATGCAGGTCTGCAGCACCGTCGTCGCCAGCACATCCGCACTGTGCAGCGTGGCGATATGCGAGTACGGCACGCCGTCGAGCGTCTGCATGCCGTAAAAACGCGGCGCCTTCGGAAAGCTGATATTGGCAATCGGGATCGTGCCGCGCAGCAGCGCACTCACGCCGCCCGCATCCGCCGGCGCGGCGACGAACGGCGAGTGCCACGCCGTGTTGGTATGCACCGGCACCATGATGGTCACGCCGTCCACCGTCACGGCCTTGTGGTCCGACGGTCCCGCACCGCCGCGGCGGCTGGCGACGCCGGTACCCGGATCGGCAAGCCGCAAGCCCACCGACTGCAACTCCGTCATCAATTGCCGGCTAGCGGCCGGCAAGGTCTCGTTGGCGTTCATCGCGGCATCCCACGGTTGAGTTGAAATCGGGACCGGCGTCGCCGGTTGGAGGTGTGTCAAAGACAGAGGCAGCGGCAGAAGCCGAAGCGCCCCACGGCGGCATCGGCGACACCGTCGTAGCCGGCCGTTCGTTGATCGCAAGACTCAGCAGTTCCGGCCGCGCGTAGTGGCCGACCGAATCCATCATGCGTTTGCGTTTCGTGATCAGCGCCATGTCCAGATCCGCGATCACCATGCCCTCGCCTTCGCGCAGCGGCGCGGCCAGATGCTGGCCTTCAGGCGAGACGATTGCCGTATTGCAGCCGCCGCGCAGCGCCTTCTGCAGATTCGTGTCGCCGGTCACCGAGGCGATCTGCGCTTCGGTCAGCCAACCGGTTGCATTGACAACGAAGCAGCCGGACTCCAGCGCGTGATGACGGATCGTGACTTCGATCTGCTCCGCGAAGATCGGCCCTACCAGCGAACCCGGAAACTGGCTGCAGTGAATCTCCTCGTGCTGCGTCATCAGGGCATAGCGCGCGAGCGGGTTGTAGTGCTCCCAGCAGGCCAGCGCGCCGACCCGCGCGACCGCGGTCTGCACGACCTTCAGCCCCGCCGCGTCGCCTTGCCCCCAGATCATCCGTTCGTGGAAAGTCGGTGTTATCTTGCGGCGCTTGAGCAGCAACTGGCCGTCCACGTCGAAAATCAGTTGCGTGTTGTACAGGCTGCCGTAATCGCGCTCGTTGACCCCGAGCACGACCACCATGCGATGCAGGCGCGCGCGTTCGGCCACGGCCTGCGTCACCGGACCGGGCACCACCACCGCCTCGTCGTAGAGCCGCATATGATCGGCGCCGGAGGCCACCGGCGGACGCACGAACGAAAAGTACGGGTAATACGGCACGAAGGTCTCGGGAAACACGATCAGTTGCACGCCTTCGCGTGCGGCCTGATCGATGGCTTCGCAGACCTTGTCGAGGGTGCCGTCGCTGCGCTCGAAGTCCGGTGAGATCTGGACCGCGGCGGCACGAACAATGCGTTTTTCAGACATGGTGGGGGCCGCCTGTGCTCAGACCGTCCAGGTGTGGATGATCAGTGCGTTGTCCTTGCGATGCAGAAGCTGAATATCCAGCACGTCGAGCGGACTGATCGGGCGAATGCCTTCGATCAGCGAGGCTTCGCCGTGGCCATACAGCGCCTGCAGCGCGAAGCGGCAGGCATACACCTTGCCGCCCTCCTCCATGAACTTCAGCAACTGCTTGTTGAAGTTCAGATGGCCGGGAAACGCTTCATCGCCGAGCGTCGGAAAGCCGCGCTGCAAGCCGAGCGTGACACCCGGACCGTACAGGAGTACTGAGGTCTCGAAACCTTTGCGTTGCAGGCGCGTGGCCTGCAACAGATTGACGAAACCGATCGAGCCTTCGAACGCCACCGTATGAAACGTGACGAGCGCCTTTTCGCCCGGCTCGGCCTTCACGTCCTCGAAGACCTTCTCTTCGTAGTCGACGAGGTAATCGCCCTTCTGATGCAGCGGTTTGTTGACGGCTGGCATGGCACTCTCCAAAGTGGTTTGCGTGAACAGGGATGTCGCGTGGTATCCGGTAGCGCTGCATGACTTCTGCGCCGCTCCCACTAACGCAACGCCCGTGCCACTCGACGACGCCGCCCATGCGATCACTTTCCAATCAAACAGACGATCATTCGTTAAGCGCCGCGAAAATTTTTTTGGCCCGAAGGTTGCGTATAGCCCACGCCATCAGGGAATGCGGCCTTGCGGGCCTTGATCGCACCAGCCGGGTGCGATCTTGCTGGTGCGCATGCGCAGGGCCGGTGCAGTCATTCACCAGATACGATCAATCCGATCATTGCAGGCGATCACTTTTCGAAGGCCAAGCGAGGCATCGGCGAGGCTTTTTAACCGTCATTCATTTGCGCAAAAACGATGAGTAGCCCGACACATCACTGGATCAAACGCCTCGCCGAAATCCGCAAACCCGCTTACCTGGCGATTCCCGATCTGATCGAAGAAGACCTCGCCACCGGACGCCTGCGGCCGCGCGACCGCCTGCCGGGTCTGCGCGATCTGGCCGACGAACTGGCGCTCAACTACACCACGGTGGCGCGGGCCTATGCGGAGGCGAAGAAGCGCGGCCTGCTCGATTCGCGGGCCGGCAGCGGGACTTTCGTGCGCGGGCGCACGGCGACGCTACCGCTGTCGGGCGGCAGCAGCATCGAAATGACCATGAATACGCCGCCTGAGCCGGCCGAGTACGCGGCGCGTCTGCGCGAGTCCGCGGCGCGTTTGATGGCGGCGAGCGATCCCTACCAGTTGTTGCGCTACCAGGACTTCGGCGGCACGCCCGCGGACAAGGCAGCCGGCGCCGAATGGCTCAAGCGCCGCTTGCCCAACTGTTCGGCGGACAACGTGCTGGTCTGCCCCGGCATTCATAGCGCACTCGTCGCGCTGGTCTCGCAACTGGCACGGCCGGGAGCGATGATCTGCCTCGACACGCTCGCCTATCCCGGCATCAAGGCGATTGCCGCGCAACTCGGTGTGCGCTTGCAGGCGCTCGCGCGCGACGACGAAGGGCCGCTTGCCCATGCCTTCGAAGCGCTCTGCAAGACCGACAAGCCGAGCGCGTTCTATTGCAATCCCACGCTGCAGAATCCGAGCACCTTGACGCTCACGCACAAGCGGCGCGAAGCGCTCGCGGATGTCGCGCTGCGCTACAACGTGCCCATCATCGAAGACGACGCCTACGCGATGCTGCCGCTGCAAGCGCCGGATGCGCTGGCGAGCTTCGCACCGGAGCTGACCTACTACGTCACCGGCTTGTCGAAGAGTTTCGGCGCCGGCTTGCGGGTCGCCTATCTGCAGGCGCCAACCGCGCGCCAAACACAGCGCCTCGCGGGCGCCCTGCGTGCGACGACGGTGATGGCGAGTCCGTTTACGGTCTCGCTCGCCACCCAGTGGGTCAACGACGGCACGGCGCAGGAGATGCTCAACGCGATTCGCAGCGAGTCGAAGGCGCGTCAGGCGATTGCCGCGCGCGTACTCGGCGACGGCGCTTACGACGCGCACCCGGAAGGCTTTCATCTGTGGCTGCCTATCTCGGGCGTCGGCGGCTGGAGTTCGTCCGAACTGGCGCTGCAGTTGCGCAACCAGGGAATCGCCGCGGTCGCCAGCGCCGCCTTCTCCACCGACGGCAATCCGCCCAACGCATTGCGTGTGTGCCTCGGCGGTTCGAAGAATCGCGAAGAATGCGAAGAGGCGCTGCGCATCATCGCGGAGACGCTCGAACATCCGCACCATCTCCATTCGGCCGTCATGTAAGAGCGAAACGGCGCGATATCTCCAGACAAATACAACGCGTGTTCTTAGGCACGCATTGAATACCGGTCCGCTCGCGGCAAAAATGTCCCGCGCGCCGTCCAACGCCTGAAGTGCCTTGTTACAGGCACTCAAATGCGTTCTGTAACGCGCGGAAAGCACCCTCGCTCACACGCCCGCCTCAAGTCCACTCCAGCGCCGCCGTATACCCGGGCGAGGCGTGTCGCCTTATCGACTCCTGCTCACCACCGAAAGACGCCCACCATGTTCTCATCCATTCGCGCGCGTATTGTCGCCCTGTGCGTCGCCATCGTTGTCGTAGCGCTCGCCGCCAATACGGGGCTCAACTACTTCGTTGCCAACGGATACAACACCGCTTCGATCGACGACAGCCTCACAGCCGTCGAGAGCGGTCACGTGGCCGGCATCAACCAATGGGTTGCCACCAATAGTCAGATGATTGACTCGTTGCAGGGTCCCGCGCTACAGCCCGATCCGATACCGACGTTCAAGCTGATGGCCAGCGCCGGAAACTTCGCTAACGTCTACGCCGGTTACGCCGACAAGACATCGAAGTTCGAGGACCCGACCGGCATCCCGTCCGACTACGATCCGACCGTCCGCCCCTGGTACAAGCAGGCGCTGGCAGCAGGCAAGCCGACCGTGTCGCAACCTTACGTGTCCATCGCCAACGGTCGTCTGGTGGTGTCCTTCGTCTCGCCGATGATTCGCGACGGCGTCGTGAAGGGCGTGGTGGCGGGCACCGTCGAAATGGGCAGCGTGATCGCCAACATCAAGGCGATTCATCCGACACCCTCGAGCTTCGGCATGCTGGTGAACAGCAGCGGCCAGATCGTCGCGCACCCCGACGCGAAGCTGATCCTGAAGCCCGTCACCGATCTCGCGCCGGATCTCACCGCCGACAAACTGGCGACGCTGACGACGCTCGATCATCCGCTGCCGGTCGAGATTGGCGGCAGCACCAAACTGCTGCGCGCGCAACCGATTGCCGGCACCGACTGGATCGCGATCGTCGCGCTCGACAAAGCCGAAGCGACCGCCGGCATGCGTTCGCTGCTGACCACCTCGATCATTGCGCTGATCGTGATTGCCGGCATCGCCGCGGCGATCGTGGCGGCGGTGACCGCCGTGTCGTTCCGGCGCCTCTCGCAGGTGCGCGATGCGATGGATGCAATCGGCTCCGGCGAAGGCGATCTGACCCAGCGCCTGCCCGCCATCGGCGAGGATGAAGTCGCGCAGATCGCGCGTTCGTTCAACAGCTTCATCGACAAGCTGAGCCGCGTGATGCGGCAGATTCGCGACGCCAGCGAGTCGGTGCGGGTGGCCGCCAACGAGATTGCCGCCGGCAACGTCGACCTGTCGGGCCGCACCGAATCCGCCGCCGCGAGCCTGCAGCAAACCGCGGCGTCGATGGAGGAAATCACGGCGACGGTCGGCCAGTCGGCCAGCTCCGCCAAACAGGCCGACGACACTGCCGCATCGGCTTCGCTCGTCGCCTCGCGCGGCGGCGTCGTGATCTCCGAAGTGATCACCACGATGCGGGAAATCGAAAGCGCCTCGGTGAAGATCGCCGACATCATCGGCGTGATCGACGGCATTGCCTTCCAGACCAATATCCTCGCGCTCAACGCGGCGGTCGAAGCGGCCCGCGCCGGCGAACAGGGCCGCGGCTTCGCGGTGGTGGCCGGCGAAGTGCGCAGCCTCGCGCAGCGCAGCGCGCAAGCCGCCAAGGAAATCAAGGGATTGATCGAGTCGACAGTCTCGAGCGTCGCCTCCGGTTCGAACCAGGTGCGCCACGCGGGTGAAACGATGACGGAGATCGTCAGCAACGTGTCGAACGTGACGACGATCATTTCCGAAATCACCCAGGCCGCCACCGAACAGACGCGCGGCATTCAGGAAGTCAATCGCGCGGTGTCCCAGCTTGACGAAATGGTGCAGCAGAACGCGGCGCTGGTGGAGCAATCCACGGCCGCGGCCGCCGCGCTGCAATCGCAAGCCGTCAGTCTCGCGACGGCCGTCACCCAGTTCCGGCTCGATTGATTCGAGGGTTTCATACCCTCAGCAGGTCTAATTATCATTATGGTCTTTCCGGACTTGCGGCGCACCGCACCGTGCCTTAAAGTCCGGCCGGGGTTTCTGCGGCTCCAGCCGCCGCGCCGATGTCACAAGCGTGGGCGCGAGGCGGCGATCCGCATCACGTATCAGGAGTCGGTGTGTCGTTTTATCGAAATATGAAAATCGCCGCCAAGCTGGCGCTGCTTGGGGCTGTGCTGCTGGCGGCAACGATGGTCGTCGGTCTGGAAGGATGGCACGCGCTGTCGAAGACTCACGCGCTGCAGATCGAGTCGGCCCAGACGCTCGAGCAGTACAGCCGTGCGGCCGACACCGCGCGTGTCGCCCAGGTCGAATTCAAGAAGCAGGTCCAGGAATGGAAAGACCTGCTGTTGCGCAGCAGCGATGCCGCGGCGCTCGCCACCCACCAGCAGGCTTTCGTCGCGCAAAGCGACAAGACCACCGCAGCGTTGCAACAGCTCAGAAGTCAGTTGAGCGCGCTGGGTGTCAACCTCGACGGCGTCGACAATGCCATCGCAACGCACGCCTCGCTGCAAACCAGCTACCTCGATGCGCTCAGGCATTTCGATGTCGCCGACGCAAACAGCCCGCACACCGTCGACGCCCTCGTCAAAGGTATCGACCGTCCCCCGACTGCCGCGATCGATGCGATCGTCGCCTCCGTCATGCAACAGGCGCAGGCTTCGGACGAGCGCATCCAGCAGACCTCCGAAGACGCCTATCGCCTCGCCTGCACGCTGCTGCTGGTGGTCGTGCTGGGTGCACTGATGCTCGGCGTGGCGGCGATCGGCTTCCTGAGCCGCAGCATCACCGGGCCGGTCCGCCAGGCGGTCGGGGTGACGCAAGCGGTCGCCGCCGGCGATCTGCGCGCCGACGTCGAAGTGACGGGCACGGACGAAACCGGTCAGTTGCTGGTTGCCTTGAACGATATGAATCATCGCTTGCGTCATATCGTCAGCGAAATCCGCGAAGGCGCCACTACGATTTCCTCCGCCACCCAGCAGATCGCAGCGGGCAATCTCGATCTGTCCGCGCGCACCGAACAGCAAGCCGCGTCGCTCGAAGAAACCGCGGCTTCGATGCAGCACTTCACCGATTCCGTGCAAACGAACGCCGCCCACGCCCGCAATGCGACCGCACTCGCGCAAACCGCGGCGCAGGCGGCGCGCGACGGCGGCGTCGTAATGAGCGATGCCGTGCGTACGATGGAGCAGATCAACGCGGCGTCGAAGCGCATCGTCGACATCATCGCGGTGGTCGAAGCGATTGCCGCGCAGACCAACATCCTCGCGCTCAACGCGGCCGTCGAGGCCGCTCGCGCCGGCACCCAGGGACGCAGCTTCGCGGTGGTCGCCAGCGAAGTGCGCAGTCTCGCGCAGCGCTCGGCGGACGCGGCCCGCGAGGTCAAGGCGTTGATCCGCGAGTCGGTGGCGACCATCGACGCCGGCACGCAACTGATCCAGCGCGCGAGCCATACGATGGATGGCGTGGTGGAAAGCGCGGGCAGCGTCACGCGCATTGTCGAGGCGATTGCCACCGCCACGGTCGATCAGGCCACCGGTATCGCCGAAGTGAACGACGCGGTCAACCAGATGGACCAGGTCACACAGAGCAACGCGGCGCTGGTCGAACAGGCCGCGGCGGCCGCCGATGCGGTGCAGAGCAAAGCCTCAGGCCTGGTGCAGAGCGTCAGCTTCTTCCGCCTGGGCGCCTCTGCCTGACGAAAGTGAAAGCGGCACGTCAATAATCCTTCATGAAGCGCTGCTACGGTAGCGCGGTTGTCCTGCAAGTCCGTCACAACTATTCCCCCAAATGCCGTACGGAGACTACAGATGCAAACCGCCACCGGTGCTTGCGCGCCTTCCCGTTTCAATTCGCCCCTCACGTCCCGTCTGACTGCCCGTGCCGCGCTCAAGGCACGCACCCCGCTGCTTGCCTTGACCCTGTTTGCCGCAAGCGTGAGCGCCTACGCACAGCAGTTTCCTTTCGAAGGTGAAAGCCCGTTCTTTCCAGGCTTGCTGGTGGTGAGTCGCAGCGTCTACGACAATCTGTCGGGCAACGTCCAGCCGGGCACGATCCTGCCGCCGAACTGCGCCAACACGACGGGCGGCTGCAGCGCAGCCACCGGCGCCACGAACGACGGCACCTATCCGTACGTGTGGAACAACGTGCTGTACGACGCCAATTTCGGCGTCACCTCGCGGATCTATCTGGATCAGTTGACGCCTTCGGGTGCAATCGTCAGTTCATTGGAAGTGCCAAACAGCCTGCATCAGGGCAATGCGCAGGGCCAACTCGTGACGAGCTTCAGTTCGAAGTCCGAACTGGCCCTGCACCTGTCGACCGATGGCCGGTATCTGAGCTTCGTCGGCTACGTTGCGCCGGTCAATGCGCTCGACGTCTCGAATGCGAACACACCGGGCGTGGTGGATCCGACCAATCCGGACGGGCAAAACTTCTATCGCGGCATTGCACTCGTCGACCGCGCGGGCCATTTCCGCTTCACCGAAACGAACGCCTATAGCGGCGATAACGGACGCGCTGCGATTCTGAACCCGGGTAACGGTCACGACGGCGTGTTCTACACGACCGGCAACGCCGGCAATGGCGCGAATCCGCAACCCAACGGCATCATCGTCGGCACCGGCGCGCAGATCGTGGACCCGTCGAAGCAGCCCGAGGCCCAGCAGAATCCCGGCACGCCGACGCCGCTCGGCAGCTTCTCGGTCACCGAACTCGGCGCCAAGGCCGACAAGATCGGCAAGGACGACAATTTCCGCGGCATCACGATTTACAACAACGTCCTGTACTACACCAAGGGCAGCGGCAGCAACGGCGTCAACACCGTGTACTTCCTCGACACCACCGGGACGGCCTGCCCGTCAGGTACAGGTGTGCCCGCGGCGAATGCAACGCTGCCCACCACCGCGCTCGCCTACACCGCCGCCACACTGCAAACGAGCGGCCTGCCCAGCAACATGTGCATTCTGGCAGGCTTCCCGTCGACGCCCAACAAGAGCGCCACCACGCTCGCCTACCCGTTCGGCCTGTGGTTCGCCAATGCCACGACGCTTTACGTCGCGGATGAAGGCGACGGCTACACGGGCGGCAGCGATCTCTTCACGCATGCCGCCGCGCAGACGGGCGCCGGTTTGCAGAAGTGGATCTATAACGCTACGGCGAAGAAGTGGACACTGGCCTATACGCTGCAGGCCGGTCTCAATCTCGGCACGCAGTACACGGTGCCGGGTTATCCGACCGGTTCGAATCCGGCCACGGGTCTGCCCTGGGCGCCGGCTACCGACGGGCTGCGCAGCCTGACCGGCCGCGTCGAAGGCGACGGCACGGTGACGCTGTGGGCGATTACGTCGACGGTGAGCGGCGACGGCGACATCGGCGCGGATCCGAACCGGCTGGTGGTCACGCGCGATCTGCTGAAGAACACCACCGCAGCCGCGGCCGCCGGCGAGAAGTTCGTCACGTTGCGCGGTGCGGGCTTCGGCGAGGTGCTGCGCGGCGTGTCGTTCGCGCCGGGCACCGATACGAATGGGCGGTTCTAGGCGCCCCACGGCGCCATGCGGTTGACGGCTGGCGTGGGCGCTGCCCGCGTCAGCCGTACCATTCACTCACGCGCCCGCAGGCGGAACGCGGCGATTGTTTCGTTCAGTTGCCGTCCCTGATCCTCCAGCGAACGGGACGCCGCCGCAGCCTCCTCGACGAGCGCCGCGTTTTGCTGCGTGACGTCGTCCATCTGCGTGATAGCCAGATTGACCTGGGCGATGCCCCGGCTCTGCTCGTCGGATGCGGCCGCGATCTCGCCCATGATGGACGTCACCTGGCCGACGGCATGCGTGACTTCCGACATGGTCTGTCCGGCTTCGCTGGCAAGCGCCGAGCCCTGATGGATCTTGCCGACCGACGCGCCGATCAGTTCCTTGATCTCCTTGGCCGCGCTCGATGAGCGTTGCGCGAGACTGCGCACTTCGCTCGCCACCACCGCGAAGCCGCGGCCATGCTCGCCGGCGCGCGCCGATTCGACCGCCGCATTGAGCGCGAGAATATTGGTCTGAAACGCGATGCCTTCGATGATGCCGGTGATATCCGCGATCCGGCTCGAGCTCTGGCTGATATCGCTCATCGTCACCACGACGCGCTCCACCACGTCGCTGCTGCGGCGCGCCACGTCCGACGCATTCGCCGCCAGCGAACTGGCATGCCGCGCGTTGTCGGCATTCTGTTTGACGGCGGAGGTCAGCTCTTCCATGCTGGCCGCGGTTTCCTCGAGTGCGGCGGCCTGCTGTTCAGTGCGGGCCGACAGATCGGCGTTGCCCGCCGAGATCTCGCCGGTCGCGACGCGCAGCGTCTCGCTGTTGGCGCGAATGTTCAACAGCACGCCATTGAGTTTCTCGACGAAGGCATTGAATTGCGCGGCCAGCACGCCGACCTCGTCGTCGCTCGTCACCGGCAGACGTTGCGTCAGATCGCCGTCGCCCGAAGCGATGTCCTGCATGCCGTTCGATACCTGGCGCAGCGGCGCGGTCAGCTTGCGGCCGAGTGCGGTGGTCAGTGCCAGCGCGGCGGCAAGCGCAATCAGGCCCGCTGCAATCAGGATCGCGCTCAGGCGATTGGCCGACGCCATCATCTCGCGGTGCGGAATCAGGCCGATGTATTTCCAGCCCAGCTCCGGCGACGTATAGATGACGCCGTCGTATTGCGTGCCGTCGATAGCCACCGACTGCGCGCCGTTCGCGATATCCGCGAGTTCGCGATAGCCGTCGCCGAGGTCCTTGAGCGGCTCGAAGTTATGCGACGGCTCGCGCGGATCGACCAGCACCGTGCCGCTGTCTTCGACCACCATCAGATAGCCGGTGTCGCCGAAGCGCACCTGGCCGATCATCTTCGCGAAGCCGTCGAGCGAAATATCCATGCCGAGCACACCGAGCGCTTTGCCCTGGCTGTCCTGAATGGTGCGCACGAAGCTGATGATGACGTTCTTGTCGCCGCCCGAGTTCGCGTAAGCGGGCGTGCGGCGCACCTCGCCGGCGGCCTGGGTGCCTTGGGTGAACCACGGGCGTTCGCGCGGATCGTAGTGATCGCTGGTGAATTTGCCCTTCGGCCACTGCACATAGCCGCCCCACTTCGTCCCGATGTAGACGTATTGCAGATCGGGATGGCTGTCGCCGAAGCGCTGCAGCAGATGGAAGATATCGGTCTCGACACCCCCGTTGGTGTCGGGCGTCATCTGGCCGCCATGGGTCAGATAGTTGCTCACCGATTCATTGGCCGACTGGACCAGCGGCGTATCGGACAGAAACACGACGTTGTCGTGAATCCGCTTGAACGTGTCTTTGAGGCTGGCGTCGATCTGGCGAATCTGCCCGTTGCTCGCCTCGTTGAAACTGTCGACCGCCTGGCGGCGGACATTGAGCGTGGCGAACAGCGTGATGGCGAGAATCGTGGCCGCGAGCGCCGCGCCGAAAATGAGGCTCAGTTTGACTGCAATGGAGCGCATGCCCATGCGAAGGACTCCGTCCGGAAGGCGGTGAATGAGTGACGGCAAGCGGCCCACACGCGGCAATGCCCCGGACGACCGGGGTTCTTGAGCGCCTCCGTTGCACGACGTGCGCTAAAAGCGCCTACGTGTCGGCGCTGCTTGCGTCTCTCTCGCCTATTACGGCTTCCTTTCGCCCCGACTGAACGGGATTCATTTTTAATAATTGACTGATGCCGCTGCGGCGCGCGTTGGAGCGTCCGCTACCGCTAGGCCTCGAAGTCCAGGCCACCCAACAGCATTTCGGCTTCGGCCTGCGTATGGGAGCGGAAATCCAGTTCGCGCGCAAAGTGCCAGGCGTCGAGCTTGCGCGGCAGCGCGTTCAGATACCGCGAAAAGCGCGTCTCGCCATCATCGTCCATCAGGCGCTCGATTTCGTCGCTGTCCCAGGTGAGGTGCAGATTGAGCGCGTGCGGATAGTGACGCAGCGCTTCGATGGGCTCGGCCCATACCCTGACCCGCGTAGGGTGGCCGTGGCCCTGATAGGGCAAGACTTCCGCGTGGACGCCGGTGTCGAACAGGCCGGCGAGCGTGGCGGCAATACGGGGGGCAAATTCGTGGTCGAACCTGGCTACGGTCTCCGGATTCATGCGGGTCTCCATCACGCTCGGCAAATCATCGTAGCACGGGGGCTGGGTGCGGCGGGCCGGGTGGACGGGGTGGGAGTGGTGACTGAGTGGCGACCGGGTTGCAACTGAATTGCGCCGGAGCGGCAACGCGGCAGCTTCATGGTCGAGCTTTCGCTTGTTGCGGTGGCAACGGTTTTCTATAATCCGCGGCTGGATTGAATCTCGAGGACGGTAGATGCTGCAAACACGTTTCGCCATGCTGGCGTTGAGCCTTGGCGCACTTTCGACTCACGCGCAGGCCGACGACCTGATCGCCATGCATCCGGGCGTCATGTGCACCTCCGCCGATGCGCTCTCGCGGCTCACGCTGCCGGGCGGCGACAGCCGCACCCATGCAGCGGCGCCGGAACCTCAGACGCAGAGTCTCGCGGCCTCGGGCGGTTGCATCGATATCAAGCCGGGTATCAAGGTGACGGTGCAAAAGGCCTTTAAAAATACCTCGGTGGTGACCTATCGTGCTCCGGGTGCGCAGACGGATCAAACGTTCGTTATCCCGAACATCGATTTTGCGCCTGCTGCGGGGGATCGTACGCAGACGGCTGCGGCCGGCGTCATGCAAGCTTCGGTTCAGGTGGTCACGCCAGCCGCGCCGCACGCAGCGACTCCGGCGGCAGCGCAACCGGTAACGCTAGCGGCTACACCAACGCCACCGCCAGCCGCGCTGCACACCACCGCAGCCTCCGCCGCGACAACGCCCGCAATCGCACTTGCACAAGGCTATCGCGTCGCGCAGCGCCTGCCGACCGCCGATCGAGCCGGGACGTTCCTCGAGATTCTCGAAGACGCACGCATCACGCCCGAGTTGCACAAGACGCTGTGGCAAAGCGCAGCAAGCGCCGACGCGCTGCCCGAAGGCGTGAGTCACGCCCCGCTGCTGAACGCACAAGTGCAACTCGTCTCGGCAGCGGATACGGTGCTCGCCAGCCGAAAGCTCGACTATCCGCTCGCCACGCTCGAAGCTGCGCCGCTGCATGGCTTGCCTGCGTCTGCATGGTTCCTGACCATCGACGAAACCGCGCCCATGGGTTCGTACAGCGGGCCGGCCACGGAGATGCTGGTGCCGGCGCATAGCGGGCTCGAACCCGCGCGCTACGAATCGGCGCAAGGCGAGGCCGCTCCGCTTGTCCTCGCACGCACCGGCAAGGCCGACTGGAAAATCGTGCCGCCGCGTTCAGGCGCGGGGGCGACCGAAGAGATCGAAGATGTTTTCTGCGCGCCGGCCGTGGATGGAAATAACTTCGTCACCACGTACCGGACTTACCGCTTCGTAGACGGCAAGTGGCAAGCCGCTTCGCGCCAGTTGCAAGGACTGTGGGAAAGCGACCGGCAGTTTCCGGCGCGGCCGGATTTTCCTTGAGTGCGAGCTAGCCGGACCGGCGGGGGTTGCGTGACTATGCCCCCGTCCTCACGTGGGCGCACTACTCCGCCACCCCCTGCCCCTGCGCATAAACCTTGCACCCCGACCACTTCCCGTTGCAGTACTCCAGCGCATGCTGCGCCGCCTCTTGCGCCGAACGCTCGGTCACGTCGGACGAGCAGTGACCGCCTTCGGCAATCACAAAGGCCTTGCCTTCATTGCGCGACGCGCCGTACGTATCGAAGCGCGTCTGGCAGCCGGGATTCAAACCCGCCGGCGCAGGTAAAGCGGCCAGCGCAGGCAAATCGACCACCACCGCGGTCGGCAGATTCAGGCGCTTCAGGAACGGCTCCGCCGCCGGCCACCAGGCTTGCGCCGGCGCATCGTAGAGCAGTTCATGCCCGTCCTCGCCAAACGGTGGCAGCACCGCGAGCTGCGCCGGCGCACCATGCGACGTGTAAGCGCTCAGCATCTGCTGGGCCAGCTCAGGGCTGAAATAGTGATCGTTCTCCGACCACACCCACTGGCTCGGAATCTTTGCGGTCGTGCCGTATTGCTCGACGGCGGCAACCAGTCGGTCCTCCTGACACACGTAGTCGGGGCGCAGCGAACCGCGGCCGCCGGCGAAATCCAGCACCCCCACCACGCCCTGCGGATTGCGCGCGGCCGCCGCGAGCACCGCAAAGCCGCCGGTCGACTTGCCGAGCAGGATCACGCGCTCGGGGTCCACCCAAGGTTGCGCATGCAACGTTTCCAGCGCGCCGAGAATGTCGTCGGCGGAGACCTTGCCCGCGCCGGGATAGTCCTCGTTGCGACACGAACCCAGGCCTTCCGCATAGGGTCCATCCGAGTGACCAAAGCCGCGCCGCAACACGATCACCGCCGCGTAGCCGCGCTGCGCGAACGCCACCGCGGCGTTCAGCAGCAGTTCCGGCGCACGGTCCACGACGCCCGCGCCGCCGCTGCGCGGCGTACCCGGCGTCATCAGCACGAGCGGCCAGCGGCCCGGCCGATCCGGCCGCACCACCAGGGCTTCGAGCGTGGGCTTCGCACCGTCCGGCAAGGTGACCGGCAAGCCAATATGCTCGCGCACCAGACCGGGCAGCAGCGAAGCACCGGCCACCGTCACACCCGCGGCGCCGGTCGACGCCGGTTGCACCGCGGCCACCTGTTGCGCCAGCGCGGGCAGCGGCGCACTCGCCATCACGAGCCATAGCCCGTGAGTACGTAGCCATTGCAGCGCGCGGCGAAGCAGCGTTGCCTCACGCAACCGGATAGCCTGGGCAGTGTTGTTTCTCATTGTTGATTGCCTATGCGGATGTCGATCGATGCGCCGGCGGCGAGGACCGTCCGTGCGACCTGGTCCGCAGTGTAGTCTGCGAAGCGGCTAGCGGTCTACGGTACGCCACCGCCGGCTGCGCGCGGGCGAGACACAGCCATGCGCAACACATACGCGCACATGGACCTGGCCCGACAATGCAGCCCGCCGCGCTCGCGCCCGCAACGAAAAAAGGGCCTACGGTCTGCACCGTGGGCCCTGTTCTCTCTCAGGATCCAGCATCGGCATTCAGCCCTCGGGAACCGCAACCGTCCTGCTGATCCAGACGCTTGCGCTCTCCCGTCCTCAGAACTTGTGGCGGATCCCGACCACCGCCACGTCCTGGGAGTTGCTACCCGAGTTCACGCCGAAGTCGCCGATCGACGCGTCCGCGTTCACCGTTGCGCCGCTCGAGTTCAAGGTCTTGCCGCTCGCCTTCTGGTAGCCGAACAGCGCATAGAGGTCGGTGCGCTTGGACACGGCATAGTCGGCGCCCAGGTTGGCCTGGTTATAGTGCGCCGACGACGGTCCCGTCAGCGACGTGTAGTTGTAGCCCACGCCGGCCCGCACGGCTGGCGTGAACTGATAGTTGAAGAACACCGAGCCGTTGTTGAACCTGGCCGTCTCGTGGAACGCGGAGAAGGCATCGCTGCCGTACTGGGTATTCGAGTACGCCGCGCCGATAGTCGCGGCGCCGATCACGTACTGCGCGCCCACCTTGGCAATCTGGATCGAGTTGGCGCTGGCGAAGCCCGAGTTGATCACCGTGTTGAAGAGGCTGTCCGAGCTGCTGGTCCAGGTGCGCAAGCCGTTGGTCAGCGTGTTGCCGCCGTTGGCGTAGAAATAGCCGGCGCCGAGCGACAGCGGCCCGTTCGCATAGGCCGCGCCCAGACTCCAGGTGCGGCCGCTGCCGGTCGAGCCGGCCACACCGCCGAGGCCATACAGCGCTTCGACCTGGAAGCCGCCGAAGATCGGGCTCACGTACTTGACCGAGTTGCTGACGCGCAAGCTGTTGTCGTAGTTGTCGAGGTCGCCCGGCGTGCCGAACACACCGCCGAAGTAGTTGTCCTCGGTCAGCCCCTGGACCAGATCGACGATCGGATCGTATTGACGGCCAAGCGTGACGGTACCCCACGCGTTGCCGGTCAGGCCCACCACCGCCTTGCGGCCGAACTCGCGACTGCCCTGGCCGAGCGCGCCGGTGCCGAGGTTAAAGCCGTTTTCCAACTGGAAGATCGCCGCGAGTCCGCCGCCCAGGTCTTCCGTGCCCTTGAGGCCCCAGCGGCTGCCGGAGATGTTGCCGCTCGCGAACTTGACCAGGGTGGACTGGTTTTGGCCGTTGCTGCTCTGCGCGTTATGCACATAGGCGATACCTGCGTCGACAATGCCGTACAGCGTGACGCTGCTTTGCGCCTGAGCGCCGGCGGACAGGACCAGGCCGGCGGGGATGGCCAGCAGAGAAAGGCGCTTCTTCATTGGATGATTTCCCGTAATCAGGTGTTGTTTTGATGACCGGGGTGAACGATAAGAGAAGCAGGCGGCGGCGAGAACAAAGGAATTCTTCGATCTATATGAGGCACGCGGATTCGCCCGCCCAGAAGACCGCGTGTGCTGGTTTCGACGCACGATCGGGGCAGACTCATTTATCATGCAAGCTTGCTGCAAGTCTCACGGTCGCGCCGCTTTCGGGGTCGCGCCGGATAACAACCGGGCTTAAACTACCGGTGCCTCCCTCTTCACCCGAGCCGATGCGAACCATGTCGAATCCCGCTGCCCACCCCGCCGGCGTCAGCAGCCCCCGTGGACTCGCCCGGGCATGGCGGCGCGCGGACGCCACGCCAGCCGCCGCCTAGCGCCCCATGGTCTACCCCTCACTGCGCGACTGGCTGTTTTCCGTCAAGACCTTTGCGGCAGCGATGCTCGCCCTCTACCTCGGGCTCCTGTTCGAACTGCCGCGTCCCTACTGGGCCATGGCAACGGTCTACATCGTGTCGAATCCGTTTGTCGGCGCGACCCGTTCGAAGGCGCTCTATCGCGCGCTCGGCACGGCCCTCGGCGCCTCGGCGGCGGTTCTGTTCGTGCCGCCCTTCGTCGAGTCGCCGTATCTCTTCAGCGTGGTCGTCGCACTCTGGACCGGCACCCTGCTCTATCTGGCCATCTCCGACCGCACGGCGCGCAGCTACGTCTTCATGCTCGCGGGCTATACGATGCCGCTGATCGCGCTGCCGGCCGTGTTCAATCCGACCAATGTCTTCGACCTCGCCATCACCCGCACCGAGGAGATCCTGCTCGGCATCGTGTGCGCCAGTGTCGTCGGCGGCGCGGTGTTTCCGAACCGGCTCGCGCCGTCCATCGTCGAACGCACCGACGGCTGGTTCCGCGACGCCGTGTTCTATGCCACCGAGACGCTCTCCGGGCACATCGCCGGCGCCTCGATCTCGGCCTGCCGCCAGCGGCTCGCCGCCACCGTCAACGGCCTCGAGCTGCTGCTAAGCCAGCTCGCCTACGACCATACCCGGCCCGACATCCTGAACCGCACCCGCGACCTGCGCGGCCGCATGCAACTGCTGCTGCCCATCATGTCGTCGCTGGCCGATCCGCTGGTGGCCCTGCTCGGCGGCCAGCGGGAGCGTCCCGCCGGACTCGAGCCGCTGCTCGCCGACGTCGTCAAATGGTTCAATATGCCGCTGCGCCCGGCCAGCCAGGGCCGGCGCCCCGACCCCGAAGCCGACGCCCTGCGCGGGCGCATCGCCGCGTTGCAGCCGCCGTCCGCGGCACTCGCCACGTGGGAGGGCGCGCTGCTTTCGAATGCCTTGTGGCGCCTCGCGCAACTCATCGATGTCTGGCAGGACTGCCGCGCGCTGCGCCACCTCATCACGGCGGAAGACGGCACCTGGAAGCCGCGCTTTCGACACTGGCGGCTGGGCGGCACGGAACGTTATTTCGATCGCGGCATCATGCTGTTCTCGACCGCCTCGGCGGTCGGCGCCATCATCTTCGCGTGCGTGCTCTGGATCAGCTCGGGCTGGAACGACGGCGCCGGCGCGGTCACGCTGGCAGCGGTGGCGTGCTGCTTCTTCGCGGGGCTCGACGACCCCGCGCCGCAAGTGTTCAAGTTCTTCACGGCCACCGCCGCCAGTGTCGCGCTGGCCGGGCTCTATCTGTTCGTCGTGCTGCCGCACGTCCACGACTTCCCGATGCTGGTGATCCTGTTCGCGGGGCCGTTCATTCTGGTCGGCACGCTGATTCCGCGGCCGCAGTTCAATCTCGCCACCATGCTGGTGGCCGTCAACACGGCGACCTTCATCAGCATTCAGGACGCCTACGACGCCGATTTCTTCGTCTTCCTGAACAGTAATCTCGCGGGGCTCGCGGGCCTGCTGTACGCCTTCCTGTGGACCCAGGCGACACGGCCGTTCGGCGCAGAGATCGCCGCGCGCCGGCTGATGCGTTCGAGCTGGGCGGACGTGGCGCTGAGCGCCTCGAAGCAGCCGATCGAAGATCAGCGCAATCTCGCCGCGCGCATGCTCGACCGTCTGATGCAACTGATCCCGCGCCTCGCCGCGACCGACGACCACCGCCATCCGTCCATCGAAAGTTTCCGCGACCTGCGCATCGCCTTCAACGCGCTCGACCTGCGCCGCCTGCGGCCGAAGCTGGGCGGCGAGGCGCCCGCCGCCATCGACGGCGTACTCGACGGCATCCGCGCTCACTTCGAAACCTGCATCTCCCGCCGCGGACGCCAGCAGGTGCCCGAGAGCCTGATGTCCGCCATCGACGCGGCGCTCGCACGAATCGTCGCGCTGGGGCTGGCGAATGCGGCCGGTGCGGCGAATGCGCCTGATGCTGCCGGTGCTGCCGGCGCACCCAATGCGGCCGGCACGCCCAACGCCCCCAGCAGCGCGGCGACCTCGGCGCGGCAACTGCGCGATGCGCTGCATGCGCTGGTCGGCTTGCGCCTGTCGCTGTTTCCGGCCACGATCGCTTCGTTGACGCCACCCGCTCCGCCCACCGAGGAACCTGCCGCCTGATGAGCCCTATGACCTCACCGCCGGGGTGCCGACCATGATCGGCGAAATCGACATCTTCGGCGTGTTCGTGCCGGCCATCCTCGTGCTGATGCTGGTCGCCTATCTGATCAATCTCGTCATCCGCACGGTGCTGGCGCGCGCCGGCTTTTACCGCCTTGTCTGGCACCGTTCCATTTTCGATCTCGGCATCTACGTGCTGGTGCTGGGTCTTGTCGTCATCGTTTCACACCGGTTCATAACGTGAAAAAAACCTGGTTCTCCATTGGTCAGATCGTGCTGACCCTGATCGTCGTCGTGATCGCGGGCCTTGTGCTGTGGAAGCTGATCGACTACTACATGTTCTCGCCCTGGACGCGCGACGGCCGCATCCGCGCCGACATCATCCAGGTGGCGCCCGACGTGTCCGGTCTGATCACCGAGGTCGACGTCGTCGACAACCAGCAGGTCAAACAGGGCCAAACGCTGTTCCTGATCGACCAGGCGCGTTACACGCTCGCGCTGCAGCAGGCCGAAGCCACGGTGCAGCAACGGCGCGCCACGCTCGATCAGGCGCGTCGCGAAGATGTGCGCAATCATCAACTGGGCGACCTGGTGGCGCGTGAAGTGGCGGAAGAAAGCCGCTCGCGCGTCGAAACGGACGAGGCCGCGCTCGCCGATGCGCTGGTCGCGGTCAATACCGCGCGCCTGAATCTGCAGCGCACCCACATCGTCAGTCCGGTGGACGGCTATCTGAACGACCGCGCGCCGCGCACCGGCGAGTTCGCCTCGGCAGGCCGGGCGGTGCTGTCGGTCGTGGATGTGCATTCGTTCCGCGTGGATGGCTACTTCGAAGAAACCAAGCTCTCCAGCATCAATATCGGCCAGGCCGTGGACATCAAGATCATGGGCGAGCCGGGTGTGCTGCGCGGGCACGTGGCGAGCATCGTGGCCGCCATCGAGGACCGCGATCGCGCCGAAGGTTCGAACCTGCTGCCGAACGTGAACCCGGCCTTTAGCTGGGTGCGCCTCGCACAGCGGATTCCGGTACGCGTCGCGCTGGACGACATACCGAAGGATTTCCGCATGATCGCCGGGCGCACCGCCACGGTGTCGGTGCGCGAAGTCGCGCCTGCGTCGGGGAAAGCGGCGAAGGCGGATGGTACGACGGCGTCGGCTCAGGCGGCTTCGGTTTCGGGGGCTTCGGTTCAGGCCGCTGCCGTGCAACCGGCGGTGCAACCCGCGCTTCAGTCCGCCCCGCAAGCGGCTACGCAACCCGCAGCGAGCGCCGCGAAATGAAGCGCTCGCGTGCCTGCTCTCTTCTGCGGTCGACGCCGTTAGCGTCGCTGGCGCCGCTCGTGCCGCTGGTCCCTCTCGTGCTGGCGCTCGCCGCCTGTACCGTCGGCCCGAATTATTCCTTGCCGAAAGCCGCCGTCGTCAACGCGCCGTTCGCCGACGCGCCGTTGCCGGACGTCGACGGCCATCACGTATCGCAGCAACCGGTGCCGCCCGACTGGTGGCATCTCTATGACGACCCGGTGCTCGAGAAACTGGTGGGCGAGGCCCTGAAATCGAACACCGACCTGCGCGTCGCCGCGGCGAATCTCGCGCGCTCGCAGGAAGCGCTCGGCGTTGCCGAAGCGCAAGGCGGATTCTCCGGCGGCGCGGACGCGGCATTCGCGCGGGCCCAGGAGTCCGGGCAGCAATACCTGATCTTCGGCAAGATTCCGGTGTCGAACGAGGGCGATGCGGGCATCCACGTCTCGTATGAATTCGATCTGTTCGGCAAGCTGCGCCGCGGCGTGGAAGCCGCGAACGCAGAGAGCGAAGCGACCCAGGCGGCCGGCGATCTCGCGCGCATCACCGTGGTGGCCGACGTCGTGCGCGCCTACATCGAGAACTGCTCGGCGGCGGAAGAACTGAAGATTGCGCAGCAGTCCCTCGCGCTGCAGAAGGAGCGCGTGGACGTATCGCGCCGCTTGCGCGATGCCGGGCGTGGCAATACGCCGGATGTGACAAGCGGCCAGACCCAGGTCGAATCGTTGACGGCCGACATCCCGCGCTATACAGCGCGACGCAAGATCGCCCAGTACCAGTTGGCTATGCTGCTGGCGCGCGCGCCGTCGGATCTGCCGCCTGCGGTGCTCTCCTGCAATACGGTGCCGCAGATCAAGCAAGCGCTGCCGGTCGGCGACGGCGCCGCCATGCTCAAACGCCGGCCCGACGTGCGCGAAGCCGAGCGCCAGCTCGCGGCGTCGACCGCGCGGATCGGCGTGGCCACCGGCGCGCTCTATCCCACCGTCAGTTTCGGCGCCTCGGCGGGGACAGTCGGCCTTGCCGAAGATCTCGGCAACGCGCAAACCAATTATTGGAGATTCGGACCCCTGATCAGTTGGACCTTCCCGGCCAACGGGGCACGCGGTCGCGTGCGCGAGGCACAGGATGCGAGCACGGCGGCGCTCGCGCACTTCGACGGCGTGGTCCTCAACGCGCTGCGCGAAACCGAGACGAGTCTCGCCACCTACGTGGCCGATTACACGCGTGCCGATGCCTTGCGTGCCGCGCTCAAATCGGCCACCGAGTCGGCCAGCGAAACGCATCGGCTCTACGTGGGCGGACGCGAGTCGTTCATCGCGGATCTGGATGCGACGCGCACGCTGACTTCGATCCGCTCGCAGGTGGCGGCGGCCGAGGGCCAGGTCGCGATCGATCAGGCGAATCTGTTCCTCGCGCTCGGCGGCGGCTGGGAAAGCAAGCCTCAGTAATTGATGAACGCCCGGGCGTGGCCGAACGTGTCTTGCACGCCCGGCCACGTGGCCTGGTTATCCTTCGTTTGCTTCGCGCTCAGCGCAGATTGGTCTTCGCCAGTTCGACGATTTCGTCGCCGCGCCCGCTCAGAATCGCACGCATCATGTAGAGGCTGAAGCCCTTGGCCTGCGCCAGTTCGATAGTGGGCGGCATGGCCAGTTCATGCCTGGACGTAACCACATCCACCAGCGCCGGCCCAGGATGCGCAAAGGCCTGCCGCAGCGCTGCCTCCACGCCCTCCGATTCCTCCACCCGGATGCTGTAGATGCCGGCGCCCTGCGCGATCGCGGCAAAGTCGGTCTTGCTGAGATCGACGTTGGTATCGAGGTAGCCGCCCGCCTTCAACTCCATCGAAACAAAGCCCAGCAGACTATTGTTAAACACCACGACCTTGATCGGCAGATCGAGTTGACGCGCGGTGAGCAGGTCGCCGAGCAGCATCGACAGGCCACCGTCGCCCGACAGCGACACCACCTGCCGCTGCGGATGGCCGGCCTGCGCGCCGAGCGCCTGCGGCATGGCGTTCGCCATCGAGCCATGATTGAACGAGCCGTGCAGTTGCCGCTTGCCGTTCATCGTCAGATAGCGCGCGGCCCAGAGCGTCGGCGTGCCGACGTCGGCGGTGAAGATCGCATCCTCGCTCGCCACCTGATCGATCATGCGGGCCAGATACTGCGGATGAATCGGCCGGCCCGGACCGGCAGGCGTGGCGAGATCGTCGAGACCCTTGCGTGCCGCAGCGTAGTGCTTGCGGGCGTTGTCGACGAAGCGGCGCTCGCTCTTGCGCGTGAGCTTCGGCAACAGCGCCGCAACCGTCTCCTTGACCGTACCCACGAGACCGAGCGCCAGCGGCGCACGCTTGCCCAACTGCGAACCCTTGTGATCGATCTGCACGATCTTCGCTTCGGGCGGATAGAACGGCCGATACGGGAAATCGCAGCCGAGCAGAAGCAGCGTCTCGCACGACATCATCGCGTGATAGCCCGAGCTGAAACCGATCAGCCCGGTCATGCCCACGTCATACGGATTGTCGTATTCGATAAACGGCTTGCCGCGCAGCGCATGCACGATCGGCGCACCCAGCGTGTCCGCGAGCGCGACCACCTCGTCGTGCGCCCCCGCTACGCCGCTGCCGCACATGATGGTCACCGCGTCGCAACCGTTCAGCATCGCGGCGAGGCGTGTCAGATCGGCGTCGGCCGGCACGATGGTATGCGGCGAGCTATGGGTCCATTGCGCGGCTTCACTCGGCCCGTCGCTCAATGCGATGTCGCCCGGCAGCACGATTACGGCCACGCCGCGCTCCTCGATGGCCGTGCGCATGGCGCGTTGCAGCACCCGTGGGAACTGCGACGCATTGGACACCAGTTCGACGAAGTGACTGCACTCCTTGAACAGTTCCTGAGGATGCGTCTCCTGAAAGTAGCCGAGGCCGATTTCCGTAGACGGAATATGCGCGGCGATCGCGAGCACCGGCTGCTGGTTGCGGTGGCAATCGTAGAGACCGTTGATCAGATGCAGGTTGCCTGGGCCGCAACTGCCGGCGCACACAGCGAGCTTGCCGGTGGAGGCCGCATCGGCGCCCGCGGCAAAGGCCGCGACCTCTTCGTGACGGGTATGCATCCAGCGTATCGAGCCGAGCTGGTCGAGACTGTAGGCCAGTCCGTTCAGACTGTCGCCGGTGACGCCCCAGATGCGCTCGACACCTGCGGCAGCGAGGGTTTTTGCCAGAAAGTCCGCGATGGTATGCCGGGCCATACATTGCTCCTTGACGACAGCGTCGACCGAACCCTGCGCATAAGCGCGCAGTTCTGGGTTCGGTGAACTTGTTAGGAAAAGGTAAATGGCGGCGCACGCTTGCGCCTAAGAACGTGGCGGCCAGGATCAGGTTCCGGCCTGGGCCGGATGTCGCCGCACGCTTGAGCTTAGTTGATGGAGATGAAACTTAAAAGCGCTGAAACGAAGTGAGCGCCTGGCAAGCGCTGCGGCATGGGTCGCCGCAGCGTCTTGAAGCGGCTTCGCAGGACGGCACGTCTTCGAGCGCTTTTTATCGTTTTAGTTCTGGCTCTGACTTTGGCTCTGGCCCTGCACCTGCGACACGCTGATCTCGACCGTCAGCGTCTCCGCGCCCTGCCCCGTGCGCACGCCGGAGATGGGCATTGCATCGCGGTAGTCGAGGCCCATCGCCGTGCGCACATAGCGGTCGTCCGGGCAGTTGTCGTTGGCCGCATCGAAGCCGACCCAACCGAGCCCGTCGACATGCGCCTCGGCCCAGGCGTGGCTCGCGCCCTGTTGTTCGACGTCGTCCATCAGCAGATAGCCCGAGATATAGCGGGCGGGTACGCCGAGCCGGCGCGCCGCGGCGATGAACGCATGAGTGTGGTCCTGGCAAACGCCGGAACCGTCGCGCAAGGCGGTCTCGGCGTCGGTGCCGACACCGGTGCTGCCGGGCTTGTAGGCGATCAGGCTGTGCACTTCGTTCATCAACCGGTGCAGCGAGTCCAGTTGGCCGCTGCCGGCGCGCACGCTCTCCGCGAGCGCCAGCACACGCTCGCCCGGCTGCGTGAGCAGGGTCTCGCGCTCGTAGATCCACGGCGGCGTCAAATCGTTGGTGAAGCCGTAGACGCCGGCCATATCCACGGTCTCCACCGTGCCGGCCGCGACGATCACGATCTCGCGCTTGTTTTTCTCATGACGCACGAGGTCGGCGCGATTGCCGAAGCCGTCGGTCCAGCTGACGTTCGGCTCGACCCCGTCGACCGTCACGCGCCAGTCGAGCACGTTCTGCCCGGGACCGGACTGGGGACGCAAGCGCAGGCGCTGCAAGGCATAAGGTACCGGTTGCTCGTACTCATAGCGGGACGTGTGGCGAATGGCGATACGCATGGCCGTACTCAATCGAAGTTGTAGGTCTCGGCGATTTCAAAACCAAGCCGGTTGTTCTGCGCGATGAAGCCGGTGAGAAACTCGTGCAGGCCATGGGAAAAAATCTGCTTGACCGTATTGTCTCTCAGCGTGGCGAGCGTCGTGTCCGCGGTCTTCTGGCAATCGTGCATCACGCCGTAATCCTGCGCCAGATAGCGCAGATTCTCGACGATGTTCAGATAGCAGAAGTGCAGCGAGCGCGGCATGCGGCCGTTGAGGATCAGGTAGTCGGCGATATTGACCGGTTTGTACTGGACGTCGTAGACCCAGCGGTAAGAACGGTGCGCGTCGACCGAACGCAGGATCGACTCCCACTGATAGTTGTCGAGCGTCGTGCCGACGTACGACAGCGCCGGCAGCAGCAGATGATATTTGACGTCGAGAATGCGCGCGGTATTGTCGGCCCGCTCGATGAAGGTACCGATGCGCGAAAAATTGAAGATCTCGTTTCTGAGCATGGTGCCGTGAAACGCGCCGCGAATCTGCGCCGCTTCGCGTTTGATCCGATCGAGCACGGCCGGCAGTTCGCTGGCCGGCACGGGGACGGCCAGCACTCGCCTGATCACCATCCACGCTTCGTTCACGCTCTCCCAGGTCTCGCGCGTGAGCGCGGTGCGCACCATGCGCGCGTTCGAGCGCGCCGCCTCGATGCTGGAGAGCACGCTCGATGGATTGTCGGTGTCGCGCAGCAGATAGTCGGAGACCGTGTCGGCCGTGCAGGCGTCGTGCTTCTGCCTGAAGCCTTCTTCCGTGCCCGAGGTCACCACCACCGACGACCATGTGGCCGGTGCGTCGCTGCTTCGTGTCAGCGCCATGCGCAGTCCCGCATCGACCACCCGGGCGATGTTTTCCGCGCGCTCGATATAGCGGTGCATCCAGTAGAGCCCGCTTGCTGTGCGTCCAAGAAGCATGTGCTGTCCTAATCCAGTTTCTGTTTTGCCCGCTTTTTTGCTGCTCTTTCGCTGCTCTTTCGTTAGTGCCGGCTGGCCGGTTGCCTCAGTCGGCCAGCACCCACGTGTCCTTGGTGCCGCCGCCCTGGCTCGAATTGACCACCAGCGAGCCTTCCTTCAGCGCCACCCGCGTCAGGCCGCCTGGCGTAATGCGAATCTGGTCCGAGACCAGCACGAAGGGCCGCAGATCCACGTGCCGCGGCGCGAGTCCCTGCTCGGTCAGGATC
Source organism: Paraburkholderia phenazinium (assembly GCF_900142845.1). Taxonomy (NCBI): domain Bacteria; kingdom Pseudomonadati; phylum Pseudomonadota; class Betaproteobacteria; order Burkholderiales; family Burkholderiaceae; genus Paraburkholderia; species Paraburkholderia phenazinium. The sequence continues at coordinate 1,781,385 of NZ_FSRU01000002.1, forward strand.
GGCGTGGTCGAGAGCGCGAGCGTCGGCTGCGCGATGTAGTTGTTCGGACGCGCACGCAACTTGAGCGCGAAGTCCTCGCGTTCCTGCTTCGAGGCCGCCGGTCCGACCAGCATGCCGTAGCCGCCCGAACCGTGCACTTCCTTCACCACCAGTTCCTCGAGATGGTCCAGCACGTACTTCAGGCTGCCCGGCTCGGAACAGCGCCATGTGGGCACGTTTTCCAGAATCGACTTGCGGCCCGTATAGAACTCGACGATTTCCGGCATGTACGAATAGATCGCCTTGTCGTCGGCAATCCCGGTGCCGGGCGCATTGGCGATGGTGATGTTGCCCGCGCGGTAGACGTCCATGATGCCGGGCACGCCCAGCACGGAATCGGGGCGGAACGTCAGCGGATCGAGGTAGGCGTCATCGAGACGGCGGTACAGCACGTCGATGGCGCGGAAGCCTTCGGTGGTGCGCATCGCCACGTGGCCGTCCACCACCTGCAGATCGCTGCCTTCCACCAGATGCACGCCCATCTGGTCGGCCAGAAACGCATGCTCGTAGTAGGCGGAATTGTGAATGCCGGGCGTCAGCACCGCGATGGTCGGATTGTCGTGGTTGCCGCCCGGCGGGCAGACGGCCGCGAGCGACTGGCGCAGCAACTCGGGATACGCTTCGACCGGCCGCACCTTGACCTGCTGAAACAGCTCGGGGAACAGCTTCATCATGGTCTCGCGGTTCTCCAGCATGTAGGAGACGCCGGAGGGGGTGCGCGCATTGTCTTCGAGCACGTAGAACTGGTTTTCTGCAGTCCGTACGATATCGACGCCGATGATATGCGTATAGACATTGCCCGGCGGCCGGAAGCCGATCATCTCGGGCAAAAAGGCCTCGTTCTGCGCGATCAGTTGCTTCGGGATGCGGCCCGCGCGCACGATCTCCTGACGGTGATAGATATCGTCGAGAAAGGCATTGAGCGCCATCACGCGCTGCTCGATGCCTTGCGAGAGGCGCATCCATTCCGGCCCGGAGATGATGCGCGGAATGATGTCGAAAGGAATCAGGCGCTCGGCCGCCTCCTGCTCGCCGTACACGGCGAAGGTAATGCCGGTCTTGCGGAACACGCTCTCCGCGTCCTGGGCCTTTTGCGCAAGGTTCGCAGGATGCTGGGTATCGAGCCATTGCTTGAGCTGTTCATACGGCGCGCGCACTCCATTGGCGGAGAGCATCTCATCGAATGGCGTCACTTCAGTTCTCCGTCGTCGTCACAGGTATTGCAGGTCTTGCTGTCATGGTTGTTGCCGGCTGCCCCGTGGCCCGTTGCATCCTCCCGCCACCCTCACGGGTTGTCCTCCAGCACGCTCTGCGTGAGCGCGACCGACGGGATGGTCGGCTTCATCAGCGTCTGCGCCCGGCGGCGCACGCCGTACCAGCCGGCCACCAGCAACAGGACCACCACCGGGATCGATGCAACCGTCCACGTGCCATTAGGATAGTCGAAAGCCATCAACACGAGCACGCCGATCAAAAATACCAGCGTCAGCCAGGACGTGACCGGCGCACCGGGCATCCTGAAGCTCACCTCCTCTGCCTCGCCGCGCGCCACCGCCTGGCGGAACTTCATCTGGCAGACCACGATGAAGCCCCAGGTGCTCAGAATACCGAGCGACGCCACGTTGAGAACGATTTCGAACACGCTCGACGGCACGAAATAGTTCAGCACCACGCCCACGATGTAGATCGCCACGGTCACCAGAATGCCCGCATACGGCACCGACTGCGAGCTCATGCGCGACAGGAAGTGCGGCGCGGAGCCGCCCATCGACAGCGCGCGCAGCACGCGCCCCGTCGAATACAGGCCGGAGTTCAGGCTCGACAGCGCGGCGGACAGCACCACGATATTCATCACCGATCCTACGCCCGGCACGCCGAGCGCGCCGAAGAAAGTGACGAACGGGCTCTGCCCGGCCTTGTAGGCGCTCCACGGCAGCAGGCAGACCAGCAGCACCACCGCGCCCACATAAAACAGGGCGATACGCCAGATCACGCTATTGATGGCCCGCGGCAAGACCTTGCGCGCGTCCTTGCACTCGCCGGCGGCCGTGCCCACCAGCTCGACGCCGGCAAACGCGAACACCACCCCCTGCACCAGCACCAGCGCCGGCAGCAGGCCATGCGGAAAGAAGCCGCCGTTCTCGCTGATCAGATGCACGCCGGTGGCATTGCCGGCCACGTGCACGCCGGTGCCGAGGATGATCGAGCCGATCACGAGGAACAGCGAAATCGCCGCCACCTTGATGAGGGCAAACCAGAACTCCATCTCGGCGAACCACTTCACGCCGATCAGGTTCATCGCCGCCACGATGCAGAGCGCGATCAGCGCGAACACCCACTGCGGCACCGACGTAAAGGCGCCCCAGTAATGCATGTATAGCGCGACGGCCGTAATGTCGACGATGCCGGTCATCGCCCAGTTCAGGAAATACATCCAGCCGGCGACGAACGACGCTTTCTCGCCGAGGAATTCGCGCGCATACGACACGAAGCTGCCGCTGCTCGGGCGATGCATCACCAGCTCGCCCAGCGCACGCAGGATCAGGAACGAGAACACGCCGCACACCAGATAGACGATCGCGAGCGACGGACCGGCAATCTGCAGGCGCGCCCCCGCGCCGAGAAACAGGCCCGTGCCGATGGCGCCGCCAATCGCAATCATCTGAACCTGACGATTGCCCAACGTCTTGTGATATCCCGCCTCATGCGATTCGAGCCAGCTTTGCTTATCCAGTGCGCCGGAACTCGGGGTATGCGCTTGCTTATCCAGTGTGGACATAATCGGCTCCAATTGTTAAAGCGGGTTTCCGCGCAAACTAACGCGCAGGTCAACGGTATGTAGCCCAATTTATGCCGGCAAACCTCATGCATATTTCGACTAACACCCATCGAAAAAAAACATCGGTATGCTGGGAGCGTGAGACGGTAGGCTAGAGTCGCCGGTATCCGAACCCAAGGATGGCGGTTATCGATTGACCCAATACAAGTGATAAATATGGAAGCAAAGTGGTTGGAAGACTTTCTTTCTCTCTCGGATACGAAGAGTTTCTCCCGTTCGGCACGCAGCCGGAATCTCACCCAATCGGCTTTCAGTAGAAGAATCGTGGCGCTCGAAACGTGGATGGGCACGCGCCTCGTCGACCGCAGCGTCAATCCCATCACACTCACGCCGGCGGGCCGGATGTTCCGCAGCCTCGCGGCCGACATCCTGCGCAGCATGCATGCGGCGCGCAATCTGGTGGGCGGCTACGAGCAGTTCGCCGAAAACGATCATGTGGTGCACTTCGCGGTGGCCCACACGCTGGTGTTTACCCTGTTTCCCGACTGGCTCAAGCGGCTGACCAACGAGTTCGGCAACATCATGGCGCGCGTGCAGGCGGTCAATGTGCCGGAGGGCGTGCAGCATCTGGTGGCGGGCGACTGCGACCTGCTGATCGGCTACCACCATCCGCAATTGCCGATCGCGCTCGACCCCAATCACTTCCCGTTCCTGACGCTCGGCGTGGAGCGGATCGTGCCGGTCTCGGCGGCCGGCCCGGACGGCCAGCCGCTCTTCGAGCTGCCGGGCAAGACCGGCCGGCCGCTGCCCTTGCTCGCCTATTCGTCGGGCGCCTTCCTCGGCAACGTGGTCGAGATGCTTCTGATGAACGCGACCGAGCCGTACTCGCTGTACCGCTGCTTCGAGACGCACATGTCGGAGGCCCTGAAGGGCATGGTGGTGGCCGGTCATGGCATCGGCTGGCTGCCCGAGAGCTGCATCGCCAAGGAGCTGCACGAAGGCACGCTGGTTCGCGCCGGCTCGAACGCATGGGCGACCGAGCTCGAGATCCGCCTGTACCGGCCCGTCAAGCAACGCGGCCAGGCCGCGGAGCAGCTTTGGGCCTACATCAGCAACCAGTCGGTCGAACCGGCAATCGAGGAAATGCCGGAGGTGCTGGCGCCAGGCTAGGCTGTATCATTCCGTTGCGCTAACCATCGATGCCCGCCTGCGAGTATCGATGCGGCCTGCGTAAAAGGAAAGGAAGCCCATGGTACAGAAGACACGCCGGCGCGTGCTCATGGCCGGCGTACTCGCGGCGTCGGGCCTCGCCGTTTCGAAGATTGCCGAGGCCATCCCGAATGGCAAACTGACGATCGCCCTCGTGCTGAAGTCGCTCGCCGATCCGTTCACGCTCGCCCTGTCGAGCGCCGCCGAAAACTATCAGAAGCACTTCGCCTCGCAGTTCGACCTGAACGTCGTCGGCACCTCGACCGAGCTCGACACGCCCAGCCAGATTCGTATCGTCGACGACCTGATCGCCGCGCGCACGAACGCCATCGTGCTCGCGCCGGCCGATTCCAAAGCGCTCGTGCCGGCCGTGATCCGCGCGATCAACGCGGGCGTGATCGTGGTCGCCATCGACAACCCGCTCGACGAAGCCGACCTCGCCGCCGCCCATCTCACGGTGCCGTTCGTGGGCCCGGACAATCGCAAGGGCGCGCTGATGGTGGCCAACTACCTCGCCAGCAAGCTCAGGCGCGGCGACGAAGTGGGCATCGTGGAAGGCGTCACGCGCGACCGCAATGCGCAGCAGCGCACCGAGGGATTCAGGAGCGCGATGGATGCAGCCGGCATGAAGGTCGTCGCCGTCGCGCCGGGCGACTATGCCTACGCCCAGGGCAAGGCCGCCGCCGCGACGATACTGGCGCAGCATCCGCGGCTGCGCGCCCTGCTGTGCGGCAACGACAATATGGCGACCGGCGCGGTGGATGCGGTGCGCAACGCGCATCGCACGGGCAGCGTGTACATCACCGGCTATAACAACAACCCGGCCATCAAGCCGCTGCTCGATACCGGCCGGATCCTCGCCACGGTGGATCAGTTCGCGGCGCGGCAAGCGGTGTTCGGCGTCGACGTGGCGCTCAAGGCGCTCACGGAAATGACGCGGCAAGAGGACATCTCCCCCTTCATCGAAACGCCGTTGCAACTGGTCAAGAGCGGCGATCGTTGAGGTTGGCGGGCTCCTCCACCAGCAGACGGCGCAACTGCGCGATCTGATTGACGGCATCGGCTTCGGCCAGCGACAGGTGTCCACGCGCAAACGCGGCGTAGTTCGCGTCGAGCGTCGTGCCGCGCAGATGCGCGTCGATCTCGCGGTTCACCGCGGCGATCCAGTCGATCAGCGCGCCGTCGGCTCGCGCCTGGTTCGTCGCGAAGCGCATGCGCGTCGCCGTCCCGGCCACGCGGCGCAGCAGTGCGAGCGCGGTGATCGCGGCGCGATCGGCCAGCGAGCTCTCGAGCCGCTCGAGGCGCAGGCGGTTGAAGGCCTCCTCCGCGTTGTTGCTCGCAAGGCCGGCGGCGCGGCGCAGCCGTTCCACTTCGATGTCCTCGCCGCCGGCATGCTCGAGCGCGCCCACCAGGTAGTTCAGGTTGGCCGCTACGGCATCGGCGAGCCGGGTACGAAAATCGATCGGCTCGCGGCTCGGCCACAGCACGAAGGTGGCGAGCAAGGCAATCGAACAGCCCAGCACGTTATTGCCCAGCCGGGTCAGCGCATAGATCAGCTCGCTTGCGCCCGGCGTGGCAAAGTCCGCCACCAGCACGAAGGTCGGCGTCAGAAACAGCACGAACAGGCTGTAGCTCACCGGCCGCAGCGCCATGGTCGCGCAGACCAGCGGGAACACGATCAGCGAAATGCCGATCGGCGAATGAATCGCGAAGCCAATCGCGGCCGCCAGCAGGCCACCGGCGATGCTGCCCGCCGCCCGCTCGATGCTGCGCGGCCAGGTGGCGGCGATCGACGGTTGCAGGATCAGCAGGATCGCCATGGTCGCCCAATAGCCGAACGGCAGATGCAGCGCCCGCACGATGATGAACCCCGCCGTCACCGCCACGCCGACGCGCGCCGCATGGCGCAGACCGATTGACTGAAGCGTCGCGTTGGCCTTGAGGGTCATGAAGGCGCGCGCGAGGTTGTCGGCGGCGGCCTGCCACCAGACTGCTTCGCGGCGCGGCGCCGGCTCGAATTCGAGCGCGCCCGTCGCGCGCAACTTGAGCGCGAGCGGCTCGCCGAGCGCCGTTTCCAGCGCGCCGGCCAGTTTTTGCAGACGGCGTTGCAAGGCGGCCCGCGTGGTCGCTGGATCGTCGACGACCGGCTTGTCGTTCGGCTCGCTGACGGCGCGGCCGATCCGCAGCATGACCTCGGCCAGCGCCGACAGGATGCGCGCGGCCCGGCGCGGCTCATGCAGCGTGTGATGGCCGCGCTCGCAGGCATCGGTGACGGCGATCAGGTAAGCGAACAGCCGCTCGGTATCCGCCAGCGCGAGCAGCAGGTTCTCATAGGTCTCGCGCTTGCCTGAGCGGGCGTATGGGACTTTCGCCAGCGCCTTGCGAGCGGTCTCGAGCGCCGCGCGGGCCTGGCCGCGATAGGTCGCGGCATGCCGCGCCCAATGGCCGAAGTCGGCCGTCTCCTGGCGCAGCAGACGGGCGCTGTCGAGCGCAATGTCGGCGAGACGCCCATAGACCGCGCGCAGGGCGTTGCGGCTCGGACCGAACGGGTGGATGCGCCACACGGTCAGGCTCAGCACCACCGCAAACAGACAGCCGAACAGGTAGATGGCGAGGAACGCCAGAGCCTCGCGCGCGTCGTGCAGAGGCTTGTCGACCATCACGACGCAGGCGGTGGCCGCGAGAATCCCCACCTGCGAGGCCGCCGCACCCCAGACCCGGGCGAGCGCACCCGCCGTCGAAAACAGCAGGATCGCGACGGTCGCGGCCAGCGCGCCGGCGCCGGAGGCAAACGCGGTGATGCCGCCGCACAGCGTGGACAGCAACGCGAAGCTCAGCATCGAAGCAAAGCGCATGCGATTGGACCCGGCCGCATCGGCGAGGCAGGTCCAGAACGCGCCGATCGCAGCCCACGCGAACAAGGGGTTGTGCAGCAGGTAACCCAGCAACAGCATCGCCGTGGAGGCGCACGCGGCCCGCAGCCCTTCCGACAGATTGGTCTCGTCCATCGCAAACGACACCATCCACACCGGGCGGCGGCGCGACACGTAGTCGGCCAGCGCGTGCAAGGTGTTCAGCCGGCGGTTCGCCGCGTGTTTTGCCCTGCGATGGAAATGACCGAACATTGAGCCTTGGGAATGGGAAAGCTGGGTTAAAACGCGCATCAAAGCGCGTCGGTGGTATCGATTTCTCGCGCCATCGTTACTGAATTCAAGATAATACGGGTAAACCCTAGTGAATAAACATGAGTTCGGTGCATGAGGAGGATGCCTTTTTCCCATTGGCCAATCAATCCGAATCCCGCAGCGCCATGCGCTTCAGCCGCCTCGGCTCGCACCGCCCGCTGGAATGGATTATTGACGGCGGAGTCGTGGCAAGATGGAACCGGTTCCATCTATAATCGGGCGCAAAATCCCCACGTCGGCCCCGAGTCGGCCCTGACGGCGGCCCCACATCGAAAACAAGAGAGAGGAATTGCCAATTGAACCGAGATGACTCGCACGACGCTCGTGCTGCGAGCGAAGCGCCGCCCATGGCGCCGGTGGTGTCCCCACGGCGCCGCCAATGGCTGCAGGGCGCGCTCGCACTGAGCGTGGCCGGCCTTGCCGGCTCGCTGACCTTGAGAGCGCTGGCCGACAACGGCGCGGCCCCGCCGCTCGATGCCTTCATGACGCTGTCGCAGGCGCTGACGGCCAGGTCCGGGCTCGACCGCGACGTCGGCGCACGGCTCCTCGCGGCGCTCGAAAAGTCCGCGCCCGATCTCGCACCGCGCCTGCCGCAACTGGCCGGGGCGCTGGCCGCCGGCTCGTCGAGCGCGCGCGACCAGGCGCTCGCGCTGCGCATCATGGAAGGCTGGTATCTGGGCACCGTCGATAACGTCGTGGTGACCTACGAAGAAGCGCTGATGTACCGCGTCGTCTCCGACACGCTGATCATCCGCTCGTACTGCCCCAACAAGCCCGGCTTCTGGGCCGCCAAACCTGTCGAACAACAATCCTGACATGGCCGATACCCAAACTCAAACCGGGCACGCCGACGTCGTCGTCGTAGGCTCGGGCGTGGCCGGCGCGATCGTCGCGCATCAACTGGCCCTCGCCGGCAAATCCGTGATCCTGCTCGAAGCCGGTCCGCGCATGCCGCGCTGGCAGATCGTCGAGCGCTTTCGCAACCAGCCCGACAAGTCCGATAACTCGGCGCCCTACCCGTCGAGCGCCTGGGCGCCGCATCCCGAGTACGGTCCGCCCAACAACTATCTGATCCTGAAGGGCGAGCACAAATTCAACTCGCAATACATTCGCGCGGTGGGCGGCACGACGTGGCACTGGGCCGCGTCGGCGTGGCGCTTCATGCCGAACGACTTCAAGCTGCAAAGCGTCTATGGCGTGGGCCGCGACTGGCCGATCCAGTACGACGATCTTGAGCACTACTATCAACGCGCCGAGGAAGAACTGGGCGTGTGGGGCCCGTCCGATGAAGAGCTCGGCTCGCCGCGCAGCCAGCCTTATCCGATGCAGCCGCTGCCGCTCTCGTACAACGAGCAGACCATCAAGAGCGCGCTCAACGGCTACGATCCGAAGTTCCATGTGGTGACCGAGCCGGTGGCGCGCAACAGCCGCCCTTACGACGGCCGTCCCACCTGTTGCGGCAACAACAACTGCATGCCGATCTGCCCGATCGGCGCCATGTACAACGGCATTGTGCACGTCGAGAAGGCGGAACAGGCCGGCGCGAAGCTGATCGACAACGCAGTGGTCTACAAGCTGGAAGTGGGCCCGCAGAAGAAGATCACGGCGGCCTTGTACAAGGATCCGCAAGGCAACGAGCATCGTGTCGAAGGCAAGTACTTCGTGCTCGCGGCGAACGGCATCGAAACGCCGAAGATCATGCTGATGTCGACCAGCCAAGACTTCCCGAACGGCGTGGGCAACAGCTCGGACATGGTCGGGCGCAACCTGATGGATCACCCCGGCACCGGCGTCACGTTCTACGCGAACGAGAAGCTCTGGCCGGGCCGCGGCCCGCAGGAAATGACCTCGCTGATCGGCTTTCGCGACGGTGCGTTCCGCGCCAATGAAGCGGCCAAGAAGATCCACCTGTCGAACCTGTCGCGCGTCGATCAGGAAACGCAGAAGATTTTCGCGGAAGGCAAAGTGTTGAAGCCCGCTGAGCTCGATGCGCGGATTCGCGACCAGTCGGCGCGCTTTGTCGAGTTCGACTGCTTCCACGAAATCCTGCCGGCGCCGGAAAACCGCATCGTGCCGAGCAAGACCGAGACCGACGCGATCGGCATTCCGCGCCCCGAGATCACCTACCGGATCGACGACTACGTGAAGCGCGGCGCCGCGCACACGCGCGAGGTCTATGCGACGGCGGCGAAGGTGCTGGGCGGCACGGACGTGCAGTTCCAGGACGAGTTCGCGCCGAACAATCACATCACCGGTGCGACCATCATGGGCAGCGACCCGCGCAACTCGGTGGTCGATAAGGACTGCCGGACATTCGACCATCCGAACCTGTTCATCTCCAGCAGCGCGACCATGCCGACCGTCGGCACGGTCAACGTGACGCTGACCATCGCGGCGCTCGCGCTGCGCATGTCCGATCAGTTGAAGAAGGAAGTCTGACGTGCTGAAAAAAACCTTTTTCACTTTGCTCGCCGCCGCGCTGGCCTTGCCCGCGCTCGCCCGTGCCGATGCAACCGACGCAGCCAACCAGGCCGCCCTGATCAAGCAAGGCGAGTACCTCGCTGTAGCCGGCGACTGCATGGCCTGTCACAGCACCGTCAAGGGCAAGCCGTTTGCGGGCGGCCTGCCGCTGAAGGTGCCGATGCTCGGGACGATCTATTCGAGCAACATCACGCCGGATGCGCAAACGGGCATCGGCACGTGGACCCTCGCCGATTTCGACCGGGCGGTGCGCAAGGGCGTGGCGAAGGACGGCCACAACCTGTATCCCGCGATGCCGTATGTGTCGTACGCGAAGATCGACGATGACGACGTGAAGGCGCTCTACGCGTACTTCAGGTACGGCGTGGCGCCCGTCAATCAGGCGCAGCGTCCCAGCGACATTCCGTGGCCGCTCAACATGCGCTGGCCGCTCACGGTGTGGAACTGGGTGTTCCTGAAGTCGGGCCCATACCAGAACAAGTCTGGTCAGAGCGTCGCGTGGAATCGCGGCGCGTACCTGGTGCAAGGGCTCGCGCACTGCAGCACCTGTCATACGCCGCGTGGTTTCGGCATGCAGGAGAAGGCGCTCGATGAAACCGGCAGCGGTTTCCTCGGCGGCTCGGTGCTGGCCGGCTGGGATGGCTACAACATCACGTCGGATCCGAACAGCGGCATCGGCTCGTGGACTCAGGCGCAACTGGTGCAGTATCTGCAGACCGGCAGCGTGCCCGGCCTCGCGCAAGCCGCCGGTCCGATGGGCGAAGCCGTGCAGCACAGCTTCTCGCATATGACCGACGCGGACATTGCCGCGATTGCGACGTATATCCGCACCGTGCCTGCGGTCAACGACGGCGCCTCGCACTCGCGCGCCTCATGGGGCACGCCCGCAACGGATGTGACACGGCTGCGTGGCATGGCGCTCAGCGAAGAACTGGATCCGGCGCGACTGTATCTGGGCAATTGCGCGACCTGTCACCAGGCGCACGGCCAGGGCACGCCGGATGGCTACTATCCGCCGCTGTTCCATAACTCGACGGTCGGCGCGTCCAACCCCGGCAATCTCGTGCAGGTGATTCTGCACGGCGTGCATCGCAAGGCGGGGGATAACGATGTCGGCATGCCGGCGTTCGCCACGGAGTTGTCGGATGCGCAGATCGCCGCTTTGACGAACTATGTAACGAAGCAGTTCGGCAATCCTGCGGCGACCGTCAACGCGAGCGACGTGGCGAAATTGCGCTAGTGGCAATGGCGGCGAACCGGTGGGTTCGTCGCCGTGATTGATGAGGGGCGAGCGGCGGGTTGCACGGCGCGGCCGCCTGTCGCGCTGCTCCGGTGTGACTGTCTATGCGCGGCGCCATTGCGCGAGCAAGGCCGGCAACTGCGCCATGTCCTCGAACACCCGCGCGGCGCCGACTTCGCGCAAGCCATCCGGGGTGCTGTGGCTCAGGCTGGCGGGTGCGTAGCCGAACACCGTCGCCCCCGCCGCCACGCCGGCGGTCGCCCCGGTGACCGTATCTTCCACGACCGCGCAACGCGTCGGATCCACGCCCAAGGCCTCTGCTGCCGCCAGGTACACATCGGGATGCGGCTTGCTGCGCGGCATTTCATGTCCGCTAAAGATACGGCCTTCGAAGTACTCGAGCAGGCCGGTCTTCTTCAACTGCATCTCGACCTTGTGCCGATCCGCACCCGACGCGACGGCAATGCGGCCATCCAGCGCTTCGTAGAGTGCGCGCACGGCGGCGAGCGCGCCGTCGATCCCGACGAGCTCGCGCTCCAGCGCTGCGTTGCGGCGCTCCCTGAACTGCGTCAGCCATTCGTCCGTGATGGCCACACCCGTGTTTGCCTCGATACGTGCCGCCTCGTCCCGCACCGCCTTGCCGATAAACACCCGCATCGTTTCTTCCACGCTAATCGCCCAGCCCAGTTCGCCCAGCATCTGGGAGAGCACGCGGTTGGTGATGAGTTCGGAGTCGACGAGCACGCCGTCGCAATCGAAAATGACGGCGTCGAAGGGTAAGGAAGGTTTTGTGGCGGGCGTTGTAGCAGGCATTCTGGCAATAGGCGGGAGGGTCTCGAAGGGCTTAAGGATACTGTAGGTTGCGATTGCGCGTGTGCCGGCCCGACGCCGGCACACCTGCGCATGCTTCCGCTTTAGTCTTCTTTTGCCAGGTCGATCGACAGGATGTCACGGTAGCTGCCATGCATGGACAGCAGGATCAGCGCGCTGATCAGCGGCGTCAACACCAGACCGCGCACGAGCATCGGCACGGCCTGCGCGAGCAGCGCATCGGCCGCCAGCAGCGTTGCGTACACAAGCGCAACCGGGCCGTTGTGGAACACGGCGCGCAGGCTCACGGTCATCGCATCGAGCGGCGACACCCTCCGCAAAACGATCAGCGCCGGCGCGAACCACACCGCCCCAATCGCAATGGCGTAAATGATCGCGTGCAGAACGGGTTCCAGAGAACTCACCCCGCCGTTGGGCTCACCGAAGATGATCGAAAAGCTGTGCGCGCCGCTTGGCATCATCGACGCCGCCAGTTTGACGTGCAGCAGTGCGAACGATAGCAACCGTCCCACGCCAATCAACGCGGCGCACGTCAGCACGACAATCAACAGCGCGTCGCGGTGACGGAAGATGACGCTAAATGTCCCGCTCGCATTCCATTGCCGCGCTTCGCCGCTGCCCACCGGCGCGAGTATCGCGGCACCCGCCAGCACGGACAGAAGCAGTGTCGCAAAGAGCCGGTAAGGGGACACCAGTTCGAGCGCCGTCGCGAGATCGGCACTGGCCAGAATCGCGGCGAGCCACAAACCAGGCTGCGCGCGGGCAATGCTCAAGCCCTCGACAAGCCACGCCTGGATGCGCAGGACACTCACGCTGCGGATCTCGCGATGCGCGAAGCGCTGCCCACCGCGGGCCGGTCCCACTTCCACGTCAATGCACAGGTCTTGCCGATCCATGGCCGTTTCCTTTTTCTTGCGTCAGAGCGAGGGGATGCTCGATGTGGACATCATGCAAGACAAAGAGGAAAATAAAAACGGACGAACTCAATAATTTAATTTCCTCTTTTATGCGCCTCATCGACCAGTTCCACAAGATTCATGCTTTGCTGGAAAAGCAGACGACACAGCCCGGCTTGCCGGCGCTGGCGGAGGCGCTGAATTGCAGCGAGCGTAACGCGCGGCTCCTGCTGCGCAAGATGGAGGAAAAAGGCTGGCTGCGCTGGGAGGCGACGCGCGGCCGCGGTCACTTCTCCCGCTTGACCCTGCTGGCTACGCCGCAGCAAGTGGCTCTGGATCGTCTCTCGGGCCTGCTTGCCGAGGGCGAACTGGAACAGGCGTTTGCCAGCCTTGACGGCGACCAGCGCAAGCTGCTCGCGGCCCGGCTGCCGGACTTCGTACAGGTGCCGCAGGCGGACGGTTCGCGCGACCGGCTCCGCATCCCGTTACGGCGCGCGGTAACGGAGCTTGATCCGCAAGAGATTCTGTTTGGTCTGGAAGCGCATCTGATCAACCAGATCTTCTCGCGGCTAGTCGAGTTCGATCAGACCACCCGGCAGTTGGTCCCGGCATTGGCCCATTATTGGGAATCCGAGGACAACGGCAAAGTCTGGCATTTCTGGCTCAGACCCGGCCTCACTTTCCACGATGGAAGCGAACTGGAAACGGCAGACGTGCAGCACACCTTGCTGCGGTTGCGCGATACGCCGGGTTGCTACCAATACCTGTATGCGCATCTGGACGCGGTGGAAATTGGCGGTTGCCGCAGAGTGACGTGCCGTCTGAAGACCACGGACTATCTGTGGCCGCGCTACCTCGCCGCGGTCGAAGCGTCGATCATCCCGAGAAAGCGCAACAGCGATTTTGCGCTCATGCCGATCGGCAGCGGCCCGTTCAAACTGACGCGCCGTAGCGAGTACCGTCTGACCTTGTCGGCGTTCGAGGATTACTACCGGGAACGCGCGCTGCTCGACGAAATCGACCTGTGGGTCATCGCCGCAGCCGAGGAAACCTCGGAATTCGACCTGCATTTCGGCTACTGCTGCGACCTCTCCGCCACACAGAGCAGCATTGCGCAGACGCTGCCGGGGTGCACGCATCTTATCTGCAATCCTAACCGGCCTTTCTTCGCCAATACGTCTCAACGCCTGGCGTTGGCCGACTGGCTCGCGCCAAGCGGCTTGATCGGCAAGCGGGATGCGTCGCGCCGGCCCGCTTCCGGCCTATTGCCGACATGGGACCATCGTGTCGCCGCGCCCCGTGTGCGCCGGCCGTCCGTCCCCAGGCAGAAGGAATTGAAGATGGTGACGATACTGAGCCCGGAATGCACATCGATCGCCCATTTGATCAAGCACAGGCTCGAAGCAGCGCAGATTGAGGTCACCCTTGAGGTGATGCCATACGAAGAATATCGTCGCTTCGAATGGCTGGACTCTGCCGATCTCGTGCTGACCGCCGGCTTCATGGACCCGGACGAAGACCTGGGCTGCTATGAATTTTTTGCAGGGGATAGCCCGGTGCGCCGCTGGCTGCCGGAAGCCCGTCTCTTACCCATCGACAAGAAACTGCGGGCCATCCGCGCGACGGCCGACGGCGAGACGCGCATGAACGCCTATGCGGAGATCGGCAAGAAGTTTGTCCAGGAAGGCTGGCTGATCCCGATCTCGCATGAGATCCGCCATGTCCGCGTCGAAGCGCACGTGGGCGGAGTCAAAGACCTCTCGTTCGGGCTCGTGCCGTTTGCCGATCTCTGGCTGCGTTAGTCGCCACGGGGACTTGAGGCCGAAGCCTCAACGATCCCCGTCGCGCACCGACGACGCATGGCGGCATAGCGCCCGCACTTCAAGTTGCATATACGGAAACAGCGGCAACTGGCTCAGCACATCGTGCAGGTGCGACGGGCTTTCGACGTCGAAGATGCTGATATTCGCGTAGCGGCCCGCGATACGCCATAGATGCCGCCATACGCCCTCCTCCTGCAGTTTCTGCGACATCGCCTTCTCATCGGCCTTCAGCCGCGCGGCGCGCTCGGCGTCCATGTCCAGCGGCAGGTTGACCGTCATCTCTACGTGAAACAGCATTGTGTACTCCTTGTTGTGCCTGAAGCCCCGGCTGCGCGGCAAAGCGCGCAGCGAGGCCGCTAACAGTGAACGGAATGGGCAGGCGCTTCAGGCCTCGGCGCGCACACGCTCGACTTCGGCGCCCGGCAGGTTGTCGCGCTCCTTGAACAGCGTGAAGTCGAAATCGATCAGCGCGAAATTGCCGTCGACGTTATAAGGCTTGCCTTCCGCGCCCTCGGCCTGCCTGACGGCCGGCACCAGGCCATCGCGCGTGGCGAAGGCGAAGTCGTCCCACAGATACGGATCGCCGTCGATGTTGATCTGCGTGGTCAGCTTGCGAAAACCGGGCGCCGAGATGAAGAAGTGGATATGCGCCGGACGATGTCCATGACGGCCCAGTTGATCGAGCAAGCGTTGCGTCTGACCTTGCGGCGGCACGCTATAGCCGACCGGTACGACGCTGCGGAAGCTGTAATGACCGTCGGCGTCCGTACGAATCGAGCGGCGCAGATTGAAGGCCGGTTGCGATTTGTCGAAGTACGAATAGTTGCCGAGATGGTTCGCGTGCCACACTTCGACCAGCGCATGCGCCAGCGGCTTGCCGTCTTCGCCGAGCACGCGCCCGCGCATCACCAGGGTCTGGCCGGGATCCGTGCCGTCGTCGAGGCGCGCATGGCCGTCGGACAGCGGTGCGCCGGCCACATACAGCGGGCCTTCGATCGTGCGCGGCGTGCCGCCTTCGATACCGGCCTTCGCTTCCGCTTCGTCGAGACGCAGATCGAGAAAATGCTCGAAGCCGAGGCCCGCGGCCAGCAGGCCCAACTCGCCGCTTTTGCCCGCTTCGGCGAGATAGTTCAGCGCCGTCCAGAATTCGTCCGGCTGCACGTCGAGGTCTTCGATCGTATAGAACAGATCGCGCACGACCCGGTTGACGATCTGCTTTGTACGCGGGTTGCCTTCATTGATGGCGCTGTCGTTGATCTTCTGCAGCAGCGCGTCGATGGTTTGCCTGTTCATGATGGGGTATCTCCTTCGTTAATATAGTATGGATAGCTAATGGTTAAATGGGGTTATCGGTTAGCGCGTGACGATGCTTGCGCCCTGGTGCGAATCGCGCCGCAGACGCTCGATCTTGCTCCAGTCCAGCGTGATGCCAAGACCCGGGCCCTGCGGAAGCTGCAAGGCAAAATTCTCGTAGCGCAGCGGTTCGGTGAGAATCTCTTCGGTCAGCAGCAACGGGCCGAACAGTTCCGTGCCCCACTTCAGTTCGCCGAAGGTGCTGAAGAGTTGCGCCGAAGCAATCGTACCCACCGCGCCTTCGAGCATCGTGCCGCCGTACAGGTCGAGGTTCGCCGCCGAAGCGATCGCCGCCACCTGCGCGGCGCCGGCAAGGCCACCCGACTGGGCGATCTTCACCGCGAACACATCGGCCGCCCGCGCACTGGCGAGAGCAAAGGCGTCGGCCGGACCATGCAGCGCCTCGTCGGCCATGATCGGCACCAGAGCCAGGTCCGTCAGGCGCTTCAGTCCCGCGCGATTCTCCGCTGCAATCGGCTGTTCGATCAGCGTGACGCCTGCATCGGCGAAGCGCCGCGCGGCCCAGATCGCTTCCGCTTCGCTCCAGGCCTGATTCACGTCAACCCGCACTTCGCCGCGACCTTCCAGCGCCCGCTGGATTGCGACGACGTGCGCGACATCGTCGGCAACAGCGCGCGAGCCGATCTTCAGCTTGAACACGCGATGACGTTTCGCTTCGAATACGCGCTCGGCCTCGTCGATATCGCGCTGCGTGTCGCCGCTCGCGAGGGTCCACGCCACATCCACGGAATCGCGCACGCGGCCGCCAAACAACTCGGACAGCGGCACGCCGAGACGCTGCGCCTGAGCGTCGAACAAGGCCGTTTCGACGGCGGATTTGGCGAAACGGTTGCCCTGAAACAGCGACCGCAGCATCGCCATGGCGACGCCCGGGCGGGTCGCGTCGAGCCCTTCGAGCAAGGGCGCGAAGTAGGTGTCGATGTTGACCTTGATACTTTCCGGGCTTTCTTCGCCGTACGCGAGGCCGCCAATGGTGGTGCCCTCGCCCACGCCGGTCACGCCGTCGGCGCAGCGAATGCGCACCAGCACGAGCGTCTGGCAATGCATGGTGGCGACCGAAAGCCGATGCGGACGGATCGTCGGTACGTCGACCAGGATCGTCTCCACACGCTCGATCTTCACGGGTGTTGCTATCATTCGTTGCGCTCCTCAACTGCTTTTCCGAGGCCTCCATCTTAGGAACAAAGCCGCGAAGCAGTCCAACACCCATTCCGACTACTTCCATACCTTAGAGGTATGCATGGAACTTCGCCAACTCCGCTACTTCATCGCCGTCGCGGAAGAGATGAACATCACGCGCGCCGCCGATCGCCTGCATATGACCCAGCCGCCGCTCAGCCGGCAGATCCAGCAGATCGAGGAACGCGTCGGGCTCGCGCTGTTCGAGCGCGGCTCGCGGCCGTTGCGGCTGACCGAAGCGGGCCGCATCTTCTACACGCAGGCGAAGCGCCTGATCGGCGAGGCCGACGAACTCGCGCCACTCACGCGGCGCTTGGCGCAACTGGCCGAGCGGATTGTGATCGGCTTCGTGCCGTCGACGCTGTATGGCGCGCTGCCCGCCGTCATTCGCGCATTTCGCGAAGCAGCGCCGCAGATCGAACTGTCGCTGATCGAAATGTTCACCATCGAACAGTTAGGGGCGCTTAAAGGCGGACGTATCGATGTGGGCTTCGGGCGTCTGCGTTTCGATGACGCGCAACTGGCGCGTGAGGTGCTCGTCGAAGAAAAGATGATTGCCGCGCTGCCGCAAGATCATCCGTTAGCGCGGCAGAAGAAGCCGCTGACGCTGGCTGCGCTCGCGCAGGAAACCTTGATCATTTATCCAAGCACGCCGCGGCCGAGCTATGCCGACCAGCAACTCTCGGCAATGCACGATCATGCGCTGGAGCCGAAGGCGATTCATGAAGTGCGGGAATTGCAGACCGCGTTGGGGCTCGTCGCGGCGCAAGTGGGAGTGTGTCTGGTGCCGGAGAGTGTGGAGGGGCTGCGGGCGCATGGGGTGGTGTATCGGGCGATTCCGGCGGCGAATGCGGTGTCGCCCATTATCATGAGCCGGCGCTTGCAGGACGAGTCGCCGGCTACGACGTTGATGTGTTCGTTGGCGCGCGAACTGTTCCGGGGTGGCTGAAGCCACTGCGGCGGCATGGCATCGCTGACTGCGTCGCCGTCAGCGATGCCATGAACCCCCGGCGCGCCCGCGCTCGCTTACGGGCCTAGAAGCGCTTGCGGATACCAATGCGCAGCGCCACCTGATTCGGCGAACTCGAGGGTTCGAGCACCGGCGCGAGATCGGCGACAGCACCGCCTGCGGCGTGCATGTAGGTTGCGGATGCATAGACGTCGGTGGTCTTGGAAAGCAGGTAGTCGGCGCTTGCATCGACCTCGTGGTACCGCGGTTCCTGCCCGGTCGCCGAGACACTCCCTTCGGTATAGCTGTACGCGGCGCCCAGTTGCAGCGCCGGCGTCACCATGTAACTGGCCACGACCTCGCCGATATTGAACGTCACGTGTCCGTCGATCTTCGCGCCCAGCGTAGGGTCGAGTCCGCCGAACTGCGTATGCGTCCAGTCGGCGCTGATCTTTGCCGCACCGAACGTGTACGCCGCGGCGAGACCCAGCACCTTGTAGCTGCTGGCAGCGAGACCATAGTTGCCGTCGACGGTATTGGTGGACGTCCACACGCCTTCCGTGACGGCGGTAGCCGGATGGTCGATCGAGGTATAGGCGCCCACCAGTTGCAGGCTGCCGTTCACGTATTGAAGCGCAAAGGATTTCGCGCTGTCCTGAGCAAACTCACCCGCCACGCCACCGAAGCTATAAGTGGCGACTCCCGTCAGGCCCGCGATGGTCGGGGACACGTACTTGACCGCGTTGTTGAGGTGAAAGTCGATGCCGTTGTTGTCCAGGTCGCCGGGGTGCGGAAACAGGATGCCGCCAGGCAAGACGCCATTCGCCGATAGCGCGCCGATATAGTCGCCCACTTCTTCGCCCTGCCGCCCCAGGGTGACCGTGCCATAGCGGTTGTTGGACAGGCCCACATAGGCCAGCCGGCCGAACTCCCGGCCGCCCTGGCTGAACGCACCCGTATTGACGTTGAAGCCGTTTTCGAGGCGGAAGATCGTCGTCGTACCGCCGCCAAGATCCTCCACGCCCTTCAGCCCCCAGCGATTGCCCTGCGAAATGCTGCTTTGCATCTGCAACGCACTTTTGCCGCCCTGATTGCTGGACCAGGTCAACCCATCGTCGATGATGCCGTAGATCGTCACGCTGCTCTGAGCCCGGGCCCCAGCGCTAAAGAACGAGATTCCAACCAAAGCGACGAGCAGCTTCTTCACAATGTTTCCTTATGGGGAGATTTATCCGGATTTAATTTGTATAACGAATCAATCTGCAACGGGACGACACGTCGGCATGGCGAAGCCCTGCCCCGTGAAGCGAAATTTAAGTGGGCAGATTCACGGCATCAAATCAGCCAAAAACAGCGTGTCAAATAAGCGTGGCTTATTCGTGGCGCTGTTCGCCAGGTGCCGGGGCACCGACATGAAGCCCGTTCATAGCGTTCATTTTTGTCCTGAATTTGACCGGCCTTTTCGCCGCGCCTATCGTTCGACCATGTTTTCCCGACGTGTCTTCTCTCCCTGCCGACCCCGGTCTCCGGCAAGCAGGAACTCCAACTTCGTGTGTGCCCAAAGCCATGAACCCCGACGCGACAGTGACGCTTGCTTCCCCCTCTCAGGCTCGTCCCATCAGTGCCGTACGTCGTGCCGTCACGACTGCCGTGCTGGGCCAGGTGCTCGAATGGTATGACTTCTTTTTGTACGGCACGGCCGCGGCGCTGGTGTTTGGCCACCTGTTCTTCCCGGTCGGAAACGATCCATTGACGGGCACGATTGCGGCATTCGGCGGCTTTACGGTGGGCTTCATCGCCCGTCCGATCGGCGGCGTGCTGTGCGGCCACATCGGCGACCGCTACGGACGCAAGACGGTCATGATGCTGACCTTGCTGACCATGGGAACGGCGACGGTCGGCATGGGCCTGCTGCCCACCTACCAGCAGATCGGTATTGCGGCTCCGGTGCTGCTCGTCCTGCTGCGCATCCTTCAGGGTCTCGCGGCAGGCGGCGAATGGAGCGGCAGCATCCTGCTGATTCACGAGAGCGCACCGGCGTCGAAGCGCGGTGCACTCGCCGCCTGGAGCCCTGGCGGCGCAGCGTTTGGTTTCGTCCTGTCGACGCTCGCGTTCCTGCTCGCCAAGCACTTGTCTCCCGACGACTTTCAGAGCTGGGGCTGGCGCGTGCCGTTTCTGTGCAGCGCGGTGCTCGTCGCACTCGGACTGTGGATGCGCCGCTCCGTCGAGGAAAGCGCCGAGTTCGCCGAAGTCAAGGCAGCCGGTCGACCCAGCCGTCTTCCGATTGTGGAGGTCCTGCGCCGTTGTCCGCGCCAGGTGCTGACGGTGTTCGGCCTGCGCTTCGGCGAGGGCGCGGCGTCGTATCTCTTCTTCGCCTTCTCGATTGTCTACGGCCAGTTCATCGGCCTCAAATCGTCGTGGCTCCTCGGCGGACTGACGGTCTCCATGCTGCTGATGATTCCGGTCGCACTATTCACAGGACACCTGACCGACAAGGTCGGCCGCAAGCCCGTTTATCTGGTTGGTTCCATTGCGATCGTCCTGGTCGCTTACCCCTACTTCGTGTTGCTGAGCTCAGGCGATTTCGTGAAGGTGATGGCCGCGCTCATTCTCGCCAATAGCGTCACGCTCGGCATACTCGAAGGCGCTCAACCGGCCTTTATCAGCGAACTGTTGCCGGTTCATCTGCGCTTCTCCGGACTCGGCATTGGACGCGAGATTTCATCGGTGCTCGGCGGCGGCCTGTCGCCGATGATCGCCACCGCCCTGCTCGCGCATTACCGCAGTGCGACGCCCATCGCCCTCTACCTCGGCGTGCTGGGCCTGATTACGGTTCTGGCCACCTGCCTCGCACCTGAGACGTTCCCCAAAGCGCTCAGGCTGCAAGCCCGGCAAAGTGCCCAGAACACCGGTCAATGACTTCGCGCCGGCCATCAGCAGCGCTTCAATCGTTTCGTCAATCCATCAAGGTATCGAGTATGCAAAGCCTCCAAAGCGCAAGCGCTTCAACCTATGCCTACCAGGCTCAGCCGGACGGTCCGGGCAGCGACTATCCCGAGTACTCCGGTCCGATCAGCCTGGAGATCCTGCTCGAGGAGATCGAGCGCCGCCGGGACGAATTCGATCAGTTGTCCCACATTCCGCGCGACATGGTCGCAAAGATGAAACGTGCGGGCATCTTCCGCGCGAGTACGCCGCGCCGCTTCGGCGGCGACGCGCTGCCCCCGCCGCGTTTTCTGGAAATGCTGGAACGCATTGCGATCGCCGACGGATCGACTGCATGGGTAGCGGCGTTCGGTTCGGCCAATACCTACCTCGCCTCGCTGCCGCTCGAGACGCAGGCGCACATCTATGCGGCTGGGCCGGACCAGGTCTTCGCCGGCGGCCTCTATCCGCTTCAGAAGGCCGCCCAGGTTGCGGACGGCTTCATGGTTAGCGGGCAATGGCGTTTCGCCAGCGGCTGCAAGGGCGCGGACTGGATCGGGGTGGGCATCGGCGGCGTGCCGGCCAATCCGGGCGAAGCGGGTGCCGGAAAACCGTTCACGGCGGTCTTCCCGGCAAGCGAGGTGGAGATTGTCGAAAACTGGAACGTGGTCGGCATGCAAGGCACCGGTAGCCACGATCTGCGTCTGCAGAACAAATTCGTCGACGCGCAATGGACCTTCGTGCGCGGCGGCGCGGCACTGGTCGACGAGCCGCTCTATCGCTACCCCGCCGTTGCGTATCAGGCTCAGGTGCACGCTGCGGTCAACGTCGGACTGGCACGCGCCGCGCTCGATCTGCTCGCGCAGATGTCCGGCGTCACCCATACCACCACCGGCGCGCCGCGTCTCGCGGACCGTGCGTATTACCGCTCGGGTCTCGCGAAGGCAGAAGCAAACTGGCGCAGCGCGCGGGCGTTCTTCTTCGAGTCCGCGGAAGCCGCATGGGACACGATCCTGGCCGGCGATCCCGTGACGCCGGCCCAGGCGAACATCTTGCGGCTCAGCGCGACGCATGCGGCGCAGGTTGGCGCGGATGTTGTGATGCAGGCTTATCAGATGGCCGGTGTGGCGGCGATCTACCGCGAGAACCGTCTGCAACGGCTGGTGCGCGATTCGATCGTGGTGACCCAGCACGCGTTTCTCGGCGAAGGTACTTACGATGCATCCGGCGCCCTGTTCGTCGGCATCCCGCCCGTCACGCCCTATCCGTGATGCCAACCCTAAGTACGACTGAGGAGGACGCTATGACGAACGACGACACCCGGCGGCAGTTCCGCGAGGCGATGGCGTATCTGCCGGCAGCCGTCAACATCGTCACGACGGACGGCCCACATGGACGCTGCGGGATCACGGCCAGCGCGGTCTGTTCGGTGACCGACTCGCCGCCGACCATGCTGGTGTGCATCAACCAGACCAGTTACGTGCACGATCTGCTGCATCAAAACCGCAGTGTCTGCATCAACGTGCTGGCCGCGGAATGCCAGGATCTTGCGCGCACGTTTGCCGGCATGACGGGCTGCTCGATGGACGAACGCTTCGATCATTGCGGATGGGCGACCGGTTCGTCGTCCGTGCCCGTGCTGTCGGATGCGATCGCGAGGCTCGAAGGGCTCGTTGTCGACAGCAAGACCGTGGGCTCGCACTCGGTTCTGTTCGTACGCATCGAGCACATTTCGCTGCGCGCGGACGGCGATGGTCTGATCTACTTTGGACGGCAGTTCCACCGGCTTGAGCGACCCGCTACGGCGACGCCTTCGGTCAGTGCCGGCGCGGCGAGATAAGCATGGACGTATGTCTCTTTCTGATGGGCAACGCCTGCGACGCGCCTCATACCATCCCCCCGTTCGATGCCGCGTCCCTGCATGCGGCGTCCCTGGCGGTGGAAGGTCTGCGGCGCCTCGTGATTCATTGCCCGGTACAAGCCGCGCACGGCGATCCTCTGCTGAGCGCGCCCGCACAGTATCCGCACTGCGTCCTCCAATGGTATTTCGACGACCTGGGCCAACTCGAAGCGGCGCTCGAACGCGACGGCCGCATCCAGGCCGCGCTCGACATCTCAGGCGCGGCGGGCTGCGATCAGCACCTGTTTGCCCAGCAGGTGATGGCGGTGCGAAAATTCGCTACGCCGGATGCCGGCGTCTCACAAGCAGCCATCGAGCGATGCACCTATCTCGTCAGCTACGAAGGCGAAGCCGCCGACCTCAACGCCTGGCTCACGCATTACCTCACGCACCATCCGCCGCTCATGGCCGAGCTTCCGGGCATACGCGAGCTGGAAATCTACACGCGGGTCGATTACCGCACGGGCCTCGCCTTGCCACGCGCCACCGCGATGCAGCGAAACAAGGTGGTGTTCGACGATCCGCTCGCGCTGTCGGCCGCCCTGGCCTCACCGGTTCGCGCCCGGATGAGAGGCGATTTCGAGCGCTTTCCGCCGTATAGCGGCAGTACCCCGCATTACCCGATGCGCAGCATTTACGGTAATCTGCGCAAGGAGCCAAGCGATCGAAGGTCATGACCAAGTCAACCCCGGGCGTTACCGATCTGAATCTGCTGCGTGTGTTCATGGCCATCTGGGATCTGCGCAGTTTGACCGCTGCGGGAGACCGTCTGGACCTGACGCAATCGGCGGTCAGCCATGCGCTGCGCAGACTGCGCACGCTGTTCGACGATCCGTTGTTCGTACGAACGCCCGCGGGCATGGTCCCGACCGACGCGGCAGTCCGCCTGTATCCGCCGCTCACCCAGGCGTTCGGCATCATCAACGTCGCGGTGCAGCAACTCGCCCGGTTCGACCCCGCGACGGCCGAGCGGGTCTTTCGCGTGTCGATGTCCGACATGTCCGAGTTTTATTTCCTGCCGCCGATCCTCGCCATGCTCGAGAACACGGCGCGTGGCATCCGCATCGAAGTCACCAACTTCCCGGTCGAATCGGTGACCGCTGCGATGCGCAGCGGCAAGGTCGATCTGGCGCTAGGTTATGTCCCGGGTCTCGATCCCGGCTGCGTCAGCAAGACGCTGTTCGTCGACGAGCATGTCTGCGTCGTACGGGCCGGCCACCCTCTGCGAACCCTGAAACCCACCAAAGAAGAGCTCGCCGGCCTGCGTTACGTGTACGCCAGTACCAACGCGACCGGGCACAGAATGGTGGAGCAATGGTTGGAGGAATTGAATCTCAAGCGTGACGTGGTGCTGCGCTTGCCGCATTTCGTGGTGGCGCCCGAAATTGTCCGCAACACCGATCTCGCAGTGATTTTCCCGCGCAGCATCGCGCAACGCTTCAACCAGAACGAGGCGTTCCGGATTCTGCCCTTGCCGTTCTCGCTGCCGCCCATCGAGATTCAGGTGCACTCGCATGCGCAGTTCTCCGCCGATCCGGGCATCGCATGGCTGCGCGACGCCATCTACGAGATGTTTCACCAGCCCGGTTTCTAGAAATCATTTGTGGCACTGATAGGCCGCTCCATTTTCGGCGAATTTGACGCAGCGAAACGGCGCGTCGACACTGCTTGCCATGCGGAGCCCTCTCGTCGAGGTCGCGCCGCCCGACTATTTCCTCACGAGCGAACATGGCATCCGTGCAACCATCGACCACCGCCATCGAGACTCCGGCGTTCAATAACAAAGCCCTCATCCGGATTGTCGTCGCATCCGTCGCGGGCAACGCTATGGAGTGGTACGACTTCTTCGTCTACGGAACGGCTGCGGCTCTCGTATTCGGTCAACTGTTCTTTCCCGCTCATGCCGATCCGTTGATTGGCACGCTAGGCGCGTTCGCCGCCTTTGCCATCGGCTTTGTGGCCCGACCGCTCGGCGGCGTTGTGTTCGGCCACATTGGCGACCGCTACGGCCGCAAGGCTTCGCTCGTCTGGACCCTGCTCATCATGGGCGTGGCGACCTTCGGGATCGGGCTCTTGCCGACCTATGGCCAGGCCGGACTCTGGTCGCCCGCGGCGCTCGTCGCACTGCGCCTGCTGCAAGGCGTGGCGTCCGGCGGCGAATGGGGTGGCGGCGTGCTGATGATCAGCGAGAACGCCCCGCCCGAAAAACGCGGCTATTACGCTGCGTGGAGTCAATTGGGCGTGGGCGGCGGCTTCGTTTTATCTTCCGGCGCCTTTCTCGCCGCGCAGGCGTTACCCCACGCGGCATTCCTCGCCTGGGGCTGGCGCTTGCCGTTCCTCGCAAGCGTCCTGATCTTCGCGCTCGGCGTCTACATCCGCTACAACCTGCCGGAAAGCCGTGATTTCGAAAACGCCGAACATGCGGGCAAGACATCCCACATGCCGGTGCTTGAAGCAATCAAAAGGCATCCTAAGGAGATCCTGGTGGCGATGGGTCTGCGCGTGGCGGAAAACGGCGGCGCGTACATTTTCCTCGCGTTTTCGCTGGTGTACGGCAAGTTCGCCGGCATCGCCAGTTCGACCATGCTCACGGCCGTCATGCTGGCCATGGTCGTCGAAATGGCCGCGATGCTGGCATGGGGCAGGCTCTCAGATAAGCTCGGGCGCAAACCCGTGTATATGATCGGCGCCGTGTCGCTCATGGTGATGGCGTTCCCATTTTTCTGGCTGCTGAACACGCATTCGACACCGCTGATCTACCTCGCTCTCGTACTCGGCACAGCGGTGTGCCATGGTGCGATGATCGGCACGCTCCCCGCCCTCGTCGGCGAACTGTTCAGCACGGAAGTGCGCTATTCCGGCGTTGCACTAGGGCATGAGGTGGCCTCGATATTTGCGGGCGGCATGTCGCCGCTGATTGCCGTGGCGCTGCTTTCGCATTACCACGCGTACTGGCCCATCTCGCTCTTCCTCATGCTGCTCGGCCTGGTGACGGTCGTCACGCTGCGGTTCACGCACGAGACACGCACCCCGTCTTCATCGTAACCCGTGGCGCCGCGGTTCGCTGTTTGCTTTTCGTCACACCCTATCGATCGTCAACATGGAAATCACCCGACTTAAGGTTCGCGTCGACGCGCTGCGCGACGAAGCGCAAGGCATCCGCTCATTCAGCATCTCGCGCCTCGACGGCCAGCCCTTCGACGCCTATGAGCCCGGCGCGCATATCGACGTCACGAGCCCGGCCGGCATCACGCGTCAATACTCGCTGTGCGGCGACCCCGAACGTCTCGACACGCACATCTTCGCGGTAAAAAAGGAACCGGCTTCGCGCGGCGGCTCGCGGTCACTGCACGACGAAGTAGTGGCCGGCATGGAATTGTCGGTGAGCGCGCCGCGCAATCTGTTTCAACTGGAGAGCGGCGCCAGCGAGCATATTCTGATCGCCGCGGGCATCGGCATTACGCCGCTGCTGTCCATGGCCTATCGGCTTCTCAGGCAGCACGCGCGTTTCAGGCTGCACTATTTCGCCCGCATGCCCGAGCAGGCCGCCTTTCTCGCGCAACTCCGCGCGCCGCCGTTTGCAGAGCATGTCGAAGTCCATCTGCACGTGCCGCGCGAGACGCTCGACCAGACCTTGCACGCATGCATCGCAAAGGCCGCGGACGGCGCCCATCTCTATACCTGCGGGCCCGCTCCGTTCATGGAGCGGGTGGTCCATGTGGCGGGCGACTACTTGCGTGACGAGGCGATTCACCTCGAACGGTTCGGCGCGCAACACGACGCGACTGACAGCGAAGCCGCAAACGCTGCGCTCGATCAGTTCGAAGTCCGGCTTGCAAAAACAGGGACGAGCGTCGAGGTCAAAGGCGGACAAAGCATCGTCGACGCGTTGGCCCAGATCGGTATCGAGGTGGATACCTCATGCGGCGAAGGCGTGTGCGGGACGTGCATGGTGCCTGTCGTGGAAGGTGAGCCCGAGCATCGCGACCATTGCCTGAGCAAGGCGGAACGCGCAAGCAATGCGGTCATATGCTGCTGCGTCTCGCGCTCCCGCTCGCCCGTGCTCGTTCTCGATCTGTAGCGCCCGCACGCCTTTCGTTCTCCACGTTTCACAACTGATCGAATTTGCGCACCGAATCGAGCAACAGGTTTCTCATCCACACGATGCCATCCTCGTCATGAAAATGCTCGTGCCAATGCATCGTCACCGATGCAGCCGGCAAGCGGACCGGTAAATCGTAAATCTGAAACGCCTTCGCCTTGTTCAGGATCTGCGCGAGACGCTTGGGAAGCGTTGCGTACAGATCCGTCACCATCAGGATGTTCGGCAACGCCACGAAGTGCGGTAGTTCAAGCGCGATATTGCGGCCGACACCCTGCGCCCGCAACGCGTCGTCCAGCGCATGGTGACTGTGCTCGAGAGAGCGTACCTGGATGTGCGAGGCGCCGAGAAAGTGCTCGAGGCTCAGCTTCTTGCCCGTCGGCAAGCCACGGCGCCGCCGCGTCATACAGACGTAGTCCTCTTCGAACAGCAACTGATGGCGCGTGCGCGCCATCAGGTCGGGAAGATTGCCGATCGCGAAGTCGAGCTTGCTCGAACGCAACGCGTCCTCGATGTCCTCCACGGGCATCGGCTGCACGATGAGCCGGGTACGCGGCGCCTGTTCGTGCAAGGCCTTGCAGATGACGGGCAAATAGGCCATTTCGCCCGCATCGGACAGCGACAATCGAAACGTGCGCGTGCTGAGCGCCGGATCGAACGACTCGGCGTAGCGCAGCGCCTCGCGCACGGTATCCAACGCACGGCCCACGATCGTCGCAAGTTCCAGTGCGATGGGCGTGGGTTGCATGCCTGAGCGGGTGCGGATGAACAACTGATCGTCGAACAGCGTGCGCAGACGGCCGAGCGCATAGCTCACGGCCGGTTGCGATAACGCAAGGCGTTCGCCCGCCTTGGTCAGACTGCGCTCTTCCACGATGGCCTGGAAAACCCGCAGGAGGTTGAGATCGATATGGTCAAGCGAAGTCATGGGGCAACCTATTATTTGCGTCACTTATTCGGCAACTCATTTTAGATCGATTTGACCGATATTGGCTACACGCCGACACTAGTAAAACGGTAGCGCGAACCCCACAGCGCCCAGCCTCAATGCGATTTTCAAAGCGACTCGACCGTGACAACCCAGAGACACCGATGAGCGACACCCTTTATCAAACTATCGACACCGGCGCACTGCATCGTCGCGCCCAACCCGACCGTATCGCGCCGTCCATGTACTACGACCCCGCGCTCTTCGAGGCGGAACTCGAACGCATTTTCTACAAGACGTGGATCTGGGTCGCGCACGAGAGCGAGCTGCCGAACCCTGGCGATTTCCGCACGACCACAATTGGACGTCAACCTGTGATCGTCGTGCGCGACAAGAGCGGTGCGGTTCACGTTCTGCAAAACCGCTGCCGCCATCGCGGCGCAACGGTCTGCGAAGAACATAAGGGCAACGCCAAAGGCTTCACGTGTCCCTATCACAGCTGGTCCTACGCGCTCGACGGCACGCTGCGCGCACTGCCCTATGGCGACGGCTACGAAGGCGTCTGCGAGAAAAACGATCTGCCGCTCAAAGCACTGCGCGTGGGCATTTATCAAGGGCTGATCTTCGCCAGCTTCAACGAAGACATCGAACCGCTGGAAGACTTTCTCGGCGGAGCCAAGCCGTGGATCGACCTGTTCATGAAGCAGGGCGCCGGCTACCCGATCAAGGCGAATGGCGAACATAAGTTCCGCTTCAAGGGCAACTGGAAAATCCAGTTGGAAAACACCACGGACCTGTATCACTTCCCGGTTGTGCACAAGTCCTGGATGAAATCGATCGACGACGAAACGGCCGCTGCAATCACCAGTTTCATGACGAGCGACGATGCTTTTTGCCGCTCGCTCGGCAATGGCCATAGCCTTGCGGTGCTGGTGCCGGAGCTGGTGGATCTGGACCATGACGACGGCGCTCCCTTGCCCGAGCGCTTCAACGATCTCGCCGCGAAACTGGCCGGGCGTCACTCGCCCGCAGAAGTCCGACGCATCGTGCGCTCGCTGATGGGCGTCGGCTTCAACCTGAACCTGTTTCCGAACCTGGCGCTATCGATGGCGTTCTTCCGGGTGCTGCGGCCCCTGTCGTCCGAGGAAACGGAGATCCGTCACGTCGCGCTCGCCATGGACGGCGGCCCCGACGAAGCGAACCGCGTACGCCTGCGCATTCATGAGCACTTCCAGGGTCCCTTCGGCTTTGGCAGTCCTGACGATGCGGAGGCATGGGAGCGCGTTCAGCGCGGTTCGCACGCCGGCCCCGACGTGCCGATCCTCGTGAACCGCGGACTCAACCGCGAGACCACCGCCGCCAACGGCGAAAAGACCGCGCACGCCACCGACGAGACCGGCATGCGCGAAGCGTACCGGCAATGGCGCGCCATGATGGAGCAGGCATGATGGATGATCGCAACGCACTCTTCTCACAGCAAAGCTTCGCGCGAGCTGTCGAATTCATCTGGCGCGAAGCCGAGATGCTGGACCGCCGCGACTACCGCGCGTGGCTCGACCTGTGGGATCCCACCGGCTTCTACGTCGTGCCGATCGATCCCGCCACGACCGACTACGCGGCGTCGCTGAACTACGCCTACGACGATCAGGACATGCGCGAGAAACGCGTGCAGCGGATGACGTCGGGGTACTCCGCGTCTGCCTCCGATGCGGCGCGAACCGTGCGCACCGTGTCGCGCTTCACGCTGGAGAGCGATGCGCCGGACGTGGTCGAAGTCCGGTCGGCGCAAGTGATCGTCGCCTATAAGCGCAGCGCCACCACGATCTTCGCAGCGGATCTTTCGCACACGATCAGCTTTGCGGGCGGCACGCCGCGCCTCGTCGAAAAGGTCATTCGTCTGATCGATTCAACCGAAGCGCTCAGTGCAATCGGCTTCCTGCTTTGATTCCATGCTGAAGGCGCCTCGGCCGCCCGCGGCAGCCGAGGCCCACAACCGGTCTTTCTTTCATGCCTACACTCGAAGTTTATCTGGCAGCGGGTCATAGCGAGGCCAGCAAAGCAACGTTGATTGCAGAGCTGACGCAAGCGACAGTCGATGCAATCGATGCGCCCGCCGAAGCCGTCCGCGTTCTGCTCAGCGAGTTGCCGGCCACGCATTTCGGCATCGGCGGCAAGAGCGCGGCGAACGGTGCGGCGCCGTCACTGCCGGTCATCGTCGCGATCCTGATCACCGGACGGACCGACGCGCAGAAGCAAGCGCTGATCGCCGGGCTTTCGGCGACGGGCGCCGCGGTACTGGATGCGCCAATCGCGGCGACGCGCGTCATCATCAAGGACATTCCGAACACCGATTTCGGCATTGGCGGCCAGACGGCACGCGCGCTGGGGCGTTGAGGATACATTCAATGATCGATACTTCCTCGTTACCGCTGCGCGTGCTGTTTTGTTGCGGCGTCACGCAGAATTTCTTTGATCTGCCGCGCGACAGGATCGGCGAAGTCTGGCAAGCCTATGGCCAGATGCTCGCCGCAGTCGAAGCCATGGAGAACGTGCGCATACTCGGCATCATGGACGACGACCGCCTCTGTGTCGGCCAGTCGGACGCCGCCCCCTGGACGTTCTACATCATGGCCGACGTGGCCGACCTGGATACGGCGGTCGCTGTGTGCAATCTGTTTCGCAGCACGCCCGTCGGCGACTACAACCTGTGGCGATACGGCAAGATCGAAGCACGGGTCGGCCGGGCGCTTGTCGTGCCGCCCGCGGCGAATGCGAAGGAGTGAGCCTGTATGACTCAGGACGATAACCTTGGGCACAGCGCAATGCTGGAAGCACTTCAGGCGCGCATTGTGGCGCTCGAAGCCGAACGCGCGGTGCGCAAAACGATTACTCGCTATATGGCGCTATGCGATGTGCCGTCAGCCGCCTGCGACGGTGAGTCACTCGCGGCACTGTTCGCGGATGACGCGATCTGGGAAGGTATCGGGTCGCAATACGCGCAAAAATTCGGCCGCTTGCAAGGGCGCGCAGAAATCGTTGCGATGCTGCAGCGCTATCTTCCGCCCACCCCGCACTTCACCACCAACGTGC
Organism: Paraburkholderia phenazinium; assembly: GCF_900142845.1. NCBI lineage: Bacteria > Pseudomonadati > Pseudomonadota > Betaproteobacteria > Burkholderiales > Burkholderiaceae > Paraburkholderia > Paraburkholderia phenazinium. The sequence continues at coordinate 1,812,315 of NZ_FSRU01000002.1, forward strand.
ACTTCCTGACGGCAGAAACTATCGAAGTGACAGGCGCGTCGGCCAAGGGACGCTGGGTGATGCTGCAGGCTTCCGCCTATGTCGACGCTCAGCCGCAACTGATCTCCGCGCGCCTCGAAGCGGATTTCTCGCCCGCGCGCGATGGTGGCGAGTGGCTCATCCAGCACTTTCGCACCGAGCGTCTGTTCGATGCCCCTTGGCACGTCAACCCTCGAAACGGCACGACACCATGACAGCTATTATCCGTCAGCTATCCTTATGTTCTAACGACACCAACGGCGCGCCGACCATGGCGATCAAGGATACGATCGACATAGCCGGTTATCCCACCACCGCGGCAAGCCGGGCGCTCGCCGATGCGCCACCTGCGGCACGCCATGCCGAGGTGGTGCAACACGCGCTCGATGCGGGCTGGCATATCGTCGGCAAGGCGAATATGCATGAACTCGCGTTCGGCATGACAGGTATCAACGATTTCACCGGCACGCCGCCCAATCCGCAAGACGTGACACGCATTCCAGGCGGCTCATCTAGCGGCTCGGCGTCGGCGGTGGGCCTCCATCTCGTGGACGCAGCACTCGGCACCGATACCGGAGGATCGATCCGCGGACCGGCCGCCTGTTGCGGAGTGATCGGGCTCAAGCCGACGTTCGGGCGGGTGTCGCGGACCGGCGTCGCGCCTCGCGAATCGTCGCTCGATTGCGTCGGCCCCTTTGCACGCGACATGCGGACGCTTATCGCGGCGATGGCAGGGATCGAGCCCATGTTCGATACCGATGCAGCAGGCGAATGGCGCACGCCGATCAAGGTCGCATGCGTATCGATCGAAGCCGAATCCGGCATACGCGCGGCGGTGCAGCATGCAATCAATCTGGCGGATGTCGGCGCGCGGTCCATCGAACTTGCACTTCTCTACGACGCGTTCGAAGCGGGACTCGCGGTGATCAACGCGGAAACCTCGCGTGCATTCGGGCACCTGGTGGCAACGGGTCAGCTCGGCGCCGATCTCGAAGCCCGTTTGCGCCTCGCCGCCGCGACGACGTCCGCGCAACTGGAGGCGGCCGAGCAGGTACGCCGTCGTTTCACGGCGGCAGTCGAGCACGCCCTCGCCGACGTCGACGTGCTCGTCATGCCCACTCTGCCTGCCCTGCCCATCACTGTCGAGGCGGCGCGCAACGGGACATCGGTCATCGCGATGTCGTCGCTGATTCGCCCATTCAATCTGAGCGGTCATCCGGCGCTCAGCTTGCCGATACCGGTTGCCGGTTCATCGCTGAAAGCCGGCTTGCAGATCGTCGGACGCAAAGGTGCCGACGAACGGGTGTGCGCGATCGCAGCGCGCTTCGAAGCTGCGCTCGGCACATAATTCATCTAATCTCATGCGCCGCGGGCGAGCGCATGCTTGCGCAGAGAGCGTTTGCACATGTCCACAAGAGTCGTACTCGTTACCGGAGCAGCGCGCGGGCTCGGCGCGGCTATTGCGGCGCGTTTTCATGACGCGGGCTACCGCGTCGCGCTTGCCGATCTTGCGATCGATGCAGCGGAAGCATTGTCTGCACAACTCAGCGCCGATGGCAGCAGCGCGTGCGCATTGAACCTCGATGTCACATCGAAAGCCGCTTTCGAGGCGGCGTGTGATGCGCTGGTCACGCGCTGGGGCCATGTCGACGTTCTGGTGAACAACGCAGGCGCATCTGAGGTCGTGCCCGTGATGGAGATCACTGCGGAGCAGTTCGATCGGGCCATCGACGTCAACCTGCGCAGCGTGCTGTTCGGCTGCCAGGTTTTCGGGGAATATTTCGCCGGGCGCGGCGTGGGACGTATCGTCAACTAGCATCGCTCGCGGGACAGAACGGTGGTTCGGCCACCGGCGCTCACTATGCGGCGGCGAAGGGCGGCGTCATCACGTTGACCAAGGTCTTCGCTCGCGAGTTGGCGGCCCGCGGCGTGACCGTGAATGCGATCGCGCCCGGTCCGCTAGACCTGCCTGTCGTGCATGAGAGTGTGCCTGCGCGCAAGCTCAGCGAGATCATCGAGAACATTCCCGTTGGACGTTTGGGCTCGGCTGCGTTTGTCGCCGAAGCCGCGTTGCTGCTGGCGGCGCCCGATGCCTACTTTGCCAACGGAGCGTGTTGGGATTTGAATGGTGGGTTATATATGCGCTGAACGACGTGGCCTGATGGGAATGACCGAAACCATTGGCCGGTTCAAACCGGCCTTTTTATTCGTGAGCAGGATGATCGCGCAGCCAGCGGACGGTACAAGGACTACGACTCCTGACCCGAGCGGCGTGCTTCCAGATAATAAACGGTCACAGCCGCCAGCAACGAAAGCAGACACGCGAGCAACATCATTCCAAACGGGGAATACGCGGCGTTGTGGTCGGTCACAACAAATCCCGTTGCAGACGAAAACAGGAAACCGCCCGCTATCGTCATGCACCCTGCCAGACCAGAAGCGCTTCCAACCAATCGAGGATGAACCGAAACCGCTCCGGCATTGGCACATGGACCCGACAATCCATTGCCGACGCCTACCAGCACACAAGGCGCGAGAATCCAGAAGGCTTGCGAGGCGCCAAAAAACCAGAACCCCAAACTGGTCAGTGGTCCGATGCATGCCAGAAACCGGCCGAGGACAATCGTTCTCGGAAGCGACAGTCGGCGCGAGTAACGTCCGGACAAGAAGCTCCCCACCATGAATCCCAGGGTGATGGTACCGATGTATCCGCCAAGCGCCGCCGGCGACAGATTCAGCAATACTTTTGCGGTCAGCGGAACACCAACAAGGAACGCGTAAAACGCGCCGGTTGAACATGCGAGGCAGGCAGCGTAACTCCAAAAACGCGCAGAACGCAAAAGTATTGGATACGCACTGAACTGATCTTTTGCCGACCTGGAAATGTCTACGTTCGTCTCTTCCAGATTGATCCAGCAATACACAAACAACATCGCGCCAGCCGACGTCAGCACCCAAAAAATTGCCCGCCAGCCGAACATCCCGTCGAGGGAGCCTCCCACAGCAGGACCCAACATGGGCGCAAGCGCGGCAGCCATCGACGCATAACCGATTTTGCTTGCCGCCGTTTCCTTCCCAAAAGCGTCGCGGACCGCTGCTATCGAGACCGGGTAGCTGGACGTCACGGCAGCCTGGACCAACCGGAACGCAAGGAACGACCAGATGCTGCTCGACAACGCGCAGCCAATTGAGCCGATAGTGAACAACGCGAGGCTCAGCAAAATGATCGGGCGGCGACCGTAGCGGTCGGATAGCGGCCCCATCAACAACTCGAGAATCGCCGATAGTCCAGCGTACCCTGCAAGTGAAAGGCTCATCACCCCGTAATCCACATGCAGGTCGCTACTGATGCCCGGCAACGACGGTAGAAATATGCTTAACGGAAGAACAGATAACGCGCAAAGAAGAGAGACCGTGACCACGCTCGGAGATGACGTTGACTTTGCAATCTGCATTTTTTCAGTCTTTTAATCGCTTTCAATAAAGCTCGGCCAATGAACGTGGAAGGTCGCCGCTGCCCGTTAGCGAAGCCCGCTTTCACAAAATATTCAATATGAATCGCGATCGCTTCTACCCAACTGTGATGACGCTCCGGGCCGACAAGTCGGATCTCAAGCGGATCGCGTCTTGAACATGTGCGCTGCTTGACCCTACAGCTATACATCCGTAGGATAAACCATTCCACCATCAGTGATGGTCCTTTACAAGGCGAACTTAACAAGCTTCGCCAAAGCACTGGACGCGCCGCTTGAACCCGAGCCACAAGCCCGGCAGAGAGCACCCGATCAATTTTTTGCCGAAAATTCGAAAGGTGAATGATGAATATGCCCAGCGCGGAATTCTCCACGTCGGATACGACTTCCCATCGCGAAACTGACTCTATCGGCGCCACCGTGCTCATACGCGCATTGGCAGATGAAAATGTCGCGTGCATATGGGGCTATCCGGGAGGAACGGTCCTCTACATTTATGACGAGCTCTACAAGCAGAGCGAGATAGAGCACATTCTTGTGCGCCACGAACAAGGTGCGGTTCATGCCGCGGATGCCTATGCGCGCTCAACGGGTAAGGTCGGCGTGTGTCTTGTGACCTCCGGCCCCGGTGTCACCAATGCGATAACCGGTATCGCAACAGCCTATATGGACTCTATTCCGCTAGTCATCATTAGCGGACAGGTATCTATCGCGGCAATCGGACAGGACGCATTTCAAGAGTGCGACGCCATTGGCATTACGCGTCCCTGCGTAAAGCACAACTTCCTCGTGAAAGACGTGCGCGATCTCGCCGCTACCGTCAAGAAGGCCTTCCACATCGCGCGTACTGGCCGGCCTGGTCCGGTGCTGATCGACATTCCGCGTGATGTGTCGAAGACGTCTTGCCAGTACGAGCCGTTGAAGAGCGTTTCGCTGCGTTCGTACAACCCGGTCACGAAGGGTCATTCCGGCCAGATCCGCAAGGCAGTCGATCTCATCTTGTCGGCCAGGCGTCCGTATATCTACACCGGCGGCGGCATCATCCTCGCGGATGCGGCGCGCGAGCTGAACCAGTTCGCCGATCTGCTCGGCTACCCCGTCACGAATACGCTGATGGGGCTGGGCGGCTATCGCGCGAGCGACAGGAAATTCCTCGGCATGCTCGGCATGCACGGTACGTACGAAGCCAACATGGCCATGCAGCACTGCGACGTGCTGATCGCCATCGGTGCGCGTTTTGACGACCGCGTGATCGGCGACCCGGCGCATTTCTCGTCGGTGCCGCGCAAGATCATCCACATCGACATCGATCCTTCCTCCATTTCCAAGCGCGTCAAGGTCGACATTCCGATCGTCGGCGACGTCAAGGAAGTGCTGAAGGAGCTGATCGAGCAGTTGCAGACGGCCGAGCATGGCCCGGACACCGCGGCGCTCGCCGACTGGTGGAAGGACATCGAAGCCTGGCGCGCCAAAGACTGCCTGAAGTTCGACCGCAAGAGCGACATCATCAAGCCGCAGTACGTGGTGGAAAAGGCGTACGAACTGACCGACGGCAATGCCTTCGTGTGTTCGGACGTCGGCCAGCACCAGATGTGGGCGGCGCAGTTCTATCGCTTCAACAAGCCGCGCCGCTGGATCAACTCCGGCGGTCTCGGCACGATGGGTTTCGGCCTGCCGGCGGCGATGGGCGTGAAGATGGCGCACCCGGACGACGACGTGCTCTGCATCACGGGCGAAGGCTCGATCCAGATGTGCATCCAGGAGCTCTCGACCTGCAAGCAGTACGAAACGCCGATCAAGATCATTTCGCTGAACAACCGCTATCTGGGCATGGTGCGCCAGTGGCAGCAGATCGAATACAGCAAGCGCTATTCGCATTCGTACATGGATGCGCTGCCGGATTTCGTGAAGCTCGCCGAGGCTTACGGCCACGTCGGCATGCGCATCGAGAAGACGGCGGATGTCGAGCCGGCGCTGAAAGAAGCGCTGCGCCTGAAGGATCGCACGGTGTTTCTCGACTTTCAGACCGATCCGACCGAAAACGTCTGGCCGATGGTTCAGGCCGGCAAGGGCATCACGGAGATGCTGCTCGGTTCGGAAGATCTGTAACGACGGTTTTGCGTTGGCTTCGTCATGCGCGCTTTCAAAAAAAGCGTAGGCGGACGAAGCGGCGCCAGCCGGCTCGCATACATCACACATCTGGAAGAAGCGAAACATGAGACACATTATTTCCGTCCTGCTGGAAAACGAACCGGGCGCGCTCTCGCGTGTGGTCGGTCTGTTCTCCGCTCGCGGGTACAACATTGAAACCTTGACGGTGGCCCCGACCGAAGAGGATGCGACGCTATCCGATATGACGATCACATCAATCGGCTCGGATGAAATCATCGATCAGATCACCAAGCAACTAAACCGCCTGATCGACGTCGTTCGGGTTACAACTGTTCAGGAGAGGATGCCTGGATAGACCGGATCGAGCACTTCGCAAGTGTCGTTCCGCTAACCGGGCAGATTTCCGATAACGCCACCAGTGAGGCGAACAGCACTTCTTCGCCTCACTCCCCCGCCCTTCACTCCAGAACGGACAGCTCGCCGATATCGCGCCGACAGTAGAGTCCGTTGTACTGAACTTTGCCTATGTTGCGATAGACTCGCGTCCGTGCCTCTGCGAATGAGCGACCTCGCCCTACTATCGTCAACACTCGGCCGGAGGCCACGGTCGGAAGCGGGTTAGCACCGATATTTTCGGCTAGAGGCCAAACCTCGCTTTCCACGGAACCTAGTCCAAAGATTGTTTCCCCGACCCCCTCATCGGAGAAAGGGTAACCGGGTGCGGTTGTCGTGACCGCCACGCTATAGGGCTCGTCATGCTCCCACTCCAAAACCAGCTCGCTTAATTTTTGATCGAGTACGGCTGACACCAGAACCAGCGCGTTGGATTTCAATAACGCCAGCAACGTCGGGAACTCCGGATTTCCGGGTCGTACGTTGTACTCAAGCGCCACCGGCCCAGCATCGGTCACCATGACGCCGATGTAAAGAATGTATCGGTAGTCGATTCCCTCTTGCCGGAAACCTCGCATTGTCGGCTCGATAATTCTCGACTTGATTTGATCGAGTAACGTGCTGTCCCACTCTTTCGCAACAGCCACCGACCCAATCCCCGCAGTGTTCGGCCCACGATCGCCCTTAAATATTCGCTTGTAGTCTCTCACCATCGGCAACGCCTGATAGCTTGCCCCATCCACCAGAAGGTGCAGAGAAAATTCGCGGCCCTCAAGGCGCTCTTCGATGACGACCTCATGCGGGGCACCGATCTCCTCGAGATGGTCAAAAATGGACTGAGTCGCAGCCAGTGCTTCCGGCAAAGAATCCGGTACACAGCAACTGTATTTGATGTCACTTAGATAGCAGTCTGCCTTGACAACGAATCGTCGACCGCCCCAGTTGTCGATTAAATACTGCCTTGCTTCTGACGAGTCGCGGAATGAAGCACTGGCCGCGGAAGCGACGCCGTGGCGCTTCATAAACGCCTTGGCCCTGACCTTGCTGTTCTCCAACGAGATCGTTGCCTCCGGCAACCCGAACACCCGGAACCCCGCATGCTGGAAAGCCTCGTAATTCCCCGCCTCGAGTTGCTCCAGACTGAGCAGAACGACAGTCTCGACGCCATGACGCGATGCCACCTCGATCGCGTCGGAGACGGTACGCACGCGCACCGTATGCGGTGACGATTCCAGATAGAGATTGCTCCCGGTGATGCAGCACAGCAGACCATCATCCGAACTGTGTCTCCAACACTGCTCGCAAAACGCCTGCTCTTTAGAATTCCCTTCGCCAAACAGCATATATTGAGTCATTGTTACATCCGCCTCAGATCGGGGTGAGCAAAACGCGACGATAAAATGACGTGAGCAAAGCGCGCTGTTCACAGGACCCCCGAATTCGCGGGCCCTGCTTTCGGGAGTACTCGTACGTAGTCGCAGCGGACCTGAGAGAGACCGTAACCGGCGACGGCTGTGAGTGAATGTGCCTATGCGGCTACCTCAAGCACCGCATCGGAAAAGCGCGTCAGTCCATCGTCAAGAAGTGAGGTTTCGATTGTCAGCGGAGGCATCAACTTCAATGTCTCATCATGTGGGCCGCACCGCTCCAACAGCAGTCCGTTACGGATGCAGCGCTTGCGAATCTCTTCCGCCATGAGGCCACTCGGACAGCGGAGACCTTGCATCATGCCCCGCCCGAGAGGAACCCATCCCGTAGCGGCGCCGAGCGCCCTTAAGCGGGTCTGAATGAGTTGCGCCCGCGTCGCAATCTCCGAGGCGAATTGTCCACCAGACCAGAACTTGTCTATCGCGACCCGCCCGGTGACAAACGCGTGATTGTTTCCGCGAAACGTCCCATTGTGCTCACCCGGGCGCCAAACGTCGTATTGAGGGCGCATCAAAACCAGTGAGAGGGGCAGGCCGAATCCCGAGATTGATTTCGCCAGCACAACGATGTCGGGAACAATTTCCGAGGGTTCGAAGCTAAAGAAGGCTCCTGTCCTCCCACAGCCCGCCTGTATGTCGTCCACGATCAGCAAGGCGTCCAGACTGGTGGCTAAAGCCCGGAGTCTGCGCAGCCAGTTGGACGAAGCCACATTGAGCCCTCCCTCTCCTTGAACCGTCTCTACGATAAAAGCAGCCGGGGAGTCGATTCCACCGGAGGGGTCGCGGAGCATTCGTTCCGCGAGATCTAACGTGTCGACACCGTCCAGATAGCCATCGTATGGGAGCCTCGTTACACCGTTAAGTTCAACGCCGCCACCTCGACGATTGTCTCGGTTTCCCGTGGCCGCCAACGCTCCCAGGGAAACGCCATGAAACCCATTCGTGAACGCGATCACGTTAGACCGCCCCGTAACGTTCCTTGCCAATTTCAACGCCGCCTCCACGGCGTTAGCGCCGGTAGGGCCGGTAAATTGGATCTTGTAGTCGAGCTGCCGGGGAGCAAAGATTTTGCTCACCAGGCTCTCGATGAACGACGTCTTGGCGCTCGTATGGAGGTCGAGCGAACTCGCTACGCCATTGCTTTCGATATATTGAAGAAGTGCCTTCTTCATGTCCGGGTCATTGTGACCGTAGTTCAACGACCCCGCGGCGGACAGGAAGTCTATGAATGTCTCCCCCGTCGACAGGCAAAGCGTGGCGTTTTCCGCCGAGGAGATTTCGAAAGGAAACGCCCTGCAATAGCTTCGCGCCTCTGATTCGTAACGTTCGTAGCATTCCGGATAGGCAGCAACCACGTCGTCTTCTCCTTGGATGTTCACCTTGTCAAGGTCCAGATCAATTCACCGCCTGCTAGTCTCTGGATCAACGCTTTTAAGGATTCACCATCTCTTACCATTCATTACCCGATCTTTAACAATTAAACATCTTAGTCATCCTACATATTATTTTCATTATGCAAGCTGGGTAAATGCGATTGCTTCGGTTTACTTATTGTATGTGATGACATATCGTACACGCACGCAAACAAAAATGCACACGAACATGCGACACACGAGGAGTCATATAGTGCTCAACGCATACCCTTCTCCCGTACGGTCGCAGCCCATCTGGAGACTGTCCCACCGCCTCTTTGGTTAGGTTAAGTCAGCGTCGGTGTGCATTCAGATCGCATGTATAGCTCGGTCGAGCCGGTGACCTGTATTCGTTATCCGGGCACGAACGGATCGCCCTAACTTCTTACTTTGCATGCGAAGCAAAGTGAGGGAAGCGTCGTCGTCTCTTCGTTGCGGCGACCCATCTGATGTTGTTGTTGGTAGCAACCGGCAGACCGGCTCCGGCCTAAGCGAGTCGAGTTTCGCCTCGACAGGTAGCGAAGTTCGTATTCATCGCCAATCTAACCATGGAGTTGAAATGAGTCTCGAAGCCAGGAACATGCAACCTCGTATTGCCCGCCTCGCCCCGTTCCTCGGGTCGCCGTTGTTTGAGAGCACCCTCTGGGGCCATGAGTACACCCTGGAGGGTCTCAACCCCGACCTCAGGCGGCGAATCGAAGACGGCACCTTCAAGAGGATCGTCTTCTATGGCATGGGGTGTTCGTCGGTCGTTTCAGACATCGTGAAAGGCTTCTTTCTGACGCACGAAGTCCCCATCACGGTTGACGTCGTCAACGACTACGATACCGATTGGTTCATCAGCAAAAATGTACTGAAAGATCCGGCGACGCTTATCTTCATCGTCTGCTACAGCGGGTGGTCTGTGGAGCCGTGTCTGTTTTACGATCGGATGAAAGCGCTCACGGGCAACAAGAATCTGATCGTTTTAACCGGCGGCGGCAAGATCCAGAAGCTCGCACAAGAGGACGGCGGCTCCGTCATTCAGTACAAGCTCCGGCATGCAGACCGCGAATATCCGCTCTACCATGTCCAGCAGTTTTTTTCGATTTTTCTCGACCTGTTCCACAAGCTAGGCATCACAAAGACGGCTTACGAAAGCGAGCTCAAAGAGGCCGTAAGCTATCTGCACACCACCTTCGACAGCGCGTACATCGAGAAGGCCAGGGCGATCGCCAGCAAGCTTTCGGGAAGCCGCATCGCGTTTCTTGCCACGGCGAAGTGGTATGTACAGCTTCTGAAGCAAACAACCATGTTCTTCAACGAAATTGCGATGGTGCCCTCGCATCGCAACTTGCTGCATGAGTTTTCCCATACCGAAGTCGCCGCCTATTCGAACCCCTCGGAGAAGCAAGCAATCGTCGTTTTCCTCGATAGCGAGGACGACGAATACACAAAGTCGAAAGTGGCGACACTTCATAAGCTGTTCGGCGATAAAAGCATTCCGCAAAACAAGAACATTGAGATCGTCCAGATAGATATCGATCAGGACGGCTTTTTCAAGAAATTCTATACAACGCACTTCTTCATGGTCTACGTCGCTTTCTTCCTTGGCGTGCAGAGCGACGTCGAGGGCCGCGACCTGATATCGATTGCGGCGAAGAACCCCTGGTGGAGCGCTGAGTCGATCTCCGCACATCCCAGGTGCGTTGACATTCCCGGGCAGCTCAGCGACGACATTCAAAAGAGTATCGAACTGGTTTGATATCGGTTTCCCGGGCCAGCGGATTCGTCTGGCCCGGGGTTCCCACGTCGAGCGCTTTCCAGCCTGCTTGTCGAATCCTGCGAGCGTGTGGACCCGCGACCGATCGCGGCTCATACGTGCGGACCGCGATGGTGAGATGCCACCGCGAGCATATCTCGTACCGGAGAACTGTTGATGCAAAAGACCCCTTTAGCCATTCTCACTGGTGGGAGCCGCGGCATAGGCCGGGATCTGTTGCGACTGTTGCTTGAACAAATGGATGTTCTAAACCTCTCGCGCTCTGCTATCGAGCCTGAAGTTACCAAAGGTGCTCAACACCAACTCTTCCATCTCGGTTGCGACTTTGTCGATGTTTCGCAAACCACCGACTGTCTGGACCAGTGGCTAGCGGAACATCCCTCTCATACAGTGAGAACCTTCATATCGTGCGCGGCCACCCTGGACTTGGGTTGGCTCACGAAGACCGAAGCTTTGCCGGAGAACTTCGACAGGGCCTTTCACATCAATGCGCTAGCCCCGATTGCACTCAGTTCTCTTATCGGTCGCCTCAAGCGATTTGACGAAACAGGTTCGCGCGTCATTTACGTGACGTCATCCCTGGCGCGCCCTCTCCCTGCTCTCACGTTTGCAGGTCTTGGGCTATACAGCGCGACAAAATCGGCGCTCGAGCGGCTCGCGCAGGTCCAGACACGCGAGTTCAGTCTGTCCGATCGACCCGTCAAGGTTGCCCTGGTACATCCCGGCATCGTCGCCACCGATATGCAGCGCGAGCTTCGAACCAGCGAACTCCTGGACGGCGCGTTCACGGCGAAGACCGCTGGCCTGCCGCCATACAAAGAGGGGGACTGGGACCACCAGCCCCCCGAGACCGCCATGAGAACCATCTCGCCTCGCTTTGCAGCTGAATTCCTGAACTGGATCGCACTGAGAGACCTTGCGCTTCTCGATCCGTACTACGACTTCTACACCTCTAGCGCGTTCCATAACGACGTGTTGCAGACCGCGAGGTAGCGATGTTCGTTACGGCGTTACGGCACGCGATAAAACCTACTCTCGACGGACCGCAAAGATGAAGCGTTTTGCCAATGACATTCTTGATCTGGAATACGACGGCGACCGTACGATCGTCTTCATTCCGAGCATTAGCTTTGACGGCCTGACGAAGAAGTACCTGATCGGACTAAACTGCTTCGAAGAACGAAACTTATACTACCTTGCGTGCCTCACCCACATCAAAACGCGCTTCGTTGCCGTGCTCGCCGATGCAGTTGATGACGCATTTATCGACTACTGCGTAGACCATGTCGCGTCTGCGAGAGGAATAGACCGCGCTTCGCTGCGCGAGCGGTTTGAGGTGGTCAGGGTGTCGACCCACGGTGACGAACACCTGTCGAGGGCGATTTTGAGGCAGCCCGACGTGCTCGAAAATTTGCGGGCAAAAGTTCGACGCGCCATCAATCCCATCATCGACTTTTGGCTCGTCTCGCCAGAAGAAATACAGTTGGCGGCTTTACTGGATTGTCCCTACTACGGACTTCCTGAAGGCGCGCTTCAGTTCGACAACAAGTCGAATGCCCGAGATCTGTTCAGAGAGATCGGGTTGAGAATTCCGCGTGGCGAAGAGCACGTGAGCAGCCCGCAGGAGGCATGGGCTGCCCTAAGGCGGGTAGCAGAGCAAAGTGGCGCCGATGAGTACCTCATCAAGCTAAATTGCGAAGAGGCCGGAAAAGGAATTGCCATTGTGGGTCGCGAATCGATATCTCAGCCGTTCGATGCGTTTCTGGACCTCATCAAAGTACCGAAGAGCATTCCGGTTGACGAATTCCTGCAAGCCCTTTCCTCCCAGGGCGCAACGGTCGAGGAATTCATTTCTGCGCCCATCAAGGCGTGTCCGAGCGTGAAGATGGAGATTCTGACCGACGGAAGCGTGCGGAATCTCGCCACTCACGACCAGGTGCTGAGTGGTCTGGCCTATTCCGGATCGCGTTTTCCGGCAGACGAGAGTTATCGTGTGGATTTGATCCGGATTGGATATCGCGTGTCGGAGGCCGCCAGCAAAAAGGGCGCAAGAGGTATCGTATCGGTCGACTTTCTCGCGACAAAAGACACGCCGGACGAGCCGTGGATCCTGTGGGGCATGGAGATTAACGCCCGAAAAGGCGCCACGACTCACCCCTATTACTGGACGCGGTGGCTCACCGATGCTGCCTATTCGGCGGACACGGGCAAGCTAACCTGTCCTGCTGGCGAGACCGTGTATTGCGCCTCGGAGTTCTTTTCCGACCCCCAGTTGCATCTCGTCGCTCCTTCATTCATCTTAGATGACCTAAAGAAGTCTGGGCTGGACTATCAGCACCGTTCGAGATCCGGTGTTTTCGTCCATATGCTGAGTAGCGTGCAGCGGTTCTCAAAGGTTGGCGCTACCGTCATCGCCCGGGACAGCGCGGAGACCGACAGACTGTCTCAGGCATTCAGCGAGCAGTTGAAGCGCCTCGCTGACCCGTACCGATCTTCTCTCGACAATTTTCCCGCCTAGACCATAGAGTCCCTACGTTCGGCTAATCCACCACTTTTCATTCCGATGACAACGACTATTGACGATAGATCAGACGAGTCCTATTGGCCGAACTTTATCGACGGAGCGTATTGCAATGGTGGAGCCGGACGTATTGCTGTCAAGAATCCCGCCACGGGAGATGTCCTTGCCGAACACGCGCTAGCGGACGCAGCCGATGTGGACCGGGCCGTTCAGGCCGCACACAGAGTTCACCGCTCCGGACAGCTCGCGAAGCTACACCCCATGGATCGCGGCCGCATGGTCCGGGGTATCGGCAAGTACCTCAGCGACAACATGGAATCCGTCAAGCGGTCGATCACGTTGGAGCAGGGAAAACCGCTTTTCGAATCTGAAGCCGAAATCAAACTTGCAATCCGCCTGTTTGAATACTTCGGTTCGATGGCCGAATCGCTGGAAGGACGATCCGTTCCTTGCGACGACACCCGCTTCGATTTCACCGTGTACGAACCCTTGGGCGTGTCGGCTCAATTTATGCCGTCTCACTACCCTATCTACATCCCCGCGCGCGCCCTGTCGGTCGCCCTTGCGACGGGGAATGCCTGCGTCATGAAGACCTCCGAGCTCGCGCCCATTTCGACTATCTGGCTCGCACGGGCCGCCGAGGCGGTTGGCTTTCCCCCTGGCGCAGTCAATATTTTATGTGGCCGCCGTGAAGATGCAGGCGTGGCTCTATCGACCCATCCGGACATCAATCATCTTGTGTTTATAGGCCAGCAACATTGCGCGACGGAGGTTCTTTCGCAATCGGCCAGAAACATCGTCCCAAGCATCGTGGAAGTGGGCGGGACATCCCCAACGCTCTTCTTTGAGGACGGCGATCTCGACGCCTTCATCTTCGAAGCGAGGATGGGCTCATATTGGAACGCGGGACAGTTCTGTTGCGGCGTGTACCGCGTCATCGTCCACGAGTCGCGGTACGAGGAGCTCATCGATGGAGCGGTGGCGCTTGCCGAGTCGCTCGAGGTAGGCCCGGGAATCGAGAGCGGAGACTTCCGCCCCTACATGGGCTCCATGGACAGCAACGAGCAGCTTCAGAAGGTTTTGGAAATCGTTGCCGATGCCAAGCTCAACGGCGCGAAATGTGTGGCCGGCGGCGAGCGATTGAAGCGAGCTGGCTTTTTCATGAAACCCACCGTCTTGCGTGACGTCGATCCGTCCATGAGAGCGGCGCAAGAGGAAGTGTGGGGACCCGTCATGTCCGTCCTGAAGTTTCGCGATGAAGAAGAGGCGTATCGCCTCGCGAACGGCCCGCGGCATAGCGGTCTCATGTGTGGTGTGTTCACCAAAGATCTTGGGCGGATGATGCGCGCCGCACAGCGGATACGTGCGGGACATATCGTCTCGAATCAGACCTTGATTGGAGGAGCAGAGTTACCTTTCGGAGGCTTCAATCGTGCGGGGTACGGTAGCTTGAAAGGGCGCGAAGCCCTTATGGGCTATGTCCAGCGGAAGAATGTACTTCTCAACTTATAGCGAGGATGAACATGAGCGAAACAATTGAATATCATTCCGGTCAATTGGCGCAGCAAGAGGCAGTCCCGGCGGGAGTCTGGAGTTGCAACGAGTGGGATCCGCTTGTAGAAGTCATCGTTGGAAATCCGTTTAACGCTCGATTCCCCTACCGGGACAAGAGCACTCACATAGCGGAGTACGCAGGCAAGCCGTTTGCTTCAATCCCTCAAGGTCCGTTTCCTCAGCAGATCATTGAGGAAACCGAAGAGGATCTTGGGGAGATGGTGGAGGTGTTCACCAAGCTTGGCGTGTCGGTAAAGCGTCCGCAGACCTGGGATCACGAGCGGGAATTTTCCACCACGTTCTGGAAAACCGAGGGATATTACAACTATTGTCCGCGCGACATTCTTTTGGTCGTTGGCGATCAGATCATCGAAACACCCAACGCCATCCGTGGGCGATCGCAAGAAACATATAGCTACCGGGAGATTCTTCTCGAGTATCTCAAGGACGGCTCACGCTGGTTTAGCGCGCCCAGGCCGATGCTACTTGATTCGTTATTCGAAGTAGATCACCAGAAGCCCGTGCCGCGAAACGACGAGCCGGTGTTCGATGCGGCAAATGTGATTCGATTCGGCAGAGACCTCCTGTATCTCATCAGCTCGACGGGAAACGATCTTGGCGCGCACTGGCTTCAAACAGTCCTTGGGAAGGACTTCAAGGTACACTGCTGCCGGCTCAACTACTACGGAAGTCACATCGACACGTCAGTCGTCGCGCTTCGCCCGGGTCTTTTGCTTTGCAATCCTGAACGTGTTAACCGGGACATGCTTCCTGACATTTTCCGCGATTGGGAGGTGATTTTCAGCCCGCCGATGGTCGGAGCAGACAGATTCGAGAGCGACTATTTGTCGAAGTGCATCGGCAGCAACTGGATCGATATGAATCTTTTCAGTCTGAGCCCGGATCTGGTCATGGTCGATCGCGATCAACTTCCGTTGATCAAGCTGCTGGAGAGCAAGAAGATCGAAGTGCTTCCAATGAAGTTGCGACATTCCAGGATGTTAGGGGGAGGCTTCCACTGCACGACGCTGGATACCCGAAGAAAAGGCAAGATGGAATCGTACTTCGATTGACTAGCCGCCGGGACCGCGCAATGTTTCAGATAGGCTGCTTCGCATCGCCTGCCGTAACCTAAGGCGTGGTTTCACAGCGTGTGGAGCAGCCCTCACACCGAGGCATCTCAATGACGCGGAAAACGCCTCAAACAGATCGGTACGGCAGCGTGGTACTACACATCGGGCGCGAGATGTTTTTACTCTCACAGTGGCATGAAGGCGAGTTACCCGAGTGCGGGTTCCTACTCCCCGGACATCACGTGGGCATACTCTGCGAACCGGTTGGTCGGACGCGCAATGTTCAATTGAGTTCATCCACCCTGCGAGCACTGACGATAGTGTTCCTTGCTGGAACCTTTGGCCCATCACACTCGCGATAGGAAATATGTCCAGGATCAATAGCCACAACGAATGGGACGCGTTGAAAGAAGCCGTCGTGGGTACCGCAACCGGGACCGTCGGTACGCTAACCTGGCGCAAGCCAGGACCGATCCCGGAGCGGCTCTTCGATCAAGGGATTGCGATTGCGAAGGCGGCCTCCCCTCAGTGGTACGTCGACGAAGTGGCAGAAGACCTGGATAATCTGAGTTCGATTCTCCGTCAGTTTGGCGTTGTCGTTCATCGCCCGGAGCCCTTCGATTTTTCAGCGCTATGTGCCACACCGTTTTGGTCAACAACGAGCAACAATCTGTACAACGTGCGCGACCTTAACCTGGTCGTGGGAAACACCGTTGTCGAAAGCCCCTCATATGGTCGTAGCCGATTGTACGAAACCGCGGGGCTCTATCCCATCTGGTATCGGTATCTGGAAGAAGGCTTTCGGTGGATTGCGGCGCCCAAGCCGTTGCTCAACTATGAGGCCAGGCTGCCGTACTTCAAAGATGGGGTGGATCGAACCATCACGGACGAGGACGTGAAACACCGTCGACTATCCGACGGGCGGCTCGAGACGCTTCATAGACTCGCAGAAAAAGAGATCCTGTTTGAGGCCGCAACAGTCTTGAGAATGGGGAAAGACCTGCTCTTTCTCGTATCTTCTTCGGGAAATCGCCTTGCCTTGAATTGGCTTCGCGCCGTCCTGGGTGACGAGTACACCGTACATGAAACATCGGATATCTATCGCGCCGGTCATATCGATTCGACCGTCATGTGCCTTCGCCCCGGCTTGGTACTTCTCAACAGCGCGCGCGTGAATGAGCACAATTGTCCCGGAATCTTTAAAGCGTGGGACAAGCTCTACTTTGAAGAAGTGGAGCCGATTCCTCAGGCGGAGTTGGAGTTTCACAAGCACGTCAGAGAACCGGCGGCAATGCAACTGGAGAGCCTTGGCTTCCAAAGCAACCTAAGGCAGATGTCCTCTCCCTGGATCGGCATGAACCTGCTGTCGCTCGACCCCTCTACCGTGATAGTCGACGAGCGGCAGACACGCCTGATACGCGAACTGGAACGGCACAAATTCACCGTGATTCCGACCCGGATGCGTCATGCCCATACTCAGTGCGGCGGCATTCACTGCGCGACGCTTGATACGGTTAGAGAAAGCAAGCTGGAAAGTTACTTCGACTAACAGCAGGACTCCCTACGAATACCTCATGTTCATGCACGGCGCCTCAGCACTCGTTCGGTGACAGGAAAGCCTACATCAGGGCAATTTGGGCGAGTCCGCACAACATGACGGCAGTGCCAAATAACTTGGGCCCGGAAACGCTTTCTTTAAGGAGAAGAATCCCAAACAGAGTCCCGACGGGTATGGAAAGCTGACGCAGTGCGACGATCTGGCGAACGTCTGCGCCGGTCGCCATGGCAATCAGAACTAGGCCGTACGTTAGCGTCATCGCGACACCAGCCAGGACCGCGTTCTGACGCTGCGTTGCCCAGATGGTTTCGACGGCCCGACGTTCGCGCGCGATGTAACGTAACGGCAAGATCGCCCAGATCACGATCGCATAGGCTTGAATAACCGTATAGGTCAGTCCTGCCGTCAATGCATTGAAGCCGTGCTGACGCATAAGATCGAGGGCCGCCTTGTCTGCAATCGAGTATCCGACAGTGCCTGCCACTGCCAGGAGCGCAAAGCCAAAAGCCGGCGTGAGGTACGTAGCGAGCCGCAAAGAGCGCACGTTGTTCAGCGGAAGCACAAACGTTCCCGCTACTACGAGCACTATTCCGATGAAGACGCCTGGGTGAAGCGTGGATCCACCCAACGCCGCATTGGCGACGACGGCAACCAGTGCAACCGGCAGACCTCGCACGAATGGATATAGAACGCTCATGTCGCCATTGGAATACGCCCAGGCGAGTCCGCCGAGATAGATCAACTGAAAGAATCCGGAGACGATCAGGAGCAGCCAAAAGGTGATGGGCAGATACCAAAGATTGGGTAAGCCCCAGAAGAGAACTGGTGAGAACAAAAGACCGCCGCTGCCAACGGCAAACACAAAAAAGGCCAGTGATGGTGACTGCTTCTTTCCGAGTAGATTCCAGCCTGCATGGAGAAACACTGATGTGACGGTGAGTGCCAGTGGGATTGCGTTCAATTTTCCTCCATAGACAACCGGCGCGCCGAAGATGCATGAAACGGCGCCTCGTGGAATCCCATCCCTATGATTGCAACTTGATTTGCATAGGTGCACGAAAGTGTTGTGGATTCTTTCTTTGTTCGGTAGAGCGTGCTGGATTCTCGATCTAAAATGCTCGCATGTTCAGTGCCAACATTCAAGCCATATATGCGCATACAAATTGCCTCAGACCTGCATCTTGAATCGCTAAGGCGGCGTTTCCCCGGCTTTCTACCGGTGACGCCGGCACAGGCGGATGTGCTTGTGCTTGCAGGTGACATCGCAACGGGATGTGAGGGCGTAGAAATGTTCGCCGACTGGCCGGTGCCCGTCATTTACGTGCATGGAAACCACGAGAGTTACGGGACGCCTTATGAGGATCTTCCGCGCAAAATCCGGGCAAGTGCAAAGGGGACGGCGGTAAATTATCTGGAGAACGAAGCACTTGTCATTGATAACGTGAGATTTTTGGGCTGCTGTCTGTGGACTGACTACAACTTGTACGACTCACCCGTTCAAGGCATGGAGACCGCTCTCGAATACATGCACGATTACACAGAAATCGCGACTGAGGCCGGCGGATGGTTCACGCCGGAGCATGCCCTGGTCGAGCATAAGCGGTCGGTGAGATGGTTGCGCGATCAACTCGCCATACCTTTTTCGGGTAAGACGGTGGTTGTGACTCACCACGGTGTCGCGCCGCTCTCGGTACACCCGCGCTTCAAAGGCAATCCGATCAATGCCGCCTTCGTCAGCGATCTGAGCGCACTCCTGCCTTTGGCGGACATTTTCATACACGGGCACGTTCACGACTCGGTCGACTACCGAATTGGCCGTACCCGGGTGCTGACAAATCCTAGAGGGTATGCGACGAACCTGAATCAGGCGACCTGCCCTCAATCGTTAGCATGGGAGAACAACGCATTCAAGGACGACATGGTTGTGAGGATTGACGATCGGCAGGTGTTGGCGAGCGTGTGAGGACAAACGTTGGACGCAAAATGCGCCCCAAATGAAAAAGGCCTCACAAGCATTGCTTGTAAGGCCTTGATTTCTTTGGTCGGGGCGAGAGGATTTGAACCTCCGACCACCTGCACCCCATGCAGGTACGCTACCAGGCTGCGCTACGCCCCGAACAGCTAAAAATTATAACAGACACTTCAATCGATTAGAACCGCCAGTCGCCAACAAAACCGCGAAAGGCCCTACCGGCCCAGCAGATCGATCACCTGCAGCAGTTCCTTGCGCAACTGATCGACATCGACGGTAGCCGTGGTTGCAGACGGCGCCTCCAGAACCTCGCCCTCCTCCCCCGCATCGTCCGGCGGCCCACCGTGCACCGCACCGTGCGAATCGAGCCGGTTGCGCGCACCGTTGATCGTGAAGCCCTGCTCGTACAGGAGCTCGCGAATCCGCCTGATCAGCAGCACTTCATGATGCTGGTAGTAGCGGCGATTGCCACGCCGCTTCACCGGCCGCAACTGCGTGAACTCCTGCTCCCAATACCGCAACACATGCGGCTTCACTCCGCACAGTTCGCTGACCTCACCTATGGTGAAGTAGCGCTTCGCCGGAATCGGAGGCAAGACGACTTTTTCGATCGTCGCTGTCATCGTCAGTTAGCCGTCGTGGTAGTTGCGCAGGAACGCGCCGGTCGATCAGCGCGCGAAGCTTGCCTCAGCGCCGGTTTCGACCAGCGCCTTCAGCTTTTGACTTGCATGGAACGTCACAACGCGGCGAGCCGCAATCGGAATGGCCTCGCCCGTCTTCGGATTGCGGCCTGGACGCTGGGGCTTGTCGCGCAACTGAAAGTTGCCGAAGCCAGACAGCTTCACGCTATCGCCGCTCTCCAACGCGTCGCGAATCACCTCGAAGAACGCCTCGACCATGTCCTTCGCTTCCCGCTTGTTGAGTCCGACATTGTCGAACAGCAACTCAGCGAGCTCGGCCTTGGTGAGCGTGGGCGTTTCCGCCGAAGCGTTTGCGGGTGATGTCGGAATATCGCGAATCATGGCGCTACGCTGCGCCGTAAGAAGGGCTTCGAAATCACTCGAGTTCATTTCATTCATATCTATCAAATGGCGCGCCAACCAGGAACCGGAGAATGCGAAAACTGCCGCTTAAAGAGTATCCGCGGGTTATCCGCGCAACCGTGCGCCATATACTCGAGCCAGACGATCCACCAGGGTTTGAATGGCCAGATCGACCGTCTCGTCCTGAAGGGTCCCGCCAGTATCTTGCAAGGTCACACGGAACGCAAGGCTTTTCTCATGCGCTGCCAACCCACCGGAAGTGTTTGATTTTGGACGGAATTCGTCGAAAAGCGCAACCCTTCTGACGGTCTTGCAGGCGTCTTCGGAAAGCGCCTTTTGCAGCTCGTCCAGCAATGCCTGAACCTCGATTTTCTGATCGACGACCACCGCGATATCGCGGCGCACCGGCGGAAATTTCGATACTTCCGACGGTACCGGCAATGTACGCTGAATTAATGCATCCGCCTCGATTTCAAACAGAATCGGTGCATGCGGCAAATCATATTTTTGCATCCAGCGCGGATGCAATTCGCCAATCCAGCCCACAGCGCGGCCATTCAATTCAATACGCGCGCTGCGTCCCGGATGCAGCGCGGGATGCTCCGCTTTCACAAAGCGCGCCACCGCCGGCGACAGCAAAGCTTCCAGATCGCCCTTGACGTCGAAGTAGTCGACGACGCGCGTCGCCGCACCCCATTGTTCTTCTTGCGCCGGGCCATAAGCGAGCGCGCCGAACAGCTTCGGCTGCGCGAAGCCTTCGACCTGCAGTTCCCCGGCCTTGATTGCGGCGTCGTGCAGGAACACGCGGCCCACTTCGAACACACGCACGCGATCCGCCGCGCGACGGCTCAGATTGGTACGCAGTACTTCGATCAGGCTGCCGAACAGCGTGGTGCGCATCACCGAAAGCTGGCTGGCGATCGGGTTCAGCAGACGCACCGGCGTGTCGTTGCCCGCGAAATCCTGCTCCCATTGCGCGTCGACGAAGCTGAAGTTCACCGTCTCCGCATAGTCGCGCGCGGCGAGCGCGTGACGGATATCGTGGAGGGTGCGCTGCGTTTCGTTGGTCGCACGCATCTCGCTCGTGGCGACCGGCGGACGCGCCGGAATCTTTTCGAAGCCGTAGATACGCGCAACTTCTTCGATCAGGTCTTCTTCGATTTCGATGTCGAAGCGGTACGACGGCGGCGTCACGGAGAACACTTCGCCATCCTGCGTGAACGTGAGACCGAGGCGCGTGAAGATCTGCGCGATCTCATCCGCACCGATCTCGATGCCAATGATTCGGTTCGCACGCGCGACGCGCATTTTCACCGGCGCCCGTTGCGGTATGTTGACGATCTGGTCGTCCACCGGGCCGGCTTCGCCGCCGCAGATATCGAGGATCAGTTGCGTGATGCGTTCGATATGTTCAACGGTGGTCGCATAGTCGACCCCGCGCTCGAAGCGATGCCCTGCGTCCGTCGAGAAGTTGTATTTGCGCGAGCGGCCGCGAATGCTATCCGGCCACCAGAAGGCGGCTTCCAGATAGATGTGGGTGGTGTCGAGCGTCACGGCCGTGCTGTCGCCGCCCATGATGCCCGCGAGACTTTCGATATGCTGATCGTCCGCGATCACGCCCACCGTTTCGTCGAGCTCGACGGTATTGCCGTTCAGCAGCTTGAGCGTTTCACCCTTGCGGCCCCAGCGCACGTCCATGCTGCCGTGGATCTTGTCCAGGTCGAACACGTGCGACGGCCGGCCCAGTTCGAGCATCACGTAGTTCGAGATGTCGACCAGCGCGGAAATGCTGCGCTGCCCCGAGCGCTCGAGACGCTCGACCATCCACTTCGGCGACTTCGCGCGTGCATTCACGCCACGAATCACGCGGCCCGAGAAACGGCCGCACAAATCCGGCGCCGAAATCTTCACCGGCAAGGTTTCGTTCAGCGTCACGGCGGCCGGCTTGATCTCGAGCGCATGCAAAGGTGCGCCGGTGATGGCCGACGTTTCGCGCGCCACGCCGAATACCGACAGGCAGTCGGCCTTGTTCGGCGTCAGCTTGATTTCGAAGACGGTGTCGTCGAGGTTGAGCGTCTCGCGGATGTCCTGGCCGATCGGCGTATCTTCCGGCAGGATCATCAGGCCGCTATGATCGTCCGAGAGCTTCAGTTCACGTGCCGAGCACAGCATGCCCTGGCTTTCCACGCCGCGCAGCTTCGAGAGCTTGATGGCGAACGGTGCGCCGCCCTCTTCGGACGGCGGCAGTTCTGCGCCCACCAGCGCGACCGGCACCTTGATGCCCGGCGCGACATTCGGTGCACCGCAGACGATGTTGAGCGTCGCGCCCGTGCCGGCGTCGACCTGACACACGTTGAGCTTATCCGCGTCCGGGTGCTTGACGACCTCGAGAACCCGGCCGACAACGATCTTCCTGGTCGGCGGCGCAGCGGGCCGCAGGCCCTCGACTTCGAGTCCAGCCATCGTCAGCGCGTGCGACAGCTCGTCCGTCGTCATCTGCGGGTCGACAAAGCTTCTTAGCCAGGATTCCGGGAATTGCATGGTTCTGTGTACGTTCTGATCAGGTTAGTCCACGTCCGGCGAGCCCCTGCTTGCGTTACCCGTTGCCTTGGATAACCAGGCGCCCTGCCGATGGCACTGCTTGCGGCGCGCATCTGCCTATGTTTCTGCATCCGGCAGTGTGCGCAGCCGCTCTCGTTACGCGTTGTTGCGTGCTGCTGCGACCCGTCTCGCCAGATTCCGCGCGGCGGCCTTTCGAGCTCGCCTTAGCGTCCTGGCCGGCCATCGCCCAGCTTGAAGCGTTAAGCGAATTGCCGCAGGAAGCGCAGGTCGTTTTCAAAGAACAGGCGCAGGTCCTGCACACCGTAGCGCAACATGGCCAGCCGCTCGAGGCCGCTGCCGAAGGCGAAACCGATGTACCGCTCCGGGTCGAGGCCCATGTTGCGGATCACCGTGGGGTGAACCTGGCCGGACCCCGAGATTTCGAGCCACTTGCCGGCGTTCTTGCCCGTTTCGAACAGCATGTCGATTTCGGCCGACGGTTCGGTAAACGGAAAGTACGACGGACGGAAGCGCACGAGGATGTCGTCGCGCTCGAAGAATTTTTTGAGGAAGTCGGTGTAGACGCCCTTCAGGTCGGCGAAGCTGATGTTCTCGTCGATCCACAGGCCTTCGACCTGATTGAACATCGGCGAGTGTGTCGCGTCGCTGTCCACGCGGTAGGTGCGGCCCGGCACGATCACCTTGATCGGCGGCGTGTTGGTGCGCGCGTAGCGTACCTGCATCGGGCTCGTGTGCGTGCGCAGCAGCAACTGACGGCCGTCGGCATCCTTGCCGTCGACGTAAAAGGTGTCCTGCATCGAACGCGCCGGATGGTTTTCCGGGCTGTTCAAGGCGGTGAAGTTGTACCAGTCGGTTTCGATTTCGGGGCCGTCGGCCACGTCGAACCCAATGGTACGGAAAATCTGTTCGACGCGTTCCCACGTGCGCATGACCGGATGCAGGCTGCCTGCTCCGATGCCGCGGCCGGGCAACGTGACGTCAATGGCTTCAGCGGCGAGGCGCTGGTTCAAGAGCGCGTCGGCAAGCGCCTGACGGCGGGCCGTCAAGGCGGCTTCCACCTGCTGCTTGACGACGTTGATCCGCGCGCCTTCGGTCTTGCGCGTCTCGGGATCGAGTTTGCCAAGGCCCTTCAACAGTTCGGTCAGCGCACCCGATTTGCCGAGAAAGCGGGCTTTCTCGTTCTCGAGGGTGGTGACGTCGTTGGCTTCCCCGAAGGCTTTTTGCGCGTCAGCGACAATCTGGTCCAGATCCATTGATCCCATCTTTTCAACGTCAGTGTTCAATCGATGCAAAACTGGTTCGACCAACAAAAAAGGGGCTCGGTGAGGAGCCCCGTTTTTGTTGCAGCGTCACCGAGACAACCGGATCTTCGCTGCAACGAACCACGCAGTTTAATTGCCCAAAGCGCAATCAGGCTGCAACGGCGGCTTTCACCTGCTGAACGATCGCAGCAAAAGCAGCCTTGTCGAACACAGCCATGTCGGCCAGCACCTTGCGGTCGAGTTCGATCGAAGCCTTCTTCAGGCCGTTGATGAACACGCTGTACGTCATGTCGTGCTGACGCACCGCCGCGTTGATACGCGTGATCCACAATGCACGGAACACACGCTTCTTGTTGCGGCGATCGCGGTAGGCGTATTGGCCTGCGCGCATGACCGCCTGCTTGGCGATGCGATAGACGTTATTGCGACGGCCGCGGTAACCCTTGGCCAGCTTGATGATCTTCTTGTGACGGGCCCGTGCGGTAACCCCACGTTTGACTCTAGGCATAATTAGCTCCTGTGAGTTTTAGTTAAGGGTTAAGCGAACGGCAGCATTGCGCGCACGGAGTTCATATCTGACTCATGAACTGACGTGGAACCGCGCAGATGGCGTTTGTTCTTGGTGGTCTTCTTGGTAAGAATGTGGCGCTTGAAGGCTTGACCGCGCTTGACGGTACCGCCCGGACGCACCACGAAGCGCTTCGCAGCACTCTTCTTGGTCTTCATCTTCGGCATGACAACTCCATTATTAGATGGATATGGGTGTGCGGTCGGCCTGATGGCCATTACCCGCCCTTCGAAACCCACTCCACTTGGTATGCAGTCGGCCGTTGTTGCCGGCCGCCGCTTTTCAGAAACGGCGCCCACTTGCATAGGCGCTGTTCCGAAACCTGCTTGTCTTCGCCATGCACGCGCAAACACGCACACGGCGAACAACAACTCAATCTTTTCAACACGACGGCGCGCGCCTCGCGGCGCGCTGCCACACAGCTTGCGCAGACAACCCGCGCGGGCTGCTTACTTCTTTTTCTTCGGAGCGAGCACCATGATCATCTGGCGCCCTTCCATCTTCGGCATTTGCTCGACCTGACCGACTTCGTCCAGATCTGTGCGCAGGCGTTCCAGCATGCGCATACCGATTTCCTGGTGGGCCATTTCGCGGCCACGGAAACGCAACGTGATTTTCGTCTTGTCACCGTCGTCGAGGAAGCGGATGAGGTTGCGCAGCTTGACGTTGTAATCGCCGTCATCCGTGCCCGGCCGGAATTTGACTTCCTTGACCTGGACAATCTTCTGCTTGAGCTTGGCCTCGTGTTGCTTCTTCGCTTCCGAGTACTTGAACTTGCCGTAGTCCATCAAGCGGCAAACCGGCGGCACCGCCTGAGGGGCGATTTCGACCAGATCCACATCTTGCTGTTCCGACATGCGGAACGCATCAGCGAGCTTCACGATGCCGAGCGGTTCGTTCTCGACTCCGACCAGACGCACCTCGGGTGCAGTGATTTCACCGTTGATGCGGTGCGCAGACTTATCAGTAGCGATGTTACGTTTCCTCTAAAAATTAAAAAAACGAGCCGCGCTGCCAGGTGGTTTACCTGAACGACTGCACGTCCTGGCGCAGACGCTCAATGAAGGCGCTGAGGGGCATTACACCCAGATCAACACCGCCACGGGCACGCACGGCTACCGTTTGGGCATCACGCTCTTTATCGCCGACCACAAGGAGGTACGGCACCTTTTCCAGCGTGTGCTCCCGTATTTTATAGCTAATCTTCTCGTTGCGCAAATCGGCCTCTACTCTAACCCCTTGTTTTTGCAACGATTGGGCCAGAGACTGAGCATATTCCGCCTGACTTTCCGCGATATTCATCACCACGACCTGCATCGGCGCCAGCCACGAGGGCATTGCACCAGCATGGTGCTCGATCAGAATGCCGAGGAAACGCTCCATTGATCCGACGATTGCCCGGTGCAGCATGATCGGGCGGCGGCGACTGTTGTCTTCCGCGACGTATTCGGCGCCGAGGCGCTCCGGCAGCACCATATCGAGCTGGAGCGTCCCGCATTGCCACGAGCGGCCCAGCGCGTCCTTGAT
Source organism: Paraburkholderia phenazinium (assembly GCF_900142845.1). Taxonomy (NCBI): domain Bacteria; kingdom Pseudomonadati; phylum Pseudomonadota; class Betaproteobacteria; order Burkholderiales; family Burkholderiaceae; genus Paraburkholderia; species Paraburkholderia phenazinium. Next base: position 1,838,552 of record NZ_FSRU01000002.1, read on the forward strand.
GTGGTACTCGACCTTCGGGCCGTAGAACGCGCCCTCGCCCGGCAGTTCTTCCCACGTCACACCGCAGGCCGTCAGCGCGTCGCGCAAGCCCTGTTCGGCGCGATCCCACGTTTCGTCCGTGCCCGCACGGGCGTCCGGGCGCAACGACAGCTTGATTTCGACGTTATCGAAGCCGAAGTCCTTGTACACGCTCATCGCCAGCGTGTTGAAGGCGATCGATTCGCTGATGAACTGGTCTTCGGTACAGAAAATATGCGCGTCGTCCTGCACGAAACCGCGCACGCGCATGAGGCCGTGCAGCGCGCCCGACGATTCGTTGCGGTGGCACGAACCGAACTCCGCATAACGCAGCGGCAGATCCCGGTACGAACGCAGGCCGTGATTGAAGACCTGTACGTGACCCGGGCAGTTCATCGGCTTGATCGCGTAATCGCGCTTTTCCGATTCCGTCGTGAACATGTTTTCACGGTAGTTCTGCCAGTGGCCCGACGCTTCCCACAGCGAGCGGTCCATGATCATCGGCGTCTTGATCTCGAGGTAGCCGGCATCATTCACGCGGCGGCGCATGTACTGCTCGACCTGCTGCCACAGCGTCCAGCCACGCGGATGCCAGAACACCATACCCGGCGATTCGTCCTGCATATGGAACAGGTCAAGTTGCTTGCCGAGCTTGCGGTGATCGCGCTTCTCCGCCTCCTCAAGCATGTGCAGATAGGCTTCCTGGTCTTCCTTCTTGGTCCAGGCCGTGCCGTAAATGCGCTGCAATTGTTCGTTCTTCGAATCACCGCGCCAGTAGGCGCCGGCAACCTTCATCAGCTTGAAGACCTTCAGCTTGCCGGTGGACGGCACGTGCGGCCCGCGGCACAGATCCGTGAAGCCGCCATGCGAGTACAACTTGATGTCGTCCGCTGAAGGAATCGACTCGATGATCTCGGCCTTGTACTTTTCGCCGATGCTCTTGAAGTAGTCCACCGCTTCGGCACGCGACACCACGCGGCGCGAAACCGGCTCGTCTTTCTTCGCGAGTTCCTGCATGCGCTTTTCGATCTTCTCGAGATCTTCCGGCGTGAAGGGACGGTTGTACGCGAAGTCGTAGTAAAAGCCGTTGTCGATCACCGGGCCGATCGTCACCTGCGCTTCCGGGTACAGGTCTTTCACCGCGTACGCGAGCAAGTGCGCCGTGGAGTGGCGAATGATGTCGAGGCCGTCGGCGTCTTTCTCCGTCACGATCGCGAGCGACACATCGCGATCGATCAGCGCGGACGTATCGACGAGTTCGCCGTCGATCTTGCCGCCGAGTGCGGCCTTCGCGAGGCCGGGGCCGATCGACGCGGCCACTTCGGCGACCGTGACCGGATGCTCGTACTGTCGAACAGAACCGTCAGGCAGACGTATCGAAACCATTGCGTTCTCCGTGGTGCCGACCGGCGGCGGCACATACAACCATCAATAAGCCAAAAAAAAAATGCGGCCCCACTTTCGAGGGGCCGCATTCACATTTCCTGCAAACTACATTGGCGAAAGTGGTCCTCGACTAGCGTCGCTCCGAAGTAGTTTCGGTCAACGTTCGCGGTGTCATAACCGTATTCGCCTTTTGCGCCAAGGCGCTTACTGCAGCTTGCGAAACCCCGGCAAACCGGAATTTCTCTTTCGTTGGTAGGCTCGATTGGACTCGAACCAACGACCCCCACCATGTCAAGGTGGTGCTCTAACCAGCTGAGCTACGAGCCTGAAGAAACGAGATTATATGGAGCGCCACATCGCTTGGCAAGTACTTTTGTACACCGACACTGAAAATTCCCGCCGCGCTTTATCGGCACGCGGCCAACCGCAAACGTCACGTCTTGCGCCCTGCCCGCAGCACACCGGTGACCTCGCCGAGCAGCGCGCAGGCCCGCTGAATCTGCGCGGCACTCGACACCTCGACCGTGAACTGCATGAACGCCGCGTTACGACGCGTCTGAGTCTTCACGCCAATCACATTCATCTTCTCGCGCGCGAACACTTCGGAGATATCGCGCAGCAAACCCTGGCGATCCGTCGCGTCGATCGTGAGGTCGACCGGATACACCGAGCGCCCGTTGCCGCTCATCACATCCGCGGACCACGCGGTTTCCAGCACGCGTTCCGGCGCGCGTTCGGCCATGCGCAGAAACGTCGGGCAATCGCTGCGGTGGATCGACATGCCCTTACCACGCGTGACGAAACCGCTGATGCCGTCGGGCGGCGCCGGCCGGCAGCAACGCGCGAGTTGCGTCAGCAAGGCATCGACGCCGACCACCAGCACGCCCGTCGACGCACCATGCGCGACACTCGAGCCGCTGCTGCGCTTCTCGAACTGCTCCGGCGCTTCGATGACAGGCTCGGGCGGCGGCGCATCCTGCAGCGCCTGCTCGACCTGCCGCAAGCTGAACTCTTCCTTGCCGACCACCGAGAACAGATCGTCGGTGGTCTTGAAGCCCAGCTTCGCCGCGAGCTGGTCCAGATTGACCGAGGTCTTGCCTTCGCGCTGCAGCGTCTTTTCGACCATCGCCCGGCCTGTGGCGATGTTCTCCTGCAGCTCGACCGCGTTGAACCACGCGCGCACCTTTTGGCGCGCACGCGGACTATGCAGATAACCGAGCTGCGGATTGAGCCAGTCGCGCGACGGCCCACCTTCCTTCACCGAGACGATTTCGACCGTCTGGCCGTTTTGCAACTGCGTGTTGAGCGGCACCATCGCGCCATCCACACGCGCGCCACGGCAACGGTGCCCCAGTTCGCTGTGCAGGTGATACGCGAAGTCCACCGGCGTTGCGCCCTGCGGCAACGGAATCACGCGCGCCTGCGGCGTAAGCACGTAGATGTGGTCGTCGTCGAAAGTGGCCTGACGCAATTGCTCCCATGGCTGCGCGGCACGCTTCTCACCGTGCTCGCCCTCGGACACCTCGTCCTTCCACGCGAGCAACTGACGCAACCAGGCAATCTTCTCGTCGTACTTCTCGCTCGCCGTGACCTGACCGCCGTAGCCGCGCGTGCCGGCTTCCTTGTAGCGCCAGTGGGCCGCCACGCCATACTCGGCGAACTGGTGCATCTCCTGGGTACGGATCTGCACTTCGAAGGCGCGGCCGTCATCGCCGATCACGACCGTATGCAGCGACTTGTAGCCGTTCGGCTTGGGCCGCGAGATGTAGTCGTCGAACTCTTTCGGCACCGGCTGCCACAGGTTGTGCACGATGCCGAGCACCGTGTAGCAATCCTTGATGTCCGGCACGATCACGCGGAATGCGCGCACGTCGTAGAGCTCGGCGAAGTCGAGCTCCTTGCCGCGCATCTTGCGCCAGATGCTGTAAATGTGCTTCGGCCGCCCGCTGACTTCCGCGCGAATATTCGCGGCCGCGAGTTCCTGCTGCAGCCGCGCGATCGCCTGGGCCACATAGGTTTCGCGCTCGACGCGCTTCTCGTCGAGCAGCTTCGCGATGCGCTTGTACGTAGCCGGCTCTTCGAAGCGCAGCGCGAGATCTTCGAGCTCCCACTTCAGTTGCCAGATGCCGAGACGGTTCGCGAGCGGCGCGTAAATATCGAGCGTCTCGCGCGCCACGTCCGGTGAGGGCGTCAACTTCGCCGCCGCGTAATAACGCATGGATTGAAGCCGCGATGCGAGCCGGATCAACACGACGCGGATGTCTTGCGCAAACGCCAGCAGCATCTTGCGCAGCGCTTCGACCTGCGCGCGACGCGCCGCCTGGGCATCGCGCCCGGCTTCGGGAATCGCATTCTGCGCGGCCCGCAAACTGACGGTGCCAAGCCGCAGCAGCTTGCGCACGTCGCTGACGAGCTGTGCGACCTCTTCGCCGAAGTTGTCGGCAATCACCTGCTCGGGGTCCTGCAGATGCGGCGTCAGCGCAAACAAGGCCGCCGCCAGCACCGCCGGCGGGTCGACATTGAGCGTGCGCATGATCGCCGCCGTCCCCGCCGCGTGATCCGCCAGCAATTCGCCCGACGACAGCCGCACGTCGCCCGCGTGCTCCCGCACGAACGCCATCGCCTCTTCGAAGGAAGGCAAGGGAACGGGTGCGGTCGTAACGGTATCGGTATTCATGGTGCGACGGCCCGCCGGGCCAGACGGATCAACAGGGATTCAACTACGGATTCGATTGCGGAATTAGCCGCGCTGCGCGGCCACGACCACCACTTCAACCAGACACTTCGGGTTCGCGAGCTTCGCTTCGACGGTGGCGCGCGGCGGCGTGTCGCCCTGCGCAACCCACTCGTCCCACACGGCATTCATACCGGGGAAATGAATCATGTCGGCGATATAAATTTGCACCGACAACAGCAGCGACTTGTCGCTGTTCGCTTCAGCCAGCAGACGGTCGATGTGCCCGAGCACTTCACGCGTCTGGCCGGTGATGTCCTGATCTGCGTCCTCGGCGATCTGGCCGGCGAGATACACGGTGCCGTTGTGCACAGCGATTTCGGAGAGCCGTTTGCCGACGTGGTGACGAATGACTGCCATGACGATTCCTGGTGAGAGTTAAAGTTGTTCGGAGATTCGTTGCGCCTCGCACCCCACTCAGGGACGCGCCGCACAACCCCATATTATGACGCGTCGCCACCCGGTCCTATGAAGAAGCGGCGGGCAATCTCGATCTGCTCGGCGCTGACAAACGCCGGCGCGTGGCCCACACCGGGAATTTCCACGCTCGACACCGCCTTGCCCTGCGCCACCATCTGTTCGACCGTTTCGCGCGACAGCAAGTCGGATTGCGCGCCGCGCACCACCAGCACGGGCGCCTGAATCGCCTTCAGCGCGCCCCACAGCGCAGCCTCGCCGGCCGCCGCCTGTTCGTCCGTCGTTGCAGCAAACGGGACGGCGATGCGCGGGTCATAACGGAAATACCACGCGCCCTCGCGTTCATGCAGCAACGGCGTGTTGATCTCGCGCCACTCCTCCGGCGTCAAGGGGCCGAACGATTGCGCCAGCAAGGCGGCGTAATCGACGCCCTGCTGCAAGGTTTCGAACTGCACCGGCTTGCCGAGGTACTCGCCGATGCGGGCCACCGCACCTGGTTCGAGATGTGGGCCGACATCGTTCAGCAGCATCTTCTGGATGGGCGAGTCGGGCAGGCCGGCGAGTCCCAGGCCGATCAGGCCGCCCATCGAGGTACCGAACCAGTCCACTTTTTCGACGTCCAGCCGCGCGATCAGCGTGACCATATCCGCGACGTATTGCGGCACCGTGTAGTAGTTGGGGATGGTCAGCCAGGACGAAAGCCCGCGGCCGACGACATCCGGGCAGACTACCCGGTACGTATCCGCCAGCACCGCCGCCAGCCGGTCGAAGTCGCGCCCCGAACGCGTCAGGCCGTGCACGCAGAGCAGCACGCGCGGGTTTGCCGGGTCGCCCCATTCGGTGTACGCGAGACGATGCAGGCCGGCAGGACTCGCGCATTGCACGAAACGTTGACGGGGTGCAGACGCGACGGCGGTGGCTTGCGCGGCGCTCTGGGCAAGCGGTGCGGAGGACGTAGCGGTCATCGAAATTTCCTTGCGAAAGCACGGATGAAAGGGCATGCAACGTTTAGACGATTGTAAACTGCTTTGCCGCCCGGCAAGGATCAGCCAGACGGCCTAGGCAAAAAGCCAGCACCACCCACTCCACGACCGTCCACGCACAAACAAAAGCGGGCGAAGACTCACGTCTCGCCCGCTTCGAATCCGTCCTGCACCGGCCATCGCACATTGGCGAAGCGTGCAGTGGTCACCAGAAACGCCAACCACCACCGCGCTCGTGCAGCAACCGACGGCTCAGCCCACCGCGCTCACATCCAGCGGCGCCCCGGTCTTGGCCTTGATCTCCTCAACCGTCACGCCCGGCGCCAGTTCGGTCAGCTTCAGGCCGTCCGCCGTCACTTCAATCACGCCAAGGTCCGTGATGATCTGATCGACCACCCCCACGCCCGTCAGCGGCAGCGTGCATTCCTCGAGAATCTTGTGCTGGTCGCCCTTCGCGACATGCTCCATCAGCACGACGACGCGCTTGACGCCCGCCACCAGATCCATGGCGCCGCCCATGCCCTTGATCATCTTGCCCGGGATCATCCAGTTCGCCAGATCGCCCTTCTTGCTGATCTGCATGGCGCCCAGAATGGCGAGGTTGATGTGGCCGCCGCGAATCATCGCGAACGAGTCCGCGGACGAAAAAATCGACGAGCCCGGCAGCGTGGTCACCGTCTGCTTGCCGGCGTTGATCAGGTCTGCGTCCACTTCCTCTTCGGTCGGCGACGGGCCGATGCCGAGCAGGCCGTTTTCCGACTGCAGCCATACTTCGACGCCCGCCGGCACGTGGTTCGCCACCAGCGTCGGCAGCCCGATGCCCAGGTTCACGTAGAAGCCGTCCTGCAGTTCCTTCGCCGCGCGCGCGGCCATTTCGTCACGAGTCCATGCCATGATCAATCTCCTTTCGCGCGGACAATGCGTTGTTCGATGCGTTTCTCCGGATGCGCATTGAGGACGATGCGCTGCACGAAGATGCCCGGCGTATGGATGGCGTCCGGATCGAGTTCGCCCACCTCGACGATTTCCTCGACTTCCGCGACGGTGATCTTGCCCGCCATCGCGCACATCGGGTTGAAGTTGCGCGCGGTGCGGCGATAGATCAGGTTGCCCGACTTGTCGGCCTTCCACGCCTTGACGAGCGCCACGTCGGCCGTCAGCGAATGCTCCAGCACGTAATGGTTCTCGCCGAACTGGCGGGTTTCCTTGCCTTCGGCGATCAGCGTGCCGTAGCCGGTGTTGGTGAAGAAGGCCGGAATGCCCGAACCGCCCGCCCGCAGCTTCTCGGCGAGCGTGCCTTGCGGCGTGAATTCGAGTTCGAGTTCGCCGGCCAGATACTGGCGCTCGAACTCCTTGTTTTCGCCCACATACGATGAGATCATCTTCTTGACCTGCCGCGTTTCGAGCAACAGGCCGAGGCCGAAGCCGTCGACACCCGCGTTGTTGCTGATGCAGGTGATGCCCTGGACGCCGGAATCGCGCAGCGCCGCGATCAGCGCTTCCGGAATGCCGCACAGGCCAAAGCCGCCGACGGCGAATGTCTGCCCGTCCTTGACGATGTCCTTGAGCGCGTCAGCCGCGCCTGGATAGACCTTGTTCATCAGTGTGTCCCTTCCTTTATGGAAACCCGAAATCCGGTACGCCGGCCGCGGGATCGGTGCGATGCGGGGCGACGCCGTTTGTCCCAGCTTGACGCCTGCGCCGCGCGGTGCCACGTGCGCGGCCTGAGCCCAGAACGTCATTCTAGTCATCCATGACCGGCCGTGCGTCGAGATCGCACAGTCACAGCGCACCATGGAGAACCGCGGCCCGTCACCAGTCGCCTCGCAGCCTTGTGATTTGTTCGAAAGGGTACGATGCCGGGGCCATACGGCACAATACGCAAAAATACATAAGTGATTTTCCGCTTTCGCACCTTCCATGCCCGCACTGGATTACCAAACCGCCTTCCACCTCGCGCCCATCGGCCTCGTGCTGTCGCGCGAGCGCTTCATTGAAGACTGCAACGACCAGTTGGCGTCGATCTTCGGCTGTCCACGCGAAGCGCTGCTCGGCCAGTCGTTTCAGGTGCTGTATCCGTCAGCGGACGAGTTCGAGCGGATCGGCGCGCGCATTCCGCCCATCATGACCGCGCAAGGCAGCTACGCGGACGACCGGATCATGAAGCGCGCCAATGGGGAACTGTTCTGGTGCCACGTGACAGGCCGCTCGCTCGAGCGCGCCGCCCCGCATGCCGCGGGCGTGTGGACCTTCGAGGACCTGAGCGCGACGCGCCGGGTCGCGGTCGAATTGACGCCGCGCGAGCGGGAAATCGCCGCGCAACTCGTGACGGGCAAAACCAGCAAGCAGATCGGCCGGATCCTCGCGATCAGCTCGCGCACGGTGGACGTCTACCGGGCGCGGCTGATGCGCAAATACGGCACGGGCAATGCGACCGAGCTGCTGCAGCGGCTGCTCGGGCATTGATGGCAGGAGGGTGGCGCGGCCGGCTCAGGCGGTCTTGACGAGCACCGCGTTTTCGATCGTCGAGCGCAGCAGGTCCGGAATCGGCACCGACTTGCCCGCCGCGTAGTCAATCCATACGCAACGTGCCGCGCCACGGGCGTAGACGGTGGCCGGATCGTCGGCGCGCGTCAGTTCGAAAGCGGTGTCGAAGCTGCTGCGGCCAGGCGTGCCGACCGACATCCGGCCAATGATGTCGCCGGGGTAATGGAGCTGCTTGAGGAATTCCATCGACGCATTGACGATCACAGGTCCCTGCCCTTCGCCATTGCCGCCGGCGATGCCAAGTTGCTCGAACCAGGAAATCCGCACCTGCTCCATGTAACGGAAATAGACCGTGTTGTTCACATGGCCGAACGCATCCATGTCGCCCCAACGGATTGGCATGGACATCTCAAAAACTGCGTGGTATTCGCTCATCGTACTTCTTCTACGGGTTAAAACAGGGTGCGGGCCGGCTTCGATCAGGCGAGTCCGAAGCCGTCGTCGGCGGCGATGATCGCGCCGTTGATGAATTGCGATTCGTCGGCGGCAAGCAGCAGCAACAGGCCGTCCAGGTCCTCCGGCTGGCCGACGCGGTGGCGCGGCAGCATCGACACCAGCTTCTGCCCCTGATCGGTGGACCAGTGATGGTGATTGATCTCGGTATCGATATAGCCCGGGCAGATCGCGTTCACGTTGATGCCGTGGCGCCCCCATTCCTGCGCCATGGCTTTCGTCATATGAACCACGGCGGCCTTGCTCATCGAGTACAAGCCGATCTGCGGCAGCACGCGCAAGCCCGCCACGGAGGCAATGTTGATGATCCGGTACGACGGTTTCTGGCCGCCGTTGCCGCGCATGATCATGCGCTTGGCGACTTCCTGCGCCACGAAGAAGGCGCCGCGCGTGTTCGTATCGAACACATATTCGAAGTCGGCCGGTGTGACTTCCGAGAGCTTCTGCGTGGTCGATACGCCCGAGTTGTTGACGAGGATGTCGATGGTGCCCGCTTCCGTCTCGGCATGCGCCACGGCGGACTTGATGCTCTGGTAATCGGTTACGTCGAGCGAAACGACATGCGCCGCGCCGCCGGAGGCTTCGATTTCGGCCCGCAATTCCTTCAGGCGCTCGGTGCGGCGGCTCGCCAGCACCACCTTCGCGCCGGCCTGCGACAGAACCTGCGCGAAGCGTTTGCCCAGCCCGCTCGAGGCGCCCGTAATCAGCGCGACCTTGCCTTCCAGATTGATCGAACGGCCCATTGTCGTTACCTTGTTCGGTTGGGTTAGAGGCGCGGCGAGGCCGCGAAGGCTCATGACGACCCGGTGATTATCGGGTCAATACCGTATCACAGAAATAGAACGATCGTGCTAATCTTTGCTCATTGGGTTGCGGCGCTGGATTCGTTCGCCCACAATACGATCCCGAAAAAAGCATTCTAACGGTAAGAGGAGCATCAATGACCCCCACAAGTCTCATTGAGCAGTACGGCCCGCGCGAGTCGATGGAATACGACGTGGTGGTGGTCGGCGGCGGCCCGGCTGGCCTGTCCGCGGCGATCCGCCTGAAGCAGCTGGCGCAGGAGAAAGGCGTCGAAATCGGCGTCTGCGTCCTGGAAAAGGGCTCGGAGATCGGGGCGCACATCCTCTCCGGCGCGGTCATGGACCCCCGCGCGTTGAATGAACTGATCCCCGACTGGAAGGAAAAAGGCGCGCCTTTGGACGTTGAAGTGACCGAAGACCGCTTCCTGTTCCTCTCCGAAAGCGGTTCGAAGAGCGTGCCGAACTGGGCGCTGCCGGACAACTTCAAGAATCACGGCAACTACGTCATCAGCCTTGCCAACGTCACACGCTGGCTGGGCCAGCAGGCCGAAGCGCTCGGTGTGGAGATTTTCCCGGGCTTCCCGGCTGCCGAGGTTCTGTACAACGACGACGGCTCGGTGAAGGGTGTCGCCACCGGCAATCTGGGTATCGGCAAGGACGGCCAGCCGACCGAGAACTTCCAGCTCGGCATGGAGCTGCACGCCAAGTACACGCTGTTCTGCGAAGGTGCGCGTGGTCACCTCGGGCGGCAGCTCAACGACAAGTTCAGGCTGCGCGACGGCGTCGATCCGCAGGTCTACGGCATCGGCATCAAGGAACTGTGGGAAATCGATCCGGCGAAGCACAAGCCGGGTCTGGTAATCCACACGGCCGGCTGGCCGCTGGAATCCGATACCTACGGCGGCTCGTTCCTCTATCACATGGACAACAACCAGGTGATGGTCGGCTTCGTGGTGGGCCTCGGCTACTCCAACCCGTACCTCTCGCCGTTCGAGGAATTCCAGCGCTACAAGACGCATCCGTCGATCCGCGCGTTCCTCGAAGGCGGCAAGCGCGTGTCGTACGGTGCGCGCGCGATCACCGCCGGTGGGCTGATGTCGCTGCCGAAGCTGGTGTTCCCCGGCGGCGCGCTAGTGGGCGACGACGCGGGCTTCCTGAACGCCTCGCGCATCAAGGGCTCGCACGCGGCGATCAAGACCGGCATGCTGGCCGCCGAGGCCGCCTTCGATGCCGTCCAGGCTGGGCGTCAGTCGGATGAGCTGGCGGCCTACCCGGAGGCATTCAAGACCTCCTGGCTGCACAATGAGCTGTACCGCGCCCGCAACTTCAAGCAGTGGATGAGCAAGGGCCTGTATCTCGGCACGCTGATGGTGGGCCTCGAGCAGAAGGTGCTGGGCGGCAATGTGCCGTGGACGCTACATCACCAGCATTCGGACCACGAGATGCTGAAACCGGCCTCGCAGTGCAAGCCGATCGTGTATCCGAAGCCGGACGGCAAGCTCACGTTCGACCGTTTGTCCTCGGTGTTCATCTCGAACACCAATCACGAGGAGAACCAGCCGGCTCACCTGACGCTGAAAGACGCGAGCGTGCCGGTGAACGTCAACCTGCACACCTATGCGGGACCGGAATCGCGCTACTGCCCGGCGGCTGTGTATGAGTTCGTGAAGAACGACGACGGTAGCGAGCGGCTGGTGATCAACGCGCAGAACTGCGTGCACTGCAAGACCTGCGATATCAAGGACCCGACGCAGAATATCGTGTGGGTGACGCCTGAAGGTGGCGGCGGCCCGAACTATCCGAACATGTGACGCAGCGCCACCAGTCTCTCGCGCACGCTCGCCAGCACCGGCGCCCAGGCGCCGATCGCCGGCTGGCGAAACAGCTCGACCGAGTCGTACCACGGCGTGCGCTGCGTTTGATTGCCCCAGAACCACGCCGACACGTGATCGATCATCAGACAGGTCGGCACGCCAAGCGCGCCGGCCAGATGCGCCGGACCGCTGTCGATCGTCACCACCAGATCGAGGTTGACGAGCAGCCCGGCCACATCGTCGAAGCCGGCCGCGAAATGCTGGGTGGGATCGACAATCTGGATGCCGTGCGCGCGCCATTGTTCGACCGTTGCAGAACGCCCCGGCGACAACGCGAAATACGTGATGCCCGGTACAGTAAGGAGCGGTTCGAGCTGATCGACCGGCACTGAGCGCCGCACGTCGCGAATGTGCTGCGGGTTGCCGTTCCACACCAGGCCGACCTTGGGCCCGCGGGTCGCCACCGTCTGTGCGACAAGGGCTCGCCACGCCTCGGCGCGCGCCGGGTCGGCGCTCAGATACGCACGGCCCCACCCTGCCGAATCGAACACGCCAAGCCGCAGCGGCACGCTCATGAGGCCGCAGTGAAAATCCGGCCGTGTCTCAAGGCCGGTTTCGAGCGTCACGTCGGCCGGCAGCATCCGTTCGAACAGGTGCCGCAGCGGACCGTCGTGACCGAAGATCACCCGCCCGCCCTCGCGCCGCGCCCGCTCGGCGAGCAGCGGCAGAAAGCGCACTGCCCACAGGCAATCGCCGTTGCCTTGCTCGCCGTAGACGACCAGCGTTTTGCCGGCGAGCGACTCGCCCTGCCAGTACGCGCTGATCTCGCCGAGAGCCCGGTGTGCGTTGTTAAGGTCATCGCCGAAGACGATGCGCGATTCGTAATGCGCCCAGCCGTCGGCATAGCGCCCAGAGCGGATCTCGAGCTCCGACAGATCGAACATCGCATGGGCGTTGTTCGGCGACAGTTCGAGCACGCGCCGCAACAGCGCTTCGGCTTCGGCAAAACGCGCCTGTTCCTTGATGCACAGTGCGAGTTTATGCAGCGCGACCGGGTTGCCGGGCACCACACGCACGGCTTCGCGCAACAGGCGTTCGGCTGCGTCGAAATCGTCACCTTGCTGCACGGCGGCCGCGCGCCAGACGAGCGCGTTGGCGTCCTCGGCGTCGCGCGCCAGCAGCAACGCCGTGGCCGACTCGACCAGAGGCCAGTCGCGCAGCACAAAGCCGGTTTGAGCAAGGGTGTGCAGCAGCGTGGGATCGCAGGATGGATCGAGCTGATAGGCCTGCACCAGCGCGGCAAGCGCTTCGCGCTGCTGCTCGCGGTTGCGCCCGGCCGCCATCTGCAACAAGGCCTGGCCGAGCGCGAGCCAATCAGCGGCGCCAGCCTGTGGCGTGGCCACTCGCGCGCGCAATGGCGTCAGCGCGTCGCCGGTTGCCGGGGTGTTCGGGTCGATCATCGCGACGTTTCGACTGATTGCGACTAAAGCGGAAGCACGCGCGGGACGCGACTTAAGGCGCGCTCGCCGCGATCTTCGGCGTGCTGACGGTCACGTCGCCGCACTGCGCTCGATGCCGCAGCGCGTGGTCGATCAGCACCAGCGCCAGCATCGACTCGGCGATCGGCGTGGCACGAATGCCGACGCACGGATCGTGACGCCCAAACGTCTCGACGACGGCCGGCTGGCCGGCCTTGTCGATCGAACGGCGCGGCGTGCGAATGCTCGATGTCGGCTTGATGGCGATCGACACGGTGATGTCCTGCCCCGTCGAAATGCCGCCGAGTACCCCGCCCGCGTGATTGCCGACAAAACCCTCCGGGGTCAGCTCGTCGCCATGCACCGAGCCGCGTTGCGCGACGCTGGCGAAACCCGCGCCGATTTCGACGCCCTTCACCGCATTGATGCCCATCATGGCGTGCGCGATATCGGCGTCGAGCCGGTCGAACAGCGGCTCGCCAAGGCCAACCGGCACGCCCGAGGCCACCACGTTGATGCGCGCGCCAATCGAGTCGCCGTCCTTGCGCAACGCGTCCATATACGTTTCGAGCTGCGGCACCACATCCGCATTCGGCGCGAAGAACGGGTTTTCGCGCACGTGCGACCAGTCGACGAACGGCACCTCGATCTCGCCGAGCGCCGCCATATAGCCGCGAATCTCCGTGCCGAAATGCTCGCGCAGCCACTTCTTGGCCACCGCGCCCGCCGCGACCGTGGGCGCCGTCAGACGCGCCGACGAACGGCCGCCGCCACGATAGTCGCGGATGCCGTATTTCTGCCAGTAGGTGTAGTCAGCATGGCCCGGGCGGAACGTTTCCGCGATGTTGCCGTAGTCCTTGCTGCGCTGGTCCGTATTGCGGATCAGCAGCGCAATGGGCGCGCCGGTGGTGACGCCTTCGAACACGCCCGAAAGAATCTCGACCTTGTCCTCTTCCTGACGCTGCGTCACATGACGCGAGGTGCCCGGCTTGCGGCGGTCCAGTTCGATCTGGATGTCGTCTTCAACCAACGCCAAACCCGGCGGGCAACCGTCGATCACACAGCCGATAGCGGGACCGTGCGATTCGCCGAAGGTCGTGACAGTGAAAAGCGTACCAAGCGTATTGCCGGACATGAGCGTCGTCCAAAGAGATGCGGGGAAGACGCTATTATGCCAGCCCGCCCCGCGGCAAGGGCCGCGCTGCGCGGACGTTGGCCGGCCAGGCCCACCGCGTCTACTTCCGCGCCCCGCGCAACTCGGTGACGATCTGCTGCAGCCCTTCCGGCGTCACCTGAGCCGGGTCGAGCGGCTCGCCGACGGCCAGCGTCAGCCGGCTCATCACGCCCTTTTGCACCGGCCGCGGCCAGCGTACCTCGGCGGCGCGCGAAAATACGCTGCCCCACAGGCCGCGCAGCGCCATCGGCACCACCGGCGCCGGCGTGCGGCGGATGATCTCGGTCACGCCGTGACGGAACGGATTCAGCTCGCCCGTCTTCGTCAGCTTGCCTTCCGGGAAAATGCACACCAGGTCGCCCTCGGCGAGCGCCCGCGCGCAGGTTTCGTAGGCGCGCGTCAGCATCTCCGGATCTTCGTGGGACGGCGCTATCGGAATCGCCTTCGCATGACGGAACACCCAGCCGGCGAACGGCGTTTTGAAAATATGGTGGTCCATCACGAAGCGGATTGGACGCGGACTCTCGGCCATGATGACGATCGCATCCACGTAGCTCACGTGGTTGCACACCAGCACGGCCGCGCCCTCTTCGGGAATACGCTCGGCATGCACGAGGCGGATCCGGTAGAACGTGTGTACCAGCACCCACGCAACAAAGCGCAGCAGGAACTCTGGCACCAGCGAGTAGATGTACGTGGCCACCACGATATTGAGCAGCGCGGTGACGAGGAACAGGCCCGGAATGCTGACGCCTGCCGCCGTCAGCGCCATGGCCATCAGCGACGACACGATCATGAACAGCGAATTGAGAATGTTGTTCGCCGCGATGATGCGCGCACGATGGCTCGGCTGGCTGCGGCTCTGGATCAGCGCATAGAGCGGCACGCTATAGAAGCCGCCGAACATGGCGAGCAGGAACAGATCCGCGAGGACGCGCCAGTTGGCCGGCATCACGATAAATTCGCCGACGCTCAGCAGGTGTCCCGCCGTCGGCTGTGCATGACTCGCGAAAAACAGGTCGATGCCGAACACGCTCATGCCGATCGACCCGAGCGGCACCAGGCCGATCTCGATGCGCCGCTTCGAGAGGCGCTCGCACAGCAGCGACCCGAGGCCGATGCCGATCGAAAAGGTACCGAGCAGCACGGTCACCACATCGGGGTTAGCCGACAGCACATTCTTCGCGAAGCTGAAAAACGACGACAGAAAGGTGGCGCCGACGAACCACAGCCACGAGATGCCCAGCAAGCTCAGAAACACGGTGCGATTTTCGCGGGCGATCTTCAGATTGCGCCAGGTTTCGCTGACCGGGTTCCAGTTGATCTGCAGCCCAGGTTGCGGCGCCGGCGTGGACGGCACCCACATGGACACCACACGCCCCACCAGCGCAATCCCGACGCAAGCGCACGCCAGCACCACGGCGCCATGCTCGACAAAACCCGCCGCTTCCCCGCCGATGATGGTCCCCACCAGAATGGCGACAAACGTGCCCATTTCGACCATGCCGTTACCGCCCACCAGCTCGGCTTTCGCCAGATGCTGCGGCAGGTAGGAATACTTCACCGGACCGAACACGGTGGAATGGACGCCCATCAGAAACGTGCACAGATACAGCAGCGGCGCGCTATGCAGCCAGAAGCCGGCCCCGCCGATCAGCATCACGCCGATTTCAAACGTCTTCACAAAGCGCGTCAGCATCGCCTTGTCGTATTTGTCGGCGATCTGGCCGGAGGTCGCGGAGAGCAGCACGAACGGCAGGATGAAGATCGCCGAGATCAGGAACGCCGCGGTCTTCGCATCGACACCGGAAAAGCGCGCGGTTTGATACGTGACGAGCGACGTGAAGCCGATCTTGAACACGTTGTCGTTCATCGCGCCGAGGAACTGGGTCCAGAAAAACGGCGCAAAACGCCGCTCGCCGAGCAAGCGGAACTGGGACTCGTGTGCGTCGCCACTGCGGGCAGCGCGGCGGGCGGCGGATAACGGACGATCGCTCATGAAGGTCGAAGAATGGGAAAAAGGACCGCAGGACTGCAGAGAGGGTATGCGACGCCGCCTTCAGCAGCCCCGCGCCGGGTGATAGCCGCACCTCGCGCTTCCCAGCGGCGCGGACACAAAAAAGGCGCACGCTCTCGCGCACGCCCCTGGATCAATACCTCAGGCTTGTGGCAACTTGATGGCCGGCACCCGGCGCCGATACGCGCCAGCGCGAGACCGCGGAACAGCATAACAAGGGCAACCGCATGACCACCGGTGCACCACCGGTCGGACAGCACCGCGGCCAGCCCAAGGCGCCATTTAGCGAGCCTGTTGCGGTTCCTGCTCTTCCGGCCAGTCGCGGATATATGCCTTGAGCATACGATTCTCGAAGCCCTGCTCCTCGACCACCGCCTTCGCCACGTCATAAAACGAGATCACGCCCATCAGCGTGCGGCTCTCCATGACCGGCAGATAGCGCACGTGATGCTCGAGCATCATGCGCCGCACCTCGTTCACGTCCGTTTCCGGCGTGCAGGTCAGCGGGTGATCGTCCATGACCTTGCGGATGGTGGCCGTGCCGACGCTGCCGTGGTGCTTGCTGAGCGTCAGGATGATTTCACGGAACGTGAGCATGCCGACCAGATCGCCGTATTCCATGACAACCAGCGAGCCGATATCGTGCTCCGCCATGGCATTGACTGCGTCGAGCAGCGGTGTATCCGGCGTGACGGTAAACAGGGTATTGCCCTTGACCTTGAGAATGTCGCTGACTCGCATGATTGTCTCCTCTGTCGACCGCAGTTCGTGCAACGCACTGAATCCGGTCCCATGCAAAAAAAGTTGCGGAAGCCGTTAATACATGACTGACTTTTGATCCTAGCGGAAAGACCCGTAAAAGGAAAGCGGCCCGCCCACCCAGGCAAGACGGGCGCAGCAGCCCGCCACATGGGGGAAACGGCACTTGAAGCCGGCGGCCCCGGTGATACGATGCCCCCACTTTCACCCTTCGCGGAGCCGTTCGTGGCTCCGCCGCCCAGGATGTCCGCCAACCGTTTCGACACGCTTGCGCTGCATGCAGGCGCAGCCCCCGACCCGACCACCGGCGCACGCGCCACGCCGATTTACCAGACCACGTCCTTCTCGTTTCGCGACACCGACCACGCCGCCGCGCTGTTCAATATGGAACGCGCCGGCCACGTGTATTCGCGCATCTCGAACCCGACCGTCGCCGTCTTCGAAGAGCGCGTTGCCGCGCTGGAGAACGGCGCCGGCGCGATCGGCACCGCCAGCGGCCAGGCCGCGCTGCATCTGGCGATTGCCACGCTGATGGGTGCGGGTTCGCATATCGTCGCCTCAGGCGCGCTGTACGGCGGCTCGCATAACCTGCTGAACTACACGCTGCGCCGCTTCGGTATCGAAACCACCTTCGTCAGGCCCGGCGATCTGGACGCCTGGCGCGCCGCGCTGCGCCCGAACACCCGCCTGCTGTTCGGCGAGACGCTCGGCAATCCGGGCCTCGACGTGCTCGACATCGCCGCGGTTGCGCAGATCGCGCATAGCCACCGCGTGCCGCTGCTGGTCGACTCCACCTTCACCACGCCTTACCTGCTCAAGCCCTTCGAGCATGGCGCCGACTTTATTTACCACTCGGCGACCAAATTCCTCGGCGGTCATGGCACCACGATCGGCGGCGTGCTGGTCGACGGCGGCACGTTCAACTTCGAAGCATCCGGGCGCTTTCCCGAATTCACCGAACCCTATGAGGGTTTCCACGGTATGGTGTTCGCCGAGGAAAGCACCGTGGCGCCTTTCCTGCTGCGCGCCCGGCGCGAAGGCCTGCGCGATTTCGGCGCGTGCCTGCATCCGCAAGCCGCGTGGCAACTGTTGCAGGGCATCGAAACGCTGCCGCTGCGCATGGATCGCCACGTCTCGAACACGCGCAAAGTGGTCGAGTTTCTCGCCGCCCACGCCGCGGTCGAATCCGTCGCCTATCCGGAGCTGGCTTCGCATCCGGATCATGCGCTCGCGAAGCGCCTGCTGCCGCGCGGCGCCGGCGCCGTGTTCAGCTTCAACCTGCGTGGCGACCGTGCCGCCGGACGGCGCTTTATCGAGGCGCTCTCGCTGTTCTCGCATCTGGCCAATGTCGGCGACGCCCGTTCGCTCGTGATCCACCCCGCCTCCACCACGCACTTCCGCATGGACGCTGCTGCACTCGCCGCCGCCGGCATTGCGGAAGGCACGATTCGTCTGTCGATCGGCCTCGAGGACCCCGACGATCTGATCGACGACCTCAAGCGCGCGCTGAAGGCCGCGCAGAAGACGACCGGCGGCAGCGCCGGCGCGGCCAAACCGAAGGACGGCCCCAGCAGTCCCAGGCACGGCAGCGCGCCCAAGGAGTCGGCATGATCCTGGATGTCCAGAACAAAGCGGCCTACGTCTATACCGGCGGCAAGCCGTTCGACCCCAGCCTGCCGACCGCCGTCTTCATCCACGGCGCCGAGCACGACCATAGCGTCTGGGCGCTGCAAACCCGCTACTTCGCGCATCACGGCTTCGGCGTGCTGGCGCTCGACCTGCCCGGCCACCATCGCAGCGCCGGGCCAGCGCTCACCGATATCGCCGCCATGGCCGACTGGCTGGCCGCGCTGCTGGATGCCGCGGGCGTAGCGCGCGCCTGCGTGATCGGCCATAGCATGGGCTCGCTCGCCGCACTCGATTTCGCCGCGCGTTACCCGGAGCGCGCCAGCGCGCTGGCGTTGGTCGCCACCGCCGTGCCGATGACCGTCTCCGACGCGTTACTGGACGCCGCGCTCAACCGCGAGCCCGAAGCCATCGCGATGGTCAACCAGTGGTCGCATTCGACGCTCGCCGCCAAACCGTCTTGCCCGGGCCCCGGGTTCTGGCTGCACGGCATGAACCAGCGGCTGATGGAACGCGTCTCCGCTACCGGTGAAGCGGGCCTGTTCCACACCGACTTCACGGCCTGCAACGCCTACTCGGAGGGCCTCGCACGCGCGGCCCAGGTGCGCTGCCCCGTGCGGCTGATCGTAGGACGGCGCGACGCCATGACACCGCCGCGTGCCGCACAGACGCTCGCCCAGGCACTCGCGCAAGCCAGCCCGCGGGTGGATACCGTCACACTCGACGCCGGCCATGCGCTGATGACCGAGCAGCCGGACGCGACGCTCGATGCGCTGTTCGGCTTCGCTTCGAGCGTTGCGTGAGCCCAGTAAGCTCAACGATAGCGATGTATGCGAACGCGCACCATCGGCCGAATGGCCAGGTTGCGTGCCGTGGCCGATAGCAGCACAATGGCTCAAGCCTGCCCGGTTTCAGGCGCACATTGCGTTGCCGGGCTCGCTGTGCCAGTTGAACCGGCATGGCGGGGGAAAGGGCTACAAAGAGTAGCGAAACGGAGGCCGTGATGGCTCAAACCGCTCATACCGATCACTTCGCGAGTTTCGCGGAGTTTTATCCGTTTTACCTCGAAGAGCATCGCAATGTGGTGTCGCGGCGGCTGCACTTTGTGGGCTCGCTGGGCGTGATCGGCTGTCTGGCCATGGCGCTCGCCACCGGCGACTGGCTATGGCTGCCTGCCGCGCTCGTCAGCGGCTATGGGTGTGCATGGATTGGGCATTTCTTCTTCGAGAAGAACCGCCCCGCCACCTTCCGGCACCCCATCTACAGCCTGATGGGCGACTGGGTGATGTTCAAGGACATCTGCGTCGGGAAGATTTCGCTCTAGCAGGTCTCTGGCCGGCAATTCACGGCGTGCGGTGGAATGCCACCGCCCACACCGCCCGATGCACCAAGAGGTGCAGCGCCGCCGCTCACGCCGTCTGATGCGGCATCGCCGAGCCCCGCGCCTCGGCCTGTGCCGCCGCCCGCTCGGCACGCGCCGAAGCCCGCACCGCGAGCAGCGAGGCGAGCGAGACGCTCAGCTTGTCGTTGTGGAGCGCCGCAAGCAAGGTCGCACCGTCTACCCGCGTGGACTCCAGATTAAGCTGGTATTCGAGTTCCGCGCGATCGATCACGAACAGGTCGAAGAGCCGCTCCACCGTCACCTGGGCCGGATTCGCCAGCAGCAGGAAGTGCGGACGCGAACCGTCTTCGCTCAGACGCGCAATCCATTCGATCTCCTCGAGCTTGTCCAGCAGATAGGTGGTCGTATCCATATCGCGGCGGAGCATGCGCGCCAGATCCTGCAGCGTGTAGCCGCGCTTGCCCGCTTCGCGCGCTTCGGAAAGCCGTGCAAGCAATTCAAGCGCGTCGAACAGATCGCTGCCCGCAAAGCGTGGCCGGTGAAACTGGCCAATGCGGATCGCCGGCAGCGCCGAGGCCACCATCGCTCCAGCCAGCGCGATGAACCAGCTCAGATACATCCAGAGCAGGAACATCGGCACCGTCGCGAACGCGCCGTAGACCGCGGTGTAAGTGGGCACGCGCCGGATGTAATAGCCGAACCCGCGCTTGGCCAGCTCGAACGCAATCGCGGCGCCGACACCGCCCACCACCGCGTCGCGCCACTCCACCCGGCAATTGGGCAGATATACGTAAAGCATCGTGAACGCGAGCGCCGTGAGCGGCAGCGCGGCACCCGTTAGCGCCCAGTCGATCACCGGCGTCATGTGCTGCGCGGCGCTAAACGCCATGGAGCGCGTGAAGAGATAGGAGGAAATCGACAGGCTGACGCCGATCAGGATCGGCCCGAGCGTGATGATCGCCCAGTAGACCAGCACGCGCTGCGCCAGCGGACGCGGCTTGCGCACCCGCCAGATCACATTGAACGCGGATTCGACGGTCATCATGGTCATCACCGAGGTGACGAACAGCACGATCATGCCCATCGTCGTCAGGCCTTTGGCCTTCGAGGCGAACTGGTTCAGGTACTTGAAGATCTGGTCGTTGATCTGTGAGGGCATCAGATGGTCGGCAAGAAAACCCTGCAGCGACATCTGGAACGAACCGAAGATCGGGAACGCGGTAAACAGCGCAAACGCCACCGTTGCCAGCGGCACAAGCGACAGCATGGTGGTGAACGTCAGACTGCCGGCCACCTGCGGAATCCGGTCTTCGCTGCTGCGCTTCGCGGCGAATTGCGCGAGGCGTTTGAGCGTATCGAGGTCGAAACGCACCCTGGACAACAAACCCCACCTCCTTCGCCTTCGTGAACCATCCGCGGCAGGCGCCGGCATGCCGGCGAGCCGCCTGTGCCGTGGACCCAGCCCCTATAATACCCGTTCACTCGATCAGGCCTATGAAAGACATCCTCGTCCTCTACTACAGCCGTTACGGCGCCACGCGCGAACTCGCGCTGGCCATCGCGCACGGCGTCGACAGCGTCCCCGGCATGCAGGCGCGGGTGCGCACCGTGCCCGCCGTCTCGACCGTCTGCGAGGCGACCCAGCCCGACATTCCCGCTGAAGGTCCGCCGTACGTCGAGCTGCGCGATCTGGAAGAATGCGCCGGCCTCGCGCTCGGCTCGCCGACCCGCTTCGGCAACATGGCGGCCGCGCTGAAATACTTTCTCGACGGCACCACGCCGCAATGGCTGTCCGGCGCGCTGGCGGGCAAGCCGGCCTGCGTGTTCACGTCCACCGGCAGCCTGCATGGCGGCCAGGAATCGACCCTGCTGTCGATGATGCTGCCGCTGTTGCACCACGGCATGCTGATCGTCGGCATCCCGTACACCGAAAGCACGCTGACCACTACGCTGACCGGCGGCACCCCGTATGGCGCATCGCATTTCGCGCGGGCCGACTCCGCGGAACACGGCATTTCCGCCGACGAGAAGACGCTTGCCATCGCGCTCGGCGCACGCATCGCACGCACGGCCGCCGTCATGAGCGAACGGCCGTGAGCGTGCCGGATCGGGGGGCGGGAAAGTTCGAGTCGGGGGAGGCGGCTGATGGCGCATCTGCGCCTGCTGATGCGACGCCTACGCTTGCGTCCAACCTTGCCCCACCCACCCGCCACCGCAGCGCCGCACTTGGCGCGGCCGCCGCGCTAATCGCGCTGATCGCCCTCTCGATTACCTGGGAATGGTGGCTCGCGCCGCTGCGGCCGGGCGGCACCGCGCTCGTCATCAAAGCGGTGCCGCTGCTGCTCGCCCTGCCCGGCGTGCTGCGCCGACGGCTCTATACGCTGCAATGGGCGTCGATGCTGATCCTGCTGTATTTTGCCGAAGGCATCGTGCGCGGCATGAGCGACCGCGGCTTGTCTGCTCAGCTCGGCTGGCTCGAGACCCTGCTTGCGCTGGTGTTCTTCGTCTGCGCGCTGGTTTACGTGGCCCCGTTCAAGCGGGCTGCGCGGCGTGCGAAACGGGCTGCGTGAAAACATGCGCGGCCGCCTCACTTCACTGACCGACCATCATGACCCAACACGCTTCCCAACCGGCATCCCAAAGCCCTTCGAACGCAGAGTCAGACGCGGGCTCGAGTGCGGGCTCAAGTGCGGGCTCAAACGCAAGCACCGCCTTCCTCGCCGCCTGCCGTGACGCCATCGGCGCGGCGCACGTCCTCACCGATTCCCACGACACCGCCCCCTACCTCACCGACTGGCGTCGTCGCTACACCGGCGCGGCCCGCGCGGTGTTGTGTCCGTCGACGCCCGCCGAAGTCGCCGCGCTCGTGAAGCTGGCGGTCGAATACCGCGTCGCGCTGGTGCCGCAGGGCGGCAATACCGGGCTCGCCGGCGGCGCCACGCCGGATGCGAGCGGCGCGCAAGCCGTCCTGAGTCTGCGGCGCCTGAACCGGGTGCGCGACATCGACCCGCACAACAACACCATCACCGTCGAAGCCGGCGTCATCCTCGCCGAGGTGCAGGCCCGCGCCGAAGACGCCGGCCGCCTGTTCCCGCTGAGTCTGGCCGCAGAAGGCAGTTGCACGATCGGCGGCAATCTCGCCACCAACGCGGGCGGCACCGGCGTGCTGCGCTACGGCAACACGCGCGAACTGTGCCTCGGCCTCGAAGTGGTCACCGCGCAAGGCGAGGTGTGGGACGGACTGCGCGGACTGCGCAAGGACAACACCGGCTACGATCTGCGCGATCTGTTCATCGGCGCGGAAGGCACGCTCGGCATCATCACCGCGGCCGTGCTGAAACTCCATCCGCAGCCCGCTGCGCGCGTCACGGCGCTCGCCGCCCTCGCCTCGCCGCATGCCGCGCTCGATTTTCTGGCGCTCACGCAACGCTTCGCCGGGCCGCTCCTGACCGGTTTCGAGTTGATGTCGGATTTCTGTCTGCGGCTCGTCGGCCGGCATTTTCCGCAGATGCGCTATCCGTTCGCCGAGGCGCATGGGCAAGTCGTGCTGCTGGAGCTGTCGGATAGCGAAAGCGAAGAACATGGACGCGCCCTGTTCGAGCGGCTGATGGAAACCGCGCTCGAAGACGGTCTGGTACAAGACGCGGTGGTCGCGGAAAACCTCGGGCAATCGCAGGCGTTCTGGAATCTGCGCGAACACATTCCGCTCGCGCAAGCCGAAGAGGGTCTCAACATCAAGCACGACATCGCGGTGCCGATCTCGCGCATCGGCCACTTCATCGAAGCCACCGATGCCGCCATCGCCGAAGCCGTTCCAGGCGCGCGGATGGTGACCTTCGGGCACCTCGGCGACGGCAATCTGCACTACAACGTGCAGGCGCCCGAAGGCGTCGATGCGAAGGCGTTTCTCGCCGAATATCAAAGCCCGATCAACCAGATCGTCTACGACAGCGTGCACCGCCATCGCGGCAGCATCAGCGCGGAACATGGACTCGGCCAGTTGAAGATCGACGAAGCGATGCACTACAAAAGCGACGTCGAAGTGCAGTTGATGCGTGCCGTCAAACGCGCACTGGATCCGCTGAATCTGATGAACCCTGGCAAGGTGCTACGCTAAGGGCATGAGCCGATAAGGCGAGCGCAGGAGTACCGTCCGTGAAGATTCGTGTGCTGTCCGACCTGCATCTGGAGTGCGACGAGCCGGAGGTGATTCCGCATGCTCAGGCGGATCTGATCGTGCTCGCCGGCGACATCCACAATCACGCAGCCGGTCCGCGCTGGGCCGCGGAGACCTTCGACGGCGCCGCGCCCGTCGTCTACGTGCCGGGCAATCACGAATACTACGACGGCGAGTTCGGTGCGCTGGAAGCGGCCATGCACGACGCGGCGGCATCGGTCGACAACGTCCATCTGCTGAACAACACGGCGCTGGTCGATCCGGCCGGCGCGTGGCGGGTGCTCGGCACCACCTTGTGGACCGACTTCACGCTCTATGGCGCCGACGATGAAGCGCTCTCGGCATCGATCGCCGCGGCCCAGCGGGCGATGCTCGATTTCCGCGGCCTGATCCAGGTGATGTGGCCGCATGGCGGCACAGGGACCCACCACACCATCCGCGCCGAAGACGCCACGGCAGCGCGCAATTTCACGCCCGCCGACACGCTGGCCCTGCACGCGCGGGCGCGCGCGTGGCTCGAGAGCGAACTGGCCAAACCGTTTGGGGGTAAGACGATTGTCGTCACGCATCATGCGCCGCATCGGCTGAGTCTTGCCGAGCGTTATGCGGACGACCGGGTGTCGGCGGGCTTCGTCAACCACCTGCCGACGCTGGTGCGCTCGCCCGTCGCACTGTGGATTCACGGCCATACGCACACGTCGTTCGACTATACGGTCGACGCCACACGCGTGGTGTGCAACCCGCGCGGCTATCTCGACCGTCGCACGGGGCTACCTGAAAATCCGCGGTTTGCGTGGGACAAGGTGGTCGAACTCTAGCCGTCAGGACGACGAAGACTGCATGCGCCGCGTTGGGCGCACCGCTCATACGACCCGGCGCTTAACGGCGGCGCGTATAGCCGGCTGCGTCGCGGCGTTCGGCCCGAATGGGGATCAGTTGCGGTTGCGCCCGCAGATTGCGCAGCAGGTCGCGCGACGCGGCAATTCCAATCAGTCCCAGCATGACGGCCACGCCGATCAACAGATGCGTATCCATGAGTCCCTCTTCATTCCAGTAAAGTCCGGTTCCTGACAGCCGGCCAACAGTGGCTGCCAGTGCGTTGACCTCACGTTACCAAATCAAATCGGCGCGAGAAGTAAGGAAATGTTGCGACGCGGCGCTTGTGTAACAGGGCGCCAGTCAGGCCTCACGTCCGCGCGAACTTGCGCAGCTCGGCCTGATCCGCCGCCAGCGTGGCCGGCAACTCGTCGCGCAGGAACTCGACCCAGGTGCGGATCTTCGCGTCGAGATACTGGCGCGACGCATACAGCGCGTACAGATTCATTTCCTGCGACGTGTACTCCGGCATCACCCACACCAGTTGACCGCTGCGCAGGCCGCTGATGGCCGAGTAAATCGGCAGCAGACCGAGCCCCATCCCCTCGCGTACAGCCACCGCCAGCGCTTCGGCCACATTCACCTGGAAGGTCGCCGCCCCGAGTGCAAAGGTTTCCTGACCGTTCGGGCCGTCGAAGGTCCATTCGTCGGTCGGGAACACCGGCGTCACCATTTGCAGGCAGGTGTGGCGGCTCAGGTCCGAGGGCGACTGCGGCACGCCGTTGCGCTCCAGGTAGGCCGGCGAGGCACAGGCAATACTGAATGCACTGCCCAGACGCTGCGACACCAGACCCGAATCCGGCAGATCCTGCGCCAGCACGAGTGCGACGTCGTAGCCCTCGTCGAGCAGGTCGGGCACGCGCTGCGCCAGCGTCAATTCAATATGCACTTCCGGATAGCGCTGCTGATAGCGCCCGACGGCCGGCACCACATAGTGCTGGCCGAAACTCGTCATGGCGTGGACCTTGAGCTTGCCGGACGGCCTCGCGTGAGCGTCGCTCGCCTCGGCTTCCGCCTGATCGACGTACGCCAGAATCTGCTCGCAACGCTGCAGATACCGCTCGCCGGCCTCGGTGAGCGCGATACGGCGCGTGGTGCGATTGAGCAGCCGCGTGCGCAGATGCGCTTCGAGATCCGAAACGGCGCGCGAGGCATACGCGGTGGTCGTGTTCAGGTGCTGCGCGGCACCCGTGAAACTGCCCGCTTCGACGACCCGGACAAATACGCGCATGTTTTGAAGCGTATCCATACATATCCTTGGTAAGACAAGGGGATTGTTACATGCTTCGTAAGAGCGATTGTCTCAGATACCGTAAAAATGCCTTGCATCTTTACGGGTTATTCAGGAATAGATCGAAAAATATAATAACGCACAGGGTTCTTTAGTCAATTAAGGGGGAAATCGTGCAGTCTCCGGTACAAAAAGGGATCGCGGCGCTCGTCGTTCTTACGATCTCACTAACAATCGCCGGCTGCGCCAGTACCGGAGGCATCGCCCCGCAAGCCAGCGGAATCGCGCCGTCCGCGCTCGATGCCGGCGCCGCGATCCGGGCCGCCAATGCCGATGCGCAATGGCCGGCGGCCGACTGGTGGCGCGCCTATCGCGATCCGCAGCTCAACGCGTGGATCGACGCCGCCCAGGCCAACAATCCGACGCTCGCGGTTGCACAGGCGCGAGTGCGCGAAGCGCGATCGCTGGCCGGCGTGGCGCACGCGGCGCTGTCGCCGCAGGTCAACGGCAATCTGTCGCTCGAGCGTCAACACTGGCCGGACAATATCTATTACGGCCCGGGCTCCCTCGCCGACTCGAACACCTACGACAACACCGGCACGATCGGCCTGTCCTATCACCTCGACCTGTGGGGCAAGGACAAGAACGCCGCCGAACGCGCGCTCGACGCCGCTCATGCCAGCGCCGCCGACGAACGCGCCGCCCAGCTCGAGCTCGAAGCGAACGTGGTGCGGTCGTATATCGGCCTGTCGATGAATTACGCGCTGCTCGATATCGCCCAGGCCACGCTCGCGCAGCAGCAGCAGATCGTCGAGCTCGCCACGCGGCGCCTGAAAGGTGGCATCGGCACCCAGCTCGAGGTGAGCCAGGCCGAAACGCCGGTGCCCGAATACGAACGCCAGATCGACGCGCTCGAAGAACAGATCGCCCTCGGCCGCAATCAGCTTGCGGCGCTGGCCGGCAAAGGTCCGGGCGCGGGCGACTCGATCACGCGGCCGACGCTCGCGCTGGACGCGCCGGCCGGCCTGCCGTCCGCGTTGCCTGCCGAGCTGCTGGGCCACCGGCCCGACATCGTCGCGGCGCGCTGGACGGTGGCGGCACAGGCGCGCGGCATCGACGTCGCCAAGGCCAACTTCTATCCGGACGTCAACCTGCTCGCGTCGATTGGCGGTTATGCCGCGGCGGGCCCGCTGTTCCAGTTCCTGCGCTCGGCGAACGGCGGCTGGACGGCGGGCCCGGCGCTGTCGCTGCCGATCTTCGACGGCGGCCGGCTACGCTCGGAACTGGGCGCCGCGGATGCGGGCTACGACACGGCGGTCGAACAGTACAACCAGACCATCGTCAGCGCGTTGAAGGACGTGGCCGACCAGGTCGTGCGCATTCGCTCGCTGGAAACCCAGGCCGACGATGCGCAGCGCTCGGTGGCCGCCGCGCGCAAGAACTATGACCTGTCGAAGGAAGGCTACCGGCGCGGTCTGACGGATTACCTGAACGTGCTGGTCGCGCAGAACCAGTTGCTGCGTGCCCAGGAAGGGGTTGCTCGCATTCAGGCGCAGCGTCTGGGCGCGCATGCCTCGCTGATGACCGCGCTCGGCGGCGGCCTCGCCGATCCGGCGGACGGTCCGAAGCAGGATGAGACCTTGCCTGCGCATGGCAAGGGCAAGGGAGCGGCGGCAAGCGCGACGCCGGCTTCCGGTGGCGACGCAGCGACGCACACGGTCAACAACGCGAACGCATCGGCCAGCAGCCAAGCCTCCGCTCACGCAACCGCTGCGCAGTAAAAGGCCGCGCTCACCATGTCCGCCTCCCCCTCTTCCGCCCCGCGCCAGCCGCTGACGTTCGCGACGCTCTATGCGGCCACCGCCGACTGGGCGCGCACCGACGGGCTCACGTGGATCTATGTCTTCAAGGCGCTGACCGCTGCGTTTCTCGCGCTCGGCATCGCCATGAAGCTGGACCTGCCACAGCCGCGTACGGCGATGACCACGGTGTTCATCCTGATGACGCAGCAAAGCGGCCGCGTGCTCGCCAAAAGCTTCTACCGGATCTGCGGCACGCTGGTCGGTCTCGTGGTGATGCTGGTGTTCATCAGCCTGTTTTCTCAGCAGCCCGAACTGTTTATCGGCGCAACGGCGATCTGGGTCGGCATCTGCACCGCGGGCTCCGCGCGCAACCGCAACTTCCGCTCGTATGGTTTCGTGCTGGCCGGCTATACGGCTGCGCTGATCGGCATTCCGGCTTCGCAGAATCCCGACGGCGCCTATATGTCGGCGCTCACGCGAGTGGCCGAGATCACGCTCGGTATCGTCTGTTCGGGCGCGGTCAGCGCGCTGATTTTCCCGCAGCACGTGGGCGAACAGATGCGCACCACCGTGCGGGCCCGCTTCAGCGCATTCGTGGAATACGTGTCGGCGTCGCTCTCGGGACGGTTCGACCGGGCGCAGATCGAAGCCACTAACGCGCGCTTCGTGGCGGACATCGTCGGCTTCGAGACGACCCGCAGCGTCGCCGTGTTCGAAAGCCCCGACTCGCGGATGAGAAGCGGGCGCCTCTCGCGGCTCAACAGCGAGTTCATGACCGCTTCGACGCGTTTTCATGCGCTGCACCAGTTGATGAACCGGCTGCACGATGCGCAGGCGACGACCGTCATCGACGCGTTCGAGCCGTATTTCAGGGAAATCGCCCCGCTGCTCGACAAGTCGGGCGAGCCTGTCCTCACCGCCGCCGACGCCGTGCATGCCGCCGCCCAGCTCGAAGCGTACAAGGCTGAATTGCCGCAGCGGGTGCGCGCGACGCGCGCCGCACTGGAGACGCGAGCCGACGCCGACGTGCCGATGCTCGACTTCGACACGGCCGCGGAACTGCTCTACCGCTTCGTCGACGATCTGCACGCCTACGCAGCCACTTACGCGTCGCTGGCGGTCGATACGCACGAACGCGAGCGCTGGGTCGAGCGCTACACGCCGAAGACCAATGCGCTTGCGGCGGGCATCGGCGGTTTGCGCGCCGCGTTCGTGGTGGCATTGCTGGGCGCCGTGTGGATCGCCACCGCCTGGCCGAGCGGCGTTTCCCTGGTGCTGACGGGGGCGGCCACCTGCGCGCTGGCGTCGTCGTCACCGTATCCGGCCCGCATGGCGTTCCAGATGGCAATGGGCACGACCCTGGCGGCGCTCGTTGGACTAGTGCTGACCTTCGGCGTGTATCCGCACATCGACGGTTTCCCGTTGCTGTGTGTCGTGCTGACGCCGTGCCTCGGACTCGGCGTGTTCATGACGACGCGCCCGAAGCTGCTCGGCTACGGCTTTGGCTACTGCGTGTTCTTCTGCACGCTGGCGGGTCCGGACAACCTGTTCCACTACGACCCGACCGCGTTCATGAACGATGCGATGGCGATCGTGCTGTCGATGCTGGTGACGTCTGTTGTATGCGCAACCGTGTTGCCGCCGACGACACCGTGGATGCGTAACCGTCTGCTGATCGACCTGCGCCGCGCGGTGGTGGCGACCTGTCATGCACGCCTGACGCGGCTGCGTTCCCGCTTCGAAAGCGGCGCACGCGATCTGGTGTTCCAGATCAACGGCCTCGCCGAAGGCGAACCGGAATTCAGGCACGACACGTTCCGCTGGCTCTTCGCGGTGCTGGAAGTGGGCAACGCGATGCTCGATTTGCGCCGCGAGATTGCGACGCTGCCGGCTAACCCGCGTTACGCGGCGAAGACCGCGTGGCGCGAAGCCGAACGCAAGACACGCGATGCGGTGGCCGCGCTGTTCGACCGGCCGAGCGCGCAGCGGATGGACGCGGCGCTGGCGGCGACGGCCGCGGCGACTGCCGCCGTGCAAGATTTGCTGACGACGTTCGCGCCGCCGCGTGAAGAGCGTCATCAACTGCAACGCATTTTGAGTCATCTGCATTTCATTCGTACTGCGCTGCTCGATCCGCAATCGCCGCTGGAAGCGCTGGTGGGCGAGCGGAGCGAGGGGCAAGAAGGAGTTCGCCATGCCACGTGAAGTTGCTGTCCTCGATGCGTACGTACCGGCCATTGTGCTGCTGTTCATTGCCGGCGCGGCGCTGACCTGGGTGCTGGACCGTGCGATTGCCTATACGGGTCTTTATCGCGTGGTGTGGCATCCCAACCTGTTCCGGGCCAGCTTGCTCGTGTGTGTGTGCGGCGTGCTGGGTCTCGCCGTTTATCGTTGATCAGAGTCGAATCATGACCATCCGAAATATTGTGGGTTTTGTCGCGACAGCCGTCGTATTCGTTATCGCGCTCCTGATTGGCCGCGCCTTGTGGGTTCATTACATGGATGAGCCCTGGACGCGCGACGGACGGGTGCGTGCCGACGTCGTCAATATTGCGCCGGACGTGTCGGGCGCGGTGGTGGCGCTGCCGGTGCACGACAACCAGTTGGTGAAGAAAGGCGACCTGCTGATGCAGATCGACCCGTCGCATTACCAGATTGCGGTGGAGCAGGCGCAGGCGGCGGTTGCCGCGCGCAAGGCCGAACTGCAGATGCGCCGCGACGATGCGCAACGACGCGCGGACATGGACAGTCAGGTGGTATCGAAGGAGAGCCAGGACAACGCGACGCATACGGCATCGGCGGCGGAGGCGGCGTATGAGCAGGCGCAGGCCGCGCTGGATGCGGCGAAGTTGAATCTGGAGCGCACGCGGGTGGTGTCACCGGTGGATGGATACGTGACGAATCTGAGCGTGTTTCAGGGGGACTATGCGACGGCAGGCTCGGCGAAGCTGGCAATTGTGGATAGCCATTCGTTCTGGGTGTATGGGTATTTTGAAGAGACGAAGTTGCCGCACGTCAATGTTGGCGACAAGGCTGAGATGCGGCTGATGAGCGGGGGCGTCTTGCAGGGGCACGTGGAGAGTATTTCGCGGGGGATTTATGACCGGGATAATCCGCAGAGCCGCGAGTTGCTGGCTGATGTGAATCCGACTTTTAACTGGGTCAGGTTGGCACAGCGGGTGCCTGTGAGGATTCAGATTGATCATGTGCCCCAAGGGCTTGTGCTTTCTGCTGGGACTACTTGTACTGTGGTTGTTAAGCCTAGTTGATTGTTTTTTGCCTCCGGCGGCTTGGTTGTGGCTGTGTTCTTGCGGTGTTGGCCTTTTCTTGCTTTCTTAGTGGTCTATTAGCGTTGCCCCTGTGCGGGGCGGCACCTACTTTCTTTGCCGCCGCAAAGAAAGTAGGCAAAGAAAGCGGGCTGCCACCGCTAGCTTGTAGTGCGCCATCTAGGTCTGCTACTGGAAACGGCACAAGACGAGATGCGCCCTCGTAACATAACCGTTAGTGACAAGGCCGTCATCCGTTCCAGCGTTGCGCTGCGCGCCCCGCCGTCGGGCATAACGCCTTCTGCGCGTTCTGTAGGAAACCTATGTTATTGCCTTGGCGTTTCTTCCTGAACGGAGTTAGTCAACGTTCGTGTACGTATCCTAACTGCGATAGCTCCGTCTTCCCATGCAAACCCGTCCGCGACGCACGCAGTGCGGAGTGGGTGGATGAGCGCTGTGTCACGAGCGGTGGAAGTGCGAGGGCGGGTCTTGTGTTGGGCCGTTTCCGGTTGCAGACCGAGATGGCACAGTCTCGCGCGTTTGGATTTCCTCGAACCACGACCAGTCGCGATGCACTATTTCCCTTGTCCACCGTCAAGGGTTTCTCCTTCCGGAATCAGCTCGGGATGGCGTCTGCAGATCGGTACGACGCCCTTCTCGAAGAGCGTGTAGATCACGTCAGCCATTCCTCGCCTGAATGCGACAAACTCGTCCGGTGGACACTTCTCCTGTGCAATCCGAATCGCCTCGTTGACGGCCCCATCCGCCTGATACAACAAGGCGATTAACTCTGTTGCCACATTCTTGTTCTCGATCATTTATTCAAACTCCAAAATTAGCGGCATTCTTCGCTGATTAGATGCGGGAACAGCCGTGCAGCTCTGCACAGTCGTTCACACAGTTCCAGTAAGGGAAACCTCTGCGGGAACCGGTCGGCAATACCGCGTCGCACTTTTCGCGGCACATGGTCCGAACCTGTGCACAGTCTTCCGTGTCCTTGCACTTCACCATGCCACCGGGCTGTGCCGTGTCACTCCCAAACAGTTTCGCATAAAGCATTGTCCGATGCGAAAGATCAGGCGTCAGGATCGAAAAAGGTACCTTGTTTTGCGCAGCAACCTGCAATTCAACCGGACTATCCGTCATGGGCTGAGAGGACTGCGCACTAAAGTAGAGATCATGCAGGAAGTACGGCCATGCGAGACGCGCCTGGATAAAAGCACAATCCACACACACGGCCCGTGTTTGCCTAACAGGATCAGAGACGAGGGACCGCAACCAGCCAGGCACACCCGGCGCAGGACCAACGGGATCGGCACCCGACTCATAGTTATCAAGCCACTTGTCCGTATCACCACTACTGAGGATCTGCGACGCCTGGCCATAGAGCGTAAGCGTACCGTTACGCAACGCCAGAGTACCGTTAAGTGAATAGGCATAATCTACGGTCAGGATCCGACCGGTACGCCCTGTTTTTATTATCGGCTGTTCGTCGTATCTGAATTGCGTTACACGTCCTCTCGTGTCGTACGTTATCCGCGCTTCCCGGTAGTTGCCGGTCTGCCACGTGACCCGATGGGCAGCATCCCTGTCCTGGTTTCCGAAGAGCCATCCGGAAACCAGGTCCTGCGCAGTATTGAGGTTGCCAGTGGCATCATAAAAATATATCCAGTCAGCGGTCTTGACCTTGTTGACATTGACGGTTGCAGCGACCAGTCTGTTTGCAGCGTCGTAACGGGCACCTATCGTTTCCTGTTGCCCCGAAGCTGTCGCATCGAATCCGCTTTCACCCGTCAGATCGTTCGTAGAGAACTCACTGAAACCAGTGACGTTCCCGTTCTGGTCGTATACGTACGCCTGAACTTTCCCCGGCATCGCGATAGTGGAAGGATGCAGACTGTTCGCGTCAGCGTAGCGGACGGATGTAACAGCCACGCCGGTCGCAGTACGGACTATCGCCTTCACTGGACGCCCGGTTGCGTCGTAACTGTAAACGGCGTTGCGCGCCGGTCGTGTAGTCTCCTGTAGCCTGCCCGAGGCATCCCACCTGAACGCGCTCGACATTGAGCCGTTGCTGCCAGTTGGGAAAACCTTGTCGACTATCGTCGAAAAAGAAAGCGTCCTCGCACCATTGCTATCCGTTACCGTGGTCGCTCCCAATCCGTAGGATAACTGGACGTTCTTTGTGGTGTCAGGATGATTGACAGCAATTGCTCTACCTTGGCTGTCATATTTCCACGTTGCGATACGGGAGCCAGCTTCGTCGATGATGCCGGTCAGCGCGCGTTTAGAATTGATATCGTCATAGACGTGCTGGCGCACGCTCCCATCAGGCCACGTGACGGAGGACAGATTGCCCCAGTAATCGTACTTGTATTGTGTGATACCGCCCGCAGGGTCTGTCAGGCGCTGAATGTGACCATTCTGGTTGTATTCGAGCCGAATGGTCAAATCGTTGACAGCGTTGGTTCCGGGACCATGCTGGGTGATCGCGGTAAGGCGTCCCGATCCATCATAGATTAACGTCCTGACGAACCCGGTCCTGGTTGTCTCCGATAACAAGACACCCTGCGCGGAATACGTTTCCACTGCTTCCGTCACGAGGTCGGTGAGCGACCAGCCAGCGTCACTGCGAGCCAATGCCAGGCCGCTGAAGATGGCGGTTCGCCATGTCCCGCTCGTCAGCGTAAAGGTAATGGGCTCGCCGTTTGGCCTGTACGCATTTACCTTTTGAACGCTATCTCCGTCACCAACGATAGCCAGTTTCCGCTGCCAGTTGTGAAACCAGTTTGCGCCGACGTCCTTGGTGTTTAGCGGGTAAGGAACCGAGCGGTACGTACGCGTAAATGCGAACGGTATCTCATCACCGCTGACAAAGTCATTTTCCGTTGTCGTCACAACGCCACTGGCTGCGAGCACAGGATCGGCCACCGGGCAGGTGTCGTCGGACGGTACACCACCCGTCGAACCGGCACAGTAATCCGCTATATAGCTTCCACAGTTGTAGTAGTTCAGCCAGTTGTAGGGGTCTTCGGATCCATCGTCACCGGGCATGGTGCCGCCGGTCTGCACTGCGCAGTTTGGGGTACCTGGGACACCTTGTGACTTGAAGAACAGGCGCATGCACTGGTCTTCCGTCGCCGCATTGGCATAAGCAACAGAAACCAGCAAGCCTGTTGCCAGGATCAACCGGTCAATCCGGCCCGAGAATCTCATGAAGGGTTTTCGCGCTTTCATTTTTCTCCCTAAATGTTTTATTTAGCTAACGCGCGCAGCAACTCTTAATGAGATCGGGATGACTGGATATCAGACCACTCCTAAAGCTCCTACCTCCCTGCGTTCAAACAAACCTCGCTCTGCACTTCCACAAGACGAAAAAAGGGGTGCCGGAAATGGGCACCCCGAGGAGAATGTTGCGTAAGGACGAGCCACGAATTGCATGGCAGTACGAATTGCTATCCAGAAAGACCGACTTGCTGCTTGGTTCGCCAGCTATTCGCACTGATACGCGTGCGCGGCAGTGCGCAGGCAACACCCGCGAGTGCTAAAAACCCCCAAGCCCCCTGCAAGACAAAAAATTACCCCCTTAACCGAAACTTCCCCACCATCCCCTTCAAAGCCTGAGCCTGATCATCCAGAGACCGGGCAGCAGCGGTAGCCTGCTCGACAAGCGCCGCATTCTGCTGAGTCCCAGCATCCATCTGCGTAACCGCGAGGTTAATCTCCTCGATCCCAGAACTCTGCTCGGCAGAGGCAGCCGAAATCTCCCCCATGATGTCCGTGACGCGCTTCACTGCCTTCACGACCTCATCCATGGTGTTCCCGGCATCCTGCGCCAACGCAGACCCGTTCCCCACCCGCTCGACCGACGCGCTGATCAACGCCTTGATCTCCTTGGCCGCCCCCGCGCTGCGCTGCGCCAGATTGCGCACCTCGCCCGCCACCACCGAGAAACCACGCCCCTCCTCGCCCGCGCGCGCCGCCTCGACCGCCGCGTTCAGCGCCAGAATGTTGGTCTGGAAAGCAATCCCCTCAATCACGCCAATGATGTCGCCAATGCTCTTCGCGCTGTCATTGATCTCGCTCATCGTCGCCACCACGCGGCTCACCACCGCGCCACCTTTCTCCGCAATCTCCGAGGCGTTGTTGGCCAGTGTGCTCGCCTGCTTCGCGTTGTCGGCGTTCTGCCGCACCGTCGATGTCAACTGCTCCATGCTGCTCGCCGTACGCTCCAGCGCCATCGCCTGCTGCTCAGTCCGCTGCGACAGGTCCAGGTTGCCCATCGAAATCTCGCCCGACGCCGTCGCAATCGCATCCGCACTCGCGGCAATGTCCGATACCGTCGTCGACAGCCCACTCTGCATGTCATGCAGCGCCGACAACATGCTCGACCGGTCGTTGCGCGCCAGCGCAATCCGGTTCGACAGATCGCCCGCCGCAATCCGGCTCGCAATCTCCTTGGCATACACCGGCTCGCCGCCCAGTTGCCGCGCGAGGCGCCGCACCACCCATTCGCTGACGGCAAACGCCAGCACGATCAGGCCGATCGTCATCGCGGCCATCATCACAAACGACGAGTGGTAAATGAAGGCCGACGCCTCGATGGTCGCCTTCGCCGCCACGCTACGTTGCTCGACCAGCGTGTCGACCATCTTCTCGAGCTTTTCCGTCTCCACCAGCAACGACACGTCCTGCATGCCGACCTGCCAGTTCATCTGCGACAGATCCAGCGGCTGCGCCTTCACCAACGTCACGAAATCGCGCAGGTGACCGCTCCAGGTCGCCACCGCGGCGGCGAATTTCTTCTGCTGCTCGACCTGGGCTGCGTCCGAGCTGTCCACGTACTGTTGCAGCGTGCTCATCTGGGTGGAGATGCCCGAGAGACCCTTGTCGATGTCCGCGCCCAGTTCGTCGCGCTCCTTGGCCGTCGTCGCGGTCAGCAACATCTTTTGCGCCCGGCTTGCCCGCAGCACGTAGCCGCGCGCTTCCTCAGCCGCCCGGCTCGCCACATGGCCCTGGTCATAGATGGATTGCGCCGACGCGTTGAGCCGGCTGATCTGGGTCAACGAAAACACCCCGATCACGAGCGTGCCGATCAGCAGCACGGCAAA
The DNA here is from genome assembly GCF_900142845.1 of Paraburkholderia phenazinium. Lineage (NCBI taxonomy): Bacteria > Pseudomonadati > Pseudomonadota > Betaproteobacteria > Burkholderiales > Burkholderiaceae > Paraburkholderia > Paraburkholderia phenazinium. The sequence goes on from NZ_FSRU01000002.1 coordinate 1,874,566, forward strand.
CGCCAGTCGCAGCATCGCCTTGACGGACAAGCCCTTGAGCCGCCCAGCCGGCTGATGCGAAGGCGACGCGCCACCCGCCGGCTCGCCGCCCGCCACGAACCCCACGCCCGGCTGGCTGCCTAGCGAAACTGCTTTCATATTTTGGTCCCCACGTATCGCCTGCCGAAACGGTCGGTTCCGGCATTCCTTGTTATCTCACCGGGTCTACGGCATTTCCGGCTGCAATCTTTAATGCCGCCGGCGCGCAGCGCTCCGTCCCCGTAGGCGCATCGCCTGGTAAGCCATGCCCCCGCGACCGCTTTATACACGGCCAAAATTCGCCTCGGCGGCGTCCCCGGCAACTTGCGCACGCAGCTCGCGCGTGGCAGCCACGCGCCGGCTTGCCCCATCGCGGTGCCGTCTTCGACCCGATTGTTGTCCGGTTCGCGACAAAAGTTGTCCGAACATTTCACGCGAGCCACATTACACTTTGTGAAACATCCTAAAGCGCCGGTCGCTGCGTCGAAATGCCGCTGCAAGCGACTCCGGCCCTCGCTCACCTTTCTCACCTTCTCTCAAGCGTATGGAAACGAGCCTCGACAAAACCGCCCTGGCCGGCGCCGCCTCCGGTCCTGCTGCGTCCCCTCTCGCCACCAAAGCCCAGCGCACGGTCTACTCGGTGCTCGGCGCAATCAGCTTCTCGCACCTGATCAACGACATGATCCAGTCGCTGATCCTCGCGATCTATCCGATGCTGAAGGCCAATTTTTCGCTGTCGTTCGGGCAGATCGGCCTGATCACGCTGACCTACCAGATCACCGCATCGCTGCTGCAGCCACTCATCGGCATCTACACCGACAAGCACCCGAAGCCCTATTCCCTACCCGTCGGCATGGGTTTTACGCTGGCCGGTTTGCTGCTGATGTCGGTTGCGCCGAGCTTCGGCATTCTGCTGGTCGCGGCGGCCCTGGTCGGCTGCGGCTCGTCGGTGTTCCATCCTGAGTCGTCGCGGGTGGCGCGCATGGCCTCGGGCGGCCAGCACGGCCTCGCCCAGTCGCTGTTCCAGGTCGGCGGCAACGCCGGCTCGTCGCTGGGGCCGTTGCTCGCCGCGCTGATCATCATCCCGCACGGCCAGCGCAGCATTGCGTGGGTGTCGGTGGCGGCGCTGGTGGCGATCTTCGTGCTCACGCAGATCGGCCGCTGGTACAAGCGCCATCCGGCCACCAAGAAGGCGCGCGGGGCGCAGGCCGGCCACGCCACGCTGTCGCGCAGCAAGGTGCTGTTCGCGATGGGCGTGCTGGTGCTGCTGGTGTTCTCGAAGTACTTCTATCTCGCCAGCATCAACAGCTACTTCACCTTCTATCTGATCGCCAAGTTCCATCTGCCGGTGCAAGCCGCGCAGGTCCATCTGTTCGTGTTCCTTGCGGCCGTCGCAGCGGGCACCATCATCGGCGGTCCGATCGGCGACCGCATCGGCCGCAAGTATGTGATCTGGGTGTCGATCCTCGGCGTCGCGCCGTTCACGTTACTGCTGCCGTACGCCAACCTGTTCTGGACCGGCGTGCTGACCGTGGTGATCGGCGTGGTGCTGGCATCGGCCTTCTCGGCGATCCTCGTGTATGCGCAGGAGCTGATTCCGGGCAAGGTTGGGATGGTCGCGGGGCTCTTCTTCGGCTTCGCGTTCGGGCTGGGCGGGATCGGCGCGGCGGTGCTCGGTCAACTGGCGGATGCCACCAGCATCGCCTACGTCTATAAGGTCTGCTCGTTCCTGCCGCTGATCGGGGTGCTGACGGTGTTCCTGCCGAACATTGAGGGTAAGCGCGCGAAGGCCTGAAGGGGTGCTTCATGCAAATCGGATAAGGAAAGGCGCTTCGGCGCCTTTTCCTTTTAACATGCTCAATGGAGCGCCTCAACTAGGCAACCGGACTTCTTCAATGAATCTCATTGGAATGCTCGTAAAAAACGACACTTCCCTGAGGTCCTCGCTCCCCCCATGATTCATCGCAATGAATGGATTTTCCTTCGTGCCGCCCACTAGAATCTGCTGATTCACTTGAGTCCGAGGTTTTCCCGGATCAAATGGAATCCATTTTCCCCCGCTGCGTTGATACTCACGAAGCTCCATCGTTATCTTATACATGTAGCCCCTTTCTCTACCTCCCCCGCCCTCCTTTACAGCGGTGGAAATCCACGTGGTATCAGTCCTATTTACTGTATTTTTAACATGAAAACTCAGATCGAGTAGCTTCCCACCTTTTCTCCCGTTCGGGAATTTTTTCCTGAGCGCATTTCGAGCGGTGGGATGCACAGCAGACAAATCGTCGTCTCCAAGGAAAAAATCCATATATTGTTGCGCGCCCTCTGAGTCCAGTTCAGCAAATGCCTGAAATCCCCCCGCCTCGTTTAATTCTTCCATGCTACGACCGTCTTGCCGATAAAACGTAAACGTTCGAGACTCCGCGACAGCGTCCGCTCCGATTTCGGCGCCCGCGTCTGCGGCAGCTTCACCCGCTGCCGCACCTGCGTCAGCCACACCTGCGCGCCGTGCATTTCGCCCGACAGCCAACCCAAGCGAGACCAAAAGATTAAGAACCGGCCCGTGCCCTGACGGATCCGTCTGGTTCGCCGGATCCCCCGAGCAGTAACCATAGCCGTGCACCCCTCCACTGCCAAACGGACTCGCCGTATCCCATGCGCAAAATCGCCTGATAATCGGGTTAAAACCGCGATACCCATTACCCAGTAAATACATTCCGCTCACTGCAGAGCGACGTTGACCGGCGTACGCCAGTGAGACGGTATTAAGCGTGCTTTTCACTATTCACTCCTATTCTACATACACATATCACCGGAAAAATCCAGATCAGATCGACAATCAGGGGAGACCGTCGATTAATTCTTCGGATGACCGCTGCCCTTTCACAGATTAGTTCTAGCGCACCGAACAAGGAATTCCCAGTGAATCATTAAATTTTTTAGATATTATGAAAAATTAAATACAATTGCTTCAAAAACATAAACCATTAGTTATAGCTCAAGGCTCGAATATTCACCACATTACTTTTAATTAATATAAATTGGTATCGCATACATAGCGCTTCTACGGCGCCGGTACACCGCTAAACCGCCGTTACCAACACGATGGCAAAGGCGCATGCGCCAACAGCGCGGCGCGCGTGACGGCCAGCCCCTGAGGGTCTGTAAGGCTGACGGGAACGCGAACAATACCCACACGCGCCTGCGGCACAGTACCGACGAGCAAGCGTGTCGCAGGGTCTGGAGCGCGCACAGCAATTGACGAAGCGGCATACGAAGCTGCGCCACTTTGCGCTTTCGTTCTCGCTGCGTCGCTCAATCGCAGCAACGTCGTCAACCTGATGGCGTGACGTTGCCGCCGTGACTATGGGGAACCCGCGTTGTCCGCACGGGCGAGTGTCCTTTATGCTTAGGTAAATACACGTCCTGCAATCTCAGCGCGGATGCGCGGCGCTTCGCCGAACACTCGCTCACCCCATGCAGCAGGACAAGGATCAAGGATCGCCGCCGATGACCCGTTACCGCGAGTTCCACCGCCGTTCCATCGAAGCCCCCGAAGACTTCTGGCGCGACGAAGCGCGACGCATCCATTGGGAGACGCCGTTCGAGACCGTCCTCGACCGTTCGAACCCGCCGTTCGCGCGCTGGTTCGTCGGCGGCCGGACCAATCTGTGCCACAACGCCGTGGACCGCCATCTCGCGGAACGGGCGCAGCAAAACGCGCTGGTGTATGTATCGACGGAAACCGGCATCGAACGACGCTACACCTACGCGGAGCTGTACGCGGAAATCAACCGCATGGCCGCGGTGATGCGCTCGCTCGGCGTCAAGCGCGGCGACCGCGTGCTGGTCTACCTGCCGATGATCCCCGAAGCCGTGTTCACGATGCTCGCCTGCGCGCGGCTCGGTGCGATTCACTCGGTGGTGTTCGGCGGCTTCGCGGCGCCGAGTCTCGCCGCACGCATCGACGATGCGAAGCCGGCGCTGATCGTCACCGCCGACGCCGGCGCGCGCGGCGGCAAGGTGATCGACTACACGCCGCTCGTCGACGAAGCGCTCGCCCGCGCCCAACACAAGCCGCCGCACGTGCTGCGGATCGACCGGCAGCTCGCGCCCGAGCGCCTGAACGCCAGCTACCTCGTCGACTACGAGCCGCTGCGCGAACAGTTTTTCGACGCCCATGTGCCGTGCGAGTGGCTGGAGTCCAACGAGCCGTCGTATGTGCTCTACACCTCAGGCACGACCGGGCGGCCCAAAGGCGTGGTGCGCGACGTGGGCGGCTATGCGGTGGCGCTGGCGGCATCCATGGAGTACATCTTCGAGGGCCGCGCGGGGGACACCATGTTCACCGCGTCGGACATCGGCTGGGTGGTCGGCCATAGCTACATCATCTATGCGCCGTTGATCGCGGGCCTGACCACGGTGATGTACGAAGGCACCCCGATCCGCCCGGACGGCGGCATCTGGTGGCGGCTCGTCGAGCAGCATCGGATCAACCTGATGTTCACCGCGCCGACCGCCTTGCGCGTCCTCAAGAAACAGGACCCGGCGCTGCTGAAGAAATCCAATCTGTCGAGCTTGCGCACCCTGTTCCTCGCCGGTGAGCCTCTTGACGAACCGACCGCCTCATGGATCGCCGACGCGCTCGGCAAACCGGTGGTCGACAACTACTGGCAGACCGAGACCGGCTGGCCGATGCTGGCGATCCAGCGCGGCGTCGAAGCGCTGCCGCCGAAGCTGGGCTCGCCGGGCGTGCCGGTCTACGGCTACAACCTGACGCTGCGCAACGAGCAGACCGGCGAAGTCTGTGCGCCGGGCGAGAAAGGCGTGATCACGCTGGGCTATCCGCTGCCGCCGGGCTGCATGTCGACCGTGTGGGGCGACGACCGGCGCTTCGTCAGCACCTACTGGTCGAGCGTGCCGGACCAGCAGCTCTATTCGACCTTCGACTGGGGTATCCAGGATGCCAACGGCTACGTGACGATCCTCGGCCGCACCGACGATGTGATCAACGTGGCGGGCCATCGTCTCGGCACGCGGGAGATCGAGGAAGCGTTGTCGAGCCATACGGCGGTGGCTGAAGTCGCGGTGGTGGGCGTGGCCGATCCGCTGAAGGGCCAGGTGGCGTTGGCGTTCGTCGTGCTGCGCGACGCGGACCGTTATGCGGCTGACGAGGCACGCGCGAAACTGGAGGCCGATCTCATCACCACGGTGGACCGGCAGCTCGGCGCGATTGCGCGGCCGGCGCGGGTGCATATGGTGTCGATGCTGCCGAAGACGCGCTCCGGCAAGCTGCTGCGCCGCGCGATTGCGGCGCTGGCGGAAGGCCGCGATCCAGGCGATCTGCCGACCATCGAAGATGCCGGCGCGTTGCAGCAGGTGCGCGATGCGCTGGCCGCCGGTGGGAAAGCTTAGCCGGCGACAGCGCGGGCCTGCAAAAAGCGCTTCAGAATGCCGTTCGAATACGTCCCGGCGATCTCGGTCAGAAACGACGCGAACGACGTAGGCGCGTGCGCGTCAGCCGTGTCCGAGATCGTGCGCACGATCGCGCACGGCACACCGTATTCATGACACACCTGGGCAATCGCGGCGCCTTCCATTTCGACGGCGAGCGCATCGGGCAAGGCCTCGCGCAGCGCTTCGACGGCCGCCGCACTGGCGACGAACTGATCGCCGCTGATGATGAGCCCCCGATGCACCTGCGGCAGTTGCGTGCCGAAGCGCGCCGCCAGCGCGGGCCCCTCTTCCGCGACAAACTTCCCGGTTGCCGCCGCGAGTTGATCCGCCAGTCCCTGATCCGCGGCGAAGCGTGCGACGCCGAGCAGCGGCACTTCAAAACGCGGAAATAGCGGCGAGGCGTCGAGATCGTGCTGCGTCAGGGAATCGGCCACGACGACGTCGCCAATCCGCACCTCACGTCCCACCCCGCCGGCGACACCCGTGAACACCACCGCCTCGACATCGAACGCATGGATCAGCGCGCTGACCGTCGCGGCCGCCGCCACCTTGCCGATACGCGCGAGCGTCACGACGCACGGCGCGCCGTGCACGGTGCCGAGGTGATAATCGCGGCGGCCGTGCGTGACCGTGCGCACGCCGGATTCGGCGCGCATGGCCTCGACCAGATCGCCGAGTTCCTGCGGCAAGGCCGCCATGACGCCGAGCGGACGCCCCCCGCCCGCGGCCCCGGTTTGCGCTGTGCTCATTCGACCGCCTGCAGTTTGGCGACGGCGAGCGCCAGCCACTTCTCGCCATGCCGCTTGAACTTGACCTGTGCCTTGGCATCCGTGCCGCCACCTTCGAGCGCGGTGATCGTGCCTTCGCCGAACTTGGTGTGGAACACTTGCTGACCGACGCGGAAGCCGCTTTCGGCGGCGCGCTGTTCATTGGCGAACGCCGGCAGCGACACCGGGGTCGACGACGACGGACCGGTGTAACCCGGCCGGGCGAACCAGTCGCGGCCATAGCCGGCGTTGTCGGAACGGCCGCCCCAACGGGCGCCCGCTTCGACCTTGGGCGTGAGCCACTTGAGCGTTTCCTGCGGCAGTTCGTCGAAGAAACGCGAACGGATGTTGTAGCGCGTCTGGCCGTGCAGCATCCGGCTCTGCGCGAAGGAAAGATACAGCCGCTCCTTGGCGCGCGTGATCGCCACATACATCAGACGGCGCTCTTCTTCGAGGCCGTCGGTTTCCATCGCGCTGTTCTCGTGCGGGAAAAGACCTTCTTCGAGACCGGTGATAAACACGGCGGTGAATTCGAGGCCCTTGGCCGCGTGGACCGTCATCAGTTGCACGGCTTCCTGGCCGGCCTGCGCCTGGTTGTCGCCAGCTTCGAGCGAAGCGTGCGAGAGGAAGCCGGCGAGCGGCGTCATCGTATCGGGGTTCTGCGCGGGGTCGGTGAAGTTCGGTGCGTCGAGGACGACGGTGTTGGGGTCGTCGGTCGCGCTCACCAGTTCCGGCGCGGTGGTCGCACCCGGACGCAGCGGGATGGAACGCGCGGGCGTGTCGAGTCCGTAGCCTTCTTCGCTGACGAAAGCGGCCGCCGCGTTGACCAGTTCCTGCAAGTTCTCGAGGCGGTCCTGACCTTCGCGTTCGGTCTGATAAAACTCCGACAGACCGCTGGCGCGCACCACGTACTCGACCGTCTCGGGCAAGCTCATCTGCTGGGTTTCCGCGCGCATCTTGCCGATCAGATTTGCGAAGCCGGCGAGGCTCGAACCCGCCTTGCCGGCGACGTACGGAATCGCCGCCGCCATCGAGCAGTTGTAAAGCCGTGCCGCGTCCGCGAGCTGCTCGATCGAGCGCGCGCCGATTCCTCGAGTCGGGAAATTGACGACGCGCGAAAACGCGGTGTCGTCGTTCGGGTTGTCGATCAGGCGCAGATAGGCGAGCGCGTGCTTGATTTCCTGACGCTCGAAGAAGCGTAGGCCGCCGTACACGCGATAGGCGATACCGGCGTTGACAAGCGTGTGTTCGATGGTGCGCGACTGCGCGTTGCTCCGGTACAGCACGGCGACTTCGCTGCGCGAGGTGCCGGTGCTGATGAGCGCCTTGATTTCCTCGACGATCCAGCCGGCTTCCTGGGTATCGGTGGTGGCTTCGTAGACGCGCACGGGTTCGCCGTGACCGGCGTCGGTGCGCAGGTTCTTGCCGAGCCGCCGCGAGTTATTGGCGATCAACTGATTGGCCGCATCGAGGATGTGGCCGTGCGAGCGATAGTTCTGCTCGAGCTTGATCAGATGGCGGACATTGAACTCCTGTTCGAAGTCGCGCATGTTGCCGACGTTGGCGCCGCGGAATGCGTAGATGGACTGGTCGTCGTCGCCGACGGCGAAGATCGAGTTGGTCTGCCCGGCGAGCATCTTGAGCCAGGCGTACTGAAGCTTGTTGGTGTCCTGGAACTCGTCGACGAGGATGTGGCGGAAGCGCGCCTGATAGTGGGCACGCAGCGGCGGATTATGGGCGAGCAGTTCGAAGCAGCGCAGCAGCAGTTCGGGGAAATCGACGACGCCTTCGCGCTGGCACTGCTGGTCGTAGGCTTCGTAGAGTTCGACGAACTTGCGGTTGAAGTTGTCGGTGGCGTCGACGTCTTTGGGGCGCAGGCCCTGCTCTTTGGCGTTGTTGATGAAGTACTGGAGATTTTTCGCCGGGTACTTTTCGTCGTCGATATTCAGGCCCTTCATCAGACGTTTGATCGCGGAGAGCTGGTCGGCGGTATCGAGGATCTGGAAGGTGGCGGGCAGGCCGGCGTCGCGGTGATGGGCGCGCAGCATGCGGTTACAGAGGCCGTGGAAGGTGCCGATCCACATGCCTCGTGTGTCGATGGGGAGGAGAGCTTGCAGGCGCGCCATCATTTCGCGGGCGGCTTTGTTGGTGAAGGTGACCGCGAGGATGGTGGCTGGCGATGCCAGACCTTGCTGGATGAGCCACGCGATGCGGGTGATCAGGACGCGGGTTTTGCCGCTGCCCGCGCCGGCCAGAATCAGCGCCGGTTCGTTCGGGAGCGTTACCGCGGCGTGTTGTTCGGGGTTCAGGTTGTTGAGGAGTTCGGGCATTTTCCAGAGGGTCGGCGGCGGTTCGTTCGTCATTATAAGGTTCGGGGGTGGGTTTGGTTTTTTGGGGTTTTGCCTGCGCGGCGCTTTTGGTGGGTTGCTTACGGGGTTGGCCTTTTTTTGCGTTCCCTCTGGGTCTGCTTGCCTGCGGCGCCTTGGTTTTGGTTGTTTTATCTATGGTGTTGGCCTTTCCTTGCATTCGTATCGGTCTATTTGCGTCGCCCCTGTGCGGGGCGGCACTGTAGTGGTCAAGCCCCTTTGGACACCCACAAAGGGGTTTTCAGTAAATAGAAGCCTCATAACGCGCCGGTGGCGAATCATTGGCCGCCGAATGGATGCGCCGGTAGTTGTAAAAGTCAGCCACGTAACCCGCGATATCGCGCTGGGCCTGTTCGTGACTGCAGTACTCCTGTTCTCCGATCCATTCACTCTTCAGGCTTCTGAAGAAGCGCTCGACCACCGCGTTGTCCCAGCAGTTTCCCTTTCGGCTCATGCTCTGCACCATCCCGTTTGCCTTCAGATCACTCACGAAGCGTTCGCTGGTGTACTGGCAGCCCTGGTCGGAGTGGAACATCAGTCCGGGGGCTGGGCGCCGGCTGCTGCGGGCCTGCTGTAGCGCCTGGATCACCAGCTCGGTATCCGCCTGCAAGGCAAACGCCCAGCCCACGATGCGACGCGAATGCAGATCCATCACGATCGCCAGATAGGACCAGCCCTGCCGCGTTCTCACATACGTAATGTCACCGGCCCATACCCGGTTGATCGCACCCGGCTCGAACTTGCGCTCCAGCAGGTTGGGCGCCACCAGTGCTTCACCTTCGGCCTTGCGATAGCGGTGCGTTCGCCGTCGCGCCACCGCCAGTTGCGCCTCGCGCATCAGCGAACGGGCCCGGTAGCGTCCGATCGCGTGACCTTGCTGCTGCAGCGCCCGCGCCATCCTGCGACTGCCGTAACTGCTGCGGCTCTCGCTGTGGATCTGGCGCACAGTTCTGAGTAGCGCGGGTGAAGCTGCCGGCTTGCAAACCCGTCCCGCGAACGCGTAGTAGCTGCTTCGCGGCACCTTCAGCAACCTGCACATCAGACTCACCGGCCAGGCCTTCTTCAGCGAACGGATCACTTCGAGGAGCGATCCAGTTCCTTGACGAAGAAGGCCGTGGACTTTTTTAGTATGTCGCGCTCACGTTCAAGCTCGACCACCCGCGCCTCAAGCTCCCGGATACGCCGCTGGTCAGCTTTGACCTGCACCTGCGTGCGCGGCGGCTGGACCTGCTCGGCGCGCCACTGCGCCACCCACCGCCGCAACGCCGTATCGCCAACACCTAGCGCTTCGCTGGCCTTCGCGAACGAGTAGCCCTGCGCAACCACCAGCTGCACCGCTTCTGCCTTGAATTCGTCAGTTATGTTCCGTCTGCTCATTTCTCACCTCGGTTGGAGAATTATCCCCTTTAGAGGTGTCCAGAGTCATTGGACCACTACAGTGCCGCCCCGCACAGGGGCGACGCCAATAGACCACTAAGAATGCAAGAAAAGGCCAACACCCCAAGAACACAGCCAAAAGCGCCGCGCAAGCCCCCCCCTCCAACCCTTTATAATGAAAGATTCCACCGCATCCCAGACCACGCACAATGAGCGACACCACGCTTGCCAAGAGTTTCGAACCCCACAACATCGAAGCCCAATGGGGCCCGGAGTGGGAAAAACGCGCCTACGCCGCGCCGGCGTTCGCGGAAAACACCAAAAACTTCTCCATCCAGCTCCCGCCGCCCAACGTCACAGGCACCCTCCACATGGGCCACGCCTTCAACCAGACAATCATGGACGGCCTCACCCGCTACCATCGGATGCTCGGCGAAAACACCCTCTGGGTCCCCGGCACCGACCACGCCGGCATCGCCACCCAGATCGTCGTCGAGCGCCAACTGGACGCCCAGAAAGTCTCGCGCCATGACCTCGGCCGCGAAAAGTTCGTCGAACGCGTCTGGGAATGGAAACAGCAGTCCGGCTCCACCATCACCAGCCAGGTCCGCCGTCTCGGCGCCTCCATCGACTGGTCCCGCGAATACTTCACCATGGACGACAAAATGTCCGCCGCCGTGCGCGACGTCTTCGTCCGTCTCTATGAACAGGGCCTGATCTACCGCGGCAAGCGCCTCGTCAACTGGGATCCGGTCCTCATGACCGCCGTCTCCGACCTCGAAGTCGCCAGCGAAGAAGAAAACGGCCATCTCTGGCACATCCAGTACCCCCTCGCCGACGGCTCAGGGCATCTGACAGTCGCCACCACCCGCCCCGAAACCATGCTCGGCGACGTCGCCGTCATGGTTCATCCGGAAGACGAACGCTACGCGCATCTGATCGGCAAGTCCGTCAAGCTGCCGCTCGCCGATCGCGATATCCCCATCATCGCCGACGACTACGTCGACCGCGAATTCGGCACCGGCGTCGTCAAGGTCACCCCCGCGCACGATTTCAACGACTATCAGGTCGGCCAGCGCCACAAGCTGCCGCAAATCGAAATCCTCACGCTCGAAGCGAAGATCAACGACAACGCGCCCGAAAAGTACCGCGGTCTCGATCGCTTCGAAGCACGCAAGCAGGTCGTCGCCGATCTCGAAGCCATCGGTCTGCTCGAATCCGTCAAGCCGCACAAGCTGATGGTGCCGCGCGGCGACCGCACCGGCGTCGTCCTCGAACCGATGCTCACCGACCAATGGTTCGTCGGCATGAGCCGGCCCGCGCCGGAAGGCACCTTCAATCCCGGCAAGTCGATCGCCGAAGCCGCGCTCGACGTCGTACGCAACGGCCAGATCAAGTTCGTGCCGGAAAACTGGACCGCCACGTACTATCAATGGCTCGAAAACATCCAGGACTGGTGTATCTCGCGCCAGCTCTGGTGGGGCCATCAGATTCCCGCCTGGTATGGCGATAACGGCGAAATCTTCGTCGCCAAAACCGAAGAAGAGGCTCACGCGCAAGCCGCCGCCAAGGGTTATACCGGCGCCCTGAAGCGCGACGAAGACGTGCTCGACACGTGGTTCTCGTCGGCGCTGGTGCCGTTCTCATCGCTCGGCTGGCCGAACCAGACGAAGGAACTGGAAGCCTTCCTGCCGTCGTCGGTGCTCGTCACCGGCTTCGACATCATCTTCTTCTGGGTCGCGCGGATGGTCATGATGACCACCCACTTCACCGGCAAGGTGCCTTTCGACACCGTCTACGTGCATGGCCTCGTGCGCGACGCGGAAGGCCAGAAGATGTCGAAGAGCAAGGGCAACACGCTCGACCCGATCGATATCGTCGACGGCATCGGTCTCGACGCCCTCGTCGCCAAGCGCACCACCGGTCTGATGAACCCGAAGCAGGCCGCGTCGATCGAGAAAAAGACCCGCAAGGAATTCCCCGAAGGCATTCCCGCGTTCGGCACCGACGCGCTGCGCTTCACCATGGCGTCGATGGCCACGCTCGGCCGCAACGTCAATTTCGACCTCGCGCGCTGCGAGGGCTACCGCAACTTCTGCAACAAGCTGTGGAACGCCACCCGCTTCGTGCTGATGAACTGCGAAGGCCACGACTGCGGCTTCGGCAAGCCCGCCGACGCGTGCGGCCCGAATGGCGAAGGCAATTGCGGCCCCGGCGCATATCTCGACTTCTCGCAGGCCGATCGCTGGATCGTCTCGCATCTGCAGCGCGTCGAAGCCGAAGTGGCCAAGGGCTTCGCCGACTACCGTTTCGACAATGTGGCCAATGCCCTGTACAAGTTCGTATGGGACGAATACTGTGACTGGTATCTCGAACTCGCCAAGGTGCAGATCCAGAACGGCGCGCCGGAACAGCAGCGCGCCACCCGCCGCACCCTGCTGCGCGTGCTCGAAACCGTGTTGCGCCTGGCACATCCGGTGATTCCATTCATCACCGAGGCGCTCTGGCAGAAGGTGGCGCCCCTTGCCGACCGTTACCCGCAAGGCAAGGCCGGGGGCGAAGCCTCTATCATGGTGCAGGCTTATCCGCGCCCGGATGCGAGCAAGCTGGACGAAGCCGCCGAGCAATGGGTAGCCGACCTGAAAGCCGTCATCGACGCCTGCCGTAACCTGCGCGGAGAAATGAACCTGTCGCCGGCCACCAAGGTGCCGCTGCTCGCCACCGGCAACGCCGAGCGCCTGCGCACCTTCGCACCGTACGCCCAGGCGCTGGCCCGGTTGTCGGAAGTGCAGATCATCGCCGACGAGGCCACGCTCGACGCTCAGGCACATGGCGCGCCAATTGCTATCGTAGGCAATGACAAGCTGGTGCTGAAGGTCGAAATCGACGTCGCAGCCGAACGCGAACGCTTGTCGAAAGAGATTGCGCGACTGGGCGCCGAAGTGACGAAATGCAATGCCAAGCTGCAAAATGAGAGCTTCGTCGCCAAGGCCCCGCCCGCAGTCGTTGAGCAAGAGCAGAAAAGGCTGGCAGAATACGAAACGACTATCGGCAAGCTGACCGCGCAACTCGCGCGCCTGCCGGCCTGATTGATGCTCCATGCCTGTGCCTCGGCACAGGCGTAGCCACCAGAGGATTCAGGGGTAAATAACATGCTAAAAGTTACAAAAGCGGTATTTCCGGTAGCAGGTCTTGGCACCCGGTTCCTCCCCGCCACCAAGGCGAGCCCGAAGGAAATGCTGCCCATCGTCGACAAGCCGCTGATCCAGTACGCGGTCGAAGAGGCGATGGCCGCCGGCATCACCGAAATGATCTTCGTCACGGGCCGCAGCAAGCGCGCCATTGAGGACCACTTCGACAAGTCCTACGAAATCGAAGCCGAGCTCGAAGCGCGCGGCAAGGACAAGCTGCTGGAACTGGTGCGCAGCATCAAGCCGAGCCATGTGGACTGCTTCTACGTGCGTCAGCCGGAAGCCCTCGGCCTCGGCCACGCGGTGATGTGCGCCGAAAAGCTGGTGGGCGACAACCCGTTCGCCGTGATCCTCGCGGACGACCTGCTGTACGGCAAGCCCCCCGTGATGGCGCAAATGATCGAGGTGTTCGACCACTATCACAGCTCGGTGATCGGCGTCGAAGAAATCCCGCATTCGGAAACGAAGTCCTACGGTATCGTGGACGGCAAGGAGTGGGAAGACTCGATCATCAAGATGTCGGGCATCGTCGAAAAGCCGGCGCCGGAAGTGGCGCCGTCGAACCTCGGCGTGGTGGGCCGTTACGTGCTCAAGCCGCGGATCTTCGAACATCTGCGCGCGCTGAAGCCGGGTGCCGGCGGCGAACTGCAGTTGACGGATGCGATCCAGTCGCTGCTCGCCGACGAACAGGTTCTCGCCTACAAGTACCACGGCACGCGTTTCGACTGCGGCAGCAAGCTCGGCTATCTGAAGGCGACGGTCGAGTTCGCGCTGCGCCACCCGGAAGTGGCTGCGGACTTCGAAGAGTATCTGCGCACGCGTTCGCCGGTGCTGGAAGGCTGAGCGATCAGTTTGAAGGTTTGCGGTAGACCCGCGGCGAAGGTGCCGGAAGGCGCACCGTAGCACCGAGAAAGGCGCTGTTGTCCTGCATGCCGGGCAACAGCGCCTTTTGTTTTGGGTAAGCACGCAGCGCGGCATGACCATCCCGGCACACGCCTGCGGGATGAGAAAAACGCAGACGATACGTTGTCCAGCACCCGGTACGGGCAGTTCCTCCACTTTCCCACCCGCCAACGTAGCGCAAAATAGTATATTGACCGGCCGCCTCCGCTTCAAAGACAGTCAAAACGGGAGTCCGACATGCCGCATGAACGGCACTCAAACAATACGATCCAGCACTGGACCGACAAGTGGGTTGCCTCTGTCTCTGACTATTCGATTTTCGCCATTTCGGCGGAGGGCCGGATTCTGAGCTGGAATTCAGGCGCAAGGACGATCCACGGATACGAGGCGGACGAAATCGTCGGCCAGCCGCTAGACCTCCTGTACACCGCCGGAGACCGGCAACGAGGGGTACCTGCAGCCGGCCTCGAGATCGCCCGGCGTAAAGGCCGTCACGACACCGAAGGCTGGCGGATCCGCAAGGACGGCACGACGTTTTGGGCCAGTGTCGTCATTAACGCCCTGCACGCGGACGATGGGCAACTGGCCGGTTTCGTCAAGATCGTGCGCGACATGACGGATAAAAAGGCCGCCCACGACGCCGTGCTCGAAAGCGAGCGGCGCTTTCGCATTATGGTTCACGGCGTCACCGACTACGCCATCTTCATGCTCTCGCCGGAGGGCCTCGTTACCAACTGGAACTCGGGCGCCCGGCGCATCAAGGGCTACACGGCCGACGAAATCATCGGTTCGCATTTCTCGCGCTTTTACCTGCCCGAGGACGCGGCGGCGGGACTGCCGCAGCGCGGGCTCGATGCTGCCGCAAAGGACGGGCGCTTCGAAGCGGAAGGCTGGCGGGTCCGGAAAGACGGTACGCGCTTCTGGGCGCACGTCGTAATAGACGCGATCCGCGAAGACGACGGCACGCTGGCAGGCTTCGCCAAGATCACCCGCGACATTACCGAGCGGATGGAGTCGAACCGGCTGCTCGAAGACGCACGGAAGGCGCTGTTCCAGTCGCAAAAGATGGAGGCGATCGGCAAGCTGACGGGCGGCGTGGCGCACGACTTCAACAATGTCCTGCAGGTCTTGCGCGGCAACCTCGAACTGCTGGACAAGCGTCATGCCGGCGACGTCTGGACGCGCGAACGGTTGGACAAGGCCCTCGACGCCGTCGAGCGCGGCGCGAAGCTCGCCTCGCAACTGCTCGCGTTCGGTCGCCAGCAACCTTTGCAACCGGTGGTGATCAACCTCGCACCCGCGATCCGCGGCATGGACGACCTGCTGCGGCGCGCCCTCGGCGAGACCATCGAAATGGAAACGGTGGTGGCCGGCGGTCTGTGGAACACGCTGGTGGACATCCATCAGCTCGAAAACGTCATCCTGAATCTGGCGATCAACGCGCGCGACGCGATGCCCGACGGCGGCAAGCTGACCATGGAACTCGCCAACGCGATGCTTGACGACCAGTACGTGACGGGAGTCCCCGACGTGCCTGCCGGTCAATACGTCATGCTGGCCGTGACCGACACCGGCACGGGCATGCCGCCCGAGGTGGTCGAACAGGCCTTCGAGCCGTTTTTCACCACCAAGGCGGAGGGCCAGGGAACCGGCCTGGGCTTGAGCACGGCCTATGGCTTCGTGCGACAAAGCGGCGGACACGCCCGGATCTACAGCGAGGTGGGGTACGGTACGACCATCAGGATCTACCTGCCGCGTTCGACCGAAACTGCCGTCGAACCGCCGCCGCGACCGAGCGTCAAGCTGCAGGGCGGCACTGAAACGATCCTCGTCGTGGAAGACGACCTGAAGGTGCAATCCACGGTGGTCGACACGCTATCCGGCCTCGGCTACCGCGTACTGAAGGCGGACAGCACGGAGGAGGCGCTGACGGTCATTCGCAGCGGCGTTCACCTCGACCTGCTGTTCACCGATGTCGTCATGCCGGGCTTGCCGCGCAGTCCCGAGATGGTGGCCCAGGCGGTAAGGCTCCTGCCGGGCCTGAAGGTGCTGTTTACGTCCGGCTATACGCAGAACGCGATTGTGCACGGCGGACGGCTGGACCCCGGCGTCGAGCTGTTGAGCAAGCCCTACAGCCGCGAACAACTCGCCGCCAAGATTCGCCAGATGCTGCGCGCCACCGGCGCGACCGAACCCGACCGGCCGGCAACCCTAGCCGCAGCCCACGCGGGCACGCCAGGTCTGCGCGTGCTGCTGGTCGACGACGATGTTGCCTTGCTGGAGGCCACGAGCGAATTGATCAGGATGCTCGGTCACGAGCCGGTGATAACCGGTTCGCCGGACGAGGCGCTGCGCTGGCTCGGCGAGCGGACCTTCGACGTGCTGCTCGCCGATCTCGCCATTCCGGGCAAGTCGGGTATCGAACTGGCGGCAAAAGCGGTGCAATTGCGGCCGGCGTTGCGCGTCATCTTCGCCTCGGGCAACGAAATGCCCGACGCGCCGGCGCTGACATTCAACTGGAAGGCCTTGCGCAAGCCCTATACGTTAGACCAACTGAGCAAGGTCCTGGACAGTTCCCGGCCTTGATGGATAGAGCATGCGCCGCGCCGCTCAGCGGCGCCGCATCAGGAACACGAACACCTTGTCCTGGCTCGACACTTCGACGATCTCATTGCCGGTCTGTTTGGCGAACGCGGCGAAATCGCGCTGCGAGCCGGGATCGGTTGCAAGCACCTTGAGGATCTGGCCGCTTTCCATGTCGGCGAGCGCCTTCTTGGCGCGCAAAATGGGGAGCGGGCAATTCAGCCCGCGCGCATCGACTTCCTTGTGAACCTGAATTTGCATCGACGATGACCTTCGGGATGAGGCGCCGCGAACGGCGCCGGACAGAGGGGCAATTCTACCGCAGCCGTCATATCCACGCCGGAAGCGGCGTGGATATGAGCGCCATCGCAGAGGCGCCCGCGCAGCGCCTTTGCCGCCCCTCGCACCCCGTTACAGCGTCACCGCCTGCCCAGTCTGCAGCGACTGCCGCAGCGCGCTGCCGATGCGCGTCGCCTCCAGCGCGTCGGCCAGTGTCGCGCCCGCGGACGCCCCGCCTTGCACCGCCGCGACGAACGCCCGCGCTTCGTACAGAAACGCGTCTTCGAAGCGGTCGAAGAAGGTCGGCGTGCATTCGTTGCGAATGCCGGTGGCGTCGGTAATTTCCACGCGGTTCGAACGCGGATTGTGACCGATCGACAACGCGCCTGCCGTGCCGATCACCTCGCTGCCGCTGTCGTTGCCGTGCGCCATCGTGCGCGAGGCGTAGAACATCGCGAGACGCCCGTCCTCGAATTCGCAGATCGCCACGCCATTGTCGACGTCGCCGAATTCGCGCAGCCCTTCATGCAGCGCGATCGTGCCGCTCGCAAACACGCGCCTGGCGCGCGGCTTGCCGAGCAGCCAGCGTGCGACGTCGATGTCGTGTACCGTGCAGTCGAGAAAAATCCCGCCCGAGGTCGGCGCGAAGCGCACGAAGAAACCATCGGGATCGTTCTTGTCGGTGGTCTGCGAACGCACCATGAACGGTCGGCCGATCACCCCCGCCTCGATCTTCTCGAACGCGTCGCGATAGCTCGGATCGAAGCGGCGCATGAAGCCGATGGTGGCCTGCAGATGCGGGTGCCGTTCGGCTTCCGCAAGCACGCGCTCGCACTCCGCCAGATCCAGCGAGAGCGGTTTCTCGCAGAACACATGCTTGCCGGCGCGCAGCGCGTCGACGATCTGTTGCGCATGCAGCGCCGAGGGCGTGACGAGCCACACCGCGTCGACGTCGCGGTCCGCCAGCAACGCGGCGTAGTCTTTGTACAGACGCGGTGCCGGCAACGCTTCGCCGGCCCATGCCAGTTCGTCTTCCACGGGACTGCAGGCGGCGACCAGCGCCGCGCCCGGCACACGATACGCCAGGTTCTCCGCGTGACGCTTGCCGAGCCGCCCGAGCCCGACCACACCCACACGCACGGGCGCGCGATTGGAGGCTGTCGTCATCATGCGCTCTCCCCAAGACGCACCGGCCGTCCTTCGCGCCACGAACGGGTTGCGGCATCGGCCAGTTCCAGCGCCTTCAGTCCGTCCGCCACGGTGGTGCGAACCGGCTTGCCTTGCGTGACCGCTTCGAAGAAATGCGCGATTTCCGCGGCGTACGCCGCGCGATAGCGTTCGAGGAAGAACGCTTCGGGCACGTCGCTCGACACTTCCGTCTTCGAATACGCCACGACTTCCGTAGGACGCACGTTGCCGGCTTGCAGCATGCCGGTACTGCCCAGTACTTCGAAGCGTTGGTCGTAGCCGTAGGCCGCGCGCCGCGCCGTGTTGATCTGGCACAGGCGCCCGCTCTTCGTGCGGATCGTCACGGCCGTCGCGTCGATGTCGCCCGCCTCGGCGATCGCCGGGTCGCTCAGACAACTGCCGGTGGCATGCAGCGTCTCGGCTTCGTCGTCGAGAATCCAGCGGAAAATATCGAAGTCGTGGATCAGCATGTCCTTGAAGATGCCGCCCGAGTGCTTGATGTACTCGACGGGCGGTGCGCCCGGATCGCGGCTCGTGACGATCAGCATTTCCGGCGTGCCGATCTCGCCTGCATCGATGCGCGCCTTCAAGGCGGCGAAGGTCGGATCGAAGCGGCGCTGAAAGCCGATCATGCACACCACGCCCGCGCGTTCCACAGCCTGCGCGCAGGTGCGCGCGCGTTCGAGCGTGAGGTCCACGGGTTTCTCGCAGAACACGTGTTTCTTCTGCGCCGCCGAGTACTGGATCAGGTCCGCGTGGGTGTCCGTGCTCGAACAGATCACCGTCGCGCCGATCGACGCGTCGCCCATGGCGCCGTCGATATCCGCCACCTGTGCGCCGTGCAAGGCGGCCAGCGACGCCGCCGCGTCCTTGTTCACGTCCACCACATACTTGAGCCGCACGCCCGGTTGCCGCGCCAGATTAGCCGCATGAATCCGGCCGATGCGTCCCGCACCGAACACCGCTACGTCGATTGTCTTGCCGCCTGCCACGTCAGTCATCGTATCCTCCAGTGTCTTTCGATTCTTCTACGTTTAATTCCAGCTTGTACGCGAGCGCGATGAACAGCGCCTGGCACAAACAGATGGTGCTGGTGAGCGAGCGGAACGCAAACGCACTCCCCTCTTTCACATAGAGTTGCGTGGTGGCGTAGCGCGCGAGCGGCGACAACTGACTGTCGGTGATCACAAGCGTCTTCGCCTGATGGTGATGCGCCACACGTAAGCAGTACTGCGTTTCCTTACCGTACGGCGCAAAGCTGATCGCGATCACCACGTCGCCCTTGCGGACACTGCGGATCTGCTCGCGATACATGCCGCCGAAACCGGATACCAGATGCACGCGCTTGGGCGTGTGCTGCAGCGCGTAGACGATATAGCTCGCCACCGGAAACGAACGCCGCACTCCGACTACGTAGATGTTGTCGGCCTGCTGCAGCATCTTCACGGCTGCGTCGAACTCCGTGTCGTCGAGGCCCGCTTCGAGTTCTTCGAGTCCGCCGCGCGAGGCCGCGATGAATTCGCGCGCCACCGCGCCGCCCGAAAGCGCGCCCGGCTTTTCGTCGATCAGCTTGCGGATGCGCTGCTGATAGCTCGGCGACGACGTGCCCTGCCCCGTGTACGCCTGACGAAACACCGCCTGCAGATCGGAGAAACCCGAGAAGCCGAAGCGCTGCGCAAAACGCACGACCGCCGACGGATGCACGCCGCAGCTCGCGGCGATATCGCTGGTGCGATCCACCATCACGCTCGAGCGATGCTGCTCGATATAGGTCGCGACACTCTTCAACTGGCGCGGCAACGACTCGTAGTTTTCTGCGATGCGCTGCATCAAATCGTCGACGCTCGGCAATTCTTCTGTGCTGTCTTCCGCCATGGCTGTTCCTTTGCTGCTTTATTGCGCTGCAAAACGGCCTCCACAAAGGCTCTATGCACCGCACTGACGCTGCCGATTATAGGCAGGCACCCCGTCAAATGGAACATATTTTCCATTTTTCTTTGTCATGAAATTTTCATTGCAACACGACGGAAGATGGCCTAATCTTGGTTCTGAGCGATGGTGTTGCGAGCTGCGCGATAGCGCGAAGAGGGCTCGCAGGTATGAGGAAAGACCAGACGCTCCCTTCAATAACGAAGACCGAGAAAGGTGGAGACAATGAGACTTTGCAATGGCAAGGCAACGCTGAGGATTCTGGTAGCGGCACTGGCACTGACGGCGGGATTGGCCGCCACAACCGCGGCCCGCGCGGCCGATGCGCACTTCGTGTTGATCAGCCACGCGCCGGATTCCGATTCCTGGTGGAACACCATCAAGAACGCCATCAAACAGGCCGACGAGGACTTCAACGTCGAGACCGACTACCGCAACCCGCCTAACGGCGACATCGCCGACATGGCCCGCCTGATCGAACAGGCCGCGGCCCGCAATTACGACGGCGTAATCGTCACCATCGCCGATTACGATGTGCTGAAGGGCTCGATCGGCAAGGTCACCGAGAAGCACATTCCGCTGGTGACCATCAACTCGGGCACCGAGCAGCAGAGCGCCGACCTGGGCGCAATCATGCACATCGGCCAGCCTGAATACACCGCGGGCAAAGCCGCCGGCGAAAAGGCCAAGGCTGCCGGCGTCAAGTCGTTCCTGTGCGTGAACCACTACGCCACCAACCCGGCCTCGTTCGAACGCTGCCGCGGCTTTGCCGACGCGCTCGGCGTCGACTTCAAGACCTCCACGCTCGACGCCGGCACGGACCCGACCGGCATCCAGTCGAAGGTGAGCGCGTATCTGCGCAATCACCCGGACACCGGCGGCGTGCTCGCCCTCGGGCCGCTTTCGGCGGCGCCGACCATCAAGGCGCTGCAGCAGATGGGTCTGGCCGGCAAGCTGTGGTTCGCAACCTTCGACTTTGACGACGACATCGCCAAGGCCATCAAGGACGGCACGATCAAGTTCGCCATCGACCAGCAACCGTACCTGCAGGGTTACATCGCGGTAGCGGTGCTGGCCATCGCCAGGCACGACCACACCACCGACCCGGTGAAGATCCGCGAGGCCCTGCAGGCCAACCCGAAGTTCCAGGCACGTCTGTCCACCTACGGTCTTGCCCCTTCCTACGGGCCGCGCAATATCGGCTCGGGCCCGGGCTTCATTACCAAGGAGAATATCGACAAGGTGATCAAGTACGCAGGTCAGTACCGCTAATCAATGTCGCATTGACTTCGGGCACGGGAGAACCGTCCCCGCAGGCATGAAGGAAGCGCGTGCGGCGAGCCGCCACGGGCCCGGCCGCACCCGCTTCCCTTCGCAGGGTTTCATTCGCACTTCACTGCACTTCACTTGCATCAAGCGCCTTTCAGCGAAGCGTCGTCACGACGCCTTCCGCCGGCGCATCAAGGAGAGCTTCAATGGGCGTCGCCAACCCCTTCCACGCCAAACATCCCCCTTCCGAGCAGGATGCCGCAGCAGCTGCGGCAGCGGGCTCCGCAGCAGTATCGGACGAGCGCGTGCGTCGCGAATCGTGGTTCAAACACCTGTTGAGCCGTCCGGAATTCGCCGCGCTTGCCGGCACCGTAATGGTGTTCCTGGTGTTCGGTCTGTCCGCCGGCAACTCCGGCATGTTCAACCTCGACGGCGTGATGAACTGGTCGCAGGTGGCCGCGTATCTCGGCATCATCTCGGTGGGCGCATGTCTCCTGATGATCGCCGGCGAGTTCGACCTCTCGATCGGCTCGATGATCGGTTTTTCCGGCATGATGGTCGCGCTGCCCACCATGTACTTTCACTGGCCGATCGCGCTGTCCATCGTGTTCGCGTTCGCCGGTTCGATGCTGCTCGGCGCGCTCAACGGCTATCTGGTGATGCGCACCCGGCTGCCCTCCTTCATCGTCACGCTGGCCTTCCTGTTTATCCTGCGCGGCCTCACGCTTGCGCTCTCGGTGATGTTTGCCGACCGCACCATCATCTCCGGCGTCGGCGACGTCGCCGCGCACGACTGGCTCGCGCATGCGCTGTTTCAGGGCGTCGCCTTCAAGGGCCTGTTTACCTGGCTCGGACATATCGGCGTGGTCAAGCTGCTCGACAGCGGCCTTCCTCTCGTACCTGGGATTCCGAAAGTCATCCTGTGGTGGTTCGCGCTGGCCGCGGCCTGCGCCTTCATCCTTGCCAAGACGCAGTTCGGCAACTGGATCTTTGCGGTGGGCGGCGATTCCAATGCGGCAAAGAACGTCGGCGTGCCGGTGCGCCGCGTGAAAATCTCGCTGTTCGTCCTGACCGCGTTCTGCTCCTGCCTCTATTCGGTGCTGCAAGTGTGCGACATCGGCTCGGCAGCCGCCGACCGCGGTCTGCAGGCGGAATTCGAAGCCATCATCGCGGCGGTGATCGGCGGCACCTTGTTGACCGGCGGCTACGGTTCGGTGGTCGGCGCATCCTTCGGGGCACTGATCTTCGGCGTCGTGCAGATCGGCATCACGTATACGAACATCGATTCGGACTGGTTCCGTGTGTTCCTCGGCGCCATGTTGCTGTTCGCGGTGCTGTTTAACCACTACGTGCGCAGCCGCGTCGCGGCGTCCCGCTAATCGAGGAGTCCACGATGAACACCCCCTTGAATACGACACCGGGTACGGCTGCGGGTTTGCCCCAGGCCGCGGACACCGACTACATCCTCGCGCTCGAAAACGTCAGCCGCTATTTCGGCAACGTGATTGCGCTGAAGGACATCACCCTGCGGTTGAAACGCGGCGAAGTGCATTGCCTGTTAGGCGACAACGGCGCCGGCAAGTCCACCTTGATCAAGACGCTCGCCGGCGTGCACCAGCCGAGCGAAGGCACCTACCTCGTCGACGGCAAGCCGGTGCGTTTCACCTCGCCTAAAGACGCACTCGATCTCGGCATCGCCACCGTCTATCAGGATCTCGCGCTGGTGCCGCTGCTGTCGGTGGCGCGCAACTTCTTCATGGGACGCGAGCCGCAGAAAAAGCTGTTCGGCTTCATCAACGTGATGGACCTGGACCATTGCGCGACCGCCTCGCGCGACAAGCTCGCCGAAATGGGCATCAATGTGCGCGACCCGCATCAGCCGATCGGCACCATGTCGGGCGGCGAGAAGCAGTGCCTCGCGATTGCGCGGGCGATTCACTTCGGCGCGCGCGTGCTGATTCTCGACGAACCGACCGCGGCGCTCGGCGTGAAGCAAAGCTTCAACGTGCTGAAGCTGATCCACACCGCGCGTGCCAAAGGCATTTCGGTGATCTTCATCACGCACAACGTACATCACGCCTACCCGATCGGCGATTCGTTCACGCTGCTCAATCGCGGCAAGTCGCTCGGCACCTTCACCAAGGACACCATCAGCAAGGATGAAGTGCTCGACATGATGGCCGGCGGCGCCGAGATGCAGAAGATGATCGGCGAACTCGAAGGCGCGACGATCTGATTTGCGCCACGCGGCGCTCGCATGGCTTAAGCCCTGCCCTGCGCTCGCCGCGTGCCCCCTTGCCGTCAGTCCAGCGCTAAGACAAACAGGATATTCCATGGCCCTCACCAGCACTCCCACGCCGTCCGTTGCCAGCCCCACCAGCCGCTTTGCACCGGATCGCAGCCGCGACATCATCTGCCTTGGCCGGCTCGCGGTGGATCTCTACGCACAACAGGTCGGCGCCCGTCTCGAAGACGTATCGAGCTTTGCCAAGTATCTCGGCGGCTCGTCGGCCAATATCGCTTTTGGCTGCGCGCGGCTCGGGCTCGCCTCGGCGATGCTCGCGCGCGTCGGCAACGACCATATGGGCCGCTTTCTCACCGAAACGCTCACCAGGGAAGGTTGCGACGTCAGTCACGTGCGCGTCGATCATGAGCGCCTGACCGCGCTCGTGCTGCTCGGCCTGAAAGACCGCGACACCTTCCCGCTGATTTTCTACCGCGAAAACTGCGCCGATATGGCCGTGGACGAAGCCGATTTCGACGAGGCGTTCATTGCTTCATCGAAAGCGCTGCTGATCACCGGCACGCACTTCTCCACCGAACAGGTCAACCGCGCGAGCCGCCGCGCGCTCGATTACGCGCGTCGCAACGGCGTGCGCACCGTGCTCGACATCGACTACCGTCCGGTGCTGTGGGGACTCACCGGCAAGGCCGACGGCGAGACGCGTTTCGTCGCCAGCGAAGACGTCACCGCACATTTGCAGCGCATCCTGCCGTTGATCGATCTGGTGATCGGCACCGAAGAGGAATTCCGCATTGCCGGCGGCAAGACCGACCTGATCGACGCCCTCGCGATGGTGCGCGCGGTCACGCCGGCGACGCTGGTGGTCAAGCGCGGCCCGCTCGGCTGCCAGATCATCGACGGCGACGTGCCCGCGTCGCTCGACGACGCGCCGATTCAGGGCGGCGTCGAAGTCGAAGTCTTGAACGTGCTCGGCGCAGGCGATGCCTTTGCCTCCGGTTTCCTGTCCGGCTGGCTGCGCGATGAGCCGCTCGAAGCGTGTGCCCGCGCGGCGAATGCGAGCGGCGCGCTGGTCGTGTCGCGACATGGCTGCGCCCCGGCCATGCCGACGCCCGCCGAACTCGACTATTTCCTCGCCGAAGCGAAAGCCGATCCGCAGCGCATGCGCCGCCCCGACCGCGATGCGAAGCTCGCGCGGCTGCACCGCGTCTCTCCTGCCCGCAAGCAGCGGGACGAAGTGCTCGGCTTCGCGTTCGATCACCGCAACCAGTTCTTCGATCTGGCCCAGCAGACCGGTGCGGACGAAGCACGTATCGCGCGCCTGAAGAGCCTGTTTGTCGAGGCCGTCGCGCAGACCGAAAGCAAGCTCGGCTTGCAAGGGCGCATAGGCGTACTGATCGACGACCGCTACGGCCAGGATGCGCTGAACGCGGCCACCGGCCGTGGCTGGTGGATCGGCCGCCCGGTGGAGTTGCCGGGCTCGGTGCCGCTCGTGTTCGATCACGGCCGCTCGATCGGCACCACGCTCACCAGTTGGCCGCAGGAACACGTGGTGAAGTGCCTCGTGCAATTCCATCCCGACGAGCCGGTCGAGCAACGGCTCGAACAGGAAGCGCAATTGCGCGCGCTCTACGACGCCACCCAGGCGAGCGGCCACGAACTGCTGCTCGAAGTGATTCCGCCCAAGCACGCCCATTTGCCGAGCGCGCCGGACACCGTGTATCGCGCGTTGAAGCGTCTCTACAACATCGGCATCTATCCGGAGTGGTGGAAGCTGGAACCGATGGAAGCTGCGCAATGGCAGAGCGTCGACGCCCTGATTGCCGAGCGCGATCCGTACTGCCGTGGCGTGGTGTTGCTTGGGCTGTCGGCCGCCGTCGAACAGCTCAACGAGGGCTTTCGCGCCGCGGCGCAATCGGCCACCTGCCGCGGCTTCACCGTTGGCCGGACGATTTTCCACGAGCCGAGCCACGCCTGGCTCGCCGGCTCGATCAACGACGACGAACTGATCGCCCGCGTGCGGCAGACCTTCGAAACGCTGATCGATTCGTGGCGCAGCGCGCGCGGCAACGCCGCGCCGCATAGCGCCCCACCGCATCAAGCACACCAGGAGCAGGCTGCATGAACCAGCGCATCTTGCATCACGATACGGCCTCTGCCCACCATGCCTCCGCGACGCCATCGACTGCGCCGGCAACTGGCACGCTGCGGCTTACCACGGCGCAGGCGCTGGTCCGCTACCTCGCGGCGCAGCGCGTCAGGACCGAAGACGGCACCGCTACCGAGCCGCTGTTCGGCGGCGTCTTCGCGATCTTCGGGCATGGCAACGTCGCGGGACTTGGCGAGGCGCTGTACCAGCATCGTCATGAGCTGCCGACGCTGCGCGCGCACAACGAGCAGGCGATGGCACATAGTGCGATTGCGTATGCGAAGGCGCATTTCCGGCGCCGGATGATGGCGGTCACCACCTCGATCGGACCCGGCGCCACGAATCTGCTGACCGCAGCGGCGCTCGCGCACGTCAACCGTTTGCCGGTGCTGCTGCTGCCCGGCGACGTGTTCGTCTCGCGTGCGCCGGATCCGGTATTGCAGCAGGTCGAGGACTTTCACGACGGCGGCATCTCGGCGAACGATGCCTTCAGGCCTGTGTCGCGCTACTTCGACCGCATCGTGCATCCCGCGCAATTGCTGACGGCCTTGCCTCGCGCGCTGCGCGTGCTGACCGATGCGGCGTTGTGCGGACCCGTCACGCTCGCGTTGCCGCAGGATGTGCAGGCCGCCGCGTGGGATTTTCCGGCTGACTTCTTCGAACCGCGGGTGGTCGGCTTTCATACGCCGGCGCCGGTTGCCGAAGAAATCAGCGCGGCGGTCGAACGTCTGCGGCAGGCGAAGCGGCCGCTGATCGTCGCCGGAGGCGGCGTGCTGTATGGCCACGCAACCGATGCCCTCCACGCGTTTGCCGCCGCACATGGCGTCCCCGTGGCTGAAACCCAGGCCGGCAAAGGTGCGCTGGCCTGGAACGATCCGCTCAATACCGGCGCGTTAGGCGTGACCGGCTCGCCCGCAGCGAACGCACTCGCGCACGACGCCGATTGCGTGCTGGCCATCGGCACCCGCCTGCAGGACTTCACCACGGGCTCGAACACGCTGTTCACCCAGGCCGACGTAATCGGCATCAATGCGAACGCATTCGATGGCCTCAAACATCGCGCGCTGGTGGTGGAAGCCGACGCCCGCCTCGCGCTCGCGGCGCTCGCGGCGGAGCTAGGCGGCTGGCATGCCGACCGCGCCTGGACTGCGCGGGCCCACAAGCACGCCGCGGACTGGCGCGACACCGTCGGCATGCTCACGCATGCGCCGCAACACGAAACGGTCCTGCCGTACGACGCGGACGTGATCGGCGCGGTGCAGCGCTCGAGCGCCACGTCGGCGACCGACGACATCGTCGTGTGCGCGGCGGGCACCCTGCCCGCCGAGTTGCACAAGCTGTGGCGCGCGGGCCGACCGGGTGCGTACCACGTCGAATACGGCTATTCGTGCATGGGCTACGAGATCGCCGGCGGGCTCGGTGCGAAGCTGGCGCGTCCCGAACGGGACGTGATCGTGATGGTGGGCGACGGCAGCTATCTGATGATGAACAGCGAGATTGCCACTTCGGTGATGCTCGGCGCGAAGCTGATCATCGTCGTGCTCGACAATCGCGGCTACGGCTGCATTAACCGCCTGCAACAGGCCTGCGGCGGCGCACCGTTCAACAACATGTTCGACGATTGCGAGCAAGGCCCGCTCGGCGCACCGCCGATCGATTTCGCCGCGCACGCGCGCTCGCTCGGTGCTC
This sequence comes from Paraburkholderia phenazinium, assembly GCF_900142845.1. Taxonomy (NCBI): domain Bacteria; kingdom Pseudomonadati; phylum Pseudomonadota; class Betaproteobacteria; order Burkholderiales; family Burkholderiaceae; genus Paraburkholderia; species Paraburkholderia phenazinium. The sequence continues at coordinate 1,901,970 of NZ_FSRU01000002.1, forward strand.
AAGCCGAGCACGTCGCGAACGTGGCCGAGCTCGAAGCCGCGTTGCAACGCGCGCGCGCTGCCGACCGCACGTATCTGATCAGTATCGACACCGACGCGGCCCGCACCACGGACGACGGCGGCTGGTGGTGGGAAGTGGCCGTGCCGGAAGTGTCGGCGCGCGAAGGGGTGCGCGCCGCGCGTGCGCAATACGAAGCCCAGCTTGCCGTGCGCGCCCAGGCCGCCGGCGACACCGAAAACGAATGAGGACGCTCGCATGACTCAGTTCGACGTACGCATTGGCATCAACCCGCTGTCGTGGATGAACGACGACCTGCCGTCGCTAGGCGGCGAAACGCCACTCGAAGTGGCGCTGACCGAAGGACGCCAGATCGGTTATGACGGGTTCGAACTCGGCAACAAGTTTCCGCGCGAACCGCTGGCGTTGAAAGCACTGCTGGCGCAATACGATCTGGCGCTGGTCTCCGGCTGGTATTCGGGAAGACTCGCGCGACGCAGCGTCGCGGAAGAGATCGCCTCGGTGGACGCGCATCTGGAACTGCTGTCGCGCAACGGCTCGACGGTGATGGTGTACGGCGAGGTAGCGGATTCGATCCAGGGCGCGCCGCAACCGCTCTACCAGCGCCCGCGCTTCTTTAGCGAAGCGCAGTGGGACGCGTATGCGGCACGTGTGGACGAGTTCGCCCGTTACACGTTGAGCCGCGGCGTGCGGCTCGCGTACCACCATCATATGGGCGCTTACGTGGAAACGCCGGCGGACGTCGACAACCTGATGGCGCGCACGAGTAACGCCGTCGGCTTGCTGTTCGATGCAGGCCACATCACGTTTGCGGGCGGCGATCCGCTGACGGTACTCGACAAGTATATTGGGCGGGTCTGTCACGTCCATTGCAAGGACGTGCGGCCGGCGGTGATGAAACTTGCGCGCAACCGCAACTGGAGTTTTCTGGACTCGGTGATCAACGGCGCGTTTACGGTGCCGGGCGATGGCGCGGTGGATTTCCCGGCGATTATCGACCGCCTGAAACGGCACGGCTATCGCGGCTGGCTGGTGGTGGAAGCGGAACAGGACCCGGTGATTGCGCGGTCGTATGCTTATGCGGAGAAGGGGTATCGAACGTTGCGTTCGCTGGTGGATGCGCCGCTCGATGCGGGTGCGTCTGCAACGAAGGAGGCAGCATGAGTTTGCTGGTGAAGGCACAGCGCGAGGGCCAGACAATCGCGCGGGTCACGCCTGAGACGGCGGCATGGCGTTATGTGGGGTTTGCGGCTTATCGCATGAGCGCGGACGAAGTCGTGCATGTGTTCGAGCCGGCGCGCGAGGTGTGCATCGTGGTGCTGGCGGGCGCGGTGGACATTGAGACGGCGGATCGCAAATGGAGCAGCCTTGGCTCGCGCGACAGCGTGTTTGAGGATGCGGCGCCGTATGCGGTGTATTTGCCGCCAGGCGTACGGACGACGGTGCGGGCGGTGCGCGATGCGGAGGTGGGTGTGGCGAGCGCGCCGGCCAAGGGCGGGTTTCCGGCGCGGCTGATCGAACCTGCGCAGATGAATCGCTCGACGCGCGGCAAGGGGTTGAATACGCGCTACGTATGCGATATCTTGCCGCAGACTGAGGCTGCGGAGTCCTTACTGGTGGTTGAGGTGCGTACGCCGGGTGGGCATGCTTCGAGTTATCCGCCGCATAAGCATGACACGGACAATGTGCCGCTTGAGAGCTCGCTTGAGGAGACTTATTACCATCGGCTTAATCCGGCGCAAGGGTTTGCTTTTCAGCGGGTGTATACCGATTCGCGGGATATCGATGAGTCGATGGCTGTTGAGGATCATGATGTTGTCATGGTGCCCAGGGGGTATCACCCGGTTATCGTTCCTTATGGGTATGATTCGTACTACTTGAATGTCATGGCTGGGAAGCAGCGGGTTTGGCATTTCAAGAACGATCCGGCGCATGAGTGGATTATTAATAAGGAGTGAGGGGGGGGCCTGCGGCGCCTTTGGGGGTTTTGCCTGCGGCGCCTTGGTTTTTTGCTGCTCTTAGGGTGTTGGCCTTTCCTTGCTTTCTTAGTGGTCTATTAGCTTCGCCCCTGTGCGGGGCAGCACTTACTTTCTTTGCCGCCGCAAAGAAAGTAAGCAAAGAAAGCGGGCTCACACCGCTAGCGTTTAGTGAGCCATCTCGGTCTGCCACCGGAAACGGCCCAACACAAGACCCGCCCTCGCATTCCCACCGCTCGTGACACAGCACTCATCCACCCCACTCCGCACTACGTGCGTCGCGGTCGGGTCTGCATGGGAAGGCGAGTCGCTTGCGAGTATCGCGGCGGCGGTGCCGAGTCAGCTTCCGCAGAAGGAGTTGTGCCCCACGGCGGGGCGCGCAGCGCAACGCTGGAACGGATGACGGCCTTGTCACTAACGGCTATGCCGCGAGGGCGCATCTCGTCTTGGGCCGTTCCCGGCGGCAGACCGGGATGGCTCACTACGGGCTAGCGGTGGCAGCCCGCTTTCTTTGCTTACTTTCTTTGCGGCGGCAAAGAAAGTAAGTGCCGCCCCGCACAGGGGCGACGCCAATAGACCACTAAGAATGCAAGAAAAGACCAACACCGTAGGACCACAACCAAAGCGCCGCGCAAGGCAAAAAAAATGAATCACTTCCTCCGAGCCAAATCCACATCCAAACTCCCATCTTTAGCCATCCGAACAATCCCAAGAGCCACATCCCGCCGGTAGGCATAAAGATCAAACTTCATCACACCAGAACTGGAACCATCCCGAATCAAAGTCCTGGCATTAGTCACAAGCGAATCAAACATCTTGATATCCCCCGACTCGATCCAGACAAAACTCCCCCCCGCCCCCGCAGGCGGCCGCGCCACCACCGCCCCGCTCTCGCGCTGAAACTTCAACACCAACCCCTCATCCGTCACCGTGGCACTCACCAGATGCCCCTGCAAAACAGGCGGCGGAAACACCGTGTACTGATCGAACACCAGCTCATTCCCCTGCAACGCCACACCCTTGCGCACAAACGGCGTCAACGAAGCCAACGGAATATCCAGCGCCCGCAACAACCCCGCCTGCGGCACACCCAACACCTTCACCGACGTCGGCGCATACACCAGATGCCGCTCGTCACGCGCCACAATGGTCCCGCTCATCGTCGTCGGCAACCATACTCCTGGGAAGTGATTCCACAACTTGATGCCCCCCGTCACCTGCAACGCACCGTTCTCCGGCGTCAGCTTCAGATCGTTCAGCGAACGCGGCGCGTAATCCAGCAGATACTCGTTGAACAACGCCGCCATCGCCGGCCAGGGTTCCACCACCTCGCCGCCTATGATGCGAATGTCGTACTGCTCAGGATCGTCAAGGTCCACCGGCTGCCCCGGCTTCTTCGGCACCATCTGCGCATCCAGCGAACGCACGTGAAAACCAATCCGCCCCGAGACGAAGAAGTCGACGTTCTCCATATGAATCAGCGGCGCCGGTCCCGCCGAGTGTCGTTCGTCCGTGAGCGCCGAACCCGGTGTGGCGCCATTAGCCCCCGCAAACGCGGCACGTGTCCCGACCGGTATCGCGCGCGCCTCCGCCGTGCGCAGGTCCTGCGGGACGTGCTGCCATTGCAGCCGCGCCTCTGCTAGCGACGCCTGCTGCTCCCGGATAAAGCTATCGTTGAAACGCGCGCTCGCGCTGCCGGTTTGCTGCACGCTATCGTGTGCGGCACCCGTCAGCGTGTTGTAAGACGGTAGATGCACATCCAGTGCGCCCGCTTCATCGAACGTGAAATACCCCGCCGCCATCTGCTCGCGGTAGCGATACAGGTCCAGCACAAACGGCGCATTCGTATCGATCGGAGTCAGCGCCATGTCGATGTTCATCGGCATCGAGCGCATGAACTTCACATCGCCCCCCTCCACCAGCATGCCGCGTGGCGGCATCGTCGCAGGCCACACGATGTCGTGCAGCGTGCGATCGTCAAGCGTAAAGCGCACGCCCGCCGACGAGGTGTCGATATGCGTGATGGTCATGCGCAGCGCTGGCGGTGGCGTCAGTTTGGCGACCTGCATCACAACGTCGTCGCCCTCAAGACGCGCAATCGGCGTGTCCACTTTCAGCAGATCGGCCATCTTCACGTGCGCCGCCTGCATCAGCTTGTCCGCCCCCACGCCCGCTACTTCGACGTGGTCCGCATGGAACACTAGTTCGTTCGCGTTGCGCATCGACAGCGTGCCGGCCAGTACGATCGGCACCCAGCTATCGCGATGCATTTCGCCGGTAATGCGCAAGGTGCCGCCATCCTGCGGCACGACCCGCATATTGCGCAGCGGCGAGCCCTGGTACTGGAACAGGTAGAGGTTGAAGATCGCCGTGAGCTTGGCACTGTCGAGCGTAACGTCGCCGCGGTGGACGTCGATAGAAACGCTCGTCGGATCGTCGAACACGATCGGCGCACCCGCATGCGTCGGCGTGAGCGTCGCGGCCATGCTGTGGATCATGAAACCGATATCGCCGGTCACCCGGAAGTCCACATCGCGCGCAAACATCAGCGAGCCGTCGATGCCGGAGTCGCGCAGCGTCAAAGGACGGACACGTTGCTCAGTGAGACCGCTAATCGAGGGCACGCGCGCGGCAACGCGCTGTTCGTCGGCAAGCTGACGTTCTTTGGCAACTTCCAGCGCGGGGCGCGCGGCTGCGGCCTGGGCGGAGGACGGCGCTGGAGACTGCGTACCCGGAGAGGCATCGCTCGCCGACGAACTCGCATCCGCGCAAGCGGATACAAGCAACGCCATCGTGACCAGCATCGCAGCCGGAACAACGCGCGCACTCCTTGCCGCTTGTAGCCGTGGCCGCTCTGGCTCGTCCACCGCGACGCCTCGCGCCTCGGCACCAACCTCTGCATTTCGCATGATGTCTCCTCCCTCCCGACACCACGGCGCGAGATCGCGAGCGCGGCACGGGGTTGTCTATGGCAGTAGTGAGGACGGCTTGAAACACCCTGCCGCCCGCTCGCGCCTATGACCTGATTGTCTTTATTTGAGGCCGCGCTGCCGACAAGATTTCTGGAGGACGCTCACCAAACGATCAAGCGTTTGAATCGGCGAGCCCCCTCGCCGCCAGGCCTTATGGACAAGGGCGCAGGCGGATTTCGGAAATACGGATTCAAACAGGAAGAATGGCCCCGCCGAACAACGGGCGGGCACCAGAGGAGGACACACGGGCTGGCCGACGTCGAAACGCCAGCGAAACATGCAATGCCGCAGCGCAATAACCCAGGCGTCGAACTATCCGACGCCCAGCCGCTACGACATCACATCACACGGTTCGCAGACCGTAGTAGCTACGCCGCGTCCGCGTCGACGACAAGCAGTTCAAGCGCCGCGCGCAATTCGCGAGGCAGCGCAACCGGCCGGCGCGTCGCGCGGTCCACATAGACATGCACAAAATGACCCTGTGCGGCCGGCTGCGCTTCGCCGTCCTTGAACAGACCCACCTCGTAACGCACGCTCGTCGAACCGAGACGCACCACCCGCAAACCGGCCTCGACACGCTCGGGAAACACCAACGGCGCGAAGTAGTTGCACTGCGTTTCGACCACCAGCCCGATCGTCGCGCCGTGTTCGACGTCGAGCACGCCGGCACGGATCAGATACTCGTTCACGACGGTGTCGAAATAGCTGTAATAGACGACGTTGTTCACGTGGCCGTAGACATCGTTGTCCATCCAGCGGGTCGTGATCGGCAGGAAGTGACGGTACGCCGTGCGCGGCGCGGGAGCGGGTTTGTTCATCGTCAGCAGGGTGCGGATGGTTGATTAGGGAGGCGTCGTCAGAGCGATTCGGTCAACATGCGGCGATAGTCGTCGGCGCTCGCTTCGCGCGGGTTCGTCTTGTGGCAATGATCGGCAAGCGCGCCCTTGATCACCTTGTCGAACACGCTTTCGTCGACACCCATCTGCCGCAGACCGGTCGGCAAGCCGAGGCGCGCGGTCATGTCGAAGAGTGCCTGAGCGAGATCGGCATTTTCCGCGAGCCCCATCACGCGCCGCATGCGCGCATAGCGGCGATTCGCCACCACCGTGTCCGCGTGCTCGTTAAAGCGCAGTACGGCCGGCAGCACGACCGCGTTGAGCGTGCCGTGATGCAGCGACGTGCGTCCGTTCACCGGCACACCGCCCAGCGGATGCGACAGCGAATGCACGCAGCCAAGCCCCTTCTGGAAAGCCATCGCCCCCTGCATCGACGCGCTCATCATGTGCAGGCGCGCATCGCGGTCGCTGCCGTCGTGAGTCGCGCGTTCGATGTTGGCCCAGCCGCGCTCCAGACCGTCGAGCGCGATGCCGTCGGCAGGCGGATTGAAGGCCGGTGCCAGGAAGGTTTCGATGCAGTGCGCGATGGCATCCATGCCGGTGGCTGCAGTCAGGAGCGGCGGCAGGCCGAGTGTCAGGCCGGGATCGCAGATCGCCGATTTCGGCAGCAGATGCCACGAGTGAAAGCCGAGCTTGCGACCGTCGTTGAGAATCACGATCGCGCCGCGCGCCACTTCGCTGCCGGTGCCGGAGGTGGTGGGAATCGCGATCAGCGGCGCGGCGGCGTCGGTGATCTTGCCGCTGCCGCCTTCGATGGTGGCGTATTCGGTCAGCGTGCCCGGATGCGTGGCGGCGATCGCGACGCCTTTCGCGAGGTCGATGGACGACCCGCCGCCCACCGCGATCAGGCCGTCGCAGCCTTCCTCCTTGTAGCGCGCCGCGGCGGCCGTCACCATCGCTTCAGTCGGGTTGGAGGGCGTGTCGTCGAAAACCGGCACCGCGCCGAGCCGCAGCAGCGCATCGAGCGCGCGCTGCGCGACGCCGGCGGCCACCACACCCTTATCGGTAATCACCAGCGGCCGCTTGATGCCGACGCGCGCGCATTCCGAGGGCAGTTGCGCGAGGGCGTCATAGCCGAGATGGATGTGGGTGAGATAGTAGATATAGGCCATATCAGAGGTGCATTCCGGGTGAGGGGAAAGAAACGCATCGCCGGCGATTGGCTCGCCTCGCGATGCGTGCCTGCGTATTGCACGCGTTCCGCACGTGTTCTGCACACGCTCCGCACGCGTAGTGCATGGGCCGCGTCGGTTGCATGGGTTGCATGGGTTGCATACGCGCGCTCGATTCTGCCTGCGAGCGCCCGCGCTCTATCTCACTATTGACCGGGCCGCTCGACGAACTCGAACGGCAAGCCGCGCCGGCGCATCCATTCGCCAAGCGCTTGCCCGGTGCCGGCACGCCACGGCCGCAATTTGGCCGGCTCGACGAGCCGATACTCGAGCAGTTCCGGCGACAACGCAATCGTGCCATACGCCCGCACGTGATACGCGATAATCAGTTCGTTCTTCTTAATGAATTCGTAGACGCCGACCAGCTCGACGGTCTCGGCCTGCAGCGAGGTCTCTTCGCGGACTTCGCGCGCGATGCCCTCCTCCGGCGTCTCGCCATTCTCCAGAAAGCCGGTGATCAGCGCGAACATGCCTTCGGGCCACGCGGCATTGCGCGCGAGCAGAATCTTGCCTTCGTATTCGACAATCGCCGCCACCACCGGCAACGGATTGTTCCAGTGCACATAGCCGCAGGTTTCGTCGGGACAGGTCTGGCGTACGCGGCCGCCTTCGTGTTCGGGATCGGTGCGTTCGACGAGCGGCGTCGCGCAGCGGGGGCAGAATCGGTAATCACTCATGGCAGCAGGGCGTTGTCTCTTGGTGTGTCGTTGTAGTGGGTGCGCATGGCTGCGCGGATGGGTTGTGGGGCTCGGCGCTCACGCTGCGCACAGTTCGCGCACCTCGCCCGCAAAGCGCGCGACGGTCTCGGGCTGCGTGTCCCACGCGCACATCAGACGGCAACCGCCGGCGCCGATGAACTCGTAGAACTTCCAGCCCTTGGCTCGCATGGCCTTCGCCACGTGGGCGGGCAACTGCGCGAACACCGCATTCGACTCGGTCGGGAACATGATGCTCACGCCGGGAATCTCGGCGAGGCGCGTTTCCAGCAGTTTCGCCATGGCGTTCGCATGACGCGCATTGCGCAGCCACACGTCGCCGTCGAGCAGGCCCAGCCACGGCGCGGAGATGAAACGCATCTTCGAGGCCAGTTGTCCGGCCTGCTTGAGGCGGTAAGCGAAATCGTCGGCGAGCGCGCGGTCGAAGAACACCACCACTTCGCCGACCGGCAAGCCGTTCTTGGTGCCGCCGAAGCACAGCACGTCGACGCCGGCGCGCCAGGTGATCTCCGACGGATGCACGTCGAGCGCGGCCACCGCGTTCGCAAAGCGCGCGCCGTCCATGTGGACTTTCAGATGGCGGCGCTTCGCAATCGCGGCGATCGCGCGCACTTCTTCGACGCTGTAGACAGTGCCCACTTCCGTCGACTGCGTGAGCGTCACGACCTTGGGCTTCGGATAGTGGATGTCGGCGCGGCGCGTGACGACCGCTTCGATCGCATCGGGCGTCAGCTTGCCACCTAGGCCGGGCGCCGTCAGCAGTTTCGAGCCGTTCGAGAAGAATTCGGGGCCGCCGCACTCGTCGGTTTCGATGTGCGCGAGTTCATGGCAGATCACCGAGTGATACGACTGGCACAGCGAAGCGAGGGCGAGCGAATTGGCCGCCGTGCCGTTGAAGACGAAGAACGCTTCGCAGTCGGTCTGGAACAGGTCGCGCAGGCGGTCGCAGACTTGCTGGGTCCAGGAGTCGTCGCCGTACGCGGGTTCGTGGCCGCTGTTGTTGGCGGCGATCAGCGCATTGAGCGCTTCGGGACAGATGCCCGCGTAGTTGTCGGACGCGAAATGTTGCATGGCTGGCGACGCGCCCGGCGACGGGCGCTAGAGAGATGACTGGAAAGCGGTCATTTTAGTGCGCCAGCCGGTAAATTGTTTTTGCCTCGTGCGATTAAGGCGGACCTGGCTTGCGCGGCAGGTGCGCGACCCCAGTCAAACCGAGCGCGCCGAGCAGCAACGCGGCTGCCGCCAGCCACAACGCCGGCGAGAACGAGCCGGTATGGACGGCAATCGGCGCGGCCACCAGCGGCCCGATGATCTGCCCGACGCCGTAGGCCGCGGTCGCATAGCCCATCAGGCCGGCCGCGTGATCGCCGCGCAGGCGGCGCGCCTCGCGCATCGCGAACAGGGTGATGGCGGTGAACGGCAGACCGATCAGCACGCTGCCGAGCGCAAAGCCCGCTGCCGTCGGCCAGACGATGCCCGCTGCCACGCCCACGGCCTGCAGGACGTAGCAAGCGGCGAGCAGCGTGCGGTTGTCCCAGTGATGCGGCAGACGCGCCGCGCCCAATGCGCCGACGATCAGCGCGAGGCCGAACATCGGCCAGAACAGGTCGGGCCATGCCGAGCCTGGCAAGGCATGGCGCGCAATCACGGGCAAGAAGGTCGCGGTGATGATGTAGCCGAAGCCCGGGACGCCGTAGAGCAGGACGAGCCAGAATGCGTCGATGCGGTGGGTTGGAGGGGCTGCGTGGGCGCTTGCGGGCGTTGCGTCGGGGCGGATCGAAGCGGTTGCGGGACCCATTGCCGGCACTGAAGCCGGGTGGCCGAACACCCGCCAGACCAGCGCCGACAACACCGCCGCCGCCAGCCCAAAACCCAGCCAGCCCGCGCGGGCGCCCCAACCGCCCGCCACGCTCACCAGTAGCCCGGTGGCGGCGATTCCCACCCCCGGGCCGGAATAGATCACACCGCCCCACCCGTGCGCGTGCAGCTCGGCAAGCCGCCGCAGCCCCCATTGCGAGGCGAACACGAAGGTCCACGCGCTGACGACGCCCGCCACGAAACGCACGATCGCCCAGATCCAGAACTGGTTGGTCAAGCCCATCGCGAGGGTCAACAGCACGGTGAGCACGAGCCCTGTGCGCACCATCCGCGCCGGTTCGACGCGCAGCGCGGCACACGTCACCGCTCCGACAAAATAACCCGCGTAGTTGAACGATGCTAGCCAGCCACCGTGGCGAATATCGAGTCCGCCGCCGTGCAGCATCAGCGGCAGCAGCGGGGTAAATGCGAAGCGGCCGATCCCCAGCACCACCGCCAGCGCAACCATGCCGGCAATGGCCGCCTGGCGCGCAGCGTGGGGGCCGGTGGGGGCGACAAACTGATGGGACGCGGCAAAGTCGTTCATACAGCACCGAAAATGGCAAAAACGGGGGAAAAAGAAGGCCCATGTGGGACGGAGGCGCAGCGGGCGCCACGACAACCGATGAACCCATCTTAGCTTGACGTTTCAATCACGAAAAATGAATAATTACGATACAAACGATCACATAGAGAGAATTATGGATCTCGCCGCCCTAACGATTTTTCGCGCGGTCGTGCGCGAAAACGGGGTCACACGTGCTGCCGCGAAGCTCAACCGCGTGCAATCGAACGTGACCACGCGCATCAAGCAGCTTGAGGAACAACTCGGCACCGACCTGTTTATCCGCGACGGCCGGCGGCTGGTACTCACGCCCGCCGGCGAGACCTTGCTGCCGTATGCCGAACGCCTGCTCGCACTCGCCGACGAGGCCCGCCATGCGCTGCGCGAAAGCCGGCCCAGCGGCCGGCTGCGGCTGGGCACGATGGAAAGCGCCGCAGCCAGCCGCCTGCCCAGCCTGCTCGCGCACTATCACCAGAGCTGGCCCGAGGTGGCGCTCGAACTCGAAACCGGCACGACCGGCTGTCTGATCGAACGGGTCCGGGAGTTCGAGGTGGACGCCGCGCTGATCGCGACCCAACTCGACCCGGACCGGGACGGCGATCTGTTCGAGAGCGTGCCCGTGTTTCGCGAGGAACTGGTGATGCTGACGCCGCGCGGTCATCGGCCGATTCGCGAGGCGCGCGATATCGCGCTGTCGACGCTGATCGCGTTCGAGCGCGGCTGCGCGTATCGCAGCTACGTCGAGAAGTGGTACATGGAGCACGGCATTCGCCCGGCGCGGGTACTGGAGCTCGGCTCGTACCACGCGATCGTCGCCTGCGTGGCGGCCGGCGCCGGGGTGGCCGTCGCGCCGCGCTCGGTGCTCGAATTGCAGCACGACATGAACAACATCGCGATTCATTCGCTGGGCGATCTGGGCACCGTCGATACGCTGCTGATCTGGCGGCGCGGGCATTTCTCGTCGGCGCTCAAGGCGCTGCGCGAGACGTTGCTGGCGAACAGCAATCTGACGCAGCCTGAGGTGGGGGAGAGTGAGGTTGGGTTGGAAACGGTGTAGGGGTTCGAGTCCTCGTCACATGGTGACGCGGGTAGCTTATCGATACACCAAGGGTTACGGCAGCGGCAAGCAAAGCTAAGACCACCGCCGCATCAAAACAAAAGAGCCGCGAGTTTTTACGCTCGCGGCTCTTTTGCTTCGGGCGCCCTGCCAAGGAGGCAAGGCGATCCCGGTGACTTACAACTGCGCTTCGACCCAGCCCTTCACGCCTGCCAGCGCCGCCGGCAGATTGGCCGGTTCCGTGCCGCCGGCTTGCGCCATGTCGGGACGGCCACCGCCCTTGCCGCCCACCTGCTGCGCCACGAAGTTGACCAGTTCGCCGGCCTTCACCTTCTTGCTCGCGTCGGGCGTCACGCCGGCGATCAGGCTGACCTTGCCGCCTTCCACCGAAGCCAGCACGATGGCCGCGTTCTTCAGTTTGTCCTTCAGCTTGTCGACCGTTTCGCGCAGCGTCTTCACGTCCGCGCCGTCCAGCGTCGCCGCCAGCACGTGCACGCCGGCGACTTCGACTGCCTGGCCGACCAGTTCGTCGCCCTGGCTCGAAGCCATCTTCGACTTGAGCGCGCCGAGCTCCTTTTCCAGCGCCTTCACCTGGTCCTGCACCTGCACGATCCGCTGCGTGAGTTCCGACGGTTGCGCCTTCAGCGCAGCGGCTGCCGCATTGATGCGCGTATCGAGTTCCTGCACGTAGCGCACCGCGTTGTCGCCGGTGATCGCTTCCACGCGACGGATACCGGCCGCCACGCCGCCTTCCATCACGATCTTGAAGAAGCCGATGTCGCCCGTGCGCTGCACGTGCGTTCCGCCGCACAATTCGCGCGAGAAGCCGAGGTCCAGCACGCGCACTTCGTCGCCATACTTTTCGCCGAACAGCGCCATGGCGCCGCCCTTCACCGCTTCGTCGAACGGCATCACGCGTACGATGCCCGGCGCGTTCGCGAGCACTTCCGCGTTGACGATAGCTTCGACCTGACGGATCTGCTCGTCCGTCATCGGCGAGTTGTGCGCGAAGTCGAAACGGGTCTTGTCCGGATCGACGAGCGAACCCTTTTGCTGCACGTGCGAGCCGAGGACTTCGCGCAAGGCCTTGTGCATCAGGTGGGTAGCCGAGTGGTTGCGCTCGGTGCGGGCACGACGCACCGCGTCGATTTCCGCCTTCACGACGTCGCCGATTTTCAGCGTGCCCTGCTCGAGCGTGCCATGATGGCCGACCACATCCGCCTGCACCTTCAGCGTGTCCGCCACCGCAAAGCGCAGGCTCGCGTTGGCGAGCACGCCCGCGTCGCCCACCTGGCCGCCCGATTCCGCGTAGAACGGCGTGTGATCCAGCACGACCACGGCCTGCTGGCCCTGCGACACTTCCTTGACCGCTGCGCCGTCCACGTACAGGGCGATGACCTTCGCGTCGTCGAAGACGATTTCTTCGTAGCCGTGGAACGTGGTCTTCGCGCCCGAGTACTCGAGGCCCTGCGCCATCTTGAACTTGCCGGCGGCACGCGCCTGGTCGCGCTGGCGCGCCATGGCTTCGTCGAAAGCGGCTTCGTCGACCGTCACTTCGCGCTCGCGGCACACGTCCGCCGTCAGATCCAGCGGGAAGCCGTAGGTGTCGTGCAGTTTGAAGGCCAGTTCGCCGTCGAGCGTCTTGCCGCCCTTGGCATCCAGATCCGCCAGCGCGGCTTCGAGGATCGACATGCCGTGCTCGATGGTCTCGAAGAAGCGCTCTTCTTCCTGACGCAGCACGTCGGTCACGCGTTGTTCCGCGTCCTTCAGCTCAGGATAAGCCTCGCCCATCTGCGCGACCAGATCCGGCACCAGACGGTGGAAGAACGAACCCTTCTTGCCCAGCTTGTAGCCGTGACGGATAGCGCGGCGCACGATGCGGCGCAGCACGTAGCCGCGGCCTTCGTTGCCCGGAATCACACCGTCGACGATCAGGAACGAGCACGCGCGGATGTGATCCGCGATCACCTTCAGCGAGTTGTTGCTCAGGTCGGCCACGCCGGTTTCACGGCCCGCCGCCTTGATCAGCGCCTGGAACAGGTCGATCTCGTAGTTGCTGTGCACGTGCTGCAGCACCGCTGCGATGCGTTCCAGACCCATGCCGGTGTCGACGCACTGCTTGGGCAGCGGCGTCATGTTGCCCTGGGCGTCGCGGCTGAATTGCATGAACACGAGATTCCAGATCTCGATGTAGCGGTCGCCGTCTTCTTCAGGCGATCCCGGAGGGCCGCCCCACACGTCCGGGCCGTGGTCGTAAAAGATTTCCGAGCACGGGCCGCACGGGCCGACGTCGGCCATCTGCCAGAAGTTGTCCGACGCGTAGCGCGCGCCCTTGTTGTCGCCGATGCGGATGATCCGCTCCACCGGCACGCCCACTTCCTTGGCCCAGATCTCGTGCGCTTCGTCGTCTTCGTGATAAACCGTGACCCACAGCTTGTCTTTGGGCAACTGGTACACGCCCGTCAGCAATTCCCACGCATAGTGGATCGCGTCGCGCTTGAAATAGTCGCCGAACGAGAAGTTGCCGAGCATCTCGAAGAACGTGTGGTGACGCGCCGTGTAGCCGACGTTCTCCAGATCGTTGTGCTTGCCGCCGGCGCGCACGCTGCGCTGCGACGTTGTGGCGCGCGAGTACGGCCGCGATTCGGAGCCGAGGAACACATCTTTGAACTGCACCATCCCCGAATTGGTGAAGAGCAGCGTGGGGTCGTTGCCGGGCACAAGGCTCGACGAGCGAACGATCGTATGGCCCTTCGATTCGAAGAACTTGAGGAATTTCTCGCGGATTTCGGCGGCTTTCATAGCGTACTGGGGGACGGTCCTGGCTGGATCTGGCGACATGCGGGGGTGATATCCCGATGCGCCAACCGAAGGTTGCTGAAACGACCGATTATACGGGATCGGAGCCCGTAGGCGACGGCGCGCGCCGCCTCGCGAGCAGGATTAGCCGTTCGGCCAGGGTTTGGCCCCGGCTGCCGCGTTTGGGGCATGTCATTCGTCCTATGCCGTCCGGCCGAATGGGCCGGCACCCGGGAATCGCTTAAGATTCTGGACATCGACGCCGCGACGACATCGGCATCGTCACCACAACGCGCGCCGGCGTCATAGCCGGCCAACCTGGAGACATCGAAAGAATATGGGCGCTCTCAGTCATATCCGCGTGCTGGATCTCACCCGCGTACTGGCCGGTCCGTGGTGCGCGCAGACACTCGCCGATTTCGGCGCGGACGTCATCAAGGTCGAACGTCCGGAAGTCGGCGACGACACGCGCCACTGGGGGCCTCCGTACCTGAAAACGCCTGACGGCGCGGATACCCACGAGGCCGCCTACTACCTCGCGGCGAACCGCAACAAGCGCTCGGTGACCGTGGATATCGCCACGCCCGAAGGGCAGCGCATCATCCGCGAACTGGCCGCGCAAAGCGACGTGGTGCTGGAGAACTACAAGGTCGGCCAGTTGAAGAAATACGGGCTCGACTACGCGTCGTTGAAAGAGGTCAAACCGGACATCGTCTACTGTTCGGTCACGGGCTTCGGTCAGACCGGACCGTACGCACAGCGGGCGGGCTATGACTTCATCGTGCAGGGCATCGGCGGCTTCATGAGCATCACCGGCGAGCGAGACGGCTTGCCCGGCGGCGGTCCGCAGAAAGCCGGCGTGGCGATCGCGGACCTGATGACCGGCATGTACTCGACGATCGCCGTGCTCACCGCCCTCACCCACCGCGACCGCACGGGCGAAGGCCAGTACATCGACATGGCGCTGCTCGACGTGCAGGTCGCCATGCTGGCGAACATGAATTCGAACTTCCTCGCGAGCGGCCAGCCGCCGGTGCGCTGGGGCAACGCGCACCCGAACATCGTGCCGTACCAGACCTTCCAGACCCGCGACGGCTGGATCATCGTCGCCGTGGGCAACGACGGGCAATTCCGCAAATTCGTCGAAGCCGGCAGCCGGCCGGAACTTGCCGACGACGAGCGCTTCGCCACCAACCCCGAGCGCGTACGCAACCGCGACACGCTGGTGCCGATTCTCGCGGAGATGGTCCGCACGCTCGGCAAGCAGCAATGGATTTCCGCGCTCGAAGCCGCCGGCGTGCCGTGCGGTCCGATCAACGATCTGGCCGAGGTGTTCGAGAACGAGCAGGTGATCGCGCGCGGGATGCAGGTCGATCTGCCGCATCCGTCCGGCGGCACGGTGAAGCTGGTACGCAATCCGATCAACATGAGCGGAACGCCGCCGCAGGCGCTCACCCACCCGCCAACGCTCGGCGAGCACACGGACAGCATCCTGCGCGACGTGCTGGGGTACGACGACGAACGCATTGCGCAGTTGCGCGGGAAGTCGGTGATCTGAGCGGTGGTCTGAGCGATGATCTGAGCAGTGCCCTGAGCGAGCCGGGCCGCGACACTCGGCCCGCCGCGCCGGCCCGTCACCCGCCCGCGGCACCCCGCGCGAGCGACGCCAGCCACTGCTGACCCTCGTCCCAGTCGCCCAGGCCGCTGTCGGCATTGATATGCCCGCGCGCGCCGATCTCGCGCCAGCGGCTGCCCCACGCCGCAGCACACTCCTGCGAGAACGGGATGCCGCCATACGGATCATCCGTACTGGCAACCACCACGCTGGGAAACGGCAACGCCACCATGGGCACCGGCGCAAAACCGCCGGCATCCCGCGGAAACCCCGGACCGGCCGGATCGGGTACCGCCACCAGCAGTGCGCCCGTCACTTTCGCGAGGCTCCCGGCGCTCGCATACTGCGCGGCCCAAAACGCCACCGTGAGGCACCCCAGGCTATGCGCGGCGAAAGCAACCGGCCCAGCCGACGCCACCACCGCGGCCTCGAGCGTACGGCACCACGCATCGCGCACCGGATGATCCCAGTCCGGCATCCGCACGCGCTCATAACCCACGTGCAAGCGTTCCCAGCGCGTTTGCCAATGCCCTTCACCCGAGTTCATATACCCCGGCAGGACCCAAACCTTCTGCTCGATCATCGCGCTTCCCCGTCGCTATGTGATGGCGGCTGCGCCGCCTACTGAAACACCTTCCCCACGCCCACGCCGCGTGGATCGGCAACCGGTTGCGGCGTCGTGCCGTCAACCCGGATCAACTGCACGTCGCCGTTGAACGACTGCCCCTCGAGCATATAGCCCTTGGCCTTCAACTGCTCGGCCAGATCGCCCGTAAGCGGATGATACGGCTCCCAGTAGATCGTCTTCTGCGGCAGCAACTGGTGATGAAAGCGCATTGCGGCCACGGCGTCGGCCGGCGACAGGCCGAAATCGTAGATATCCGTCATCACCTGGAAAATCGTCGTGAAGATCCGCGAGCCGCCCGGCGTGCCGATCGCGAGGGCCACCTTGCCGTCCTTGAGCAGGAGGGTTGGTGTCATCGACGACAGCGGCCGCCGGCCCGGCGCAATCGTGTTGAGCTCGTCGCCCGTCGTGGCCGAAGTGCCGCTCGCGCTCGCGGGACTCGCGGCACGCGGCGTGGTGACGAAATCGTCCATCTCGTCGTTGAGCAGGAAGCCGCCGCCGTCCACCACTACGCCCGAACCGAACGAGCCGTCGAGCGTAGTGGTATTCGAAACCGCATTGCCCCACTTGTCGACCACCGAGAAATGCGTCGTCTGCGGTTTTTCGGCCGTCGCGTCGGCGAGGCCCGGTTTGACGGGCGCCGCGCCCGGCACCTCGTCGGGGCTCACTTCGTCGGCACGCTGCGCGAGGTAGGCGTCGCCGGTCAGCTTGTCGAGCGGCACCGGCGTCGCATCCGGGTCGTCCAGGTATTGCTGGCGGTCGGCGAACACCCGGTCCTCGATCTGCGCGATCAGGTGGATATACGGCGCGGAATTCAGATCGAGACCGCCGAAAGCCTGCTTCAGATCGGCCTTCATCTTGAGCATCTGGATCAGCCCGACCCCGCCCGAACTCGGCGGCGGCGCGGTGACGACCTGGTAGCCGTTCCAGTCGGCGCTCAAAGGCTGACGCCAGATTGCCTTGTATTGCTGCAGGTCCTGTTTGGTGACGAGCCCATGTCCGTACATCTGGCTCGCGATCAGATCCGCCGTGCGGCCCTCGTAGAATTCGCGCCCGCCATCACTGGCGATACGCGCAAGCGTCTGCGCCAGCTCGGGTTGCGGGAAATTGACACCTGCCTTCAGGTTGGCGAAGTACGCGTCGAAATTGGTCTTGCCGGCGAAGCCGGTGGCGGCGTCGTCGCGGGCCTTCTGCAGACGTGCATCGACCTTGAAGCCGTCGGTGGCGTAGCGGATGGCCGGCGCCAGCACCTGCTTCCACTTCAGCTTGCCGAAGCGCCGCTGCGCCTCCCACAAGCCGTCGACCGTGCCCGGCACGCCCACCGCACGTGCGCCCACCTGGCTCATGCCTGGGACCGCCTTGCCCTTGTCGTCGAGGTACATGTCGCGCGTCGCCGTCTGCGGCGCGCGCTCGAGGTAGTCGAGGAAATAAGGCTTGCCGTCCACGTACAGCGTCATGAACCCACCGCCGCCGAGATTGCCCGCGTCGGAATAGGTCACGGCCAGCGTGAAGGCAATCGCCACGGCGGCATCCACCGCATTGCCGCCTTCGGCAAAGATCTGCTGCGCCGTGTCGGCGCTGTAGCTATCGGGCACCGCGACGGCCGAACCGTCCAGAACCGGTTTCGGCACCGCCGTTTTGGCCAGCGCCGGCGGGGCTGTCACGAGACTCGCGGCGCAGGCGGCAAAAAGCAGCACCGCGGCCGCAGTCAGTTTCAGCCCGATGGGAGTGGCCTTGCTCATGATGGATTCCTTTCAGACGAGTTTCAGGTGCTGCCAGGCGGCCGGTGCGGCGCCGCGTCGGTCGCATCCTAAGGTCGCCGCTCATGCGCCGACAAAGCGATTTACCTCCTGTTACAGCGTGCAACGGCGCCCGAAAAGCCCCTGATCGTTGGCTGGAAGCCGCACTCGGTCTGCCGGAAGGGAAGCTGTCAGGTAGAATTGACAGATAAGTGAGCGCACTGCGCGCCCTCGACCGACCTTCTCCATCTCGCATGAATACCGAACGCAACGACGCGCCAGCGGCATCCAATTTCATTCGCAACATCATTGACGAAGACAACCGCTCCGGGAAGTGGGGCCAGCGCGTGGAAACGCGTTTCCCGCCCGAGCCGAACGGCTATCTGCACATTGGCCACGCCAAGAGCATCTGCCTGAACTTCGGCGTGGCGAGCAGCTATGGCGGCGTCTGCCATCTGCGTTTTGACGACACCAATCCGGAAAAGGAAAGCTTCGAATACGTCGAGTCGATTATCGATGCCGTGAAATGGCTCGGTTTCGAATGGAAGAAAGACGATAACGAACATCTCTACTACGCCAGCAACTACTACGACAAGCTGTACGAGTTCGCCGAGCTGCTGATCGAGCGCGGCCGCGCGTATGTCGACAGCCAGTCGGCCGAAGAGATGCGCGCCAATCGCGGCTCGGCCACGGAAGTCGGCACGCCCTCGCCGTTCCGCGAGCGCTCGGTGGAGGAGAACCTCGATCTGTTCCGCCGCATGAAAGCCGGCGAGTTCAAGGAAGGCGAGCATGTGCTGCGCGCGAAGATCGACATGGCATCGCCGAACTTCAACATGCGCGACCCGGTCATCTACCGGATCCGTTTTGCCCATCACTACCGTACCGGCGACACGTGGTGCGTGTACCCGATGTACGACTACACGCACTGCATCTCGGACGCGCTGGAAAACATCACGCATTCGTTGTGCACGCTGGAGTTCGAAGATCACCGGCCGCTGTACGACTGGATCCTCAACGAGCTGGCCGACGCCGGCATCTTCACGCGCCCGCTGCCGCAGCAGATCGAGTTTTCGCGCCTGAACCTGACGTATGCGATCACCAGCAAGCGCAAGCTGCTGCAACTGGTCACCGAAGGCCATGTGGACGGCTGGGACGACCCGCGCATGCCCACCATCGTCGGCGTGCGCCGCCGCGGCTTCACGCCGGAGGCGATCCAGTTGTTCTGCGAGCGCATCGGCGTGACGAAGGTCGATTCGTGGATCGACATGAGCGTGTTCGAGGGCGCGCTGCGCGACGACCTCGACGCCAAGGCGCCGCGCACGGCCGCCGTGCTCGATCCGGTCAAGCTGATCATCGACAACTTCCCCGAAGGCGTCACCGAGGAATGCAACGCACCCGTGCACCCGCATCATCCGGAGCACGGCACGCGCGTCTTCCCGATCTCGCGCGAACTGTGGATCGAACGCGACGACTTTACCGAAACGCCGCCCAAGGGCTACTTCCGTCTGTTCCCGGGCAACAAGGTGCGTCTGCGCTACGGCTACGTGATCGAATGCACGGGCGCGGACAAGGACGAGAACGGCAACGTGACCGCCGTCCACTGCAATTACTTCCCGGACAGCAAATCGGGCACCGAAGGCGCGAACACCTACAAGGTCAAGGGCAACATCCACTGGGTCAGCGCCGCGGGCGCCGTGCCGGCCGAAGTGCGGATCTACGACCGCCTGTTCAAGGAACCGCAGCCGGATGCCGGCGGCCGCGACTACCTCGAAGCGCTCAATCCGGATTCGAAGCGGGTGGTCAATGCCTATCTGGAACCGGGCGCGCGCGACGCGCTGCCGGAGCAACGCTATCAGTTCGAGCGGCATGGTTACTTCGTCGCGGACCGCGTCGATTCCAGGCCGGGCAAGCCTGTATTCAACCGCATCGTGACGCTTCGCGACAGTTGGGGCAAGCCGGCGTAAGCTGAGTCTGCCAGGCGTGCGGCCGATTGCAGCCGCACCGCGTCCCGGCCGGAGCGCGTGGGTGTCCAGGATGTCCACGCAGTCCGGTCCGTTCGTCGCACAACGGTCCAGCTAGAGTGACGGTGCGCGCACCGCTCCGGGAGGAACGATGATGTTTGCAGCCCGCCGTCCGTCACGCATGCGCACCGCGCTGGTCGCGCTGGCTACGGCATGGCTAGCAGGCTCGTCCGCGCACGCGCAGGAGCTCAGCGGCACACTGCGGAAGATTCACGACAACGGCGTGGTTCTGCTTGGCGTGCGCGAAGCCTCCATCCCGTTCTCCTACTTCGACGGCCACGGCACCGTAGGCTATTCGCAAACCATCGCGCTCGCGATTGTCGATCAGATCAAGAAAACCCTCGGTCTGTCCGAGCTCAAGGTGCGCGAAGTCGCGGTGACTTCGTCGAACCGCATCCCGATGCTGCAGAACAGCCAGATCGACCTGGAATGCGGCTCGACCACGCACACGCATGAGCGCGAAAGCGAAGCCGCCTTCTCCGACAGCTTCTTCCAATACGCAGTACGGATGATCGTGCACCGCAGCAGCGGCATCAGCGACTTTCCCGATCTGGCCGGCAAGGCCGTGGTGACCACGGCAGGCACGTCCGATGAACGGCTGCTACGCGAGCTGAACGTGGACAAGCATCTCAACATGCGCATTGCCAGTGTGCGCGATCATTCGGATGCGTTTGCCGCGCTCAAGGAGGACCGCGCGGTGGCCTTCGTGATGGACGAGCCGATCGTCTACGGCTTCAAGGCCACCGACCCGCACCCCGACGACTTCGTGGTGACCGGTACGCCGCTTGGCTATGAGGTCTACGCGTGCATGTTCCGCAAAGGCGATGCGCCCATGCGCGAGCTTGTGAACGGCGTGATCGAGCGGATGCAGACGTCCGGCGATGCGGAACGTCTCTACAACGTGTGGTTTACACAACCGATTCCGCCCCACGGGATCAATCTCAATTTCCCGCTGTCGGCGGCGATGCGCGCGTTGTTTGCGCATCCGAACGATCGCGCGCTGGACTGAGCGCGCCGCGCCCGGACTCGCACTTACACGCTGCGATGCAGCTCGGCTAGCGACAACGTTGTCTGGAACAGACGCGTCAGACTGCGGCTCGCATAGCGCTCGACTTCCTCCGGCGCGGCCCAGCGATAAGCGTCCATTTCGGGAATCAGCGTGCCGTCCGAGCGACGTGGAAACATCGACGTGCAGACGCAGCGCGTCAGATCGAGCTCGTCGTCATGGGCGCGCGCGGCGAACAGATGCAGATCCTTGTCGCGCCGGTAGACGAACAGGCCGAGGTCCTTCAGACGCTCGGCCGCGATCACGATGCCGGTCTCCTCGACCATCTCGCGCAGCGCCGTGACGTGCGGCGCCTCGCCCGCCTCGCCATGCCCTTTCGGGATATCCCAATGAGAGGTTTCGGTGGCATGCGCGAGCAACACGCGACCGTGCGGATCGAGCAGCACGACACCGCAGGAGACGACGCGCGCGCTCACTATTCGACGCCGCCGAGCAGCCGCAGCGCCCAGACAACAAGTTCAAGCGGTCGTGATGCCATCATGGCCGAGCGCCTTCCGCGCCTGCTCAATGCTTCTTCTGAAGTTGCCACGCGCCGCTGCCTTCGCGGCAGAACTGCGGACGCAACGTCATCGACTGCCCTTTCGCGTTCAGTACCACCGCCAGGTCGCGACAGGTGCGATCGCCTTCCTTCGCAGTGCTCTGCGGGGTGATGGTGGCGTCGATATGCACGCTGTTACCCGTGCCGTCGTTGACCCAGGTGGCGGCTTCGCCATCCTGTCTGGAATCGAGCGCGCCCATCGCGGCCGCCTTCACCGAGTCGATGTCGCGCTGTTTCATGTAGCTGATCGGCGTGTCGCTGAGGAAGCCGAGATTCGCTGCGTAGGCGCCGACGGTTGCAGCCAGCAGCAGTCCGCCCACGGTGACGTGAAACAGGACACGGGTTCGCATCGACATTGAGTGTTCTCCTCGAGAGATCGTTCGGGCGGTCACGAAGCAGTTCGTGATCTGGACCTGAAAAGCATAGCATGTGCCCGACGATTTCGGACTCGTCTCATAGTCGTCGTCTCCACGAATTCATAAGATTGGCTGTTTAGCGCAAAGCCTATGCGCCCACACTATTCCGCCGCCGTCATGGATCTCTCCTTCGCTCTCAAGTTTTTCTCGTTTACGCTCGCGCTCTTCTGCATCGCGCTGGTGCCGTTCTTCGTGCGGCGCGACCCGGCGCCCGTGCCGAGCATCGTCAGCATCGAGGCCCTGCCTCGCCCGAAGTGGCCGAGCCTTGTCACGCGCATGGGCACCGTCACGTTGCTTGCGTCGTTTGTGCTGCTGGTCGGCGGCTGCTATCTGCTGATCAACGGCTGATTGCCGAAGCAGGCGGGCCGTGTGGTCCGCATCCCCACGCGGACGGTTTGAGTGCACCGCCCGCCCCTCCCCAAACTGTATCTGTCCGCTCTCGCCTCGCTCCCCTAGAATGACGCATGCCGCCACCCACTGGACTGCGCATGCTGCAACTACTCGGAAAAATCACGTCGATCAACGTCCGCAAGGTGCTCTGGACCTGCGCGGAGTTGCAACTGCCGTTTGAACAGGAAGACTGGGGCGCCGGTTTCAGGTCAACCGAAACCGCGGACTTTCTCGCGCTCAATCCCAATGCCACCGTGCCCGTCATCAAGGACGGCGACTTCGTGCTCTGGGAATCCAATTCGATCATTCGCTACCTCGCGTCCCGTTACGGCGGCGCGCGGCTTTACCCGGCAGATCCGCAAGCGCGGGCGCGTGTCGATCAGTGGATCGACTGGCAAGCCTCGGAACTGAACCGCTCGTGGAGCTACGCTTTCCTTGCGCTCGTCAGAAAATCACCGGTTCATCAGGATGCCGAAGCGATCAAGGCATCGTCCGCGAATTGGACGCGGCATATCGGCATGCTGGACAGGCAGCTCGAAGCGACGGGCGCGTTCATCGCCGGGAGGGATTTCTCGCTCGCGGATATCCCGATCGGCCTGTCGCTCAACCGCTGGTTCAGCACCCCGCTGGACCATCCACACTTTCCCGCGGTGTCAGACTATTTCCAGCGGCTGACGGATCGGCCGGGCTTTCTCGCCTATTGCCGTAACGGCACGCCGTGAGTACCGCCCCCAGAACGCAAACGGGCTAGCGCATTCCCTGCCCTGAAAGCCGGGCCTCAGGAGCCGCCCCCAGCGGCTTGCGCCCGAAACTGCGCCCCGGGCGTGTGGATTGCTATGCTCTGCAGTTGTATCCTCGGAGCCCTGGGGATGCTGTCCCCGTCCCGCCAACCAGAATGTCGCCAAAATGAAACTTCCGTTGCCGCCCCACGGGCGGTCAAACCGCGTGTATCCGCCGGGCTCGCCCAGCCTGCACGGCCTCGCGTCGGTGATCACCGGCGTCGTCGTGGTGTGCGGGCTGTATTTCGGCCGCGCCGTGCTGATTCCGATCACGCTGTCGGTGCTGCTCAGCTTCCTGCTCGCGCCGCTGGTGGCGGCGCTACGGCGCTTGCGCATGGGGCAGTTGCCGTCGATTTTCATTGCGGTATTCTTCGCGCTCGCCATCGTGCTCGGCGCGGGCGCGCTCATCACGGCGCAAATCGTCCAGCTCGCCGCCGATCTGCCGCAATATCAGGTCGCTATCGAACGCAAGATCGAGACCGTGCAGGAAAAGACCGTCGGCCGGGCCGATGTCCTGCTGGGCCGCGCCGCGCTGACGCTGCAACGGGTCGCGCCGTCGCGCCCGGCGGCGCCGCGCAGTTTCGGCAAAGCGAACCGCAACGCCCCGCCGGCGCCCATGCCGGTCGAAGTGCACGAGCCGGCCCTCACGCCGATGCAACTGGCTCAACGGGCGTTTTCGCCGGTCATCGCACCGCTGGAGACGACCTTCATCGTGCTGGTCGTGACCATTTTTATCCTGCTGCAACGCGAGGATCTGCGCGACCGCCTGATCAGCCTGTTCGGCTCGCGCGACCTGCACCGCACCACCACCGCCATCAACGACGCCGCGAGCCGTCTGAGCCGCTATTTCGTCGCGCAACTGGGCCTGAATCTCAGCGTGGGCGGGGTGCTCGCCATCGGTCTCGCGGGCATCGGCGTGCCGGGCGCACTGCTGTTCGGCGTGGTCGCCGCGCTGCTGCGCTTCGTGCCGTATATCGGCATCTGGATTGCCGCCTTGCTGGCGGTCTGTCTCGCCGCCGCCATCCAGCCGCAGTGGACCATGGCCGTGTGGACGCTGGTCCTGTTCGTGGTCGTCGACCTGGTGGCCGGCCAGGTGGCCGAACCGTACCTGTACGGCCGCCGCTCGGGCCTCTCGCCGCTCGCCGTGGTGGTGGCTGCGATCTTCTGGAGCTGGCTGTGGGGGCCCGTCGGGCTCGTGCTGTCGACGCCTTTGACGCTGTGCCTCGTCACGCTCGGCCGCTATGCCGACCGGCTCAACTTCCTGACCATCCTGCTCGGCGACCAGCCGGCCCTGACACCGGCGCAGACGTTCTATCAGCGGCTGCTGGCGGACGATCCGCATGAAGCCATCGTGCAGGCCGACCGGCTGCTCGGCGAGATGTCGGTGCTCGACTACTACGATCAGGTGGCGCTGGAAGGGCTGCGACTCGCCCGCAACGACGCGCTGCGCGGCGTGCTGACCGCGGAACAACTGATGCGTTTCAACGAGGCGGTGATCGACATCATCGAGAACCTCGAAACGGTAGACGGCCTGCCGGACGGGATCGGGACGACCGGGACACCGGAGACGAACGACGCCGCGCACGCTCACGGCCGTACCGAGCCGCATTACGGCGGCGCTGAAAAGCCGGACCCGCAGCAGGGGCACGGCGCGGACACGGCCACGGTGCTGTGCATCTCGGGACGCGGCGCGTTCGATGAAGTGGCGGCGGCGATTGCCGTGCAACTGCTCGGCCGGCAAAACATCACGACGGTCGCGACGACCTACGAGCAATTCCGCAGCACGCGCAGCGAAACGCGGGAAGCGGACAGCGCGACGATTCTCTGCGTGGTGACGCTCGATGCCGCCGAGTCGCCGCCGTATCTGCGCAACCTGCTCCGGCGCATCCGCAATCAACCTATGCCGGCGACGGTGATCGTCGGCCTGGGCGGCCTGTCGGAAAGCGCCGCGGACGACGACGCAGCGGGCAACGCGAGCAACACGCGCAATGCCACGACGTTTCGCGACCTGATCGAGGAGTGCCGGGCCGCCGCATTCGCCACGCCAACCGAACCCGCGACCCCGCCATGCAGCATCTGAAATACCTTAGCGCCTATCCGGCCGCGCTCCAGGACAAGGTTCGCCGGCTGATCGCCGAACAGCAACTGGGCGCCTACCTCGCCGACAAATATCCCCAGCGGCACACGGTGCAAACGGACCGCGCGCTCTACGAATACGTCGCCGACCTGAAGCGCGAATTCCTGCGCAGCGGCCCCGCCATCGACAAGGTCATCTACGACAGCAAGCTCGACGTCCTGCGGCACGCCCTGGGACTCCATACGACCATCTCGCGGGTGCAGGGCGGCAAGCTGAAGGCGAAGAAAGAGATTCGTATTGCTTCGCTGTTCAAGGAAGGCGCGCCCGAGTTTCTGCAGATGATTGTCGTGCACGAACTCGCGCATCTGAAAGAAAACGACCACAACAAGGCCTTCTACCGGCTTTGTGAGTTCATGCAGCCGGGCTACCATCAGACCGAGTTCGACCTGCGTCTCTACCTGACGCATCGCGAACTGGTGCGCGAGCAGTCCGCCTGATTTCCCACGCTCCACTCCCCGCAGAGGACAACCCCGTGTCATCCACGAATCTTCGGCTCTACACAGACGCGCAATTCGCGAGCCCGTATGCGATGTCGGTCTTCGTCGCCTTGCATGAAAAAGGCTTGCCGTTCGAGCTTTCGACCGTCGACCTCGCCTGCCAGGCCAATCGCGCACCCGACTTCGCCGCGCCGTCGCTGACGCAGCGCGTGCCGATGCTGGTCCACGACGACTTCATGCTATCGGAGTCGTCGGCGATCACGGAATATCTCGACGAGGCGTTTCAAGGCACGCCCCTGTATCCGGCCGATCGGCGCCAGCGCGCGCGGGCGCGCCAGGTGCAGGCCTGGCTGCGCAGCGATCTCATGCCGATCCGCCAGGAACGTTCGACGGAAGTGCTGTTCTACGGGCCTTGCGACACCCCGCTTTCCGATGCGGCTCGCACGGCCGCCGGCAAGCTGTTCGCTGCGGCCGAAGCGCTGCTTGCGGGCGGCTCGCCGAATCTCTTCGGCGAGTGGTGTATTGCCGACGTGGATCTCGCGCTCATGCTCAACCGTCTGGTGCTGAACGGCGATGCGGTGCCGCAACGGCTCGCCGACTACGCGACGCATCAGTGGCAACGAGCGTCGGTGCAAGCCTGGGTCAAGCGGGAGCGGCCGGCGCGTTAACGGTTCGCAGTCCTGCTGTTAAAGGCGCGCGGCTTACGCTGCTAGTGCAGGTCGCAAAAGACCCCGGTCTGGACGTCGATCCATAACATCTGTCCGTTCGTCCTGTGGCTGTACACGAGCGCGCGCGATTCGCGCTGGTTGCGCAGAAAACCCAGTACCGCGTGCAGCGTATGTTTGCCGCGGTAACGCAAAGAGCGTGTAGCCTCGCCGCTGCCAATGACAATCACGATCGGGTTGATACGCACTTTCTGTGCAATCTGATCAAGCGTTGCTGCCGACATATGAGCCTCCGGTGTAGGGTGACACACGGGATAACGTCGACGCCGCTGCAAGCTTGAGCTTCAGGAAGGCACGGTAAGGCAGCGGAGCACTGCGTCACGTGTACAGGTTGATCAGACGATCGCGGTAGACCACGGCAGCGTCGGGCGAGGCCGCTTCATGGATCGGCTTGCCGGCGTAGAAGACGACGCAGCCGTGCACGGAGAGTTCGGGGAGCGGGTCGTTGGGCACAAACCTGGCAACGGCGCGGCGCTCATCGACGCATGCGGGCGTGAGAGACAGGAGTGCTGATTTTGCGGTTGACAATGGCCGGTCCGGTCATATGGCGAGAGCCGCATAATCTCACCGCATTCCAGATAGGTTGATGTCCGATAAATTTCCGTTTCTTTCCTGATTGCGCGGACTTGCGCGAGTGTCGCGCCGCGCGATTGGCGAGGGAGATGACGATTGAATCGCCGCAGTGCAATCTCTGCGACTGGGGATGGGTGGCCCGCCCTACACGATTCGAACGTGTGACCTACGGCTTAGAAGGCCGTTGCTCTATCCGTCTGAGCTAAGGGCGGAAAATACGAGGCGCCGCTGAAATTTTAACCGACCGGGCACTAAACGCCTCGGCCGATCAATAAGCGGCCGTGTGGAACGGCCGCTGCCGGCTGCCCGGCCGCTGTCGCGCGACAGCCCGACCGGTACCGCATGTCAGCCATCCGGCAAGCCTCAACAGCGAGACAGGGGCCGGATTATAACCGAACCGGCCACACAGGCCAGCGCGGCCCCCGTCCGGCTGCCGCGCCCCTCCCCGCATCATCGCCGCTGTGCGCTCAGACCGGTTGCGCGTGCAGCATGAACCAGCCGAGACAAACGATACCCGCGATCACGCAGTACACGCCGAAGCTCGCGAGGCGCCCGCGTCCTTCGAAAAAGCGCATCAGGAAGCGCACGCTGAGATACGCGGCAATCGCGGTCAACACGCCGCCGAGCAGCGCGTCACCGAGCTGGCCCGGCGCATGAAACAGCTTCGGCAGCTCGAGGATGCCCGCCGCGAAAATGATCGGCGTGCCGAGCAGGAACGAAAACTCCGCCGCCTTTTCCGCGCTGAGACCGGCCGCACCGCCGGCGATCATCGTCAAGCCGCTGCGCGAAAAGCCCGGAATCAGCGCGCCGATCTGCGCCAGCCCGACAAAAAACGCCTGGCGAAAGGTCAGCTTCTCCGGCGCCTGATGGGCACGCGCGCGTTGCAGGCGGTCACCGAACCACAACAGCACGCCATTGACGATCAACGCGATCGCCACGATGCGCAGATCGTGGAACAGCCGCTCGAGGCGCTTTTCCAGTACCAGACCGACGAGACCCGCCGGTATCGTGCCGATGATCAACGCCCACATCATGTGGCTGTCGTCGTTGCGGCGGCCGCCGAACGAGGCGAAGAAACCGCCGATCAGCGCGATCCAGCGCTTGCGGAAGTACCACAGCAGCGCGAGCGCCGTGCCGAGATGCAGCGCGACGAGGAACGGCAGCAACTGCGGCGCGTGCTCGTCAATATGCATGCCGAACAGCGCGGGCACGAGCAGGGTGTGACCGAGGCTGCTGACGGGGAACAGTTCCGTGACGCCTTGCAGCACGCTCAGAAAAATCAGAAACGACAAGCTCACGCGGCGGTCCTTTTAGTGAGTGAAGAATCAAGGAACAGCACGCCGGCTGACTGCAGCCGACGCCTGGAAGCGCACCGATTATGCCTGGCCGCTATGTCAGCGCCAAGCGTTTGAGCCACGTTTGGGGAAATTTTGCGGCATTGCGTCACAACTCGAAACGGTTGTTACGCCGTAGCAAGCCATCTGGGCCGCCCGGGCGGCCAAGCTATGCGAGGTGACGAACGGGAGAGACTCGCGTCGCAGGCGGCGGCGCGGCAGGTATCAGGACAGCGGCGCTCAGCGTCCGAGCTGGTAAAAGAAGTACACCGTGCTGACGGCAAACATGCCGAACAGGGCCACGCCCATTGCCATTGCGAGATCCATGACACCTCCGGGAGCCAGTCAGGCCCGGCGCTTTAAACGGCCGGGCGGTCAGACGAATTATCGTCACCCTTGCCGGCGGCGCGAACCCGTAATTGCCCGAGAAGGGTTTCCCCGTAGCCCAAAGCAGCGCAAAATCGGCCTCGCGGCGCCCTTTTGGCGCCGCGCAATGAATCCACCGCTTCCAACCAGACCGTCGAACATGGCCCAATTCCAGCATCAGGACATCATCGAGATCGCACAAGGCGCATCGCTCTTGCGCTTCGCGCCGCAAACCGGCGGCCGGCTACTGTCGTGGCATATCGACGGCCAGCCGGTGATCCACTGGCCCGACGTGGCCGACTGGGACCATCCCACCAAAATCCGCGGCGGCAATCCGCTGCTGTTCCCGTTTCTCGGACGCCATCGCGTCGACGGCCAGATCGGCCGCTGGCGCGACGCCGCCGGCACGGTGCGCGATCTGCCGATGCACGGCTTCGCGCGCGAACTGCCGTTCGCCGCGAGCTTCGAACCTGCCGCAACGGCTGCCACGGCTGCCACCGGGCCCGGTGCAAGCGCCACGCTGCGCATGACGCTCACCGACAGCGACGCCACCCGCACGGGCTACCCGTTCGGCTTCCGCTTCGAAGCGGCCTACCGCCTTGCCGACGATCACACGCTCGACGTCGAACTCACGACCGTCAACACCGGCAGCGCGGCGCTGCCCTACTACGCCGGCCATCACTTCTACTTCTCGCTGCCCCACACGCAACGCGGCGAGACCGTGCTGGAACTGCCGCGCACCGTGCGACGCTACCAGCAGGCCGACGGTTCGATCAGCGCCGCCGAGCCTGGCGAGCCGCGCTACACGCTCGACGAGGCAGGCATTCTCGACCGCTTCCACTGTCTCGACGGCACGCCGGACCAGCCGTTCAAGCTCGTCGCGCCCGGCCTGAACCGCACCATCACGATCGACCTGCAACGACCGGGCTCCGTGCCCTGGTACGCGGTCACGACGTGGACCGAGGCGGCCGGGTCGGACTTCTATTGCATCGAACCCTGGCTCGGCCTGCCCGATGCGATCCACAACGGCCTCGGCCTGCGCTGGCTCGAACCAGGTCAGACCGAGACAGCCGCGCTGCGCATCACCGTCGGCGCGCTGCGCTGATTCGCCACGCATAAAGCCCGCCGCCCACGGCGGTGCGGCTTTTGTGTGCCCGCCGTACCATCCGCGCGGCGCCATTCCGTTTCGCGTGTTGCGCTGCAAAACCGTTAGAATCGGACGTTTTTGCCCACCTGTCGCGTGATCGGGATCGGCGCGCGACAGCGCTTTGCGAGGTCCAATGTTGGGAACAAGAAGAATGAAACGGCTCGCGTGCGTGTCGTTGCTCGCAGTACTCGCCGCGTGCGGGTCTGCACCAGTCGGTCCGGGGTTCTATCGCGTCGAACGGGGCGATACCTTGTCGAAGATCGCCCGCAGCAGCCGGCAGTCGGTCCAGAGCATCGTGCGCTGGAACAATCTGGCGAATCCGGACAGCATCGAGGTCGGCCAGGTGCTGCGCGTGGCGCCCCCCGGCAATTCGGCGCCAATCACGTCGGCGACGGCGAGCAGCGGCGCGCGTAGCAGCAGCCGTGGCGGCGTTGCGGCCGCGCCAGCACCGCGTAGCGCGCCGGACGACGTGTCGCCGTCCCCAACGCCCGCCACCTCGATCTCGCTGATCTGGCCGGCCAACGGCACGGTGATCCGCCGCTTCGACGGTTCGAGCTCGAAAGGCATCGACATCTCCGCTGCCGCCGGCACGCCGGTCGTCGCGGCCGCCGCCGGGACCGTGGTGTATGCCGGCAACGGTCTGCGCGGCTACGGCAACCTGCTGATCATCAAGCACAATGCCGACTATCTGACCGCGTATGCGCATAACCGCGTGCTGCTCGTGAAGGAAGGCCAGAGCGTCACGCAAGGCGAGAAGATCGCCGAAGTGGGCGACACCGACACGGACCGCGTGATGCTCCACTTCGAATTGCGCTATCAGGGCCGCTCGATCGACCCGTCGCGCGCGCTACCGGCACGCTAATTGCGTCTCCATTGGTTTGGACTGCGCGCACGGGAACCTCGGCTCCCGTGCGACGCTCCATCTGAAATGGACCCGGCGAACCGCCGAGTCCGCCACCCCATCTGTGAGGAGCCTCCGATGAAATCTGGCTGGACCGCAACGGCCGTCGCCGTGGTGACGAGCTGCGCCGCCCTGACGCTCGCGAGCCTCGGCGGCTGCGCCAGTTCGACCAAAATGACCTACCTTCCCAGTGGCGACACCGGCTTTGCCATCAATTGCAGCGGCAGCGATGCGAGCGAGAGTTGGGCTGAATGCTACAAACGCGCAGGCGAAGTATGCGGTGCGTACGGCTATGACGTGATCTCGAAGGACGTCGACAACGGCGCGACTTCCGGCGGGACCGTCGGCGGCATCTTCGGTGCGAACGTCAAGAACCGTTCGATGGTGGTCCGCTGCAAGCAGTAACATCGGACAGATTGCGTGGAAACTCGCGCTGAATGTCAATTAAAGCGAATTAGCCGCATCGAATGCAATTTCCATAATCACACGAAAAAAAGCCCGGCTCGAGGGCCGGGCTAACGGGGGTTCGGCGCATATCGGTAAAGGACCGGTTCACCATGCGCCAACACGGAATCTATCAACGCAATGCAGTCCGCGCAATCAATTAATTTGACAGACAGTGTGACTCTGCGCACGGAGTACGCATTCCGTGAACGTAAATAATGAGATAAATCGAATAAAACGAGTCGAATGAAACGGGGCGGTGGCCGCGAACGGGCCACGAAAGGCATCGACCGAATAACGTCAAACCCTTACTGGGCAGGGCACAAAAGGCAATCTCCCGGCACGAAAGTTCAGCCTGACCAGCTAGAAACGTTAAATGTTAAAACGCGCCAATTCTGATTACTGCGACCTGTCGGCTTTAGTGCGAAAGCGCACCCTTCAGTGGATTAAATCGCAAAGTCATCTGGATGCCAGAACCGACTATCATCAGATTTTTTGGATTTATTCGCATCGTGCGGAGCATTTTATCTGTTAAATATGTCGAGATAAACCGCTGATTGAGCGCTTCCGCACATTCGAGATCGACTCGCGCCGGGATTACAGCTCGCCTCGAATGACGCCCGGCGCCGGGCATCGTTCGCTGGCCTGTTGCGGTCGCCTCAGAGGACGCGCAAACCTAGTTCCGTCACCAGCACGGCGGCTTGCTGATGCGAAATCGTCGCGCCCTTGAAGAGTCCCGCGTCGACGAGCCGCACGCCGCTCAGATCGGCGAGGCGCAGGTCGGCGCCGTCGAAGCGGGCGCCCTTGAGGCTCGCGTCCTTGAGACTGCCGCCTTCGAAGATCGCCTCGCGAAAATCGGCGCCGGCCAGATCGGCATCGGAAAAATCCAGTTCCTGCAGCGTGGCCTTGCGAAACGACAGGCCACGCAGATACGCGCCGATCAGCAGCGTTTCGGCAAAGCTCAGACCGAGCGCGCTGCAATCCTCGAAGTTCGCGCCGGTCAGCTTGCAACCGCTGTAACTGACCGAGGCAAGCTTGGCACGACGCCAGCTCGTGTTGTTGAGATCGCTGGACTGAAACACGGCATCGACGAGGTCTGCGGAGGCAAAATCCGCCTGCCGTGCGCGGCAGCGCAGCCAGCGAGTTTGCGTCAACGCGGCGCCGAAAAATGATGTCTCGACGATGCTGCAACGATGAAATTCGGCGCTGCGCAGATCGAGCCGCGACAGGTCCGCGCCCTCGAAGTCGCAGTCTTCGAAGCGCAGCGGCTGGCGGTGGGCGCCGATCAGTTGCTGCACGTCTTCGCGTGCGAGGGTCGCGTCGGCGACGGTGTGAACGCCGGCGGCCGGCGTTGAAGAAGTGAGCGACATGAAGAAGTTGTTCCTGTTCGGTGCCGGCGCGTGCCGCCCCAAAGACCATCACGGTCCGGTAAGGTAAAAACAAAAACCGCGCGCCAATCAGGCGCAAAATCGCAAGCGTACCGGAACCCGCGGCAGCCATGGCGGCCGCGCTCCGATGGTTTATAGTAACGGCCGCCGATCAGCCACCCTCTACTCCGATGACCTCGAACGAAGCCGCCCACAGTCCGCTCTACCTCTCGCTGCTTGCGGAAACCGCGCAAATCGGCTGGCCGGAGCTCGAGCGCTTCTTTGCCCGCGGCATCCTGCTGCACGTCGCACGTGACCTGGATCTGGTGAGCGTCGCCGAGGCCATCGCCAGCGACGATACTACGCAGGTCACCCAGTGGCTCGCATCGGGACTGCTGGAGCGCATCCAGGCCGAGACCGCCGCCGATTTCGCCGCGCGCGATCCGGAACTCTGGGCGGTGGTGGTGTCGCCGTGGGTCTGCGTGCAGGAACGCGGTTGATCTAGCCACTCGCGCTCGCGTGCCCAAGGCGCTCGGCGCTGCGTATTCCGGTTACGGGTTGAAACAAGCGCATACATATCGCGCGGGCCGCGCACCCTAGAATGGGGTCAGCCCGCGCTCTCCGCGCGAACAGTCTGCGCGGGTCAGAAGTGTCGGCGTGCCCGCGCCGGCGCTTCGCCTCCTCGTTTCTCCGGCAGCGACCCATAACGCATGATGCCTGCACAGGCATCCCAGGGCGCTGCCGGCCCCCTTCACCCAGCCGTACACTATTGCGGCGCGGCCTGCTGCGGCGCAGTTTGCACCGTATCCGGCGTGTCGAGCATGGACGGCGGACGGTCGTCGGTGGGTACGCCGTGGTAGTCAGGCGGATCTTTCGGGGGCGGACCGCGATGACCGGAAGCGGGATCGTTCGAGCAGCCCCCAAGGGCCACCGCAGCAAGGACAAGCAAAAGGGCGCGATTCATAGACTCTCTAAAATAATTAATGCTGGCGCGCCGAGAGTCTACCTGCAAAGGGCCGGCCGCTGCAGCGCCGCATTCTTTCCGCGCCACGTTGCGATGTGTGCCGCATGCCCCGTTTCGTGGAGTCTGAACTACTATGTACGCATGGCTGCAATCGTCGAAGGAGGCTGCCATGGACACCGAATCGATCGCGGGTTTCATCGGGCTCGGCGTGGGCCTGCTCGTGCTGATCGGCCTGTCGATTTTCGAATCGCGGACCTACCGGCACGAACACAACGGTGAAGGGATGATGCACCACTGGTTGTCCGAGCATCACATGCTCGACCGGATACGGCGCAAACACTAAGCAGTGTGGCCGTCGCGGTGCGCGATCCGCGCAACGTGCCACCACCTGTTATTGCGACTGAGCTTGCTGCGAGGCACTAAAGCCTGGGCGGCAAGCTTGAATGCGGCTATACGCCGGCCTTCGCCAGCACCACGATCGACACCCCCAGCGCCCCGCTCTGCGTATCCTCATTGCGATACGAATGCGGCACATGCCCCGGAAACGCGAGCACGTCGCCCGTCGTCAGTCCGTGCCGTTCTCCCGCCACGAAAATCGCGACTCGCCCTTCCATGCAGGTGAAATACTCGCGCGTGCCGGGCAGATGCGGCGTGCCGCGCATATAGGCGCCCGGTGCGAAGGCCATCGTCTCGAGGATGCCGTCCGGCATCGGCTCCGGGACCAGCGGACGGATCGTCAAACCATTGCCGCGATTTTGCGCGGAGATATCGTCGACGGACCATTTGCGCACCTTGGCGCGCGGCGAGGCGAGCAACTCGTCGAGCGGGGCGCCGAGCGCACCCGCCACCTTCATCAGCACCGCCAGCGACGGATTGCCCTCGCCCGACTCCAGATTCGCGACCGTCGAACGCGGCACGCCCGACGCTTTGGCGAGCCCCTCCTGCGTGAGCGCGCGGGCATGCCGTAACGCCACCAGATTGCGCGCCAGATGCTGGGCCGCGTGTGCCGTATCCGGTGCGGTCTCGCGAGCGGGTTCGTAAGCGGTCTCGTCCATCGTATCGACTTTCTGACAAGGAGTTGGACATCGCACTCGGCCGTGCGGCGTGGGGTTCCTATTATCGGGCCATCGAGACAGCGCAGGTAAAGCGATCGTCTCGCCCTGAACCGGAGAACCCGCATGAAACGCACCCCCAAGACCCTGCATGGCATCCGCGTCGCGCTCACAGGCGGCACCTCGGGGCTCGGCCTCGCCTTGCTGGACGAACTGCTGGCGCGCGGCGCGAGCGTCGCCTTCGTCGCACGCCACGAGCGGCGCGTGGCCGAAGTGGCCGCGGCGCGCTCGCGAGTGGCCGGGATCGTCGGCGATATCGCGGACAAGCAAGACATCTATCCGCTGGCGACGCAGATCAGCGGCCTGCTCGGCGGCGTCGACGTGCTGGTGAACAACGCGTCGGCGCTGGGGCCCGTGCCGCTCGCGTTGCTCGCCGACACCGAGTGCGAAGACTTCGAGACGGCACTCGCGACCAATCTGCTCGGACCGTTCCGCCTCACGCGCGCCTTGCTCGGCTCGCTCACCGCCGCGGCACGCGAACGAGGCGGCGCAGTGGTGCTGAACGTCTCGAGCGATGCGGCCATCGAGCCGTATCCGACGTGGGGTGCGTATGGCGCCAGCAAGGCTGCGCTGCGGCATCTGAGCCGCATCTGGGACAAGGAGCTGGCGGCCCAGCGCGTGCGCGTGCTGTCGCTCGATCCCGGCGACATGGACACGCCGCTGCATGCACTGGCCGCGCCCGGCGACGACCCCGCGACCTTGAAGCGCCCCGCCGAGGCCGCCCGTGAATTCTCCGATGCCATCGAGGCGGCATTGCAGGCGCTGCGGCAGGCCACCACCGAGACCACTAACGTTGACGGAGTACGAGCATGAGCATGCGCGCTGCCACCCTGCCTGTTCAACGCCCTCACGATGCGCGGCTGCTGGTGATCGATCCGCGCGGGCACATCGAGCATCGTCCCCGTAGCGCCTTCGCGGACTTGTTGCGACCGGGCGATTGCGTCATCGCGAACGACGCGGCAACGCTGCCTGCGAGTCTGCAAGGCATTCACCTTCGCAGCGGCGCGCAGATCGAAATCCGCCTCGCGGGACGTGCGTCGCTCGACCCCGAAGACGTCCAGCGCTTTACCGCCGTGGTATTCGGCGCAGGCGATTTCCGTACGCCGACCGAAGCGCGCATCGCCCCGCCTGAGCTCGCGCCCGGCGATCAACTGACGCTCGGAATACTTGCAGCAACCATCGTGCGGATGCTGGATCATCCGCGGCTGGTCGAACTGCAGTTCCATGGCGATGCGGCCCACATCTGGCGCGCGCTGGCTGAACAAGGCAAGCCGGTTCAGTATTCGCATCTGCACGACCCGCTCGCCTTGTGGGACGTCTGGACACCGATCGCCGCGCAGCCGGTGGCGTTCGAACCACCGTCGGCGAGCTTCGTGCTCGACTGGCGCACCCTCGATGCGCTGCATGCCCGCAGCATCCCGTTTGCGACGCTCACGCACGCAGCAGGCCTGTCATCCACGGGCGATGCGGCGCTCGATCAGTGTTTGCCATTCGACGAGCCGTACCGCATTCCTGCGGCCACTGCCGCGCTGATCGCGGCGACCCGTGCGCGGCAAGGACGCGTCGTGGCGATCGGCACGACGGTGGTGCGGGCGCTGGAACATGCGGCGAGCCGCGACGGCATCGTGCAGGCGGGCGACGGCATCGCGACGCAACGGATCGGCCCGCAGACCCGGTTGCGCGTCGCCGATGTGATCGTCTCCGGCACGCATGAACCGGATACGAGCCACTACGCCTTGCTGCGCGCCTTCACGGATACCTTGACGTTGCTGGGGGCGAGCGAGGAGCTCGAGGCGCATCGTTATCGCACGCATGAGTTCGGCGATTCGGTCTGGATCGAACGACGCGCTTGTCTGCTGCGCGATGGGCAGAAGCGACCCGTCGATGCGCGGGAACGGGAACGGAGTGTGACGTGTTGATGGTGGCCACGAGGGTGGCGCGCGTGTGGACCGCATATGGACCGCGTGTTGACCGTGTGTCGCCTTTTTAACGGCCCCGCTTCAGGTTTTTCTCATTTCGAGATTGACGGCGCCAGGTCAGACAAGATATGATCTTTGATTCGTCGGAGCGTAGCGCAGCCTGGTAGCGCATCTGATTTGGGATCAGAGGGTCGTAGGTTCGAATCCTATCGCTCCGACCATAGAATCAAAGGGTTACACGTTTCGGCGTGTAACCCTTTTTCTTTTTCTGTGCTTGACCCAACAAAGGCCCCAATGATTTGCGGGGCTGGTCCCATACCCGGTGCTCCACAATCCGGCCCGGACTACCAACGTGTCAAACGTTGACAATCGCTGGCGTTGCGACGTACCTCAAGAGTTTCTTGATCGCTTCCCGCACTGGAAAACAACGTTTTGCAGCGGGGTTGCCAGCGCCGCACATCATTTCTCAGGGTAGTGCCCGCCATCAATCGTGCTGTAGGACACTAAGATGGCTCGAACGTCCGCAATCTGTTCGGCCGCACTCTTGTTACGCCAGGTGCGGCATTCTTTATGGACATTCTGCGGGACGGCAAGCCGCTCGAACAGCATTTGGCTGTTCGTCAGCGAGTTCAACTCTTAGGTGCGCCGAAAGGAATCCGCGGAGGCGAAAGCTGACGCAGGATCGTCAAATGTATATCGGCGTTGACCTTCCTGAGATGACCCACGTCCATGCGACCGCCAGCGACTAAAGCGGGCTCAAATCCATACATCTCTTCAGTTTGCAATGGTCCCAGCTTGGCCAACGTCCTTTCAAACATTGGTTTCTTGTCCTCGTCCTTGAGGTCGCATTCGCCGGGTGTCGTGCCAGCAAAAAACATGGAGATTTCATGATTCGGATTCGCCAGGGGTTTCTTCAAATCTTTTTCCAGGGCGATCAGAGAGTGTATGGGGCACGAAACTGTGAGGCTGGGTCCAGTCTTTTCTCCCCAAGCGAATAGCTTCCCAAAGGACGTTCTCGCAATAACGTGGTAGCTGTCGATTTCTTCGAATGGCGTGTCTTCCAGCCACATGTCGAGTACGTCTGCGTAGTCGTCGGGATTCACCGTCCAGAACAAGCCATCACGATAACCGCACCAGCCCTCGCTTTTCCAATAGGCAAGCAATTGATCCGGAAGCACTCCTCGGAATTTTGCGAGGCTCTCGTCAGGTACGGTTACCTGGCTTGTGGCTTCGCCAAACTGCGAGATAAAGAACGAAAACAATTTGTCTCTCATCGCATCCCCTTGCCACGGCACGGTTCAAGTTTTACATTCATCAAAGCGCTTCCCTTACCATTCTTGATCGCATCTTCGGCCATCTCGTCCATCCCGCCTAAACGACCGCCCTGATTCCAACTTGCGCCAATTGACGAGTTGATGTTCGAACTCCCCATCCGGGTCGGATCGGGATTTGCCCAACCTCCGGCAACCATGTCGGGTTCATGCAGTGCGGCGAGCGAACTTGCGACAGAGTCCGCTCGGCTTGCCGATTCAGCAAGTGCATCTGCTGGGTCCATTCCAGATGCCATGAGTGATCGACCTATACTCTTTCGAACCTGGTTGATGAAATCCTCTCTGGCCGCCTCCTGCATTCCATCGGCCACGGGATTTCTGCCAACCGCCGTGTAAGCATCCCGAGCCGCCTGGAATTCATTCGCGGTTAGACCGTTGATCGCGTCCTGCTGTCCGCGCAACTGTTTCGCATATTCTCGCAGATACTCACGCTGTTCTGCTGGAGATAGTTTCTTGAATCCCGGTTTGTCATAGGGATGGAAACATGGCACTTTCTTTTCGGGAAGTTTTTCTTTCGGTCGGATCTTTGCACCGTCGCCGGGGCTTTCCGGGTCCTCTAGTGTCTCGGGTGGCTTGTCGCCCAGTGGCTTCGGATGTTCCACCAACTCACGGCCGGCGTCACCTGCCACATCCCGTTCGGCGCCCGCCATCACCTTCTCTCCGGTGGCGAGAACCTTTTCGGTCGCTCCGACTTCCTTCAAACCAGTTATTGCGGCTTTGCCCTCACCTGCCCCTGTGAACATTGCGGCGATGTCCAGGAGAGTTGAGCCTCCGCGCTGCGCCGGATTGCTCATTTCGAACGGCTCAGATACCGTCGGCGCTGACGCACCCGGATTTGTCATCATCTGCTGCGCAAGCGCACTTTGCGCAGCCGCATCGGTCGGAGTCATGCTTCCGAACGCAGATGCCATGACAGTGGATTGCTGTATGTCTGCACCGGCCTGTGCAGTCGCACCCGTGGCCAGCAAGTTCCACATGTCTGCCGGCAGGTTGCCGATGTTCTTTAGCGCGCCGATCGCACCCTGCCCGGGCTGCTGCACGGCCGCACCCATCTCGGTTCCCTTGTTCTGCGCCCAGTGCCATAGCTTCTGATACCAAGCTTCCTGCTGTGCAGGAGTCAATTTGACTGGCGGATCGGTATTAACCGTCGCCTTCCCGTCGGCGATCGAGCCAGAGGGAGCCGATTGCGCGACGAATATGCCGGGACAGTTGCCGCTATTCAGCGTGCACGAGTCACCAACCCGCACAAGCGGATATCCTTCGATCCGGATGGTTCCCGAACCGCTCGTGGGCTTGATCAAGCCGTTGACCGTACCGGATTTGACGCCACCAGCAGTCCCCAGATCGTCCCCTTGCGTCTTGCCCTGATAAGTGGCGTCTAGCTTATATGCGGCTTGTCCATTGAATCGAACCGTTGCTGCCGCGTTTTCGCTATTTGACAGATCGTGCTGTACAGGATAAGCAACAGGCGGCGTTCCGCCGCCGATAGGGGTTTTGTTGATCGAGGGCGCTGTTCCAATCGCTTTTAGTTTGCTGTCCTTACGCGCACCCAACTCAGCCATGGCTCGTCCCCTGCGTTGGCTGAACCAAAGAGGCGAGCCAGTCCGCGACCTGACGTTTGCGGACCTGATCGTCTGCTTCGTTACGCCATCTAACTTCGAGCCGGGTAGTTTTCCGTCCCTCGGAACGCTGCACGCGCAGGCGCCACGTCAGATATACCTTTCTGGCGTCCGTGTCGATCAACATCGTGTCTATATGCAGATCTGGCGTATCGATATCTCCATCGCTCCACTCGATAAACGCGAAAACCTTATCGTTTGGAAGCTGGAACGTCAGGAGTCCATCCCGAGTCAGATTGGCCAACTCGACG
Source organism: Paraburkholderia phenazinium (assembly GCF_900142845.1). NCBI lineage: Bacteria > Pseudomonadati > Pseudomonadota > Betaproteobacteria > Burkholderiales > Burkholderiaceae > Paraburkholderia > Paraburkholderia phenazinium. The sequence goes on from NZ_FSRU01000002.1 coordinate 1,941,814, forward strand.
GTCTCACCACCATGAAGATAGTCGGTTTGCTGATCGGGCGGAGCCGCATTCCAGTACGCGAAGTCGAAATCGCGAGGCAGCGGCGCGTCGCTGTTTATGAATGCGTCATCAACGGTCCCCAGCAGATCACATCGTGGCGCCCAGGATCGATTTAGCGGGCCGAAACCAGCCGGAATTTGACTGGGCAAATCGGGGGGTAGTCTGCCCTCCGATGCCGCTAGAAAATCACCGACCGAAATGCGTGCCGCTGCCAGCTCTATTTGCGGTGCGGAGACCCGGCGAGCCTGCGTCGCATTTAGCCACCAACCCGGAGCAAATCCGGTCCCGATCGGATTGCCTGGCCAGTGTGCCTCAGCGAGCGTTTCGGATTGGCCACTTTCCTGCCAAACCTTTAGCAAACTGCCGTAGGTGACTCCCGTTCGCCACGCCGATTTGGCTACGCGTTTGGCCGCAGGTTCGTCCACCTGCACGCGAGCACAACCGCCAAAAGCGCGCTCGTATCTTAGCGAGAATGTCGTGATCGGTGTCGGCCTTGTCAATCGCCAATCGGGTATGCGCACAAGACCCAACGTCGCCAGTCTAATCAGCCGACTGGTGAGTCGAACAATACCGTTGCGCCTGATGAACCACCGCGGGCCTGTGATAGACAGTGTTTTCGACAACAACGTTTGGGTAGTGGGGGAATTGCTCGGCATGCCGAATTCCGGTCCGCTTCGCGGGACGGCAGAAGTGACCCGAAGACTGGCGGTAAATTGCTCGGCAGGCTGCCCGCCCGGGGCATGCGCGGTACCTCGCACCATAACGTCGCAACGAGGTTTCCAGTGGCAGAAGTCGCTCTCGTGCGAGACACTGGAAACGTTCGGATCACCAAGAAATACGTCCGCGACGGTCAGCCCCGGTTGCTCGTCGACAAGGGAAAGTGAACCATCGGTAGCAAACGCCAAGGTCGTTTTAAGGACGACAACATCAAACGTGTCACCGGTGGGTGTGACCCCCGCGTAACCGATCGCATCGAACGGCGTATGGTTAATGAATGACATGACGGCGACCCCTTACTGATTCGTCAAGGATTGATATCTACGTCCTTGCCGATAATTGTTGTTGGTCCGTCTGCCGCGATGCGAATCTGCCCACCCGTAATCGAAATATCACCGTTGCTTTCCATCACGATGCGGGCCTTGCCGACCTTGAGTTCAATCCGATCCCCAGCGGTAACCGTATAGCTCTTGCCCACCATGGTGGTTTTCGATAGCCCGACTTCCTCGGCGCTCGCGAGACCGGCCGCGGAATTGATCGCGCCCGCCACCGTCACGGTATAAGCCCCACCCACCGTGAGCGCCTTGGCAAGCCCCACCGTCTCGGTCGATGTCAGCGCAACCACCAGGTTGTCCATCCCGCTGATGGTCTCATTGCGATTCCCCCCTACCGACAGCGTCTCATTACCGCCCACCTGCTCGGTACGATTCACACCAACAGTAATCGTCTCGTTGTTGCCAACCGTCTCTGTGCGGTTGTTGTTGACCTGCACGGTTTCATCATGGTCAACGGTCTTCGTACGATCGTTACCCACCGTATGCGACTCATCGTTCTCGACCTCGATACGCTGGTCCTTCTCCGCGTGAATCCAGACCTCTTCTTGCCCCTTCATATCCTCGAAGCGGATCGCGTTGGCATTCGCGACTGTCGCGCCCTTGCTCGAACGCGTCAAAAAACCGCTCTGCGTCGCATTGGCCGGCAAATCCCACGGCGGCATGTTCTGCGCGTTGTACACCCGCGAGATGATGAGCGGACGATCCGGATTGCCGTCGAGGAATGAAACGACAACCTCGTCGCCAACGCGCGGAATCTGGATCGCCCCGAATCCCCCGCCCGCCCATGGTTGCCCCACACGTACCCAGCACGAACTGCGATTGTCCTTCTGTCCCAGACGGTCCCAATGGAACTGCACCTTCACGCGACCCAGCGAGTCCGTGTAGATTTCCTCGCCCTTCGGACCAACCACGAACGCCGTTTGCGGCCCCGCAATCATCGGCTTCTGGGTACTCAGCGAAGGTCTGAACGGGATCTTCTTGCGGATGCACACGAAGCTGTTCGAGTACGTCGCGGAACCCTCATGCGACTGATAGTTATTCGTCCCATGATGGCTGACGGAGAGAATCAGAAACTGGCTGTCCTCCTGCGTGCCGGAGTCATGGTCGTAATGCCCGGTCAACTGGAAAAACCGTCCGGGGCTAAGCGTCCGGCAATTGCTCGCGCCAATGAAAACCTTGCCCGCCGCTTCCAGTGCTTCCAGTCGAAACCGCGTCAACTCCTCGCCGCGATCCGTCGAGTCGAATCCGTGCAAGCCAACGTAATCGTAAATCTCGTAGCGCTCGGCATCGCCCTGATCCGTGGTCGTATCGGCCGACACAAAGCGGCGCGCAGCCGGTGCCTTGTAGTCGAACGTTTTCATGCTGATGCGGCCCGACTCGAGTTGCCGGTCGGCGCGCCAGCTCGTCACCACGCTCTCGTTGTCGAGCATCTCACCCGTCGCATATCGCAGCGTGGAGTCGCCATCGATTGCCTTGGCTCCCTGCGAATCGTCCGTGATGATCAGCTTGTGAGCGTCCTTCGTATGCTCGAAATAAAAGTAGAGTCCTTCCTGCTCGAGCAGCCGGCGCACAAAGTTCAGGTCCGATTCGCGATACTGGGTGCAATAGCTATAGGGCTTCGGATCCTTGCGAACGCGAAATTCATAGGACGCCAGCTTCGAGTATTGCGAGAAGACATCGCCAAGGATGTCCTCCACGGTTTTGTCCTGGAAAATACGCGTATCGAAGCGCCGGCCCAACATCCAGATCCACGGGCGCACCGTTGCCGAGTAGGTGGACAGACCGCCGTCGGTACCAAGGTGAATAAATCGCGTGACGTAGCCGTTAAAATAACGTGTCGATCCGTCATTAATCTGTAACTCGATTGACACCTTCTGGGCAATCAGTTGTTTCAGCTGGATGGTTGCATCCTGCGAGACCAGCCCGACCTCAATATTGAAGAGCTGGGACAGCTCGTCACTGCAGCTGAAATCGCTAACCAGCAGCTGGGACTGGCCGGACAGCGGGGTATCGATCGAAAAGAGCCTGCTGTTCTGCAGTCCAAAGAAGCTGCTTGGATCAGACATCTGCATGGCGTTCCCCCGTTTCCTGGTGGTCAGTTATGCGCATACAATGTCGAAGCCCTGAGAGTCCGACAAAATCCGCCTCGCGATTATATTGCGCGTTTCAGGCTATGAACAATCTCGGCAAAAATTAACAATTTAGCGAATGCTTATTAATGTGCAGCAATAATTGCTTCACATTATGCATGTTGAATAAACCAGTAATTTTTTCGCCCACGATTGATCCGATAACGCAGGTAAATATGAGCGATACCGAGTTTTACGCTTGCACCGCCGACAACCCGGGCCCACTCATGGGTAATGGGGGCATGCTCGGGCCCAGCGCATTGCCGGGCGTCGGATTCGGCGGCGCTCGCCAATCGGAGGTAACGCCCGTCCTCGTCGATCTCGGCGGTCTCTACCCGGCCGACTCGAGGGCGGTGTCGCGTTATCTCATCGCCGAGCTCAAATACGACGACAGCCTGACGGCCGAACAACGCGCGAACGATCTGGTGATGCTTCAACAGGCGCTCAGAGAGGTCGAACAGGAGTTCAACAAGACCGAGTTCGGCAAACTGTACAAGGAAGCACAGACGGTCCCGGGTCTCACCGGGGACATTCTCAACGCGTTCTACGCGCCGTCGAATATCGGCGCCACCGCCGCCACTGCTGCGGGCTCCGCGTTGTCGCTGGTGCCCAAAGCGCCGACCTCCGACTTGCTCGATATCCCGGACCAGGCCAGGCAAAAGCTTCTTGCGTGGGCAAGAAAAGGCGGAAACCAGGGCATCAAATCGGCGCAGAAGCGCTTCGGCAATACGCTCAAGCTCGTGCGTATCGACGGCAAGTGGGCCTTCGAAATTCCAGCGGGCAAAAAGGCTGCCGGTTACGTCATCAAAGGGCGTGCGGCGGCCAATGTCGTGCGTATTCCTGCGTATCGCCAGGCGGCACTTGAAGCGCTCGAGGCGAAAAACCGCGTCAACCTCGAAGGGTTTGGAGAAACCCTGGGCGGGCGCATTACCGGCGTGGGTGCGGGCGGATTGCTTGCGCTAGGTCCGCAGGCCATCCTGGACTCGATTGATGCGGACAATCTGCATCAGTTTGCAAGCCTGGAAGCACACAGCCAACCCGCTAACGCAGCAGGCTGGCTGGCCGGCTGGGGCGCTGGTGCCGCGGTGCCTGGCGTCGTGGCGCTGGTGGTGGGGGCGCCTGTGGAGGTGCCGGTCCTTGCCGTACTCGCGGTCGGTTTCGGCGTGGGGCTGACGGTTCAGGTCTTCGTGTCGCGCCACTATGGAAAGCGGATCGGCGGCTGGTGGGACGACCTGGCGGCACGTCACCACTGGTAAGCTGATCCTATGGAAAAGACCCTGATCAGGATGCCGTTCGGCATGTTCGTGTTCAATGCCGTCGCCGGCTTCATGATTGCGACGAGTTTCCCCGTCCTCGTGTGGCTGGTGCCGGTGATGCTCGTGGCTGTCTTCGCCTTCAGCATCTTTGCGGCATTTTTTGCAACCCGCTATAGCGCCTACCACCGGGGCATGAGCATACTCATGCGGCTCAATTTCAGTCTCTTCGCAGCGGCTGTGTGCGAAACCATTGCGGAACCGTTCGGTCTGTCGCAGCGGTCGGTGGTGGCCGTCGTTCTTGCGTACCTCGTGTTGCTGAGTGCCGTCTACCTTATCTACTTCCACAGCGAAAAACGCGCGCACTGGCTTCAATTCGCTACGAGCCTGGCCAGCCCAACCCTCGTCGTCAGGGAGGAGAGAGTCGCCAGGATTGTGCGCCCGCGCACAGCCAGCCGCAGGCCGTCGTCAAGCTGGTATGCGCCGATTGGCTCGGCAATCGGCGTGGCCATGCTGTCGATTGCCGGTGCGTCGCTCGGCACGCACGGCAACGATCAGTTTCAGGCCGCTGTTGGTGCGGCGCTCATCCTGTCGCCGCTGGTGTTTCTGCGCTACATGATGCCGTATTTCGTCGGCATTTCAGAAGTCAGGCGGGTCGAACGGCTGCGCGGCGCGCGTTTCGCTTTCGACAACCTCGAAGCCCTGCAACGCGAGCGTGCCACACTCGGCGTGGCACGCCTGCTTAATCCCCTGTTAAGACAGCCGCCCCGCCCTTCCCGGTAATATCCGCAGGTCCACTGAGCTCGAAGCGGCAACCCGCAAATGGAAGAACTGCTGCCTTTTTACGAACGCGAACTCTCGCTGCTCAGGCAGTACGCGCGCGCGTTCGCCGAGCGTAACCCGAAGATCGCCGCCCGCCTCGCCATGGCGAGCGACAACTCGGAGGACCCGCACGTCGAGCGCATGATCGAATCCTCGGCACTGTTGGGTGCCCGCCTCGGCGCCAGGATCGAGGACGAGTACCCGGAATTCACCGAGGCGCTTCTGGACATGCTGTACCCGCACTATCTGCGGGCAATTCCATCCTGCTCGATCGCGCAGTTCGCGACGGATTCCCGCACCGGCCAACTGACCGAAGCGGTCACGGTCAAGCGCGGGGCGGCGCTGGAGGCTCGCGTGGGCGAGTGCCGGTTTCGTACGGTCTACGATGTGACCGTGCTGCCGCTGCGTTTAACGGAGGCCCGTTATTCCGCGACGGCGACAGCGCCGATGAGCACCCAGCTTCCGGCGCACACAACCGGTCTGGTCTCGATCTCATTCGAACCGGCCGCCGAAGCCGAAGCATTTGCCGCGACGCAAGGCGGCAGTCCGGTGCGGATACACCTAACCGGGCAGCAGAGCTTCGTATCGGCACTCACCGATACCCTGCTGATGCGCCCTACCGCCGCGTTTGCCGAAGCGGATGGGTCCGGTCGGTGGAAAGCGCTCTCGCACCTACCGTTTAGTGCCGTCGGCTTCGAAGATCAGGACGCGCTGATCGGCGGGGAACCGGACGCTCCGGCGGCGTTTCGCCGGCTGATGGAGTTCTTCGCGTTTCCCGAGAAGTTTTACTTTATCGACCTCGATTTCGCGCGCCTGCTGCGGGCCACCGGCTCATGCAAAAAGTTGACGCTGCATATCGCCGTCGCAAACGTGCTAAAGGACTCTTCCGCGGCACACGTATTGGGAACCCTTCGGGCCGACAATCTTCGGCTCTTCTGCACACCCGTCATCAACCTGTTTAAACGCGAAGCGCTGCCGCTTCGAGGCGCGCGCGACGCCCTTTCGTACCCGGTGATCCCCGAAGCACCGCGCGTTCCGAACACTGAAATCTACTCGATCGATTCCGTCTATACGATCGAGCAGACCGCGGCAGGCAAGGTGGTGCGGGAAATTCCGCCTTACCGTTCGATGCGGCACGACGAATCGGCCCAGTCGTCACGAACGTACTGGCTCGCCCGTCGCGATCGATGGGTCGCGCAGCAGCGCCCCGGCTATGAGACCGAGATTTCCTTCGTGAGTATCGGGGCGACACCCGCCGAGCTGGACCCGGGTCCGTTGGGCATCGAACTGACCTGCACCAATCGGGACTTGCCGCCGGCCATGCCGTTCGGCATGCCGGGCGGCGATCTGTTGAATGAGGATGCTTCGTTTGCCTGCACGATTTCCATGCTGCGGGCCCCGACTCGAAGCGCGACGCTGGCGCAGGGCAACAGGAGTCTCTGGCGTATCGTTGCGCAGCTCACGCCAAATGCGCTGTCACTGGACCTTGCCGGTCTCAAAGCCCTGCTTTACCAGCATGCTCATTCGGCGTCGACATCCATGTCGACGCTGATCGACGGAATCGCCGGACTCGATCACCGCCCCTGCATGCGATGGATGCCCGCCAAGCCTCTGGCAAACTTCGTCCGCGGTATAGAAGTGCTGTTGACGATCGACGAGCCCGCCTTCAACGGCGTGAGTCTCGGCGTCTTCATCGGCGTGATGGAACGTTTCTTTGAACCGTACGCGCATTCGAACAGTTTTACCCAACTGGTCGTGCTTTCAAAAAATACGGGTAATGAAATCCGGCGTTGCGCCCCTCGTCAGGGCACCTCCCCGCTACTTTGATACCGAAACTCGCCTTGCCCGACGTCTCCTTGCTACAGTCCCATATCCGAAGCTGAACCCACCGTCCGAAGTCATTGAAGGATCGATCCGTGCGCAAATCTGTATTGCTCATCCTGCTTGCGGCGTGCGCCGCAGCATTCGCACCCGTTAGCGCCGAGGCGCATCCCCGTGTTGTGTGCAAACGGGTCTGGTATCGCGGCCATCTCGTGCGCCGCTGCCGTCAGGTGCCGCCGCCCCGTCATCACCCGCATCGCCGACCGCCCCAGCATCGCCGGGGCAACTACGTCTGACAGGTCCAGGAAAGACTATCGGATGCGCATTTGGAAGGCCGCCGCAGCATCGTCACAATGGCGGCACACAATAGCGCACCCTATTCTTTTGAACCGACAGCAGATGAACAAATCGATCGCCGCCCTGGCACTCATCGCACTTTGCTCCACCGCGCAGGCCAGTCCGGCATCCGATGCCGACAACGGGTTTCTCACCGGCAACTACTTTCGAGGCGGAAGCCAATCGATGCGTGCTGCCTACGTCATTGGCATCCTCGACGGCTTCTCGTACTCCACGGTGTTCGGCGCGCCGGACGCGAGGGTCGAGAAGCTCCGCCGCTGTATCGGCGCCATGAATGCCAATACCCGGGCAGTCGGCACGATCGTGGATCAATACCTCGACGCACACCCTGAGTCATGGAATGAGAAGATGCAGCCGATCGTCCTGCGCGCCATGCGGCAGGCTTGTGCAACGCATGGCGTAGCGATCGACTAAAGGCCGCCAAGGCGTACGAACCAACGAACGGCCGATCCAATACGAACATTGGCCCGCTACCGCCCATTGCGGCGGTAGCGGGCCAATTTAGCCATGAGGCGCGCAGAGGGTACTGCGCGTTCAGCGGGCGATGCCAGCCACCGGATCAGTCGCTAACGGCTCGCCAATCTGACAGCTTGGTCGTGGCTTAGTGACCTACGTAAAGCGAACGCTCGCCGGGATAGCTCGACACGGCTGCGGCGGGCGCGCCCGATTCCGACGAGCCGCTCACGACACCACCGACACCGCTCGTCGAGCCATTCTCAGCAGCAACGCGCGCTTCGGCAGCCTCGATCTGAACGGGGTAAGTAGCTTGGTCGCCACCCGGACGATAGCCGGCCTTTTCAAGCTGGACCAGTTGCGCACGCACTTCGGCGCGCGTCAGCGGCTGGTTCGATTGGGCGAACGACACGACCGGAGCGGAGAGAGCAACAGCAATAGCGACAGCCTTGATAAGCGAGTTCATGATAACGACCTCCAGAGATTGTCTTGGACAGCGCTGCAAACGGGTTTGTGTGCAGCCAGTGATCACAGTGTAGAAAGACCATGACCCAGGGTAAATACCTAAGTTATGAAATCACTTTTCTCGCAAACAGGACAATGGACGAGTCGCTTAACGAACGACGATCAGGTACGAAAACTGCTGTGTCTTCTATCGGTATCTTTGTGAGGAGCCAAGCTATGAAGAAGATCTGTATCGCCGTGGTGGTCGCTATGACAACGCTGTGTGCGACGGCGCCGGCATTCGCCGATTACGACCATCATCGTCATTGCCATTGGGAGTGGCATCACCATCATCACGTCCATGTCTGCCGATAAGCCAGCACCATAAGCGGACGAGTTCACGCCCGGCCTGCTCGCCGGGAGGTCGGTCAGTTGCCCGATGAACGAGACGGACGAACGGGACAAAGGGGGCGAGACAAGCGGCGCAAAAAGGCCTAGACTTTTCGGGCAAGCCTTCCCTATGCGTAAGCAGACACTGGAGGTCAAGCATGACTGCGCCGCAAAAACTGTACGGTGTGACGCTAAAGCCTCGCGCCAAGACACCTCCGCGCAGGCTGATTGAAACGCCTGCCTCCGAAACCCATCCGGACCTGATGGAAGCGGTTCGCCGAGCGGTGGCCGAGCATCGCGAGCTGGCCGATCGGCCGTCCCCGCGTTAAGCCTATTCTTTTTGTTTCATGAAGGCCCGCCTCGAGCGGGCTTTCGGCATTGTTGCCGCGGGGTTGCCGCGGGGTTGTCACGTTGTTGCCCGATGGCGGCGCGCGACGCTCGAGACAGGATCAAGCAGGTCTAACCGATCAATACCGCCGCCTCTGACGACTGGCCATACGCAGACCAAGTCCGCCCATGATCGCGCCGGCGATACCCGTAATCGCCCCCACGATGCCCGCAATGACGGCCACGTAGTTGATCCATTCCGTCTCAGGTGCCTTGGCGGGTGAAGGTGCTGCCGTTGCCGTCGCGACGATCGAAGGAGCGGCTGCAGGCACTTTGTCCGGCGGTGCTTCCGACGGCAGCGGGGACGCTGTGATTGCCGGCGTCGCCACGCTCGATACGGCCGCGGATGGCCCAGGCGCCGCATACAGCCCTTGCGCGAGCGCCATGGATGCGGCTGGGGTATCCCGCGCGATATCGCCGGCTAATGCAGTCGCGCAATGCAGTGAGACAAGCAGCGTTGCCGCGAGCGGGAACAGAGGCCTCATCGAACGTCGCGCTGAATCCGACTCCGCGGCATTTCGTGTGATGGGCAAGACGTGCTTGATGGACAGATGGGTAAGGGTCGATAGGCGCGCCATCCGGTCGCTCCGGTGGAAATACGATCGGGCCATTGTAACGGCTACCCGACGTCTTCCCCGTTACGCTGGTGGGCACGCCCTAAGCAATTGGCCCACTCCCGCACATCTGCGCGGGAGCGGGCCAATCGGTCCAACACAACCTGCCGCACACCCTGGCTTCAGACACACCGCCAGGGAGTCGGCTAAAACGCGTGGCTTAGTGGCCGGCGTAGACCGAACGCGAGTCGCTCACCGCCGACAACGCAGAAGTGCGAACACCCGATTCCGACGAGCCGCTAACCGCACCGCCGACGCCGCTCGTCGAACCATTCTCAGCAGCAACGCGTGCTTCGGCGGCCTGAATGTTCGCCGGATAGGTGGGGTCGTTGGAAATGGACGGGTTGTAGCCGGCCTTTTCGAGCTGGACCAGTTGCGCACGGACTTCGGCGCGGGTCAAAGGCTGGTTCGATTGAGCGAATGAAGCAACCGGGGCAGCGATAGCAACAGCAAGGGCGACAGCTTTGATGAGCGATTTCATGATCATTACCTCCAGAGATTGTTTTTAACGGCGCTGCAAACTGGTTTGTGTGCAGCCGGTAAAGACAGTCTAGAGAGCGACGGACCTAGGGTAAATACCTAAGTTATGAAATCACTTTTCTCCTAAACCTCACAATCGGAATAGGCGCCTGGCATCCGCTCGACGCAGACCGCACGCCGCGCAACAGAACAGGACGCTAAACGATGGCGGTCTTCAACGTCGCCATATCGCGACGCGGTGGCGCGCCAAACATGCGCGCATATTCACGGCTGAATTGCGAGGGGCTTTCATAGCCCACCTGATAGGCAGCCGCTTCGGCGTTCGCTTCGCCCGCCGCCATCAGATTGCGCGCTTCGAGCAGGCGCAACTGCTTCTGATATTGCAGCGGCGTCATCGAGGTGAGCGCCTTGAACTGCCTGTGGAAGGCCGACGGACTCATCTGCGCCACGGCGGCCAGCTCCTCGATGCGTATGGTTTCGGTGAACTGGTCGCGCAAGGCATGAATCGCCGTCACGACTCTTTGCGCATGGTCGTTCGCCAGCACGACTCGCGCGACCTCATTTCCATCAGGACCGCTTAGCAACCAGTAGCAGATCTCCCGCATGATCATCGGCGCGAGGATCGGAATGGCGCGAGGCGTATCGAGCAGGCGCACCATGCGCAATACGCAGTCGGTCAGCGGGCCGTCGAAATTGGCGACAAAAACGCCATGCCCGAGCGGGTCTTCCGGCGTGGGTGGCGTATCGAGGCGCTCCATCACATCGCGCATGACGGCAAGGTCGAACTCGATCACCACGCCGAGAAACGGCTCGGCCGGACTGGCCTTCGCCACCCGGCTGAGCGCCGGCATCTCGACGCTGACCACCAGCGCCTGCCCGGCCCGATAGTCATAGCGCCGGTCGCCGAAGGTCGTCCACTTCGCGCCTTGAACCACGACACAGAGAGCCGGCCTCATGATCAGATGAGAAGGCGGCCGCTCATGGTCCGAGCGGAGAATAGCCATCCCTTCGATGGCCGTCATATACGGGTTTTGCTGGTCGGCGTGCTGATCGGTATAGCGTTTGACGGCTTCGAGCAAGGCATTTGACATGGGAACACCCTCCGCATCTGCATGGCCGCATGTTAGCGCCTCTTGTGGCCCGAGGTGGGCGTGCCGGCAGGATCAGGCAAGAAGTGAGGCAGTTCGGGCATTCAGCGCCGGGAGCGGCCGGCATAAGCTTGCCTCTCCCCACCTAACGCGGAGCGCAGCATGACAGCAGGAAAATCAGCAGAGGCCACACCGAAGATCGCCATCGTCACCGGCGGCAGCCGCGGCCTGGGACGCAACACGGTGCTCCACCTGGCGAAGCGCGGCGTCAGTTCCATTTTCACCTATCGAGCCAATCAGGCGGAGGCCGAGAAGGTCGTCGGTCTCGTGGCCGAGGAAGGTCGGCAAGCGGTCGCGCTGCAGCTCGATACCGGCAAGATCAGTACGTTCGACGCGTTCGTCGGACAGGTTCGGGACTCGCTCGCACAGTTGGGCGCCGAGCGCTTCGACTACCTCGTCAACAACGCCGGCACGTCGCACCACGCACCGTTCGAGCAGACCTCCGAGGAAGAGCTGGACAGCCTCTACAACGTCCATTTCAAGGGGGTGTTTTTTCTGACGCAGAAGCTCGTTCCGCTGATCCAAGACGGCGGCCGCATCGTCAATATTTCGTCGGGGCTCACTCGCGTCGCCGTGCCGGGCAGTGCGTCCTATGCGTCCATGAAGGGGGCGGTCGAAGTGCTGACCCGCTATCTGGCGAAAGAGCTCGGCCCGCGCCGGATCGCCGTCAACACCGTCGCGCCGGGCGCGGTCGCCACCGACTTCAGCGGCGGCATGGTGCGCGACAATCCGGAGATCAACAAGCGCGTGGCGGAGTGGACGGCGCTCGGCCGTGCGGGCCTGCCGGACGACATCGGCCCGATGATCGCCTCGCTGCTCGCCGACGACAACCGCTGGGTCAACGCCCAGCGCATCGAAGTCTCGGGCGGCATGGTGATCTAAACGCCCAAAGGCGCCGGAGCGGCGAGACTCGCCCCTCTGGCGCCGGGAAACCGGCTCAGTGTTTCGGCCGGCTGAACTCGTAAAGACGACGACGCTGCATTTCGCAAATCACCCGCTTGCGCGCAGACTCGCGCCGGTAGTGGCCGACGGCGAAAATCACGGCGAACAGCAACACACAACATCCCACTGCGGTGGCCAAAACAGTCGCGTCCATGGCGGCCTCTTCTCAGGTGCTGCGCTCAGCCGCAGCGGCGTTCAATTACAACTCCGACCCACAACAACCTGCGCGCCGCACGGCGATACCCGAGTGGCAAAACAGGCCAGCCTCTCCTGCGAGAGCCGACCTGCCTGTTACTCGCGAGCGCCCCGAAGGACGCCACGCGACAATCTTCCCGCCACGCTATCCGCGCGGCTTACTTAGTGACCGTAGATCGCCACCGGGGCCGAGTACGTGCTCACTGCCGAGCTGGCGCGCTGGCCGGCTTGCGACGAACCGTTGCTGCCCGAGCCATAGCCGGTTGCATCAGCCTGCGCGGCGCCCTTTTCGGCGGCGACGCGGGCTTCCGCAGCCTGAATGTTGTCGGGGTAGTGAATCCAGTCGTTCGGGTTGTAGCCGGCCTTTTCGACCTGAACCAGGTCGGCGCGCACTTCAGCGCGGGTCAACGGTTGGCTCGACTGCGCAAACGCGGCGAGCGGTGCGGCGATCAGGGCGGCAATAACAGCAGCTTCGATAAACGACTTCATGACGACTACCTCCGAAAATTGTTTTGTGCGGCGCTACAACCACTGGGATGTACGACCGATGAAGACAGTGTATGGCTGGGAAGACCTAGGGTAAATACCTAGATATTGAAAACACTGTTGTCAAAAACATCACAATTACGGGACAGGCCGTGCGCCGCCGGCCTCACTTTGCCAGGGTCCGCCGGCCGGCGCCTGACCATTGTTGACAGTCCGCTTCCTCAGCTCGTCATAGCATCCCCGTACCGGGCCGTCGATCGTTGCCAGCCGCAGGCGCGGCCGCCCGCTAGCCGGCCACGGAACGTACGTGGTGTTTCGCACATGGATCAAAGGCAAAATCGGGAGGGCGCACACATGGTTCTGTTCCTTGACAAGGACATCGCGCACATCGCATGCGTGATGCCGGCAGCGCTGGCCGAGGGCCGCGGCGGATCGATCCTGTCGTCCGGCTACTGGCGGCGCCGGCTCAACCAGCTTCTCGACGCCGCTCATCTGACCCGCGCCCAGTTGGACGCACTGGATCGGCTGCTGCGTCAGCTCGACGCCTTCGACGCCCGACAGCCGTCGCCCGACGCCGCGAATCCATCGTTCATGTCGCTGGACATCTCCACGACGCGCGTCAAACGCCAGAAAACGTCCTGAGCCGCGCACGTCTTTTTGCGAACTGTTGGCTGGGTAACGTTGCTGCGGAATGCGGCTATCTAAGATGACTGCTGGCAAAATTCCGTCGAGTCACGCCATGCGCTATCCGTTTGATATCGCCGTTACCTATGCCTTACTGCTGCTCGTCATGTGTTGCGTTGTTAATCTGACACTCTCCTGAGCGGAGCCGACTGCGCTCAAGCCGCCTCCCCGTTGCCTCCTTGCCTTGCTGTCACGCGCCCCGCCGTGCGACAGTGGTACAACACAGCGTCGCGCGTGTTGCGCCGCTCAAGACCTGGGAGACAAACATGAATCTGATCCTCTGGCGCCACGCCGAAGCCGAAGAGATCGCCCCGAGCGACCTGGCCCGCCAGTTGACCGTGCGCGGCCGCAAACAGGCGCAAGCCGTGGCGAAGTGGCTGCGCGCGCGGCTCGACGACGACGCCGTGATCCTGGCCAGCCCCGCCGTGCGCACCATCCAGACCGTCGAAAGCCTGACCGATCAATACCGCGTGGTGCGCGAACTCGCGCCCGGCGCCAGTGCGGCTGACGTGCTCGGCGCCGCCGGCTGGCCCGAAGGCATTGCACCGACGGTGGTGGTAGTCGGCCATCAGCCGACCCTCGGTCACGTCGCGGCGCAACTGCTTGCCCAAAGCGACACAAGCTGGCCGCTCAAGAAGGCAGGCGTCTGGTGGCTGGCTAGCCGCGAGCGCGACGGCGACGAGCAGGTGGTGCTGCGCGCGGCGATCAGCCCCGATCTTTTGTAAAACACCGAAACGCAAATAAAGGGGGGACCTTACGGACTGTCACCCAATAGTCACGACGCTGCCATGCGAGCGTCACCGGGCGTTACTACATTGGCGAAAAAGCGAAAAACTCTTTTTCGACAAGGAACGCCCACATGCAAGATCTGCCGACGTCTTCCCTGCCGCTCGCTTCGAACCTCGAGACGCGCCGTCGTCTGCCGCGCGCCGAGGAAACCGTCACCGCGCAACACCGGCTGCAAGTGGCCTGGGCACGCACAGATGAAGAGCTTCGCGAAGCGCAGCATCTGCGCTACCGGGTGTTCGCCGACGAAATGGGCGCGCGCCTGACCGGCCCCGCGGGTCTCGACGTCGACGCTTTCGATCACTATTGCGACCACCTGCTGGTACGCGATCTCGATACGCTCAAGGTGGTCGGCACCTATCGTGCGCTGCCGCCGCACCAGGCGGCGCGCATCGGCCGTCTGTATGCCGAAAGCGAGTTCGACGTCTCGCGTCTCACGCATCTGCGCCCGAAGATGGTCGAAGTGGGCCGCTCGTGCGTGCATCCGGATTACCGCAGCGGCGCCGTGATCATGTCGCTGTGGGGCGGCCTCGCGTCGTACATGTTGCACAACGGCTACGAAACGATGCTCGGCTGCGCGAGCGTAGCGATGGCCGACGGTGGTCACTACGCGGCGAATCTGTACTGCGCGCTGCGCGATAGCGCGATGACCGCGCAGGAGTACCGCGCCTTCGCGCACACGCCGCTGCCGGTCGACGAACTGCAAACCGGCGCCCAGGTGGCGCCGCCGCCGCTCGTCAAAGGTTATCTGCGGCTCGGTGCGAAAATCTGCGGCGCACCGGCCTGGGATCCCGACTTCAACACGGCTGACTTTCTGACGCTGCTGCGACTGTCCGAAATCAACGCGCGCTATGCACGCCACTTCCTCGGCGATGCCTTGCCGGGTTAAGCAGAACACTACGGGGTAGGTGCAAAACGGAAACAGCCCGGCAGAGCATGCGCTCCGCCGGGCTGTTTGCTGATCGCTTTGTGGAGCGTGACGCCCGACGCAGTGCCCATCGCACACGCATCGAACCTCGCTTCGCGCGTATCGTCAGTCGTCCGTATAAACGACGCGATAGGGAATGCCCACCTTCTCCCATTCAGCCGCTTCCTGAATCAGGCTGTAGTCGGTCAGCGGATTGTTGCCCACCCACTCCTTCGGCAGACGCACTTCGTAGCCGTTGTTGACGCGCGCCACCGCGATACCCGGCAATCCGACATCCGCACGACGCCGGCACAGCAGTGCGGCGAGGCGCAAGCAGAACAGCAGCGGCCATTCCACTTCACGCGTTTGCGACAGCTTGCCGAGCTTGCCCGCATGCCCCAGCACGAGCGCCGCTAGACGCGCCTGGTCGGTGCGCGAAAAGCCCGGCATGTCGGCGTTGCTCGCGATATAGGCCGAGTGCTTGTGATACGCGCTATGCGAGATCGACAGACCGATTTCATGCAGCGAGGCCGCCCAGCTCAGGAACATGCGATTCTCGACACGCCGCTCCGTATCCGGTTCGCCGAACTGATCGTAGAAGCTCACCGCCAGTTCGCCGATGCGGCCCGCCTGCGCGCGATCCACGCCGTAGCGGCGCATGAAGCCTTCCACCGTGACCGTGCGCATGTCTTCGTGCTGCGAACGGCCGAGCAGGTCGTACAGCACGCCGAGACGCAAGGCGCCGTCGGTGGTGTCGACATAGTCCACGCCCAGTTCGTCGAACACCGCGAGCATGATGGACAGACCGCCCGCCAGCACCGGAATCCGGTCGCTCTTCAGCGCCACCAGTTTCAGGCGGTTGACGTTCTCCGCCTTGATCAACGCCCGCTTCAGGCGTTCGAGGCCGCCACGCGAAATACCGTGGGTGATGCCCGGGTCGTTGAAGCCGTTCGCTTCGACCAGTTCCGCGAGCGCGCGAGCAGTGCCCGACGAGCCGATCGCCTGTTCCCAGCCGGTCTTCTTGTACTCGTTGGAAATGATCTGGATTTCGCGGCCGGCGGCGAGCTCGGCCTGACGCATCGTGTATTCGTCCACGTTGCCCGCCGGGAAGAAGGCCCGGCTATGGCTCACGCAGCCGATATACAGGCTTTCCATCTTGATGGGGGTGTAGTGCGAGCCGATGATGAACTCGGTCGAGCCACCGCCGATATCGACCACGAGGCGCTTGCCCGGACTCGCAGGCACCGAGTGCGCCGCGCCCGCATAGATCAGACGAGCCTCTTCGCGCCCGGCAATCACTTCGATCGGGAAGCCCAGTGCCGCCTGCGCCTCGCCGAGGAATTCGCCGGCGTTCTTGGCAATCCGCAAGGTGTTGGTGGCCACCGCCCGCACGTGATCGGGGTGGAAATCGCGCAGCCGTTCGCCGAAGCGTTTGAGCGCGTCCCAGCCGCGCACCTGCGAGGCGCGGTCGAGCATCTTGTCGCTCGACAGGCCTGCGGCCAGCCGCACGGGCTCGCGCAGCGCATCGACCTGGTAGATCTGGCTGCCGGCATCGGTTTCTTCGACCCGGCCCACGATCAGACGAAAACTGTTCGAGCCAAGGTCGACGGCAGCGAGAAGTTGTGGAGTGTTGACCATCGATTGAGCGGACTCCATACGCGCTAGCGCAGCCTGCTTGTTGCCGGCTCCGCCGTTCAAAGCCACCATTTTAAGCGTACCGGACCTCACGTTGTAACCTTCACGGTGAATGCCTGCGTTATGGTCCCATATGGTCCCATATTCATTGCGTCATATTTACGACACAAGACCGATACAGCGTAAGTTTATAATCAATCGATTGTCATAAGAGCGTCATCATACTGTGAGAATTTCCGAGCGTCTTTCGCCGTCCCTACCTGACCTTCCATTCTCGCTGCCGATGTCCACCCGCTACCCTCTGTTGAATCGCGAACTGGGCATCCTGGGTTTTAACGAGCGCGTGCTGGCGCAAGCCGCCGATCCCGCCGTCCCCTTGCTCGAACGCCTCCGTTTCATCTGCATCACCAGCAGCAATCTCGACGAATTCTTCGAAGTCCGCATGGCCGGGCTGCAGGAGCAGATGCGCGACAACCCGGGTGCGCTGTCGCCGGACGGCATGTCGCTGCAGCACGTCTACGACCTCGTGGTCGAGCGTGCGCAGAAGCTCGTGCATCGCCAGTACCGCATGCTGCACGACACAGTACTCTCCGCGCTTGAACAGGAAGGGATTTATTTTCACGGCACGGAAGCATGGAACGAAGCGCAGACCGAATGGGCGCGCAATTACTTCTTCGACGAACTGCTGCCGGTCCTGACGCCGATCGGCCTCGACCCCGCGCATCCGTTTCCGCGCGTGCTCAACAAGAGCCTGAACTTTGTCGTCGAACTGGAAGGCAAGGATGCCTTCGGCCGCCAGGCGCTGATGGGCATCGTGCAGGCACCGCGTGCCCTGCCGCGGCTCGTGCGCATGCCGCAGGAACTGTCGGGCTATCCGCACGGCTTCGTGCTGCTGAGCTCGCTGCTGCAGCGCTTTGTGGGCGAGCTGTTTCCCAATCTGGTGGTGCGTAGCTGCAACCAGTTCCGCATCACGCGCAATAGCGAACTGTTCGTCGACGAAGACGAAATCACCAATCTGCGCGTCGCGCTGCAAGGCGAATTGCCGGCGCGGCATCTGGGCAACGCCGTGCGCCTCGAAGTGTCGGCGGATACGCCTGCGCATCTGGTGCAGCGCCTGCTCGACGAAAGCAGCCTGTCCGACAAGGACTGCTACTTCGTCGACGGCCCCGTCAATCTGGTGCGGCTCATGCAGTTGCCGGAGATGGTGGACCGGCCCGATCTGAAATTCGTCCCGCACATTCCGTCCATCCCGCCGCAGATCGCCAATAGCGCGAGCCTGTTCGACGTGATCGATCAAGGCGACGTGCTGCTGCATCATCCGTACGAAAGCTTCCAGCCGGTGCTCGAACTGCTGTTGCAGGCGGCCAAAGACCCGAACGTGATGGCGATCAAGCAGACCATCTATCGCACCGGCACTGACTCCCCGCTGATGGACGCGCTGATGCAGGCCGCGCGCAACGGCAAGGAAGTCACCGTGGTGGTGGAGCTACTCGCGCGCTTCGACGAAGAAACCAATATCAACTGGGCGGCGCAACTGGAAGCCGTGGGCGCGCACGTCGTGTACGGCGTGGTGGGCCACAAGTGCCACGCGAAGATGATGCTGATCGTGCGGCGCGTGTCGCACAACGGCAAGACGACGCTCAAGCGTTACGCCCACCTCGGCACCGGCAACTATCATCCGCGCACTGCGCGCCTCTACAGCGACTTCGGCCTGATGACGTCGGACCAGAATATCTGCGAAGACGTCCACCACGTGTTCCAGCAGTTGACCGGCATCGGCGGCGAACTGAAGCTGCACGAGCTGTGGCAGTCGCCGTTCACGCTGCATCCGAAGCTCATCGAAGCGATTCGCGCCGAGGCGGAGCATGCGCGCGCCGGCAAGAAGGCGCGCATCGTCGCCAAGATGAATGCGCTGCTCGAACCGACCGTGATTGCCGAGTTGTACGAAGCATCGATGGCGGGCGTGAAGATCGATCTGATCGTGCGCGGCGTGTGTTCGCTGCAACCTGGCGTGCCGGGGCTCTCGGAGAACATTACGGTACGCTCGATCGTCGGGCGCTTCCTCGAACACCACCGGATTTTCTACTTCTACAACGAGGGCAAGGAAAACGTGTATCTGTCCAGCGCCGACTGGATGGACCGCAATTTCTTCCGGCGTGTCGAAGTGGCGTTTCCGATCAACAATCGCCGCCTGAAGCGCCGCGTGATCGCCGAGGGTCTGTCGGCCTTCCTCGGCGACAATCAATCGGCGTGGCTCATGCAAAGCGACGGCCACTACCGCCGCCGTCGGCCGGGCAAGTCGTCGCGCAATGCGCAGATGAGTCTGCTGGGGAAGTTCTGTTCCTGAGCCTCAGGCCGGTGCGGGCTGGCGCCGCGCCGTGCGCGACACCGGGAAGCGCACGGTGAAGGTGCTGCCGCGCCCTTCTTCGCTCTTCACTTCAAGCTGTGCGTCGTGCCGCTGCAGCACGTGCTTGACGATCGCGAGGCCGAGGCCCGTGCCGCCGGTGTCGCGCGAGCGGCTGCGGTCCACCCGGTAAAACCGTTCGGTGAGCCTGGGAATATCCGCGGCGGGGATGCCGAGGCCGCTATCGGTCACGGAAAAGACCGCGCTGCCGCCATTGGCCTGCCACGTCACGTGAATCTTGCCGCCGTCCGGCGTGTAGCGGATCGCATTGGTCACGAGGTTGCCGAGCGCGCTCAGGATTTCGGTTTCGACGCCAGTGACGGTAAGTCCCTCGTCCGCATCGAAGGTGATGCAATGGTGATCGCTGGACAGGCTCGCCGAGTCGTCGCGCAGATGCCGCAGCACCGCGCGCATGTCGATCATCTGCTCGCTCGGCGGCTTGTTGTCGCCTTCGAGCTTGGCGAGCACCAGCAGATCGTTGACGATATGCCGCATGCGCGCCGCCTGCTGTTCCATCAATTCGAGGTAGCGGGCACGTTCGGCTTCGCTCAACGGCAACTCGCGCATCGTCTCCAGAAAACCCGACAGCACCGTGAGCGGCGTCTTCAGTTCATGCGACACGTTGGCCACGAAGTCGCGCCGCATCGCGTCGGTACGCTCGAGTTCGGTGATGTCCTGCGAGAGCACCAGCTTGCGGTTTTCGCCATACGGAAACACCTGTACCGACAGCACGTTCTGGCGCTTCTCGCCCATCCCGCGCATGATCAGCATCTCTTCGTAATGATGCGAATTCAGATAGCGGACGAAGTCGGGCTGACGCACGAGGTGGGTGATGTGCTGGCGCAGGTCGCGCTTCGCATCGAGGCCGAAGTGCACTTCGGAGATCGAGTTGCACCATTCGATCTGATCGTGATCGTCGAGCATCGCGACGCCGTTCGGCGATGCCTGGATGGCCTGAATGAAACGCGAGTGCTGCTGCTCGACCTGGCGCACCTGGGCGTGCCAGCGCTTCGCGAGCTTGTGCAGCCGGTAGTAGATTTCGCCCCAGATACCCGGCGCGCTCGGCACTTCGCCGTAGACCGGCGCATCGAGCAGACGCCACAGACGCTGTTTGTGGAAGGTGCTAAAGACGCTCTGCGCGAGCAGCACGACGATCGCCACGATCAGTGCAGCCCTGACGTTGACGAACACGCCAAGCAACGCGCACAGAACAGCAAGCAGCACGACCGACACAATGGAACGCGCCCAGATGATGTTCATGTTCTAGCGATCGAAGAGAAGACAATACGCGCCGCGATGGCATCTCGCGGCGCGGGAGTACAAACGGCGCTAGCCGTGATGAAGACGGGCCGGACGCGCGCCAGGCCTATCCACTCACCCAGCCGTATTACGCGCTCTTCGCGAGCCGGTAACCGCTGCCCCGCACCGTCTCAATCATAGCATCGCACCCTGCCGGCTTGAGCGCGGCACGCAGACGCTTGATATGAACGTCCACCGTGCGCTCTTCGACGAACACGTGGTCGCCCCATACCTGATCGAGCAACTGCGTGCGGCTATGCACGCGCTCCGGATGGGTCATGAAGAAGTGCAGCAGACGGAATTCGGTCGGCCCGAGATCGAGCTTGATCTCGCTGCCTTCCGCATGCGCCGCCACCCGATGCGTGGCCGGATCGAGCTTCAGGCCGTTGATCGCGACCACGTCCTCAGTCAGCTGCGGCGCGCGGCGGCGCAACACCGCCTTGATGCGCGCCATCAGCTCTTTCGGCGAGAACGGCTTGGTGACGTAGTCGTCCGCACCGATCTCGAGGCCGAGCACCTTGTCCTGCTCGTCGCCGCGCGCGGTGAGCATGATGATCGGAATGTGCTTGGTCCGCTCGTTGTTGCGCAGGTCGCGGGCGAACGCGATGCCCGACTTGCCCGGCAGCATCCAGTCGAGCAGGACGAGGTCGGGCAACACATCGCTGATCAGGTTCTGCGCCTGCTCCGCGTTATACGCGCGGATCGGGCAATGGCCTGCGTGCTGCAGGTTGACCGAAATCAGTTCGGAAATGGCGGGCTCATCTTCGATGACGAGAATGCTGCTGGGCATCGGCACCTCTTGACCTTTATGCAGGGGTTAACTAAGTGCTTCGCGTTCGAGAGCGTCGCGCGACTTGTGGCGCACGTCGGTCCCCTTGACGATGTAGATGATGAACTCAGCGATGTTCTTCGCGTGGTCGCCGATCCGCTCGATCGCCTTGGCGATGAAGAGGAAATCGAGGCCCACCGAAATCGAGCGCGGATCTTCAGTCATGTACGAAATCAGCTTGCGCACGAAGGCACGGAATTCCTCGTCGATCGCCTTGTCGTCGCGCACGATCTGCGCGGCCGCCACGGTATCGAGACGCGCGAACGCGTCGAGCGCACGGCGCAGGATCGACACCGCCATCTCGCCGGACAGCTTGATCTCGGCGATATTGATGGTGCGCGACGCGCCGTCTTCCATCAGACGCTTGGTGCGCTTCGCGATCTTCTCGGCTTCGTCACCGGCGCGTTCGAGATTCGTGATGGTCTTCGAGATCGCGATCAGGAGGCGCAGGTCGCGCGCGGCCGGCTGGCGGCGCGCGATGATGTTGCTGCACTCTTCGTCGATATCGACTTCCATCTTGTTCAGGCGATCTTCGGCGGTAATCACCTGCTCGCACATGTCCAGATCGAAGTTATTGAGCGCGTTCATCGCATTGACGATCTGCGATTCCACGAGGCCGCCCATTTCGAGGACCTTGGACGAAACGAGATTCAGGTCGGCGTCGAACTGGCTTGAGAGGTGTTTGTCGGACATGTCGTGCTCCCTTATGGTGCTCGCCGGAGTTAACCGAAGCGGCCGGTAATGTAGTCCTCAGTTTCCTTGCGGACCGGCTTGATAAAGATCTTTTCGGTGTCACCGAATTCGATCAGCTCGCCGAGGTACATGTAGGCAGTGTAGTCCGAACACCGTGCGGCCTGTTGCATGTTGTGGGTAACGATCACCACGGTGTAGTCGCTCTTCAGTTCGGCGATCAGCTCTTCGATACGTCCCGTGGAAATCGGGTCGAGCGCCGAACACGGTTCGTCGAGCAACAGCACTTCCGGACGGATCGCAATGCCGCGCGCAATGCACAGGCGCTGCTGCTGGCCGCCCGAGAGACCGTAGCCGCTCTGGCCGAGCTTGTCCTTCACTTCGTTCCACAGCGCGGCCTTGGTCAGCGCCCATTCGACGCGGTCGTCCATTTCCGAGCGCGGCAGCGTTTCGAACATCTTCACGCCGAACGCAATGTTGTCGTAGATCGACATCGGGAACGGGGTCGGCTTCTGGAACACCATGCCGATCCGCGCGCGCAGCAGCGAAATATCGCGCTTGGTGGTCAGCAGGTTTTCGCCGTCCATCAGGATCTCGCCTTCGGCGCGCTGCTCCGGATAGAGCGCGTACATCTTGTTGAAAGTACGCAGCAGCGTGGACTTGCCGCAACCCGACGGGCCGATGAACGCGGTCACCTTGCCTTCGGGAATGCGCAGGTTGATGTTCTTCAGCGCGTGGTACTTGCCGTAGAAGAAGTTGAGGTCGTTGACCTCGATCTTCGGCTGCGCCGACGCTTGGGCACTGTCGCCCTGGGCGGGGTCGAAACCGGCGGGCGCGGTGGGACGCGCGATCGGATTGAGTTGAGTTTCTGCCATGTTCATCGGATTTACTCCGCCCTTACTTTTTCGAAAAGATCGTGCGCGCGAGGATATTCAATCCCAGCACCCCGAGCGTGATCAGGAACACGCCGGCCCAGGCAAGCGATTGCCACTGCGGGAAGGCGCTCATCGCAAACTGATAGATCGTGACCGGCAGGTTTGCGACCGGCTGATTCATGTTCCACGAGAAGAACTGGTTCGACATCGCGGTGAACAGCAGCGGCGCCGTTTCGCCGGCAATCCGCGCGACACCGAGCAGCACGCCGGTGATGATGCCGGCCACCGAGGCCTTCAGCGTGATCGACATCACCATCTTCCACTTTGGCGTGCCGAGTGCGAAAGCGGCTTCACGCAAGGCGTTCGGCACCAGCTTCAGCATGTTTTCGGTGGTGCGGATCACAATCGGAATCTGCAGCAGCGCGAGCGCGAACACGCCGGCCCAGCCGCTGAAGTGCCCCATCTTCGCGACGAACAGCGCGTAGACGAACAGGCCCACCACGATCGACGGCGCCGACAACAGAATGTCGTTGATAAAGCGCGTGACGCTGGCAAGCCAGCCCTTCTGGCCGTATTCGGCGAGATACACGCCGGCCAGAATGCCGATCGGCGTGCCGACGAAGGTCGCCAGCACGATCAGCATCAGGCTGCCGACGATGGCGTTGGCGAGACCGCCGCCATCGGTGTTCGGCGGCGGCGTCGACTGCGTGAACAGTTCGATCGACAGACCGCCGATACCGAGGCGCAGCGTCGTATAGAGAATCCACACGAGCCAGATGAGGCCGAAGGCCATGGCCGCGAGCGAGAGCGTCAGCGCAATCGCGTTCTTCACGCGCCGGCGGCCCTGCAGCTTGGTGCGCATGGCCTCCAGAACCGCGGCGTCGTCCGAACCGGGAATGTTCAAGGTGGACTGGCTCATTTCGCGCCCTCCCCTTTTTCGAGGCGAAGCAGCATGATCTTCGAGATCGCGAGCACGATGAAGGTAATCACAAACAGGATCAGGCCGAGTTCCATCAGCGCCGACGTGTGCAGGCCCGGGTCCGCTTCCGCGAATTCGTTGGCGAGCGCCGACGTAATGCTGTTGCCCGGCGAAAACAGCGAGACGTTATCGAGCAGGTTGGTGTTGCCGATGACGAAGGTCACCGCCATCGTCTCGCCGAGCGCGCGGCCCAGACCCAGCATGACGCCGCCGATCACACCGCTCCTGGTGAACGGCAGGACGATCTTCCACATCACTTCCCAGGTCGTGCAGCCGATGCCGTACGCCGATTCCTTCAGCAGGACCGGCGTGACTTCGAACACGTCGCGCATCACCGAGGCGATGTACGGAATGATCATGATGGCAAGTATGACTCCGGCGCACAGGATGCCGATGCCGATGGGCGGGCCCTGAAAAAACGCACCGATGAACGGAATGCCGCCGAGCACGGTACCGAGCGGCTTTTCGAACCAGGTCGCGAAGATCGGCGCGAACACCAGCAAGCCCCACATACCGTAGACGATCGAAGGGATCGCAGCCAGCAGCTCGATGGCGATGCCGAGCGGCCGGCGCAGCCACGCGGGCGCCAGCTCAGTGAGGAACAGTGCGATGCCGAAGCTGACCGGCACCGCGATAACGAGAGCAATGATCGAGGTCGCGATCGTGCCGTAGATCGGCACCAGCGCGCCGAATTTCTGGCTGGGTGGATCCCAGTCGGCTGTCCACAGGAAGCTCAGACCGAATTGCTTGATCGACGGCCAGGAGGCGACGATCAGCGAGACGATGATGCCGCCGAGCAGCAGGAGCGTGATGATCGCGGCAAGCCGCGCGAGACCGCCGAAAATAACATCGCCGGCGCGACTCGGCGCTTTCTGCTGCGCCGTGCTGCCGGACGTGCTCGACACGAGGGGGATGTCGGACATGGGAACCTATGCACCTGTGACCAAACGCTGCATGACACGACGCCATGCAACCAGTACTACAGCCGCCCAGCCTCACATGAGGCGGGGCGGCTTGTTGCTACGTGCTAACGCTTACTCGGCGACCGGCTTGCCTGCAGCGTCCTTCACCTTGTCTTTCCATTGCGACTTGATTTCCGTCACAACCGATTCCGGCAGCGAGATGTAGTCGAGGCTGTCAGCAGCCGACGTACCGTTCTTGAACGCCCAGTCGAAGAACTTCAGCGTTTCGGCGCCTTGCGGTGCCTTGTCCTGCGTCGTGTGCAGCAGCACAAACGTTGCGCCGACGACCGGCCATGCGTCCTTGCCCGGTTCGTTCGTCAGGATCTGGTAGAACGACTTCGACCAGTCTGCGCCGGCAGCCGCTGCCTTGAACGTTTCCGTCTTCGGCTCGACCACGTTGCCTGCCGAGTTCTTCAGGTCGACGTAGACCATCTTGTTTTGCTTCGCGTACGCCCATTCGACGTAACCGATCGCGCCCGGCAGACGTTGCACGAAGGCTGCGACGCCGTCGTTGCCCTTGCCGCCCGTACCCGTCGGCCAGCTGACCGTTGCGCCTTCACCGACCTTCGACTTCCAGTCTGCGTTGACCTTCGACAGGTAGTTCGTCCAGATGAAGCTGGTGCCCGAACCGTCAGCACGGCGCACCACAGCGATATCCGTATCCGGCAGCTTTGCCTTCGGGTTCAGTGCAGCGATCGCCGGATCGTTCCACTTCTTGATCTTGCCCAGGTAGATGTCGCCGAGCACTTCGCCCGACAGCACCAGTTGGCCCGGGGTCACGCCCGGCAGGTTCACCACCGGCACCACGCCGCCGACGACCGTCGGGAACTGGAACAGGCCGTCCTTGGCCAGCTCGTCGTCCTTCAGCGGAGCGTCCGAACCTGCGAAATCGACCGTCTTGGCGATGATCTGCTTGATGCCGCCCGACGAACCGATACCTTGATAGTTGACCTTACCGCCGCCCGACTTTTGATAAGCGTCAGCCCACTTCGTATAGATGGGTGCTGCAAAGGTGCTGCCCGCGCCGGTAATGTCGGCGGCTTGCGCTGCGATCGCGAAGAGCGCGCCAGCCAGGCCAGCGAACGCGGTTTGCATCAATTTCATGAGACCTCCAGTGGTGTGAGCGGGTGTGAGCGGATTACACGACACCGCGAAGGATAGGGTCTCTTTATGACAGTAACGTGACTAACCGTGAATGAAGCGTGACAGTAGGGTTACTGTCGTGAAAGGCTGGGAGGTTGAATGAAAGCTGTCTGGACGACGCTTTCGCCATGTCTGTAGAGAGTAGGCGAAAAATACGCGGCGCGAACGTTTGCTCGCAATTGAAGGGCTTCTGGAAGAGATTCCAGAGAAAAGAAAGCGTTTTGTAAGTGCTTTACGTCCTGGAAGCGGCGTGAAGAGGCGATGCGCCTGAGGACAGCATGCGGGCAGGCTGCCCCGCCGCGGCAATTCGCCGCGGCGAAGGCCGCTACCCGCTTGAGGTCCTGATCAAGCCGTCTCCTGCTTGACCACGCCGGCGATCGCCTCGGCATGATGGACCGCGTCATCCACGCGCTGGGCCTCGACCATCACGCGCAGCACGGGCTCGGTGCCGGACGCGCGGATCAGCACGCGGCCGTGGCCGTCCAGCGCCGCCTCGGCTGCGCCGATTGCGCGGCGGATCGCGTCGTTACCCTTCCAGTCGGCACCCGCCTGCATGCGCACGTTGATCAGCTTTTGCGGGAACAGCGTGACGCCTTCGAGAAGCTGCGCCAGCGTCTTGCCGCTGCGCTTCATCGCGGCCAGCACCAGCAGCGACGAGACGATGCCGTCGCCGGTCGAATGGCGGTCGAGCGAGAGAATGTGTCCGGAGCCCTCCGCGCCGAGCTGCCAGCCGTGCTCGCGCAGTTGCTCGAGCACGTAGCGGTCGCCGACCGCCGCGCGCACGAACTGCACGCCGGCACGCTGCAACGCCACTTCCACCGCCATATTGGTCATCAAGGTGCCGACCGCGCCTTCCACCTTGCCGTCGGTCTCGATGCGGTCCTTGACCAGCACATAGAGCAGCTCGTCGCCGTTGTAGAGTCGGCCTGCAGAATCGACCACCTGCAGACGGTCGGCGTCGCCGTCGAGCGCAATGCCGAGATCCGCGTGATTCGCCCGCACCGCGCGCACCAGCGCGTCGGGCGCGGTAGCGCCCACGCCGTCGTTGATGTTGAAGCCGTTCGGCGCGACGCCGATGGGGATGACGTCGGCGCCGAGCTCATGGAACACGTGCGGCGCGATGTCGTACGCCGCGCCGTGCGCGCAATCGACCACCAGCTTCATGCCGCGCAGATCGAACGCGGCCGGGAACGTGCTCTTGCAGAACTCGATATAGCGACCGGCGGCGTCGTCGAGACGGCGTGCCTTGCCGAGCTGCTCGGAGGCCGCGCAGGCGAGCGGCTGGTCCAGTTGCTCCTCGATCTTCAGCTCGACTTCGTCGGGCAGCTTGTCGCCGTGCGCCGAAAAGAACTTGATACCGTTGTCGTAGTACGCGTTGTGCGACGCGCTGATCACCACGCCGGCGGCGAGCCGCAATGCGCGCGTGAGATAGGCGATGCCCGGCGTGGGCATCGGGCCGGCCAGCATGACGTCGACGCCCGCGGCGGAAAACCCCGACTCGAGCGCGGCTTCGAGCATGTAGCCCGAAACCCGCGTGTCCTTGCCGATCAGGACCGTGGGACGCTGGCCGCTATGGACCCAGCGGTCGCCGCCCGCCAACACCTTGCCGGCGGCGTAACCGAGCCGCAATACGAAGTCGGGCGTAATCGGCGCTTCGCCGACCTTACCCCGAATGCCATCGGTACCAAAAAAGCGACGTGCCATTGTGTAGTTTTCCTCTCTCTTCCAAGGGTCAGCCGCGACGGGTTGCGTCGTGCATGGCTGCCCAAACTTTTAATGCATCAACCGTTTGCGCGACATCGTGGACACGCAGTATGGCAGCGCCGCGCTCAGCGGCACAGACCGCCGCCGCGATGCTCGCCGCCAGCCGCTCGGGGGCGGCACGGCCAGTGACCGCGCCCAGCATCGACTTGCGCGACATGCCCGCCAGAATCGGAAACGGCGGTTCGCCATGTGGCGCAGTTTCAGGCAAGTGGGCAAGCAAGGCGTAGTTGTGTTCAACCGTTGCCTTGCCAAATCCAAAGCCGGGGTCGACGCTGATACGCCGTTTCGCGACCCCCGCCTGGGTGAGCGCCGCCACCCGCTCTTCCAGAAACGCCCGCACTTCGCTCACCACGTCCTGATAGGCCGGCTCGCCCACCTGCATGGTCTGCGGCTCGCCGAGCATATGCATCACGCACAGGCCACATTGACTGTCGCGCACGGCGTCGATCGCGCCGGGCAGGCGAAAGCCCCAGATATCGTTGATCAGGTCCGCGCCGGCGGCCAGCGCGTGACGCATGACCTCGGGCTTGTAGGTATCGACGGAGAGCGGCACCTGGGCGCCACGCAATTGTTCGATGAGCGGGATCACCCGCTCCAGCTCTTCGTCGAGCGGCACCGGCGGCGCGCCGGGGCGCGTCGATTCGCCGCCGATGTCGATGATGTCCGCGCCATCGACCATCATCCGCTCGGCCTGGCGCAGCGCATCGCCGCGCATCGCGAACTTGCCGCCATCGGAGAAGGAGTCGGGCGTGACGTTCAGAATGCCCATCACCAACGGCCGTTCGAAGGTCAGCGTGAAGCGGCCGCATTGCAGCGGTTCAGGGGTAGGCAAGGACGAAAATGCGGCGTTCGACACGTAACGGGCCATACAGGCAGGCAAATGAGGATGAATGCAAAACGGGCCGGTGTGAAATCACACCGGCCCGTGCTTTGGACGTGGCTTCGATCAGGCCGGTGCAGTCGCGCTGCCCGGCTTCACCTCGGTACCCGTGCTGCCACCCGAGGAGGCGTCGGTCGCCGACGGCGGCGAGCTCTTCGGTGCGCGCGGCGGACGGCCCGCCATGATGTCGTTGATCTGATCGGCGTCGATCGTTTCCCACTCCATCAGGGCTGCGGTCATCGCTTCGACCTTGTCGCGGTTCTCGTCCAGCAGGCGCTTGGCGAGGTTGTACTGCTCGTCCAGCACGCGGCGGATTTCCGCGTCGACCTTCTGCTGCGTCGCTTCCGAAATGGTCCGCGTGAAACCGCGGCCGAACGGCGTAGCGTCGTTCTCGTCGTCGACGTAGACCATCGGTCCGAGCGCATCGGTCATGCCGAAACGGGCCACCATAGCGCGGGCCGTAGCCGTTGCCTTGTTGAAGTCGTCCGAAGCGCCGGTGCTGATCAGGTTCAGGAACAGCTCTTCCGCCACCCGGCCACCGAACAGGATAGCCAGACGATCCAGCAGGTAGTCCTTCGAATACGTTTCGTTGTCGTGCTCCGGCAACTGCCACGTCACACCCAGCGCGCGACCGCGCGGAATGATGGTGACCTTGTGCACCGGATCGGCCTTCGGCAACAGCTTGGCGATCACCGCATGGCCCGACTCGTGGTACGCCGTGGCACGCTTCGATTCTTCGCGGATCACGGCCGACTTGCGCTCCGGACCCATGAAGATCTTGTCCTTGGCATCTTCGAAGTCGATCATCTCGACGATGCGCTTGCCGCGACGCGCCGCGAACAGTGCCGCTTCGTTCACGAGGTTCGCCAGATCGGCGCCCGAGAAGCCCGGCGTGCCGCGTGCGATCACCGCTGCGTCGACGTCGTTCGAAATCGGCACCTTGCGCAGGTGAACCTTCATGATGTGCTCACGACCGCGGATGTCCGGCAGGCCGACATACACCTGGCGGTCGAAACGGCCCGGACGCAGCAGCGCCTTGTCCAGCACGTCCGAACGGTTCGTGGCAGCGATCACGATCACGCCCGAGTTCGCTTCGAAGCCGTCCATCTCGACCAGCATCTGGTTCAACGTCTGTTCGCGCTCGTCGTTGCCGCCGCCCATGCCGGCGCCGCGATGGCGACCGACCGCGTCGATTTCGTCAATGAACACGATGCACGGTGCATGCTTCTTGGCCTGTTCGAACATGTCGCGCACGCGAGCCGCGCCGACACCGACGAACATTTCCACGAAGTCCGAACCCGAAATGCTGAAGAACGGCACCTTCGCCTCGCCGGCAATGGCGCGTGCGAGCAGCGTCTTACCGGTTCCCGGCGGCCCGACCAGCAGCACGCCGCGCGGTATCCGCCCGCCGAGCTTCTGGAATTTCTGCGGATCGCGCAGGAAGTCGACCAGTTCCGAGACTTCTTCCTTGGCTTCGTCGCAACCGGCGACGTCAGTGAAATTGATTGCGTTGTTGTTCTCATCGATCAGACGTGCGCGGGACTTGCCGAACGAGAACGCACCGCCTTTCCCGCCTCCCTGCATCTGTCTCATCATGTAGAACCAGAATCCGATAATCAGGATTGTGGGTCCGAGGTAATACAGCGCGGACACAAGCGCGTTCGGTTCGTCATCGGCCTTGCCGCTCACCTGAACGCCATACTTCATCAGGTCGCCGACCATCCAGATGTCGCCGGGCGACACGATCTGGTACTTCTGGCCGTCTGCTGGAGTGACCGTGAGGTTACGCCCCTGAACGATGACGTTCTTGACCTTGCCGTTCTTTGCGTCATCCATGAACTGCGAATAGGAAACGCCTTCCTGGACACGGGGCTTATCGAACTGCTTGAACACCGTAAACAGCACCAGTGCGATAACCAGCCACACTGCTGCCTTCGAAAACATATTGTTGTTCAAAGCACCACTCCTTCACTCATAGACGGGCGCCTACATTTGCCTTGCGGCACCACTAAAGCATTCTAATCCAGACCGCAGACCCCTGCCATAACGTTTCTCTACCACAGAAATAGCGTCGGAGGCTGTCCCAGTGCCGCTTTTCCGGCAAATCCGAGACTCAAAAAGGTTGCGGAACGCCCGCCGGGCAACCCACCTAAGCGGGCCGTTTCAGATGCTTACCCAAAATAAAAGTTTCGGACGATTTGTCCCGCGATGCTTTCGGCTTGCGGGCTGCCACCGTCTTAAACTGCTGCTTGAACTTTTCGACAATCTGACTGTAACCGCTGCCGTGAAAGCATTTGACTAAAAGGGCACCATCCGGCTTCAGGTGATTCTGCGAAAATTCCAGCGCGAGATCGCATACATGCTCGATCCGCGCGGCATCCGCCAGCGCCACTCCCGACAGGTTGGGCGCCATATCCGAAATTACAAGGTCGACCTGACGCGCTCCGACCAAATCTTCGAGTTGGTGCAGAACGGTGTCCTCGCGGAAGTCGCCCTGAATGAAGACGACGTCGGCAATCGGCTCCATGGGCAGCAGGTCGAGCGCGATGATCGTGCCGTCGATCCCGCCTTCCCGCGTCGCGTCGCGCTTCGAACCCTGCGCCAGCTTGTTGCGGGCGTACTGGCTCCAGCTACCGGGCGCCGAGCCGAGGTCGACGATGACCTGGCCGGGACGGATCAGCTTGTCCTGTTCGTCGATTTCCTTCAGCTTGTAGGCTGCGCGGGCGCGATAGCCCTCCCGCTGCGCCAATTTCACGTAGGGATCGTTGATGTGATCGTGCAGCCACGACGTGTTGAACTTGTTTTTTGCCATTAAACGTTGAACTCTTGCTGCGTAATGCAGCGCTTTTAGCGGATAATACGCGTTTAATTCGCGCGGCTGCCGCCCAATGGGTCATGAACCCCGGGGCCATCAACCGCGATTCTCTGTTGTTCTGACGCGCCGCCCTGCTCGATCGACCGAAGCGATCGGAACTGCAGGCGCCGCCATTTTAGTCGAGTCTCCCACTTTCCATGCCAGCCCTTAACGTCTCTACCGATCAACGCGCCGAGTTGCGCTCCCAGGCACATGCGCTCAAACCGGTGGTGCTCATCGGCGCCGAGGGGCTGACCGATGCCGTGCTGGCCGAGATCAAGGTCCACCTGGCCGCGCACCAGTTGATCAAGATCCGCGTGTTCGGCGACGAACGCGAAGAACGTCTGGCGATCTACGAACAGATCTGCGACGCGCTCAACGCCGCGCCCATCCAGCATATCGGCAAGCTGCTGGTGATCTGGAAGCCGGAAGCGGCGGCCAAACCGGCCACCCGCGCCAAACGCGGCGAACTGCCGAGCGCCCGTGAAGCGGCATCTGACGACGCCCGGCCGGGTAAAGGCCGCGCCCCGCGCGTGGTAACGGTGGTCAAGCCCTCCGAAATCCCGATGCGCAAGCCGAAGCCGAAAAAGGTGGTGGTACGCGGCAACGAACGCGTCACGGCGGGCGGCAATATCAAGCGCGCCAAGAAGCGCCAGGCCAGCGCCAAGCGTCCGCATCAGTCGGTGAAGTAATCTGTGTTGCAACTGCGGGCGGCGCTGCCCGCAGCGCTGAAGTGCGACGGCCAGCGCCTTGTGTGCGTTGGCGTTTCGCGTATTCAGCAAGTTTGAGCTCGCCGCTGAAGTCTGCGTGGCGAGCCGCGAGGCGGCAGAAAAAGATCCATAGTGCTTTGACGCCTGATACGCGTGGTCACCTGCCAGCCGGGAAAGTCTCTTAGTCCCCGCTTCTTAGTCCCCGCTTCTTAATCCCGCTTCTTAGCCCCGCCTCCTGGCCCCTTAGCCGACGATGCCCTTGCCTGCCGCGTCTCGCGCGCCTTCTTGCCCAGCCAAAGTTGCACTCGCCGCGGTGGGCAGCTTCCACACCAGAGCGATAGCCAGCAGGCTCTCGATCAGATAAAACAGGCTCGACACGCCGTGCAATATGCCGAAGCGCATCGCATCAGGCGAATGGGCGACATCCGTGCCGGCCTCGAGCGCAGCCATGCGAATTGCATTCATGAACGGCTGCAGCGCAAAGTAACCGAGCAGCACGCACACCAGCATTCCGGCAATCAGCCAGCGCAGGCGGCGATAGGTGTCGTGGCCGCGGCGGATCAGCACATTGGCCAAGCCGAGCAACAAGACCCCGCAAACCACGCCCAGCACGCCTTCGATGCGGAACAACTGCGCGGCGACCGCGCCGGCCGAGATACGATCAAGCGCGGTAAACAGCACGGGCGCAACCGCATAACCGATGGTGAGCAGACTGCCGACCCAAACCACGGTCAACAGCCGGAACACCCTATGCGGCACGGAGGACAGCGAGGTAGACACCGGTGCGTCCTTCAGACGTAGCTGACGGCAATGATTTCGTACTCGCGCACGCCACCCGGTGCCTGCACCGAGGCCACGTCGCCTTCCGACTTGCCGATCAAGGCGCGCGAGATCGGCGAGCTGATCGAGATCAGGCCATGCTCGAGGTCCGCCTCGTCGTCACCGACGATCTGATACTTGACCGACGCACCCGATTTGAGGTCTTCGAGCTCAACGGTCGCGCCGAACACGATGCGGCCGTCCGCGTCCACCGCGGCGGGATCGATAATCTGCGCGCCGGCCAGCTTCGACTCGATTTCCGCAATGCGGCCTTCGATAAAGCCCTGCTTTTCTTTCGCAGCGTCGTATTCGGCGTTTTCCGAGAGATCACCCTGGGCACGCGCTTCGGCGATCGAGTTGACGACCGCCGGACGTTCAACCGATTTCAGGTGCTGCAGTTCATCGCGCAGCTTTTTCGCGCCACGCGTTGTCAGTGGAATAGTGCTCATAAACAGCTCTAGTGGCAAAAAACGGCCGTAAAAAAATCACCGCGGTTAAGTGCATCCCCGCTGGCGCCTGAGCCCGGGCAAAGCCCATGCCGGTACCTTGAGGGACGCCGCTTAACCGCGGCACTTACATCTTGGACAGGTATTCGAAGCCTTAGTTTAGGCGAGCGTGGAGTCCTTGTAAATCATAGACTTCCAGGTCCTTCAAATACCGCAGACCTTCGACGGCAGCCCGCGCACCCGACATCGTCGTGTAGTACGTGACCTTGTTCGCCTGGGCGCTCATGCGGATCGAACGCGAATCGGCAATCGCAGCACGGGTTTCGTCGACGGTCGTGAAGACCAGCGCGATTTCGCCGTTCTTGATCATATCGACAATGTGCGGACGACCGTCCTTCACCTTGTTGACCACCTTGACCGGCACGCCGGCTGCTTCGATGGCGGCGGCCGTACCCTTGGTCGCGACGATCGGGTAGCCCAGTTCGTGGAGCATGCGGGCCACTTCGACGGCCTTCGGCTTGTCGGCGTCCATCACGGTCAACAGCACCGTGCCCGACTCCGGCAGACGCGAACCTGCCGCGAGCTGCGACTTGAACAAAGCCTCGCCGAAGGTCTGGCCGACACCCATCACTTCGCCGGTCGAACGCATTTCAGGTCCGAGCACCGGATCGACGGCCGGGAACTTGACGAACGGGAACACCGCTTCCTTCACGCTGAAGTACGGCGGGTCGATTTCCTTCGTCACGCCCTGCTGCGCCAGCGTCTGGCCGACCATCGCACGCGCCGCGATCTTCGCGAGCGGCAGGCTGGTTGCCTTCGACACATACGGCACCGTGCGCGAGGCGCGCGGGTTCACTTCGAGCACGTAGATCACGTCCTCTTTCGAACCGTCCGCCTGCGGCACTTGCTGGATCGCGAACTGCACGTTCATCAGGCCGATCACGTTCAGCGCCCGCGCCATCGCGCCGGTCTGGCGCTTCAGTTCGGCTACGGTCTCTTTCGACAGCGAGTACGGCGGCAGCGAGCAAGCCGAGTCGCCCGAGTGCACGCCCGCCTGTTCGATGTGCTCCATCACGCCGCCGATAAACACGGCCTCGCCATCGGAGATGCAATCGACGTCGCATTCGATCGCGTCGTTCAGGAAGCGGTCGAGCAGCACCGGCGAATCGTTCGACACCTTCACGGCCTCGCGCATATAGCGCTCGAGGTCGCGCGGCTCGTGGACGATTTCCATGGCGCGGCCACCCAGCACGTACGACGGACGCACCACCAGCGGGTAGCCGATTTCCTCGGCGAGCCTGAGCGCTTCGTCTTCGGCGCGTGCCGTGCGGTTCGGCGGCTGACGCAGGCCGAGGTCCTGCAGCAGCTTCTGGAAACGCTCGCGGTCTTCGGCGGCGTCGATCATGTCCGGCGAGGTGCCGATGATCGGTACACCGTTCGCTTCGAGATCGAGCGCGAGTTTCAGCGGCGTTTGACCGCCGTATTGCACGATCACGCCGACCGGCTTTTCCTTGTCGACGATTTCCAGCACGTCTTCGAGCGTCAGCGATTCGAAGTACAGACGATCGGACGTGTCGTAGTCGGTCGACACGGTTTCAGGGTTGCAGTTGACCATGATCGTTTCGTAGCCGTCTTCGCGCATGGCGAGCGCGGCGTGCACGCAGCAGTAGTCGAACTCGATGCCCTGGCCGATCCGGTTCGGGCCGCCGCCCAGCACCATGATCTTCTTGTTGTTGGTGGGGTTCGCTTCGCACTCTTCCTCGTAGGTCGAGTACATGTACGCCGTCTTGGTGGCGAACTCGGCCGCGCAGGTGTCGACGCGCTTGTAGACCGGGCGCACGTTCAGTTCGATACGGCGGGCGCGCACGGCAGCCGGCTTCGCGCCGAGCAGCTTCGCCAGACGGCGATCCGAGAAACCGCTTTGCTTCAGATACTTCAGTTCTTCCTTCGACAGGCTCGCAAGCGTGCGGCCGGCCAGCGCCTTTTCCTTCAGCACGATCTGTTCGATCTGCGCGAGGAACCACGGGTCGATCGAGGTCTCTTCGAAGATTTCCGCAGCGCTCATGCCGATACGGAACGCATCGCCCACGTACCAGATCCGGTCCGGACCGGCCTCGCCGATCTCGCGGATGATCTCGTCGCGGCTCGCGGTCTTTTCATCGAGACCGTCGACGCCGACTTCGAGACCGCGCAGCGCCTTCTGGAACGACTCCTGAAAGGTGCGGCCAATCGCCATCACTTCACCCACCGACTTCATCTGCGTGGTCAGACGCGGATCGGCTTCGCGGAACTTCTCGAACGCGAAACGCGGAATCTTGGTGACGACGTAGTCGATGGTCGGTTCGAACGAAGCCGGGGTCTGGCCGCCGGTGATTTCGTTCTTCAGTTCATCGAGCGTGTAGCCGCAGGCGAGCTTCGCCGCGACCTTGGCGATCGGGAAGCCGGTTGCCTTCGAAGCCAATGCCGACGAACGCGACACACGCGGGTTCATTTCGATCACGATCATCCGGCCATCGACCGGGTTGATCGAGAACTGCACGTTCGAGCCGCCCGTATCCACGCCGATCTCGCGCAGCACCGCGAGCGAGGCGTTACGCAGGATCTGGTATTCCTTGTCGGTGAGCGTCTGCGCCGGCGCGACGGTGATCGAGTCGCCGGTGTGGATGCCCATCGGGTCCAGGTTTTCGATCGAGCAGACGATGATGCAGTTGTCCTTCTTGTCGCGGACCACTTCCATCTCATACTCTTTCCAGCCGAGCAGCGATTCTTCGATCAGCAGTTCGCGCGTAGGCGACAGGTCCAGACCGCGCTTGCAGATCTCTTCGAATTCGTCGCGGTTATACGCGATGCCGCCGCCCGAACCGCCCAGCGTGAACGACGGACGGATCACCACAGGATAGCCGCCGCTGCCGGTTTCCGTCGCGATCTGCGCCTGCACCTGCAGCGCTTCTTCCATCGAATGGGCGGTGCCCGACTTGGCCGAACCGAGACCGATCCTGGTCATCGCGTCCTTGAACTTCTGGCGGTCTTCCGCCTTGTCGATAGCTTCCGGCGACGCGCCGATCAGCTCGACCTTGTACTTCTCCAGCACGCCGTGCGCGTGGAGATCCAGCGCGCAATTCAGCGCGGTCTGGCCGCCCATCGTCGGCAGGATCGCGTCGGGGCGCTCCTTGGCGATGATGCGTTCGACCACTTCCCACGTGATCGGCTCGATGTAGGTCACGTCGGCCGTGTTCGGGTCGGTCATGATCGTCGCCGGATTGCTGTTGACGAGAATGACCTTGTAGCCTTCCTCACGCAGCGCCTTGCAAGCCTGTGCGCCCGAGTAGTCGAACTCGCACGCCTGGCCGATGATGATCGGACCCGCGCCGATGATGAGGATGCTCTTGATGTCTGTCCGCTTGGGCATAACGCTCTCGCTAATGTATTCCTGAATTCTTTCCGTTGGCGCGCTTCGCTGCGGCGGCCGGGGCCGGTGTTACTGCCCGGCCTCCCACTTCTGCTGCGGCGGCGCGCTCTGTTCTGTTCGCCTGGGGAGCGGCCCGGCGTTGCATTCTCCGGGGCTCCGCCTGGCGTGGGCGACTTAGGTGGACACCGTCCTGGGTGACCACACAAGCTGACGCCTTAAGCCGCCGCTGCGGCTGCCGTCGTGCCGGCCTTTTTCTGGTCCATCAAGCCGGTGAAGCGATCGAACAGATACGCAATGTCGTGCGGGCCCGGCGATGCTTCCGGGTGACCCTGGAAGCAGAAGGCCGGCTTGTCGGTCAGCGCGAAGCCTTGCAGCGTGCCGTCGAACAACGACACGTGCGTGGCGCGCGCGTTGGCGGGCAACGTGGCCGCGTCGACTGCGAAGCCGTGGTTCTGCGACGTGATCACGACACGGCCGTCGT
Source organism: Paraburkholderia phenazinium (assembly GCF_900142845.1). Classification (NCBI taxonomy): domain Bacteria; kingdom Pseudomonadati; phylum Pseudomonadota; class Betaproteobacteria; order Burkholderiales; family Burkholderiaceae; genus Paraburkholderia; species Paraburkholderia phenazinium. Next base: position 1,979,382 of record NZ_FSRU01000002.1, read on the forward strand.
CCAGATCTTTCACCGGATGGTTCGCGCCGTGGTGGCCGGTCTTCATCTTCATGGTCTTCGCGCCAACCGCGAGGCCCATGATCTGATGGCCAAGGCAGATGCCGAAGGTCGGCACGCCGCGCTCGATCAGCTCCTTCGTGGCCGCGATCGCGTAGTCGCACGGTTCCGGGTCGCCGGGGCCGTTCGACAGGAACACGCCGTCCGGGTTGAGCGCCAATGCGTCAGCCGCGGTGGCTTGCGCCGGCAGTACGGTGACGTGGCAGCCGCGCTCGGCCAGCATGCGCAGGATGTTGTACTTGACGCCGTAGTCGAACGCGACCACGCGGTACTTCGGCGCGTTCTGCGTGCCGTAGCCTTCGCCCAGACGCCATTCGGTCTGCGTCCATTCGAACGATTCCTTCGTCGACACGACCTTCGCCAGATCCATACCGGCGAGGCCCGGGAACGAGCGTGCGAGTTCGATGGCCTTGGCTTCGTCGTCCGAGCCCGCCAGGATCGCGCCGTTTTGCGCGCCCTTATCGCGCAGCACGCGCGTCAGCATGCGGGTGTCGAGGCCGGCGATGGCGACCACGCCTTCGTCCTGCAGGTATTGCGAGAGCGTGCGCTCCATGCGGAAGTTCGAGGCGAGAACCGGCAGATCGCGGATGATGAGGCCGGCGGCATGGACTTTCGAGGCTTCCACATCTTCGGCGTTCACGCCGACGTTGCCGATGTGCGGATACGTGAGGGTCACGATCTGACGCGCGTAGCTCGGGTCAGTCAGGATTTCCTGATAGCCGGTGATAGCGGTGTTGAAAACGACTTCGCCAATCGTATGGCCGGGGGCGCCGATCGAGTAGCCACGAAAGACCGTGCCGTCGGCGAGCGCGAGCAGAGCGGGAGAAAAAGACGGCAACACGGGAGACTCCTTGGGGGAACACCCTGATGCCGACCTGTCTATCCGAGCCGTGCGAGCCGCAGCGAGGCGCATCTTTGGATGCGCGCGCAGGCTCGCTCGCGTACCGCGGCAAACGTCGCAAGGGCGCGATGGATCCATTGTGTGGACTGATCGGCTGGGTGCGGTGCGTTGGCGGCGCGCGGCGGATGAACGGTGTGGGAGAGGTAGGCGCTAGGGTGCGGGTTGATAAGCTCAAACCTTGGAATTATAGCCCGAAACTGCCCTTCCCTCCAAATCCGAGATGGCACCGCGACAGGGTGCGAGGTTCCTCACGCCGCCTCGGCGCCTTGTGGGGCTTGGCTCCCAGCCTGCCTGGCTGGGATCGAAGGAGCGGAATCGGGATACCGTGGTGGGCGGGTCAGACGAGGCTGAATCGGGGCCTGAATCTCGGCCTGACACGCCGCGCATCACGAATGCTGCCCGGTCTGCAGATGGGCGGGTTTGGCCAGCACGCCGCTTGGCAAGACGTACCAGATCGCGCTGGCAATCTGCAACGCGACCAGAATGCCCCACGCGGTGAGGTGCGCGGCGGCCGGATAGTGGCCGGCCGCCGCCGGCCACAGCGACAGCACCCCGCCGACGCCAATCTGGAAGCCGAAAATCAGCAGAAAGATAATCAGCGTGAGGGTGGTGTTGCCCCGGCCGATCAGATGCGCCGGGAAATGCCGCGCCAACACCGCGTAGCTGAGGATGCCCGTGCCGCCGAAGATGCCGTACGCGGCCCACAACAGGCCTGTCGGCAAGGGCGCACCGAACATGATCAGCAACTGGGTGACGACGAAGAGCGCCATGCCGATACCGCAAAAGGTGTAGAGCGAGATGCCGCGCTTCTCCAGGCCGCGCGCCGCAGCCCCGAAACCGACACAACCGGCCATCATCGCAAAGCCGAGAATCGATACCTGAGCCGCGGCCTCGCGGGGCGCGAGGCCCATCACATCGCGCATCCAGGCGCCGACCCACAGCGATTGCATGGCGTAAAAGACGCCCTGCGTGACCACCGAGAATGACGCAATCTTCCAGAACGCCGGGCTTTTGAGGATATGCCACGTGCCCTTGAACTGCGTGCCGAGGCTCGCCTGACGATGGCCGTCGCGGGTCTCCGGCGCGAGGGTCCACAGGGCTAGCGCGACCACGATCGTCAGCACGCCCAGCGCGCCGCACACGGCCCGCCAGCTCGCGAAAGTCAGGACCCAGGTCAGCGGCGACCCCACGGCCACGCCGCCCAGACCGCCGACCGCCATCACGAGCCCGTTCATCAGCGGCAGCCGGGCCGCTTCGAAGTGCTGCGCCAGCGCCTTGAACGCTGCGCCCAGACAAACCGACACGCCCACGCCGATCAGCAGCCGCCCGAGCATCATCATGCCGATGCTGTGCGCCGCCCCGAACACCCAGATCCCGGCGGCCGCGAACAGCAGCGTGCCGGCCGTCACACGACGCGAGCCGAAGTGGTCGAGCAGCACGCCCGCCGGCAACTGCGCGCCCGCAAAGCCGAGGAAATAGAGACTCGTCAGCAGACCCAGATCGGCGGCGGAGAGTCCCAGATCATGGGTGATCAGAGGCGCAAAACCCAGATTGACGCCACGAAACACATAGGAGACGAAGTAACCCGCGGAAAACAGCAGGAACACGCGAAACTGGGTGGACGACATAGGTAGCAAGCAGATTCAGGTCAGACGGAAGCAGGAACGATAAAGGAAAACGCGGGAAGTGGGCGCAAAGACCCCTCAAACGAAAACGCCGTCACCACAGGTGACGGCGTTGAAAAACGAGAAGTGATCGGAGCGCAATTCATGCGCTGCCCCCGCAACGCATGTGGCCACTTCCGTGGGAGCCGCTTTGCTTTAGTTTCCCTTCTTCGCCTTGGCCGCAGTCTTCGGGCGGCTTACTGCCGCAGCCTTCGACGCCTTGCTGGACGTGGCCGGCGCGGCCGCTTTCGACGTCTTGCCCTTGGGTGCGGCGCTCGACGCTGACGATTTGCTGGCCTTGCCCGCCGGATCCGACACCTTTACGACGGCGGTGCGGCCACGACCTGATTTCTTATCGTAGCGCGAATCGCTCTTCGTGTCTGTGATCTGGGTCCCGATCCGTTCGACGCCACCGCCCTGCACGCTGGTCGCGATCCGTTCCGGTCCCGGTTCGCTCGGCATGGCCTTGCCCACCGGCACATGCAGCACGATCACCTGGCCCGGGTTCACCTGGTCGCGGCGCGTGCGGTTCCACGCCTTCAATTGCCCGATCGACACGCCGTAGCGAACGGCCAGCGCCGCCATGGTCTGCTTGCGACGCACGCGAATCAGCATTTTGCGCGTGTCGGGGACGTCCGGTTCCATCGCGAGGACGGCGCTTTCGGCGACGTCAGCGCTAATGTCTTCGTCGTCGTTGTCGTCGCTGCGCGGCACGACGATCGTCGAACCCGGCTTCAGACGCATGCCGACGGGAATCTTGTTGACTTCCATCAGCGTGTCCGCGTCGACGCCGATCTTCTGCGCAATCGCCGCCGGCGCGGCGCGCTCGGTCACCGTGTAGGTCGTCCACGACGACAGGTTACCGGTGAAGGCCTTCAGATTGTGTTCGAAAGCACTCGCGTTATCGAACGGCAGCAGAATCTGCGGCTGTGTCGCGCCGAGGATGACCGGCTTCTTGAACGAGGGGTTCAGCGAGCGGAACTCGTCGGGCGTCATGTTGGCGAGCTTGGCCGCCACGTCGACGTCCATATCGTGCGCGGTGGTCACCGTCACGAAATACGGGTGGTTCGGAATGGACGGCAGCGTCAGACCGTAGGCTTGCGGGTTCATCACGATGTTCTTGACCGCCTGCAGCTTCGGGACGTAGTTACGCGTCTCGTTCGGCATGCGCAGGTCCTGATAGTCCGTCGGCAAGCCCGCCGCTTCGTTGCGCGCGATGGCGCGCTGCACGTTGCCCTCACCCCAGTTGTACGCCGCCAGCGCAAGCTGCCAGTCGCCGAACATGTCGTGCAGACGCGAGAGATAGTCGAGCGCGGCACTGGTGGAGGCGAGCACGTCGCGACGCTCGTCCTGCCACATGTTCTGCTTGAGGTTGTAGGTACGGCCGGTGTCCGGCACGAACTGCCACATGCCGGCCGCCTTCGCCACCGACAGCGCCTGCGGGTTGTAGGCGGATTCGATGAACGGCAGCAACGCGAGCTCAGTCGGCATGTGCCGCTCTTCGAGTTCCTCGACGATGTGATACAGGTATTTTTGCGACCGCTCGGTCATACGTTGAACGTATTCCGGGCGCTGGGCGTACCAGTTGGCCTGCATGTCGACGAGGTCGCTTTGCAGGTCGGGCATCTGAAAACCACGGCGAATCCGTGCCCATAGATCGGCATCGGGGCTCGTCAACTGATCGACAGAACCTTGATCGACATTGATCGTTTCTTTGGCAGAGGCTGTACTGCGAAGGGCGTCGGCTACGGCTTGCTGGGTGGCAGGATTCGGCGTGGCGGTATTGCTACTCGTCGTTGGCCCCTGGCTCGCGCACGCGGCGAGCATGAGGACCAACAACGCACTAAAGATAAATCTCATGAACGTCTCGGCTTCCACAGGACTGGAATTTGCAGCCGATAGTACGAAAGCGAAACGTTTACGTCAATCGGAAATATACGAAAAACCTAGGCAAATCTTAGGCTTGGCAGATTTTTCCGAAATTCAAGGTGAACATGACCCCATGAAACAGCGGGTCAGCGGAACCGGTTCTTCCATTCACGCAACAGTGTGAACGCAGTCAAACGATCCGGCACCGTTTCATGCAACTGTTCGATCAGCGTCGTGTGGATTGCCGGACTGTCGGCGCGCAAAAACGGATTGACCGCCCTTTCGTGCTCGATTGTCGTGGGCAGGGTCGGCACGCCGCGCTCGCGCAGCGCGGTCGCCTTGTCGCGCCACGCCTGCAAATCCACGTTGTCCGGCTCGCACGCCAGCGCAAAGCGGATGTTCGACAAGGTGTACTCGTGCGCGCAGTGGACCTGGGTCGCACCCGGCAGCGCAGCGAGTTCGTCCAGCGACTTGAGCATCTGCGTCGGGGTGCCTTCGAAGAGCCGGCCGCAGCCGCACGCAAACAGCGTATCGCCGCAAAACACGTGCGGCGTGCCGCCCGGATCGGCCGCCTGAAAGTAGGCAATATGGCCGCGCGTATGACCGGGGACGTCCAGCACGCCCAGTTCGAGCGCCGGTGCGGCGATGCTCACGCGGTCGCCGCTTTTCAGGCGGTGGGTTAGGTGCTCGATCGACTCGCCGGCCGGTCCATACACCGGCACGGCCTGGCCATTCAGCAGATCGGCCACCCCGCCGACGTGGTCTTGGTGATGGTGCGTGAGTAAAATAGCGCTCAACCGCCAGCCCCGTTTCGCCAGATAGGCGCGAACCGGAGCGGCCTCACCCGGATCGACGACCACCGCATGGTGCCCGTCCGACACGAGCCAGATGTAATTGTCTTCAAAAGCCGGGACGGGTACGTACTCGAGCGCATTCATAGGCGACGCAATCTTCAATATGTCTGACCGAACGATTATAGACTGGCCCGCCTGGACCGATTCGCCACCCGGACGTTACGTGCTGGAATGGGAACAGGCGCAACTCGACCGCGTGGTGTCGGACGTGTTCGGCTACCACGCGCTGCAGCTCGGCCTGCCGCAGCTCGACGCGCTGCGCGAGAACCGCATGCCGTGCCGCGGTCTCGTGCTGGACGCGGCCAGCGGAGCCAGCGCGCCGTACCGCTTTCCGCGCGCGGGGGGCGCCGCCACGCCCGAACAACATGCCCCGCTCGGCCGCAGCGCGGTCTGGTGCGACCTGCTCGACTTGCCGTTCGAAGCGCAGAGCGTCGACCTGATCGTGATGCCGCACACGCTCGAATTCACCCGCGACCCGCACCGCCTGTTGCGCGAAGCCGAACGCGTGCTGATGCCGGAAGGCCAGTTGATCATCCTCGGCTTTAATTCGCTGTCGCTGTGGGGCGCCCGGCAATCGGTCGGCAAGGTCACCGGGCGGCCGTTCGTGCCGGCCACGCACGACCTGATTGCGTTCACTCGCCTGAAGGACTGGATTAAACTGCTCGGCTTCGACCTTGAGCGCGGACGCTTCGGCTGCTATCGTCCGCCCCTCGTCAGCGACCAGTGGCTCGCGCGCTACGGCTTCATGGAAGCCGCCGGCGACCGCTGGTGGCCGATCTTCGGCGCCACTTACATGGTGAAGGCGATCAAGCGCGTGCGCGGCATGCGTCTCATCGGCCCACTGAAGGTGAAAAAGCCCGTCCTCGCGGCGGGCCTCGCCCCCGCCGCCACCCCGAACACACGCAATCAGAGAAAATGACGTCCGAACTCATCGATATTTATACCGACGGCGCCTGCAAGGGCAATCCCGGCCCCGGCGGCTGGGGTGCACTGCTGCGCTTCGGCGCGCAGGAAAAGGAAATGTTCGGCGGCGAAGCGAACACCACCAACAACCGCATGGAGCTGATGGCGGTGATCGCGGCGCTCGAAGCGCTGAAGCGGCCCTGCAAGGCGGTCGTGCATACCGACTCGCAATATGTCCAGAAAGGCATCAGCGAGTGGATCCACGGCTGGAAGAAAAAAAACTGGATGACCGCGGCGAAGACACCGGTGAAGAATTCCGACCTGTGGAAGCGGCTCGATACCGCGGTCCAGCAACATGAGATCGAGTGGCGCTGGGTGAAGGGTCACGCGGGACATCCGGAGAACGAGCGCGCCGATGCGCTGGCCAATCGCGGTGTCGCGTCGCTGGCGGAAATCTGAAGCGTGCGCTTGCGCCCTTCTGCGTGGGCCGCGCCGCTTCCGTGCTTCTGCTTTTATGTTTCATCAAGCCAAATTTTAGAGCGGGCTAATCCGACATGCGTCAACTCATCCTCGATACCGAAACCACCGGCCTGAATGCGCGCACCGGCGACCGCATCATCGAAATCGGCTGCGTCGAACTGGTGAACCGCCGGCTCACGGGCAACAACCTGCACTTCTACGTCAATCCGGAACGCGACAGCGATCCGGGCGCACTCGCCGTCCACGGACTCACCACCGAATTCCTGCGCGACAAGCCGAAGTTCGCGGAGATCGCCAACGAGCTGCGCGATTTCATTCAGGGCGCGGACCTGATCATTCACAACGCGCCGTTCGATATCGGCTTTCTCGACGCCGAGTTCGGACTGCTCGGCTTGCCGCCGTTCAGCTCGCAGTGCGGCGAAGTGATCGATACGCTGGTGCGCGCCAAGGCCATGTTCCCCGGCAAGCGCAACTCACTCGATGCGCTGTGCGACCGCTTCGGCATCAGCAACGCACACCGTACGCTGCACGGCGCATTGCTCGACTCGGAGCTGCTCGCGGAAGTTTATCTGGCGATGACGCGTGGCCAGGAGAGCCTCGTCATCGACATGCTGGGCGAGGCATCGAGAGGCGGCGACGAAGGCGCACCGCGGGTGGCGCTCAACTCGCTCGAGCTGCCGGTGATCGTCGCCAGCGAAGAGGAGCTCGCCGCGCATCAGGCCGTGCTCGACGGCCTCGACAAGGCGGTCAAAGGGACGAGCGTGTGGCGTCTGCAACCGGTGGCAACCGCCGATGAGCAAACCGCTTAAAAAGTACTTTACGAACCCGAGATCCTCTGACATAATCTCAATCTCTTCGGGTGGTTAGCTCAGCGGTAGAGCACTGCCTTCACACGGCAGGGGTCACAGGTTCAATCCCTGTACCACCCACCAGATTCGCGTGACCCGCAAGACGAAAGGCCCTGAGGCGTATGCCCAGGGCCTTTTTCTTTGTCTGCATAACCTCCAAAAATCCGCATATGGCGGAAGAATGGCGGAAACCCGATAGTGCCCTGACTTCAACATCGAACGATCGGAGCCTTTCGCATGGCTGCAATCTGGAGACGGGGTGACAACTGGCGCGCAGAGGTGCGTAGGCGCGGTTACCCCCTCGTTACACGCACCTTCGATACAAAAGCCCAAGCCGACGCTTGGTCTCGGCGCACCGAAACCGAGATGGATCGCGGCTGCTTCGTCGACCGGACGGAAGCAGAACGCAACACGCTAGGTGACCTTCTACAGCGGTATGCGGACGAAATCTCGCCGCACAAGAAAGGGGGCGACGGCGAAATTATACGAATCCGGAAGCTTCGCAAGGATGTGCTGGCACAGTACAAAATCGCCGCGCTCAGCAGCAAGGTCGTCGCCGAGTATCGCGATCGCCGACTAAGAGGTGACAGCAAGTCAAAACCCGTTTCTGGCTCAACCGTGAACCGTGAGCTAACACTCATCGGACACGTTCTCAGTGTCGCCCGGAAGGAATGGGGTGTTCACATCGAAACCAATCCAGTATCAATCATCCGCCGCCCGCGCGAAAACCGAGGGCGCACCCGCAGGCTATCCTCCGACGAGGAGCTCCGGCTGCTCGCCGAGCTCTCTCCGAGTCCTCGAGACGAGCACGGTCGTTTCGGCCTCGGCGGAACTCGAAACGACTGGGTGCTACCCGTGGTAGTTATCGCGATTGAGACCGCAATGCGCCGCAGCGAGATTCTGTCGCTGTGCTGGGCTGATGTCTTTCTCAATGACAGGTATGTTCGCCTCCACGACAGCAAGAATGGCGAAGCGCGCGACGTCCCGCTTTCCATCCGTGCCGGTGCCACGCTATCCGCCCTGCCCCGGCATATCAGCGGCCGAGTATTTCCGATCACACCAGATGCGCTTAAGAAAGCTTTTGTCCGCGCATGCGATCGCGCGGAACTGGAGAACCTTCACTTTCATGATCTTCGGCACGAAGCGACATCGCGAATAGCTGAACGCCTCGACAACATTCTGGAGCTATCTGCCGTGACCGGGCACAAGACTGTACAAATGTTGAAGCGGTACTACCATCCGCGCGCCTCCGACCTGGCACGAAAGCTGGGCTAGCGAAAAGGCCGCGAATCATCTCAGACGCTACTCATTTAAACGGATAAAAAGCATGAAGTCATATACGCCGACAGAAGCACGTGATCTTCTGGTTAAATTCTTCGAAGCCTTCCCCGAAATGGGGCGGACAGTTCTCAGGGGCGCCGATCTCGAAGAATTCAATGCAGCCGCGGACGCCGCATCGGCCGCCTCCAGTCTTCAGGCCACGACTTCGACGTGTCGCGAGTTGGAGCAATGCCTAGGGCTCATGTTTAACCTCGTTTTCGACTCGCCCCTGTTCAAGGCCAAGCCCCTGTTTGAACGACAGTTGATGATTGATTGCATAGAGGTGACGGGCAGCGCACTCGCCATTGCGGCCGGTACATGGGAATGCGTCGCCGCGGGTACGCCACATTAGATGACTGGACTAGAGATACTTGCAGGAATCAGGAGGGAGGGACGAGAAGCACCAATCCTCGTGCACTTCGTCCGTAACGAGAGCGTACAACGTCCTTGGTCAGCTGCGCGGGCCGAAGCAATTGAAGCACTCTCTGGGCTGAAGCCGTGCCATCCACGTCAGTCTCAGGGCCGCCGACACGTACCACCCCCTAGTTCAGGGGGTGGAATGACAGGCGCAAGGCCTGTCAGATATGGATTTCTACAATTGCTGTAGCAAATCTGTAGCACGCAAAAACCTCCCCTTTTTGCCCCTCCGCCGACTGCTACGTGCTCCCGGCTCGCGTGCGCCCATCCGGCGACAATCGGCCAGATGGGGTCAATCGACGGTCAAGGCCAAATCGTAGACAATGGCGGCAACCATATGCCGCAATTTCACCATTGGGGGCTGACGTTGTCTTCATCACCGATCTCACATGCTGACGCTTCGTACGAGAAGCGCGCGATTGCGTTTCTGGACATTCTTGGCTTCTCTGACCTGATAAAAGAAGGTGGACATGAGCGAGAGATAGGCCAGATCTTTGACCAACTGAAGATTCGTGCTGCACAAGCTGAACGGCACCACGGGAAAGGCCGTATGCAGTTCACCGCATTCTCGGACTGCATCGTTGTATCCGAGGAATTTCTCGATGGCTTCGGCGCCCTCCGCATCGCGAGTTACGCTGGATACCTAGCGCTCGAGCTCTTGGGGTACGGCTTTTTGGTTCGAGGTGGACTAACGGTGGGTGATCTTTACCATCGCGAGGGCGTTGTATTCGGCCCCGCGATGAATGAGGCATACAATCTTGAAAGCAAGATCGCTGTCTATCCTCGTCTCGTGGTGACAGAGTCGTTCAGAGCATCAGCGTTCCAAGGTGTACTCGCGGAAGTTGATGGGCAAACCGACCATATGCGCGTTCAATGGACAATGTCGCAGTACCGCAGCGACTTTGATGGTGTAACACATTACGATATCTTCCATCCGCTAGCACCAACACCTGATCGATTTATATCAATGGGTGGAGGCAAGGGTACGTCCAACGAGATACGAGGACGAGCTTCTATAGCTGCTGTTCGTAACGTTCGCCAACTTCGTTTCAAGGACGCCGTCGCACAAAAGTACAACTGGATGGACAACTACCTCGCAGTCTCCGTTAAGCAATACGGCTGGCAACGTCTGCTCGAAGAGGCCGACGCTCCACCAGTTTCATAAAGAAAGGGCGAGCAAGCGCTCCCCCTTTATCTACTACCATTCCGGCAACGCTTAGCCGCACTGATCTCAGCACGTTGATCGAAGTTCAGCGAAGGTGAAGGTCTGCTGTTGGGGGATCTGAACGTCGCTTTCGGGTCGAACTGGGACGCCCAAAGTTGCTTTGCCAGCACAGGCTCAACCGGCCTAAACGGCTTTGCAGGCCGCTGTACATTTATTTAAATCAGTAACTTGCTGACATTAACCACCCAACCCAGCCACCCGCGATGTGTAGCACATCCTAGACCGTACGCAGCAGCGGTGCCGACAAGCACCGACAACAGGCGCGATGAAGCGAGAACCAAGAATCTCTACTTTACTCATGCTATTCCACGCTCCGGGTCTGCTGATCAACAATATCCCACATCCGCAGCTTGCCAAGCTTAGCTGCCAGTTGAAGTCGCGCAGAACGCCAGTCAGTCAACGCCTGGATACGCTGACGCTTCGCTCCCGCCAAGGACGATTGCGCGTTGAGCAACTCAAGGATATTTCCAACTCCGACCTGGTATCGGCGTTGTGCAGCGGTGTAGGAGCGTCGTGCGACGTCAAGCAGCATGGCAATGTTATCCAGATTGTGTGTCGCAGTCTGCAACGTCTGATAACTCGTCCAAACATCAAGGCCTACCTGCTGCTGCACCTCATTCAGCGTGTCACGCTGCAACTCGGTTTGCGCCTCGGCCTGACGAATCTGGTACGTTCGGGTGAAGCCTTCAAAGATGGGTATGGAAACCTGAATACCCAGATACCATTCGTGTCCGTTGGCAGGAAACTGCGGGAAGCCGACATCGAGAACAGTGGGTTGATTGTTCCAGCTGTACTTTGCGACAAAGCTAACGCTCGGCAACCCTTCCGCGCGTGTCTGCCTTAGTTTTGCCGCGGCCGCTTCGACCTGAGCCTCAGCGGCCAGAACGCTCGGATGAGAACGTTTGGCTTCTTCGATAAGTTCTGCGACCGAATCGTCAAAGTCCGCGTCCGGCGTCACGCCGTCACCGACATCAGGCAAGGTTATCGGCATACTCGGGTCAAGATCCATATCGGAGGCTAGCGTCCCAAGGGCGGATTGCCAGTCTCCCTGCGCTTTCGTCCGGTTGATAACGGCCTCCGCCCACGACGTCTGGGCCTGCAGCTCGTCGGTAATGGGTGCTATACCTTTGCTGACGCGAGCGGTCGCGGCCTTGAAACTGTCGTTTGCGGTCTGCTCGATTTCCTGGGCGGCAGCAAATGCGCCTTGGGCAGCCTGTGCTGCGTAGTAATCTTTCGCCACGTCCGCAAAAGCCTGTTCCAACGCTGCTTCCTGGCTGGCCCGCGCAGCAGCGAGCAGCGCCGTCGCGTTCGCCAGCGCCGCCTTGCGCCCTCCGAAATCGTATAACACCCAGTTCAGCGACACACTCTCAGTTCTGAGTACGCTGTTCCGGTAGTCCGAACTGTATTGGGGATAACCACTGACGTTCGTGGCGGTGTCGTCCCGTACACCCTGCCAGTTACCCGTCACTGTGGGCAAATATGCGGCTCGACCAATGCCGACTCCTGCCGCCTGAATCTTGACCTGCGCCCAGGCCTCGCGCGTTTTGGGGTTGTTGCATAGGCCGCGCTCCACCGCATCCTGCAACGGCAGCGGATTGGGCAACGGGCCAAATGCACAGACACCAGCGCTGCCGTCGCCAAGCATCGCCGCTGCGGCGGTCGCTGGCACCGACCGTCCGGTTAGCATTGGATCAAAAGCCCACGCAGGATATACGCCGCCGCACGCCATCGACAAGACCAATAGCCCGACTGCGCGGCCTCGTGTGTACCGACTCTTTCCCATACCCGATCGGCCAGCCTCCTGCCCATTCCAGTTTCTCTTACCGCTCACGCATGCTCTCCTGGCCCGTCTGCATCACGGGATCGAAGAAGTAGTGCGCCACGCTACGTTTGCCGGTCTTGATCTCGGCCGTCACTTCCATACCGGGTGTCAGGTTGATCCACTGACCGTTGGCGAGGATGCGATTCGTGGGTAGCCGGATGTGAGCGACGAATGTCAGGCCGAGTTTCTTGTCCTGAACTGCATCGTTCGACACAGCGACGACCTTGCCCGTCAGATAGCCGTAACGGGTATATGGAAATGCCTCGATCTTGACGGTCGCAACCTGTCCTGCTTTCACAAATCCGATATCCTTGTTTTCGATATTTGCTTCCACTTCGACCGAATCGATCGGCACAATTTCCATGAGCGACTGCGCAGAAGTAGCGACGCCTCCGACCGTATGAATAGCCAGTTGCTGCACCGTGCCATCTACGGGAGAGGTCAGACTCATCAGCTTCTGTCGGGTATCAGCCTTGGTCTCGTCGTTGCGGCTCTGCTCTAACTGCTGGGTCGCCTTATCGAGTGCATCAAGCTGGGTGCTGCGAAACTGCGATGTGGTCGACTCGATGTCTGCGTGCTGTTCGGCGATACCTTCGACCAGTTCATGAGCATGACTTTGCTGGGCAGCAAGCTCATGCTCTTTCTCTAGTGCGGCCTGTTCCTTGTCGAGATAATCCGTCTGGGCTACGTATTTATCGGCGGCGAGTGACCTGTACTGATTGGCCTGCTGGCGCGCGAGTGGTGCAGTGGCCGCCAGCCTGGCGATTTCCTGGCGAGTCTCATCCAGTTCGGCCTCCCGCTTTAGCAGTTCGGCCTGCGCACTGTTCAGCTTGTCCTGATATTCGCGATACAAGCCATCGGCAAAGTGCTGCGCTTCCTGCTGTTCCGCAGGTGATGCACCCTCGACTTGCGCCATTTCAGGAGAACGGCCCGCGCTCTGCGCCGCGAGCAATGTGCGGGAGCGTTCTGCCGCGAGCGCAGCGTCGATTCGGGACGAACGGGCCTTATCGGCATCTGCAGTTGCCTGGGTTGGGTCGAGCTCCATCAGCAATTGCCCCGCATGTACGCGTTCACCGTCCTGCACGAGAATCCGTCGAACGACGCCCGTAATTGCAGGTTGAATCACTTTTACCCGCTCGTCGGGTAACAGCTTGCCCTTTGCTACCGCCACAATGTCAAGCTGACCGAAGAGTGCAATCAGGATAATCAGGATCGCCAGTAAGACGATGATCCGCATTGTCCATCGTGGTGCGGGATGGACCGGCGTTTCCACCAGTTCGAGATTGGCTGGCAGGAACGCGCGTTCGTGCGAAAGGCGTGGTTGGGTATCGAGTTGATGGCGAATCGACCATGCTGTGCGAAACACGGCACCGTAGCGACGCAGCAGGTCACCCAGCGCCTGTGCTCTTATAGAATTCATAATGAACTTTGCCGTATCTGTGTGTCGTGTCAGCTGTTCTGAAGCGAGACCAGGTGAGAGTAATAGCCACCTAACTCGATCAGTTGTTCGTGGCCTCCGCGCTCGACAATCTTTCCCTTGTCCATCGCGACAATGTGATCGGCATGCCGGACGGACGTCAATCTGTGCGCAATAATGATTACGGTGCGCCCCTGACACATCGCACGCATGTTGTTCTGGATGACCCGCTCGGTTTCAAAATCGAGCGCACTGGTCGCTTCGTCGAATATGAGAATGCGCGGATTAGTCACCAATGCGCGCGCGATCGCGATGCGCTGCCGTTGACCACCAGAGAGATTTGAACCGTGTTCGCCCACGATGGTGTCGTAACCTTCCGACATCTCTGAAATGAAATCGTGAGCGCCGGCGAGTCGTGCCGCGTTGATGACCACTTCCAGCGAGATACCCGGGTCGGTAACGGCAATGTTGTCGCGGATTGACCGGTTGAACAGCAGGTTCTCCTGGAGAACGACGCCAATCTGTCGCCTCAGCCACGCGGGATCGGCGAGCGCGAGATCGATTCCGTCGATGCGCACCCGCCCATGCTCCGGAATGTAAAGACGCTGTAGCAACTTGGTCAGTGTGCTTTTCCCTGATCCTGAGCGGCCCACGATACCGATGACCTCCCCCGCACGAATGTCGAGAGACACGTCGTTCAGGATCGTCGGACCATCCGCTCGGTACCGGAAACGAATGTTCTGGAAACTGATATCACCCTTAAGAGCGGGCAAGGCCTGACGACTTTGCGGCACTTCTGTGCGGGTGTTAAGAATGTCACCGAGCCGTCCCATGGAGATGCCAATCTGCTGGAAATCCTGCCAGAGTTGGGCGAGGCGCAGAACGGGCGCGGCGACCCGTTGGGACATCATGTTAAAGGCGATGAGCTCGCCCACCGAGAGCTTGCCGTCGATTACCAGTTTTGCGCCGAAAAAGAGTGTGCACAGTGTCACGAGCTTGCCGACTAGCTGGATAAGCTGCTGTCCGATATTTCCAAGTTCGCTTACGCGAAATCCTGCCGCCACATAGGCAGCAAGCTGGTTGTCCCAGCGCCGGGTAAATTGCGGTTCGACAGCCATTGACTTCACCGTCTCCGCGCCTGAGATGGTTTCGACCAGGAAAGACTGGTTGTCGGCGCTACGTGCGAATTTCTCGTTCAGGCGGCGGCGCAGCACTGGATTGAGCGTCATCGAGATTGCTGCGTATACAGGCAGTGAAATGACTACGATGAGTGTCAGCCATACGCTGTATACGGCCATGACGGCCAGAAAAATGAAGGAGAAAAACAGGTCGATGACTGCAGTCACTGCCTGTCCAGTCAGGAAGCTGCGGATATTCTCAAGCTCACGCACACGTGCGACGGTGTCCCCTACGCGTCGCGAACCAAAATAGTCCAGCGGAAGCGCGAGCAGATGCCGGAAGAGCCGAGCACCCAGCTCAACGTCGATGCGGTTCGCCGTATGCGAAAACACATAGTTGCGTAGCCCAGTCAGCGAGATCTCGAATATCGAACTGACGAAAAGCGCAATACACACGACATTCAACGTGTTGAACGCACGGTTGACGAGGACCTTGTCCATGACTACCTGGAACATCAGCGGCGACACCAGGCCGAATAGCTGCAGGATGGCGGAGACCAGCAGCACCTCGAGCAGCAGTCTGCGGTATTTGATGACCGCCGGGATGAACCAGGAAAAGTCAAATCGCGCCAGCTCGCCAGCGAGCGACGCACGGGACGCAAACAGCAGCATCTGACCGCCGCAGCGCGCTATCACTTCGTCAGGAGAGCTTGCAGCAGTAGCGCTTGCGCCTGCGTCAAGTATGAGGGCGCGCTCCGAATTGCAACCTGCAACGATGAAGTGCTGACCGTCCTGGTCGAGTGCAAGGGCGGGGAAAGGGGTTCGGGACAGGCGGTCGATTGAAACCCTTACCTTACGCGTCTTGAGGCCTAGCGAACGGGCGGAGAGCGCCAGTTCACTGTCGTTAAACGCGTCAGACTTGATACCGGCAGCGTGACGCAGTTGTTCAGCGTCAGCCGCGATGCCATGGAAGCGGGCGATCAGCACGAGCGCGGCAAGTCCGGGGTCGCTCTCTGCAGCAACATTGTTTTCTTGGTCAGCCATGGAGATTGCAGGTCTCGCGTGAGACCTGCGAAATACGCGTTAATGAAATGCCCGCAACCCAGGTCGCGGGCATTGTGCACAGCCGTTTAGTGCGAACTGGCGGCCAGGACCATGTGGTGCTGGCCGTGCTCGTCGTGCATCAGGTTCGTGCTGCCAGCAGACTGAGGGTTGAAAGACGCCATTCCAGCGATCAACTGGTTGAGCCGGTGATCGACAAACGCCTGGCTGGTGACCGATGCATTCCCACCCGCTGCAGTCGATTGAATCGATCCTGGGTTGAACTGCAGCGCGACCCCGGCGACATCTCCCGTGCTGCCATCTGTTCTTGTGAATGTGCTGTTGGCCAGAATGATGTTGCCGTTCTGACTGACCTCTTCGGCAGTGGCGTTCAGGTTGATCGAACTAATGCCAAGTTGGCCTAGCGTAAATAACTGGTCTGGCTGCCCGTTGCCGACGTCTACCAGCACCCTCAACTGACTCCATGCACTATCGCTGGCGTTCAGTACGCCATCGCCGTTACTGTCGAGTGCATCTAGCGCAGCGAAGCCGGATACAAGGTCTGCATCATCAGTCGCCGAGTTGGGGTTTGCCGGGTCATAGACCAGCATGCCTTCGCCCGGGGTCATCCATGCGGTCTGTACCGACTGACCGTCGTTCTGCATGTCAAAGTAGGTGGTCGAACCCGTAACGGATGTCGTCTGTACCTGGCCACCGGTCAGATTCAATATGACTGGATCGTCTATGCCATCGTCAGGGTCCGGGTCCGGGTCGCCGTCCCCTCCACTGGGGTCGCCGGTATTGCCGCTACCGTCGTCGGTGTCGCTAAATGAACCACTGCTGCTCAAGTCCGCAGTGCTATCGTCTGCAATGGTCTGGCCGTTCAATGTATCGCCAGAGCCGTCCGCCATGACACTCGTATCGTCCCCCCCACTGGTAGTGTCATCGTTGCCGTATATGTCCGCCTGCGAATCGCCCGTCATGACGATGCCGGTTGGCTGGCCGTTTGCTGTTGTGCCGCCCGAGTCGTCATCATTCGCCGTGATCTTGTCGGCGTCGCCATCAGTTCCGCTAATGTAGACTAAAGCGCCTGCGGTCGAGTCAATCGAATTGCCACCGCCATAAATGCCTGCGCTGTCGCCCGCTGACTCGGAGATACCGTCGCTGTTACCGAATATATTGGCCTGCGAATCGCTAGTCATGATAATACCGGTCGGCTGGCCGTTTGCTGTCGTGCCGCCCATTGCATCATTGCTCGCGGTAACGGTGTCGTCGCTTCCGTCGGTGCCGCTGATATAGACCAAAGCACCTGCGGTCGAGTCAATTGAGTTGCCACCGCCATAAATGCCCGCGCTATCACCCGTCGATTCTGAGATACCGTCACCGTTGCCAAATATGTTGGCCTGCGAATCGCTAGTCATGACGATGCCGGTCTGCTGGCCGTTAGCTGTCGCGCCGCCCATCGCATCGTCGCTCGCGTGAACGGTGTCGTCGCTTCCGTCGGTGCCGCTGATATAGACCAAAGCACCTGCGGTCGAGTCGATTGAGTTGCCACCGCCATAGATGCCCGCACTATCGCCCGCCGATTCTGAGATACCGTCACCGTTGCCGAATATGTTGGCCTGCGAATCGCTAGTCATGACGATGCCGGTCTGCTGGCCGTTAGCTGTCGTGCCGCCCATCGCGTCGTTGCTCGCCGTAACATCGTCGTAGTTCCCGTTGGTATCGGTTATATACGTCAGTGCTCCAGCAACGGTGTCGATCGAGTTGCCTCCTCCTGCGACACCCATGCTATCGCCGGTGGTTTCGCTGATTCCGTCATCGCTACCGGTAATGTTGGCCTGACTGTCGGCGGTGAGGACGATCCCGGTGTCTTGTCCGTTAGCGGTAGTTCCGCCGAACTGATCACCATTTCCGGAAACCGCGTCGGCGTCCCCGTTAGTGCCGGTGATATAAGTCAGTGCCCCAGCACCTGTGTCGATCGAGTTGCCCCCTCCTTTAACACCCATACTATCGCCGGTGGTTTCGCTGATTCCATCGTCGCTTCCGGTAATGTTGGCCTGGCTGTTGGCTGCAAGTAGAATCCCAGTGCCTTGCCCATTTGCAGCGGTTCCGCCGAACTGGTCTCCATTTCCGGAAACCGTGTCGGCATCCCCATTGGTCCCGCTGATATAGACCAAAGCACCTGCGGTCGTATTGATCGAATTGCCAGCCCCGTATACTCCGGCACTATCACCGGTCGTCTCGCTGATCGCGTCAGCGGAGCCGTTAATATTCACGGAAGTGTTTCCGTCCAACGCCACCGTCGTTTGGGATGCGTCGATGGTATTGCTCAGCCCAGCGATCGTAATGCTGCTTCCTGAGTCAGCGCTCACGCTGTCGCTTCCGCCATCAATGGTTATGTTGTCGCTTGCGGCACCGACGACGGTGTCGTTGGAGCCTTCGATGGTGACCGAACTGTCTGCCGTCAGGGTGATGGTGGCGTTGCTCAGGTCAATCACGTCACCCGAGGCGGCTGCCACATTGTCACCTGTACCCGAGATGGTTGCCTGGCTGTCGGCGGCGAGATCAATAGTGCTGCCAGAAGCCGTGACGGAATCACTTTGCCCGCTGACGTCAATCGTGCTACCGGTTCCGGCGGTAACGGTATCGCCGATGCCGTCCAGTGTGATGCTATCACTCGTGCTGGCCGTCACCGTGTTATCCGATCCGCTCAGAGTAGCCTGATTGCCCGACGCAATCGACACCGTGCTGTTCGAGACGCTCGCGCTATCGCCAGTCCCCGCGAGGCTATACTGGCCGCCGTTCGCGTTGAGCGTGACGTTGACGCCAAGGATGTTCAGGTTGTCGCCCGATGAACCTGTAACGATGCCGCCGCCATTTAGGCTGCTCACCGTTGCACTGGTGGACACGAAACCGACGTCGGTCGTTGTATCCCCCAGCAGCACCGACACGTCCGTCGCGCCAGCTAAGTTCACCGTGTCGGCGTTGGTCCCCGTGCCTTCGAGGGTAAACGTGTTTCCGGAAATGCTTCCACTACCAGAAATGGTGTTTCCGCCGCCATTTATTGTTCCGGAGCTATTGTTTAATGCGAAAACAGTATTGGCATCGCCCACCACGTCAGATATGGAGTTTTCGGCGAGGGTAACGGAACTCCCCGACCCTTGAAACTGGTTATCTGTGCCGCTATACGTTAATGCATTCCCCGAAAGCGCGGTTGTTGTGACGTTATTATCTCCCGTCACGCTAACCGAGTTGCCCGTGCCGGTAAGAATCGTCGTGTTGTCCGAACCGGCAATGCTGACCTGGGTATTCGCGCCCAGATCGAACTGGGCACCCGTCGTATTCGCCACCTCACCGGTACCCGTCAGGCTGTACTGCCCGCCGCTCGCATTAAGCGTGACGTTGACACCCAGGATGTTCAGGTTGTCGCCCACTGAACCAGTGACGATGCCGCCACCGTTCAGGCTGCTCACAGTCGCGCTGGTGGAGACGAAGCCAGCCTCGGTTGTTGCATCCCCGAGTAGCACCGATACATCGGTTGCACCGTCTAGATTGAGGGTATCGACATTGGTACCCGTGCCTTCAAGCGTAAACGTGCTGCCTGAGGCGTTGCCATCCGCCGAGATGATGTTTCCGCCACCAGAGAGGGTAGTGGTGTCGTTTTGCCCAACCGACACGCTGTTGCTCGAACCATTGATCGTCGCCTGATTACCCTGTCCGATATTGACCGTATTACCAGATGTGGTGATATTGTCACTGGTCCCAGCAAGATTGACTGCATTTCCAGCACCGTTGACGGTGCCCCCTGAATTCGCCTCAAATGTCACTGTCGATGCCGCCCCAGTTGCCGACAGATTCACATCATAACCAACGCCGGTTAGCTGGAAGTTGTCGCCAGCCTGGGCATTGATGACGTGATCGCCGTTCAGGATCGTCGTGTCATAGTCCGCCCCATTTACGTCGATCGTGCTCGCGTTGGTGGTCAAAGTAACGCCGGAAGCGTTAACATCCGATGTAGAGGATGGATCGGCGAACGTCTGGGTCTCGGCACCGGAACTGGAAAAGCTTTCCGTTGATACGACCGCACCGGTCCCATCCGTTATCGTTGATGAGTAACTTCCGTCTGCATTGTGTACATATGCGATATTTTCTACATTATTCCCTAGTGAATCGACGTATATCGCCGAACTGACCTGGTTATTAGTGAAATTTAATGTTTCACCCCCCCCCGAGCTGAAGCTCAGCGTTGACGAGCTTAAATTTCCATTCGAGTCATTGATTTCTATTCCAGAAATATCCGACGGGGTATATGTTTTAACCCCATTTAAGCTTGCATTAGAATATTCTTGCTGGAGCGCAGCTGGATTTTGCTGATACTCATCGGGATAGCTCTCGCCGTTCACGGCCGGGAACGTCCCTATTACACCAAGCGCTGCTGTAGTCAAGGCTGCAAAGGCATCCGTTGATGACGCATTCGCCAGATTTTGACCCTGCCATGCATTTGTTAGAGTTTGCTGGATAGCGCCGTTAGCATTGTTCGGCCCATCCCCATCTATGGTGAAAGTCGCCCCGGACGTAGAAGCGATTTGCTGCTGAACCTGATAGCTAAAGGCGGCTGACCAAGCCTCGGTAAGAGTTCCTACCACTGCTGCTGCATTGCCGTAATTCGGATCATTAGGATTCAGATTTGCAACTGCATTGTACAATTGCTGACCTTGACTGAAATATACAAATTTCCCCATTTCCCAGGTCAAAGCAGAAACGTAGCCCGCAGCATCAGTCTTGTCGGGGTCGGTAATCGCTCCGCCCAGCAGTATCTGCACCTGGCCTGCGCTATTGGTGATCGTCTCCTTTCCATTGGAGTACGCTACAGTGGGATCGCTCGAGAGATAGACTCCTATCGACGCGGCAGTTCCGGCTTGTATGGCATTATCATATTGGTTAATTGATTGAACCAAAATCTGACTATTGTTGATCTCCGCCAGCACGCCCGCAGAAGGAGGATTGCCGCCCCAGATAGCAGCTGCTGGGGTGATCGTATTGTTAAGATTATCTTGACTCACTTAAACCCCCGTTAAAATGATTGCGTTAGCATGGCCGTTTCAATGCACGCCGAAAACGAATTTTTTTGAGATGATATGAAATAAATATCCATCCCACTCTTATCACGATAATCATATAAGAACATTTTTGGCGTTGATCGAGCATCCCGCCTCACATTCGGAAAACTCTTTTCAATATCCGACGCCGTAATACAGACATCTTTCATATCGAATTCCAATTTCGCCATAACCTTCGAAACTCGCCCTTGATCGTCCAGACGCTCAACATAATCGGCCGAGCAAGAATTCGGATGCTCAACCGGTTTTTTCAAAAACGATGGCACATTGGCATATTGGTATCGCCTCAATTTCGATGGCGAATTTTCAACAGGATCTGGATCCTCGGGAACCCCACATATCTCGAAACTAAATAAGGCATTCCTATCAGGAAGCTGATTCATTTTCAGACCAATTGCTTTTGCAAAAAAACTGGCATCTGCTAAATCCCCATGTTGCGCCACACTGTAAATCCCGGAGAGCACGGCATTTACATTTTCCGATGAAGCCGCGACAGTCCCCTGATCGTCTGAATTCTCCTCCGCGAATGCCTTCGAAAAATCAACATTAAAAATCATAGTCAAGCAAACTGATATTGTTGCCAATAAAATTCGAATAAATTTTTTGGCATTAAACTTGATTTCTTGGCAATCTTTCAAAAAAATCTCCGAAAATATTTTAATCCCGAAAAACGTAAACAACAGTTCTTTATTTAAGCATCCACAGATCAAATGATCTACGTAGCAAGCGGAAAAATCAGCGCATCAAGATTGACTTGGGTCGCCAGATCATGCGACATGTTTGCCAAGGTGATACAGTGAATTTCTTACATAAAATTACTTTATGTTATCGGGGTTCGGCACGATTTACAAGGACATCCATCCAACAATTCAATACATTACAATATTTAATGCTTTTGAAACCGAATTGAACTATAGAGAAAGGCAGCTGAATGATTTGTCGATCATGCGAAGGAATATTGAAAGATTATTCATATTGAATAAACTCCATCGCCTATCTGCGCACCGGCTTCGTGAATGCGAGACGTCAAAACAGTTAGCAACAGTTACGAAGAGAGGTATCGGCCAGCGTCGCAGGGAGCCGCGCGAATCGACGACTCCATTTCTGCCGATGATGTCGACGGCGAAGACGGTTTTCCTTATAAGGCTCGGCGAAACCCCTGCGTCCTAATTGAATAGAAATGTATGATCGTTTTAGAAGGATGGACAGGCACATAAGTTTTCATTTAGAACAACCGTGCTGGTTCTCGACTTTCGTCCCAGCTAAAAATGACCAGTTCTTTTCGGGCGGCGGCACGCTCGCCGCTGCCACCAACGCTGTACCGTATTTCGACTGTTTCGATATGGAAGCGCTCGAACTGGGCAAAGCCAGGCTGCTCCACCAGTGAATGCCCGTTCAGATCACACTGACACCGCGCGCATTCAGCTCTGGCTTCATCCAGAAGCTACTGCCTGAATACTTGGCGAACAGGTCTGGCGGAATGCAGGGCCTGCGGTCCTCGAATGCAACCTGCTCACGCACCTTGTGCAATCCGGGCATGCCAATATGGGCGTCGTAGTCCGGCTCGTCGTAGCTGACGTGATCAAAGTCGTGCGCGAAGGGCGTTTCGCCGAGTTCTGTGTACAGTCGTTCCAGCGTACGCCGCGGCTGCTTCGCCAGACCGTCGTAGGGCACGACGATCAGACGCTGCCCGTGCGGCCCAAACCACGCTTCGCGCAGCGTACTCCATGCAAGACCGATCAGGCCACTCTCGGGATTCATCAGCATATCTGCACGCGCGTAGACCGAAGTACCCGGCTGGAACCTGAACATTCGCGAAAGCTGCAGCGGATTTTTCTGTAGCATCCGTTCTATGCTATCGATAATCCAACCGGGCTCTCGCACGCAACAGATAACGCGCGATTCCGGATACAGTGCTCCAAGTAGCGCCATGCGCCCTGTCCAGCTCCGATTTGTGTCGAACACGACATCACCGTCCGGCACCTGCGAGTAATACGAACCGAAAATCCCGCGCAGCAGCTCGGCTCGCTTCGCGTCGTCAAAGAACACACCGAATTCACCTCCGCAGGTTTTGGCGTGCATCGCACCACACAGGCTCGCAACTGGACTGGTCATGGCGGCGTGAAACCGGGGATTCTGGCGCAGCAGCGCGCACAACAAGGTCGAGCCGGAGCGCGGCAGACCGGAAATGAGATGGAATTGCTTGGCCAAGGACGTGGCTTCCCTTTATTTTCATTATCAGTATTCCAGACGATGTGTCGGGGGTACCGAAGAAAACCAACCGCAGCAGTCTGCGCAAACAGAACTGCTGCGATACAGGTCGGTTCGAAAGATCAGTGCGCAGCCGCCAGGTGCAGGTCCGGCGTCATGAGCTCATTCGCAGGCGTGAGGGCGGTCGACGCTGCGCCAACGACGGAGTAGCCCGCCATAGCCTGGATCATCTGGGCAAGACGGATATCGTCCTCCGTGGCTCCTTGCCCATAGAGTAGGCCGGCCCCGGCGAGATCGGTCCCATCAAGCACGCGATTGCTGGACGTTAACTCGTAATACATGATCGAGTTCTGGTCCGCGTTGTCCGCAAAGCCCAGTGCATGACCAATCTCGTGCAACATCACCTGCTCGAACGTCGCATCAGTGCCCGTGTAGGTGAGGTCTCCATCCGGGGCTGCGATGAGCGCGTCCTGCGAAGGGTCTTCGAGCTGGATGCCGACGCTGCCGATTACGTCGTCCGAAGCATGACCGGCGGTATAGCCGATTACACCCGTGCTGGGCGTATCGAGCTGCCCGAAACCGACACGGATATCGGCCTGCGACGGATCAGACACTTCCTTGAACTCCAGACCCGTTGCCGTTGACCAGGTGGCAAAAGCCTGCTGCATCTGACTCAAAAGTGTCGCATCCTCAGCGGCGTCCGCGCCCAAGGGCGCGGTGAAGCCCCAGCTCACAACCTGGCTATCCCACTTTGCACCTTCGAGGACAGCATTACCGCTGCCCGCAGTCGGCGTGGCTGCCGCAATCGTTGCTGCCTGATTTAGCGCGAATTCCGCAGCAGTAGCGCCCGCCTTGTTGCCTCCGGCTAGATCCAGCCCGGCGATTGAGCCGATACCGCTGCCCACGGCCGCCTGAACGGTTGCCTGACTTCCGGCAAAGCCATATCCGCCGAAATCTGCTCCGTAAAATCCGCCGTCAAAATAGTCGGAACCGTCGTAGTCTCCATCGATCATCGCCCCATCCGGATCAAAATAGCCGAACCCGATCTCGCTGCCGCTGGGGTCGTATAACTCGCCCTGATAGGACGTTTCCGCGCCTTCCGCGTTATAGGAGAAGTTGAATTGGGCAACGTCGCCGTTCGACTGGTGAATGGATTCAGATGTCAGTTGGCCGGAACCGTTGGTGCCATTGAAATTTTCCGTGCCAGATGAATCTCCAGTTGGCAAGCCGTTAAAAACGGCTATCTGGGAATCACCTGAATAGAAATTGGTTAACTGGCTCTCCAGTGTCCCCGTGCCATCCGATCCACTGAAATTCTGGGCCTCATACGAAATGTCGTCACCCAAGCCTGCAAAGTACTGAACCTGCGAGCCGACACCGCCGCCGCCGCCGCCGCCGCCGCCGCCGCCGCCGCCGCCGCCGAAGTCTATCGTATTCGAAGTATGAGTACCGCTTCCGTTGCTACCTGTGTACGTGCTGCTGACGGATGACTCTCCTGAGCCAAGTCCTGTGTAGGACGTTTCCGACGAGCCCCCCCCCACGTAGTCGGTCACAGAGGACGTTTCCGTACCAGTTCCGTTCGCTCCCGTAAAATTCTCGAAGATCTCGGAATCACCACTCGGCAAACCCGTGAAGAGTTGAACCTGGGACCCACCGTCGGTCAAATTGAACAAGTTTTCTGAAATCGATCCAGTCAAGTTTGTGCCGCTGAACCATTCGGTCTCCGACGATTCGCCGGCAGACAACCCCGTGTAGAGCGACTCCGTCGAGGTGCCATTCGTGTAGTCGGTCACGGACAGGGTTTCCGTGCCGCTTCCGTTCGCTCCCGTGAAATTCTCGACGACATTGGACTCGCCACTCGGCAAACCCGTGGAAAGCTGAACCTGGGAACTCCCGTCTGTCAGATTGAGCAGGTACTCCGAAATCGATCCAGTCCCATTCGCGCCGCTGAACCATTCGGTCTCCGACGATTCTCCGGTAGACAACCCGGTATAGAACGACGCCGTCGAGGTGCCGTTCGTATAGTCGGTTACCGACTGGGTTTGCGTGCCGCTTCCGTTCGCTCCCGTGAAGTCCTCGAACACTTCGGATTCGCCGCTCGGCAAACCCGTGAAAAGCTGAACCTGGGAACTCCCGTCCGTCAGATTGAACACGTACTCCGAAATCGATCCAGTCGCGTTCGTACCGCTGAACCATTCGGTCTCCGACGACTCACCGGTAGATAAACCGGTGTAGAACGACGCCGTTGAGGTGCCATTCGTGTAGTCGGTTACGGACTGGGTTTCCGTGCCAGTTTCGTTCGCTCCCGTGAAATCCTCGGTGACGGATGACTCTCCTGAGCCAAGACCTGCGTAGGAAATTTCCGACGAGCCCCCTCCCGCGTAGTCGATCATTGACGACGTTTCCGTGCCGCTTCCGTTCGCTCCCGTAAAACTCTCGATAACCTCGGAATCACCGCTCGGCAAACCCGTGAGAAACTGAACTTGGGAACTCCCGTCTGTCAGATTGAACACGTACTCCGAAATCGCTCCAGTCCCATTCGTGCCGCTGAACCAGTCGGTCTCCGAAGACTCGCCGGCCGACAAACCGGTGTAGAACGACGCCGTTGAGGTGCCATTCGTGAAGTCAGTCACGGACTGGATTTCCGTGCCGCTGCCGTTCGCTCCCGTGAAATCCTCGAACACTTCGGATTCGCCATCTGCCAGTCCGGAATCTTGCTGGATTTCCGATCCGCCGGCAATCAGGTTAAGAAGTGTTTCCGTAAGCGAGCCTGTCGCATCGGCTCCGCTAAACCATTGGGTCTGGCCAGAAACACCAGCCGCCAAACCAGTGTATAGAGCCTCAGAAGAGCCTCCAACCGTGTAATTTGTAATCGCCGACGTTTCTGTACCAGTACCGTTCCACTGAGAAAAATTTTCCATCACTTCCGATTCACCACTGCCGAGTCCAGTGAACAGATCGACCTGCGAAAAATCGGCCAGTGTCGTTGAATCCCTCAGATTTATAACGGTCTCCGTCAGTCCCGTCGCATCGAGACCGCTAAACCATGATGTTATCGAAGTCTCGAGAGCGGACAGCCCTGTGTAGATATTCTCGGACGACGTTCCATCCGTGTAATCAGTAATCGCCGATGTCTCCGCGTCCATCCCCGAATAGTTGACGATCTCTTCCGATTCCCCGCTAGGCAGGCCGGTAAAGGTCAACGATTGATACCCTCCCGTGGAAAGATCAACAGTCGCTCCAGTCTCTACGCCAGTACCATCGAGACCACTATAGATTTTAGTTTCGCCGGTTTCGCCCGATGGCAAATCCGTGAATGACTGGACTTCGGATGTTCCGTTACTATAATCGTACACCTGTGAGAGCAACTCACCAGGGTCGCTTTCACTGCCGGCGAACGCCTGGGTAACTGAAGTTGCTTGTACACCCGATCCACTATTGCCGTAGAAGGACGTCTCTGACCAACCACCACCAGAATAATCGGTGATCGACGCTGTTTCGGCACCTGTCGTGGAATACATATCGGTCAGATCCGAAATCCCTTCTCCGATACCCGTATAGAAAGTATCTTGAGATATCTGCCCGTTAGAATAAAAATACTTATCCTCCGCCATATTACCGTCAGACGTAAATGTGGCATCTTCACTCATGTATCCGTCGGTGAAAGCGACTTTCCCCGTCTGCACTCCTGCATTGGTATATGTATTCTCGTAACCGGTTCCTATTGTAATATCGTCGTCCTGCTGACCGTAGATATTGACTCCACCGCGGGCAATGTCCAACGTATAGTTGGACCCTCCTATCAATTGAACGTAGCCGTAACCGCCCTGATCGACCCGAACAGTATCATCACCACCGGTGAGAGTAACGGTTCCCCAAGAGCCGACATCGATCTCGTTGTTGCTACCGTTTATTGCTGTAGAACTGTCTGGTCCTTCGTAAGTCGCAGGGTTGACCGTCACCGACGCATTGTTGGCATCGACAATATCGTTGTTGCCGCTCAAATTATATTGTCCACCTGCCGCGTTCACCGTCACACCGTCGCCTCCGATATTGACTGTGTCGCCCGTGGTACCAGAAACCGTGCCACCCCCATTCAAACTCTGTACGGTCAAGCTGTCGTTGATGCCCAGATCAATCGCAGTCGTCGTATCTCCCAGCAAAGCGGTGATATCTGTGGCTCCGGCGAGATTCAGGGTGTCGGCGCTTGTTCCTGTATCTTCGAGCGTGAAGGTGCTCCCCGAAGCGGAGCTATCGGCCGAAATCGAATTTCCAGCGCCGCTAAATGTTGCTGTTACAGCACCACCGGAAACGGTTGCGCTGTTATTGTCGCCGGTCGCGAAATAATCGGCTGAAACATCGGTGATTGCATTCAGGTTGCCGAAGATGTCAGTTGAGGAGTTCTGGGCAAGCTGTATCGAAACCCCGGAGGCATTGACCTGATTGCCCGTTCCCTCCAGTGTCAAGGCGTTCCCGGAGAGAGATGTCACGGCATTATTTGAACCGGCAATACTGGCTTGAGTATTCGCGCCAAGCGAAATCTGGCTGCTGGTTGCATTCGCCACCTCGCCCGCGCCAGTCAAGCTGTACTGACCGCCACTCGCGTTGAGCGTGACGTCGACTCCCAGGATATTCAAATTATCGCCTGTCGAGCCAGTCACGATGCCACCGCCGTTCAGGCTGCTCACCGTTGCGCTGGTCGACACAAAGCCGGCTTCGGTTGTTGCATCGCCCAGCAACACCGAGATGTCCGTCGCACCCGCCAAGTTCACGGTGTCGGCGTTACCACTTGTGCCCTCAAGCGTGAACGTACTTCCCGATGCATTTCCATTGGCCGAAAAGGTGTTTCCGCCGCCTACAGAAGTCACCGTGTCATTCTGCCCGAGAGCGGTGGAGTTGCCGGACCCATTCACCAGCACACTGTCAGTCGAAGCTGCGCTTACCGCGAGACCGGTTCCGTTTGCAATGAGCGTGGAGCCGCTGCTCGTTGAAATCAACGTATCCCCAGTTCCACCGACCAGCGTCGCCGCTGCATTTCCTGTAGTTAAAGTATTGCTATTACCGCTTATGTCATAAACTGCATTAACGCCCAACAGCTCTGCACTGTAGGTAGCGCCACTTCCGCTGAAGACCGAGATATCATTTACCGCGCCTCCGCTCACCGGAATAGTGCTGGTAAATGCATAATTTGAATTACTAAGATCAATTGAGGTGCGCGAGTTTATTGCACCACTTGAGTCATAAGAAAAGAAATTTTGGCCAGTCAAATTTCCGGTGGCCGGATCTAGAAAATATTGCGATAATAACTCACCGCTGGCCGAGTAACGATCATCTTCGGTTTGCTGACCAGACGAGTTGAATACCTCGACCGAATAGTCTCCCGTCGCGCCCCCTGAAAAATTACCCGATGTGTCTGCAGAAAATCCTTGAATAATGAAAGAGACATTCGTGGGGTTATTCCACCAAACCCCCCCAGTGTTTATTGACGAATCACCTAAACTCTTTTTAAGGTTATACAGGCCACCGCCAACCTCTGCTTCGGTGAGGGTTAGTCCTGCAGCTGCTACCGCCAGTCCAAAATTATAGCTCGCCGCAGCCTGGAAGGCCGGCACATCCGCCACATTGACCTGTCCGTTATATGAGCGCTGGAGATCATCTGGCTTGCCAGCGGCAAAATTGGAATATAAATCGTTATATATCGTTCCACGGGCGTTAAGGGCGGCGTCAGCACCTGAGAGCGCGTCGGCCGAATATGCCTGCTGCGCGAGGGCTGTGAATTGTTGCATTGTTTGAGTAGGGTCATAATCCGCTGGCACCACCAACGGAGTGCTGCCGTTCATGACATAGTTCCCGCTTGAGTCGACGAGATATTTTGCGGCAACGGGATTGCCATTAATATCATAAACCGTAAAATTATCTGGACCAAACCCGCCGGTTCCATCTTGGATTTCAGCCATCATTTTTCCTTATTTATCTTTTTGGAAGCAAACCAAAAATCCGTCGAATATAAGTTAATAGCAATTCACCTGCCAATCCAAATTCAATTTCCTCGAAACAATCTGGCAGCAACCAACCAAAACACTGAACCAGCAACCGCACCTGCTGCGCCAAACAGTTTACTTATCGATAAAAATTCGTGCCAAATATCCAATGGAGCGCTATTCGGAGTATCCGTATACCAACTCCAATTATGCGTAAGATGAACCACAATCAATGCTGAGACAAGTCCAATGGAAACGCCGGCGATCACATAGAAAATCAGATTAGATATTTGCCATCGCTGTGTAATAACGAATAGTAGAGAACATGGCACTGCTGACAAGAGCATTGCCGGTAGCCAAAGCAGGGGAAACGTAAAGCAGTCGGTGAGTATTACGAACAGGGTGCCTGAAATGGGCAAAAGCAAGCCATCCTCGGACCTGTGCAATATCGCCCGTCCAAGGGCCCAACCGAAAATGCAAGTGGTCGCCGCCGTTACACTGAGGAGATATCCAACAGTGATGCGCCCTAGAGCTGGTTGTTTGGCCACATCGTTTTCCTGCATATTTCCTCGATGTATATCTATTTTTCCACGTTTTGACCTGACAGTTCTATCTGGCCCGATTTTGAAGCTTTTCATACCAAGAAAGACGGCTGCAAACGGGATATTTCAATATTGAACAATCATCAAAATTCAAAAAACCAACACAAACCATATGCCAATGGCATACTAAAATTACAACTAAACTACACGTTTATTTCAAAATAATAACTTCCAGCACACCTATTTTATACATTTCTTTACCCGAAAGTAAACCGCGGCCAAATGACAAGTTTTCAGTGTCTGTTTTATGAAATTTGCAGGTCTATCCTTCCGCAAACGTTTTACAAAACTAGAACGGACCTGACGGATCCTCCTTTTCATTCAAGCTATAAATGACAATCTCTTTCCGGGCCGCCCCCTTTCCACCGCCGACGGTGTAATGGATTTTGACAGTCTTAATGTAAAATCCATCGAACGCCCGCCGGATATCCGGATGGTCATTCAGACTTACGATCGCCCTGCCCTTCAACGACCGAAGTCTTGAGGCCATCTCCAGATATTCGGCGAAAGGAAACGGCACACCGTACCCTTCAGTTTTCCAGTACGGTGGGTCTAGATAAAACAGCGTGTGTGGCCGATCGTACTTGTCAATACAGGACTTCCAGTCGAGCCGCTCGACGAACGTGCTGGACAGCCGCAGGTGCGCGGCGGACAGGGTCTCTTCGAGTCGCAGCAGATTCAGGCCCGGTGGCGTTGTCGTAGCCGTGCCGAATGACTGCCCTTCGAGCTTTCCGCCGAAGCAGTTCTGCTGCAGGTAATAGAACCGTGCAGCACGCTGGATATCGGTGAGCGTTCCCGGGACAGTGTCCTGAAGCCACTTGAATACCTGCCGGCTGCTGAGCGCCCACTTGAACTGGCGCACGAACTCCTCGAGGTGGTGCTGCACAACGCGGTACAGGTTCACCAGCTCGCCGTTGATATCGTTGATTACCTCTACCTTTGCCGGCGGACGCATGAAGTAAAGCGCCGCCCCGCCCGCGAAACCTCGACGTAGCATTCATGTGCGGGAAAGCGCGGGATGATGTGATCCGCGAGGCGGCGCTTGCCGCCGATCCATAGAATGATGGGAGTTGCCATATGTGGATTGCCTTGTTGGGAATTTGTTAGAATTCGCCCCGCCTACCGGTAGGTGTCAGGGCCTTGGCTAATTCACTGGCTGATTCAGAGGAAAGGCGACCGGGAAGAAGCTCTAACATCAACCCGGCCGCCCTGTCTTCTCACGCGTCGCAAGACGCGATCAAGGTAACTTTGGTGCGGAACTGCGATTTGAGGGACGCACCACAGCACGGCAAAGCACTGTATGTTTACACAGTTATGTATTTTGCTGTCCGCTGCCGTGAACCTACCCGCCTTCATTCCCCCTTCGCTGACCGAGTTGCGCGCACTCTGGCGTGAGCATCGGGGCAACGAAGACATCGAACGTCTGATCCTTGAGATCCAGCATCAACGCCAGACGCTAATGCAGATGCGCTCACTCGTCGACGCCAGCGTCAAGGAAGTGCGATCGATTTCTCTGGTGCCAGTCGACCACGCCTCGCCGCTGATCGCGCTTCAAACGAGGCTGGTCCAAGAGACCGTACGCGCGAGTGAGGCGGGTGGTCATTTGCCGTCAGTGCAATATCGCGGCAAGAAAAATGAACGCGACGATAGATGAATGGACTTCGGACGATTTCATGCTGTCTGAGCGCACACCACCGCCCTACCATGGCGTTCGCGTTCAGACTGGATCCCCGAACGCCTGCGCCCGCTCTTTCGAGCGGGCGTCTTTTTATTTCGATCTGTGCGCCCAACCGCAGTGTGCGGCGCCTGCTTCGTCATGCGCCAGAATCGCCTGCGCGGTAGAGTCGGTCAGCACGTCCAGCGCGCTCACGTAGATCGGGCGCGTCCAGTCGCAGGCGGTATCAATGATCCGGGTCTTGACCTGCACCTAGGGCCGCGCGCGGTTGCACCTCCCAGTTGATAAAATCCTGGTCACATCGACCCGATCGACCGCGCAGCGGTTTGACGGCGATTCGCGCGCTGTTGCGGAACTTAGGAGTTGTGCAACACCGTGCTTTCGTTAGATGTGAATATTGGGGCACAATGATGTCGCCATTGATGCGAGGAATGTCCTATGCGTACAACTGTCACCATTGACGATGCCCTTTACGAAAAGGCATTGGAAGTGGCCGACCCGGACATGAACAAGTCCGACGTTTTTCGCGAAGTGATCAAGACCTTCGTGCGGGTCGCCAAACGCCTCGAGGCGCTCGGCGGCACCATGCCTGACATGCAGGATGTGTAGCGTCGACGCTCGAAGCGCGGTTAGCATGAGTGTGCTCGTCGACACACCGCTATTGTGACCGCGCAAAGTTGCTGACCCAACAGCGCCGACAAGGACGGAGGACACCTGATCCCCCAAAGCAAATCGACCTGAAAAAAATGCAGTTGCGCAAGGACGTACAACGGCAAAGTCGATCTACGCCAACGACAAGATTTGCGCCGCATCAGATAACCTAGCGAGTTGACGGCAACTAACTGTTTCACTCGATAAGCAACCTTGTCTTGCGCAGAAGACCGTCACCCACCAGCATTGGCTTATAAACCATGCCCTTAACGGCACACGCCACTAAGCCGCGCAAGAAGGACCCTGCAAGCTCATCGCTTGACCACCGCCTCATGCCTTCGGCATGACCTGTGCACAACCGGCCTCTTGCGTGCGGCAAGGCCGCCCGGCCGGTTGCACACAGGCAAGGTCGGTGGACAAGCCGCGCGTCGACTTAGCACCTAGTCGACATTCGCTCCGGAACCGCGCATCTGCTTCCAGCCCTCAACACATAGCTCCATCTCCGCGTGGTTAGGTGAAAGATCAAACCATTCGATCACCGTCGCCAACGCGTGCAGGATCGCAGCGCACGCAGTGAATAGCGTGTCTTCGATATCCGAGCGATCCGGCCGGAAAACGAATCCTGACTTCTCGTCGGCGTTGCCCGGAGAGTGATAGCGACTGAGACTCCACACCGTGCAATGTGCGCCGTCTCCAGACATGGTGCGATATGCCATGTCGTAGAGGTCACTGACGCCACCTGCGTTAGCTTTTTCGGCCCAGTTTATCTTGCGTGGCCCGCGGGCTCCATATTCTGCCGCGACTTCTTTTACTACGGCTGCCAACGATGCGACGCGGTCGGCAGAGAGAATTTCCTTGGACCTATCCGCAGCAAGTAGCGCGTTGGCGAGCTTGCTTCGATGCTGATCCGCATCTTCCTTAATCTGGGCCGGCATCGAATCGTCCACCCTGCAAGCGGCCAACGCGATAACTGTCTCCGTGCAGGATCGGACGAGCGTTCTTGAATCAACAAGAGCGCCCTTCTGCGCCAGCAGGATTGCTGATTGAAACGCCTGAAGCGCGCGGCCGAAACAAAGATTCGCAAACATGTGCGCTTCCGTCATTTCTTCCGCAGGTAAATCAAAGAGAACGCGCATCGCAAGCCTGTCTATCCGCTCCACAATGCCGAACTCAAACGCGAAGTCGGCGCGCAGCTGGTCGGCCCAGGTCGCCAACTCCGGCGACAGGAAGCCGATATCGTTGAATTTGTCCACCCCTGCCCCCTATCCGATCCGGCTGTCCAGCGGCTTCCTCGCAAACAAC
Source organism: Paraburkholderia phenazinium (assembly GCF_900142845.1). Classification (NCBI taxonomy): domain Bacteria; kingdom Pseudomonadati; phylum Pseudomonadota; class Betaproteobacteria; order Burkholderiales; family Burkholderiaceae; genus Paraburkholderia; species Paraburkholderia phenazinium. Next base: position 2,012,863 of record NZ_FSRU01000002.1, read on the forward strand.
CCCGTGTCGTCACCGCCCCCCAGTCTCTCACAGAAAATATAGGCTCGGCGTCCGCGGAGGAACACGGGCACTCGGCGGGACGTCGCCCCGAACATCCTAGCGCCTAGCGATCGCAAAGCTTACGTCATGTCAGGGTGCAGCACCCTTTGATACCCTGTTAAAGGGTGCAAAAACCGTCCGCCGATGCTCTTCCTTTCAGGAAGTCAGGGTGTTACACCCTTTAAAGCCCTGTTTTCAGATCGCGCGGCCGCAGCCCGACCGCTTGACTGGCGAAGCGGCACCCAATTACGATTGATGCCATGCGAATGCTCCTCATACGCCCCTCGTCATATCGGCCAGCTACTGGTCGAATTAGTCTGGCTCGCGCGACGCACGCGCGAGTCGACATCACGGGGCGGCCGCGCTGAATCAATGCTGCTGCCTCGCACCGCCAGTAAATGGCTTAGCCCTCGAGGATCGCAGCATGACACCGCAGCAGCAGAATTATTTCGCAATCGCATATCCCCTGTCGTTCGCTCCGCCGTCGCGAACCACCATCGACTGCCCACGCGGCTGGTTCGATCTCTTGGACGAGCTTCTATACCGCCTGGAGCGGCATGCAGAAGAGGCGTGCGCTGCCGGCGAAGCGGTGCCCGTGCTTACCGACATTAAAGAGACGCGAGGAGCCTTGTCGTTCCAGTCGTCGCATGACGATCCGCGCAGTATTGCCGTCATCGCACGGGCAATGAGCCGCAGCCAGCAAATCTGTTCGGACTGCGGTGCACCTGCAACCCGTCGCGACGGCTTCTATCACGTTTGCGTTGCTCATCATCGGGGGGGCTCATGGACCTGATCGTGTTGTTTCTGGATTTTGACGGTGTGGTGCATCCCGAGTCCGTTTTCAAGATCCGCGGCTTGCCGACGCTCGTCGGAGAAGGCCAACTGTTCATGTGGGCAGGTCTGCTCGAGGAAATCCTCGCGGCGTATCCAAACGTTCGCATCGTCCTTAGCACGTCGTGGTGTGTGCACCGCGGTTTCAAGCGTGCGCGCGCTGCGCTGCCAGCCGGCTTGCAGGCGCGGGTGATCGGCTCGACATACCATTCAAAAAAGGATCGAACCCAGTTTCTAGCCATGTCTAGGTTCGATCAAATCGTGACCTGGCTCGCGAACCGCAATCCCAAGCCCCGTCACTGGGTCGCCATTGACGACGACGCTGTAGGCTGGGCAGAGATGAACCTCGACATGCTCGTCCGGACCGATGGTGAGAGGGGTTTGTCAGACCCGTCCGTGCAAAGACAGCTAAGAGACCGGCTGGCCGATTGGGAGAGGGAAAAGGCAGCCAGCGCGTAGCCTCCAAAGACCTGACACGGATAAGAAAAAGCCCCGCGCGGGGCTCTTTCTTTAACTCCTTCTCAGACTCTGATCCGGCACAGGACTACGGGGTGCATTGCGCCAAGCCCGGATTGCTGGCCGAGTTGGCAAAGACAGTACTGGTGTTTAAAGAATATCCCGCAGGGCACGAATAACAGAACGTGTCGTCGTGTCCCCCGGTGCCGCCGCTGCCGGCCCACCAGAGGTTGTTGGCACCCTCTGTGGTACTGGTGTTGCCGGTGCAACCCATGAGCGTCAGTTCGGGGTTGGTCAACGTACCACTCGGTGCTGAGAAAGTAGCTGTCGGGGAGGTGGCCCCAGGCGTGATCCAGTATATAGAGCCCGCGAGCGAACCCGTTGCAACGCCCAACGACGTCCCGTTGTTGACGAAAACGGGATGTGACGCGCAGCGAAGGTGTGCCGTGCCTATCCCGGAGGTCCCATGATAGGTCACCGACTCGCTTACGACTCCACAGTAGCCGACGACGATCGCGTATGGAATGCCCGACCCGCTGCACGAATATCCGCCCGGGCACAGCGCAATATTTGGGGTACACCCCGGGGCAGTCCAGGTCGACCCGGTCCACGTCGGTGCCGCATATTCGGTGTATCCGCCCGGACAGACAGGCGCAGCCGTATAGCTGCAGCTTGGGTCAGACCACGACGATCCGTTCCATGACGCGCCGACCACAGTGGTCCATCCCGCGGCAGTCGAACAGACTGGTGGCGCGGTGTAGTTGCACGTCGGTGTCGTGTAGCCGGATCCGATCCACTGCGCCGGCGTCGTGGTGGTCCAACCCGCGCCCGACGAGCACTGCGGCGCAGGTATCGGCGCGCCAACAAGCGGCGTTGTGCAGGTCGAGTCCACGTAGCCCGGCGAACACCTAACAGGCGTCGCGAACGCAGTACCACCGACGAACAACAGGCACGTGAAAACAGCCAGTTTAAATATCAGGCGATGGAAAGTCATTGTTCCCCCTTCTTCAATATGCGCAATACGTTGACGCGACGGCCGTCCCTGGTATCGACGTCCCGCTCCCGTCCGTGATGCGAACCGTCCACGGACCAGTGCCGATGTTCGGCCCCAAATTGACCTTCGCTGTGTCGTCGACGGACAAGGTCTGCGGGTCAACTTCCATCAGCGCGATGCCTCCCGCAGGACAGACCGGCGCGGGGACCACAGACCCATCGGCAACTGAGTAGTAGGCCATGCGTATCTGATGACCGCCCATCGGCACCCACTCCCCGAACAGACATGACAGCCATTGCCCAGAGCCGTCAGCATTGGTAGCCGCGATGCCGTTTGGAGAGCAGACCGTGCCTGGAGTCGCAATAGCGCCGGCCTGTAGCGTGCCGCTCGCGGTAACGTTTTGGACCTCCGCGATATTGGCTGGACCTGACCCGTTCAACGTCTGGATGTAGACGTTGCCGGAAGCGGAGCGGATAGCCGCACCGTTTCCATCGCCGTAATACGCCGCGTTGCCCCCAATCGTCAGTGCATTGGCATTTGCGAGCGTTGCAGAGGCCGCGTTCACGCTTCCGGTGACGTTGACGTTTCCGCCGACCGTGACGTTGCCGGTTGTAACGACAGCGGCCGCATTCACGGTTCCCGCAGCGTTGACGTTGTTGACGTTGTCGATGTCCTGACCACCGCCAGCGAACGGCGCCGTGATCGGATAGAGGCCGTCCAGACGGTAGTACACAGAATCATTCGATGAGACGTTGCTCAAACCAAGCAGCGCGGCCGGTGTGTTACCCAGTGGGTTAGGCTCGGACCAGCCAGCGCTATACGAGGTGATCGTTCCTGAGTTTGCGATGGCGGAAAATCCGATCGCACCGCTTGAGCCGGCCGCTATCTGCGCGGCGCCGACCACGTCAGCCTTACCCACTGTTGCCACGGGAAGTGAGGTGTATAGCTGACCCTGCAAGGCGCAGTTCGGTGCGACACACCCTGCCGGCGACTTCGTTATGGTTACGAGGTACTGACCGCCCCAGTAGGGAGGATTCACACGTGGCAACTGGATGTACTTGCCTGCGATCAGTTCGTCTACGGTGGGATTGAGCGGGTCCGCTATACCTGAAACAACCGGAGTTGATTGAGTGAGGGCAGTCGCCTGCCTGTTCAGATACCGCTGGACCCCCGTGTTCAGCGTTTCCATCAATTGCCCTTGGGCCGCGAAAATCTGCGACCGCCCAATCTCGACCTGCTGAATCGCCCAGACGGTCTCACCAGCCATGGCAAGCGCGAGTACTATAAGCATTTCGATGAGAGTCATCTTTCCCCTCCGGTTTTACCGCGGCGCGATCGTCAGTTGGAACCAGTGGAAAACGACCACGTAACGTTCACCGGAGAGCCATCGCGTTCGCCTGCGAACGTCGCTGTGTATGTCGTACTCGGAGCAAGCGGTGCCTGCGGAACCAAGAACACCGTTCCGGGAGGCAGAAGCCCATTTGCATCGACGACCGCCGCGCTAGTTGAACCGGCTTGCGCGCCCGTGGGAATCAGGATCTCGCCGGCGACAGCGGCACCGCTGTTGGACGTCAGCGTGAAACTCGACACAGTGAGTTCGGCGCCGGCCTGGTCAGCGCGCACACGGACCATGAGCGGCCGGCCGGGCGACGTGATATTGGGAACAGGGTTCGGCGATTCGGCGGCCATTGCGAGTGCTACTCCCGACTCGTTTGCGAGCGGAACGTGCGCCACGGCCGTTGCCGCCATCTGCTGTCCGGCGGTGATCGGGATATCGTTGGCCTGCGGTGTGCCCGAGGCGTTGGTTACCCCCACGTCCAGGACGCACATAGAACTGATGTTCGATGTGATGGGTGTGAACCCGATACCGAGGGTGGTCTCTGTCGCAACGAGGCCGCTCAGGTGATATACGGAATTCAGCAACCCGGTGACACAGTCATTCCCAGCAGCCGTAGCGTTAGTCAGCGGTGACGCTGTAACCTCCTCACCCACGAATTCTGTGGCCGGAGCCCCTGCCTTGTCCGCACGGGCGAGCGGTGTTTCGGCATAGAAATCGGGCAAGGTCGAGATCTCGTCGTGGGAAAACGCAGTCAGATTGCCGTTCGCAAAATTTACCTCGAGGTACGTGGCATGCGCCAAAGCAGCGCTGTCCAGAATGGGATCATCCGTTAGCTGACCGACACCGAGCGCAGACCGATAACTGTTGACGGCTGCGAAGATCGCGCTCGGGCCAGTGCCCGCCACAAATGGGTTTGTAGCCGACGTAGTCAGCGACGCGCTGGGCGGCGTACTCGGAACGGACGGCGAGGAAGCCGACGCCGGTGCGCTCGCCGTTACCGACGCAGACGCAGGCGAACTGCCTCCGCCACCACATGCGGCAAGAGAGATCGAAAAGCCAGCGGCAAGCACGGCCAAGACACTTTCACTTCGCTTCTTGTTCATTCTGGGACCCTTTGAATTGGTTGTCGTGGAACTACCCGATCAGCCTGCCTGGCTGCCCATAGCTCACGCAATAAATTCGCAGTAGGTCCCAAAATAAATTTCACTCGCCGTATCGACCGTAGCAATGTCTCAGGCGCAGCTGTCTGGAGTACCGCGGAGGCTATCCCCACTCTGGTCTTGTGCCATCCGCCTCGAGTCGACCATGATCTTTGCAATCCACGCATGCGCGGCATGAGCGGCCGTAACGTAGCGGCCCACGTGCGCATCAAGCGTCTGGAGTCCTGCGCTCAAGCCGTCGTCTGTACCGACGGCCTGCTCCATCGCGGAAATGGCGCCACGCAATGCTCGCACCGCGTCCCACAGTTGCATCTCGCGCTGATCACGATGTCCCAGCTGAGATTTGAACGGGAGCCGGATCGGCTCACGCCCTTCAAACTTCACGGTTTGATACCACTGAATTATTTGTTGCGCGACAGGGATAAAATTGGATCCAGCCATGATTCACCTCGACGTAGGTGGGTTTTGGTCAGGCCGCGCTGGGTGTTGGCGCACCCTTCGCGGCCGCTAACGCGACTCTTCAGCGATCATTGAGCCTCGAGATATTTTTCAGGTTTGCAATGAGTTCACGCAACTGCCCCGGTGGTCTTTTTGTTGCAATTACTGACTAAATTGATAATTTTCGTGAAAGAGCGCTGTTGAAAAAATGTTTCCGCGGAAGTTGTTGCGTGAGCTATTTAGAGTCTGAAATGCTGTTCGGATCACAACCAGTACGAGGGTGGTCCAGATGAACCTGAAACGAACGGGCGGATGGTTTTTGGCTTGTGCGCCACTGATATCGCTGGCCGGACCCGCGTCGGCGCAGTCGATGAGTTTGGGCAACGCCAGCTCGCTATTGGCCGCCACAGGCGCGACCGACGAGTCCAAGAATCTGCTGCGGTACATCTTTGGTTCGTTCAGCGACAATCCATTCTCAGGGTTTGGTTCGCCGCCCACCAGCCTGTTGGGCAATCTGTTCCTGTATCTGAACATGTTTGTCTTCCTGATCGCGTCGCTATGGACGGTCTACACGATCACGAGTGGCGTTGTATCTACCGCCCACGAAGGGAAGTTCCTCGGAAAGCGGTACTCAACCGTTTGGTACCCAATTCGACTTGTATGGGGCGCGGCTACGTTGGTTCCCGTGTTTGGAGGCTTTTCATTGGGCCAGGCCATCTATATGTTCTTCACGCTGATCTCTGTCGGCGCAGCAAATACGTTGGCTGGCGTCGCCGTCTTGAGTACAGCCACGTTTACTGCAATGGTGCCGGCTCCGTCCGGACTACCAGCGTCAACGTTACTGCAGTCGTCCATCGCGGAACAGATGTTTTACATGTGGCTATGTGCCGAAACGTTGGCTGCCCAGCCGCTCAATCAGCCGGATTCCATGATGCAAGTTACCGCCTTGGGAACAGCTAACGGTGCAGCGCCTTCGTCTCCTTCTGGGTCGGGCATGAGCGTGCAAAATATCGGCGTGCAGCTGGGCACTGCCGCACAACCAGACGAATGCGGCAGCGCTGGCGTTTCTCTGGCCAATAGCGCTGCGGTCGTCGGATCCAACTCCAGTTTGTTCGGGTTTAAGGTCGACTCGGTCGATTACTCGGCCATAGTCACGGCCATTCAAAATAATGTCCAGCAGGCACACCAGTCGGCTATGTTCGCTCTCTCATCGACCATGCAGGGACTCGCGACCAGCTGGTATCAAAGCTATCTGACGTCCAAAAACGCAGGCAGTGGTAACCAGATTGTTCCGTTTCCATATGCCCAGATCCAGGCCGCAAAGACCCAATACGATGCTACCGTCACGCAAGCCCTGCAACAGGCAGCGGCTGTCAGCGGCCTATCGTCAATTACTCTGTCGGCGCTATACAACATGCAGCAGATGGGATGGGTGGGCTTAGGGACGTGGTACCAGACATTTGCTGAAGTTAATGGCGCAGTGGCGGATGCATCAAAGGTCAACTTTGTCTTTTCAAAGCCGCATTCTGACGACTCGGCTTGGGAAGAGGTAGATGATGAGGCGACTAAAGCCAAACGCCTCGTCTACACAGCGGGGCGAGATGGCTCAGGCGGAGAGAACGGATTCTCTCCGTCCAAAGCCATTAGCTATATGCAGACGCTACTTTGCGATAACACGACTGGCAACTTGTCGATTGGCCAATGCCTGCTTCACGGGATGCAATGGTTGACATTCCAGAACACAGGCGGCAGCCAGCTTGTGAATCCGGTAATCGCTGCAAAGAATCTCGGCGACACACTGATGGTCGCTGGCGAAACTTTGTGGGGGGTATCAGCACTAGCCGCCGCCGAGACGGACGACAGCGGTTACAACCTCATTGGAAAAGCCGCCAAGATCGTTGCAGACACTGTTACGGATGGACAAACGGCGGTGTTGCGCGAGGTCATACAAGCAGCCGTCCGGATCGTCATCACGTTCGCCGGCATCATCTTCTCGATTGGACTGGTTTTATCCATATACGTGCCGCTAATCCCTTTCATCACTTGGTTCTCAGCCGTCCTGACCTGGCTGGCTGTGGTCGTCGAGGCGATCATATCGGCGCCGCTTTGGTCTCTTGTGCACGGGGAAGGTGAAGGCGAGGGAATGGGACAGCGCACGCAACACGGCTACCTGTTCCTTATGAATGTTACCTTTCGTGCCCCCCTTATGGTGCTGAGCTTCTTCGTTGCATCCGCGATGACGATTATCGGCGGCACATTGCTCTATGCGACGTTTGGATCCGCGTTTGCAAACGCGTCAGGCAATTCGATTGTCGGCCTAGCCTCGATCGTGGGTGGCCTCGTTGTGCTGACGGGCCTGATGATTCTTGTCGTGCAGACCAGCTTTAACCTTATCCACCTGATCCCTGACCAGGTGCTCGGCTGGCTAGGCGGAAATCTCGGCGCACACCTAGGCCGCGAGATGGAAGGACGTATCCACGGAATGTTCCTCGCCGGCGGGCGCAACCTGCAGACCAGCGTGTCCGGTGCGATTCAAAAGCCGCAACGCCCTTCCAGCCAGCCCCACGGCGGCTCACTGGGATCCACGAAAGACAAGGCGTAAAGCGGTTGAGGCGCGGCACTCTGCTCCCTTAACGGATCCGCAGAGCGCCGTTCGAAACAACCTTAGCGTCAGCAAGCGCACGACGGCCATTGTGGACGTATGCCTTGACACCCTTTTCCCCGACGGCTTGCCGAGCCTCATCTCGAAGCAGCAGGTTGCCCGGATCGACCCGACGCAGCTCCGACAGAAGCGCATCCCGAACAGCGTTGTGAAACGCTGCTTCGTCCCAGCCTTCCCAGCCTAGAGCACCCTCCTGAAAACGTGCACGGTCGGCCTGGACTACTGCTTCGCGATCGGCACGTCGTCGGTCAATACGGTCAAAGACTGCGTGGGCAAGGGCCGCACCTTCCCGGCCTAACATTTCGCAATGGTCGCCAACCAGGCTGCTCGTCATGATGTCGCTCCAAAGGCATTGAGGATAAGGCCAAGAGTACAGACGGCTGCATGTCTCACGCAACACGGGGCACTAAAGTGTGTCTTTCGCGCGATTTCTTGCAGCAGAAAGAGAATACAGCGAGGTGACCTAGCCTCGCGGGCGATCCACGTCACCGATGTATTCTTGGTCTTCTATGTTCTCCCAATCATCGACACCACCCGCCTGCAAAACGCCCACTTCCGTCATGTCGCCAAAGCTCAGCGCGCGACCTACCGCAGTCTGGTTCAGCGGCAATCCGGCCCGGTCGAAGATGGCCACGGGCGGCATCCGCGCATCAGCCATAGCGGCAACCGTGCGTCGGAAATCGATGTCGCCATCAATCCAGCACTCCGTCCAACCAGTGTGGGCAGCATGGTGCAATGCAAGTTTGGCCGCAAGCACGACATCCGTCGCATCTACTACGACCTGGTCGCGATCTCCCGACACGCGCGCGACAAGGTTTCCAGTCAAGTCGAATAGGTCAAAGTGACGACCCGCGCGATCCAACCCATCGTGAGGTCGCATACGCTTGACGACCGTGACCGGAATCCGGAACATTGTTGACCCAGTCAACGTCCGCTGCGGCACGACCTTAAAGGTGTACTTAGAGGCTTGCTTCGCGGGCGTATGTGATCCACCCAAATGGTTGGTGCCAGGGTTAGAACGGCCAGTGTCCGCCGGCGGCGCTTCTGTATCATCAATTTCATATCCGTTGCGATGCCGCCAGCGTTCCGCCAGATCTTCGCGACCTCGCGCTCTAAGGAATTCCTCGAAACTGGGTGCCGGTGGGAATCGCTCTGCCAGCCGCACCCTCTCGTCCTTGTGGAAGGCAGCAAGCGCCGCCCGTTCCAGATCCTGTTCGTCTTTCAGGACACTCCGCAAGGCGTTCAACGCGACGCCGTGTCCTCGCCAGTTTCTACCTGGCGGCCGTAAAAGCACCTCCCGATAACGCCTCTGGCGCAAGGCAAGCGCTTCTTTCTCACGCGCATGCCGACGGCGTAGTTCGAATAGCGAGGATTTACGGGCTGAAGCCTGCTGCTTTCTCGAGGTGTTGTACTCCGCCCACATCTCGAAACCAGGCATTAGGGGCTCGGCGACACGCGGTCGAACCTCGATCCGCTCGCCCGCGGATTCAAATGCGCCGAGGCGTTTCTCCATTTTGCTCAACGTTGCCGAGCGATGAACATTGGATGCCTTCACAGGGATATCGCCGAGGAAGACCACCGCACCGGAGCCCTTTCTTTCGTACCTGAACCCTTCAGCAGCCAACCGCTCGTGCAGTTCCTGCCAGCTCTTCGCGGCCAAAATAATAGGTGCGGCCCGTTCGATAGCCATTCTTTCGACGGACTTCTCACCAGTCCGATTTTCTTGATCCTGCTTCTTGTACCCAGGCTCTCGCCTGATCGCGGATCTTCGGCCCCCGACCCGTTCCACGGTCCCGCTATCATCTACATAGTACCGGGCGTTCGGCGAACGTTTCCACCCTTGAACTGAGTCAATGCGAGCGATCGCCATGTGGATGGCTTCGAGGTCAAAACCTTTATTCACAGCAACCATCTTGTGCGTCTCTGGATGTACACGATTGACCACGACATGTACATGAAAATTGTCGGTGTCCGTGTGCGCCGCGTAGATCGCTTGATGGCCTGCGAATCCCATTGCCCTCAGAAAAATCGCCATTGCTTCGTCGATCTGCTTCTTTGATGGGGTTTCACTCTCTGGCCAGCTCATCACAAAGTGGGACACGGTGTCCTTGCTGCGCACCGCTTCTTCCGATAGCGCGATCATCTCCGCCGTCCAGGCCGCCCGTCCATCCGTTAGGAATCCGAGTGCACCGCTATAAACGCACTTCTCCGCTCCTTCGCCATCGTCGGGGTTGAGACAGTATCGGATCAACTCTGTTATCCGCTTCGCCTTGCTCGCGCGTCGATCAGGATTTTTGATTTTTTTTATGTTCATCACTTTCTCTTGCGATGCGTTCAATGGCGCGCTTCACGTCAAGCAGCACAGAAGCAGTCACGCCAGAATACGCGCCCCCGCTTTCGTTGTGCACGCGCGCTGCCAGTCCGGCGACCCGTCGAAGTTCCTTGATCATGGCCCGGTCGACACTCGCACTGATAGGTCGCCCAAAGTATCGACGTCGGACCAACTCCGACACACTCAGTCCCGCGATATCCGCGTCTTCGCGAAGGACCTCTTTCTCCTCTACGGTCAGCCTGACATTGACTATCGCATCAAGTCGCTTCTCGCCTCGAATCTCGAACGGCATGGTCAATACTCCAAAAGTCAAATAACCAAACAAATCGGGTCCAGGGTGCCCCTGGCAAGATTGAGATGGCATGTGAGAAGCGAAGCGCCGAACGTGCCATCGTGGTTTGTTGCACACGTGGGCGGAGCCCATGTGTGTGACAAACCCCATCTTGTACTCTCTTTGGCACTTACCTTCGTATTGAAATCACTACGGAAATTATCGCTTTTTGCGTTGTGTTCTGGCAATATGTTTTCGTGAGGATTCCAAATGGATAATTCAAATGCAACAGTACAAAATCGATCAGATCGAACAGTTAGCACAGAAGCTGGTGGCTCTCCCTGCCAACCATAATCGTGACGTTTCGCGGCGGGAGGCGGTACAACTGATGGCGCGTGCGATTCGTGAAGCGCAGGACAAGGGTTACACACTGGAACAGGTTGCCAGCGAGCTCAGTTCGGGAGGCTTCACAATCTCATCGAGCTCGCTCAAAAGTTATCTGGCGGCGGCTAAAACCAAACCAAAGAAGACTCGCGCGCCGACAAAGTCCGCTGCAACCGATCACCAGGCATCGGCCGGCGCCGCATCGCAAACCGCCGGATAGATGCGGTCGTCACGCGTAGGCGTGAGACGCCCACTGTTATCAACAGCTTTGAAACCGTTTTGCAAGGGGTGAGACGTGGCAAGCTCGGCGAATAATTCTTGGCGTTGGTTGGTCCTGCCAGCGCACTGGCTAGCGTGGCTATTTTTGTATCAGGGTGTGGTCGGCAACCACCTGCAAATGCTCGGCCAGCTGCAGCTGCTTATGCCGTTGATAGCGTTCGCATGGCCCCTCTGGTTTGTGCCAAAAACGATCGCTGCGTTTCGCTCTTTCTGGAAAACCGAGCTCGTTAAAACATGGTTCGTGCAACAAGGCCAAAAGCTAATCCTGTCTGGCGTGGATCTCTTTTTTATGACGGCGCTGGAGCCTGTTTTCCTGTTGGGTCGCCGGCTGCTTGAGCTCGCCGGATTTCGCCCACGCAACCGGTAGAAATGCAGCAAGATCCCAACCCCATCCCGTGACTGGTGGCTACCGGCCGTCTCGAGGACGACGAAAAACCCGCTACTTCATCGACACCGAATTCACTGATTTTGAGGCATGCCAGATCATCAGCGTGGCAATCGTCGGTGAGGACGGGCACGAGTTCTATGGCGAGGTTTCGGACTTCGAGCGCCCGTTGTGCAACAACTTTGTGCGCGACACCGTATTACCGTAACTCGGTCAGTTTCCTGGCCGCTCTATCCCTTTCAGTGAGCTTAGGGGTGAATTGAGCCGGTGGTTGACCAGCGTACCGATGAAACCGAGACCCGTCCTGTGCTACGACTTCGACGGCGACTTGGCGTTGGTCAACCATCTGCTCGGCGCCCCCCTGCCACGCGGCTGGAAAGCGGAAAATATCGAGGGGAGGCTCGATGCTGGAAGACTTGCCGAGTACTTCCGCAAGTACGGCGGTGAGCATCACGCGCTACACGACGCTCGCGCGAACTGCTACGCATTCTTTTAGGTTTCCCCGGAGAAACTTGGCCGAGTGCATCAGACCATAAACCCGGTGGTAGGGTAACGCCGGAAACGTTTCCCCGGGGAAAATGCTCAGATCTGAACACTTTTTCTGCCGCCCGAAAGGTGAGCGGTTACGGGACAACTACGCTAAGGACGCCCCCCTTCGCATAAAGTGGCATCGTCGCTAGGTCGCTCCACGCTGCGTGGTACGCGCCGACACAAGTTGAACCCAGCCACGACGCTTTATTGCATGCCGCCGCGCTTAAATACGCGGTGACGCTGGTCGCAAGGACGGCGTGACTTCTGGACATAGCGCGACGGTATCGGCTACATTGCTTTGGCATGAAAGCGGCAGCAAAGCCCAACCGAGGCCCATGCTCCGAACTCACCACACCCTATAAATAGTGAATGAATAATATGCTAGTAATGATGCGCGTTTTTGACGAGAACCAAAAAGAAACGATCTACTTTCAAACCTCAATCAATGCGTCGGCATTGATCCAGATCGCGCGACCGCGGGAAGCGACTATGAGGGAAAAGGGCAAAACGTTCACCCAGGGGGGTGTGGCATTCTTTGGGGAGGAGTTCATCAAGGCCGTGCAAGCCGGCGAGAAGCAGGAAATTGAAAAAACTGCCATGCAGGCCGCAATGGCAGCATGGCTGTCAGATCACATTTTCGGAGGCATAAGCGAGGCGGAATTCCTGCGCTGCGATCTCGAGTTCAACATGCACCCTACAGGTATGGTGGTCTACAACCGGAAGCCTGCAAAGTAGACGCTTCAATGACGAGTCCCGTGATCGCGGGACTCTAGCTAGAGAACCGAGATCGCGCAAATCGTTACGGATCGGCTACTCTATTTGCATTTTTCGTCCGCGGAGAGTCGGATGTTTCTTCCCCGTTTCGTCGTGACTCACAAGTCCGAACTCCTGCTCGGCATCTTGTTCCTGGCGGGCGTCGCCCTAGGTCTTGCGGTGTTGCTAGTACCGCACTCGACAGTCGTCACAATTTTGCTTACCCGCGCGCTAAAGCTCATCCTCGGCATTACAACGATCGTTAACTACGCCGTGGTGGCTCTCCTGTGTGTCGCGTCAACGCTTCTACCGACGCGCTATCGCAACAGCGTCTTGCTGAGCGCTGGCGCCCGCGTTGCGGCAAAGCGTGTCGCGCGCCTGTCGATGCGCGCTGTCGCGGCTCTGCTCGGCTTGAACTGTGTGATCGCGTATTCGCACGATTGGCATGCCCTTGCGGCCGTCCTCTCGGCCACGGTCTGGTTTCTCGCCCTTCGCCGGCTGACTATCGAAAACACCACCGGAATTCCCCACCCTCGCGTCGCGGCCGCATGCGCCGGCTGGCTAATCGGGGTCTCGTTTCAACCGACTATCGGACATTTTGTCGCCCTCGCAATGCATGTAGTTTAATCAGGACCGTTTCAACGTGTTGCCCTACTCAGCGGCTACGAGCCGATTGCGCCGCTTTCGATAGTGACACTAGAAGAGCTAGGGTCTCACCAGTTGCGTTTGCCTGCATCTTCTCGCAGGATCGCTCACTTTCGCATGCGACATTCCGGGCCGCCAATCGCCTGCGCACTCAAGGGGGAATGACCATGAAGGTTCGCAAGCGCATCCGGCGGGCCATGCAGATCACGCTACGGCCGAAAAGCGAGCAGCCTGCTGCGGCCGTCGCTCGGCTGACGGCACAGGTTCAGTGCGATGGTTAATCAGTCAGGAAGTTCCGCGGACTTCGACGCTCAGGCGTGGCTTATCCACTGGTTGGGCAGCCCCGTGCCCGCGCTCGGCGGACGCCCCCCGGGCGAACTGCTCGATACCGCCGAAGGCGTCAGGCTCGTGTCCGAAACGCTAGCAAGAATGCAGAGCGGCGCGTACATGTAGGCTCTCGCGCAGATTGCGGTTGCCCGCTACACTGAATGCATCTAACGCGTCGGAGTCAACGTGGACACTCGACCACTGTACATTGAAGATAACTATCCGGCGAGTCGCGCGCTCACGATACTCGATCGCATATGACCGCGGCCGGACTGCTCGAACTGCTGCGCACCTCTCCCGCTGATCATCGATTGAGAATGGAAGGCTAAAGGCCACGCTATGCTTGAATATCAGGAGAAGACCGTGCAGGAGGTTGCTGTCTGCACCTGCGACCGCTGCGAACGGCGCATGACGCCAGACGACGATTTCAACTGGCATGAAAAACTGTCGATCGCGTATCGGGGCGGTTTCGGTTCGATATTCGGCGACGGCTGCAATATCAGTGTTGATCTATGCCAACAGTGCGTCAAGGAAACGCTCGGCACTTGGCTTCGGATAACTCCCGGCGATGATTGATCTGCGTCAGGATCGGTCAAGGCACTAGAGGGCATTGTGCGCAAACCAGAACGTTCCGTATCGGTGGAGGACATGAATCAGGCTACCGAACGATTGCGCGGTACAGTGCTGCGATATGAAGACCCCACCGATCCAGTTTAGCGCGACATTGATCAAACGCAAACTGATTGGCCTAGTAACTGCAATTGGGGCTGTGGTGTGGCTCGCACGCATCGTTTTTTCAGGATCGGAGCGCCGCAGGCTCGACGCGGCCATGGAGGCGCTGGAGGCGCTGGAGGCGCTGGAGGCGCTGGAGGCGCTGGAGGCGGCAATGATGAATCAGACAGCGAGGCAAATGTGATTGCATGGCGGGTGGTAAAGCTTCGGGTGTTGCCCGGCCATCGCCTAGAAGTCGAGTTTGCGGACGGACTGCGCGGTGTGGTGGACATGTCGAGAGACGACTTCAGCGGTCTGTTTCAGCCACTGGCAGATGAAGCGTACTTTCAGCTCGCGTCGATCAAGGAAGGTGTTGTAGCGTGGCCGAACGGTGTCGATGTCGCGTCAGATGCGATGTACGCCGAAATTTCAGGCGAACCACTAATGCCACACTCAACCACCACCGACGCAGTGTGTAACGTCGATGCGACCGGCGAGGGAACTGACATAAATTCTATCGCGCGGATCATCGCACTGGCCAACGCCACATTTAGCAATCAGCAAAAGGCAATGCGCTGGCTACGGGCCAAACAAATCCGCTTCGGCGGACGTTCACCGATTGAGGTCGCAAGCACCGAACAAGGGGCTCGGCAGGTCGAGCAGGCGCTTGGCCAGCTCGACGAAGGTTACTTCTGACGACACCCGGATGCCCTCGCCCACATCCAGGTTCTCAGCGCGATATGCGCGGCTCGAATGACAACTAAGCTACCCCCAGACCGATCACTCCTTGTCTACAGCGATTTGGACGGAGGCCCCGTCTGGGTTGGCACACTCGACCTCGAAAACAGCCCTGGCGAAGTGTCGGCAGCAGTCCTCGCCAACTTCAGCTACGCGCCTCATTACCTCGAGAGCGCAGGTGCTTTGCCTCTGGATCCGCTGAACATGCCTCTACGCGACCATGGCTTCCGTACAACAAGCCGCTTTCACCTGCTCGGCGCGCTCTTCGACGCGGCTCCGGATGCGTGGGGTCGTAGGGTAATCCGGGCGAGCGGCGACAGTGTGACGGTGTCCGAACGCGACGTGTTCGTGCACGCACGCGGCCTAGGCGCGGGAAACTTGTTCTATAAACCGATACAAGCAAACGATGAACTCGGCGCCGCCACCGAGTTGCCGGCAGCGGGCGACATCCCTAGCCTTACTGACATCCCAACAATTGCGAAAGCGCTCGCCGCGATCGACTCCGGAGATCCGCTCGAGGCCGCATGGCACAGCATGCTTGCGAGTTCATGTGCCATTGGAGGTGCGCGGCCCAAAGCGATCCTTCGCGACGCCTGGAATGACCTGTGGGTAGCCAAATTCCCGCGGCAAAACGATTCGTTCGACAAGCAACGGGTCGAGTGGGCGAATCTGGAGATGGCCCGCGATATCGGCATCACCGTACCAAAGACGCGACTCGTGGAAATCGGGCGCGATGCCGTTCTGCTTGTGAAACGCTTCGACCATACGATAGTCGACGAGAACATCCGCCGGCGGCACTATGTGAGTGCCGCAGCGCTCACCAGCCCACCGCCTGACTTCGACAAGCGGGAAATGGACAAGCCTTTCGGCCAGTCTATCTTTTCGTATGCACGTCTAGCCGAGATTGTTCGCCGGGTTTCGTCCAACCCTGTGCGCGACTTGCAAGAGCTATACGCTCGCATGCTGCTCAATGTCGCGGTGCACAACACAGACGACCACCTGAAGAACACAGGGTTTCTGCGCGACGAGTCAAGCAACGCTGGCAACTTCAGGCTGTCGCCCCTGTTCGACGTGGTCACGCAGGAAGGCAACGCTCGACATATGCTGCACCTTGGGCCGGCCGGCCGGGAGAGCACGTTCCAGAACGCGCTCGACGGTGCTGGTCGTATTGGGCTGCGTCCGCGCGCGGCGGTGGATATTCTCGATCGCGTGCTAGCGGTGACAGAGCGACGGCAGGATTACTACCATCGCGCGGGGCTTGAGGCCGACGAATTGGCGATCGTTGAACGATGTCAGAGCGCATGGCGGGCGATCGGACACAAAAATATCCAAGTGAAATCGCAGTAACCAAACTTCGCACCCCCGGATTGTCCAGCCATGCAGGCACACATTGGAGTATTAAAGGACCCGGCTCTAAACGGAGACGGAGTCAAGGGGTTGGTGCGGCCCGCAGCCGCGTAGCGGCGAGGACACGGCCCCTTGACGCCGTCGGAGTGACCCACGCTCAAGTCAATGGGGAGGGGTTGATTCTTTACCCCTCCCCATTGACGACAGAGGGCGACTCGCTCCCTTCCCGTTCACGGGAAGGGCGGGGGGATGGGCAGCCATTTTTGTCTTCGCGCTGCAAGCGCGCATTTCGAGCAATCGGCAACACACGGGGCGCAGCGCACCTCAAGTTAAGAGTTGTCCACAGGCAATCAAGGTAGAGAAGAGGTAAAAGAAGGTAAACGACTTAATGCCACCCGGTCGATCAATAGCGGCGCCCTGCTCCAAAGGAAGGAGGCGATGCTATCCCGACGCGGCGCGATGCTGTCCCGAGCGGACGCGATGCTATCCCGAGACGAGCGCGATGCTATCCCGATGCCGCGATGCTACCGAGCTAAGCTTACCTCTCGGCATAATCCGCAGCACCAGCTGCTCTCTGCCCTTGGTGCTTGTCTCGATTTCTCCAAAGGCAATCTCAACTCGGGTGAGCTCGGCAGTCGCTCGCGCGAGTGCTGTTTTGAAGTCCCGCATTCGGCCGGTGTATTGCATCTTGTCCTTTAACCACTCCAGCGCGTATCGCTGTACGGAATCGGACGACGTCGCTACAAGACGCTGCAGCGCCTTTGCGATTTCATGCCCACGCCTCATTTGCAGCCGCTTTCCCCAATCAATCAGGGCGAACTCGTGGTTGCTAAACAGAGTCGCCCACTGACTGTCCAGGATAAATTTATAAATCTGTGATTTGTCGTCGTAAGCGAAGCGCTGAACGATGTGAAAGCCTTCGGTATCACCCACTCTGTATTTAATCGTCCCATCTGGCTTCCTTGCTTCGATAAACAGAGTCGCCACGGTCATTGCCTTTATCCGCCGATGGAGCCAAGCGTAGTCACTCTTTCCAGTATTGCGCCCCATGGCGCGCAACAGCGCGGCTCGATTCACCGTAACAGCAGCACCAAGCGGGAACAAGCGAGCTTGGTAGATTAACTGCAAGAGCAAATCGGCATCTGCCTCATCCAATTGCTCTCCGGTATATGTCATCACCACGTCAGCGCGTGTGACTAGCGGAGTTTCACGGTGGAATGTTCGTCTCCCCCGAGCGATGGGCGCGCACAGCGATGACCTAGCGAGATGGTTCGGCATGGCGCGCAAAAATTCCTGCATTTCCGGCAGGATTGCATGCTCGCGGCCGGCCGATCGATCGGCCGCCTGTCGAGCGGCGATGCGAACTTGTGCATCTGCCGTACACTCCAAAAGCCGGTCTAATGCTGAACGGGACACCTGATTCATCGACGCACGTCCGTCGGCAGCCGAGGACGGCCTGAAGGTCGCCGCCCTGCGGTCCGAAGGTGTACATCGTCTGCGTTTAGCTCAGTGTGACCTGCTCGCACCGCGGCCAACCATGCCTGCACGTCGCCGGCGGACCATCTAAGGAAGCCTCGACGCTGAATGCTTGGAGACGGGAGTCGGCCTTTAGATTTCAATTGATACAAGGCGTTGGGACTGATACTAAGCAGCTCAGCGAACTCGCACGCTGTTATTAAAGCAGAGGGTCCCATATGGCCGAAACGGACGCGAAAATCTCGCAAAGAGTGTTCAACGTCTTTCTCCATTTTTCTCTACCTGTTGTTGCTTGAGCCCACATCGTCCCCGTAGCATGTATGGCATTCCATATGCGGATTCGCGGAGGTTATGTGGGACGCCACAGTGCTGCACTACCCGAGATGTCATCTCTGGCCGGCGCGCTTTGCAGGCGCATCAGCAAGGATTCCGGACTAACGCCTCATCAACTTGAACGAATTTTCGGAATAGGCCTTCGGTCATGGGTATATGAGAGCGCTCAGCCATGTACTGGGCAAAAGCTGCGAGGCTCTGCAATGCCGAGTAACGGGAGCCGCTGGAGCCGAATTTGCCGCGAGGTACGTGGCCAAGGTCTGTCCGATTCCGCGTTTTCCGAAATCCTAACCAAGGCGACCCAGCATGGGCTGCTACGACTCTCCATTGCGGACAAGTTTGCGTTGGGTGTTACGGGTGACGGTCGTTGCGATCTTTCAGGGCTGGCGAAAGCAGTCACCGCTCAGAGAAACTCGCTCGAATTATACGAAGCGGGCTTGAGCCGGATGGGTAAGGGCAAAATGCCGATCAGCAGAGGCGGTCAACAAGGCGGAGCGCCTGCGAAACCCCTTGATGCAGAGGAGATGCAGTTGGCTGTCGCGCAATGGGAGCTGCGAGTCAGCCGTGATTGTCTGATCCACGAGGACACTCGCTTTCGGGCAATGGTTTCGTCGCTAGCGTACTTTTTGGGCGAGGTAACCGATGCCGAGTACAGACTTCTGGGCAAGGCCTTAAATACCCCTGGTCTCGAGATGCATCTATCCGAGCAGATGGCGCTGAGCAAACCCCTCATGGTCATGCTCCCGCCCTTCCCCCTGACCAGCACTCGAGGCGGGGAAATGGCGGATTGCGATCGAAATCTGTAGACAACTCGAGAAAGCTGAAAAGGGAAAAAACCTTGAAAAATCAACTGAGATGAGGAAAAATGAATACTGCTTCAAGGCACCTCGTCCGATTCACACGGCAGGGGTCACAGGTTCAATCCCTGTACCACCCACCAGAATTTCTGGTTTAGCGACCGAAGATTAAAGGCCCTCAGACGAAAGTCTCAGGGCCTTTTTCGTTGCTGCGTAACACGCGATTAATTCCGACGATGCAACGACGCGCGAAACCCAAAGTGGATGCGCACTCAACTATCGTATTTGCGTAGCTCTGCGAATTTGTTTGGCGCCGTCCCGAACAACTATGAGTGTATTGGGCGCACTACAACTACCCCGCAATCTCCTCTATACGACGCGCAAAAATGCGACACGCATTTTCCACGCGCCGCCCCCACCCGCACGCCCGCATTCTTCGTACCAAATCGACCACATCCAGGCATCGGTCGCTTGCCACCGCAATAAAGCCACTATATATTCGAGGCTCGGACATCAGTTCCGATCAACATCTTCTTCACTTCACTCAACACTAAAGGGAGGCATCACATGTTGTTCAGCGTGCAGATTGCCACTCTTTACGTGGCCTCGCGACCTTAACTAGTCGCCTACGCAGGTCAGCCGTTTTGGCGAGCCTGCGCATTTTCCAGACGGTCCAAAGTCAGCACACCAGTTCATTCTGGCCCGCTGCGGCTGTCTATTCCTATTGCTCCTGACTGGAATCCCGGGGTCTCTGTGTCCCCAGGCCGTGACCAATGACTACTAAAAAACTCGACTTTCGCGGACAAGCCTTTAAGGACGTCCTCGGCTTCACCGTTCGCCACTGGCGCGAACAACCCTGGCGTATCTTTGCCGTCACTTCGCTGGTGCTGCTCTCGGCATTGGCCGACGTGCTCACGCCGATGTTCGCCGGGCATCTCGTCGACGCCATCGCCTCAGGCTCGGCGGGCAATCCGGCCGCCTGGCACGCGGCCATCACCGCGTTCTGCATTCTGGCCGGACTCGGACTCGGCGCCACGCTGCTGCGTCAAGGCGTCTTCATGAACATCATCCCGCTGACGCTCGAGATGATGAGCAAGATTGCCGCCAACGCATTTCATCGCGTGCAGCGCTTTTCGACCGACTGGCACGCCAACAGCTTCGCCGGCTCGACCGTGCGCAAGATCACGCGCGGCATGTGGGCGCTCGACATTCTCAACGACACGCTGCTGATCGCGCTGTTTCCGTCGCTCGTGATGCTGGTCGGCTCCACGGTGTTGCTCGGCGTGCGCTGGCCGCTGATGGGTGCGGTCGTCGGCATCAGTTCGTTGCTGTATATCGCGGTCACGGCAATGCTGTCGCTCGGCTTCGTCGCGCCTGCCGCGCGCCTCGCCAATGCCTGGGACACCCGGATGGGCGGCGCGCTGGCCGACGCCGTGAGTTGCAACACCGTCGTCAAGGCATTCGGCGCCGAAGTGCGCGAAGAAGCCCTGCTCGCCCGCATCATCGGCAAGTGGCGCCATCGCACCAAGCGCACGTGGGTGCGCGGGACGCTCAATGGCGGCGTGCAAGGCGGCATGCTGGTGCTGATCCAGGCGTCGATCCTCGGCGCGGCGCTGTTGCTGTGGGCACGCGGCGAAGCGAGCGTGGGCGACATCACGTTCGCGCTGACGATGTTCTTCATGTTGCAGGGCTATCTGCGCGAAGTGGGCATGCATATCCGCAACCTGCAGCGCTCGGTCAACGACATGGAGGAACTGGTCGCGCTCGACAAGCAAGCTCTCGGTATCGAGGACAAGCCGGGCGCTCGCGCAATCGCCATCGGCAAGGGCGAGATCCGTTTCGAGCATGTGACGTTCCACTATGGTTCGCTCGCTACGCCGCTCTACGACAACTTCTCCGTGCGGATTGCGCCGGGTGAGCGCGTCGGGTTGGTGGGGCATTCGGGCTCGGGCAAGACGACCTTCATCAAGCTGATCCAGCGGCTCTACGACGTGACGGGCGGCCGCATCACGATCGATGGGCAAGACATCGCCCTCGTCAGCCAGGCGTCGTTGCGCAGCCAGATCGCGATCGTGCAGCAGGAGCCGGTGCTGTTTCACCGCACGCTGGCGGAGAACATCGCCTATGCGCGTCCCGGCGCCACCCGCGCCGAGATCGAGCGGGCGGCGAAGCTCGCCAGCGCCCACGACTTCATCGTGACCTTGCCTCAGGGCTACGACACACTGGTGGGCGAACGCGGCGTCAAGCTGTCGGGTGGCGAACGCCAGCGCGTCGCGATTGCGCGGGCGTTCCTCGCCGATGCACCGATCCTGATTCTGGACGAAGCCACGTCGAGCCTCGACAGCGAAAGCGAAGTGCTGATCCAGCAGGCCATGGAACGGCTGATGGTGGGCCGCACGACGCTCGTCGTCGCGCACCGGCTGTCCACCGTGCGTGCGCTGGACCGCTTGCTGGTGCTCGACAAGGGCAAGGTCATCGAAGAAGGCAGTCACGAGGCGTTGATCCAGCTCGAGAAAGGCTTGTACCGCAGGCTGTTCGAACGTCAGGCGCTCGAATTGATCAAGGGCCTGTCCGAGCCGGACGTGAGGCGCGCGGCGCAGGGCGTCAACGCGAGCGCCAGCGCCAGGCAGATCGACGACCCGGAGATGCTCATGGATGAATAGTCGACCAGGCAACCGCCCCCAAACATGAGTCACTCCTCCGGCTGGCGTATCCCATACGCCAGCCTTTTTTATCCCACCCGCCACCGCACTTTTCCATTCGAAAATTTTTTTGCACCCATGCTTGACAATCTATCTATCAGTAGATAAAGTTCAGTCCATGGAAACGACAACGACAGTGCGCGAACAGATTCTCGACCACGCCATCACGCTCATCATGCTGCGCGGTTACAACGGTTTTAGTTACCGGGATCTGTCGAGTCTGGTCGGCGTAAAGACCTCGAGCATCCACTACTACTTCCCGTCGAAAGACGATCTGGTCCTGGAAGCGGTCAGCGAGTACAGCAAAGAGGTACTTAACGCCCTCCACGCTGTCGACGCTTCGTTGTCGGCCGATGCAAAGCTCAGCAAGTACGCGAAGCTGTTCGGCAGGACCCTTGGTGACGGCAATCAGATCTGCCTGTGCGGCATGCTGGCTGCGGACATCGAGTCACTGCCCGACACTATCCGGCAAGCCGTGCAGGCGTTTTTCAAGGCGAACGAAAGCTGGCTCGCGAAGGTTCTCGCACAAGGCGCGCAAGAAGGGACGCTGGCAGTGAACGGCAAACCGGACAATGCGGCACGCGCGCTGTTCGCAGCGTTTCAGGGCAGCGTGCTGGCGGCCCGCTTGTTTCACACCAAGGCTCGGCTTGAAGATGTCGAGGCTTCGGTGAGAATTGCGCGGTAAGGCAGTTCAATACGAGGTGGTACGCCACCTCTTTGTTTGGCCACATTATCTATCTTTGAGTAGATAGATAATGTGGCAGATGTGAAAGGGAAGTCATTGTTGTTTCGCGCCACAATCTATCTAGTAGTAGATAGCAAACTGGCAACCCAACCTACTGAAAGGAGTTTCACCATGTCCCTCGAAAAAGTTCTTTACCGCGCCCATGCCCACGCAACTGGCGGCCGTGACGGCCGTGCTGTTGTGCCCGCAGGCAACCTCGACTTCAGGCTGACCACGCCCAAAGAACTCGGCGGCGCAGGCGGCGAAGGCGCCAACCCGGAACAGCTGTTTGCTGCCGGCTACAGCGCCTGCTTCCTCGGCGCGATGAAGTTCGTCGCCGCCCGCGACAAGATCGCGATCCCGGCGGATGTCTCGATTGACGGCAGCGTGGGGATCGGCGTGATTCCGAACGGCTTCGGCATCGAAGTGGAACTGAAGATTTCGCTGCCGGGCATGGCGCGCGAAGCGGCGCAAGCGCTGGTCGACAAGGCGCACATCGTCTGCCCGTACTCGAACGCGACCCGCGGCAACATCGACGTCACGCTGACGATCGCCTAAGTCCCACACGTCAACCACACACACCAGAAGCCATCATGAAGACCTTGAAGCCCCTGCTCCTTGCAGCCGCCCTCGCTGCTCAAACGACCTTCGCAGTCGCCGCAACCCCGGCGGCACCCGCCGGACCCGATCAGGTGACGAGCCAGTTTCTCAAGGCGCTCAACAGCGGCACCGGACCGGCCATCAATACGTTGACCCCGGCGCAGGCGCGCGCGGTGCTGGTCGGTGCGCAGAACAGCGTCAAGGTGGATCTGTCAGGCATCGATGTGTCGAACCAGACCATCGAGCAGGACGGCATCACCGTGCCGATCACCATCGTGCGGCCGCAAGGCGTCACGGGTACGCCGCCGGTCTTCATGTTCTTCCACGGCGGCGGCTGGATCCTCGGCGATTTCCCGACTCACGAGCGGCTGGTGCGCGACCTCGTAGTGCAATCCGGCGCGGTGGCGGTGTTCGTCAACTACACGCCGTCGCCCGAAGCACGCTATCCGGTGGCGATCAATCAGGCGTACGCGGCCACCAAATGGGTCGCGGCGCATGGTAGCGAGATCGGGGTAGATGGCAGCCGTCTCGCGGTGGTGGGCAATAGCGTGGGCGGCAACATGGCCGCGGTGGTCTCGCTGATGGCGAAGGACAAGCAAGGCCCCGCGATCCGCTTCCAGGGTTTGATGTGGCCCGTCACGGACAACAATTTCAATGACGGTTCGTATAACGCCTATCCGGAAGGCCACTTCCTGACCCGTCCGATGATGCAGTGGTTCTGGGATGCGTATACCAAGGACCCGAAGCAGCGTAACGAGATTTACGCGTCGCCGTTGCGTGCTTCGCTGGCTGAGTTGAAGGGACTGCCGCCGGCGTTGATTCAGGTGGCGCAGTCCGACGTGCTGCGCGACGAAGGCGAAGCCTACGGCCGCAAGCTCGACGAAGCAGGCGATGACGCGACCACGGTGCGCTACAACGGCACGATCCACGACTTCGGTTTGCTCAACGCGCTGGCTGAAGACGCCCCGACGAAAGCGGCCATCAAACAGCTCGCCAACGAATTGCAGTCGCGCCTGAAGTAAGACCCGGGTGTCAGCAACACAAGCTTTATTCCGGCAGCGGCGCGGTCAACAAGCAGCACTGCGCCGCCGTCTCCGGTTAGCGGAGCGCCGCCGGACTCACAAGACATTTATTTAACGCACATTGGAGTGAATCTCATGAACCGCCATCTCATCACCGCCCTTCTGATCGCCGCAAGCGCCGCTGTGGCCGCCCCCGCATTTGCCAGCAGCGGCTACGGCCCTGCTCCGTCGTATAACCCGATCGCCGGCGCCCCGGCGTCGCAGCGCGGCCAGAGCGCGCAGACCGTCGCCGCCGAGCAGGCCGCGTACGGCGCGAATGGCAATGCGTATGGTGGCGTGGCGAGTGGGCTGTCGGACTCGGGCAGCCGCGTTCAGAGTCTGAATGTGCAAACGCCCTTTGCGCATCACTAAGCAGTCCCTTCGATTGGGCCGCTCACCTGGATCCGGTCAAGGCCGCGCGAATCGATGCCGCGCGTTCCCAACCGGACCGCTGTTCGGCAACGCTTTAGCAGACCGTCAGGCCTTCGGTTCCATCGGACCGGCCAGCACAAACGGGCCGCCCTGGAAGCGTTGGGTGGGATCGTCGAGGTTCGTGTCCGGCGCCTTGGGCGAGAACAGATGCTCGAACTCCACCGAACTGTCTTGCGGACGAAAACCGAGGAATGCCGCCTTCGTGTTGTCCACCCACTTGCTGCGATTGTCCGACACGCCGTACACGATCGCATGCCCCACCCGGTTGGTGAAGAGCGAACAGCGCACCAGTTCGATGAAGTCGCGATAGCTCAGATACGTCACCAGCATGCGCGGATTCTTCGGTTGCTCGAACGACGAGCCGATCCGCAGGCACACGGTCTCCAGGCCGAAGCGGTCGAAGTAGTAGCGCGACAGCGATTCGCCGAAGCACTTGGTCACGCCGTACAGGCTATCGGGACGCAAGGGCGCGTCGATATCGACCACCGAGGTCACCGGATGAAACCCCACCGCGTGATTCGAGCTCGCGTAGACGATGCGCTTCACGCCCTGCTTTTGCGCCGCCGAATACAGGTTGTAGAGACCACGAATATTCGCTTCGAGGAGATCCTCGAACGGCGCTTCGACCGAGATGCCGCCCAGGTGGATCACCGCGTCGACGCCTTCCAGCAATGCATGCACGGCCTGCGCATCGGCGAGGTCCACCACCGACGCCTCTTCATGCGCCGCCACTTCGCCAAGCGGTGCGATATCGCTGACACGCACGACATCGGCCCAGGCGGCAAGCGCGCCGCGCAACTGCCGGCCGAGGTTGCCAGCGGCGCCGGTCAACAGCAGGCGCCGGAAGGGTTTGGCGGTCGAGGCGTACTCCGGCGTGGTGGCGATGTTGTGCGTGACGGGCGTGGTGTGGGTCATAAAGTGTCCGTGGATCAGGCCTGACGCAGCGAGGTATCGAGGGCTCGCGCGGCGACGCGATCTCCCTCGCTCACGAGCGCGGCGCGAAATACCGTCTGATGGTTGTGTCCCGCAGCCGCGGGCGAGTCCCACAGCAACTCGACCTTGGGTCGCCGGTGCGGCCAACCGGCGTGCGCCGCGGCCCGCGGCGCTACTGAAGCAGAGACAGAGGCAGACGCAGAAGCCGCGGACGAACCCGCACTCGCTGCAGCCGCGGCGTCCTCCGGGCCAGGCATCGCGACCGGTGCCGCAACCGGCGCCACACCCGCATCGCCCTGCCCATCCGGCCAGCGCACCGACAGCTCACGGGCATCGTACTGACCGAGCTTGCGGCTTTCCACCCAGACGATCACCGTGCGCGTCGCCGTATCGACGGAGATCGCATAGCGGCCTATCGCGAAGCGGCGCGCCGCCACGTTGGTGCGCCACAGCGCGCGCGGACGGCAGATCCACAGCACCGCTGCATACAGCGCGGGCGCCGCCACCAGCCAGCCGTTGGTGGCGGCCACCGCATGAATCGCACGCCGGCCGCCGGCGCTCCAGACGAAGGCGCCCACCGAAAACACCGCGAACAGGAATCCGAGGAAAGCGAACAGCCGCAGCGCCTGGCGCAGCCATTGCGGCAGCGGATGAAACGGGCGCTCGGCCTGGGCGCGCGCGCCCGGCAGGAAAATCAGCAGGAACAGAAAGACGAGGTTGATACAGGCCCACGGCGACGAGGCCATCGCGGCCAACGACGCGACGAGGTCCATCTGCGACATCGAAAACAGCCATCGAGCCAGAATCACGAGACCGATGGCGCGCAACGCGAAGATCGTTCCGGCGCCAGGCGCCGCGTTCGCACGCGTCTCTTTCGTTCTCGCCAAGGCATCCTCCTGTCGTCGACGACGCCGCAGCCAAATTTGCGGCAGGGCCATTATAGGGATATTACCGAGGCGGCTCACGGTTCCTACCCCCAAAACGCCACTTTCAGACGAATCCGCGACAAATGCGCGGCGCCCATGCAACAACGCCCCGCGTGTTTGACACACGCGGGGCGTTGCTGGCGCCGGACGGCGCCGCCCGGAGGCGGCGCCGCGACAGGCTGGCGAATGCTGACGGACTTAGCTTGCGTTGACTTCGCGCAGGACCGTGCGGCGCTTCTGGCGCAGCAGCTCTTCGTACGACGCGACGTAGTTCTGGGCCATGACCTTCGACGAGAAACGCGATTCAAACGCTTTGCGCACGGTTTCGCGCGGCAGCGTATTGAGACGCTTGACGGCAGCGACCGCGCTGATTTCGTCTTCGACGACGAAGCCCGACACGCCGTTCTCGATCACTTCCGGCACCGAACCGCGCTTGAACGCGATCACCGGCGTGCCGCACGCCATGGCTTCGATCATCACCAGACCGAAGGGCTCCGGCCAGTCGATCGGGAACAGCAGCGCGTGGGCGTTGCCGAGGAATTCGGTCTTCTCTGCTTCGCTGATTTCGCCGATGTATTCGACGTGCGGCAGCGACATCAGCGGCTTGATGACTTCTTCGTAGTACGCGCGGTCAGCCTTGTCGAGCTTGGCGGCAACCTTGATCTTCATGCCGGCCTGCTCGGCGATGCGGATAGCCGTGTCGAGACGCTTTTCCGGAGAAATACGGCCGAGGAACGCGAGATAGCCCGGCTTGACGTTGGGGATCGGCTTGAGCAGGTTTTCCGGCAGGCCGTGATACACGGTCGACAGCCAGTTAGCCTGCTGCAGCGGCATGCGTTGATTGTCCGAAATGGACACCACGGGCACGTCGCTGAACGTGTTGAAGATCGGTTGCAGTTCGGGCAGGTCGAGACGGCCGTGCAGCGTGGTCAGAAACGGCACCGGCTGGCGCGCGAACAGCGAGAACGGGTAGTAGTCGATGTGGAAATGCAGCACATCGAATTCATCGGCGCGACGGCGCACTTCTTCCAGCAGCAGCATGTGCGGGGCCATCACGTCGCGGATGGTCGGGTCGAGGCGCAGCGCCTGCGGCCAGAATGCTTCGAGTTTCGCCGAGGTCTGCGAATCGCCGCTCGCGAAGAGCGTCACATCGTGTCCCTGTTCGACCAGTGCCTCGGTCAGGTAGGACACTACCCGTTCCGTTCCGCCATACAGCTTGGGAGGAACCGCCTCGTGCAACGGAGCGATTTGTGCGATTCGCATAGAGAGAACTCCTCGTAAAAAATCAGGCAAAAGTACTGCGGTTTGTTAAAAGCGACTCGCTTTGCTCGCCTGGCCAGTCGCGCCGGAGGGACCGGCACGGGCCTGTTTCTTCGAGAAATCCTGCGATGGATCGCTTGGTAAGGATGCCCAGACTGATCATCGTCACCAGGCTGTACATGTGCCATAAACGCGCATGCGTCAGACTCGTTGACAAACTGTCAGATATTTTCGTGGGACTACCGAGCACGCATTATGGGTGCCGGAAGCCCCTCCCGGGACGAAACATTTCAAACACTTTACGTTGTTACAAAGCGGAAAC
Source organism: Paraburkholderia phenazinium (assembly GCF_900142845.1). NCBI lineage: Bacteria > Pseudomonadati > Pseudomonadota > Betaproteobacteria > Burkholderiales > Burkholderiaceae > Paraburkholderia > Paraburkholderia phenazinium. The sequence goes on from NZ_FSRU01000002.1 coordinate 2,041,051, forward strand.
ACTTTGCAAACCCTTGTTTTATAAGACAGTTCTACAGTAAGGGCTGGCTGTGGCGCGCGGCCGGCAAAGCGCTTTTTTGCAAATTCTTCCGCCCATGTTTCCATGCGTGCCGCTCTTCAACGCGTAGCTTCAGGTCCCCACGCGTTGAATGGCTTTTGTAATTATATCCCGAAATTATTCCGCAATCTGCATGAACGACTGCCGCCTGGCGGGGTCGAGCAAACAAGGTGTTGCGGATGCCCATCGCGAAATCAGTCGCGTCCCGTTGCCGTTCGAACACGGCGGAATGCCTTTTGCGTGTTTACAATGCGAAGCATCTGCCTTTTGTGGCGATGCGTCCCGTGGCCCATGCCGTTGCATGACATAACCTGAAACACACCGACCACACGATCAATTGGAACATCTCACCATCGCCCAGCGTAACGCCCACAACGCAAAGCTTGCGAGCTATGCGCACAGGCCGCTTGCGTTTCTTTTTCGCTATATCCGCCGCCACCCGCTCGCTCATGCGATCGTCCTGTGCAGCGTGTTCGCGGCTGTGGGTTGTGCGCTCGCCTCGCAATATGCCATCAAGCATCTGATCGACGTGCTCGGCGGAGGCCGGCATCATCCCGGCCCGCTGTGGGGCGCGTTCGCCATCCTTGTCGGCCTGATTGCCGCGGACAACCTGCTGTGGCGGGTCGGCGGCTGGGTCGCGGCGCACACCTTCGTGGCTGTCACCGGCGACCTGCGCCGCGATCTGTTCCAGTACCTGAGCGGCCACTCGCCCACGTACTACTCGGAAAAGCAGCCCGGCATGCTCGCGAGCCGCATCACGGCCACCTCGAACGCGGTCTACACGGCGGAGAACACCACCGCCTGGAACGTGCTGCCGCCGTGCATTGCCGTGCTCGGCGCCATCATCATGATCATCGCCGTCAATCCGTTGATGGCGGCGGGCCTGATGTTCTGTTCGGCGATCCTCTCCGTCGTGCTCTACAAGCTGGCCGGGCGCGGTTCGGCGCGTCATCATCACTTCGCCACCAAGGCGGCTTCGGTGGACGGCGAACTCGTCGACGTCATCAGCAACATGGGTCTGGTGCGCGCGTTCGGCATGACGATTCGCGAGCAGGCGCGCTTCGGCGCCACCGTCAAGGCCGAGATGGACGCGCGCCAGCAAAGCCTGCTCTATCTGGAGAAGCTGCGCCTGCTGCACGCGGTCATCACGGCGATGCTGTCGGCGGGTCTGCTCGGCTGGGCGCTGTGGCTCTGGGATAACGGCCGGGCCACCTCGGGCGACATCGTGCTGGTCAGCTCGCTCGGCTTCACGATCCTGCACGGCACGCGCGACCTCGCCGTCGCGCTCGTCGACGTCACGCAGCACGTCGCGCGACTCGCGGAAGCGGTACGCACGCTGCTCGAGCCGCACGGCATGCCGGACCGCTCGGACGCCGTCGAACTCGTGCCGCAAGGCGGACGCATCGACTTCGAGAGCGTGACGTTTGCGTATCCGCGCCGCCGGCCGATTCTCGATCACTTCGAACTGCATATCGAACCGGGCCAGCGGGTCGGCCTGATCGGCAAGTCGGGCGCCGGCAAGTCGACCGTGCTGTCGCTGCTACAGCGGTTCTACGAGACGCAAGGCGGCCAGATCAAGATCGACGGCCAGGACATCGCCTCGATCGCGCAGGACAGCTTGCGTCACGCTATTGCGGTCGTGCCGCAGGATATCGCCCTGTTCCACCGCACCGTCTACGAGAACATCGCCTACGGCCGCCCCGAGGCGAGCCGCGAAGAAGTGCTCGCGGCGGCGCGCGAAGCGCGCTGTTCGGACTTCATCGAAGCGATGCCGGAAGGTTACGACACGATCGTCGGCGACCGCGGCGTCAAGCTCTCGGGCGGCCAGCGGCAGCGCATCGCGATTGCGCGCGCCATCCTGAAGAACGCGCCGATCCTGCTGCTCGACGAAGCCACCTCCGCCCTCGACAGCGCCTCCGAAGAGGCCATCCAGAAAGCGCTCGACCGGCTGATGGTGGGCCGCACGGTGGTTGCCATCGCGCACCGGCTGTCGACGCTGAACAGTTTCGACCGGATCATCGTGATGAGCACGGGCAAGGTGGTCGACGACGGCACGCCCGAAGAGCTGCGCAACCGGCCCGGGCTGTATCGCGACCTGCTCTCGAAGCAGTACGGCAAAGGCGCGACGCTGCATGCCGGCGGCAAGAAGGTCGACGAGCAACACGTCGTGTGACCGTTGGTGGCGGCCACGCCTCTGCGTAAGGCTCGGCCCGAAAGTAAAAAGCCGCTTCGATTGGATTCGAAGCGGCTTTTTTTGTGCTCACCCTGCTCTCATCCAGCCAGCGGCTCGCGTACCACCGGCGCGCCTTCGCCGTCATCCTTCGCGGCCCCTGCCGCCTGCAGATCGCGCATGAAGTTATCGCGCCACACCGACACGTTGTTCTCGCGCAGTCGCACCATCATGTCTCGATAGCGGGCCTGACGTTCGGCAAGCGGCATCGACAAGGCCGTCGCCAGCGCCTCGGCCATCCCGTCGATATCCACCGGATTGACGATCAACGCGCCGTCCAGTTCCTGCGCCGCGCCCGCGAAGCGCGACAGCACCAGCACGCCCGGATCTTCCGGGTCCTGCGCCGAGACATATTCCTTGGCCACGAGGTTCATGCCGTCGCGCAACGGCGTCACATAGCCCACGTGGGCAGTCCGGAACAGCGCAGCCAGCACCGGCCGTTCGTACTGGCGATGAATGTAGAGAATCGGCGCCCAGTCCAGTTCGGCGAACCGGCCGTTGATCCGGCCCGACTCGCCTTCCAGTTGCAAACGGATGTCCTGGTAGGCATGCAGATCGGCGCGCGTCGGCGGCGCGATCTGCAGGAACGACACCTTGTTGCGCTGCGCGGGCGAATGTTCGAGCAGCCGCTCGAAGGCGCGGAAACGCTCCACCAGCCCTTTCGAATAGTCGAGCCGGTCGACGCTCATGATCAGCTTGCGCGAATGCAGCGTGGCCTTCATCGTACGCACCGGCTTACCGCGCTCGCCCGCTTTCGCGAGTTCCGCGATCTCGTCCGGATAGACGCCGATCGGATACGCCGACGCCTTCAAGGTCCGGCCGAAGGCCTGCACGACAGTCGGCCCGTCAGCCGGAATCTCGACGCTGCCGTTGGCCTCATTGACGATGTAGTCGCAGAACGCCCGCAGGTCGGGGCTGGTCTGGAAACCGAGCAGATCGAACGAGCAAAGCGCTTCGACCAGTTCGCGATGCGGCGGCACCGCCAGCAAAACCTGCGAGGCCGGAAACGGGATATGCAGAAAGAAGCCGATGCGGTTCTTGACGCCCGCCGCCCGCAAGGCCTGCGCAAACGGAATCAGGTGATAGTCGTGCACCCAGATCACGTCGTCCGGGCGCAGGAGCGGCACGAGTTGCTGGGCGAGCCACGTGTTGACGCGGCAATAGCCGCCGAAGTCATGCCGGTCGTACTGCAGCAAATCCGCGCGGTAATGGAACGCCGGCCACAAGGTGGCGTTCGAAAAACCGCGATAGTACTGGTCGTAGTCGCGCCGCATCAGCGCGATGGTGGCGAACGTCACCGGGCCGCGTTCTTCGACCTTGATCTGCGGCTGCCCCGAGGCGAGCACCTCGCCGCTCCAGCCGAACCACATGCCGCCCGTTTCCTTCAGCGCATCGTAGACGCCCACCGCCAGGCCGCCCGCCGCCGGGCCCCCTTCCGAGATCGGCGCGACCCGGTTCGATACGATAATCAGTCGACTCATGAAGCGCGATTTCCGTGCAGAAGGACGTTCGGAACGATGCGAGCGCGCGCGGACATCATGCGCCGCGCGCCGTGGTGACGACAGCCTCGAGCCAGTCGAGCAACGCGCCCACCGACTCGAGCCGCGAACGCGCAATCGTGTCGCCGGGGCCAACCTTGATCGATACACCGCCGCGCTCGTTGACGACCGCAAAGCCCTTCTCGTCGGTCAGGTCGTCGCCTGCGAAGACCGGCCGGCGGCCGGTGAACGGCGGCTCGTCCAGAAAGGCCCGCACCGCGCGCCCCTTGTCGACGTCTTTCGGCTTGATCTCGTAGACCATCTTGCCGGGCTGCAGCACATAGGCGCCCGGATAGTCGGCCACCAGCCGCTCGGTGACCTTGCGCGCCACCGGCTCGCGGTCCGGCGCGTTGCGATAATGCAGTGCCAATGCCGCGCCCTTGATCTCCAGCAGCATGCCAGGATGCTGATTGACGACCTCGGCCAGCACCTGCTCCATGCGCAGGAGCCGTTCATCATGAAAGCCGATACGCTGGGTGTCGCCGTTCGAGTCGCGCCGTTCGGCGCCATGCAGGCCGGCGATGGGCAGGTCGGGCATGCCGAGAAAGGCGTCGATACTGTCGATGCCGCGGCCCGAGACCACCGCGACGGCGCCGTTCGTCAGCCGGCGCAGCTCGGTGAGCAGGGTGATGACCTGGGGTTGCACCAGCACGCCGTCGGGCGTGGGGGCCAGTTCGACCAGCGTGCCGTCGAAATCGAAGAAAAATGCCGTCTCGCTGGGAGACAGAACAGCCGGAAGTGCTTGCATCGGTTTATCTTGCCTTTCAGCCGCTCGCAGCCGCAAAAGTGTGCGCATCTTACCGCGCATCCCGCTATTTTTCGGGAAAGTCAGGCTTAGTGCAACGACGGCATGGGAATCCGGCCGCCCGCTGCGGAAATCCTGTTCCAGATCCGCACGTTTCCGTTCCAGGCGGCCTCAGATCAGGATGCGTCAAATTGCCCCGCGATGCCGGTCCTGCGGGGCGGCGTATGACGCGCCCCAATGATTTACGATACAGTCCCAGCCACGCTGACAGGTCCGCGCGACAGCCACAGCGCCGGATTGCGCGGTGCGCAAGGCCATCTGCCAGCCGCTTTCGCCGGGCGACGCGCTGCTGCGATGCGCCCTCGCGGGGTTCCCTTTAATCGAGTCACGGATGCCTGCTTTGTTCCCCAGAATTTCGCGTCACCGGGTGCAACTGGATGGACCTGAACCGCTGCGGCAAGCGCCTCGCAAGGCACGCGCCATGCGACGCCTGCAACGCACCGCGTTGCCGGGGATGTTGGCGCTCTCCATGACGCTCGGCCTGCTCGCCGGTTGCTCGCACAAGGAAGAACCCTGGCATCTGACGAACGTGACCGGCCATCTGCCCGATCTCGACTTCTCGCTCGTCAGCGACAACGGCAAGCCCATCACCGGCGAGGCCTTCAAGGGCGACACCGCGCTCGTCTACTTCGGCTACACGCACTGTCCCGACGTTTGCCCTGAAACCATGGCGCGCCTGATGCAGGTACTCGCCAAGCTCGGCCCGGACGCGCACAACGTGCGCATCCTGTTCATCACCGTCGACCCGGCGCGCGACACGCCCGCGGCGCTGCATGACTACGTCGGTGCATTCGATGCCGAGCATGCCGTGGGGTTGACCGGCAGCGACCGGCAGATCGAAACGCTGGCGCGCAAGTATCGCGTCGCCTACCAGATGGAAAAGCGCGACCCGAACGGCAACTACGAAGTCACGCACAGCTCCGCGGTCTACGTCTTCGATGCGCAAGGCCACGCGCGTCTGCTCGGCACCGACCGCGATTCGCCCGAGGTGTTCGCCGCCGATCTGCGACGTATCATTGACGACCATTCCTAACGATGGGCGGCAAGCTGCCGCCCTACCTGCTCTTCCTTTCCGAGTCTGCGCCTATGAACCTGAAGACCCCCTCTCTCGCAGCGCTGGGCTGCGCCCTCGCCCTCTCGTTCGGTTTCGCCGGCACCGCCGAAGCGGCCGGCCCGCAGTCCATCACCGCCCAGCACGCATGGGTGCGCTGGTTGCCGAACAACCTGCCCGCAGCCGGCTACGTGACGCTCGTCAACGCGAGCGACAAGCCGATCGATCTCACCGACATTTCGAGTGACGACTACCAGGGCGCGATGTTGCATCAGACGGTCTCGAACGGCTCGACGCAGCAGATGGTGATGGTCGACAAGCTGACCGTGCCCGCGCATGGCCAGGTGGCGATCGCACCGGGTGGTTATCACATCATGCTGGAACACGCGCAGCACAAGGTGGCGCCGGGCGACACCGTGCACCTGAAGCTGCAGTTCTCGGATGGCGAGACGCTCGACACGGCGTTCGCGGTCAAGTCGCCGGCCCAGGCGAACTGACGGACTTGTCGCAGGTCGCTCACCGCAAGGCGGCGGTCAGGCAAGCGCGGCGAATCGCTTCGCCGCGCGACGGCTCTCAGGCCGCGCGCATCCAGACGTGCGGGATGCCATCCTCATCGTGGATGTCCGAAATCGGCACGAAACCGAAGGCGCCATAGAAGCCCTGCAGATGCGCCTGGGCATGCAGACGCACCGGCACGTTGGGCCATTGCTCGGCAATGTGTCCCACGGCGCGTTCGAGCATCTTGTTGCCCAAGCCGATGCCGCGAAAATCCGCGGTAGTCAGCACGCGGCCAATGCGGATGTCCGTCTCGTTCTCATCCGGCAGCAACACGCGCAGGTAACCCGCCAGTTTCGGCCGGGGCTCGCCCGGGCCGAACGCGAACAGATGCCACGCCCCGGTATCGAGACCGTCGATATCTCCGTACACGCAGTTCTGCTCGATCACGAACACCTCGCTGCGTGCGGCCAGCATGGCGTAGACCTCGGCGGTCGTCAGGTCGTCGAAGAATTTCCAGCGCCATTCGATAGGCGGATGCGGCGTGGCTGTGGAATGCTGCGGCTCGTTCATGGGGAACACGTCAAAAGGAATGCGCCCGAACGGGCGACGATGGCCGAATTATGCCGCGAATCGCGCGGGAGCATGGCAAGCCGCCCCTGCACCGCACGCGCGGCGCAGCGAGACATCAGACGCGCTGTCCCGCCTGCGCCTTCGACGCCCGCTTGTTGACGTACATCGCGGCATCGGCCGCGGCGAGCAGTTCGGCAATCGACGCATGGTCCTGCGGATCGTATTCGATCTGCCCGACGCTAAAGCGGATCTCGTAGCCGCGTTGCGCAGCCGAGTTATGTGCCGCGAGTTGCTCGTGCAGACGCCGGGTGACCGCGGCCGTCTCCGCGATGTTGGAATCGGTCAGTAGCGCCACGAATTCGTCGCCGCCCAGACGGCCGATCACGTCGCTCTCGCGCAACGCGTCGCGCAGCACTTCGGCGAAACCCACCAGGGCACGGTCGCCCTCGGCATGACCGTAGGTATCGTTGATCGCCTTGAAATCGTTCAGGTCGAAAAACAGCAACGACGCGGGCCGGCTCATGCGCTTGCAGACATTGAGCGCATGCTGCGAAAGCGCTTCGAAACCGCGCCGGTTCGACAACTGCGTCAGCGGATCGAGCGTCGCCAGTTCTTCGCCCGCCATGCGGCCGAGATCGTGCAAGAGCGCGCGGTCTTCCTCGTCGAGTCCGCGCGGCTTGACGTCGATCAGGCACAGCGTGCCCAGCTTGCTGCCGTTCGGCACGGTCAGCGGGCACCCCGCGTAGAAGCGAATGCCGGGCTCCCCCGTCACCAGCGGATTGTCCTGGAAGCGCTCGTCCATCAACGTATCGGGCACCATCAGGATGTCGTCGTGGAGGATTGCGTGCGCGCAGAACGAGACGTCGCGCGACGTTTCACTGGCATCCAGACCCACACATGATTTGAACCACTGGCGGTTTTCGTCGACGAGGCTGACAAGCGCAATCGGCACGCCGAAGATGCGCCTCGCCAGCCGGGTCAGGCGGTCGAAACGCTCTTCAGCAGGAGTATCGAGGATGCTCAGCGTCCGCAAGGTGTTCAGGCGGGTGCTCTCGTTCGCGGGAATAGGAGGGACGAGCATGTCGGATTCCGTTGAGGGTTGGCCGTGGTCATAGTGTATAGCGGCAAATCGCGCCTGAGATTGAGTGCGGTTCGGATAACGCTCTCTTGCGAACGCGCAATCTTGACCGGGCAGGACGCGTATGGTGCGACGCGGGCGCCGAACAGAAACGACAAAGCCCCGACGAATCGGGGCTTTGCGTGATCTGAAGCAATCTTTACCGGAGGCTTGGCTCCCACATTCCGAGTGCCGGGCGGCATTGGCGCCAAGTAAATATAGAGATCATGCCGGTTAAAAACGATTAAAAATTGAGCGCCGACTTGACGGATTGAAGCGCGGCGCTGTTCAGGAAAATATAGAAATTCGTCGGCGTTCCGCCTCCGGACGGTGCGACCTGAAGCGGTGTGCCGTCCTTGATCAAGGCGCCGGTATAAATGCCGCCATTGCTCTGATAGAAAACGCGGTACTCCGGGGTCGCCGTCGACAGCGCCGTGTTGGCAACCCACGCACGCACGCCGGCCACCGTTGTGATCTGGCCGGCAGCAAGCTGGTAGATCGTACCGTCCGTCGTGCTCGTGTAGGGGAAGAAATTCTCGAGCGTCGACACCGTGGTCGAACAGGGTGTGATGTTGGTACCCGTCGTTGCCGGCGCGACGCAATCGCCGACGCCCAGCGTATTGCCGACCACCTGCCTGACCACCTTCACGTACGCCGAGCCCGCCTGCCAGCTCGCCTGCAGGTTATAAAGCGATTGACCGTTGATGGAATCGGTCAGAAGGCCGAAGTCGCTGTCCGACACGAGTTCGCTCGGCGCGCCCGAGAGCAGCCCCGACAACGACACGGTCGTATAGCTGGTGCCCAGCAGGGTCTCGACAACGGTCTGGCCGTCCGTGGCGAGATAGTTCTCCTGCACGTTCGATCCCGAGTAGCTGACCTTCGCCTGATCGGGGACCGGCCTGACGAAGACCGAACCATTGACCAGATAGCGAACCGGGGTGAAAGAGGGAACCGAGAGCGTCGAAGCCACCGAGGTCTGCGTAAGCGTGACGGTCTGTGCGCCGTTCGCCGGGCTGGCGGGAATGCTGGAATTGTCGCTATAAAAATAACTGCTGGGACTGAGCGAAAGTACGCCGGTCGATGAAGTCGAAAAGCTCAGCTGTCCTGACAGATAGTGCAATCCGCCATTGCTCGCTAGCGCGATGCTTTCATAAGCCTGCTGCACGGCACTGATATTGGAGCCGCCCGAACCGTTGAACAACGGGTTCGGCGACGAACTCGAACCGCCGCCGCCACACCCGGCTGCCAGCACGGCCGACAAAGCAATGACGATTGCATGCCGCTTCCCCGAAAATCCGCCTTTATATTTCATTTGTCTTTGCTTTGTCTTTCGATTTGAATTGTTCGACTGGTTATCCCGTGATGGTCCGCCAGTCGACCCCGATTTATATTCGATGATGTGTTATGCCCCACGCCGGCGTGGCGGCCGCGCCAGCCGTGTCGCCTGAACCTAAACCTGAACCTGAACCTGAACCAGATCAGGAACATACCCGACTATGGCAGAACTGGAAATATGCCAGTTTCCGGCCATCGTCCGATAGTGGTGAAAATATCGACGCGTGGAAAATTGGCTGATTGATGAGGGTGTGTGATATTCGAGCCGGGGCAATGGATCTTCGTGTCGGTGCGCAAACGTTAATCAATCAGTCAAAGGAACAGGCTCTACCGGATGCTGCAGACGCTCGATCAGATTGTCGGGCCCACATAAATGCAACGCGCCCACCACCACGAGCGTGCGCGCCGGACTATCCAACGCTTCCCGCACGCGCGGCGCCCAGGCAAGATTACGTGCGTCGAGGATCGCGCTGCGAATGCCGGGCAGTGTGAACATCGGCGATTCGGCCGCCACGTCATAGACGCCCTGAAGATCGCGCTGCAGCCAGGCGGCCTGCATGCGCTCCAGCGTACGCTGAGGCTCGGTCAGATCGGCGAGCAGCAATTCGAGTCCGGTGCAGATGGCCGACAATGGGATCGACTCGAGCGATGCCACCACTTCATCGGCCGTCTCCAGAAAGCGGTACGGTTTCGCTTGCGCCGCGGCTTCTCTCAGCATCCTCGGTTCGACGCCTTCGACCACGCGCTGGCAAAGCGTCGGCGCGACCATCATCGCAGCCCACGGGCGCAGTTCGCCGAGCGGCGCCAATACGCCTGCGGAAGGCCATGTTGCGTCAAGGCGGCGCCACACTTCAGGCGGCAGCAGATGCTCGAGAGATTGACCGCCTTGCCGCTTCAGAAACGGCAAGATGGACTGCGCATCGGATTCGAAGACGAGCGTTTCCGCCCAGTCGAACGCTTGCGAGACCCACGCAGGCGTGCGCGGACTGGCGGCGGAAAACAGATGCATCGAGCCAAGCAACCGGACCTGGGTGCCGGTGAGCTGTAAGTACATGGATGGGGGTCTGCGGGTTCGGGAGATGACTGACAGTATTTCATACGCGGTGGGCGAGGCGTTGGTTGATGCATGCTCGCTGCGTTGCTGTTTCGCTGACAGGCTGTGCGTCCTGCTGCCGGAGATTCGCAACCGTGCATGTGCTTGCTTTGCTGCGCGCCCTTGCATGCCGCTCACACGGTGCAAGCGTTGCACTTCGAAGAAACCCCGCGCCGAAAAAAGAAAAGCCCCGACAAGTCGGGGCTTTTCTTTAACTGCTGGAGGCGCGAGCCGGAGTCGAACCGGCCTAAACGGCTTTGCAGGCCGCTGCATAACCGATTTGCTATCGCGCCATAAGCGGACTGCTGAACCGTCGCAACAAGTTGCGTGTACAACGGGTTCGCAGATTTGTTCGATGGCCGGTTAGTCCACCAAACAAAAAGGGAAGCGTTGCTTCCCCGAATGTCTGGAGCGGGAGACGAGTCTCGAACTCGCGACCTCAACCTTGGCAAGGTTGCGCTCTACCAACTGAGCTACTCCCGCATGGTCCTGCTATACAACGTTTTGCTACTGTCACACTTGCCACACAAAACGCTGCTTCAAAAATTTGGAGCGGGAGACGAGTCTCGAACTCGCGACCTCAACCTTGGCAAGGTTGCGCTCTACCAACTGAGCTACTCCCGCGTTTTGCTGCTGCTTTTTTTGCTGCTACTTTTCACTGCTTGACTACCGTACTGCGCCCCGGTGTTCAGAACTGCTCGCATCGGAGAAACGAGATTATGTATAAAGCGCTGAAACGTGTCAACCCCTTTCACACGGGTCTTTAACGGAACAGTTTTCGCTCACACGATCCCGCCCCGTTCACGAATCTGCGGCCACGCAAGCTTCATGTAGTAGAGCATCGACCAGATCGTCAGGAACGCGGCCAGCAAGATGAGCCACATGCCCCACACGCGCGTATCGATCGTCACGCCCGGCGCGATCGGCACCGGACCATAGAGCAGCAGCATCGGAATCGCGATCATCTGGCAGGTGGTCTTGAACTTGCCCAACGAATTCACCGCCACACTCTTCGAGGCGCCGATCTGCGCCATCCATTCGCGCAACGCCGAAATCGCGATCTCGCGGCCTACGATCACCAGCGCAATCGCCGAATCGAGCCGCGTCAGTTGCACCAGCACCAGCAGCGCCGCCGTCACCATCAGCTTGTCGGCCACCGGATCGAGGAACGCGCCGAACGCGGAGGTCTGGTTCCATTTGCGGGCCAGGTAGCCGTCGAACCAGTCGGTCAGCGCCGCGAGGATGAATACCGTCGCGGCCGCGAGATTGCGGTGCGCGGGGCTCATCATCATGTCGGGCAAATAAAACACGCCGACGACGAGCGGAATCAGAACAATCCGCAGCCACGTCAGGAAAATCGGGAAATTAAACGGCATGGGCAGGCGCAGCGTCTGACAAGGGAGTTGCAATTGTGCCGTGTCATAAGGCCTGCCACAAGCAAACAGGCCGCAAACCGGGGCGAACAGGACGCAAACTGACGGCAAGGTGGCGCGCGGGCGGCATTTCGCTGTCAAGGCGCGGCCAACGTGGGCCACGCCGGCCTCAAACGCAATCAGTGCAACTGCCGATAGATCTGCTCGGCCAGCGAACGGGAAATCCCTTCGACACTGGCAAGATCGTCGACGCTCGCCGCCACCACGCCGCGCAGTCCGCCAAAGCGCGCAAGCAGGCGCTGACGGCGCTTTGCGCCCACGCCTTCGAGTTCTTCGAGGCGCGAGGTTTGCCGCGTCTTGCCGCGCTTCGCACGCATGCCGGTGATGGCGAAACGGTGCGCCTCGTCGCGAATCTGCGCGACCAGCATCAAGGCCGCGCTCTCCTTGCCGAGTTCGAGCGGCGCGCGGCCGTCCGCGAAGATCAGTGTTTCGAGACCGACCTTGCGCCCCTCGCCCTTCGCCACGCCGACCAGCATGCCGCAATCGAGACCCACTTCGGTGAACACCTGGCGCGCGATCTCCACCTGGCCTTTGCCGCCGTCGATCAGCACGATATTCGGCAATAGACCGCCCGCGGCCGGCTCGGGCGCATCGACCGCGAGCGCGGGGTCGAGCGCCAGCGACGGATCGGACGCGGGTTGCTCGATCGCCTGCTCGGCGGCGTTCGCCGCGGCCTGTGCGACCATCTTTTCATAGCGGCGCGTGAGCACCTGGCGCATGGCGGCGTAATCGTCGCCCGGCGTGATGCCCGTGATGTTGTAGCGCCGGTACTCCGACGACTGCATCTTGTGATGGTGATAGACCACGCACGACGCCTGGGTCGCCTCGCCCATCGTATGGCTGATGTCGAAGCATTCGATGCGCAGATGCGCGAGGTCGTCGCACTCGAGACCGAGCGTGTCGGCGAGCGAACGCGTGCGCGATTGCTGCGAGCCCTGTTCCGAGAGCAGCCGCGCGAGTGCGAGCCGCGCGTTCTGCTCGGCCATCGCCAGCCACGCGCGCTTTTGCCCCTGGGGCTGGCGCAACACGGTGACCTTATGACCCGCCTGCTCGATCAGCAGGTCGACCAGTTCCCGGTTGGACGGCGCGTGACTCACGACCAGCACCGGCGGCACACGATTGCCGAGGTAGTGTTGTGCGATGAAGGCTTCGAGGACTTCCGATTCGATACCGGTTACGCGGCGGCGCGCAGGTTTGCGGGAGCTTGTCGACGCGGCTTCGTCTGTTTCATCGGCTTCGCCGGAAGCGGACTCGTCGACGGCATCGTCAGCGGACGCATCCACTTCGTCCAATGCTTCGTCATCTACGCCATCCACGTCATCCGTCTCAGGCGGCAACTCCTGCGCAATCGCCAGCGCATCCGCCGTGTGATCGGCATCCGTTGCGGCAGCCCTGCGCTTCGCCGCCACACTCGCCAACGACGCCTCCTCTGCCACCCTCAGCCCTTGCGCGACCACCGCCTTCAGCACGCCTTGCGCATCGGCATCGCCGTCGTCCAGACCGCCCTCGTCCGCAGTCAACGCGCTTTCCACGTGCGACGGGAAATAAGCCTTGTCGCCCAGATGTCGGCCGCCGCGCACCATCGCCAGGTTCACGCACACGCGTCCGCCGAGCGCGACCACCGCGAGAATGTCGACGTCGCTGTCGCTGCCCACTTCGATGGCCTGCTGATGCAGCACCGTCGACAGCGAGCTCATCTGGTTGCGCACCGCCGCCGCCTGCTCGAACTTCAGCTCGGCGGCGAACGCGTGCATCTTCTCCTCGAGCTCGCTCATCACTTCGCTTTGCCGGCCGAGCAGAAAACGCGAGGCATTGGCGACGTCGCGCGCGTAATCCTCCTCGTTGATCGCGCCGACGCACGGCGCCGTGCAGCGGCCAATCTGATGCAGCAGACAAGGCCGCGTACGGTTGTTGAACACCGAGTCTTCGCAGGTACGCAACTGGAACACGCGCTGCAGGATCTGGATGCTCTCGCGCACGGCCCACGCGCTCGGGAACGGTCCGAAGTACTGGTTCTTGCGATCCACCGAACCGCGGTAGTAAGCCATGCGCGGAAATGTGTGGCCGGTCAGCTTCAGGTACGGGTACGACTTGTCGTCGCGAAACAGGATGTTGTAGCGCGGCGCGAGCGCCTTGATCAGATTGTTTTCGAGCAGCAGCGCCTCAGCCTCGGAACGCGTGACCGTGGTCTCGATGCGGACAATCCGCGTCACCATCATCGCAATACGCGGCGACAGCAGCGTCTTCGTGAAGTAGCTCGAGACGCGCTTTTTCAGATCGCGCGCCTTGCCCACGTACAGCACGGCCCCCTGCGCGTCGTAATAACGATAGACGCCGGGCAGATGCGGCAACTGGGCGAGCACCTTCTTTGGCTCGAATGCTTCGGAAGCTTCAGAATCGGTCATGCAGAATCGGGCTGAGCCCCGCGTCTGGATTCACGCGGAGAGTGGGGTGAGTGCTTTAGAATCGCCAGTTTAGAACATTCCGCACGCGTCCGAGACCCGGATGCCGGCCACCATGTCCTCCGCGCGCCCTTCCGCCCCGCCGCCGCATCCCGTTTCGCCCGCCACGCCGTCCCCGACGGCACCTTCGGAGACGAGCGGCGCCATCGCCTGCGACCTGTTTTGCGCCGTCATCGACAACTTCGGCGATATCGGCGTCTGCTGGCGTCTCGCGCGTCAACTGACGAGCGAGCACGGCTGGCAGGTGCGCATCTTCGTCGACGATCTGCACGCGTTCCAGAAGCTCTGCCCCGCGCTCGCCGTCGACCGCAGCCGCCAGGCGGTGAGCGGCATCGTCATCGAACACTGGCGCGAACCGGCACACGCGGGCGACACGCTCGAAGTGGCGGACGTCGTGATCGAAGCGTTCGGCTGCGAACTGCCGCACGTCTACGTCGCGGCGATGGCGCGCCGCGAGCGCGCCCCGGTATGGCTGAACCTGGAATACCTGAGCGCCGAAGACTGGGTTGCGGACTTTCATCTGCGCCAGTCGCCGCACCCGCGTTATCCGCTCACGAAGACATTCTTCTTCCCGGGCCTCGGTGCAGGCACCGGCGGCGTGCTGAAGGAACACCATCTGGACGCCGCACGCGCCGCCTTCGAAGCGTCGCCGCAAGCACGCGACGCCTGGTGGCGTCACACGACCGGCCAGCCGGCGCCCACTCCGGACGCCACCGTCATTTCGCTGTTCGCCTATGAAAACCCCGCGGTCGACAGCCTGCTCGAACAATGGCGCGACGGCCCGGACCCTGTGGTGCTGCTGGTGCCGGAAGGGCGGATTTCGGGTGCGCTCGCGCGCTTTTTCGGCCTGCCGTCGTTCGCGGCGGGTTCGCATGCCGAACGCGGCAAGCTGCGCGCTCACGCGCTGGCCTTCACCGACCAGCCCGGCTACGACGCGCTGCTATGGGCCAGCCACCTCAACTTCGTGCGGGGCGAAGACTCTTTTGTGCGGGCCCAATGGGCGGCCCGCCCATTCGTCTGGCATATCTATCCGCAGGCCGACGACGCCCACCTGCCGAAGCTCGACGCCGCCCTCGCCCACTACGCCGATTCCCTGCCCGCCGAGTCACGCGCAGCGCTGGCGCGCTTCTGGCACGCCTGGAACGGCGTCGGCCAGCCGGACTGGGCCGATTTTCAGCGCCATCGCGCGGTTTTCGAGCGGCGCGCGGTGCAATGGGCGCAGGAGCTGGCGGCCCTTGGCGACCTCGCCGGAAATCTGGCCGTATTCGCAAAAAGTCAGTTAAAATAAGCGGTTATCCAACGGCCGACGACGCAAGCGCGGCACGATGGCGGCGGCGAACCCCGGCACCGGAAGGTGCTTCTTCACGGAAACCGGGTCGTCCTCGCGCATCGGCGCCACTCGTGTACGCGCCCGCTCCGGGTAAAACAGGTTATCGGAAGGTGACGAGCCGCGGGCAAACAGCAGCAACAGGTGCCTTACCCGCTTGCGCCGTATGCCGTTGAGCACAGTTGAAGCTACTTATTTCGTACAGGACAGTTTTATGAAGACCGCACAGGAACTCCGCACCGGCAACGTCGTGATGATCGGCGCAGACGCGATGGTCGTGCAAAAGGCCGAATACAACAAATCGGGCCGTAACTCCGCCGTCGTCAAGATGAAGTTCAAGAACCTGCTGACCGGCGCAGGCATGGAAACGGTGTACAAGGCCGACGACAAGTTCGACGTCGTTCTGCTGGACCGCAAGGAAGTGACCTACTCGTACTTCGCTGACCCGATGTACGTATTCATGGACGCCGACTACAACCAGTTCGAAGTCGAAGCCGAAATGATGGGCGACGCGCTGAACTACCTCGAAGACGGCATGGCTTGCGAAGTCGTGTTCTACAACGAGAAGGCTATTTCGGTCGAACTGCCGACCACCCTGGTCCGCGAAATCATCTACACGGAACCGGCTGTCAAGGGCGACACGTCGTCGGGCAAGGTGCTGAAGACCGCCAAGCTGCAAACCGGCTACGAACTGCAAGTGCCGCTCTTCTGCAACATCGGCGACAAGATCGAAATCGACACGCGTACTCACGAGTACCGCAGCCGCGCTTAAAAGCAACCAAGCGCCGCCCTGCAAGGCCGTCCCCGCGACTCGCGGGAAGCGCGGCCGAATTAAAAAGCGCCCCTTTGGGCGCTTTTTCTTTTTTCCGCGACCGTGTATGGTTGAGGAAAACTTTACCGGTACTGTTTTCGATTTTTCCAATCCCAATGCATTCTGGGCGCCTTCACGGGCGACAAACCATTGATAAGCTTAAGTAATTGCTAATGGCACGCTCCCTGCTAATAGAAGAATATCGGCCTCCCAAGGCCTTTCTTCTTTCTCACTACGGAGATGCGCTATGAATAACGACATCGCTGAAGGCAAGTGGAAGCAGATTATCGGCAAAGCGAAAACCGCGTGGGGCGAACTGACGGACGACGAGTTGACGAAGGCCGAAGGTCGCGCCGACAAGCTCGCCGGGCTGATTCAGGAGCGCTACGGCAAGACTCGCGAAGAAGCCGTGCGTGAAGTGAACCGCTTTTTCGATATGTACCGGGACTAACACCGCGCGTGGCGCCGTATTCCGCAAGGAACAGCGCCCGGCCAACGCACCCCGCACGGCGTCAGATTCATGGCGCCAGGACGGGGTCTCCATCCACCTAAAATTGCGCTCGCCATGCCACACGCCCTGATTGTCGAAGACGATCCCAATAGCCTGTCAGGCCTGTCCGCGATCCTCGCAGCCGACGGCTTTTCGGTCGACACCGCGACGACGCTCGCCGAAGCGCGCGCGGCGCTGACGCGCTTCATCCCCGACGTCGTGCTGGTCGACCTGAACCTGCCTGACGGCAGCGGCCTCGACCTGCTCCAGCATCTGCCTGCGCAACCGCCCGGCGGCGCCCTGCCCGTCATCGTGATGACCGGCAATGCCACCGTCGAAAGCGCCATTGAAGGTCTGCGGCACGGCATCTGGGATTATCTGCTCAAGCCCGTCAACATTCCGCGCCTACGCAGCCTGCTCGCACGCATTCCGCGTCCGTACGAGCTGACCGAAGAAGTTCAGACCCTGCGCGCGACCTTGCGCCAGTTGGGCCGCTTCGGGCCCATGCTCGGCAGAAGCGGCGCGATCCAGCACGTGTACGACCTGATCGAACACAACGCGCCCACCGAGGCCGCCGTGCTGATCTCCGGCGAAGCCGGCACCGGCAAGGAAGTCACCGCGCGTACGCTGCACGAGATGAGCCGGCGCCGCAAAGGGCCGTTCGTGACGTTCGATTGCCGTTCGGCGGCCCAGCTCGCCGCGAACCGCTCGCTCGACAGCGTCCTGTTCGGCCACGAACGCGGCGCGTTCAACGGCGCCGAGCAACGCGAACAGGGCCTGTTCGAACAGGCGAGCGGCGGCACGCTCTTTATCGACGAAATCGCCGAATTGCCGCGCCCGCAACAGGAAGCGCTCTTGCGGGCCCTCGATTCGCAGACCTTCATGCGGGTCGGCGGCACCCATCAGGTAGTCACGGATTTCCGGCTGATCGCGTCGACCCGCAAGTCGCCGCGCGCGGCGGTGGCCGATGGCAGCCTTCACGAAGATCTCGCGCTGCGCCTCGACGCAGCGGCCGTGGCGCTGCCGCCGCTGCGCGAACGCGGCGACGATGCCGCGCTGTTTGCGCAGGCGCTGGTCGACGAGCTGAATCGCGAGGCGAGCGCTCGCGGCATCACCGATGCGACCAAGCAGGTCGGGCCGAATTTCCTGCGCGAGTGCCTCTCGTATGAATGGCCGGGCAATGTGCGCGAATTGCAGGAACGCGTGCGGCGCGCCTATCAGGCCTCGGGCGACGTGCTCGAAACATTGCGCGCCGACGAGGCCGGTTCGGCCGGCGGCCGCGACCTGAACGGCAGCCGCGTGCAGGTGACGGTCGGTACGCCGCTCGCGGATGTGGAGGAGATGCTGATCCGCGCGACGCTCGATGCTGTCGGCGGTACGCGGCACCGCGCCGCGTCGCTGCTGGGGATCAGTCCCAAGACGCTCTACAACAAGCTGCAGCGGATGCGTCTGAACTGAGCGGGCGAAGCCTAAAAAAAACGGCCGAAGGCGGTGCGATAGCGCCGCCTTCGGCCGTTTTACTTCGCGCTGCGTGTTGAGTACTCAGGCGAGTACTCAGGCAAACGCGCTGCGCAACAGCGCCTGAGCCTGCAGATACTCGGGCTCGGCCACCAGCTTGCTCCACTTGAGCGCCTTGCCGCGCGGGCGCATCCGCTTGAGGCGCGCCTGCGATTCCTTCGACGGCGCGAAGCGCAACGCGTCGAGCACCTTCTCCGCTTCCTCAGGCTGATTGCAGATCAGCACCATGTCGCATCCCGCGTGCAGGGCCGCGCTCGCCGCTTCGGTCAGCGTGCCGCCCTGGCGCGCGGCCTCCATCGACAGGTCGTCGCTGAAGATGGCGCCCGGGAAACGCAGCTTGCCGCGCAACACGTCTTCCAGCCAGACCTTCGAGAAACCGGCCGGCCTGGAATCGACCTGCGAATAGATCACATGCGCAGGGATCACCGATGCCAGCGCGAGGCCAAGCCAGTCATACGGGGCGACGTCGTCGCGCAGAATCGCCTCGAGCGGACGATCGTCCACCGGCATCGCAACATGCGAGTCCGCAGTGGCGAAACCGTGTCCGGGAAAATGCTTGCCGCAATTGGCCATGCCCGCCAGCGCGAGACCGTGATTCAGACTCTTCGCGAGCATCGCCACCACGCGCGGATCGCGATGGAATGCGCGGTCGCCGATCACCTGCGACTGGCCGTAGTTCAGATCGAGCACCGGCGTAAAGCTCATGTCGATCCCGCAGGCACGCAATTCGGCGGCGAGGATATAGCCCACCGCCGTGGTGACCTTGGTGGCGTGCAGCACATCCGAGTCCCACAGCGCGCCGAGCTTGCCCATGGCCGGCAGCACCGTGAAACCGTCGGTACGGAAGCGCTGCACGCGGCCGCCTTCGTGATCGACAGCGATCAGCAGGTCTTCGCGTACCGCGCGGATCGCATCGGTCAGCGCAATCAGTTGCGCACGGTTCTCGTAGTGACGCGCGAACAGGATCACGCCGCCGGTCATCGGATGCGCGAGACGGCGCTTGTCGTCGTCGCTCAGCGTTTTGCCGACCACGTCGAGCATCACCGGTCCGGGATTGGTTTTCATCGAATTCCGCAAGAAAAAGAAGAAGGCACGGGTTGCCGACCCCGCGCCGGGATAAGTCAGGGGGCAGCAGGGTCCGCCGTCTCGGCGATCACGAACGACACGGCATAGTCGTGCTCGTCGCTGATCGTGACCCGGGCGGTGATGCCGCGAGCGGTCAGCCATTCGGCCAGTTCGCCCGAGGCGACCACCATCGGCTTGCCGCTCGCTTCATTGAGCGTCTGCAGCGCACGCCAGGTCATCGGCCAGCGCATGCCGAGTCCGATCGCTTTAGAGAACGCTTCCTTCGCCGAAAAACGGGTGGCGAGAAACGCGAGTCCACGCACGGCCGAGCGGGCCTGGCGCGCGTGATAGATCTTCAGCTCGTCCGGGCCGAGCACCTTCTCGGCGAAGCGCCCGTTGGTGCGGGTCATCACCGCCGCCACGCGGCTCACCTGGACGATATCGGTGCCGATGCCGTAGATTGCCATGCGTAACGACGCGGCGGCGTTAAGCGCGCGCCGCGAGACGCGCGGCAACCATGATCGCCTTCATCTCGCGCACGGCGTTATCCCAGCCGGCGAAAATCGCATGCGCGACGATCGCGTGGCCGATATTCAGCTCGACAATGCCGTCGATCGCCGCGATCTGCTGGACGTTCGTGTAGTGCAGGCCGTGGCCCGCGTTCACCTTGATGCCGAGCGACAGGCCGAATTCGACGCTGCGCACCACGCGCTCATACTCGCGCTGTTGTTCGGCCGGATCGTGCGCTTCGGCATAGCGGCCGGTGTGCAGCTCGATCACCGGCGCGCCGGCTTCGTGCGCGGCGCGGATCTGCGTTTCGTCCGGATCGATGAAGAGCGACACGCGCGAGCCCACCTCAGCGAGTTGCTTGCAGGCGGCGCGTACGGCTTCGAACTGGCCGGCGACATCGAGTCCGCCTTCCGTCGTCAGCTCTTCGCGCTTTTCCGGCACGAGGCAGACATCATGCGGTTTCACTTCACAAGCGATGTCGAGCATCTCCTGCGTGACCGCGCATTCGAGGTTCATGCGCGTCTTAAGCAACGGACGCAGCGTGCGCACGTCGGCGTCGACGATATGCCGGCGGTCCTCGCGCAGATGCAGCGTGATCGCATCGGCGCCGGCCGCTTCGGCGTCGAGCGCCGCGCGGATCGGGTCCGGATAGGACGTGCCGCGCGCATTGCGCAGCGTAGCGACGTGATCGATATTCACGCCCAGGTCGATCACATTAGGCGACGTAAGAAAGAAGCTCATAAGTTCTGCAAGTCGATCAGGATCTGGCGCGTCGCGAGCGGCGTGCCGCCAAGGTAAGTGTTGAGCAGAAAGCGCATCAGCGTCTTGCTTTGCGCCACGGTCTGAGGACGATGGTAATCGTC
This sequence comes from Paraburkholderia phenazinium, assembly GCF_900142845.1. Taxonomy (NCBI): domain Bacteria; kingdom Pseudomonadati; phylum Pseudomonadota; class Betaproteobacteria; order Burkholderiales; family Burkholderiaceae; genus Paraburkholderia; species Paraburkholderia phenazinium. Next base: position 2,061,824 of record NZ_FSRU01000002.1, read on the forward strand.
CGCTTCCATATCGAGCAAGGTCTGACCGGCAATCACCGGCCATTGCGCGGGCAGATCGTCGGAGGCGTCACGCACGCCGCGCTCGGGATCGAACACGTAGCGGCCTTCCGCCACGACCGCCTTGCGCGCCACCGTCCGGTTCAGCGCCATGGCGTAGCCGGTCTCGCGCAGCAGCACGCGCTCGAACGAACGCAGCACCTGCACGGCCGGCTCATCATGCGCGAGACGTGCGAGTGTGACCACGTAGTGTTGAAAGAGTTGCGGATGGGGATCTTCGCGACCGCAGAACTTGACCAGCAGTTCGTTGACGTAGAACCCGCACAGGAGCGCGTCGCCGGCGAGCGGCAGCATGCCGCCTACCCACTCGGCGCCGGTCAGCGTGCGCAATTCGGATTTGCCGGACCACGAAAGCGCGAGCGGCTGGAAGGTTTGCAGCACGCCGCGCAAGGCGGAGTGCGGGCGCTTGGCGCCTTTCGCCACCAGGGCGAGGCGGCCATGATCGCGCGTCAGGACGTCGATGATCAGACTGGTCTCGCGATGCGGATAGCTATGCAGCACGAAAGCCGGCTGTTCGGTGATCTTGTACTCGGAGCCGGAACTGCGCGACGGCCGGCGCGCGGGCGCCTTGCGCGCTTCGCCGGACTTCGCTGCGCGAGCCTTCGATGGCTCGCGCGCCGGCGCGTCCGGCTCGGCGTCGTCCGGTTCAGCGTCGGGTTGCAGCGTCATCCATGCGTCATTCGTACCCATACGCACGGAGTCCGGCTTCGTTGTCCGCCCAGCCACTCTTCACCTTGATGAAGGTTTCCAGATACACCGGACCGTCGAACAGCTTTTCCATGTCGAGGCGTGCTTCGGTGCTGATCTGCTTCAGCTTGGCGCCCTTCTGGCCGATGATCATTGCCTTGTGCATGTCGCGCTCCACCATGATGGTGGCGAAAATGCGGCGCAGACGCCCTTCCGTTTCGAACTTGTCGATCAGCACCGTGCTGGTGTACGGCAGTTCGTCGCCGGTCCAGCGGAAGACTTTTTCGCGCAGGATTTCGGCGGCGAGAAAGCGCTCGCTGCGGTCGGTCAGATCGTCTTCGCCGTAGATCGGCGCACCTTCCGGCAGGAACGGCTTGACGGTCGCCATCAGGCGCTTGATGTCGTCCAGATTCTTGGCGGACAGCGGCACGATCTCGTTGAACTGGCGCAGCGCACTCACCTGCTGCATGAACGGAAACAGCGAATCCTTATCCGAGACGCGATCGAGCTTGTTGGCGATCAGCAGCGTCGGTACCGACGGCGGGATCAGGTCGAGCACTTTCTGATCGTCCGGACCGAAGCGGCCTGCTTCAATCACGAACAGGATCGCGTCGACCGAGGTCAGCGTCGAGGTGACCGCGCGATTGAGCGAGCGGTTCAGCGCGCCACTGTGCTTGGTCTGAAAACCCGGTGTGTCGACGAAAATGTACTGCGCGTCTTCGAGTGTATGAATGCCGGTGATGCGATGGCGCGTGGTCTGCGCCTTGCGCGACGTGATGCTGACTTTCTGGCCGACCAGCGCGTTCATCAGCGTGGACTTGCCGACGTTGGGGCGGCCGACGATCGCGACCATGCCGCAGCGAAAACCAGTGGGGGTGGAAGCGTTCATATTAGGCTACGGCAAGTTCGTGAGGACGCGCGACGATGCGCGCGTCCCATGACATCAGTGGCCCGCATCGGCGACGCGCGTTTGCACCGCGTCGGCAATGCCGGGTTCGAGTTCGGCAGGCTCCACCACGCCAGGCGCGGGTTCGCGGCTACGGGATGCGGCGGGTTTGTCGGTGCTGCGTGAATGGGCGTCGGCTTTATCGGTCTTGTCGGCTTTGTCGGTCTTATCCGACTTGTCCTTCTCCGGCCCTGCCTGGTTGCTGTATTCGACGTGGGCGGCGCGGATCACGGCGAGCGGCGCGACAACCGGCGCCGCGGTGGCCGCCGGGCGCTCGGCCAAAGCCTCGGCGACGGTGGCTTTCGGCTCGCCGCGCGCGTGGCGCTCGGTCTTGCGATCGGGCGCGCGCAGGTCGAGCGCGGTCTGCACACCGGTCACGCCGGGGACGATCTCCGGTTCGGCATGCTTCGCCGCCCGGGCGCCCTTCGAGCGCTTCGGCTTGGCGACCACGGCGGGCGCGGCCGCCATTACCTCGTCGAGCGCCTTCTTGGCAGCCGCCTGCTCGGCCGCGCGACGACTGGCGCCGGAACCGGACACCTTTACTTCGAGCTTCGGAACAGTGCACTCGACTTCAAACTGCTGATTGTGCGCCGCACCATGCGTGGCGACGACGGTGTAGGTGGGCAAGGCGATCTTGTGGCCCTGCAGGTATTCCTGCAGCAGCGTCTTGGAGTCCTTGCCGAGCGTGCGCGGGTCGATATGGTCGAGAATCGGCACATAGAGCCGCTTGATGACCGTCTGCGCGGCGTCGAAGCCACCGTCCAGGAAGATGGCGCCCAGAATTGCTTCGAGCGTGTCAGCGAGGATGGACGGGCGGCGGAAGCCGCCGCTGCGCAGTTCGCCCTCGCCCAGCCGCAGGCCGTCCGAAATATTCAGGGCCTGAGCAATTTCGTAAAGTGACTGCTGTTTGACCAGATTCGCGCGGACGCGCGACAGGTCGCCTTCGTCCAGTTTGCCGAAACGTTGGAACAATAGCGCAGCCACCGCGCAGTTCAGAACGGAGTCGCCGAGAAACTCGAGCCGTTCGTTATGCGTGGCGCTGTGACTGCGGTGAGTTAAAGCCTGGCGCAACAATTCCGCATTGCGAAATTCGTAGCGCAAACGGCTTTCCAACGGAGATAGGGGCATGTGCAGAGTATAACGCGGGCGCCAGCCCCGGCGAAAACGCGGGACGGCCAACGGAAAAAGCGTAGTGAAGCGACCTTACCGCACGTTCTTAAAGTAGCGTGATAACACGCCGCACGCGATGAACGACATGCGCGCGGCGTGTTGTGCGGTCAGTGAGCGGTCAAATGCGATGACGCTCAGTGGAACGTCCCGATGCGTTTCAGATTGCTGAAATTCATCCAGATAAAGAACGCACGGCCGACGATATTCTTGTCCGGCGCGAAACCCCAGTAACGGCTGTCCGCACTGTTATCGCGGTTGTCGCCCATCATGAAATAGTTGCCGGGCGGCACCTTGCAGATCACGCCACGCGCGTTATACGTGCAGTTATCGCGATACGGATAATCTTCCGCGCCGACGATGAACGGCGGCACCGCGGGATTATTCAGAATGGCGTTCTTGCGGCCGTCGATGTCCTCTTCGAACTGCTTGGCGTAACCGACACGCTCTTCGTCGAAGTAGTCAGGCAACGCCGTCTCCGGCACAGGCTTGCCGTTGATGGTCAGCTGCTTGTCCTGATAGGCCACCACGTCGCCCGGCAGACCGATCACGCGCTTGATGTAGTCGACCGACTCGTCTTTCGGATAGCGGAACACCACCACGTCGCCGCGCTGAAGCGGGCTACCTTCGGTGATCTTCGTATTGGTGATCGGCAGACGGATGCCGTATTCGTACTTGTTGACGAGGATGAAGTCACCCACCAGCAGCGTCGGCACCATCGAACCCGAGGGGATCTTGAACGGCTCGACCACGAACGAGCGAACCACGAACACCACCAGAATCACCGGGAAAAAGCTCGCCGAGTACTCGAGCCACCACGGTTGACGCAGCTTTTCGTCACGCAGACGTGCCCGCGTTTGCGGGGCGTTTTCGTCGGCGAAGCGCTCGCCTACCCGCGCTTGCTGGCGGTCGAACTCGGCCACTGCCTCGTCCGCCGCGCGCCGCCGTTGCGGGATGAAAACCAGCTTGTCTGCGACCCATGCGATACCCGTCAGGATGACGAGCACAAAAAGAATCAGCGCAAAATTCATAGAGTTCCGTTCTTCGTCTTATTTGTCTTCGACACGCAGGATCGCGAGGAAAGCCTCTTGCGGAATCTCGACGGATCCGACCTGCTTCATTCGCTTCTTGCCTGCCTTCTGCTTTTCCAACAGCTTCTTCTTACGCGAGATGTCGCCGCCGTAGCATTTTGCCAGCACATTCTTACGCAAAGCCTTGATGTTTTCGCGGGCGATAATATTCGAGCCGATCGTCGCCTGAATCGCCACGTCGTACATCTGACGCGGGATCAGTTCGCGCATCTTCGCCGCCACTTCACGGCCACGGTACTGGCTCTGCGAGCGGTGCACGATCACCGACAGCGCATCGACCTTGTCGCCGTTGATCAGCATGTCGACCTTCACGACGTCCGCTGCGCGGTATTCCTTGAACTCGTAGTCCATGGACGCATAGCCGCGCGACATAGACTTCAGGCGATCGAAGAAGTCGAGCACGACTTCACCCATGGGGATTTCATAGGTGAGCTGAACCTGGCGGCCGTGGTACTGCATGTTGATCTGGTTGCCGCGCTTTTGCGTACAGAGCGTGATCACTGCACCCACATAGTCTTGCGGCATGTACAGGTTCACGGTGACGATCGGCTCGCGCACTTCCTCGATCTTCGACGGATCCGGCATCTTGGCCGGATTTTCGACCATGATGGTCGTGCCGTCGCGTTGCAGGACTTCATACACCACGGTCGGCGCCGTGGTGATCAGGTCCATGTCGAACTCGCGCTCCAGACGCTCCTGCACGATCTCCATGTGCAGGAGACCGAGGAAGCCGCAACGGAAGCCGAAGCCGAGCGCCTGTGAGACTTCCGGCTCGTACTGCAACGAAGCGTCGTTGAGCTTGAGCTTTTCCAGCGAGTCGCGCAGTGCGTCGTACTGGTTCGCTTCGACCGGATAGAGACCGGCGAACACCTGCGGCTTCACTTCCTTGAAACCCGGCAGCGGCGCGGCGGCCGGACGGTTCACCAGCGTGACGGTGTCGCCCACCTTCGCCGCGGCCAGTTCCTTGATGCCGGCGATGATAAAGCCCACCTGCCCCGCGGACAGCGACTCGAGGTTCTTCGACTTCGGCGTGAACACGCCGATGTGCTCGACCGGATACTGGGCCTCGGTCGCCATCATGCGGATCTTGTCTTTCGGACGCAGCGTGCCGTTGACGATACGCACCAGCATCACGACGCCGACGTAGTTGTCGAACCACGAATCGATGATCAGCGCCTGCAGCGGCGCTTCCGGATCGCCCTTGGGCGCCGGCACTTTCGCGACCAGCGCTTCCAGCACGTCCTCGACACCGAGGCCGGTTTTCGCGCTGCAACGCGTTGCGTCGGTTGCGTCGATGCCGATCACGTCTTCGATTTCGGTGATCGCGTTTTCCGGGTTGGCGGCCGGCAGGTCGATCTTGTTGAGCACCGGAATCACGTCGACGCCGAGTTCGATAGCCGTATAGCAGTTCGCCACCGTCTGGGCTTCGACGCCCTGACTCGCGTCGACGACCAGCAGCGCGCCTTCGCACGCCGACAGCGAGCGGCTGACTTCGTACGAGAAGTCGACGTGCCCCGGCGTGTCGATCATGTTGAGGTTGTAGATCTGCCCGTCGCGGGCCTTGTACGTCAGTGCGGCCGTCTGTGCCTTGATGGTGATGCCGCGCTCGCGCTCGAGATCCATCGAGTCGAGCACTTGCGATTCCATTTCGCGGTCGGACAGGCCGCCGCAAATCTGGATGATGCGATCGGCGAGCGTCGACTTGCCATGGTCGATGTGCGCAATGATCGAGAAATTACGAATATGATCCATTCAGTACCGATCAAGCGAAAAAGGCGCGCCCGGACGATTGCGGAGCACGCCTTGGAAGTAGGTGAAAAACCTGTCTATTTTAGCCGAAAAAGGCTTCCGCCCGGCATATCTTGCAGGAGAGCACGGAAAGTGGGCCCAGACATGGTGTCGGGCCCGGCGACTTTCGATGCGCTAGCGGGTCTGTTCGGCACGTGCGCTCAGCGCTGCGCGGACCCGCCCTTCGTCGAGATGATAGTGGCACAACTCGACACCATCGCACACCAAAACCGGCACTAACTCGTTGTAACGTGCTTCGAGTGCAGGATCGGCGTCAATGTCGACGACTTCGACTTGCGCGCCGAACTCAGCCAGTAACGGCTCGAGTCCGGCCCGCATGTCGTCGCACAGATGGCACCACGCGCGCCCAAAGAGCGTGAGCGGTGCCGCCGGCGTCATTTCTGCGCGGAACCGCTACGCGGGCGCAGCGGCACAAACTGCGTGTTGTCGCCACGACGCACGAGCAGCGCAACCATCTTCTGCGGGTCGAGATGCGCGGTGACATCGTCGAACTGCTTGGCGTTCGCGATATCCGTGTCGCCGACGCGCAGGATCAGATCGCCCTTCTGCAAGCCGACACGCGCAGCCGGTCCGTCCACCTGGTCGACCTGCACGCCGCCATGCACCTTCAGCGTCTTTTGCTGGTCGGCCGGGATGTCGCTCACCGCAATGCCGAGCGCGTTGGTGGCGCGCTGCTTCGGCGGCGGCGCCTGCTTCTCGTCGAGCTTCGCCGTCTTGTCCGGCTGCATCTCGGCAATCGTCACCGGCAAGTCGCGCGTTTGACCCTTGCGCCATACGGTGATGGTGGACTTGGTGCCCGGCTTCGTATCGCCGACCATGCGCGGCAGATCGGTGGCCGTGTCGACAGAATGGCCGTTGAACTTCAGGATGATGTCGCCCGGCTGCACGCCGGCCTTGTCGGCCGGACCGCCCGGTTCGACGCTGCTGACGAGCGCGCCTTGCGCCGTCGGCAGGCCCAGCGAATCGGCCACGTCCTTGGTCACTTCGCCGATCGCCACCGCGATGCGGCCGCGCGTGACCTTGCCCGTGGTCTTGAGCTGGTCGGCTACGCGCATCGCTTCGTCGATCGGGATCGCGAACGAAATGCCCATGAACCCGCCCGTACGGCTATAGATCTGCGAGTTGATGCCGATCACCTCGCCCTGCATGTTGATCAGCGGACCGCCGGAGTTGCCCGGATTGACCGGCACATCGGTCTGGATGAACGGCAGGTAGTCGCCCGTGTCGCGGCCCTTGGCGCTGACGATACCGGCGGTCACCGTGTTCTCCAACCCGAACGGCGAGCCGATGGCCACAACCCATTCGCCCACGCGCACCTTGGTCGAATCGCCAATGGTGACGGCCGGCAGATTCGATGCGTTGATCTTCACGACCGCGACGTCGGTACGATCGTCGACGCCGATCAGCTTGGCCTTGAATTCGCGCTTGTCGGTGAGCGTGACGTAGATGTTGTCGGCGTCGTCCACCACGTGGGCGTTGGTCATGACATAGCCATCCTGCGACAGGATGAAACCGGACCCTACACCGCTGCTTTGCTCGGAATCGGAATTGTCGGGCGCATCCTGACTGCCGCCGTTGCCGCCACTCCCGCCGCTACCCCCGTTGCTGCTGCCGTTATCGCCGTTGTCGCCGCCACCGCCGCCATGCGGCGAGCCGCCCGGTTGCTGCGGCATCGGAATGCCGAAGAAGCGCCGGAAGAACTCCGACATGTCGCCATCGTCAAGCCCCGGTGCCGAGCCATGGGCACTTCCGCCGCTCGACACACGGGTGGTGGTGCGGATGTTGACGACCGCCGGGCCGACTTTGTCGACGAGATCGGTGAAGTCGGGAAGATTGGCTGCGGGGGCCGCCGACGCCGCATGCGGCACCAGCGGCAGACAAACTGCCACCACCGCGGCTGCGAGAAATTTGCGCACCGTGAAAATCGTCATATCTTAGCCAGCCGAGGGATTCGAGGGATTACTTGGGAGCCTTATATTCTATGGCAGACGCAAATTGCTGCAATGTGGCCTGGGGCACTTCCCCTAGCAGAGTAATCCAGAAGTCACCGCGACGCTTCACCAGGACGTGCGTCGCCCCGCTACTGCCCGCGCCTTCCTTGCGCGTGTTGTTTTCAACCGGTTCGACAAACACCGAAATCGCCGCGAGACCGTCCGAGAACACGGCCTGATCGACCGGGATGGCCGGCTCGCCCGGGTCGCGCGCCGCCATTGGGCGGCGCAACTCGCGAATCTTGTGGAAACCGGGCACGGTGGGCTCGATGTCCCAGCCTTGCGCCTCCATGTCCACCGGCTCGACCGGCGGACGCACCACCGTCCAGCCTGCGGTGTTATGAATGCCGTTGACGATCGCGGTCTTGTCGACCGGGACGCCAATGCTGATCTGCGAGAACGACAACTGCTCGAGTACCTGGCCGCTCGGGTCGAGCGTTTGCGCGCGCAGCAGCAGGCCGGTCTTCTTGTCGGCCCACAGCTTGTACGCGAACCGGTAGGCGTCTTTCGGATCGAGTTCGACGACGTCGCTGTCGATTCCCGCCACACGGTCGTCGCCAAGCAGCTTGGGCTCGTAGACCGCCAGCACCTGGTCGCTGCTGGCGGCTAGCAGTGCGGGGAACGAATCCTTGTTTTGGCGCTTTTCGACGACACACAGATGCCGTTCGGGGATGAACGTGTACATGTCGTCGTTATGGCGCAACATCTTGCGCGGCTTGCCGTCGAGGCTTTCGAGCTGCTCGAACTCGCCGTCGTTGCGGGTGGCGTAATGGGCGATCCGCGAGGTCTGGACGAAATTGCCCCGCTGATAGACGAACGCACCCTCGTAATTCTGCTGCTGGGCAGCCTGGTGGATCCGGTTGAGCAAGTCCGCCGCAGTGCGGCGGACGACGAGCGGATCGTCTGATTGCGCAAAGACACGCGGCGTGGCGGACAACAATACGGCTGCGCAGAACAGAAATGCTGGCAGCCGCCCCCAGATAGTCGTTTTATTCAACCGCAGTGTCTGCATCAGACTATTGGCCTTGCGTGGTCATGGCGGAGGTACGAATCAGCGGCATCGAACCGGGCATGACCGGCTGCTGCGCAAACTGCTGATGGGCTTCCAGATACTGGTCGAGACTGGCGTCGCGGATGATATTGCCGTCCTGGACCGGCTGCGCGGCGGTTACAGCCGGCACGGAGGCCATCGCCACACGCTGCATCGCATCCCCATGGGACTGGATCGACGCGACCTGGCTCACGCCGGCGCCGCCCGGCACACCCTGCAGTTGCGGCACGACAATCCACGTCAGCGTGGCGGCGGCCGCGGCGACCGCAAAGGCCGGCACGACACGGCGGCGCAGCGCCAGCAGACGGCGTGCAACCGGCAGCGCGGCAGGCGCGAACACGTGCGGCTCCTGCTCGAGGCGCGCCGCAAAGCCGGCGAGGAACGCACTGCTGGCCGCGGGACTCACCGCCAGATCGTCGGAGCGCATGGCGTCGCCGATCAGGTGGTATTGCGACCAGGATGCACGATCTTCGTGATCCAGCTCCGAAATAAACTTGTTCAGATGCTCTTCGCCGAACAGCTCACCGTCGACAAAAGCGGACAGACGCTCGCCTCGCGAGCTTGCTTGCGATTGCATCGAGACCGACCCCATGATGCTCCCCATCTTACAGACACCCCTAGTGACACCACCTAACCCAGATATTGCCCCATTGCCCCGCAGGGCGAGCTGGCCGACTACCAGCGTTTGCCTTCGGGTGTGTCAAGCAATGGACGCAATTTTGCCGCAATGGCTTCGCGAGCGCGAAAAATTCGTGATCTGACCGTGCCGATTGGGCACCCCATCATCTCAGCGATTTCCTCATAGCTCAAACCTTCAATTTCACGAAGAGTAATGGCGGTACGCAACTCTTCCGGTAAAACCGCCATCGCAGCATTGACCGTCTCAGCGATCTGCTTGCTCATCAACATCGACTCAGGCGTGTTGATATCCCTTAGTTGGTCGGCGTCCGAGAAAGTTTCAGCTTCTTCAGCATCCGCTTCGGTCGAGGTAGGTGCGCGCCGCCCCTGGGTCGCAAGGTAGTTCTTTGCCGTATTGACCGCAATCCGGTACAACCACGTGTAAAAGGCCGATTCGCCGCGAAATTGGGGCAACGCCCGGTATGCCTTGATGAAGGCATCCTGAGCCACGTCCTCAACTTCAGCGGGGTCGCGCACGAGGCGCGAGATCAGCCGGAGGATCTTACGGTGGTATTTGGAGACCAGAAGCTCGAACGCGGCCTTGTCGCCCTTCTGGACGCGTTCGACCAGCACCTGATCAATTTCTTTTTCGCTCACCTGATAAATCCGTTAACTATAGGGCGCATCGCGGGGCACCATTGTAGCGTCCCCATCATCGCGTCACGATACTAAGGTAACAGCGGTTACAGTCGTTACAGTCAAACGTGCGCGGCGCGCCGGCCCAGCACGGCCAGCTCGCGAAAAGCGTCGGCGCAAAGCGCGTCCGCCGCGATCAGTAGTGTCCGGGAACGGCCGCCCGCGTCCGCGAGCGCCAGAATGAGAAGCCGGCCGCTCCACTGCGAACAGCCGGCAATGCGGCCCTGCACAAGCATCTGCCCCGCGTGGTTCCAGACGGCTAGGCCATCCGGCCCGATTTTGATGGCGCCGGGCTCGGCGCGTTCATGCCGCCACGCGCCTAGCATCAGCGAGGCTAGCACAGCCAGCGTGGCGGGTGCGGCCGGCAAGACACCGAGACGCGCTGCCAGACACATTTGCACCGCCGCGACGGCGATCAGGATAAACGCTGCCGTTGCGCAGCGCATCGTGGCGGAGCGCCGCAGCGTGATCAACGACGCCCCATGGGACGAGGCCGGTCCGGGCATCAGCACCGGACCGGCCTGCGTGGGGTGTTGCGTGAGCGCGGGTGTCGACGTTGGGGTCAAGCGGCCAAGCCTGCTCAGGCGCGCTTGAAGACCAGCGTGCCGTTGGTGCCGCCGAACCCGAACGAGTTCTTCAGCGCGACGTCGATCTTCATCTCCCGCGCGGTGTTGGCGCAGTAGTCAAGATCACACGCGGGATCCTGGTTGAAGATGTTGATCGTCGGCGGCGACACCTGATGATGCACGGCGAGCACCGTGAACACCGACTCGAGACCGCCGGCGCCGCCCAACAGGTGGCCCGTCATCGATTTGGTTGAATTCACCACGATGTTCTTCGCGTGATCGCCGAAAGCGCGCTTGATGCCGGTGGTTTCCGCCAGGTCGCCCAACTGCGTGGAGGTGCCGTGTGCGTTCAGGTAGTTCACCTGATCCACGCTCACGCCCGCGTTCTTCAGGGCCGCCAGCATGCAGCGGCGCGCGCCGTCGCCGTCTTCCAGCGGCGCAGTCATGTGATACGCGTCGCCGCTCATCCCATAGCCGCTGACCTCGGCGTAAATCTTCGCGCCACGGGCCTTCGCGTGCTCATACTCTTCGAGCACCATCACGCCTGCGCCCTCGCCCAGCACGAAGCCGTCGCGATCCTTGTCCCACGGGCGGCTCGCCGTTGCCGGGTCGTCATTGCGTTGCGACAGCGCACGCGCGGCCGCAAACCCGCCAATGCCGAGCGGCGACACGGTGGATTCCGCACCGCCCGCAATCATGACGTCGGCGTCGCCGTATTCGATCAGGCGCGATGCTTCACCGATGCAATGCAGGCCAGTGGTACACGCAGTGACGATGGCGAGATTCGGGCCCTTGATGCCGAATTTGATCGACAGGTGGCCGGAGATCATGTTGATGATCGAAGCCGGCACGAAGAACGGCGAAATCCGCCGCGGGCCGCGGTTGAGCAGTTCGGTTTGCGTGACTTCGATCATCGGCAGACCGCCGATGCCCGAGCCGACCACCACACCGATGCGCTCCGAATTTTCATCGGTGACTTCGAGTCCGCTGTCCTGCATCGCCTGGATGCCGGCAGCCACGCCGTAATGGATGAACGTATCCATGTGGCGCGCTTCCTTACCGGGGATGTAGTCCTCGATATTGAAGCCCTTCACCTCGCCGGCAAAGCGGGTCGTGAAGTTCGACGCATCGAACTTCGTGATATTGGCAATACCCGACTTGCCTGCGACCAGATTGGCCCAGCCGTCGGCAACATTATTGCCAACAGGCGAAATCAGCCCCAGGCCTGTAACGACAACACGACGACGGCTCACGGTAACCTCTTTTTCATAGGTGACAAAAGCAAAAGCCACAGCGGCTACAGGAATCAGACCTGTGAGCCCTGTGGCTGTTAACCTGGAAACTGCGCTGAAAACTGCGCTCGAGACCGCGCCGGCAACTTCATCGCCAGCCTGGTCGGCAATAGCGCCAACCCTGCAGTTGCCGGAAACCGGCACGACAGGGCGTCACACGCAGCCAACCCAGCAACGCGGGCGCGAATGACCTTAGGCCTTGACGTTTGCGCGAGCGTAGTCGATGGCTTGCTGAACGGTCGTGATCTTCTCAGCTTCTTCATCCGGAATTTCCATGCCGAATTCGTCTTCGAGGGCCATCACGAGTTCGACGGTGTCGAGCGAGTCAGCGCCGAGGTCGTTCACGAACGATGCTTCGTTCTTGATCTCCGCTTCCGCAACGCCCAGTTGTTCTGCGACGATCTTCTTGACGCGCTGTTCGATATTGTCCATTAACCCCTCCAAGGGAAAAGAAGTTCAAAAATACAGGTGCGCGCATTTTATCAGGTTTGCCCCTGCAAAAAAGCGGCGCGCACGGTTCCTGTCAAGGCATCCGCCCCACCGCGTCGAGAAACGCGTCACGGCGCGGATGGTAACCGAATTCCGTTACGACATGTACATGCCGCCGTTTACATGGATCGTCGTGCCGGTGATGTAGCCGGCCTGCGGCGAAGCAAGAAACGCGACGGCGTGAGCAATGTCTTCCGGGCTACCCAGACGGCCAAGCGGAATCTGCGCCTTCAGCGCGGTTTGCTGCTCTTCCGGCAGGGTCTTCGTCATGTCGGTGTCGATAAAACCCGGCGCAACGCAATTCACGGTGATGCCGCGGCTGCCGATTTCACGCGCCAGCGCCCGCGTCATGCCTGCCACGCCAGCTTTCGCCGCTGCGTAGTTGGCCTGCCCCGGGTTGCCGGCCGAGCCGACCACCGAAGTGATGTTGATGATCCGGCCGCCACGCGCCTTCATCATCGGACGCAAGACGGCGCGCGACAAGCGGAATACGGACTTGAGATTGGTGTCGATCACCGCGTCCCAGTCGTCGTCCTTCATGCGCATGGCCAGTTGATCCTGTGTGATGCCCGCGTTGTTCACGAGGACGTGCAATGTTCCGAATTCTTTCACGGTGCCGTCGATCAGCGCTTCAGCAGCCGCGGCGTCGTTCACGTTCAGCACGGCACCACGGCCGTTCACGCCGGCGGCCTTGAAGGCTTCGCTAATCGCGCTGGCGCCGCTTTCGCTGGTTGCCGTGCCGATCACCGTTGCGCCCTGGCGCGCCAGTTCGAGCGCAATGGCGCGGCCAATGCCGCGCGAGGCGCCCGTCACGATCGCGATCTGCTTATCGAGAGTCTTTTCCATCTGTAGTCCGGATTGCCCGTGAGGGCTGATTGCACGTTAGGCGGGTTGGGTCTTGCGATGCCGGCGCGGCGTTCAGGCCGTCACGAGCTTGAGCGTTTCTTCGAGCGAGGCCGGATCGAACACCGACGCGCCGACCAGATTGCCGTCGATGCGCCTGGTCAGACCCGCCAACACCTTGCCGGGACCGCATTCGATCACATGCGTCACACCTTGGCCCGCGATTGCCTGCACGCATTCCACCCAGCGCACCGCACCGGCTGCCTGACGCACAAGCGCATCCTTGATGGCGGCCGGCTCGCTAACCACGGCCACGTCGACGTTGTTGACGACCGGAATCGCCGGCACCAGCACTTCGACGCTCGCCAGATACTCGCGCAACTGGTCCGATGCCGGCTTGAGCAGCGACGAGTGGAACGGCGCCGAGACCGGCAACGGCAAAGCGCGCTTCGCACCTTTGGCCTTGGCAAGTTCGCAGGCCTTCTCGACCGCGGCCTTGTGGCCTGCGATCACGACCTGCGCAGGCGCGTTGAAATTCACCGCTTCCACAACGCCCGCGGACGCCGCTTCCGCACAGACCGCGCGCACTGCGTCATCGTCGAGACCGAGGATGGCTGCCATGCCGCCCACGCCAACCGGCACCGCCGTCTGCATGGCCTGGGCGCGGAAACGCACGAGCGGCACCGCGTCGCGGAACGCCAATGCGCCCGCCGCGACCAGCGCCGTGTATTCGCCGAGACTGTGGCCGGCGACGATGGCCGGCGCCGGACCGCCCGCAGCCGTCCATGCGCGGTAAATCGCGTACGCCGCCGTCAGCATGACCGGCTGGGTATTGGTGGTGAGATTCAGGTCGTCCGCCGGACCTTCGGCAATCAGCTTGCCCAGATCCTGGCCGAGCGCGTCGGACGCTTCCTGAACCGTCTCGCGCACGATGGCGTGATCGGCAAATGCATTAAGCATACCGACCGATTGCGAGCCCTGACCAGGAAAAACAAACGCAAATTTCATAGGATCCTCAACATTCGATATTTCAGAGTCGCGCGGCACACGGTCCGATCGACGCAATCAACCGCTGCGGACGGCGCGCATGCGCCGCCTCACTCAGCAGATCAATAGCGGATAACCGATGCGCCCCACGTGAAGCCGCCGCCGACGCCTTCGATCAGGATGTTCTGGCCGCGCTTGATGCGGCCGTCGCGCACGGCGACGTCGAACGCGAGCGGAATGGACGCAGCCGACGTATTGCCGTGCTCGCCCACTGTGACGACCATGCGCTCCTGCGGCAGGCCGAGCTTGCGGCACGTGCTTTGCATGATACGGATATTGGCCTGGTGCGGAATCAGCCAATCGACCTCTTGCGGTGCGAGGCCAGCTTTGCTAAGCGCTTCGACCGCGACCTTCTCGAGCACGTTGACGGCAAGCTTGAATACCGCCTGGCCGTCCATATGCAGGAACGCGCTGCCGGCGATCACACCGCCGTTCACGTTGCCCGGGGTGCAAAGAATGTTCGAGTGGCTGCCGTCGGCATGCAGGGCGCTCGCGAGCACACCCGGCTGGTCGGAGGCCGAAAGAATTACCGCGCCGGCGCCGTCGCCGAACAGCACGCAGGTCGTGCGGTCGTTGAAATCGAGCAGGCGCGAAAAGGTCTCAGCGCCGATCACCAGCGCAGTGCGATGCTGGCCGCTGCGGATGAAACTGTCGGCCGTCGCCACGGCGTAAGCGAAACCGGAACAGACCGCCTGCACGTCGAACGCAGCGCCGTTGTTCTTGATGCCGAGCTTGTTCTGCAGCAGGCACGCCGTGCTGGGAAATACATAGTCCGGCGTGGAAGTGGCGACAATGATCAGATCGATCGATTGCGGGTCGATGTCGGCCGCTTCGATCGCACGCTGGGCGGCGATGAGGGCGAGGTCGCTGGTGGTGACGTCGGGTTCTGCGAAATGGCGCGCATGGATGCCCGTGCGGGCTACGATCCACTCGTCGCTCGTCTCGACGCCCTGCCTGGCGAGACGTTCAGCCAGATCCTGATTGGTGACGCGCCCGGGCGGCAGATAGCTGCCGGTGCCCAGCACGCGGGAATAAATTGTCGATTGAGCCATTATGCCTTCGAGGATAGCGCAGCGTAGGGCTCGGCTGGCTGGCCTGCGGCCGGGCTTGCGTAACCCGCGCCGCTTGCGTCGCGCGTGGCCTGTTCCAGAGAACTCGCATTCTCTTCCATCGCCCGCGCAAGGCGCTCCAGCACGCCGTTTTTGACGGCATCATACCCGCGTTTGATCGCCCACTCAAACGCGTAGGCGTCCGCCGAGCCGTGGCTCTTGATGACGAGACTGCGCAGGCCGAGCAGTGCAGCACCATTGTATTGCCGAGGATCGACCCGCTTCTTGAAGCGCAACAGCACCGGCAACGCGAGCACCCCCATCACCTTGGTCAGCCACGAACGGCCGAACTCTTCCTTGATGATGTTGTTGAGCATCTGCGCGAGCCCTTCCGACGTCTTCAGCGCGACATTGCCGACAAAGCCGTCGCAGACGATCACGTCGGTCGTGCCCTTATAGATGTCATCGCCTTCGACGTTACCGCGAAAATTCAGTGTACTCGCCCGCAGCAGTTCACCGGCACGCTTGATGGTCTCGTTGCCCTTGATGACCTCTTCGCCGATGTTGAGCAGGCCGATTGTCGGACGCTCCTTGCCTTCGAGCGCCGACACGAGCGCATGCCCCATCTCCGCAAACTGCAGCAGATGCTGCGGCTCGCAATCGACGTTGGCGCCCAGGTCGAGCATCATCGTATAGCCGGTGGGATTGGGCAGCGCGAACGCGATCGCCGGGCGTTCGATGCCCGGGAGCGTTTTCAGGACATAGCGGGAGACGGCCATCAACGCGCCGGTGTTGCCGGCGGAGATGCAGGCCTGGGCCTCGCCTTCCTTGACGCGGTTCAGCGCCACGCGCATCGACGAGTCTTTTTTCTTGCGCAATGCGACTTCAACCGGATCGTCCATGGCGACGATCTCGGAAGCAGGCACGACGATCAGGGAAGGCTCGCTCTCAGCCTTTAACTTCTTGAGCTGGGCGCGAATGGCACTTTCGATGCCGACGAGCATCAACTGCGCGTCGGGATGCGAACGAACGAAACTGACAGCCGCGGGAACGGTCACGGACGGGCCGTGGTCGCCTCCCATGCAATCTATTGTGAGCTTTACTGTCATGGAGTGCGACGAATTTCAGGCGCTCTGCATGGGATCGCAATAGGCGTTAAAGCGCCAACTGCGATGGACACAAAAAAGCGGCAGTAGAATGCCGCCTTTTTGCCGAGCCGGGAAAGTGTCAAGCGAGCCGATCGCGACGCGAAACGCCAAGGGGCGCAACGCAGTGCAACGATTAGTCGTTCTTCGTCTTGACGACTTTCTTGCCGCGATAGTAGCCGTTCGGGCTAACGTGGTGACGCAGATGCACTTCACCCGTGCTCGGTTCCACAGCCAGCGGCGCTGCGCTGAGGAAATCGTGCGAGCGGTGCATACCGCGCTTCGACGGCGACTTCTTGTTTTGTTGGACTGCCATGATAACTCCTAAAAATTTTCCGAATTCTAACACAGCCCGATACTGCAATCGCCAATGGCCGGATGGCCAACGCGCCGCATCGCGCTCCTATGCAACTGTTCAGTGCTTCTCGCCGCCGGAACCGCCCTTCTTGAGCGCTTCGAGCGCCGCGAACGGATTGGGCCGAGCGGGCTCGCCACCCGTTTCAGCTTCGTCCTGCGCGGCTTCGTCGCCCTCGCCCTCGTCACCCGCTGCCCCCGACACGAGAGACTCGTGCACTTCAGGGCAAACCTCGTGCTTGGGCACCAACGGCAAATTCAGCAGCAACTCTTCTTCGATCAAGTCGATAAGATCGAAATGGGCTGAGCCCACGATCACATCGACTTCATCCTCGTCGAGCGGAAACTCTTCGGCTTCCGCCTCAGTGTTGACGATCCGGTAAGTCGCATCGACGTTGAACGCCTGCAAATACGGTGTGAGACACCGCTGGCATTCGAGCCATGCCGACCCGTGAATCGCAAGCCTCAGATAAGGCTGCGGACCCTCGGTGCCGTCGTCCTGCAATTCCGGCTGCGTCGCCCCTTCGGCCTGCCAGGTGAACGCGCTTTCGCGCTCTGGCGCTTCCGCCGGGACTTCGTTTAACATGCGCGGCAGTTGCGAGACGCGCACGAGACCCGCGGCCTGGCGCCCACTACGCGCGAATTCGAACAGATCGAGATCATGCGGGTCGGCGAGACCTACAGGTTTGCCAGGATGTTGAGTCATGTGCGCTCCTGTGTCGGCACGGATTTAGCCGGGGTAATCGGTATGGTGAGTATGCTGCCTGTTACGGCATTGCTACTACGAGACAAACCCTGATTGCAGCGACGCCGCGCGAGGTTTGCGACGTGGCGGCAACGGGCTTGAAACTGCGTTGCAACACACGCATACCGATGAAAAGCCCAAAATCATATCCGTTTTATCTTTTCGAGTCAAACACTTAAGCCCGCACGCGCCAAGGCCCGTGCGGCCTGCCCTCTCTAGCCGTTGGTTCACCATGCCGGATACCCTTTCCCGCCCGCCGCGCCTGATTCTGGCGTCGAGTTCGCGCTATCGCCGCGAGCTTCTGGAACGCCTGCGCGTACCGTTCGACGTCGTCGTCCCCGCCGTCGACGAGACGCCCCAGCCGGGCGAAACGCCCGAAGCGACCGCGCTGCGGCTCTCCGAGGCCAAAGCACGCGCCGTCGCCGCCAAACTGCCCGCCGGCGAGCACGCGCTCGTGATCGGTTCGGACCAGGTCGCCACCTACGACGGTCTGCAAATCGGCAAACCCGGCTCGCACGACAGGGCCCTCGCCCAGTTGCAGGCGATGCGCGACCGCGAAGTGCTGTTTCATAGCGCACTGTGCCTGTTCGATAGTCGTGACGGCAGTGCCCAGACGCTCGACGTGATTACGACGGTACGCTTCAGGAATCTGTCCGACGCCGCGCTGGACGCTTATCTGCGCGCCGAAACACCCTACGACGTGGCGGGCAGCGCCAAATCCGAAGGACTCGGCATTGCGCTGCTGGACGCGATCGAATCGGACGACCCGACGGCCCTCGTCGGACTGCCGCTGATTGCTTTGTCGCGGATGCTGCTGGCAGCCGGCTTTCCTCTGCTGGGGGCGCAATGAGCGGCACACTGTATTTGATCCCGAACACCCTCGGCGAAGGCGACGCCGAGGCGCTCGACGCCGTCCTGCCCGCGCCGGTGCGGGCTCGCGCCGCGGCGCTGCACTACTACATCGGCGAAAACGCGAAAACGACGCGGGCGTTCCTGAAGAAGGTCGGTACCGAACGCCCGATCCAGGAAATCGAAATTCGCGAGCTGAATGTGAATACGCCGGCGGGCGAGATCGACAAGCTGCTCGCGCCGATTCTGGCCGGCACCGACGCCGGGCTGGTCTCCGAAGCCGGCTGCCCGGCCGTGGCCGATCCGGGCGCGTTGCTGGTCCGGCGGGCGCACGAGCGCGGCGTCAAGGTCGTGCCGTTCGTCGGACCTAGTTCGATTCTGCTGGCGTTGATGGCATCCGGCCTGAACGGCCAGAGCTTTGCGTTTCACGGTTATTTGCCGGTGGACGCCACGGAGCGGGCCACGCGGCTGCGCGATCTGGAGCAGCAATCCCGCAAGGGGAAGCAGACCCAGATCTTTATCGAGACGCCTTATCGCAACAAGGCGCTGCTCGATACGCTGCTGTCGACCTGCGCGCCGTCGACGCTGGTGTGCGTCGCGGTCGATCTGACGCTGGAAACGGAGACGATCGTCAGCCGCACGGTGACGGACTGGAAAAAAACGCCGGCGCCCGATCTGCACAAGCGCCCGGCGATTTTCCTGCTGCTGGCCGTCTGAAAGAGGCGCCCGCCGCCCAGCGGCGGCGGCCCGCCCTCACCGCAAGCTCATCTTCCCACCCAGCACCATCGCATGCACGGCGGCGCTGCCCACGGCGGCGCCGAACTTGCGCGCCACGCGGTCGGTGATGCTTTCCTTCACCGTGTAATCGACGATATCCGGCGCCTTGATGATGTCGCGCGCCACGTAATCGGTATCGCCAAAGCCATCCGCCAGCCCCAGATCGACACTCTGCTGACCGGTCCAGAAGAGGCCCGAGAAGATATCCGGCGTCTCATGCAGCCGCTTGCCGCGACCCTCACGCACCGCGTCGATGAACTGCTGGTGGATCTGGTCGAGCATTTCCTGCGCATGCGCGTCCATCTTCGGTGTTTCCGGCGAGAACGGGTCGAAGAAGCCCTTGTTTTCGCCCGACGTATGCAGACGCCGCTCGACCCCGAGCTTGTCCATCAGCCCCGTGAAGCCAAAGCCGTCCATCAGCACGCCGATCGAGCCGACGATGCTCGCCTTGTCCACGTAGATCTTGTCTGCCGCCGCTGCCGCGTAGTAGCCGCCGGAGGCGCACATATCTCCCACCACCACATACAGCGGAATGGACGGATACTTGGCCCGCAAGCGGCGAATATCGCGGTTGATGATGCCCGCCTGCACCGGACTGCCGCCCGGACTGTTGCAGCTCAGGATCACGCCAGCCGTGCCGGCATCGTCGAAGGCGCTTTCCAGCGCGGAGTCGACGTCATCGGCATTCGCGTTGGTATCCGCGGCGATCTCGCCGTCCAGCGACACGAGCGCCGTGTGGCGCCCGGTGGTCGCCACCTTCTCGCCGGAAAAGTCGAACACGCCCCAGACGACCAGCAGCACGATGACGATGAACACGAAGCGGAAAAAGATTTTCCAGCGCCGCGCCGCGCGCTGCTCGCTGATGGCCGCGAGCGCAATGCGTTCGAGGGCGGCGCGTTCCCAGCCCGGTTCATCAGTTGGCGTCGGCTTGCGGCCCGCTGAGGACGGTTGGTTTGGATCGGGAGTGAGATTGTCGGCCATGCGTCGCAGATCGAAGAGTCAGGGGGTGACCGGACACAGGTCGTCGTCCGGCAGCCAGAATACCGCGCGGCCATCCGGCGTATCCCGTTCGTCGACCTGAACGGGACGCAGCCTGCCGCCACGGCACGGACCGCCGACACACTTACCCGTGTCCGGCGCGTAAATTGCGCCGTGCGTGGCGCACATCAAGTATAAGCCCGAAGATTCGAAGAACTGGCCTTCGACCCAGTCGAGCTCCATCGGCACGTGCGCACAGCGGTTCAGATAACCGTAAGCCTCGCCACCATAGCGGACAAAAAAGACTACCGCATCGCCGCCGGCATATTTAGCCGGGCGGCGCAGCCCGGCGCCGCCTTCGAGCAGTTCATCGGAGGCGCAGATCCGCACCGGTTCCATGGCGGCTGCGCTCATGCGTTCTCGAGCAGCCAGGCGGACAGCGCGGCGACGTTCGGCGCGACGAACTTCGGCTCGAGCGCGGCAAGCGCGGCGGCCGGATGGGCGCCGTAAGTGACGGCGATGCCCGCCACGCCGGCGTTGATCGCCATCTGCAGGTCATGGGTGGTATCGCCGACCATCACGGTGCGCGTCACGTCCTGACCCAGCTCGCGGGTCAGTTCGTGCAGCATCGCCGGATGCGGCTTCGAGAAGGTTTCGTCGGCGCAGCGGGTGCCGTCGAAGAGGCTCGTGAGGCGCGACTGGTCGAGCGCCCGGTTCAGGCCCACACGGCTCTTGCCGGTGGCGACGCCCAGCAGATAGCCCTGGTCGCGCAAGGCCTGCAGCATCTCGCGCACGCCGGTGAACAGCTCGGTGGTCTGGTCCTTGACCAGATAGTGGAAGCGATAACGCTCCGCCAGCCGCGGATAGTCCGACGGATCGAGCGTCGGCGCGGCGATCTGCAGGGCGTCGCGCAAGCCGAGGCCGATCACGTAGCTGGCCGCTTCGTCCGCCGGCACCGGCAAACCGAGATCGCGGCAAGCCGACTGGATACTCCGTGTGATGTGCACGGTCGAATCCATCAAGGTACCGTCCCAGTCGAAGACGATCAGATCAAATTGCTCTCTAGCCATGCAGTTCCGTCTCCGGGTTGGACCCTTGGTTCAGTTCATTGAGCTGGTCGATGAAGCGCCGGCATTCCGCCGGCAGCGGCGCCTCGAACTGCAGCACCGCGCCCGTGACCGGGTGCGCCAGCTTGAGCCGGTACGCATGCAGAAACATCCGCTTCAGCCCCGGGCGCGCATTGCTGCGCGCCAGATCTTTGTTCAGCGAGAAATCGCCGTATTTGGCGTCGCCGACAATCGGCAAGTCCAGATGCGCGAGGTGAACCCGGATCTGATGCGTACGCCCCGTCTTCAGTTCCGCTTCGAGCAGCGCGTACTCCGACCAGCGGTTGACCAGATTGAAAACCGTATGCGACGCGAGGCCGTCCGCCTGAACCCGCACGCGGCGCTCGCCGTCCGCCGTCAGATATTTATGCAACGGCTCCTTGACCGCCCGGCGGCGGCCCCAGTCGCTCGCCCACTCGCCATGGACGCACGCATAGTAGCGCTTGTCCATGCGGTTCTCGCGGATCTGCTCATGCAGGCCGACCAGCGCCGCGCGTTTCTTCGCCAGCATCAGCACGCCGGAGGTCTCGCGGTCCAGCCGGTGCACCAGTTCGAGGAATTTCGCCTGCGGACGCGCCTCGCGCATCTGCTCGATCACCCCGAAGGCGACGCCGCTGCCGCCGTGCACGGCGACGCCGGCCGGTTTGTCGATGACCAGCATGTGGTCATCTTCAAAAAGAATATTGAAATTAGCGGCCGGGACCGGCGTGTGAGCACTCGCTTCGGTTCCCTGGGCAATGCGGATGGGCGGCACGCGCACCAGATCGCCATGCTCGAGGCGGTACTGGGCGTCGACCCGACCCTTATTCACACGCACTTCCCCGCTACGCAGGATGCGGTAAATATGGCTTTTCGGCACGCCTTTACAGACGCGTAGGAGGAAGTTGTCGATGCGCTGTCCGGCCGCGCCGTCGTCGATCTCGATCATCGAGACCTGGTCGCTTGCGACCGATTTCTGGGATATTTTGCCTAACTCTTTCATTCTGAATATAATTTGCCCAGCAGTCTGCGGCGGCCGGCGCATTGTCCGGTATTCCGGCGGTCTGCGCAGGTGCAAGCGATAAACAGTCATTTTACTTGCGCCCGGGTCTGGTTGCTCACCCGCATAACGAGATGCAACAAGTTGTACGCACGGAGTCAGCACCCGGCAGGGACGGCGCCCACAGGCGCGTTCGGTCATGGTCGGCTCCGCGGAAACGGAATTTTGGTAAAAAAGAATTTAACTGCGAGCCTTGGTATCGGGCGGTTTGACGCCCTGCAGGACGAGGCTTCCAGTTGCGAAAATACGGCGTGCGCCCGAGGCGTCTTGTAGAAAGTACAAGACATGGCGACGTCAAAATGAGGCGAGACACCCCCGGCGAGAAAAGACGCGCCTTTTGCGCGAACTTCCCGCTGCGGCATGACCCCATCCTTCGACCCTCCGGTCACGCGCCCAGTTGGCGCACCGGCGCGAGTGGACGAAGGCAGATGCAAGGTCAGCCGGCAGAACCCGCGGCGTGTCGGGTCGTTATTTGAAGCCGTGTTCGCATGTGCCCTGCGGCACCGCGCCCTTTTTGTGTGGGCCGGGCCCTCTCAGGCAATTCTCCCCGCCATTTTTCCCGCTCCAGCGTGCTTGTGAAAACACAATAAGGCGCGGCATGCCGCTGCCCTGATCGTCCTTTGCGTCCGACAAACGTGAGGCGTGGGCAGGCTAAGCCGCTCTGGAGCCGTTCAATGAAACGAATGTTGTTCAACGCAACGCAGCAGGAAGAACTGCGCGTAGCCATCGTCGATGGGCAAAAACTCATCGATATCGACATCGAAACCGCCGGTCGCGAACAGCGCAAAGGCAATATTTACAAGGGCATCATCACCCGCATCGAGCCGTCGCTCGAAGCCTGTTTCGTCAACTACGGCGAAGACCGCCACGGTTTTCTGCCGTTCAAGGAAGTCGCCCGCCAGTATTTCCGTGACGGCGTCGACATGCGCTCCGCGCGTATCCAGGACGCCCTGAAAGAAGGTCAGGAACTGATCGTTCAGGTCGAAAAGGAAGAGCGCGGCAACAAGGGCGCCGCCCTCACCACGTTCATTTCGCTGGCTGGCCGGTATCTGGTCCTGATGCCGAACAACCCCCGCGGCGGCGGCGTGTCGCGCCGGATCGAAGGCGACGACCGTCAGGAACTGCGCGAAACCATGGCGCAACTGCAACTGCCGGAAGGCATGAGCATCATCGCGCGCACGGCCGGCATTGGCCGTTCCGCCGAAGAGCTGCAGTGGGACCTGAACTACCTGATGCAACTGTGGCGCGCCATCGAAGCCGCGTCGCAAAGCGGTTCGGCCGGCCAGCCGATGCTGATTTATCTCGAATCGAGCCTGGTGATCCGCGCGATTCGCGACTATTTCCAGCCGGACATTGGCGAAATCCTCATCGACACCACTGAAATCCATGACCAGGCGCGCGCCTTCATGGATATCGTGATGCCGGACAATGTCAGCAAGGTGAAGCGGTATCACGACGACGTGCCGCTCTTCTCGCGCTTCCAGATCGAACACCAGATCGAAACGGCGTACTCGCGCACGGTACCGCTGCCTTCCGGCGGCGCCATCGTGATCGACCACACCGAAGCGCTGGTGGCGATCGACGTGAACTCGGCCCGCGCCACCAAGGGCGCCGACATCGAGGAAACCGCAGCCCGCACCAACCTCGAAGCCGCCGACGAAGTGGCCCGCCAGTTGCGCCTGCGCGACCTGGGCGGCCTGATTGTGATCGACTTCATCGACATGGAATCGGCCAAGAGCCAGCGCGAAGTCGAACAGCGCCTGAAAGATGCGCTCAAGCACGACCGTGCGCGCGTCCAGATGGGCAAGATTTCGCGCTTCGGCCTGATGGAACTGTCGCGTCAGCGTCTGCGTCCGGCCCTGTCGGAAGGCAGCCACGTGACCTGCCCGCGCTGTAACGGCACGGGCCACATCCGCGATACCGAATCGTCCGCGCTGCAAGTGCTGCGGATCATTCAGGAAGAAGCGATGAAGGAAAACACCGCGGCAATTCATTGCCAGGTGCCGGTCGAAGTGACCGCCTTCCTGCTGAACGAGAAGCGCGCCGAAATCAACAAGATCGAGTCGCGTTTCAAGGTCAATGTCGTCCTGATCCCGAACAAGCATCTCGACACGCCGCATTACAAGCTCGAACGCCTGCGTCACGACGATGCGCGCCTCGACGAGCCGCGTGCTTCGTGGAAGATGGCCGAAGAAGCGGCCCGCGAACTGGAATCGGAAACCGGTTATAGCAAGCGCGCCGAAGAAGTGAAGCCGAAGCAGGAAGCGGCGGTCAAGGGCATCACGCCCGAGAAGCCGGCGCCGAGCGCACCGGTTCGCCCGGCTGCCCCGGCTACGCCTGCGCCTGTCGCAGTCACGCCGGCTGGCGGCGGTTTCATCGGCTGGCTGAAGAACCTGTTTGGCGTGGCACCGGCCGCGCCCGCTCCGGCAGCTCCGGCACCCGCCGAGAAGACGGCGCGTCCGGCCCGTGGCGATCGTCCGGAACGTGGTGAGCGTACCGGCGAGCGCGGCGGCGACCGCAACCGCAATCGCCGTGGCGGCGCAACCGGCCGTGACGGCGCCGCTCGCGGCGAAGCTGCTGCCGTCGGCGGCCGTCCGGGCCAGCCGTCGCAACGTCGCGACGAGCGGGAAGGACGCGAAGGCCGTGAAGCGCGCGAAGGTCGTGAGCCGCGTGAAGCACGCGAGCCCCGCGAACCGCGTGAGAGCCGCGAAGCCCGTGATGTCCGCGAGCCGCGTGGCAACCGTGAACCGCGTGAAGGCCGCGAACCCCGTGGCGAGCGCGAAGGCCGTGACAACCGTGCCGAGCGTGGCCAGGACCGTGCTGACCGCGGTGAAACCGTGGACAGCGCACCGCGTGCCGAACGTGGCGAGCGCCCGGAACGCGGCGAACGTCGTGAGCGTGGCGAGCGTCCGGAACGCGGCGAGCGTCGCAAGCAACAGCCGGAATCCGCCGAAGCGCTGGGCCAGGACGAAAATCAGGAACTGCTGACTCAGAACCAGGCAGGCAACCTCGAAGCTGGCGCGCCGGTCGATCAGGAAGCCGTGGCACGCGAAGGCGAAGAGCGTCGCCGCCGCCGTCGCGGTCGCCGTGGCGGTCGTCGCGAGCGTGAAGAAGAAGGTGTGAACGGCAACGTTGGCGTGGAAGGTGCCGAAGGTGCTGAAGCAGTCGAAAGCGCCGAAGCGGACAATGAAACGGCCAGCGCCGCGAGCGAAGCTCCGGCTCAACAGCCGCGTCACGAAGCGCCGGCAGTCGCGCCGGTCGAAGTGGTCGTCGCAGCGGTCGCAACGGAAACCGCCGTCGTCGCCGAACTGCACGCTGCAACCGAAACGCCGGTTCTGGCCGCCGAACAGGCTGCCAAGGCGGAAGCCTTCGTGCCGGCTCCGGCCGCTGAAACCGTCGTTGCCGAAGCCCCGGCGGTTGCACAGCCTGAGCCGACGCCGGTTCCGGCCGCAGCGGTTGCCCCTGAAGTGTCTGCAGCTCCGGTCGTGACCGAAGCCGCAGCCGCCGCCGTCGAAACGACGCACGCAGCGGTTGAAGCACCAGTGTTTGAAGCGCCCGTGCAGGCGCCGGCCGCGGTTGAGCCGATTGCTGCGGAGCCGGTGGTCGCTCAGGCGCCCGTCAGCGATGCCGCATCGGTAGCGCCGGCCGTTCAGGTTGCCGCACCGGTAGAAGCCCAGCCCGTGGCCGAAGCAGCGCCGCAGGTCCACGCCGAAGCCGCCGCTCCGGCAGTTCCGGCAGCCCCGGTCGCAGCGCAACCGGCGTTGGTCGCCGAACAGGCACCGGTGCAGGCAGCCGCCCCGGCTCCGGTCGCCGCCGCGCAACCAGCCGCACGCAACGGTCTGTCGCCGGAAGCCCTGCAGCCGGTGCTGGAAAACGCCGGACTGGTGTGGGTCAACACCGACACGTCCAAGCTGCGCGCCGCGCAGGAAGCCGCTGCGCAGGCCGTCAAGCCGGCCCGCGTGCCGCGCGAGCGCAAGCCGCTGCCGCCGGTCGACAGCGCGCCGATGCAACAGGTCGAGACGGCGAAGCACCAGCAGTAAGCCGTCGCTCCGGGGGCGGTGAGTTAGCCCCTGGTTCAGAAAGCCCGCCGTCACTGGCGGGCTTTTTTTGTTATGTTCGTGCACACGTTCGCCCCACTATGACCGCGCGCCCCTTCCGCTAGAATGGAAGTCTGCCTCCTTTAAAAGCACCATCCTGCCTTCCATGTCCCGACGCATCATCCCTGTTGCCGATGTCAGCGCAGTGCCGGTCGTCTCCGGCCCCGTGCAGACGCCAAGCGGCGTGCTGCGCGACACCCTGTCGCGTCCGCTGCGGGATTTGCGCATCTCGGTGACGGATCGCTGCAACTTCCGCTGCGTCTACTGCATGCCGCGCGCGGTGTTCGACAAGGATTACGGGTTCCTGCCGCATAGCGCGCTGCTGAGCTTCGAGGAGATCGAACGGCTGGCCCGCCTGTTCGTCGCCCACGGCGTGGAAAAAATCCGCCTGACCGGTGGCGAGCCGCTGTTGCGCAAGAACCTGGAATTCCTTATCGAGCGGCTCGCGCGGCTCACCACGCCGGATGGCCGGCCGCTCGATCTCACGCTCACCACCAATGGCTCGCTGCTCGCCCGCAAGGCGCGCAGCCTCAAGGACGCCGGCCTCACCCGCGTGACGGTGAGCCTCGACGCGATCGACGACGCCCTGTTTCGCCGCATGAACGACGCCGACTTCGCGGTGGGCGACGTGCTCGAAGGCATTGCCGGGGCCCAGGCGGCCGGGCTCGCGCCGCTCAAGGTCAACATGGTGGTCAAGCGCGGCACCAACGACACGGAAGTCGTGCCGATGGCGCGCCACTTCAAAGGCTCGGGCACCATCCTGCGCTTCATCGAATACATGGATGTCGGCACCTCGAACGGCTGGAACATGGCCGAAGTGCTGCCGTCCGCCGAAGTCGTGGCGCGGATTGCCGAGCACTTTCCGCTGGTGCCGCTCGAAGCCCACAGCGCCGCCGAAACCGCGCAACGCTGGGGCTACGCGGACGGCAGCGGCGAAATCGGCGTGATCTCGAGCGTCACGCGCGCGTTCTGCGGAAGCTGCACGCGCGCCCGGCTTTCGACGGAAGGCAAACTCTATCTGTGCCTGTTCGCGTCGGCGGGACACGATCTGCGCGCACTGATGCGCAACGGCTCAAGCGATGCCGAGATCGCCTCGGCGCTCGCCCACATCTGGCAGGCCCGCGGCGATCGTTACTCGGAATTGCGCGGCAGCAACGCCATCGCGCCTCATTCCCCGGAAGAGCGCCGGGTCGAAATGTCGTACATCGGCGGCTGAGGCTGCCTTGTCCATGAACCTCACCCCAGCGAACCTCACGGGCCTCGTCCTTGCCGGCGGCCGCGGCACGCGCATGGGCGGCGTCGACAAAGGGCTGCAACTGCTGCACGGCGAGCCGCTCGCGGCACACGTCCTGAAGCGGCTCGCTCCGCAAACCGGGCCGCTCCTGATCAGCGCCAACCGCCACGCCGAGGTCTATGCCGGGCTCGGCGCGCCGTTCGGCGCGGCCGTCGTGGCCGACACCCTGGCGGGCTTTCCCGGACCGCTGGCGGGTCTGCTGGCCGGTCTGCGCGCCGCCGGCACGGACTTCGTGCTGAGCGCGCCGTGCGATTCGCCCGGGCTGCCGGCCGATCTTGCCGCGCGGCTCGGCGAGGCGCTCGACGCGCACGGCGCGGATATCGCCACCGTCACCACCACCGACGCGCACGGACAGACGTCGATTCATCCCGTCTTCGCGTTGTTGCGCACGAGCCTCGCCGACGACCTGGCCGCCTTTCTGGACGCGGGTGAACGTAAGGTGCGCGCGTGGTACGCGCGCCACAAGACGGTGGAAGTCGCCTTTGCCGATGAGCGCGCGTTTTACAATATCAATTCTTTGCAGGAGCTCGCCGACCTCGAGCGTCACTGAGACGCCGCGGAGGTTGTAGCCGATGCCCTGCTCCAGCCGCACGGCGGCCGCCGGATCCGGCCGACCGTCTCCGGTCGCGACGCTCCTCCATTCATGACCACGCTTAACGAATTTTCCAACTGCGTCGCCCAGTACGATCCTCATGCGCTGCCGGTCACGGCCGCGCAGGCGATCGTGCGGCAGTGGGCCACGCCGGTCGCCGCCGTTGAACGCGTGCCGCTGCACGACGCGCTCGACCGCGTGCTGGCCGAAGACATCGTCTCGCCAAGCGACGTGCCTGCCCACGACAACTCGGCCATGGACGGCTACGCATTCCAGAGCGCCGCGCTCGCGGATGCATCCGCCACCGTCGAACTCACAGTCGCCGGCAAGGCGCTGGCCGGTCACCCGTTCGGCGGCGCCGTGGCGCTCACGCAATGCGTCCGGGTCATGACGGGCGCCTGCATGCCGGCCGGTTGCGATACGGTCGTGCCGCAGGAACGGGTCACGCGCAGTGGCGAGACCGTTCAGTTCGCTGCCTCTGCCGTGCGCGGGGGCGCCAACCGGCGTCTCGCCGGCGAAGACCTCGCCCGCGGCAGCGCAGCCTTGCGCGCCGGTCGCATCCTGCGCGCATCGGACCTCGGTCTGATCGCGTCGCTCGGCATCGGCGAAGTGCCGGTGCGGCGGCGTCTGCGCGCGGCGTTCTTTTCGACCGGCGACGAACTGCGTTCGCTCGGCGAACCGCTCGAACCGGGCTGTGTGTACGACAGCAACCGCCACACGCTGTTTGCGATGCTACGCCGCATGAATATCGACACGCTCGACCTGGGCGTCGTGCGCGATCAGCCTGCCGCGCTCGAAGCCGCGCTGCGCAGCGCCGCAGCCAGCGCCGACGTGGTCCTGACCTCGGGCGGCGTCTCGGTCGGCGAAGCGGATTTCACCAAGCAGTTGGTGCAGACTTTCGGCGACGTCGCGTTCTGGACGCTCGCCATGCGCCCCGGCCGCCCGCTCGCGTTTGGCCGCGTCTGGTCGGGCGACCGGCCGGGCCTTGGCCTGCCCGCCCTGTTCTTCGGTCTGCCGGGCAATCCGGTCGCCGTAATGGTCACGTTTTATCAGATCGTGCGCGAGGCGCTGCTGGTCATGTCCGGCGCCACGTCGCAACCGGTGCCGCTCCTGCAGGCCGCCAGCCGCGAGGTGATCCGCAAGCGCGCCGGCCGCACCGAGTATCAACGCGGCGTCGCCGAACGCGACGCCCGCGGCCAGTGGCATGTCACGCCAACCGGCTCGCAAAGCTCCGGCGTGCTCAGTTCGATGAGCGAAGCGAATTGCTTTATCGTGCTCGAACACGAGCGCG
This sequence comes from Paraburkholderia phenazinium, assembly GCF_900142845.1. Classification (NCBI taxonomy): domain Bacteria; kingdom Pseudomonadati; phylum Pseudomonadota; class Betaproteobacteria; order Burkholderiales; family Burkholderiaceae; genus Paraburkholderia; species Paraburkholderia phenazinium. The sequence continues at coordinate 2,091,490 of NZ_FSRU01000002.1, forward strand.
CTGACGTCGCCCCCGGCGAGAACGTCGACATCATGCTGTTCGACGGCCTGATCTGACGCCCCCGCCGGTTGCCCGCTCCGAACTCCTTACCCCTTACTCTTTACCTACGACCAACGGGTTTGACCTACATGAAAAAACAGATCTCTTTCATCGCGCCGGGACAGACCGCCAAGGCGCTGATCCTGGTGTATCTGACCTTCAGCGTGCCTATCGTGCTGCTCGGCGTGCTGGTCGCCTTTATCCGCTATGGTTCGGTCGAACTGAGCACCGTATTCAGCGCACTGCTGCTCAATGCGATCCTCGGCTTCGTGCTGCTGTGGATTGCCTGCCATGCCTATAACTGGGTGGCCTCGCGTTTCGGCGGCATCGAGATCCAGTTGAGCGACGTACCCGAGGAAGCGTAATGAGCGCAACGATCCGTGCCGCCACACCCGCCGACGTCGGCGCTATCTTTTCGCTGATGCTCGAGCTGGCCGAGTTCGAAAAGCTGACCCATCTGTTTGTCGCCACCGAAGCCGGTGTGCACGATGCACTATTCGGCGCGCGGCCGTCGTCGGAAGCCATGGTCGCGCAGGAAGAAGACGGCCGCATTGTCGGCTACGCGCTATTCTTCCATAACTTCTCGACCTTTCTGGGCCGGCGCGGACTGTATCTCGAAGACCTGTACGTGCAACCGACGCAGCGCGGCAGCGGTCTCGGCACCCGCATGCTCAAGGAACTGGCCGCGCTGGCCGTGGAGCGGCAATGCGGCCGCTTCGAATGGACGGTGCTCGACTGGAACCAGCCGGCCATTAGCTTCTACGAGAAGATGGGCGCGACCGTGTTGTCCGACTGGCGCGTTGTGCGCATCACGGGTGAAGCGCTGGAAAAGCTGGCGGGAACGGCGGCAGTGAACGCCGGGTGAAGGTCCGCTGAGAGCGTGCGTCTCTCGCTATTCGTCGCCATCCGCGCCGAGCAGCGCGTCCCCTAGCAGACCGCTCGCCTCATCCCCCGGCAGCGCTTCGACATCGCGCAGCTTGCGGTTCATCATGCGGGTGCGCGTCTCGGCGGCTTCGATCGAACGGGTCACCGTTTCGAGCTGCGACTTCGTCTTCGCCAGCACGTCGCCGAACTTGCCGAACTCGGTCTTCACCGCGCCCAGCACCTGCCAGACTTCGCTCGAACGCTTCTCGATGGCGAGCGTGCGGAAACCCATCTGCAAACTATTCAACAAAGCGGTGAGCGTAGTCGGGCCGGCAATCGTCACGCGGTAGTCCCGCTGCAGCATATCCGTGAGCCCGGGCCGGCGCAGGATTTCTGCGTAGAGTCCTTCGGTGGGCAAGAACAGCAGTGCGAAGTCCGTGGTGTGCGGCGGCGAAACGTATTTCTCCGCAATCGCGCGGGCCTCGGCGCGAATCCGCGCCTCGAGCGCGCGCGACGCGTCTTCGACCGCCACCGGGTCGGCCCGCTCCTGGGCATCGATCAGGCGTTCGTAGTCCTCGCGCGGGAATTTCGCATCGATCGGCAGCCACACCGGCACGGCGGGGCCATCCGGGTCCTGACGGCCCGGCAGCTTGATGGCGAATTCGACCCGGTCGGCGCTCTTCGGTATGGTCGCGACATTCTTCGCATACTGGTCCGGCGTCAGCAACTGTTCGAGCAAGGCCTCGAGCTGCACCTCGCCCCACGTGCCGCGCGTCTTGACGTTGGTCAGCACCTTCTTCAGATCGCCCACGCCCGCAGCCAACGTCTGCATTTCGCCCAGCCCGCGATGCACCTGCTCGAGGCGATCCGACACCTGCTTGAACGATTCGCCGAGGCGCTGTTCGAGCGTGGCATGCAGCTTCTCGTCCACCGTGCGGCGCATCTCTTCGAGTTTGGCCGAGTTGTTCGCTTCGATGTCCTTCAGACGCTGTTCGATCGTCGCGCGCACTTCGGCAAAGCGGCGGTCGTTCGCCTCGGTCAGCCGCCCCAATTGCAAGGTCAGCGTCTCGCCAAAATGCCGCAGCGCCACGCCCTGCTCGTCGCGCGCCTGCTGGGCCTGCTGTTGCAAGCTCTGGCGCGTCGTCTCGAGTTGCAGCGCGTTCGTCTCGGTCAGCTTGACAAGCTGTTGCGCGAAGCCGTCGATCTTGCCGCTCTGCAGCGTCGTCATGCTGGTGAACTGCGCGGCTAGCGTCTGCTGAAACTGCGCGAAGCCGCCGTTCAGTTCGGTACGCGAGACGCGGGCGGTTTGCTCGATCTCGCTGCGCAACTCGCGCTCTAGCCGCTCGAACGCACGCGTCTGCGCTTGCCCCGTCGAGCCGATGTGGTCACCCAGGCCGTCGATCTGCGCTTCCAGATCGCCGTGGCGGCCGCCGCGCATCAGGATCAGCAAGGCAATCGCCAACGCGACAGCCAGCACCACCACCGCCGCAAGCAAAATCATCGTCATGCGCGGGCCTTGCCGATCACGTCAGGATTGATCGGGTTCGCCGGACGTCCCGCATTCGGCCCCTCGCCGAGCGCCGCAATCAGATTGTCCGCGGCGAGATTGGCCATGGCGCGCCGTGTCGATTCGGTGGCGCTCGCGATATGCGGCGTCAGCACGACATTCGGCACCGTGAGCAAGGCCGGATTCAGGTTCGGCTCGCCTTCATAGACATCGAGCCCCGCCGCCGCGATACGTTTGGCGCGCAAGGCCTCGGCGAGCGCCGCATCGTCGACGATGCCGCCGCGCGCGATGTTGGTGAGCGTCGCGGTCGGCTTCATCTGCGCGAGTTCCGCGGCGCCGATGGTGTGATGGTTGTCCTTGGTATAAGGCAACACGAGCACGACGTGATCGGCCCGCTTCAACAACTCCGTTTTCGACACATACTGCGCGTTCAGCTCGGCTTCGATCTCCGGCGCGACCCGCGAGCGGTTGTGATAAATCACCTGCATGTTGAAACCGCGGGCGCGGCGCGCCAGCGCCTGGCCGATGCGTCCCATGCCGATCACACCGAGCGTCGAGCCATACACGTCAGTGCCGAGAAAACCGTCGTAGGCCCACTTCTGCCATTTGCCGGCGCGCAGCCAGTGTTCGGACTCCGTCACGCGGCGCGCCGCGGCCATCATCAGCGCCCAGCCGAAGTCGGCGGTGGATTCGTTCAGCACGTCCGGCGTATTGGTGCCGAGGACGTTCGAGGCATTGAACGCCGCCATGTCGAAGTTGTTGTAGCCGACGGCCATGTTCGACACCACCCGCAACCGCGGCGCCGCGGCCAGCACCGCCGCGCCGACCGGGTCGCCGGCGGTCAGCGCGCCGTCCTTGTCGGCGAGGCGGCGCGTCAGTTCTTCGGCGGAGAGGACTTCGCCGTTGTTCCAGTCAACCTCGAAATGCTGTTTGAGGCGTTCGATTACATCCGGAAAAATCGGACGGGCAACCAGGATCTTTTGCATTGCAATTCTCCGAATAGCGCGACGGAACCGTCAGCGGTCCCGTCGTCATCAACCGCTAAAAGAACAACCAGGTGGTCACGAGAAACACCGGCACCAGGATCGCGACCGACCACATCAGATAGGCGAAAAAGCCCGGCATGCGCACGCCGCGCGATTCCGCGATCGCCTTCACCATGAAGTTCGGCGCGTTGCCGATATAGCTGTTCGCGCCCATGAATACCGCGCCGGCCGAAATCGCGGCCAGCGTGGTTGCACCCTGGGTCATCAAGGTCTGCGCGTCGCCGCCGGCCAGATTAAAGAACACCAGATAGGTCGGCGCGTTGTCGAGGAACGACGAGAGCAAACCGGTCGCCCAGAAATACATCGCATCGTGCGGCTGGCCGGACGCATCGTTGACCAGATGCACGATGCCCGCGAACGCGCCCGCGTCGCCGGCGCGCAGGATCGTGATGACCGGCGCAATCGTCACGAAGATGCCGGCGAACAGCTTGGCCACCTCTTCGATCGGCGCCCAGTTGAAGGCATTGCCCTCGCGCGCCGCACGCGGCGTCACAGCCAGCGACAGCAGCGTGACGCCGATCAGCGCCACATCGCGCACCGCGTTCTGCAAGGCGACGTGCGTGCCGAATACGTCGAATTCGATGCCCGGTTTCCACAGGCCGCTCATCAGCACGAGAGCGATCACCGCGCCGAGCAGCACGAAGTTGATCTTGCCGTCGATGCCGAGGAGCGGCGTATCGGGCGTCGGATCGAGAAACCGCGAGCGCTCCTCTTCACGACGATGGTAATAGTACGAATCGAGCGCGTAAAACGTCACTAGCAGCACGGCGCAGACAAACAGCATCGGCAACGCCAGATGCGTGGTAGTCCAGAAGAAACTCACGCCGTTGAGGAAGCCGAGAAACAGCGGCGGGTCGCCGAGCGGCGACAGCGAACCGCCGGCATTGGCGACCAGAAAGATAAAGAACACGACGACGTGCACGACATGCTTGCGATTGTCGTTGGCGCGCAGCAGCGGCCGGATCAGCAGCATGGCGGCGCCGGTCGTGCCCATGATGCTTGCGAGCACCGTGCCCAGCGCGATGATCGCCGTATTCATGCGCGGCGTGCCGTGCAGGTTGCCACGCACGCAGATGCCGCCGGCCACGGTGTAGAGCGCGGTCAGCAGCACGATAAACGGCACATACTCTTCGAGCATCGCGTGAACGAACGTGCCCCATGCGACGCCCGCGCCGAACGCGACGGCGAACGGCACGAGGAACAGGACCGCCCATGCCGCTGCGATCTTGCCGAAATGGTGATGCCAGAACGTCGGCGCGATGAGCGGAAACACCGCGATCGACAACAGCACGCCGGCGAACGGCAAGCTCCACCACGCCGACAGCGCCGCGCCGTCGAGCGTCGCCGCCGATGCCAGTTGCGGCCACCACAGTGCGAGTGCGGCGACGAGCCCCATGCTCGTCCATCCGGCATGTCGCGTCATATTCGAATCCTTTGGTTTTCCAGGCTAAGCGAGGCGCTTATGAAAAGCGTACGGGGCACGCGGGGTGCGGACAAAACGGCCATGCATGGCGCTCACGCGCCGCGCACGACGATCGCATGGACCCGATACGGCCCGTGTGCACCGAGCACGATGGTTTGCTCGATATCGCCGGTGCGCGACGGACCCGATACGAAGTTAACCGCGCGCGGCAGTTCGCCACGCTCACTGCGGATCAGATCGAATGCCTCTTCATGACCGGCGACGATACGCGAGGCCGGCACGATAGCAATGTGCGTCTCAGGCAGCAACCCCGCGGATGCATAGGTTTCAGGCCCGGACAACAGCACCAGGGTGCCAGTCTCCGCAGTCGCACAGAAACAGCCTGTGATGCCGACCACGTCGCTGTCTTGCGGTTTGCGGAATTCGACGGTGAGACCCGCGGCGGCCCAGCCGAGATCCTGCAGCGTTTGCCAGGCAATTGCCTGCACCGGCAAGCCTTGCTGCGTGAGATAGCGATGCGCAGCGGCCGGCACTTCGCTCAAGGCCTCGACGGTCTCGACGCTGGTGGCCAGCTTCTGCGCCTCCTCGATAAAGCGTGCGATGAGATCGTCCGGCATGGGCGGCCGCGGGCCTTGCGGATGACGTGCGAGATAGTCGGCGACGGCCTCGCGCTCGGAGGCCGCGGGTTCGGCGTCGCGCCCCTGCGCCGCGCGGATGCGCGCGAGAATGTTGCGGCGGGCGATCGATGTATCCATGGGCGAAGTCCTCGCGAGGTTGCCGTTGCGATAGCCGTGCGGCATCGCGAGGATTATACCGGCCACCCCGCGCGCAAACACTCGTCCAGATGGCCAGGGTGGGCACACGAAGCGCGTTCGCTGCGAACCTTAGCTCGACACTTCCTCGTCCGGCTGTTTGATGCCGAACACCTGGCGCAGATAGGCGAGATAGGCCTTGTCGTCGCACATGTTCTTGCCCGGCGAATCCGACAGCTTGGCTACCGGCTGGCCGTTGCAGCGAACCATCTTGATCACGATCTGCAGCGGGTTATAGCCCAGGTCGTTGGTGAGGTTGGTGCCGACGCCGAACGCCAATTTGCAGCGGCCGCGGAAGCGTTCGTACAGTTGCAGGACCTTCGGGATATCCAGCGCGTCCGAGAACACCAGGATCTTGGTACGCGGGTCGCAGCGGTTCGCTTCGTAGTGCCTGAGCAGGCGCTCGCCCCACTCGAACGGATCGCCGGAGTCGTGGCGCGCGCCGTCGAACAGCTTGCAGAAGTACATGTCGAAATCGCGCAAGAACGCTTCCATGCCGTACACGTCCGAGAGCGCAATGCCGAGGTCGCCGCGATATTCCTTCGCCCACATCTCGAAGCCGTAGATCTGCGAATCGCGCAGCCGCGGTCCGAGCGCCTGGCAGGCCTGCAGATACTCGTGCGCCATCGTGCCGAGCGGCGTCAGGCCGTGCTTCATGGCGTAAAAGACATTGCTCGTGCCGGTGAACTGTTCGCCGAGATCGTCTTTCAGCGTGAGGATGACCTCTTCGTGCCAGCGCTTCGAGAAGCGGCGCCGCGTACCGTAATCGGCGATCTTGCAGTCCGCGAATTCGGGGCGTGCGCCGAGCAGCTTGATCTTTTCGGAGAGACGCTCGCGGCCTTCGCCGTAGGCCGGCTCCCGCTGCGTGTTGCGGAAGTAGACCTCGTTGACGATCGCCAGCACCGGAATCTCGAACAGGATCGTGTGCAGCCACGGACCCTTGATCTCGATGTCGATTTCGCCGTTGCCCTTCGGCGAAGGCGTGATCGAAATGTACTTGTCGTTCAGATGGAAGAGCGCGAGGAACTCGATGAAGTCGCCCTTGATGAAGCGCATGCGCCGCAGGTAGTCGAGTTCGTCGTCGGTAAAGCGCAACTCGCACAGCTTGCGCACTTCCTCGCGGATCTCCTCGATATACGGCACGAGGTCGACGTTCTGGGTCCGGCAGCGGAAGCGGTATTCCACGCTCGCGGCAGGGAAATGATGCAGAACCACCTGCATCATCGTGAACTTGTACAGATCAGTATCGAGCAGTGAAGTAATAATCATGATGGTACGAACCGACTGCAGGAGAAACGGAAGGCCTCAGCGGGCCCATGCGCCTGCGGCACGCCCCGGCGCGCCGACCTGACGCATGTTACCCGAATGCGCACGGCCATATCGCGCCGGCGGCCCGGCTGCCTGAGGCGCCATAAACTAATCACGAAAACGTATAAACCGGTTGGGCCACCGCTGCATACGCCACTTGACGTTACGTTACAATAGCGCTTTTGGCGTTTCGCCTCCCCAGATACCGCATGCAGGAGCTGCCTGAATGACTCACGTTGTGACCGAAAGCTGCATCAAGTGCCGCTATACCGACTGCGTTGATGTGTGCCCGGTGGACTGCTTTCGCGAAGGTCCCAACTTCCTCGCGATCGACCCCGATGAGTGCATCGACTGTGCTGTGTGCGTCGCCGAATGTCCGGTGAACGCCATCTACGCTGAAGAAGACGTGCCGGGCGACCAGCAGGACTTCATCGCGCTGAACGCCGATCTCGCCAAAGGCTGGCCCAGCATCACGAAAACCAAAGCTCCGCTGCCCGAGGCAGACGAGTTCAAGGACGTGAAGGAAAAGCTGACCCTGCTCGCCCGCTGAGCGGCCATGGGCGGTGCGCCCGCCTGGCCAGGGCTTCAGCGCGGCGCGCCTGTCGACCAGCGTTCGCGCTTCAGCTGCCGACCAGAGTTCGCGCTTTAGCGCGTTACTCTGGTCCCATGCAAAGCTCGTTACTCTGGTCCCATGCAAGATGCTCGCGGTTCGAATGAAATAGAGATGGGCTCGGGGTATTGACAGGTCCTGGAGCACCCCCTACAATTTCGTTCTCTGCTTTTGCTGTTCCCCGATAGCTCAGTCGGTAGAGCGCCGGACTGTTAATCCGTAGGTCCCTGGTTCGAGCCCAGGTCGGGGAGCCAAGAATTGCAAAAGGCCCGTTAACCAAAACGGGCTTTTTTATGTAAAGGTTGTACTGCTGTTCCTCGATAGCTCAGTCGGTAGAGCGCCGGACTGTTAATCCGTAGGTCCCTGGTTCGAGCCCAGGTCGAGGAGCCAAAAAATTCGAAGGCCCGCATCCGTGCGGGCCTTTTTGTTTTGGCGCTGCGCAACATATCAATGTGCGCAACGGATGCGAGCCGCTTCGGCCGTCCTATATTCCGCGCTCCCCTTCGACAGTCCCCACACACTCACACACCCACCTGCGTCAGGCTTGCCGTTATACGATGGTACTTTCCCTGCGCGATCATTCCGGTCTCCCGATGAAATCCACCTTGTTGTGCATCACCCTCGCCGCTGCTGCGCTCTTCGCTCCGCTCGCCCACAGCGAGGAAGTGGCCAGCGTCAACACCAACTTCCATCTCACCGGCTCCGACCGCGTGGTGGTCGAGGCCTACGACGATCCGCTCGTCAACGGCGTCACCTGCTATGTCTCGCGAGCCCGCACGGGCGGTATCAAAGGTACGCTGGGTATCGCGGAAGATCCCACGGAGGCGTCGATTGCCTGCCGGCAAGTCGGCGCGATCAAATTCACCGGACCGCTCAAACAGCAAGCCGATGTGTTTTCCATGAGCATGTCGCTGATCTTCAAGACCCTGCACGTCGTGCGCGTGGTCGACGCGAAGCGCAACACGCTGGTGTATCTGACCTATAGCGACAGGGTCGCGAGCGGCAGCGCAAAAAACAGCGTGACAGCCGTGCCGATGCCCGCCGGCACGACCATTCCGCTTAAGTGAAAGCGGCCAGGCCGGTATCGGTCCGCCCGCGCTAAACTGGCAGACCGAGCTGGACTTTCATCATGACCGTCACCCGTTTCCGCGATTCCGCCCGCTACTGGCGCACGCCGCTTTTGCCCGGCGCGGATCTGCTCACAGCCGAATATCACGATCACGAGTTTTCGCCGCATTGGCATGACGCGTACACCATCCCGGTGATCGTGGCCGGCGCGGAGGGCTACCGGTATCTGGGCACGGACTACGTCGCCGAAGCGGGTAGCGTGCCCATCATCAATCCGGGTGAACTGCATACGGGCGCGCGGGCGATCGAGGCAGGCTGGCGCTATCGCGTGCTGTATGCGCCGGTGGACTTCCTCCAGCAACTCGCCTCAGACGTCGCCGGCCAGCAGCAGGATTTGCCATGGTTCGAACCCGGCGTGATCCGCGATCCGGAGCTCGCCCAGCGCCTCGCCCGCGCTCACCGTCTGCTCGAAGCGCAAGCCGATCCGCTCGCGGCTGAAGCCGCGATGCTCGACGCCCTGTCGACACTGCTCGTCCGCTATTCGGGCAGCCAGAGCAGGCCGGCGCGGCTCGCCTCGGACGACGCGCGCGTGGCCACCATGAAAGAGCGTCTGACCGGCGACCTCACCACCCCGCTGCAGCTAGCCGAGCTCGCGGGTGCCGTGGGCCTGTCGCCGTTCCACGCCGCGCGCCTCTTTGCCGAGAGCACCGGTCTGCCGCCGCATGCGTGGCGCAACCAGGTCCGGCTGCAACGGGCGCTGGCGCCGTTGCGCGCGGGCGTGTCGGTCACCGAGGTGGCTGCGGCCAGCGGTTTCACAGACCAAAGCCACTTCACGCGGCATTTCCGGCGCATGTTCGGGGTACCGCCGGGGCGCTGGCAGGCCGCCTGAGCGCAGGCGCGCCGACACAGCACCCCCCACCGCAAGAACGTACAAGCGCTCCCACCCCGCCGCAGCTATGCTCGGCGGACCAAGGAGACAAGATTGACCCACCCCAACCACTCGACCCGACTCGCCGAACTCACCGCCGGCGCCCGCGACATCATCCCCATGATGGTCGGCGCGGCGCCGTTCGGCGTGATCTTCGGCACGCTCGTCACGTCCGGCCCGCTGCACCTGTGGCACGGCCAATTGATGTCGCTCGTCGTCTTCGCCGGCTCGGCCCAGTTCATTGCGCTGGGCCTGATAGCCGGCCACGCGAGTTTCGCCGTGGTGCTGGCCACCACCCTCGTCGTCAACCTGCGCCACGTGCTGTACAGCGCCACGCTCGCCCCCTACGTCTCGCATCTGCCGCTGCGCTGGCGGCTCGCGCTCGGCGGCGTGCTCACCGACGAAGTCTTCGCCGTCGCCTGGTCGCACTACCGGCACCATCCGCCCGGCTCGGTGAGTCCGTACTACTTCCTCGGCGCGGGCCTCGCCATGTATCTCAACTGGCAGATCTGGACGCTCGCCGGCCTGCTGTTCGGCGCGGCGTTCCCCGGTCTGCAGTCGCTCGGGCTCGATTTCGCCATGGTCGCCACCTTTATCGCGATCGTCGTGCCGCAACTGGTCGCGCTGCGGTACCTCGCCGCCGCGGCCACCTCGGGCGCGCTGGCTTTCTTCTGGCAGGCCTGGCCGTACAAGCTGGGCCTGCTTGGTGCGGTGTTCGCGGGGGTCGTGGTCGGCGTCCTGCTGTCGCGCCCCGGCAGCCAACGGCGCACGGCGGAGGTGGCGCAATGAACTACGTCGTTCTGATTCTCGGCATGGCGCTGATCACCTGGACGATCCGCGCGGCCGTGTTCGTGCTCGGCGACCGGCTGGTATTCCCGCCGCTGGTGCGCACCGCCCTCGGCTTCGTGCCGGTGACGGTGCTGACCGCCATCATCGTGCCGATGGCCGTCTCGCCGCACGGCGGCGGCGCCGAGCTGACCTGGCGCAATCCGCAGTTGATTGGGGCGCTTGCCGCCGTGGCGGTCAGTGCGCTGACCCGCCGGCCGCTGCTGACGATTGCCGTCGGACTCGCCGTATTTTTCGTCTGGCAGGGCGTCGTGCTCAAATAGAGTTGGCCATCTGATTGCGCCGCGCGCCTTGTGCAGCGCCGCAATCGGCGCGACTCCCGGTTCCGGAAGCGCATCGTACCCTCAAGTTTTACCCTGGTCCGCCGTTATGCAGTCGAGGTCCGCTCGTCGGGAAGGTATCCCCGCTGGTTACGCGGCAACAAAGCAGGATCAACCGCGTCGAGCATCGACGTCGCCCTCTCACGGGGGCAGTTCGCAGATGGCGGCACTTTTGCGATGCCACGCGGGAGGACCAAACGGGATAAGACATGGGTCAGATCACCCTTTCACTCAAAGACGAAACCCTCGCCACCTTGCGCAAGGACTTCGACGCTTTTTTGCGCGTCTCGCTGAAGCTCGACCCGCAGTTCGCGACGCCGTCGTTTGAGGACTTTCTGCGCGCCAAGCTGCTCGACAACATGGTGCCGCTCACCGAACACGCGGTGAAGCGGATGTTGCAGGGCGGCCAGTACGCGTGGGCCAAACGCACGCTGGACAAGGAATTTCCGGACGTCGTGGCGATTTTGATGCAGCAGGCCTCCGAGTTCGGCTTCGGCTTTGCGTCGCGCTCGGAATGGACCCCTGAGGAACTGGCCAAGCAGTGCCACGACTGGGCCGCGGCGATCGTCAAGGAGTCGGAAGGCGATGCCTCGCTGGTCGATCCGCTCGCCGCGCAGATCAAGGGCGCCGCGCAGGACATCCAGGCGCTGGAAGAAGCCATGCAGACGCCCGCCTGGCGGCTCGTCGAGTCGCTGCGGCAGCGGGTGTACGAAGCCAAGGTGGCCTGCGAGACGAGCATCGGCAGCACCGCGCGCGAAAAGCTCGGCGAACTGCGCGGCCTGTTGCGCCTCGGCATCTCGCACGGCTCGTTCCAGAAACAGGAAGCGCAGCAGATCATGGAATACCTGCGTCTGCTGAAGCCGGAAATCTTCGTCGAAGAACCCTACGATGTGTTCTCGCGGCTCGCGGCGTGGCTACGCGCTTTCTTTACGCCGCCTCCGCGGCCGGCGCAGCCACGGCAGCAGCAACAGCCGCGGCAGACACGTTAAACGCGTTGCGGGCTAGCCGCGGTCCTACGAGGCGCGTGGTGCTGCACGGCCGCCGCACCGCGCTCAGTCCCACATGCTCTTGAGCTTCGCCGCAATGTCGAGCTTCGCCTGCGCCGCCGCGGCAAGTCCCGCTGCGCTCGGCGCGGCGGGCTCGACCACGCGCGGCCAGGCGTAGGTGTCGAACAACGGCATCAGATGCGCCGGGATAAAGCGCGTGCGCGACGCCCAAACGTGGCGGTCGCCCAGATGCGTCTGGTTATGCACATAGAAGCGCTGCGGCACGACGATATGAAGATCCTCCTTGGCGCGCGTCATCGCCACATATAGCAGGCGGCGCTCTTCGTCGATTTCCGCATCGCTGCCAGTGCCGAGATCCGACGGAATGCAACCGTCGACGCCGTTCAGCACAAACACATTGCGCCATTCCTGCCCTTTCGCCGAGTGAATCGTCGAGAGGATCAGGTAGTCCTCGTCGAGCAGGGGCACGCCGGATTCGCCGCTGGTGGCGTCGGGCGGATCGAGCGTCAGCTCCGTGAGGAAGCGCTCGCGCGATGCGTAGGTGGCGGCGATGCTCTCCATTTGCAGTAGGTCCGCGTGACGCATGGCCGCGTCTTCGTGATTGCGTTCGAGGTGCGGCTCGTACCAGCGGCGGATCAACTCGAACTCGGCCGGCCACGACGAGCTTCGACTGCACACGCTCGACATCAGCGCGACAAAGGGCGGCCAGTCTTCGAGCGCGCGCGGCGGCGGGACGAAGGCGGCGAGCGCGTTGGCGGTATCGCCGCCCGCCACGCCACGCGCCGCCACGGCATCGAGCAGCCGTGCCGCCGTGGCCGGCCCGACGCCAGGCAGAAGCTGCATGACCCGAAACCCGGCAACGCGATCACGCGGATTTTCCGCCCAGCGCAGCACTGCCAGCACGTCTTTCACGTGCACGGAATCGAGAAACTTGAGGCCGCCGAACTTCACGAACGGGATGTTGCGCCGGGTCAGTTCGACCTCCAGCGCGGCGCTATGATGCGCGGCTCGAAACAGCACCGCCTGCGCTTTCAGCTTCATGCCGGCTTCGCGCGCTTCGAGTATCTGCTCGACCACGTAGCGCGCCTGATCGGCTTCATCCGCCACGCTCACAAGACGCGGGCGTTGAGCAGACGCCTTGTCGGTCCAGAGGTTTTTTGTGAAGCGTTCGGTAGCGAGCCCGATTACCGCATTCGACGCGGCCAGAATGGGCTGCGTGGAGCGATAGTTACGCTCGAGCGTGACCTGTTTCGCGGGCGGATTGAAGTGGCCCGGGAAATCGAGGATGTTGCGCACCGTCGCGCCGCGAAACGAGTAAATCGACTGGGCGTCGTCGCCCACCACGGTCAGACCGCGCCCGTCCGGCTTCAAGGCAAGCAGGATGGACGCCTGCAGACGGTTGGTGTCCTGATACTCGTCGACCAGCACGTGATCGAAGCGGCCCGTCAGATCCGCGGCAATCGTGGGCTGCCCGGCCATCAGGGACCAGTAAAGCAGCAGGTCGTCGTAGTCGAGCACGCTCTGTTTCTGCTTGGCCTCGACGTAGGCGGCAAACAGCATCCGCAGATCCGCCTCCCATTCGCGACACCACGGAAACGCGCTCGCCAGCACGTCCGCGAGCGCCGCACCGGTATTGACGACGCGCGAGTAGATCGCAAAGCAGGTGCCCTTCGCCGGAAAGCGCCGCTCCTTGGCCGACAGCCCGAGTTCGTGCCGCACCAGGTTCATCAGGTCGGCGGAGTCCTCACGGTCGTTGATCGTGAAGGTGGGGGCGAGGCCGATCAGATCGGCATATTCGCGCAACAAGCGCGCGCCGATGCCGTGAAACGTGCCCGACCACGTCAGGCCCTGCGCCACCGCCGCCCGCGCGCCCAGCGCCTCGCCGGCGATGCGCGTGACCCGCCGGGTCATTTCGAGCGCGGCCCGGCGCGAGAACGTCAGCAGCAGAATGCGGCGCGGATCGACACCCTTGACCACCAGATGCGCCACGCGATGCGCCAACGTATTGGTCTTGCCCGAACCCGCACCGGCGATCACGAGCAAGGCGCCCGACGGCTGCGTGGGATTTTCGACGCCGTATTCGACGGCTTCGCGCTGCGCGTCGTTGAGCTTCGCCAGCCAGGCGGCGGTATCGGACGGCGCGGAGTCGGCAACGGAGAGCACGGTGGTCGGGATCGGGAGGTAAGGGTCGCAGGAGAAGGTCGGCGCCGCATACTGTATATCCATACAACCGGCGCCGACAAGCGCCCTTTTTTCGATGAAGCCTCGTCAAAAGCAAACGGCCCGGGCGCTGATGCGCACCGGGCCGCTGTTGGGCACTCACGAAAGGAAACCTATTCCTTCTTCGCGTCCTTTTCCTTGGCGTCGGCGGCAGCCTTATCGGCGTCAGTCTGCGCTTCCGTCTTGGACTTGTCGGCCTTCGCCTGGGCGACGTCAGACTTCTTGTTCGCCTTGGCCTGTACCTTGGCGGCCTTCTTGTCCGCGTGCGTGGGCGCCGCCGACGGGTCCGTCGTCTGCGCCAGGGCGACCGAGGACAGGCAACCGGCGATCAGCGCCGCGTAAATCCGGTTCATGCTGGGCTTGTTCATGCGTGACCTCCCTGATGGCCTGAAGTGAACGAAACTGAGGTGAAGCGGCTGGCCGCGAACCAGACCGGCCGGGACGGCCAGACGAACTCGCCGCCCCATGCGTCATGCTTAGTGCTTGATGTCTGAAGCATCGTCCTGGCCCGGCGTCTGGCCTTGCATGTTCATCTTCATCTCGTTGTTGGCGGTCTGCTTGTCGGCCTTCTTGTTGAGCTTGGCGTCCTTGACCTGTTCCTTGTACTTCGCCTTGGCGGCCGCTTGCTGTTCCTTCAACTGGCTCTTCGAGGCCTTCTTCGAAGCGCTGTACTCAGCGTTGGCCTGCGCGTCGGCATCGCGCTTTTGCACCAGCGGATCGGTCGAACCCGATGCCGTAAGGCGCTGCGGCGCCGGCGTCACCGGCTGGACGCCTTGCGCGGCCGGAGCGGCGGTATCGGCGCCCGGCGCCATCATTTGCTGGCCCGCCGTGCCGGCGTCCGGCTGCGCGTTGGTCTGCGCAAACGCGCCGGTAGCGGCAAAAGCGGTCAGGGCGGTACCGATCAGGAGCGAACGAATCTGGGTCATAGCAATCCTCTCTAAAATTGTTGTCAGGACTCGGGCGCCGACGCATCCATCCCCAGTCGAATGAAGACTGGACGTCGACAGCGAGGCTGGCACTGCAGCTCGCCCGGTCTGCTGTCGCCCGTCGCCGAACGTGACCGTACGTCACGAAGGCAGCAGGCTTTTCTACAGACCCGCCCTTTGCGAGTGAAGTTCGTGAGAAACGTACACTGTTACGCAACGTTTCATTTTCTAACAATCACCCAACGCGGGCTTTCATTTACCCGGACGCCGCATCGGCCAGGCCACTGCACCGGCTTCTGGCTTATGATGCGAACCCCGTTACCCAAGCCGCAATCGCCATGCCCAACCTCGATTTCACCCTGACCGGCGACTATGTCGAACTGCACAATCTCCTGAAGATAACGGGGTTGGCCGACAGCGGCGGCTCCGCGAAATTGATGGTTGCGTCGGGTGCCGTGACGGTCGACGGCCAGGTCGAACTGCGTAAAACCTGCAAAATCCGCGCAGGACAGGTCGTTTTGCTGGGCGATACCCGCATCGCCGTGCATGAGGCATAGCGGCGCGGCAAGCGCTAGCACGGCCGCTCTCCCGCACCGCCAAAAATCCGCACCAAAAATGTGCTTACAGATCGACAACAGCCCGCCCACACAATAAGCTGTCTGTTTTGACAGAAAACGGCGCGGGCATCGCCCCGCAACCCTGCACTTTTGATGACCCAATCCGGCCTCTCCCGGGTGGCCGCCCCGCCGCCGACCTTATCTCGTCACGCCGCCGACACCGCCCGCCTCGCCGCCCCGCTCGCCATCGCCCAACTGTCGCAGATGGCCATGGGCGTCACCGACACCATCCTGCTCGGCTCGCTCGGCGCTGACGCGCTCGCCGCCGGCGGTCTCGGCGCGAACCTGTTCTTCGTGGTCGTGACGCTGCTGCAGGGCGTGCTGACCTCGGTAAGCGTGAGCGTGTCGCATGCCCGCGGGGCCCGGGCCGAAGAACGCGTGCCGCATATCTACTGGACCGGCCTCGTGATGTCGGTGCTGCTGTCGATCCCCGCCTTCATGCTGCTGTCGTTCGCCACGCCGGTCCTGCTGGCGTTCGGCGAGCCGGCCCTGCTCGCACACAACGTCGGCGAATATACGGCCGTGCTGCGCTGGGGCGCGCTCGGCAGCCTGATCGGTATCGGCCTGATGCGCTCGTTCCTGCCCGCCATCGGCGCGGCGAAGCGCCTGCTGTGGGTCTCGCTGGCCGGCGTCTTCGTGAACGGTTTTCTGAACTACGGCCTGATCCACGGGGCTTACGGTCTGCCGCGCCTCGGTTTTCTCGGTTCGGCCTGCGCCACCACCATCACCGTCTGGGTGACGGCGCTCGTCCTGATGGCATGGTTGCATCTGCGGCCGCGCTACCGTCATTTCGTCACGGCGACGCGGCCCAGATTGCCGCTGATGGGCGAGCTGTTCGGCATCGGCTGGCCGGTCGCGATCACCTATGGCGTGGAATCCACCTTGTTCCTGGCCACCGGCCTGATGGTCGGCTTGCTCGGCGAATCGCAGCTCGCCGCCCACCAGATTGCGCTGAACGTTGCGTCGGTGGCCTTTATGGTGCCGCTCGCAATCGGTCAGGCGGCCAATGTGCGCGTGGGCTACTGGTCGGGCGCGGGACAACCGCTCGCCGCGCGGCATGCCGGCTTCGTGGCGATCGCGCTCGGCGTCGCCTTCATGTCCTTGTCGGGGCTCGTGCTGATTCTCGCGCCGCACTGGATCGTCGGCCTGTACCTGCATCTGGACGACCCCGCCAACGCGGCCACGGTCAAGCTCGCCAGTTCGCTGCTCGGCGTCGCTGCCATCTTCCAGATCGTCGACGGCATGCAGACGGTCGGCTCGGGTTGCCTGCGCGGCCTGAAGGACACGCGCGTGCCGATGCTGGCCGCCGCATTCGGTTACTGGGGCATCGGCTTTCCGACCGGCTACACGCTGGCGTTTCACTTTGGACTCGGCGCACGCGGCCTGTGGTGGGGTCTCGCCGCCGGCCTCGCGAGCGTCGCGCTGCTGATGACGCTGCGTTTTCACCGCCTCAGCCTGCGCCGCGTACCGGCGGCGCCGAAACCAGCGGCATGAAGAAAGGCCCGCGCGTCCCACAAGGCCGCGCATGCGCCGCCATCGCATTGAAACCAATTATTCGTTGAAACAGAATCAAGGACCTCCTGACATGCTTGCCCGGGTAACCCGTCTCTTTCCGCTGTGGGCCGTGCTGATTTCGCTGGCCGCCTATTTTTCGCCGGCATCCTTCAGCCCCATCGCGCCGCACGTCACCACCCTGCTGACCCTCATCATGCTGGCGATGGGCGTGACCCTCTCCCTCGCCGATTTCAAGCGTGTCTTCACACGACCGGCGCCGGTCGTCGCCGGCATCGTGCTGCACTATCTGGTGATGCCGCTCGCCGCCTGGGCCATCGCCAAGGCGTTGCACATGCCGCCGGACCTGACCGCCGGGATGGTGCTGGTGGGCAGCGTCGCGAGCGGCACCGCCTCGAACGTGATGATCTATCTGGCGCGCGGCGACGTCGCGCTGTCGGTGACCATCAGCGCGCTGTCGACGCTGGTCGGCGTGTTCGCCACGCCGCTGCTCACGCGCCTTTATGTCGACGCCTCGATCGTCGTCGACGTGCACGGCATGCTGATTAGCATTCTGGAGATCGTCGGCCTGCCGATCGTCGTGGGCCTCGTCATCAATCATCTGTTCGGCAAGCTGGTGCGCAAAGTGGAGCCGGTTCTGCCGCTCGTGTCGATGATTGCGATCCTGCTGATCATCTCGGCGGTCGTCGGCGGCACGCAGAAGAGCATTGCCTCGGTTGGGCTGGTGGTAATGCTCGGCGTGGTGCTGCATAACGGCATCGGCCTGCTCGGCGGCTATTGGGGCGGCCGGCTGCTCGGCTTCGACGAAGCCGTATGCCGCACGCTCGCCA
Source organism: Paraburkholderia phenazinium (assembly GCF_900142845.1). Taxonomy (NCBI): domain Bacteria; kingdom Pseudomonadati; phylum Pseudomonadota; class Betaproteobacteria; order Burkholderiales; family Burkholderiaceae; genus Paraburkholderia; species Paraburkholderia phenazinium. Next base: position 2,109,373 of record NZ_FSRU01000002.1, read on the forward strand.
TCGAAGTCGGCATGCAGAATTCCGGTCTCGCAGCTACGCTCGGCAAGCTGTATTTCTCGCCGCTCGCCGCACTGCCGGGTGCGCTGTTCTCGGTGTGGCACAACCTGTCGGGCTCGCTGCTGGCGGGCTATTGGGCCGGGCGTCCCGCCAAAGGGTCCACGCATCCGGACGGCGCCTCGGCCTTCGAGGTCGAACGCGGATAAAAGCCGTTCACGGGCGGCGGCTCGCAAAGCTCGCGAGGCTCCCGCTGCCGCCCTTCCATGACAAGCCGCACCGGGCGCGCGCAGGCTCTCTTATGCGAACGCAACCCATGCTTTGTCATTCGTTAGCATAACGAACAGATTCACTCACACATGATGGCTTGAACGGCACGCAAGCCACCAAGCCGAGACAGGATGCGCACCGTCTGCATCCACGTCAACTGCGCGATCGGGCCACTCGTCCGGTCAATTCCCCTTAGAATGCTTTCCTCAACAGCGCCCAGAAGCATCGGGTGCGCGCCGGCTTCGAAGCCGTGTGCGCGCACCGACTCAAGCGGAGGAATAGCGTGCCGGCGTACGACAGCAACAACAACATCGCGTCGCAATCTCGTCAGGGTCCTGCAGGCATAACGCCGTCGATGCGCACGGCAGCGCAAACCGCGGCGCGCATCGGCAAGCGTTGCCTGTTGCTGTGCACCGTCGCGGCACTTTTGACCGCCTGCGCGAGCCGGCCACCCGCCGCCGCCTTCGACCGTCCGGTCACTCACGCGCTGCCTGTGACCACCACCACGGCACTGAGCACCGCCCTCGCCCCCGTCGAACTGGCCCATCCCGGCGAATCGGGTTTTCGCGTCCTCTCGAACGGCACCGAGGCGCTGCAGATGCGTATCGCACTGGCCCGCGCCGCGACGAAGACGCTCGACATGCAGTACTACATCGCCAACGAGGACACCACCGGCAAACTGCTGCTCGGCGCCGCGCTGTATGCGGCCGATCACGGCGTGCGGGTGCGCATGCTGGTCGACGACCTGAACTTCAAGGACATCGACGACGTGATGGCGGGCTTGAACTCGCATCCCAACATCGAGATCCGCGTCTTCAATCCGTACGGCAGCACGCATCGCAGCGTGTTCGAGCGCACCACGAACCTGCTGACGAAGATCGACCAGTTCACGCGCCGCATGCACAACAAGGCGATGATCGCGGACAACCAGTTGGCGATCGTCGGCGGCCGCAATCTCGGCGACGAGTACTTCAGCGCAAGCCCGACGCTGCAGTTCCGCGATCTCGACGTGCTGGCCGCCGGCCCGATCACCGCCGACGTCTCAGCCAGCTTCGACGAGTACTGGAACAGTTCGGGCGCCTATCCGCTGAAGGCGCTGAACCATCAGACCTTCTCGCCGCAGGAGCTGGACGCCACGCGCGATAGCCTGCGCCAGCACTGGCGCACCAACGCCGACCCGTATAACGCGAAACCGCTGAACGCGACGCCGCTCGCTGCGCAGATCGCGAACGACGAACTCGGCCTGACCTGGGCGCCGGCGGAATTCAAGGCCGATACGCCCGGCAAGATCGATCAGCCGTCGCCCGATTACGTCAGTCCGCCGATGCAACGGCTTGTCGAACTGATGAAGGACGCGCAGACGGAGTTTCTGGTGGTGTCGCCGTACTTCGTGCCGCACGATGCCGGCGTGAAAGCGCTCGCGCAACTCACGCAGCGCGGCGTGCGGGTGGCGGTGCTGACCAACTCGCTCGCCGCCACCGACGCCGTCGCCGTGCAGGCCGGCTACAGCCCGTACCGCGTGCCGCTGTTGCAAAACGGTGTCGAGCTCTACGAGTTCAAGCCGGAGCAGAGCAGTTCGCGTACGTCGGTCGAAGGCTCGCGTTCGCGCGCGAGCCTGCATGCGAAAACCTATGTGATCGACCGCAAGATCCTCGTCGTCGGCTCGATGAATCTCGATCCACGCTCGGCCAATCTGAACACCGAACTGGCGCTCGTGATCCACAGCCCGGCGCTGGCCGGACAAGTGGCGACGATGTTCGACCACGCCACGGCACCCGAGGTCAGCTACCGCGTCACGCTGGCGACGCCGGCACAACTCGCCGGACTCCGCTACATTGGAGCGCCGCAGTCGCAACTCGAATGGACCGATGTCGAGAACGGCGAGCAGCGCACCTATAACTTCGACCCGCAGGCAGGTTTGTACCGGAATCTGCTGACGGGTCTATTCTTGCTATTGCCAGTCCAGGGACAGCTTTGATGTGCGCCATGCGGCAGCGGCGCGCAGGCTACCCAAACCATGCATTATTCAGCGCAGTTATTCAGCAAAAGCGGAGTTGAACCATGACCGAAGACGTACGATTGGAGCGCGACACGTTCGGCGAGATTGCCGTGCCGAACGCTCGCCTGTGGGGCGCACAAACCCAGCGCTCGCTGCAGAATTTCAAAATCTCGACGGAGAAGCAGTCGCCCGAACTGATCACGGCGCTGGCCGTGATCAAGCGCGCGGCGGCCGAAGTCAACCAGGGTCTCGGCGTACTCGAGGAGAGCAAGGCCCGCGCGATCATGCAGGCCGCCGACGAGATCATCGAAGGCAAGCATGCCGGCGAATTTCCGCTGGCGGTATGGCAGACCGGCTCCGGCACGCAGACCAACATGAACCTCAACGAGGTGATTGCCAACCGTGCGAGCGAGCTGCTGGGCGGCGAGCGCGGCGAAGCGCGCAAGGTGCATCCGAATGACGACGTGAACCGCGGCCAGTCGTCCAACGACGTGTTTCCGACCGCCATGCACGTGGCGGCGGCAGTGGGCATCGTCAAGCATCTGGTGCCGGCGCTGAAGACGCTGCGCGCGACGCTCGACAGCAAGGCGAAGGCGTTTGCCGGGATCGTCAAGATCGGCCGCACGCACTTGCAGGATGCGACGCCGCTCACGCTCGGCCAGGAATTCTCCGGCTATGTCGCGCAACTCGACCACGGCATTCGCCACGTCGAAGCGGCGCTGCCGCATCTGTACGAACTGGCGCAGGGCGGCACCGCGGTCGGCACCGGTCTGAACGCGCATCCGCAGTTCGCCGACAAGGTCGCGGCGGCGATCGGCAAGCTCACCGGCGTGCCGTTCGTGTCGGCGCCCAACAAGTTCGAAGTGATGGCCGCCGCCGACGCGCTGGTGTTCGCGCACGGCGCCCTCAAGACCGTGGCCGCCAGCCTGATGAAGATCGCCAACGACGTGCGCTGGCTCGCGAGCGGTCCGCGTTGCGGTCTCGGCGAGCTGTCGATTCCGGAGAACGAGCCGGGCAGCTCGATCATGCCGGGCAAGGTCAATCCGACCCAGTCCGAAGCGATGACCATGCTGTGCTGCCAGGTGTTCGGCAACGACGTCGCAGTGAATATGGGCGGCGCGAGCGGCAACTTCGAGTTGAACGTATTCCGTCCGATGATTGCGCACAACGTGCTGCAATCGATCCGCCTGATCGCGGACGGCGCGCACAGCTTCAACGACAACTGCGCGGTGGGCATCGAGCCGAATCGCGAGCGCATCGACACCTTGCTCAACGAGTCGCTGATGCTGGTCACCGCGCTCAATCCGCACATCGGCTACGACAAGGCCGCCAAGATCGCCAAGCAGGCCCATAAGGAAGGCACCACGCTGAAGGCAGCGGCGCTCGCGCTCGGTTATGTCACCGAGCAGCAGTTCGACGAGTGGGTGCGGCCGCACGACATGGTCGGCCATACGCCGGGGTGATGGCGCGTTAGGGCGCGACGCCGGTCCGCAGGATCGGCGCAGCCCACCGCGCGCTTAGATCTTGCCCTTGGCCACTTCTTCCGGCTTGAGTTCGACGATGGCGTCGAGCGCCTCTTTCACGTCCAGCGCGTATTTGGCGAGGCGCTTCTGTTCATCGGTCTCGGGCACGTACGCGGGCACCGGCACCGGATGCCCATTCTCGTTGACCGCCACCATCACGACGAGGCAGTCGGTGGTCTGCATCAGTTCGCCGCCCTTTGGATCTCCCGCCTGCACCGACACGTGAATGTGCATGCTGGTGCGGCCCGTGTTGACGACGCGCGCACGCAGTTCGACGAGGTTGCCCACGAGGATGGGCCGGCGAAAGCGGATATTGCCGACGCTGACCGTCACGCAGTAGCGCCCGGACCAGACGGCGGCGCACGCATAAGCGGTCTCGTCGATCCACTTCATCAGCGCGCCCCCGTGCACCTTGCCGCCGAAGTTGACCGAGGTCGGCTCGGCGAGAAAGCGGAACGTGGTTTCAGAACGGTCCAGCGGCGCAGCGGCAGGGGTGCTCATCTTGACTCCGGTCAAACGAATGTCGAAAGGAGCCGATTATACGAGTGCAATTTTGACTGCGGCGCGTAATGAAGGGCGGTAACGCTGTTTTGCCTCCCGCGAAAGGGTCGCAACGGGCGCTGCGGCGTGCGCCTCAGGACAGCGGCTCCGCCGCGGCAAAGCGCTCGCGATAATCGAGCGGCAACACGCCGAAGCGGCGCACGAACGCCCGCCGCAGGTTCTGTTCGCTGCCGAAACCGCACTCGAGCGCAATCCGCTTGAGCGGTCGGCGCGATTCGGCAAGCCAGCGCGAGGCGGCCTCCAGACGCAGCGCCGCGACGGTCGTGGCGGGCGTGCGGCCCACTTCGTCGACATAGCGCCGCGCAAAGGTGCGCGGGCTCATGCGGGTGCGCTCGGCGAGCCGCTCGACCGACAGGTCGTCGCGCAGATTCGCCGCCATCCAGCTATGCAGGGCCTCGAACGGGCCGCCGGCCGACGCTTGCGCCGCGAGCGCCGCGCTGAATTGCGACTGGCCGCCCGGCCGCTTCATGAACACCACCAGCCGCCGGGCGGCCTGCATGGCGACCGCGTGGCCGAGATCCTCTTCGATCAACGCCAGCGCCAGATCGATGCCGGCCGTCACGCCCGCCGAGGTCCACACCGCCCGGCCATCGCGCACGTCGCGGATGAAGATCGGATCGGCGTCGACCTCGACCTTCGGAAAGCGCCGCGCGAGCAGCGCCGCGTCGCGCCAGTGGGTCGTCGCGCGGCGGCCGTCGAGCAGGCCCGCGGCGGCCAGGTAAAACGCGCCGGTGCATACCGAGCACACGCGCCGCACCTGGGGTGCACGGCGCGCGAGCCACGCGACGAGTTCCGGTTGCAACGGCGCGTCGTCGTCGACCGGCACGCCGGGGACGATCAGCGTGTCGATCGGCTCGTCGTCGAGCGCATCCAGCCGCGAGGTCACCACGGGCAGGCCCGGAAACGTCTGCAGCACCCCGCCGTCGATCGACGCCACCGTCGTCCGATAGACCGCCGCCGCGCCGCCATGCGCCGCCGGCTGCGCGCCCGCCGGAGTGGTCCGGCGCGCTGCGATCGTCAGTTCGGCGCGCCAGAACGCCTCGAGCGGACCGCACGCGTCGAGCAGCACCAACTCAGGCGCCACGGCGAACACCACATGGCGCACCTCGGGCGCCACTTCTGCACCAGGCAATTCACCCGCACCTGAAACCACAGCGTCAAACGAAGAGACCATCAGCGTGTTTCCCCAATCGAAGCCAATCGGACCACCGGACGACCGACCGCCCTCACGACACCCACGCCGGTTGCCGGGCGCGCGACCAGGCATAGCCGAGCGTCGCCACCGCGGCGAGCGCGAGCGGCGGGAAGATCGCCGCGTTGATCGCCGCCCAGCCGAAACGCGCGAGCAACTGCCCCGCGAACAGCGAACCGAGCGCCGAAAACGCGAAGGTGGTGAACTCGCTCGTCGCCTGTGTCTTGGCGCGCTCGGCCGGCCGGTACGATTGTGCGAGCAGCGTCGTGCCGCCCACGAACATGAAATTCCAGCCCACCCCGAGACAGGCGAGCGCGGCGTAGAAATGCGGCAGATCCGTCGAGCGCAGCGCGAACACACCGCACAGCGCCGACAGCACGATCCCGCAGCCGATCACGCGCAGCACGCCGAAGCGCTGGATCAGCCGTGCCGAGAACAGCGACGGCGCGTACATGCCGACCAGGTGCCACTGGATGATCTGCGCGCCGTCGCCGATCGTGTGCCCGCAGGCGACCGCCGCAATCGGCGTCGCGGTCATCACGAACATCATCACCGCGTAGCCGAGAGCATTGTTCGCCAGCGCGGCGACGAAGATCGGCTGCCGGACGATCTGGCCGAGCGGGCGCGGCCCTTCGACGGCCTTAAAGGCGGCGGCGGAACCGGCGTGAGTGGATGGCGCGACGTCGCGATACGCCAGCGCCAGCAACGCCACCGAGGCCAGCCCCAGCGCCGTCACCAGCGCATACGAACCGGCGAATGCGACCGGGGCGAGCCAGTCCTTGCTCCATGCCGCGAGCAACGGCCCGAGCACGGCGGCGACCACGCCGCCGGTCAGCACCGTCGAGATGGCGCGGCTCTTCGCGTCCACGGCCACCGCATCGGCGGCGGCGAGGCGGTAGTACTGCGCGAAGGCCTGAAACACGCCCACCGTCGCCGTGCCCGCACAGAAGGCCCAGAAACTGTGATGAAAAATCGCCCACACGGAAATCGAACCGCCCAGCGCGCCGACGCCGGCGCCAATCAGGAAGCCCGCACGCCGGCCGATGCGCGCCATCAGGAAGGAGGCGAGGACCGTCGTCAGCGCGGCGGCGACGGTGATCAGCGAAAACGGCAGCGTGGCGAAGGCTTTGTCGTCGGCGAGGTTGTAGCCGACGAGGCCGGTGAGCGTCAGATCGATCGAGACCGAGGACGTGTAAAGCGCCTGACAGACCGCCAGCACGCGGGTGCCGCGCCGGTGATCCGGTTGCGGCGCGGAGCGGCCGGAGTCGACGGCAGCGGTGGAACCTGCACCGGAGCGGGCGTCGGCGCAGGCGGTGGGAACATCGGACGATGACGACATCGGCAAGCCTCGTATGGCAGGAAGAACGAAGCCTGATCGTCACATAGCTGACGTTGGCAGAAATGCCAATGATGCATCAATTCCTGCCAAACGTCGTCGCCGCATTCACCGTTGCCGCGCTCGTACGTTGTCGCGAGCGCCGGCGCGCAGCGGCACTACGTTTCATTTGCTGTGGTAGGAAATGCCTTCGTCGACCGTGCCGTACATCGTGATGCCGCTCGAATCCGCGCTCGGCGGCGCCGAGCCGCCCTGCGCACAGGCGGCGCACAACAGCACGGTAGCGGCAATGGCTAGCAGGAATTTCATGGGCGCGTGTTTCTCCGAAGACAGGTTTTGATTCTAGCCTGGTGCCCCGCAGTCGCGCGAAAGCGCGCCGCGCTGTCCTGCCCGCCCCGCCTGCATTTCCCAACGCTGCCCGCGCGCTCGCATTCATAGTTCACGCCAGACTGAAACGTCGAATGCCGCACTCCGATATAGTGAAGAAGTCGGCGAGCGCTCATGCGCGCCAAGCCTCAGGAGGCTGCCATGCCTGCTTCACTGTCCGATGAACAGAATCACTTCCCCGGCTTGAGCCGGATCGGCGCGCTGCTCGCCGACCCCGGCCGTGCCGCCATGTTATGGGCGCTGATGGACGGCAGCGCGCGCCCGGCCGGCGAACTGACGATGGTGGCCGGCCTGTCGCCGTCCGCCGCCAGCGCCCACCTGGCGCGTCTCACCGAAGGTGGACTGCTCGCCGTCGAGGAGCGCGGCCGGCACCGCTACTTCCGGATTGCCTCGCCGGATATCGCGGCTTCCATCGAAGCGCTCGCCAACGTGGCGCAAGTCAGCGCGCCGCAACGCATGACGCCGCGCCCGGCGCGCACCGTGCCGGTCGACATGCGCTACGCGCGCACCTGCTACGACCACATGGCCGGCGAACTGTCGGTGCAGCTCTTCGAGCGGATGCTGAGCCACAAGCTGCTGAACCTGCACGGCAACACGCTCGAAGCCACCGAGGACGGCGCGGCCCAGCTCGCCCGCTGGGGCATCGACGTGGCCGGCCAGCACAGCCGGCGGCGCCGCTTCGCCTGCACTTGCCCCGACTGGAGCGAGCGGCGGCCCCACCTGGGCGGCGCGCTCGGCGCGGCCCTGCTCGACGCCTGGTCGACCCACGGCTGGGTTGAGCGCACCGAACGGCCGCGCATCCTGCGGGTCACGCCGGCCGGTCACCAGCAGTTCAACGATTTTCTGAAGGACTGAGCGCAAACCGGCGACATCGAAGCGTCCGTTTCATTGCGAATTTGAACCGCCACATTTTTTGTTACACGGCAGGTAAGGAGGCTTACAAATGTCGACGCCTTGAAACAGGCCGCGACGGTAGAGTGCTTTCACGGATGCAAAAACGAAGCGTCCGTTTGAGAGACACAACATGAAAAAGCTCACCGCCCCCCGCCTCGCACTGCGCCGCGTCACCGGTTACACCCTGATTGCTGCGGCAGTGTTCACGCTCGCAGCCCAGACCACCTTCGCTCAGGAAGCGCCGCCGGACAATGCGCCGGCCGTCGCGCAGAACACTGGAAATACCGATCCGCCGGGACGTGTGGCGCGCCTGAACTACACCTCGGGCGCGGTGACCACCGAGCCCGCCGGCGCGACCGACTGGTCCTACGCACAGATCAACCGTCCGCTTACCACCGGCGACCAGCTCTGGGACGACCAGAACGCGCGCGCCGAACTGCATATCGGTTCGACCGCGGTGCGGCTCGGCGATACGACCAGTCTCGACATCCTCAATCTCGACGACACCAGCGCGCAGCTCAAGGTTGCGCAAGGCACGCTGTCGACCCGCGTGCGCGAACTCGCGCCGGGTTCGACCTACGAGATCGACACGCCGAATCTCGCGCTCGGCGTGAACGGCCCGGGCGATTACCGCGTGGACGTGGCGCCGGACGGCAGCAGCACGACCGTCACGGTGCGCAGCGGCAGCGCGACCGTGTATGGCGACAACGGCCAGGTGCCGGTCGCCGCCGGCCAGCAGATCCGCTTTGCCGGCACGGCCCTGCAGCAGGTGGCCGATAACGGCGCGCCGGGGCTCGACGGCTTCGATCAATGGGCCGCGAGTCGCGATGCGGCCGAAGACCGCTCGGTGTCGGCGCGCTACGTGTCGCGCGACGTGCCGGGTTACGAAGACCTCGATGCGAACGGCAGCTGGCGCAGCAGTCCTCAGTATGGCGAAGTGTGGGTGCCGAGCGTGGTGCCGACAGGCTGGGCGCCTTATCACGACGGTCACTGGGTGTGGCAGGCGCCGTGGGGCTGGACGTGGGTCGACGACGCGCCGTGGGGCTTCGCGCCGTACCACTACGGCCGCTGGGCCTATGTCGACGATTCCTGGGCGTGGGTGCCGGGCCCGGTCGTCGTCAGCGAGCCGCCCGTCTATGCGCCGGCGCTGGTCGCGTTTGTCGGCGGCGGAGGCGGCTCGTTCAACTGGGGCGTGAGTCTGGCGATCGGCGGCGTGGCCGCGGCCGGCGTGGCCTGGTTCCCGCTCGGGCCGGGCGAACCGTGGCATCCGCGCTGGGGCGGCTGGAGTCCCGGTTACTACAACCGTGTCAACAACACGGTGGTGGTCAACAACTACAACCGCAACGTGAATGTCACGAACATCACCAACATTCACAACACCTACATCAACTACCGCGCACCGGGCGGCGTCACCGCCGTGCCGGCGACAGCCTTCGTGCATGGCCAGCCGGTCGGCCGCTTCGCGCAGAAGGTCGACCCGCAACAATGGCGCAATGCGCAGATCAACCCGGGCGGCCCGGGCATCGCGCCGGTGCGTCAGAGCTTCGATTCCGGCTTGCGCAACGCGAACTATCGGCCGCCCGCAGCGGTGATGTCCCGCTCGGTGGTGGCAACGCGCAGTCCGGCCGTCCCGCCGGCGTACCACGACACGCTTGCGCAACGTTTTGCGCAAAGCGGCGGGCGGGTGCCGGGCGCCGGCGAACCGATCGTGCGCACCTCGGTGCCGGCGCATTTCGCCGCTGCCCAAACGCAAGGCGCGCATGGCGGACCCGCGACGGGGGCGCAGAACGTGCGCGTAGTCCAGGCGAACTCGCCGCGCATGGCACCCGGCGCCGAGCCGCGTGTCGCGCAGGGTGCGCCGCGGCCCGGCGAGCCTGCTGCGAATGGCGGCCGGCCGGCGCCATTTGGCGGCGGTGCGCAGAATGCGGCGCAAGCGCCTCATGGCGTGCCTGAGCAGGCAGCACGGCCGGGGACGCCCGGCGCGCCGGCCCAGGTAGCCAATGAGCGGCCGCAGCCGAACAACGGCGTGCCGCGTCCGCCGCAAGCGGCCGGCGGCAATCCGGGCACGTTCGCACAGCATGGCGCTGCAGCGCTTACGGCCGGTCAGCAGACCGCTGCACAGGCTCACCATGAGCCGGCGTGGACGCAGCCGCATACGCCGATGGCCGTGCAGGCGCAGCAGGGTCAGCAAGGGCAGGCTCACGGTGTAACCCAGCAGGCCGCCGGACGCGAGCCGGTTGCGCAGCAACCAGGCGAGCCGCAGAATCGTCAGCAGCCAGGTGCGTTCGCCGCGCCGCAGGCGCAGGAGCATGGTGGTGTGCCGCATCCGGGGGAGAATCCGTCGCCGGCGGCGCGTGCGCCTCAACAGGCTGAGCGGGAAGTCAATGCCCAGCCGCACGCACCGGCGCCCGAGGCGCAGCAGCAACAGCAGGCACGTGCAGCGGAGTCTCGTCAGCAAGAGGCACAGCAGGCCCCGCGTGAAGAAGCACGGCCCCAGCCCCAGCCGCAGCCGCGTCAGGAATATCACCCGCAACAGGCTCAGCAGGCCCCGCGCGAGGAACTCCGGCCGCAGCCGCAAGCCCAGCCGCGGCAGGAATACCATCCGCAGCAGGCTCAGCAGGCCCCGCGCCAGGAACCCCGGCCGCAGCCGCAGGCCCAGCCGCGTCAGGAATATCATCCGCAGCAGGCCCAGCAGCCGCGCCCTGAACCGCGTCCCGCGCAACAGGCTCAGCAACCGCGTCCTCAGCCGCATCCGGAGCAACATTCGAATAACGGCGGCCACGAGGAGCACCGCAAGGGCTAAGGGTACTCACCGGCGAAAGCGGCGCTTGCGAGGTAGCAGCGCCGCTTTCGTACTCACAGATGGCTTCAAATGCCGCCGCTTGCCGACGCCCATAATGAGCGTTTTGACGAGCATGAAGGTCACTCAAGCTTCCAGCCTCCCGCCGTCACTGCTCGAACAGAGCAAGCGCTTACCGTGAGAGGCCCCAGGCCGGCCTCAAACCGCCATCGGCGCGGTCAGCGGCTCGTGATGCCGATAACCGACCAGCGAGAAATCCGCCGGCTCGATCTTCTCCAGCCACTCCGGCTCGTACACGCCCGTTTTCGCGTAATCCGGCACGCGTTCGTCGATCGCGAACTGCGGGCTCTCATACGGCTCGCGCGTCAGTTGCCGTTGCAGCATGTCGAGCTGATTTTCGTAGATATGAGCGTCGCCGATGAAGTACGTAAACCAGCGCGGCGTATAGCCCGTCAGCCGCCCGACCAGATGCAGCAGGGCCGCGCCCTCGGTCAGATTGAACGGCGTGCCGAGGCCCACATCGTTGCTGCGGATATACAGGCACAACGAGATTTCATGCCGCGCCGCATTCGGTAAAAACTGATAAAGCAGGTGGCAAGCCGGCAAGGCGATCTCTTCGAGCACCGCAGGGTTCCATGCATGAAACAGAATGCGCCGGTCGCCGGGGTTCTGCATGATCGTGTCGAGACACTGCCGCAACTGATCGATGGCCTTGTACAGCAGCACCTTGCGGCTGCCGTCTTCGTCGAACTCGGTGATAACCCGGTAGCCGCGACCGGTCGCATCCGCGAGCTGCGCGCTCGCCGACGCATCCAGCACCTTGTAGGCCGGCCACTTGCGCCATTGCACGCCGTACACGTCGCCGAGGTCGTCAGGACCTTCGCGATACGGATTGGCAAGCCATTGCGGATTCTGATTGGCGTTCGCGTCCCACACCTTGCAGCCCAGATCGCGAAAGTCCGCCGCGCTGCGCGACGCGCGCAGGAATCCCACCAGCTCGCCAATGGCCGACTTGAACGCGAGCTTCTTGGTCGTGACGGCGGGGAAACCCTGCTGGAGATCGAAGCGTAGCATCGCGCCGGGCATGCTGATGGTGCGGATGCCAGTGCGATTTTCCTGCCACGTGCCGGTGTCGAGAATCGAGCGGACGAGGTCGAGGTATTGTTTCATTCGGGTTCCTTCGGCCCGGCGCCGAACGCCTGGGACTTTTTGCGACAAAACCCGATTCTAACAAGCGCGGGCGACGGGCGTCCGACGCGTCTCAGATGTGAGGCACCGAGGCCGGCTCGGCATGCGGCACGATGGGCTCGCCTTCCATATGGCGCATTCCATGCGCGCACAGCAGACGGTACAGCGTGACCCGCGAAATGCCCAGTTCCTGCGCCGCGTCGCCGAGGCGGCCGCGATGGCGCAACAGCGCCAGTTCGATAGCCTGCCGCTCCGCCGCTTCGCGTGCCTGGGCAAGCGAAACCGGCACGATCTCCACGTACTCCGCCAGCTCGAGATCGCGGGCCGTAATCGCGCGCCCTTCCGACATCACGATGGCGCGCCGCACCCGGTTGATCAGTTCGCGCACGTTGCCCGGCCAGCTGTAGTTGTGCAGCGCGGCGATCGCATCGGGCGCAAAGCCGCGCAAGCGGCGGCTTGCATCCTTTTTGAAACGTTCCAGCATGTGCCGCGCCAATAGTTCGATATCCTTACCACGTGCCCGCAACGGCGGTTCGTCGATCTGCAGCACGCACAGGCGGTGATACAGGTCCGAACGGAAACGCCCCTCGATCATCGCGGCATTCATATCGACGTGAGTGGCCGAGATGATGCGCACGTCGACGTCGATCGCGCCGTGGCCACCCAGCCGTTCGACCTTGCGCTCCTGCAGGAAGCGCAGCAGGCTCGCCTGGCTTTCGAGCGGCAGATCGCCGATTTCGTCGAGAAACAGGGTGCCACCGTTGGCGGCTTCAACCCGGCCGATCTTGCGCTGGTTGGCGCCCGTGAAAGCACCGCGCTCATAGCCGAACAGTTCGGATTGCAACAGATGCGGCGGAATCGCGCCGCAGTTGATCGGCACAAAAGGCGCGCTGCGGCGCGACGAACGCTCGTGGATCGCCACCGCCGTGAGTTCCTTGCCGGTACCCGATTCGCCCGAGATAAACACCGGCGCATCGGTCATCGCCACCTTGCGGATCGAGCGGAACAGAGCGAGCATCGCGTCGCACGAACCGACCATTTCGCCCTCGGTGCCGCTCGGCGAGGCGTCGTTCGAGGCAGACTCGCCGAGCGAGATCATGCCGTAGGCGTGTCCCACCGAGTCGACGATCCTGTCGCCCGAGTACGGCACCGTTACGTAATCGAAACAGTAGTCGCGCACGAGCCGGCGCAGCGCGGCGTCCTGCAGTTGGCCGGGCATGGTCGCGGCGACCCAGCCGACGTTCGGCATCGTCAGGCACGATTCGAACGCAGCGATCTCATGTTGCTGGAAATGGCTCGACAGATCGAGCAAACCGCCCGCGGCCATACCGGCGCGAACGGCACGACGGACATCGCGCGCCGAACCCACCACTTCGACGTGCCAGCCGCGCTGGTGAAACCGCGTATTCAATTCCGCGCTAGGGTCACGCGAAACGTAAATCAGTTGCCGCGTTGCGGGTTCCATTATTCAGATCCTCTCGTCAACGAACGTTAAGGATGACGGCACGCACCTGAACAAGTTTCAGACACGTTGACTCAGCTCGGGATTCGCGCATAGCAAAAACCGAACGGCCATTCCATTCCGTGCGGACAGCTGATCCCCGAAAAGCGGCGTGTGTGATTGAGACGGCCCAGCTTCAGGCTTTTTTTAAATGTGACTCTGTTTTCGAGAGCTTACTATACGCGCGCCGCTTCGAAAACAAATATGCGAATTTAATCGCCTCGGACGCCGCTCAGCAAGGCTGGGCGGGCGTTGCACAAGTCTACGTATTCTGAATAAAACGTTTCCAGGAAGGCCGGCTACGTATCTACCCTGGCCTTTCGCGTACCGACGCTAATTGCGATTTATCGGTATTTCCTGCCACCCGTTTCAGGGCTGAAACGTTTTTGCCGCATTTTTGCGGATTCCCTTCTCACTGCTTACCTCACACCCAGACGCATCAACGGATTGCGCCTCATGGCACATGTTTCGCTAAAAGTCCTGCACCAAGGAGACACACCATGCGACTCGCTTTCCGCATCGACTTGCGCCACTTCCGGCCTCACGCCGCAATCTGCGCCGCATTGCTGATTGGTGCACTGCCCCCTGCCGTCAATGCACAGGAACCCGTCACTGCCAGTTCCCCCGATACCGGGTCCGTCACCCTCGCGAGCGTGACGCCCGCAGCGGCGACGGCCCCGGATACCGCGGCGGCCGATCCAGCCAACACCGCGAATCCCGCTGCCCAGCCCAGCGATCTCGCCGGCGACGCGCTGAGCATCCCGGCCGACGCGGTCGCGGCGAACGATCTGGTGCTCGACGATCAGGCGTTGTCGCAACAGCGCGGCGGCTTCGGCGGCATGGTGATGGTCGCCGCCACGCCGCAACTGATGCGCAGCAGCAACAACGGCGGCAACGGCGTGACGCTGTGGGACGAAATCGCCCCGCCCTCGCCGCTGCCGATTCCCGTCGACGTGGCCCGCTCGGCACAGGGCAACGTGACCACCTATCAGCGCAATTAGCTGAACGACGCCCGCCGGCTGCCCGCTAAAAAAACGGCACCGAACGATCGTCTGCCAGCAAGGAACCGACATGAACGCCTCAACCCAGATGCCACGCCTGCGCAGCGACCACACCGCGCTGCTCTGCGTACTGTGCAGCGTGCTCGCCGCCGGCGCCGCGATGCCCGCCGCCGCGCAGCAGGCGACGCAGCCCGGCAACCTGATTATCGAGCGCGACGTCACTCCGCGTGATGCGTTCGTGCCGGTGCCGAAGAACGACGATCCGATCGGCGTGCAGGTCCAGACGTTCCCGACGGCCGCTTTCGACGCCGCGATCGGCTCGATGGCGAGCGATCTCGACCTGAACGGCGCGCACGGCACCGCGGGCATCGCGGGCAATGGCTTCATGCCGGCGCTGGTCGGCAGCAACGGGCTCGAACACCTGCTCGCGGGCAACGGCAACGGCAGCGGCCTGCCGGTCGGTGCGGCGGCCGGCCTGAGCGGCGGTGCGGGCGGGATCGGCAGCACGATTACGCAGACCGTCACCGGCGCCCTCGCCCCGCTCGGCGCAGCAATGGGAGCGATCAAATGACAACGTCCCGCGCTCCGGCCATGCACACCTTGCCGTCACGCCAGCCCGTACGGACGCTGATCGCCCTCGCGCTGCTCGGTTGGGCCAGCTTCGCGGCCCACGCCCAGACGCTGCCCGCCCTGGTGGACGCGCAGTCGCTGATCGGCAGCGGCGTCGCGAACGGCGCCATGGGAGTCGTGGCCGTCAACGAGGCATCCGGGCTCGACAACGTGCAGGCCAATCAGGGCGTCCTCATGAATGGGCCCGCGCCCATCAACCTGACTGGCAGCGTGCAAGCCGCGTCGACCAACGCGAAGACGACGGCTGCAAAAAGCGACATCGGTAATAACGCATTCTCAAACACCTCTGGCCTTATCGAAGTGAATCAGTCGGCGGGTGTAGCGAATCTTCAGCGGAACAGTGCCGTGATCGGTTCTGCGCCGGTTGAAGGGGAGATCGTAGGGGATGGGGTCCTATCCGCTACGACCGCCAAAAACGGCGGTACAGGTAGATCTGGCGAAAACCACGACGCACGCGAGGTGTCCATCGGCACGGACGCGCTCAAGAACGTCAGTGGGATTGTCCAGATCAACCAGGCTGCCGGTACAGGCAATGTCAGTTCAAACAGTTTTGTGCTCCGTCCCCCGGCGGGCACCTTTTTCTAACGAGCCACACTCTTTATCGGAGCGTCATCATGAAGCGCACTCTCATTGCAGCAGCGGTTCTTTCGACGATGGCAGCAAGTTCGGCTTACGCCGAATGCACAGCGGGCTGCGACCCGGCTGAGCTCTTTACGGCCACCAACGTCTACACCGACATCGGCGAATTCGGCTTCATCACCCTGCACGGCAGGGTCAATGTGTCGAGCAGCAACGGCGCCACGGTCAACAACACGCAGAACGTCGACCTCGGCGGAGTCGACATGAAGACGCCGCCGCAGACCTACACGTCCGGCAATGTGACGACCAAGATCAATACGAAGGACAGCTGGAACAACGCGAGCGGCAGCAGCAGCGGCGGCGGCTACAGCCAGTCGTACAGCACCAGCGGCTATGCGTACAAAAACACCAACACGCATACGACGACCAGCTCGTCCAGCGGCGGCTTTATCGCCGGTGGCGGCTTCGCAACGGGCCTGTCGACGGCTTATCAGGGCTACAACTATGTGAACACGCACGCCTCCGCCAACGGCGCGCTGGCTGCGGGCTTCATTGCCGGTCTCGGCTTCGGCCCGGGCGTGATCCTCGGCGGCGTGGCAGCAGGCTTCGCGGCAGAGCTGAACACCCATGCGTCGGATAGCTTCGGCGGCGGACTCGCGGTTGCAGCAGCAGGCTATGGCGTCGCCTACGGCGGCTACGCAGCCGGCAGCACGAGCACATCAACGAAGTCCGACTCGGGTTCCGGCAGCAAGACGAACTACAGCTTCTCGGAAGGCAGCCACGCCTATGCATGGACGCATGACTACTCCGACAACTCCGGTTCGGTGACGGTAACGGGCAGCGTCACGCAGCACATCAACACCGAAACGGCCACGGATATGTCGGCAGGCATCGGCAACGGCGCCCTGAGCGGCACGAGCGGCAACATCGGCGTCAACATCGCCACCGGTGTCGACAACGCGCAGTCCAACGACGCGGCTCTGTCGAACATGGATGTGGGCCCGGTGTTCGGCAGCTCGCAGATCTACTCGACCCAGGCATCGAGCGGCAAGGCCACGATTGGTGACTTCAACTTCATCGCTGCGGTCGGCACAGGCGCACTGGCAGGTGCGACCGGTAACGTCGGCGTGAACGTGGCGTCGGGTGCTGGCAACGTGCAGAACAACAGCCTCTCTGCATCGGCCACGACTGACAGCACCCCGAGCGGCAAGGGCTGGTCGCATGGCAGCTCCGGCGACGGCGGCGAAGTGATCGCCAGCGATCAGAACTGCCAGACCGCCAGTGCTAGCGTGAACGGGGAGTTCACCGGCTCGTCGCTGCTCGGTAACGGTGCGCTCGTCGGCGCAACCGGCAACATCGGGGTGAACATCGCGTCGGGGGTAGGCAACCTGCAACACAACGGCCTCGCAGTCGCCAGCGTGTCGCACTAAGCAACTAAAGCATCAACGCAGGAAGACTCCGGTCAGCCTTCGGGCTGGCCGGCCGTCTCCGCAGGGGGAAGTACCATGTTCGGGGTGAGCAGGGTAGCGCGTTGTCTGATGGTCGCGCTCGGTGCCGGCCTTTTGCTGTCGCAGCCGGGTCATGCGCAGAGTGCGCTCAACATGTATGCCTCGGCGGGCGTGCCGTTCGACCTGAACGTGCATTCGATCCGCGAGCTGCGCTACAACCACATCGTTTCCCAGCGTTACGACTATAGCTGCGGGTCCGCAGCGCTCGCCACGTTGCTGAAGTACGGCTACGGCATCGACATTCCCGAAACCGAAATGATCCGCCGCATGATGGTGTTCTCGACACCGGAAGTGGTGGTGAAAAACGGCTTCTCGATGCTCGACATGAAGAAGTTCGTCGAAACGCTCGGCCTGCGCGGCCGCGGCTTCCGGGTCGCATCCGAAGCGCTCTACCACCTGCAGATTCCCGTGATCGTGCTGATGAACAGCGACGGTTACGAACACTTCGTCATCGTCAAGCACGCGGAAAACGGGCTCATCTTCGTTGCCGACCCTGCGTTGGGCAACCGCATTATTTCCGAAGACGATTTCGTCAAGAAGTGGAACGGCCTCGTATTCGCGGTCGTGGGCAAGCCATTTATGGAGGATTCTCCGCTCTTGCAAGGCAACGAGTCGCTCGCGCTCAAACTGCGTGAACGTGCGCTGGAAAACGGTACGGCAGCGACTCCCTTTGTTGAATACGGTTTGATCAAGGCAGAGCTGTTCTGACTCATCATGGATCGAAACCTAATCACTGTCGGCTGCGCGTTATGCTTCACCACCTGCAGCCTTGCCTCCGTCGCGCACGCTGCCGAGCCGACGACAGCCCCTATTTTTGAAGACGTCGCCGCCGTCAAACTGCAACCGGTCGACGACACTATCCTCGCTGCGCAAAGCGGCAAAGGCATCGCAGGCGACATCATTTCCGGCGTCGTGGTGAACCTGCTGTCGCAATGGAACCTGCCCAACGGCACCACCGCCGTGGCGCAGGGCGCGCTCGCCATCGTCACCAACACGCTCAACCAGGTGTCCGTTCAGGTCGGCTCGTCCGCCGCCGTGATCGGCTCGAACAACACCTCGGGCAACGGCGCCAATCCGAACGCCAGCGCCACCGGCGGCCAGAACGCGAACGTCAACGGCGTCTCGCAGATCACCCAGGTAGCCGGTAATGGCAACTCCGGCAACAACCAGACGGTGATCGACTTCAACACCCCGTTGAACAGCCTCTCCGGCGGCACCTATAACAACGAGACATCCTCCTTCGCCAGCAACACCAGCGGCTCCGTCAAGGCCAGCGTCGCGTTCGGCAACGGCGGCATTTCGATCGCACTGCAGACACCGGCGGGCCTCGCCAGCCAAACGATCAACCCGGGTACTTCACAACAAGCCGGCCAGATCGCCCAGCTACTCCAGATTGCAGGTAATAACCAGCAAGTCGTCAACGCTTTGCAACTGCATTTGCAGACGCAACAGATGTCGGCCTCGATGCTTCGCCAACTCGGCGTATTACAAGCCCTGCAAAACACGGCGAGGAGATAACACACGGGCTGCAACCCGATGAAAAAGAGGAATACGAAGTATTGAAGCATCAAGGCGACCGCGCAATGCACAAGGAGACATGTGACGCGCTGTCAGAATACCGGGGGAACAAAAAATGACCAGACTTTCCACGACCGGGGCACCGCGCATGATGTTAGCGGCCATCCCTGCTGCAGTCTTGCTGTTCGCACTTTCACAAGGAGCCAGCGCGCAGGCGCTCGCGGATCAATCCGTAGAAGAACGGCTGAACACGCTGATGCGTGTGGTCAGCCAGCAGCAGAAGCAGATCAATTCGCTCGAACAACAGGTCACCAACCTCGAAATGTCGCAGCGCGGCCGGGGCGTACCGGGCGTCGGCGCACCGACCGACAGCGCCGCGGTCGCCGAGCAGCCCGGCGCCGACGGGCTGCCGGTGCCGCTCCCGCCGCTCGCCCAGGTCAACCCCGGGACGCCCGCGCCCGCCGGCGGCGGCACGGGCACCGCGACCGGCGTGCCGGTCAATCCGCCCACGCCGGATAACAGTAGCGGCGGCGGCCTGCCTGCTGCCACCGACGGCACCGGCGCCGTCGGCCAGACCCAGAAAGAAGCCCAGCCGGTGCGCACGCAATCGGAAGACGCCGTGGTGCAGAGCCAGCAGCACACGCCGCTGTTCGACCACAAGCTGACCTTCGACTGGGGCATCAGCGATACCTACTACGACCGCCGCCAGCTCCAACTGTCCGGCTTCCTCGCGCTCGATGCGATTTTCCTCGGCAACATCAATCTGGGCGAGACCAAGTCGCACCAGGTGATGGCGGACCTCGACACGCGCTACGGCATCACCGACCGGATCAGCGTCGACCTCGACGTGCCTTACATCTACCGGCACAGCAACTTCATCGTCGGCGGCGCGGGTGGCGCGGCGAGCACGCTGTCGGACGCGTCGGCGAATTCGAGCGACATCGGCGACGTCAACTTCGGGGTGTATTACGAGTTCCTGAAGGAGACCAACAATCTGCCGGACCTGGTCGGCAGCCTGCGCATCAAGACCCCGAGCGGTTCGTCGCCGTTCGGCATCAAGCTGCAGCAGGTCGACGCCGACAACACCAACCTCGTCGCGCCCAGCAAGCTGCCTACCGGCACAGGCTTCTGGAACATCACGGCGGGCTTGTCGGCCTTGAAGACGTACGATCCGGTCGTGCTGTTCGGCAGCATTTCGTACACCTACAATATCGCGCGCTCGTTCTCGGACATCTCTTCGGTCATCGGCCAGACCGAACCGGCGACCGTCAAGATCGGCGACGTCATCCAGTTCGGCGGCGGCGCGGCGCTGGCCTTCTCCGACAAGGACTCGGCGAGCGTGTCGTACACCATGGCACTGGAGCCGGAGTCGCAGACCAAGGCGCCTGGCGGCACTTACTCAAAGGTACCCGGCAGCGAGACCGCGGCGGCTGCCCTGACCTTTGGGTTGAATCACGTAGTGAACAAGCACCTGACGATCAACGGTTCGGTGTCGGTCGGGCTCACGCCCGATACGCCGAACTTCGTGGTCGGCGTGCGCTTTCCCTACACCTTCTGACGTGCCAACGATACGAGGTTGATCGTGCGCGAATCATCCCATCTGACCAGTGTTGCACCGCCCTCAGGCACGCATCTCTCTTTGGCACGGCCGCAGGAAGTCCTCGCCGGGGTGCCCCGGGAGCTGCCCGTGGGGCGCGCCCTGGACGCTTCGATACGACGCGCGCAGGACACCGCCGCAGGGTCGCAAGAGGCGCCGAAGCCCCCGCATGCGCAGAGCGAGCGGGCGCTGCTGTACGTCGCACGCACGCCGGACGAAACGCTCACCGCGCATTTGAAGAGCCGCGGCTGGAACGTCATGGTCGCGCGCTCGGCGCACGAAGCGGGTCGCCTCATCAAGCCCGACGTGGTCTGCGCGGGGATCGTCGATCTGGCGAGCTTTGCCGCGCGCGACCTGGGCGGCCTCGAAGCGGGGCTGCGTCAGCAGCAGATCGGCTGGATTGCGCTGTCCACTTCCGAGCGTCTTACCGATCCGGAAGTGCGCCGCCTGATCCGCCACTACTGTTTCGACTACGTCAAGATACCGGTTGCCAACGCCACGATCGATTACCTCGTCAGTCACGCGTTCGGCATGGTGACGTTGTGCGATCCCGACGACATCGGCAGCGCGCCGGCCTCCGACGAAGACGAAATGGTCGGCACCTGCGAGGCGATGCAGCAACTGTTTCGCACCATCCGCAAGGTCGCCAACACGGACGCCAGCGTGTTCATCTCGGGCGAATCGGGCACCGGCAAGGAACTCACCGCGCTGGCGATCCACGAACGCTCGCGGCGGCGCAAGGCGCCCTTCATCGCCATCAACTGCGGGGCGATTCCGCATCATCTGCTGCAGTCCGAACTATTCGGCTACGAACGCGGCGCGTTCACCGGCGCCAACCAGCGCAAGATCGGCCGGGTCGAAGAGGCGGACGGCGGGACGCTGCTGCTCGACGAGATCGGCGACCTGCCGCTGGAAAGCCAGGCGAGCCTGCTGCGCTTCCTGCAGGAAGGCAAGATCGAGCGGCTGGGCGGCCGCGAATCGATTCCCATCGACGTGCGCATCATCTCGGCCACTCACCTGGACCTCGAAACCGCGATGCGCGACGGACGGTTCCGCGCCGACCTGTTCCATCGCCTGTGCGTGCTGCGCGTCGACGAGCCACCACTGCGCGCCCGCGGCAAGGACATCGAGATCCTCGCTCATCACATCATGCACAAGTTCAAGACCGACAGCGCGCGCAAGATCCGCGGCTTCACGCCGTCGGCGATCGAGGCCATGTACAACTACAACTGGCCGGGCAACGTGCGCGAGATGATCAACCGCGTGCGCCGCGCCATCGTGATGGCGGAAAACAAGCTGATTTCCGCCGAGGACCTCGATCTGGCCCATTTCACCGCGCAGCAGACCATGAGCCTGGCGCAAGCCCGCGAAGCCGCCGAAAAGCGCGCGATCGAAGCCGCGCTGCTGCGCCACCGGCATCGCCTGTGCGAGGCGGCGCTGGATCTGGGCGTCTCGCGCGTGACGCTGTCGCGCCTGATGGGCGCGTACGGTCTGCGCGAGATGAGCGCGCCGGACGAGGAAGGGTTGCCCAATGAGCGTGCCGAGGCAAGCGAGTGACGGCGCGGGCCCGCATGCCCCACTCCGCCCGCACACACCGATGTAGCCGACCCGGGGTGGGCGTCAGGTAGAATCGGAGCGATTACGTTCCCGTGTTCACTCGATGACGACGCTCACCCTGATCGTCGCTCGCGCCCGCAACGGCGTGATCGGCCGCGACAACCAGCTACCCTGGCGCCTGCCCGAGGATCTTGCGTTCTTCAAGCGCACGACCATGGGCGCCCCCATCATCATGGGCCGCAAGACCCATGAGTCGATCGGCCGGCCGTTGCCGGGACGGCGCAATATCGTCGTCACCCGCGATGCGGCGCGCCGCTTTACCGGCTGCGACACCGCCACCAACCTCGAGGACGCGCTCAGGCTGGCGGCTCAGGACCAGGCGCCGGAAGCCTTCCTGATCGGCGGCGCCGAACTGTATGCCGAAGGACTGCGCCACGCCGACAAGCTCGTCATCACGGAAATCTCGATCGACTTCGAAGGCGACGCTCACTTCGCCGCGCTCGATCCGCAGGAATGGGAAGAAGTGGCCCACGAGACGCACCGCGCCCACGCGCCCAACGAGTTCGACTACGCGTTTGTGACGTACCGGCGCAAGGGCGCCGTGGCGGGGGCGCGCGAGGCGTCGGCTTAAGCGGGTACGCGGCGCTGGGGGTAGATAGCGTCGTCAGGCGCCCGCCGGCGCACGCAAACAAAAACGCCACGGAAAGTACTTTCCGTGGCGTTTTGCTTTATGCAGCGCACCAGCCCGGCGCGTTGCCGCGCCGCTGGCTGCGCAGGCCTTACTGCCCAGCGATCGTCATCCGTTCGATCAGCACCGAGCCGGTCTGCTTGGTGCCGCGCACGAGCGTGTCCGCGCCGATCGCGACGATGTGGTGGAACATCTCCTGCAAGGTGCTCGCCACCGTGATCTCTTCCACCGGGTACTGGATCTTGCCGTTCTCGACCCAGAAACCCGACGCGCCGCGCGAATAGTCGCCCGTCACGTAGTTGACGCCCTGCCCCATCAGTTCGGTCAGCAGAAGGCCCGTGCCGAGTTTCTTCAGCATCGCCTCGAAATCGTCCTCCGGACGCGTCTTCGAGCTCAGCAGCTTCAGGTTGTGCGAGCCGCCGGCGTTGCCGGTGGTCTGCATGCCGAGCTTGCGCGCCGAGTAGGTGGACAGGAAGTAGCCTTCCACCACGCCGTCCTTCACCACCGAGCGCTGCTTCGTGCGCACGCCTTCTTCGTCGAACGGGGCGCTGCCCATGGCGCGGGCTACGTGCGGGTCTTCGACGATCTGCACGTGCGGCGCGAACACCGGCTTGCCGAGACTGTCGACGAGGAACGAGGTCTTGCGGTACAGCGCACCGCCGCTCACCGCCTGCACGAACGCGCCGAGGATGCCCGCCGCCAGCGGCGCCTCGAACAGCACCGGCACCTTGCGCGTGTCGAGACCGCGGGCGCCGATGCGCGCCAGCGCGCGTTGCGCGGCATAGCGGCCAACGGCTTCGGGATCGGCCAGTTCTGCCGCGCTGCGCTGCGAGGTGTACCAGTCGTCGCGCTGCATGTTGCGGCCGCTGCCGGCGATCGGCGCGCACGCCACATAGTGGCGCGAATACGGGTAGCCGGAGAGGAAGCCGCGCGACGTCGCCAGCACGAACTGCGAGTGCTGGGCGGAGACGCTGGCGCCTTCCGAATTGCGGATCTGCGGATCGGTGGCGAAGGCCGCGTCTTCGGCGCGGCGGGCGATCTCCACCGCTTCGTCGGCGGTGAGGTTCCACGGATGATACAGATCGAGGTCACGCGGCGCGGTTTCGAGCAGCTCGGCCTCGGCGAGGCCTGCGCAGTCGTCTTCCGCCGTGAAGCGCGCGATGTTGTAGGCGGCCGCGACCGTATCCTTCAGCGCCTGCGGCGAAAAGTCCGAGGTGCTCGCATTGCCGCGCTTGTTGCCGATGAAAACCGTGACGCCGACCATCTTGTCGCGGTTATGTTCGATTGTCTCGACCTCGCCACGCCGCACGGAGACGGACAGGCCGTCGCCCTCGGAGATTTCAGTCGCCGCGTCGGTGCCGCCGAGCGACTTTGCGTGACGCAGGATGTCCGAGGCGATTTCCTTCAGTTCATCCTGGGTATGCGGGAAAAAGCGCTGTCTGACGTCCATGTCTGCTGCCATATTCGTTGCCGTCCTTCGTTGCGTCCTGGGCGGGGCCGCGAGCGGCCCTCCGGTGTGTTCTCAAGTACGTCGCTACGTATCCCGCGATCATAGCAAGGTCCGCGCGGACGCACCTGGCATTTGCTGCGCCGAAAAGGCGTAACGGCTGGAGGCGCGGGCACGGCACGCTACAATATCGGTATGACACGCAAAACCCGCATTCAACCGATGGAACCCGCCGCCGACAACGTCGTCGACGAAAACGGGTATGACCGTCCCAGTAAATCCCAGCTCAAGCGCGAAATGCACGCGCTGCAGGAGTTGGGCGAGGCGCTGATCGCGCTGCCGAAAGATGCTTTGAAACGCATGCCGATGCCCGAAAAGCTCGACGACGCCGTGCGCGAAGCGCGCCGCATCACCGATCACGAGGGCAAGCGCCGCCAGGTCCAGTACGTGGGCCGCGTGATGCGCTCGCTGCACGAAGACGAAACGGCCGCGCTGCGTACCGCGCTGGACTCGTACAACGGCGTCAACAAGGCCGAAACGGCGCGCATGCACTGGATCGAGCGCACCCGCGAGAAGCTGCTCGCCGACGACGCCGCGCTCACCGAATTCATCCGCCAGCACCCGGCCGCCGATCCGCAGGAAGGCCGCACGCTGATCCGCAACGCCCGCAAGGAGGCGCAGCAGAGCAAGCCGCCGCGCTATTTCCGCGAGTTGTTCCAGTGGATCAAGCATGCGGACGGCCCGGCAGCGGCCGAGGATGATGCAGACGACGCCCCGGAAGACAACGATGACGAAGATCGCGCGTAGCCATCCCGACGAGATCGTGATCGGCCTGGTGTCGGTCAGCGACCGCGCCAGCACGGGCGTCTACGAGGACAAGGGGATTCCGGCGCTGCAGGAATGGCTCGGCACGGCGTTGAGCTCGCCCTGGCAGGCCGTCACCCGGCTGATTCAGGACGACGCGCCGACGATCTCCGCCACGCTCGTCGAACTGGTGGACCAGCTCGGCTGCGATCTGGTGCTGACCACCGGCGGCACCGGGCCGTCGCGGCGCGATGTCACGCCGGAGGCGACGCTGGCCGTCGGGACCAGGGAAATGCCGGGGTTCGGCGAGCAGATGCGGCAAATCAGCCTGAATTTTGTGCCGACCGCGATTCTGTCGCGCCAGGTGGCGGTGATCCGCGAGACGGCGGAGCATGCCGCGCTGATCGTGAATCTGCCGGGGCAGCCCAAGTCGATCCGGGAAACGCTGGAAGGCCTGCGCGACGAGGCGGGCACGGTGAAGGTGCCGGGCATTTTCGCCGCGGTGCCCTACTGCGTGGACCTGATCGGCGGTCCGTACGTGGAAACGAACGCCTCGGTCGTGAAGGCGTTCCGGCCGAAAACCGCCATTCGCGCGCCGCGGCCGGACTGAGCCGCGGAGCTTGCCCGCCCGGCTTGGCTGGCCTCGCCGGGTGGTGTCTAACGATAGATTCGGGCGCGCCCGGGCAGGTTCAGGCCTCGGCAACCGGCGCGCTGGCCGCCGGGATCAGAAAATGCTCACGGTAGTACTTGAGCTCGTCGATCGACTCGTGGATGTCGGCCAGCGCCGTATGCATGGCGCGCTTCTGGAAGCCCTTGTAGATGGCCGGCTGCCAGCGGCGGCACAGCTCCTTCAGCGTGCTGACGTCGAGATTGCGGTAATGGAAGAAGCGCTCCAGATCCGGCATCCAGCGCGCCATGAAGCGGCGGTCCTGG
The DNA here is from genome assembly GCF_900142845.1 of Paraburkholderia phenazinium. Classification (NCBI taxonomy): domain Bacteria; kingdom Pseudomonadati; phylum Pseudomonadota; class Betaproteobacteria; order Burkholderiales; family Burkholderiaceae; genus Paraburkholderia; species Paraburkholderia phenazinium. The sequence continues at coordinate 2,135,280 of NZ_FSRU01000002.1, forward strand.
CAGATCGAATTGCCGCACATCGGCGATTTGCCTGGCGGGACGAACTGGCCGAGAAATTCGCGGATCTGCTCGGTGGCGTCCGCTTCGCTGACCGTCGAGGCGCGCACCCGGTCAATCAATCCCGAACGGCCGTGGGTGTTCTGGTTCCACTGATCCATTTTGGCGAGCGTTTCGTCGCTCTGATGGATGGCGAGCACCGGCCCTTCGACCAGCCTGTCGAGCGTCGAATTCGTCACGACGACGGCGATCTCGATGATGCGGTCGGTATCGGGCTCGAGCCCGGTCATTTCCATGTCCAGCCAGATCAGATTCATGTCGCTGCGCACGAGCGACGGCTGGTCAGCGGATTCGAGAATGTCAGTCATGAAGGGCAACCTTGGTGGAGAGCGCCACGCGCCCTGAGCGACGCGCGTTTTTGGCTGTTGAAACAGTTCGTTTTAGCGTGGCCCCGCCAGCCGGCGGGAACAAACATATAATTCTCGCATAGATACCACGGATTCCCCGGATGCCTACCCTGTACTTCACCGTTCTGTTCGCCATCGCCGTCGTGGCGATGGTCGGCACCAAGCTCTGGCTCGCGTCGCGGCAAATCCGCTTCGTCGCGGCGCATCGCGAGAAGGTGCCGGGCCAGTTCGCAGCCACGATCGCGCTCACGGCACACCAGCGCGCCGCCGATTACACGGTCGAACGCACGCGGCTGACGATGATCGAGATTGTCGTGAGCGCGGCCGTGCTGATCGGACTCACGCTGCTGGGCGGCGTGCAGGCGCTCGATCTCGCCATCTCCGACTGGCTTGGGCGCGGTTATGTCGGCCAGATTGCACTGATCGCGGCGGTCATCGCCATCACCAGCGTGATCGATCTGCCGTTCGACTACTACCGCCAGTTCGGCATCGAAGAGCGCTTCGGCTTTAACCGCATGGGCAAGGGCATCTTCTTCGCCGACCGCATCAAGGGCGTGCTGCTCGGCGCGGCTTTCGGGCTGCCGCTGCTGTTCGTCGTGCTGTGGCTGATGAACCAGGCCGGCAGCCTGTGGTGGCTGTGGACATGGGTGGTCTGGGTAGTGTTCCAGTTGCTGGTGCTGGTGCTGTATCCGTCGTTTATCGCCCCGCTCTTCAACAAGTTCGAACCGCTCAAGGACGAGGCGCTGAAAAGCCGCATCGAAGCGCTGATGAAACGCTGCGGCTTCGCGGCCAAGGGTCTGTTCGTGATGGACGGCAGCCGCCGCTCCGCCCATGGCAATGCCTACTTCACGGGCTTCGGCGCGGCCAAGCGCATCGTGTTCTTCGACACGCTGCTCGCGCGCCTGTCCGGCAGCGAAATCGAAGCGGTGCTCGCGCATGAGCTCGGTCACTTCAAGCGCCGTCATGTGATCAAGCGGATGATCGTGATTTTCGCCGTCAGCCTCGTGATGCTCGCGCTGCTCGGCTGGCTCATGCAGTGCGTGTGGTTCTACGAGGGGCTCGGCGTGCGGCCCTCGCTGCTGGGTGGCAACAGCGGACTCGCGCTGGTGCTGTTCTTCCTCGCACTGCCGGTGTTCCTGTTCTTCGTGACGCCGCTTAGCAGCCTCAGTTCGCGCAAGCACGAATTCGAAGCCGACGCGTTCGCCGCCACTCAAACCGATGCGCAGGATCTCGTCAACGCGCTCGTGAAACTGTACGAGGACAACGCGTCCACCCTCACGCCTGACCCGCTCTATACCGCGTTCTATTATTCGCATCCGCCGGCGTCGCAGCGGATCGACCGCCTGCTGCGGCACGCATGAGCGCCCGCTCCCCGAAGGCGCCGCGCGCACCGTCCACGACGCGCGTGGGCGGCCTGGTGATCGCGGCCCATGGCCGGCACTACCTGGTCGCACCGGAAGACGGCGGCGCGATGCTGCAGTGTTTTCCGCGCGGCAAGCGCAGCGAAGTGGCGGTCGGCGATCGCGTGATTTACGAACCCACTTCGGCTGATCAGGGCGTGATCGTCGAGATCGGCGAGCGGCGCAATCTGCTCTACCGCTCCGACCAGTACAAATCGAAGCTCTTCGCGGCGAACCTCGATCAGTTGCTGATCGTGCTCGCCACCGAGCCGCATTTCAGCGAGGACCTGCTCGGCCGCGCGCTGGTCGCCGCCGAAGCAAACGGGCTGAAGCCGCTGATCGTATTGAACAAGACCGACGTCACCGCCGAGTTACCCGGCGCACGGACGCGGCTCGCGCGCTATCAGGCGCTCGGCTATACGGTGGTGGAACTGTCGATCAAGACCCAGCCGGAGGCGGCGCGCGCGGCTCTCGACGAGCATCTGCGCGGTCATGCCACGCTGCTGCTCGGGCAGTCGGGGATGGGCAAGTCGACGCTGGTCAACCTGGTGGTGCCCAATGCCGAGGTGGCGACCCGCGAGATTTCCACCGCATTGAACAGCGGCCGCCATACGACCACCTTCACGCGGCTTTACCCGCTGCCGGATGGCGGTGCGCTGATCGACTCGCCGGGGTTCCAGGAGTTTGGGCTTCATCACCTGACCGAGGGCAAGCTCGAGCGCGCGTTTCCTGAATTCAGGCCGCTGTTGCCGAATTGCCGCTTCTACAACTGTCATCATCTGCAGGAGCCGGGCTGTGCGATTCTCGAGGCGGTCGCCGACGGACGGATCGCACCGGCACGGCACGCGCTGTATGCGCAGCTCGTGCATGAGGCGAGTCAGATCGTACGTTGAGTGCGGCGCGGCGCCTGAGCGGCCTACCGGCCTGGGCACCTTGATCGGCACACTGGCACATCAGATTGGCAACCCCTAACCCGCCTCACTCACCCGCCACGGATCTCCCCTCATGATGAAACTGATGCGCGCGCCGAATCTGCTGATCGGACAGCATTGGATCAATGTGCTGGCGACAGCGGGGATTGCCTGTGAGTTGCACAACCGCTACCTGAACGGCGCGTTGGGGGAGATTCCAGCGGATCAGTGCGCGCCGGAATTGTGGCTCGTCGACGAACGCGACGAGGTCATCGCGCGCAAGCTCATCGACGTGGCGGCACATGGCCCGAGCGCGGGTTCGCCGTCATGGCGCTGCGCTCAATGCGGCGAGACGCTGGAGGCGCAGTTCACGGTCTGCTGGCAATGCGGGACGGCGCGTAATCCGCTCGACGGCTGAGGCACCTGAAGCACCTGAAGCACCGCGCTTATTTGCGCTTAGGCGAGCCACACGGCGATCGTCAGCATCAGCAGCAAGATCATCCACAGGATCACCGCGCGCCAGACCAGGCCCACCGCCGATTGCAACGTGCGCGGCGTGCAGTCGTCGCCGACCTGCATCGGGCCGCCGTCGCCCGTCGCCAGCGCGTCGAGACTCGACGGCTCCGCGAGCGGCCCGCTCAGGCGGGCGCCCAGGGCGCCGCTACCCGCTGCCAGCAGCACGCCGTCATTGGTGTCGGGCCATTGGCGCGCATGATTGCGCCATGCATAAATCGCGTCCTCGAAATTGCCGACAATCGCAAAACCCAACGACGTCAACCGCGCCGGCAACCAGTCGATCACGAAGAAGGCCCGTTGCGCGAAGCTGGAAAAGGCCACGGTGCGGTCATCCGCCGGGCGCGACCAGGTGCGCGCCAGATACTCGGCGATCCGGTACAGCACCGCGCCCGCCGGCCCCACCGGCACGAGGAACCAGAAGAACACGCCGAACACATGGCGATGCGACGCGACCACCGCGTGAATCAGCGTATGACGCACGATCTCGCTGACCGGCATGTCGACCGTATCGAGGCCCGTCCATTCATTGAGGATTTCCCGCGCGCGCGGCACGTCGTCGTTGTTGAGCGCGAGGTGAATGTCCGTGAAGTAGTGGCTGAACTGGCGGAAGCCGAGCGTGAAATAGACGATCACGACGTTCCACAGGAACGCCAGCACGAAGTTGATGTGATACAGCACGTAGTAGACGAGCGCGACGGCCAGCGTCCATGGCACCACCACCACGAGCCACGCGAGCAGGCCGTGCTTGGGCTTGCCGGCGTCGAATCCGTGCGCCGCCGACTCCGCATGATATTGAAGCAGCGCGGACACCGGATTGTTCGGCGACAGCGCGCGCACCTGTTCAATGATCAGAGCCAGCAATACGGAGAAAAAAGTCATGCGGTGCGCCGTGCCATTCGGGTTTTTACGATTGTTTTATAACGATAGCACAGGGTCGGATGCGACTGAGCGCAGCGATGGTTGCAAAGCCGCGACACTCGCACCGGTTCCGGCCGCCCGGCGCCCGTCATGCGGCGAGGAAGCGATAGAAGTTGCGTAACATACCCGCCGTTGCCCCCCAGATGAAGTAGTGACCGGCCGCGTCGCCGCGCGGGTAAGGCATCGAAAAAAAGCGCCGCTCACCGCCTTCCCAGCGGAACACCCGGACCTCGTGATGGGCCGGGTCCATCAGAAAGCGCAACGGCACTTCGAAGACCTCGGCGACTTCGAGCGAATCGGCCTCGACGGTAAACGGCGGATGCACGAGCCCCACCACCGGCGTGACGCGAAAACCAGTGCCCGTCAGATAGTCAGGCAAGGAACCGAGAATCTCGACGCGCTGAGGATCCAGCCCGACCTCTTCCTGCGCCTCGCGCAGCGCGGTAGCCGTTGCGTCCGCATCGAACGGTTCGTGGCGTCCACCCGGAAAGCTGACCTGGCCCGCATGATCGTTCAGGTGATCGGCACGTTGGGTGAGCAGCACCGTGAGCCCCTCGTCGCGCACCACCAGCGGTACGAGTACGGCCGCGACCCGTGGATCGCCGAACTCTTTCCAACGTGCATCGCCTGGCTCCGCCGTCCATGACAGGCGCTGCTCGAAGCGCGCACGCAGTCCGTCTGGCGTCAGACGCGCGGGAGCAACCAGTGGCAGATCGTCGCCCGTCGATTCGACAGGCAGGGTTTCGGGTTCGAAGACAGGGCGGGTCAACGGGATCTCAAAGCGAGCGGGTATAGGGCATGTTGCTATTCTGACCCAACAAAGAAAAAAGCACCCGCAAAGGGTGCTTTTTCTTACAGCTCTTACAGCTTTTATGCCTGGGAAGCAGCACGGTCTTTCGAGACCAGCTTTTCCTTGATCCGGGCCGACTTGCCCGAACGGTCGCGCAGGTAGTACAGCTTCGCACGACGCACATCGCCACGACGCTTCACGACGATGCTTGCCAGCAGCGGCGAGTACGTCTGGAACGTACGCTCGACGCCTTCGCCCGACGAAATCTTGCGGACGATGAACGACGAATTCAGACCACGGTTACGCTTGGCGATCACGACGCCTTCGTAAGCCTGAACACGCTTACGCGTACCTTCAACTACGTTCACGCTGACGATCACCGTATCGCCGGGGGCGAATTCGGGGATGGTCTTCTCGCCGAGGGCGCGCGCGATTTCTTCCTGCTCGAGTTTTGCAATCAGATTCATCACTGACTCCTAATGCCATCTTGTCGGCGTTCGTACCTGCCTCACAGAACACTGCTTGGCTACGGCCCCGATAGAGGATGGGTTCACATCAGGCACCGTACACGCATGTGCGGTGCCGCCAATTCGCAAGTGACACCGGGGCTTTACGCCTTCGATGCTTCCTTTGCGAGACTTGCGAGCCATGCCTCGTCGGCACGGCTCAACATCTTGTTCTTTCTGGCCTTCTCGATCAGATCGGGCCGCTTGTTGACGGTGTTGCGCAGCGCTTCGCGCCGGCGCCACAACTCGATCTCCGCATGATGGCCGCCGAGCAGCACATCGGGCACACGCACACCCTCGTATTCCTCGGGACGCGTGTAATGCGGACAATCCAGCAGCACGTCAACAAAACTATCCTGCACCGCCGACTGCGAGTCGTTCAGCACGCCGGGCAACTGACGCACCACGGCGTCCATCAGGGCCATGGCCGGCAATTCGCCGCCCGACAGCACGAAGTCGCCAAGGCTCACTTCTTCGTCGACGCAGCGGTCGAGCAGACGCTGGTCGATCGCTTCATAGCGGCCGCACAGCATGATCAAGCCAGGTTCCGCGGCAAATCCCATCACCCGTTCGTGATTGAGCGTCGCACCTTGCGGGGACATCATCACGACGCGCGAACCGGTAATGCCCTGCTCCGCCTGCGCGGCTTTCGCCGCGCCGATCGCATCTTCCAGCGGCCTGCCCAGCATCACCATGCCTGGGCCGCCGCCATAGGGGCGATCGTCGATTGTGCGGTAGTTGTCTGTCGTGAAATCGCGCGGATTCCACGTACGCAAACCGTAGCGCTCCTGCTTCGCCGCGCGACTGGTGATACCCCAGTCGGTCAGCGCACGAAACATCTCAGGAAAGAGCGTGACGACATCGAACTGCATCGCTCCCTCCAGTCACCGAGCTCGTTTAATAGTCGGCTTCCCAATCGACGACAATCTGCTTCGCCTTCTGGTCCACCGTTTTGACATAGACACCGACGAACGGGATCAAACGCTCGCCAGTTGCCGGCTTACCGTCTTTGCCGGTAGTCGGATACTCGATGCGCAACACCGAATGCGCACCATTGTCGATCATGTCGGCCACCTTGCCGAGGGCGACCCCGGTCAGGTTCACGACATCCAGGCCGAGCAGGTCGACCCAGTAAAATTCGTCAGCGTCCAGTGCCGGGAAATCGCTGCGGCAGATGTACACACGCGTGCCACGCAGCGCGAGCGCCGCATCGCGGTCAGCCGTGCCGCCCAGATGGGCCACAATGCTGTCGCTGTGAATCTTTGCCTGCAACGCCGGCGCTGAAGTGCGCTCGTGGCCTTTCATCAGCCACCAGCGCTTTGCGCTCAGCAACGCGTCGCCACCTCGCCCGGCGTCCGCATGCGCGGCTACCTTGACCCAGCCCTTGAGGCCGTAGGCGTCGACGACTGCGCCCACTTCGACAGCGTCGTCCGGCCAGCTTTCGGCCGTTTCGGCTCGCAGAGCTGCAGCGCTCGAATCGACCACGGCATCTGACTTGGCCTTGCCCTGGGCGCGCTCGACCGGCTTGCGGACGAATGCGCCGAATGGGGCTTGTTTCGGTGCCTGCGTTGATGCCTCAGCACGCGGACCTGCCTTGGCGCGACCTGAACTTCCCGAATCACGCTCAGACATGAGAACACCTCAAGGCGACGCTCGCTGCTACCTTCGACGTCTGCTGTTTCAGTAAAACACGCAGCAAAACTCGCGCATCGGACACCTCGCGCAAGCTGCGCGAGCCGCCGGCGATGCACACGCTAGCGACCATTAAGCAGCCGGCTGCGCCTTTTGCGCTTCCTTCACGAGACGCTCGACCGTCGGCGACAGTTGTGCGCCAACGCCTTGCCAATACGTCAGGCGGTCTTGAGCGATACGCAGCGACTCACCCTTCGTAGCGACCGGGTTGTAGAAGCCAACGCGTTCGATGAAGCGGCCGTCACGACGGTTACGCGAATCGGTTGCGACGATGTTGTAGAACGGGCGCTTCTTGGAGCCGCCACGAGCCAAGCGGATGATGACCATACTAGAATCCTTGAAAACCGGGGTTCGGAACCACTGAAACACGCGATTATAGCGGGAAACTGAAGCCATAACAAACACTTACCGGGATAAACTGAGATTCGCGGTTGCGCTGGCCATACAGTCCAGCCGGCCGGGGGCCGTCAAATCGCCTGAATAACCGGATGGAAAGCCCGTGAAACCTGCCCTCACTGCCGCGCTAACCGTGACGCGCGTCGCCTCGCTCCGGTTTGTCGTGCTCGCCCGTGCGACGCGCGTCGGGCGTTGCGCTCGCCTCGGTGCTGGCTACCTGGCGGCCACGCTGCTGCTGATCCTGAGCGCCCGCTCGGCGCTGGCCGCCCTGCCGGTCGAACGGCTCAGGCTGCCGCCGGGTTTCCACATCCAGGTGCTCTCCGACGACGTACCCAGTGCGCGCGAGATGGCGCTTTCGCCGAATGGCGTGCTCTACGCCGGCAGCCTCGACGGTCATGTGTATGCGCTGGAATTGCGCGACTCGCATGTCGTGGCGCGTCACGTGATCGCGTCGGGATTGGAGCTGCCGGCCGGCGTGGCATGGCGCGACGGTGCGCTCTACGTCTCGGCCGTCTCGAAGATCCTGCGTTTCGACGCGATCGACACCCATTTAAATGACCCGCCCACACCGGCTGTCATCACCGACAAGCTCCCCACCGACCGCCATCACGGCTGGAAATTCATCGCTTTCGGCCCGGACGGCAAGCTCTACGTCCCGCAAGGCGCGCCGTGCAATATCTGCCTGCCCGACCGCGACCGCTACGCGATGATCGGGCGCATGGATCCGGACGGCAGCCATGAAGAAACCGTGGAGCGCGGCATACGCAATACGGTCGGCTTCGCCTGGCACCCGGTCACGCACGAACTCTGGTTCACCGACAACGGCCGCGACATGATGGGCGACGACGTCCCCGACGACAAGCTGAACCGCGCCCCGCGCGCCGCCATGGACTTCGGTTATCCATACTGTCACGGCGGCGACACGTCCGACCCCGAGTACGGCAAGGATCACCCCTGCAGCGCCTTCACGCCGCCGGTGCTAAAGCTCGGCGCCCACGTCGCTTCGCTGGGCATGCGTTTCTATACCGGCTCGATGTTCCCCGCCGCGTATCGCAACAACATCTTTATCGCCGAGCACGGCTCCTGGAACCGCAGCAAGAAAGTCGGCTACCGGGTCATGCGCGTCGTCACGAACCCAGACGGCAGCGGTATCCATCAGGAGGTGTTCGTCGAAGGGTGGCTGATACCCGATGAAAGCGTCTGGGGCCGCCCGGACGACGTTCTGCCGATGCCCGACGGCTCCTTGCTGATCAGCGACGACTACGCAGGCGCGATCTATCGCGTGACGTACACGGCGCCCTGACGCGACGAATGCTATCCATCAGGGTGCGACATGACCGCCGCCATGCCACCGGGCGTAGAATGCGCGTCGGTCCGCGCACCGTTGCGCGCCGGTCCTTGCGACTGCCTGTCACTGAACTCTTGCCCACATGTCCACGCGCGTTTCGAATTCCTCACGCTTCAGGTCCAAGACGCTGACCGCGGCGCTCGCCTTCTTTTTCGGCAGCCTCGGCGCGCACCGCTTCTATCTATATGGAAAGCGCGACGTGTACGGCTGGCTCCACCTGATCTGCACGCTCGCCGGCATTCCAGGCGTTCTGCTGCTGATCGCCAGTGAACGGACCTCGGCGCCTGGTTGGGTGCTGGCGGTTCCGGGCGCCATCTCCCTGTTTGCCGCCTTCCTCGCGGCGATCGTCTACGGCCTGCGCCCCGACGAAAAATGGGACGCGCAATTCAATCCGCAGTCCCAGCAACATAGCCGCTCCGGCTGGGCTGTGATTTTCGTGGTGATCTTTTCGCTGTTCATTGGCGCAATGCTGCTCATGACGGCCCTCGCCGTAACTTTCCAGACTTACTTCGAATCGCAAGTCCAGCCGGACAAGACGCTGTCCCAATAGCAGAGACGGCGCCCAGGTGTTGCGCGCCCCGCCTAGAACAGATTCATCTGCGGATCGTCGCGCACCGGGCCCGCCGTCGGCGCCGCGCGCATGAACTGCGACATATCGAGAATGCCGCGCCGGCGCTCGTTCAAACCGAGCCGGCGGACAGCCTGATGAAACCGCTGCTTCAGCAGGTCGGCCCACAAACCCTCGCCTTTCATACGCGTCGCAAAGTTGGCGTCGTAGTCCTTGCCACCCCGCATATCGCGCACGCGGCTCATCACCCGCTCCGCGCGATCCGGAAAATGCGCCGCGAGCCAATCTTTGAAGAGCGGCGCCACTTCCCACGGCAGACGCAGCACGATATAGCTGGCATTGCTCGCGCCGGCTTCGGCACACGCCTCCAAAACCCGCTCCATGTCCGGCTCGGTGACGAACGGAATCACCGGCGCGATGCTCACGCCCACCGGGATGCCGGCTTCACTCAACGTGCGGATCGTGCGCAGCCGGCGCGCCGGGGTTGCCGCGCGCGGTTCGAGCGTGCGGGCGATCTCGGCATCCAGTGTTGTAATGGTGATGGCCGCCATGAATTGCCCGCGCGCCGCCATAGGCGCCAGCAGATCCAGATCGCGCTCGATCAGCGACGATTTCGTAATCGCCGCGAACGGATGTCCCCGCGCGCTCAGCACTTCGATCACCCGCCGCGTCAGGCGCAACTCGCGCTCGACCGGCTGCCAGGCGTCGGTATTGACGCCTAACGCAATCGGCTCCGGTACGTAAGACTTCTTCGATAGCTCGCGCTCCAGCAATTCCGGCGCATTGACCTTGGCATAAATGCGGCTCTCGAAATCGAGCCCCGGCGACAAGCCCAAATAACTATGCGTAGGCCGGGCGAAGCAGTAGATGCAGCCATGCTCGCAGCCCCGATACGGGTTGAGCGACACGCTGAAGGGAATGTCCGGCGACGCGTTGCGGGTCAGAATGGTTTTCGCCCGCTCGTCGAAGACCTGCGTGCGCAGCGCGGGCGGCCCACCCTCTTCCTCCTCGTGCAGCACCCAGCCGTCGTCGACCGCTTCGCGCTGGTCGACTTCGTAGCGGCCCTGCAGGTTCGTGACGGCGCCGCGACCCTTGCGCGGTGCGGGCGGGGCGATCGGATATTCGGGGACGGAATCGGTCACGGTGAGGTCCAGCGCAAACGGACAGCGGATACGAAAAAGGCTCAAACAATACTGTATAAATATACAGTGTTTGAGCCGTTTGTCGAGTCCTCTTTGAGCCCGTCTGACCTGGCCCGCAGCGGCCTACTCGCCGACCGCGATCGTCAAGGTTTCCTTGATTTCTTCCATCACCACATAGCTCTTCGACTGCACCGCGCCCGGCAGTTGCAGCAGGATGTCGCCGAGCAGTTTCCGGTAATCGGCCATCTCGCCGATACGCGCCTTGATCAGATAGTCGAAGTCGCCCGAGACCAGATGGCATTCCAGCACCTCGGGAATCTTCTGCACTTCGCGGCGAAACTGGTCGAACATATTGCCGCTCTTGTGGTCGAGCGTAATCTCGACGAACACCAGCAGCGCCGCACCCAGTTCGGCCGGATTGACGCGGGCGTGATAGCCGGTAATGACGCCGTCACGCTCCATGCGCTTGACCCGCTCGATACAGGGCGTCACCGACAGCCCGACCTGCTCCGCGAGGTCTTTCATCGCCATCCGGCCGTCCTGTTGCAGGAGCCTGAGGATCTTGTGATCGAGCTTGTCGAGTGCACGAATCGGTTGACGCTGAGTTCGCATGGTTTTTCTACTGAAAATCTGAAAAATACAATAACAAAACCTAGTGGACACTCAATAGTATAGCGGTTAACACTGGGCTGAAAGCGTATCACCTCGTTAATCGAATGATTCACCAACGAGTTGAGCCATCTACGGACGCGCGAGCCCCAAAGAACCTTCTGGAGCAGCTATGCGAGTCGTCGTTTTGGGCAGTGGCGTCGTCGGGGTCACGAGCGCCTATTATCTTGCGCGCGCGGGTCATGAAGTGACCGTGATCGACCGCGAAGCCGGTCCCGCGCTCGAAACGAGCTTTGCCAACGCGGGCCAGATTTCGCCGGGCTATGCGTCGCCGTGGGCAGCGCCGGGCGTGCCGCTGAAGGCCGTCAAGTGGATGTTCCAGAAGCACGCGCCGCTCGCCATCCGGCTCGACGGCACGCAATTCCAGCTGCAGTGGATGTGGCAGATGCTGCAGAACTGCACGTCCGCGCGCTATGCGGTGAACAAAGGCCGCATGGTGCGCCTCGCCGAATACAGCCGCGACTGCCTGCAGGCGCTGCGCGCCGACACCGGCATCCAGTACGAGGGCCGTACGGGTGGCACGCTGCAGGTGTTCCGCACACAGCAGCAATTCGACGGCGCCGCGAAAGACATCGCCGTGCTGCAAGACGCCAATGTGCCTTATGAACTGCTGTCGTCGGCCGAACTGGCACGCGCCGAGCCGGCGCTCGCCGCCACCGCGCACAAGCTGACCGGCGGCCTGCGCCTGCCGGGCGACGAAACCGGCGATTGCCAGCTCTTCACCACGCGCCTCGCGGCACTGGCCGAAGAACTGGGCGTGACGTTCCGCTACAACACGCCGATCGACGCGCTCGCCATGGCCGGCGGCCGGATTGCCGGCGTGCAGTGCGGCAACGACCTGGTCCGCGCCGACGCGTTCGTCGTGGCGCTCGGCTCGTATTCGACCAAGTTCCTCGCGGACATCGTCAAGATTCCGGTCTATCCGCTGAAGGGCTATTCGATCACGGCACCCATCGTCAACGCGGCGGCGGCTCCTGTGTCCACCGTGCTCGACGAAACCTACAAGATTGCGATCACGCGTTTCGACGACCGGATTCGCGTCGGCGGGATGGCGGAGATCGTCGGCTTCGACAAATCGCTGCGCCAGGCGCGCCGCGAAACGCTCGAAATGTGCGTGAACGACCTGTTCCCCGGCGGCGGCGACACAGCCAAGGCCAGCTTCTGGACCGGCCTGCGTCCGATGACACCGGACGGCACGCCGATCGTCGGCCGCACGCCCGTGTCGAACCTGTTCCTCAATACCGGCCACGGCACGCTCGGCTGGACGATGTCGTGCGGTTCGGGCCAACTGCTCGCCGACCTGATGTCGGGCAAGCAGCCTGCGATCCAGTCGGACGATCTGTCGGTGCATCGCTATCTGGGCGAGACCGGCGGTACGACGCGTCCGGCGTACGCCTGAGGGATTGCTTCAGGTAGCCTTGGCCGGAGCTCTGACGTCATCCGGTTAGACGAAAAAACGGCACCTTTGCAGGTGCCGTTTTATTTTGCGCGATCAAATTCGATCGACCACGCAGCGACTCACTGACGAATGCGCAAAATCAGAACTGATCTTCCGACAACGCCAGCACCCCTTCATCGCCCTTCGCGCTGACAATCGACGCTTCCAGCGCCGACGCTTGCGGCAGCACATGCTCGGCATAGAACTGCGCCGTGGCAATCTTCGCGCCGTAGAACGACGGATCTTCCGCGCGCTTCTCGTCGGCCACCAGCAACGCACGCGCCATCTGCCAGCCGCCGAGCACGATGCCCGCCAGCTTCAGATACGGCACGCTGCCGGCAAACACCGCATTCGGATCACGCTTCGTATTCGCGACCACGAACTCCACCGCCGCGCCTAACGCACGCTGCCCCTGCGCGAGTTGCTGCTGCATTGACCTGAACGCCGCCCCTTGCCGCGAGCCGAGCGCCTCGACCGTCTGCGCGATACCGGCCAGCAGCGACTTCGCGACCGCGCCGCCGTCGCGCAAGGTCTTGCGTCCGATCAGGTCGTTCGCCTGGATCGCGGTGGTGCCCTCGTAGATGGGCAGAATGCGCGCGTCGCGGTAATACTGGGCCGCGCCCGTTTCTTCGATGAAGCCCATGCCGCCATGCACCTGCACGCCGAGACTCGTGACGTCGATCGACAGCTCCGTGCTCCAGCCCTTCACGATCGGCACGAGGAATTCGTAGATCGCCTGGTGTTCAGCGCGCTTCGTCTCATCAGGATGACGATGCGCGATATCGCAATGCGCTGCGGCCACATAGGCAAGCGAGCGCGAACCCTCGGTCAAGGCACGCATCGTCGCAAGCATGCGGCGCACGTCCGGGTGATGGATGATCGAGACCGATTGTTTGGCAGAACCATCCACCGGACGGCTTTGCACGCGGTCTTTCGCATACGCAACGGCCTTCTGATAAGCCCGGTCCGACACGCCGACACCCTGCATGCCCACCGCAAAGCGGGCAGCGTTCATCATGATGAACATGTACTCGAGACCGCGGTTCTCGTCGCCGATCAGATGACCGATCGCACCGCCGTGATCGCCGAATTGCAGCACCGCGGTCGGGCTCGCCTTGATGCCGAGCTTGTGTTCGATCGACACGCAATGCACGTCGTTACGCTCGCCGAGCGAACCGTCTTCGTTGACGAGGACCTTCGGCACGATAAAGAGCGAGATGCCCTTCACGCCTTCGGGCGCACCCGGCGTGCGTGCCAGCACGAGATGGGCGATGTTCTTCGCCATGTCGTGCTCGCCCCACGTGATGAAAATCTTGGTGCCGAACAGCTTGAACGAGCCGTCGCCCTGCGGCTCGGCGCGCGTGCGCACGAGCGCCAGATCCGAACCGGCCTGCGGCTCGGTCAGGTTCATCGTGCCGGTCCATTCGCCCGAAATCAGCTTCGGCACGTAGCGTTGCTTCTGCTCGTCGCTGCCGGCCGTGAGCAACGCTTCGATGGCGCCGTCCGTCAACAGCGGGCACAGTGCAAAGGAAAGATTCGACGCATTCAGCATCTCGATACAGGCTGTTGCGATCAGCTTCGGCAGCCCCTGGCCTTCGTAGTCCAAAGGATGCTGCACGCCTTGCCAGCCGCCCTCGGAGAATTGCCGGAACGCGTCGGCGAAGCCGGGCGTCGCCGTGACCTTGCCATCTTTCCAGCTGCTCGGATTGCGATCGCCTTCAACATTCAACGGCGCCAACACCTCGCCGCACAGCTTGGCCGATTCTTCGAGAACGGCCTGCGCGGTGTCGAGGTTGGCGTCCTCGAAACCCGGCAGCGTCGCGATGTCTTCGAGTGCTGCCAGTTCTTTCATCACGAACAACATGTCCTTGACGGGCGCCGTATAGCTCATTTCAGTTCTCCTCCTGCCTGCGATATAAAAAGGGACGCCGGACTATGGGTCCCTGCGTCCCTTTGTGTGCTGCCAGACGCCTTTTTGCGGCGTGGCTGGCTTTAGCCCAGCTCGCTCACCAGTTCCGGCACCACCGTGAACAGATCGCCCACCAGACCGTAATCGGCGACGCTGAAAATCGGCGCTTCCGGGTCCTTGTTGATCGCCACGATGACCTTCGAGTCCTTCATGCCGGCCAGATGCTGGATCGCACCCGAGATGCCCACCGCGACGTACAGTTGCGGCGCGACGATCTTGCCGGTCTGGCCCACCTGGTAGTCGTTCGGCACGAAGCCTGCGTCGACTGCGGCGCGTGAAGCACCGAGGGCCGCGCCGAGCTTGTCCGCCAGCGGCTCGAGCACCTTGGTGTAATTCTCGCCGCTGCCCAGACCCCGACCACCGGAAACGATGATCGACGCCGAGGTCAGTTCCGGACGGTCCAGCTTCGTCACTTCACGGCTAACGAACTGCGACAGGCCGCTGTCGGCTGCGGCGGCGATCTTCTCGACCGCTGCGCTGCCGCCTTCTGCCGCCACCGGGTCGAAGCCGGTGGTACGCACCGTGATGACCTTGATCGGGTCGCCCGATTGCACCGTCGCGATCGCGTTGCCTGCGTAGATCGGGCGCTCGAACGTGTCGGCGCTATCCACGGCGGTGATATCGCTGATCTGCGCGACATCGAGCTTCGCGGCGATACGCGGGGCGATGTTCTTGCCGTAAGCGGTAGCCGGCGCCAGGATATGCGAGTAGTCCTTCGCAATGTTCAACACCGTGGCTTCGACGTTTTCCGCGAGGCCCGCTTCGAGTTGCGGCGCATCGGCCAGCAACACCTTGGCGACGCCTGCAACCTTCGCTGCCGCATCCGCCGCGCCTTGCGCGTTGTGACCCGCGATCAGCACGTGGACGTCGCCGCCAATCTTCGCGGCTGCCGCAACCGTATTGAGCGTCGCCGCTTTCAGCGACGCGTTGTCGTGTTCCGCAATTACCAGAATCGTCATTTCGTCCGTCTCCTGCGTTGTCCTTAGAGCACCTTGGCTTCGGTCTTCAGCTTCTCGACCAGCGTCTTCACGTCAGCAACCTTCACACCGGCGCTGCGCTTGGGCGGCTCGACGACCTTCAGCGTTTTCAGACGCGGCGTCACATCAACGCCGAGGTCTTCCGGCTTGAGCGTTTCCAGCGGCTTTTTCTTGGCCTTCATGATGTTCGGCAGCGTCACATAGCGCGGCTCGTTCAGGCGCAGATCGGTGGTGATCACGGCCGGCAGCGTCAGCGCCAGCGTTTCCGCCCCGCCGTCCACTTCGCGCGACACCGTTGCCTTGCCGTCGGCCACGACCACCTTCGAGGCGAACGTCGCTTGCGGCAGATTCGCCAGCGCAGCCAGCATCTGACCGGTCTGGTTCGAATCGTCGTCGATGGCCTGCTTGCCGAGAATCACCAGCGAAGGCTGTTCCTTGTCGACCAGCGCCTTGAGCAGCTTGGCCACGGCCAGCGGCTGCAGGTCTTCGTTCGACTCGATCAGGATCGCGCGGTCCGCGCCGATCGCCAGCGCCGTACGCAGCGTTTCCTGCGCCTGCGCGACACCCGCCGACACGGCGATCACTTCCGTCGCCACACCCGCTTCCCGCAGACGCACCGCTTCTTCCACGGCGATCTCGTCGAACGGATTCATCGACATCTTTACATTCGCAATGTCGACACCCGTGCCGTCCGACTTCACCCGGACTTTCACGTTGTAATCGACCACTCTCTTGACTGGCACCAGGATTTTCATGCACACGCTCCAAAGTTACGAATACGTCAACCCAACGGACATTATAACGACTGCCCCTTTGCGGCAGCCGTGTCGCAGGCTGGTTTACCTCGAGGATAGCGCTCCTCAGCGGCGTGACGGCAATAACGAACGATCGTTCTATTTTAATCCCGAAAAAACCCGGGCGACAACCCCGGGTCCCGACTTACGACTCTAATTCATCATTTGCCATCCATGACGGATGCGATGACTCAATCATCGTGCAGCGCGCCACCTTCTTGCATCACCCGTTTGGGTGGCTAGCTCAGATTGCTCACCACGCGGCAATCACCGCACCGCCGTATTTCGTGTCGATGTACTGCTTCACTTCCGGCGAGTGATACGCCGCGATCAGCTTCGCCACCCACGGCTTGTTACGGTCCGCTTCGCGGATCGCGATGATGTTCACGTACGGGCCTTTCGGATCTTCGATCGCGATCGCGTCCTGTTTCGGCTTGAGGCCCGCCTGCATCGCATAGTTGGTGTTGATCGCGGCAGCATCCACGTCGCCGAGCGAGCGCGGAATCTGTGCGGCGTCGAGTTCGACGATCTTCAGCTTCTTCGGGTTGTCGACGATGTCGAGCGGCGTGGCCTTCAGGCCAGCGTCGGCGCGCAGCTTCAGCAAGCCTTCCTTCTGCAGCAGCAACAAGGCGCGGCCGCCGTTGGTCGGATCGTTCGGCACGGCGATCTTCGCGCTAGGCTGCAGTTCGGCGAGCGACTTGATCTTCTTCGAGTAAATGCCCATCGGGAAGGTCACCGTGTCCGCGACCCTGATCAGCTTGTAGCCGCGATCCTTCACCTGCGCCTCGAGGTAGGGGTCGTGCTGATAGCTGTTGGCATCCAGATCGCCACTGGCGAGCGCCGCGTTCGGCTGCACGTAGTCCGCAAATTCGACGATCTTGATGTTCAGACCGTTCTTCGCGGCGACACCCTTCACGACTTCCATCAGTTCCGCGTGCGGACCGCCGGTGACGCCGACCTTGATGGTGTCGTCGGCATAAGCCGCTGTGTTTGCGGCGAAGAGCGCTGCGGCGCCGAGAGCAGCCGCTACCTGCAGAATGAAACGACGTTGCATGACTGACCTTCTCCAATTCTCATCAAACGGGTTCCGATAACCCTTGTTCTAGTTGCGACGCCCTGTCTGCCGCTGAAGGGCGTCTTACTTGTGGCTCAGGCGACGCACGAGCCAATCCCCAAACGACTGCACCAGTTGCACGAACACGATCAGGATCGCCACGACCGTCCACATCACGTCCGGCTCGTAGCGTTGATAGCCATAGCGGATGCCCAGGTCGCCGAGGCCGCCGCCGCCGATCGCGCCGGCCATCGCCGAATAGCCGACCAGCGAGACGAACGTGATCGTCAGCCCCGCGACCACACCGGGCCACGATTCAGGCAACAGCACCTTGAAGACGATCTGGCTGGTGGTTGCGCCCATGGCCTGGGCGGCTTCGATCAGGCCGCGGTCCACTTCGCGCAGCGCCGTTTCCACGAGACGAGCGATGAACGGTGCAGCGGAGATCGTCAGCGGCACGATTGCCGCAGCGGTCCCAATGGAAGACCCGACCACCAGCCGCGTAAACGGAATCACCGCGACCAGCAGAATGATGAACGGTGTCGAACGCACCGCGTTGATCACGATCCCCATCGAGCGATTGAGGCCGACGTTCTGCAGGACGCCCTGACGGTCCGTCAGATACAGCAACACACCGAGCGGCAAACCGACCAGCGCGCCCACGAGGCCCGAGATGCCCACCATGATGAGCGTCTCCCAGAACGACTGGACGAACATATCGAGCATTTCACTCAACATAGGACATCTCCTCCACCACCACACCTTGTTCGCGCAGATACGCCAACGCCTGCGCCACATTCACCGGTTCGCCGCCCGCGAGCACCGCGAGCGAGCCGAACGCCTGCCCCTGGATCTCGTCGATCTGGCCGTGCAGGATGTTGAAGTCGAGTTCGAAGCGGCGAATCGTTTCCGAGAGGATCGGTTGATCGACGCCCGTGCCGGTGAACGCGAGGCGCAGCAGATGACCGCTGCCGGTCTTCAGACGTTCGGCGACACGCGCCTTTAGTGCAGGCGGCAACTCCTGCGCAATCACATCGCCGATCAGCGCGCGCGTGACTTCGTGATGCGGCTGCAGGAACACGTCGATGACCTTGCCGTGTTCGACGACCCGGCCCGCATCCAGCACCGCGACGCGGTCGCAGACCTGCTTGATCACGTCCATCTGGTGCGTGATCAATACGATGGTCAGGCCGAGTTCGCGATTGATGCGCTTGAGCAGATCCAGAATCGAGCGGGTAGTTTCCGGGTCGAGCGCCGAAGTGGCCTCGTCGGACAGCAAGACCTTGGGCTTGCTCGCCAGCGCCCGGGCAATCCCCACGCGCTGCTTCTGACCACCGCTGATCTGTGCCGGATAACGGTCTTTCTGCGCCGTGAGGCCCACCAGTTCGAGCAGCGGCAACACGTTGGCTTCGATCTCGGCGCGCTTCAGGCCGGCCAGTTCGAGCGGCAGCGCGACGTTCTCGTACACGGTGCGCGACGACAGCAGGTTGAAATGCTGGAAGATCATGCCGATCTCGCGCCGCGCCTCGCGCAATTGCGCGGCGGAGAGCGTGGTGAGATCGCGGCCGTTGACGACGATGTTGCCTTCGGTCGGACGTGTCAGCAGGTTGATGGTGCGCACGAGCGTGCTCTTGCCGGCGCCGCTGCGACCGATGATGCCGAACACCTCGCCCGCCGGAATCGACAGGTTGACGTTGTGCAGCGCCTCGACCCAGCCCCGCGGTCCGGCAAAACGCTGGGAGATATTGCGAATTTCGATCATGAAAAAACGAAACGGCGGGACTGCCGGCGAGCGTGGATGCGCTCCCGACAAGCGGCCGCCGTTACTTTTATAGGGATTTGGTCCGCGATTCTACCGCAGCGTCGACATTCCCTTTAATAATCAATTCCGATTTTTTCATAACCCAAAGGAATTAGAGGCACATCCCGCACGCAGCGCTCGCGCGTGTCGCATGCGTACGACTATGATCGGGCGGGTCAAAACTACAACGATGGCGGACATGGAGACTACCCAGCACAACAACGCTCGTCCTGACTCAGCGACCGCGGCGGTCGCCCCACAGCGGGGCGGGGGCGCGGCGCGCCCGGTCGTAACGACACGGGACGGCGTCGAGCTGCCGCTGTACCGGTGGCCCGTCGCCGGTACCCGGCGCGCGACGGTGGCGCTACTGCACGGCCTCGCGGAACATGCCGGCCGCTACGCGGCGCTCGCCGAGCGGCTGAACGCAGCAGGCATCGAACTGCTCGCCATCGATCTGCGCGGCCACGGGCAAGCACCCGGCAAGCGCGCCCGGATCGATCGCTTCGATGACTATCTGCTCGACGCCGAGGGCTTGTTAGGCGTCGCGGCACGCGAAGGCGACCCCTTGTTCCTGATGGGCCACAGCATGGGCGGCGCGATTGCCGCGCTGTACGCGATCGAACGTCTGCCGGCAAGCGGCCACCGGCTGGCGGGGCTGATCCTGTCGAGTCCCGCGCTCGCGCCGGGCCGCGACGTACCGCGCTGGATGTTGACGATGAGCCAGATCATCAGCCGCGTCTGGCCAGGCTTTCCCGCCATGAAGATCGACGCGGCGCTGCTGTCGCGCAACGCGGCGATCGTCGAGGCGAACCGCAACGATCCGCTGGTGCATCACGGGGCGATTCCGGCTCGCACCGGCGCGGAGATCTTGCTGGCGATGGCGCGCATCGAGCGCGGCCGTGCCGGTCTGCAGGTGCCCTTGCTGGTGTATCACGGCACCGCCGACAAGCTCACCGAACCCGACGGCAGCCGCGCGTTCGGCCAGCATGCCGGTTCGCCGGACAAGACGCTGACGCTTCACGAAGCGAGTTACCACGAAACGATGAACGACCTCGATCGCGAGCGGGTGATCGGCGAGTTGCTGGCGTGGATCGAGGCGCGGTGCGGTTGAAGTTGCGCACGCCGCGCCGCGTGCCGGGGACGCTCAGATTCCCGCGAGCGCCCGCACGTGGGCGACCACGCTGCGCCCCAACGCCGACAGGTTGTATCCGCCCTCGAGGCAACTGACGATCCGCCCCTGCGCATAGCGGTTGGCGATCTCGCGCACCTGATCGGTCAGCCACGCGTAATCGTCTTCGACGAGCCCCATGTTGCCGAGATCGTCCTCGCGATGTGCGTCGAACCCCGCCGAGACGAAGATCATCTCCGGCTTGAAGGCGTGCAGGCGCGGCAGCCACATCATATCCACCGCCTCGCGCACTTCCATGCCCTTGGAGCGTGCCGGCATCGGCAGGTTGACCATATTGGGCGCCTGGTTGTCGGCGCCGCTGAACGGATAGAACGGGTGCTGGAAGATGCTGCACATCAACACCCGCGAGTCGCCGGAAAAAGCGGCTTCGGTGCCATTGCCGTGATGGACGTCGAAATCGATAATCGCGACTCGCTCCAGCCCATGCACTTCCAGTGCGTGGCGCGCGGCAATCGCGACGTTGTTGAAAAAGCAGAAGCCCATCGCGCGAGCCGGCTCCGCATGGTGACCGGGCGGCCGCACGCTGCAAAACGCGTTGTCGTAACGGCCTTCGATCACCGCGTCGGTGGCGGCCACCGCAGCGCCGGCGGCGCGCAAGGCGGCCTGCCAGGTATGCGGATTCATCGAGGTGTCCGGGTCGATCTCCGCGTAGCCTTCTTCAGGCGACCGGCTGCGGATGTAATCGACGTGCGCCTGGGTATGCACGCGCAGCAGCGCGGCCTCGTCGGCAAGCGGCGGCGACTCGCGCTCGATGAGCGCGTCGATGCGGCTGGCGATCAGTTGATCTTCAATTGCCTGCAGGCGCGCCGGACATTCGGGATGCCATTCGCCCATCTCGTGAAGCAGGCAGTCTGGGTGGGAATAAAAGGCTGTTGCCATGATTCTCTTCTGCGTCGCTTCGCGCAAGCGCGCGCGGCGTGTCTCCGTCCAAAGGCGCGCACACGCGGCGCGCCCAACCCCATCAAGTTACCACACCCTTTGCCGGAGACGCCCTGCGGCAACGGTTCTGCACAGTTCCGCAATGGGCCTCGGGTATACTGCCCCGTAACCTTCCGTCACCGTCTGTCTCCTTCGCACTGCTCTCCCAGTTCACTATGACCGTCAAGCTTGCTCCGTCCGCACGAAACCGGCTACGCACCCAGAAAGTAGCCACTGCACTATCCGTCGCATGGTGCGTGTTCGCGGCAGCCAGTCCGGCCGAGGCACAGACCAGCGCCCCGCAGCGGCCGCTGCTGGTGACGCAGTCTCAGCCGCAACAAGCGGTGCCGCAAGGCCAGACCTTCGAAGAAGAAATCATTCCGCAGCGCTACGCGAACAACCCTGACGTCGACGGTTTCATCAACGACATGGTGGCGCGCTACGACTTCGATCCCGCCACGCTGCATACGTTGTTCGCCGGTGTCAGTTACTCGACGACCGCGGTCAAGCTCGTCACACCGTCGACGGCGCCGTCGGTGAAGAACTGGCGCGTGTACCAGTCGCGCTTTCTCGACCCGGTCCGCATCAATGCGGGCGTGCGGTTCTGGCGTAACAACCAGGCCACGCTGCAACGCGCCTATGAGGAATTCGGCGTGCCGCCCGAGGTGATCGTCGGCATTCTCGGTGTGGAGACCATCTACGGGCGCTTCATGGGCAACTTCCGCGTGCTCGATGCACTGACCACGCTCGCCTTCGATTACCCGAACACGCCGAACCGCGCCGATCGCGAGCAGACCTTCCGCAAGAATCTCGAAGACTATCTGGTCTGGACCCGCGACTCGCAAATCGACCCTACCTCGGTACTCGGTTCGTACACGGGCGCAATCGGCATTCCGCAGTTTCTGCCGAGCAGCATCGTGCAGTATGCGATCTCGTATGACGGCAACAAGCAGATCGACTTGCGCACCAGCCAGGCCGATGCGATCGGCAGCGTCGCGAACTATCTGAAGCAGAACGGCTGGGAAAACGGCCGCCCGGTGATCTGGGACATCAGCCCGGATGCCGGCAGTCAGGGCATCGCCCAGGCCGCCGCCGATGGTCAGCCCGAGCCGCACTGGCCGCTCGAACAACTGCTGCGCGCCGGCCTGCTGCTGAACCAGCCGGGTCTGGACATGGCCGCGGAGGCCGGTACGCCGGTGACCATCGTCGACCTCCCCTCACCTGGACTGCCGACTGAATACAAGCTGGGGCTGAAGAATTTCTACGTCCTGACGCGCTATAACCGCAGCTTCTTTTACGCGCTATCGGTGTATCAGCTCGGCGAGAAGATCAAGGCGCAAATGGAGGCGTCCGGCGATCTGGACAGCAACGGCGCACCGGCCTCGATGGCGCCGCCTGCGGCACTGCCAGGTACAGCGCCTGCACCGATGGTCAGGCCTGCGCCTGCCGCTGTTCCGGGTACTGCGCCGCTGGGCCTGCCGGCTCCGATACCGGCCCCCGCTGAGGACGCGCAATAAGCGGCCGGCAAGCGCTTCGCTTCCTTCCGCTGGAATCGAAGCGGGAATTGCCTGAATGAAAAAGCGCCGGTCAGTTTGAACTGAGCGGCGCTTTTGTTTGGTGAAGCGTTTGGTGAGACGTCTGCGACGTATCAGGCCATCAAGGCCTGCCCTGACTCACGCCGGGAACACGCCCGTGGACAGATAGCGGTCGCCGCGATCGCACACCACGAACACGATGGTCGCATTCTCGACCTGCCGCGCGATCCGCAAAGCCACTTCGCACGCGCCCGCTGCCGAAATACCGCAGAAGATCCCTTCGACCGCCGCCATCTTGCGCGCCATCGCTTCGGAGGCCGCCTGGCTCACGTTCTCGACGCGATCGACCCGGCTGCGATCGAAGATCTTCGGCAGATACGCTTCGGGCCACTTGCGGATACCCGGAATACGTGAGCCCTCTTCCGGCTGCGCGCCGATAATTTCCACCGCCTGATTCTGTTCCTTCAGATACTGCGATACGCCCATGATCGTGCCGGTGGTGCCCATGGCCGACACGAAGTGCGTGATGCGTCCTTCGGTCTCCTGCCAGATTTCGGGGCCGGTGGTTTCGTAATGAGCGAGCGGGTTGTCCGGGTTCGCAAACTGGTCGAGGATGATGCCCTTGCCTTCGCGCTGCATCTGCTCGGCGAGATCGCGGGCGTATTCCATGCCGCCCGTCACCGGCGTCAGCACGATCTGCGCGCCGTAGGCAGCCATGCTCTGACGGCGCTCGACGGACAGGTCTTCCGGCATGATCAGCACCATCTTGTAGCCGCGAATGGCGGCCGCCATGGCGAGCGCGATGCCGGTATTGCCGCTGGTGGATTCGATCAGCGTATCGCCCGGCTTGATGCGGCCGCGCATTTCGGCCTTCTTGATCATCGACAACGCCGGGCGGTCTTTCACCGAACCCGCCGGGTTGTTGCCTTCGAGCTTGCCGAGGATCACGTTATTGCGGCTGCGGATCTCGTCGTCGGGCAGGCGGACGAGCTGTACGAGCGGCGTATTGCCGATCGTGTCTTCAATCGTTTTGTAAGCCATATCGGGGTGCGGTGCAGTCGCTGCGCGGAGTCTTCAATCCAACGATTCTAAACTACCGTGCGTCGGCCTGCCGTGCGGCCCTGTCAGCGGCATGGATGCAGCCGCGCACGGGCATGGCGATATAACGTTGAGATATAAGCCGGCGCGCAACGCAAAAAGCCCGCGGTCGAGCACCGCGGGAGCCAGTCATCTGAGTGACGGCTGAAGGAGTGTGCTGTGCCGACTCCAACCAGAAAGGACATTCACCTTGCGGCGGCGCGGGGGCAAGCACGCGCCGCCGCACGGGGCTATTTCTTCACCACCACGGCCGCGCCGCTCTTCTGCGTGCCGGCCGCATTCGCGGCAGCGGCCGTAGCAGTCGCGGCCTTGCCCTGCGCCGGCGCCGCAGCCTGTGCGCCAGCAGCAGCGCCAGCCGGACCGACAGCGAGACCCTCCGCCTGCAGGCGCTCGACGGTATGCCCGCCCATGCCCTTGACGCGCTTGCTGAGATCCGCCGTGTCCTTATACGGACCGTGCGCATCGCGCTCTTCAAGAATCGCTTTCGCTTTGGCCGGACCGATGCCCTTGATGCCACGCAGGGCGGCTTCGTTGGCCGTGTTGACGTCGACCGCCGCATAGGCGTGACCGAACGCGGCGAGCATTGCCGCGGTAACCATGATTTTTCGCAACATATGGAATCTCCCTCTACAACCTGCCGGTGACGACCACCGGCGAGGAGATTCCAGTTTAAAGAGGTCTACGAATGATTTATAGCTGGCCGAATAGCCAACGCACGTAGCGGTCGACACCTTCCTGCACGCTCAGGAACGGCGCGTCGTAGCCGGCGGCGCGCAGCTTCGTGAGGTCCGCTTGCGTGAAGCACTGATACTTGCCGCGCAGTGCGTCGGGAAACGGAATGTACTCGATCAGCCCACGTTGCACCTGCTCGGCGAGCGAAAGCGGAGCCTCGTTGTTCAGCGCGCGCAACGTATTGACGACGGTGCTCGCGATGTCGTTGAACGGCTGCGCGCGACCGCTGCCGAGATTGAAGATACCCGAGCGCTCCGGATGATCGAAGAAGTGCAGATTGACCTTCGTGACGTCTTCAACCGAAACGAAATCGCGCGTCTGCTCGCCGGCGGCATAACCGTTGTATTCGCCGAACAGCTTGACCTTGCCCTCGGCGCGGAACTGGTTGAAATTGTGGAACGCCACCGAGGCCATGCGGCCCTTGTGGGTCTCGCGCTGACCATACACGTTGAAGTAGCGAAAGCCCGCGATCTGGCTTTTCGCGGTGGGCAGCACGCGGCGGATCACCTGATCGAACAGGAACTTCGAATAGCCGTAGACGTTGAGCGGCTGCTCCACTTCACGCTCTTCGACGAAGCGGCTGGAGCCGCCGTACGTGGCCGCGGAAGACGCATAGAGGAACTGCGTGCCCTGGGCGAGACACGCGTCGAGTACCGCGCGGCTATAGCGGAAATTGTTGTCCATCATGTAGCGGCCGTCGGTTTCCATCGTGTCCGAACAGGCGCCTTCGTGGAACACCGCGCGCACCTTGCCGAAATCGCCGCGCGCAAAGCGTTCGACGAATTCGGTCTTGTCGAGATAGTCGTCAATTTCGCAATCGACGAGGTTCTTGAACTTGTCCGCGCGCGTGAGATTGTCGACCGCGATGATGCGTTGTTCACCGCGCTCGTTGAGCGCTTTCACGAGATTGCTGCCGATAAAGCCGGCCGCGCCGGTGACGATGAGAGTCATGGTCGTCCTGTCCCGAAATTGGGTTCGACTGACGCCCGCCGCCCGCGCCGCAAACGCGCGCGAGGCGGCGTGCGGCATTAGAGAAAGAGTTCGTCGTAGTCGACGGTAGCGGTGCCGAGCTTGCCGACCACGATGCCGGCCGCGCGATTCGCCAGCGCCACCGCATCGACAAGCGACAGGCCCGCGCCGAGCATCACGGCGAGCGTGGCGATCACGGTGTCGCCGGCACCCGAGACATCATACACTTCGCGTGCCACGGCCGAAGCGTGCAGGATGCCGTCGTCCGAGAAGAGCGTCATGCCTTCTTCCGAGCGCGTCAGCAGCAGCGCCTTGAATTCGAGTTCGGTGCGCAGCTTCGTCACGCGCGCAATCAGATCGTCTTCCGACTTCCATTGCCCGACCACCTCGCGCAACTCGGCGCGATTCGGCGTGATCAGGGTCGCGCCACGGTAGCGCTCCCAATCGTCGCCCTTCGGATCCACCAGCACCGGCTTGCCTGCCGCATGCGCCTTCGCGATCATTTTCGTGACGTGCGTCAGGCCGCCTTTGGCGTAATCGGACATCAGGATCACGTCGTGAGCGGGCAGCAACTCGTCAAAGCGTGCGAGGCTGGCGAGCAGCACTTCGTGCGTCGGAGTGTTCTCGAAATCGACCCGCAGCAACTGTTGCTGACGCGACAGCACGCGCAGCTTGATCGTGGTCAGCAAGGCCGGGTCGCGCTCCAGATGCGGCACCACACCGCTATCGTCGAGCAACTGGACGATGCGCTCGCCGGGCTCGTCGTGTCCGACCACGCAGAGCAGCCCCGCCTGCGCGCCGAGCGCGACCGCGTTGCGTGCGACGTTCGCCGCGCCGCCCAGCCGGTCTTCCTGCTTCTGCACGTGCACCACAGGCACCGGCGCTTCCGGCGAAATACGGTTGACGTCGCCGAACCAGTAACGGTCGAGCATCACATCGCCGACCACCAGCACCCGGGCTCCGGCGAGCCGCTCACGCGGCACGGCGACGGCCCCGGGAGCGGACACGGCGGTTTCGTTGAGGGTGGTCTCAGGCATCGGCTGGGAGTTCGGTGGGTTGGGCATAGGGACGTCCAATCGAGTGGTAATCGATACCCAGTTCGGTCATCGCTTCCGGTTCGTAGAGGTTGCGGCCGTCGAAGATCAGCGGCGTCTTCAGCACCGATTTCAGATGCACGAAGTCCGGGCTCTTGAACTCCTTCCATTCGGTGACGATCACCAGCGCGTCGGCGCCGACGAGAGTCTCGTTCTGGGTACTCGTGAAGTGCAGACGCGACAGGTGTTCGGGCGCATCGTGCAGGTCGATCGCGAAAACGCGGCGCGCTTCGGTGATGGCGACCGGATCGTACGCCCGCACGTTGGCGCCGCGCGCCAGCAGCTCGGCGATGATGCGCCGGCTCGGCGCTTCGCGCATATCGTCGGTGTTCGGCTTGAACGCGAGGCCCCATACGGCGAAGGTGCGGCCGCTCAGATCCTCGCCGAGCTTGCCGGTAACCTTGCGCACAAGCACTTCCTTCTGCTCGTGATTCACCGCTTCGACCGCTTCGAGAATGCGCAGGTTGTGGCCGCTCTCGCTGGCGGTGCGCACGAGGGCCTGCACATCCTTCGGGAAGCACGATCCGCCATAGCCGCAGCCGGCGTACAGGAAGTGATAGCCGATGCGCGGGTCGGAGCCGATCCCGCGGCGTACCGCTTCGATATCCGCCCCGACGCGATCCGCGAGGTTCGCCATCTCGTTCATGAACGAGATGCGCGTGGCGAGCATGGCGTTCGCCGCATACTTGGTGAATTCCGCCGAGCGCACGTCCATGTAGAGCGTGCGTTCGTGATTGCGGTTAAACGGCGCGTACAGACGCTTCATCAGCTCGCGCGCACGCATGCCGGCGTCGTCTTCGTCATGGCCGAGCACGATGCGGTCGGGGCGCATGAAGTCGTCGACCGCCGCGCCTTCTTTCAGGAACTCCGGGTTCGAGACGACCGAGAAGCGATGCTGCTCGCTCTCGCCGAGACCGCGCTTCGTCAGCTCTTCTTCCACGACAGCGCGCACGCGTTGCGCGGTGCCGACCGGGACCGTCGACTTGTCGACGATCACCTTGAAGCCGTTCATCGTGCGGCCGATATTGCGCGCCGCTTCGAGAACGTATTGCAGATCGGCCGAGCCGTCTTCATCGGGCGGCGTGCCGACCGCGATGAACTGGACCTCGCCGTGCGCCACGCTCGCTTCGACATCCGTCGAAAACGTGATGCGCCGCGCGGCCCGGGTGCGGGCGATGATTTCCTGCAACCCAGGTTCGTGAATCGGGACGCCGCCATTGTTCAGAATCTCGATCTTGCGCGGATCGACATCCAGACAGAAAACGTCGTGGCCGATTTCGGCAAGGCACGCGCCAGTGACAAGGCCGACATAGCCCGTGCCGATAATGGTGATTTTCATACGCGTTCCGCTAATGGGTTCCGGTGAGGATTTCCGGTATTGAATCCGGCGCTGACTGCCGTACACGAACAGCCCATGCATGCTGCAACGGCCGGCACACTCCGGCGTGGCGTTGCGCGGTCATGACGCGCCGCTCAGCTTGACGCTGCGATCGGCTCGACGCGCCGCGGTGCATAGGTTTCCCACCCACTGCAACCCGGACACTGCCAATAGAAAAGACGTGCCCGGAAACCGCAATTCTGGCACGTATATCGTGGCAGATTTTTGGTGCGCTGCTTGATCAGCGTACGCATCAGTTCCAGTTCGCTGCGGCGCGGCTCCTCCGCGCTCGCCTGCTGCGCTTCGAGCAGCCGCGTCATGCCGGCGAGGTTCGGCGATTTCTGCATCTGCGAGCGTGCGAGCGCGTGCGCCGCATCCTGCCCGCGCAGGGCCGCGACGTGCTGGTAGGCCACGTCCAGCAGATCGTTCGAAGGATAGCGGTCGACCCAGCTCGTCAGCAGATCCGCCCCGTCCTCCGGGCGCCCGAGCGCTTCATACGCTTTCATCAGCTTTTCGGCCACCAGCGGCAGATACGAAGAGTTTTGCTCCTCGACTTTCAGCCAATGCGCGATTGCAGCCTCCGGCGCGCCGCCCACCATGTCCACATCGCCGAACAGGATGGTCGCGCGCACGCTTTGCGAGTTGGCCTTCAACGCCAGATGCAACTGGTGGCGAGCCTCATCGGGCTTCTTTTGCTGGAGTGCTTCCTGCGCCAGTTCACAGTGGAACTGGGCGATTTCCTTGTCCAGCGACTCGGCGCCCATTGTTTCGAGGTGACGCGCGGTGTCGATCGACTTGTGCCAGTCCTTCTCGATCTCATAGATGGTGAGCAGCGCGCGCTGGGCGCCCAATGCATGCTCACCGGCCTCGAGCGAGCGGAAGGTCTCTTCCGCGCGGTCCAGCAGGCCCGCCTTCAGGAAGTCCTGCCCCAGCTCATAGGCCGCATGATCGCGCTCCTTGACCGGCAGGTCGGCACGGCTCAGCAGGTTCTGATGCACGCGAATCGCGCGGTCCGTCTCGCCGCGGCGGCGGAACAGATTGCCCAGCGCGAAATGCAGCTCGATGGTTTCCGGGTCGAGCTTGACGACCTCGATGAACGCATCGATAGCCTGGTCCGGTTGCTCATTGAGCAGGAAATTGAGGCCGCGGAAATACGAACGCGGCAGGTTGGCGCTCTCGGACAGCAGCGTCTTGAGGTCGTAGCGCGCGGCCATCCAGCCGAACGCGAAAGCGACGGGAATGACCAGCAGCCACCAGAAGTCTAGATCCATGCGATTGATCGGGAGTACAGAAACGAAAGCCGCGTGCCTCGGGCACACGGCATGGGAAAACCTAGATCAGCGGCGGCAGCGGCGGTTGCTCGACCACCACC
This sequence comes from Paraburkholderia phenazinium, assembly GCF_900142845.1. NCBI lineage: Bacteria > Pseudomonadati > Pseudomonadota > Betaproteobacteria > Burkholderiales > Burkholderiaceae > Paraburkholderia > Paraburkholderia phenazinium. The sequence goes on from NZ_FSRU01000002.1 coordinate 2,164,858, forward strand.
GGGGCCTCGCGCGCCACGCGCAGCTCACGCTTCAGGCGGCCGTTTTCGAGCCGCAGCCGAAACAGCGCCGGCACCGCCGACACCAGCCCGGCCAGCAAACCGACCACAAAGAACGCGAGGCCGATGAGGATCAGCGGGGCGGACCATGCGTAGCCGGCCAGGAAATTCAGCGTAGCGGTTTGCGTGTTGGAGAGTGCGAGCACCAGCAGCAGCACGAACACCAGAACGCGGATCAGCCAGACGATAAATTTCATGAATAAGGTCTCTTGACGGCAGTTGCGGGTATGACGCCGGCTTGATGACGCGCGTCGCGCCATGGTGTCGCCCGCGCCGAAGTGACCCGTATTGTAATGGAAGGCCCAGCGAGTGGGCAGGAACAAGGCGTCTGGATGCGCTTACGTGGGGTTTACCGCCCGGTTTGCCTGGCGTCTCGCGCCGCGCGGATCTTCCACGCGGCAAAAAGGCAGTCGCCGGGTAACCTGAGCGTGTCCGGCGTGCTCCCCCGGCGAAGCGCCGGAGCGTAGACGAAAAAAAAGCGCCCGAAGGCGCTTTTTCTGGTCTTTTGCCGTCTGGCTTTGGCCGCTGACGCTACCAATGCCACGCTGCGAACCGCACAGCGGAACATTTACAGGTCGTCGTCATCCGGCTCTTCAGCCTTCAGCGGCTCGCCCGAACGTCGATCTACCCGCTCGCGCAATTCCTTGCCGGGCTTGAAGTGCGGTACGTACTTCTCGGGTACCAGCACCTTCTCGCCCGACTTCGGATTGCGTCCGACACGGGAGGGACGACGATTGAGGCCGAAGCTGCCGAAGCCACGAATTTCGATGCGATGGCCGTTGGCAAGCGCCTCCGACATCGCATCAAGCATCGTCTTCACCGCGAAATCCGCATCTTTAAGTACAAGCTGCGGAAATCGCGTAGCCAGCTGGGCGACCAATTCCGATTTGGTCATACTGCAGCAGACCTCTCAAGAAAACTCAAGGCTTACTGGTTCTGGCCGTCGAGCTTGGCCTTCAACAGCGCGCCGAGGTTCGTCGTGCCGGTGGCAGCCGAGCTGGAATCCGACGAAGCCAGGCCGCGAATCGCTTCCTGTTGCTCAGCCGAGTCCTTAGCCTTGACGGACAGGTTGATACCACGCGACTTGCGATCGATGTTGATGATCATCGCGTTGACCTTGTCGCCTTCCTTCAGCACGTTGCGAGCATCTTCCACGCGGTCTTGTGCGATTTCCGAAGCGCGCAGGTAGCCTTCGACTTCTGCCGACAGCTGAACCACAGCACCCTTCGCGTCTACCGTCTTGACCACGCCGTCGACGATCGAACCCTTGTCGTTCATTGCAACGAAGTTGCTGAACGGGTCGCCTTCGAGCTGCTTGATACCCAGCGAAATGCGTTCCTTCTCGACGTCGATGCCGAGAACGATCGCTTCCACTTCGTCGCCCTTCTTGTACTTGCGAACCGCTTCTTCGCCCGTTTCGCTCCACGACAGGTCCGACAGGTGAACCAGACCGTCGATGCCGCCAGGCAGACCGATGAAGACGCCGAAGTCGGTGATCGACTTGATTGCGCCTTGCAGCTTGTCGCCCTTCTTGAAGTTGCGGCTGAAGTCGTCCCATGGGTTCGGCTTGCATTGCTTCATGCCGAGGCTGATACGGCGGCGGTCTTCGTCGATTTCGAGAACCATGACTTCGACTTCGTCGCCCAGCTGCACAACCTTCGACGGTGCAACGTTCTTGTTCGTCCAGTCCATTTCCGACACGTGAACCAGGCCTTCGATGCCCGATTCGACTTCGACGAATGCGCCGTAGTCGGTGATGTTGGTGACCTTACCGAACAGGCGCGTGCCCGACGGGTAACGGCGGGAAATGCCTTCCCACGGATCGTCGCCCAGTTGCTTGATACCCAGCGAAACGCGGTTCTTCTCTTGATCGAACTTGAGGATCTTCGCGGTGACTTCCTGGCCAACCGACAGCACTTCGCTCGGGTGACGCACACGACGCCATGCGATGTCGGTGATGTGCAGCAGGCCGTCGATACCGCCGAGGTCCACGAATGCGCCGTAGTCCGTGATGTTCTTCACCACGCCTTCCACGATCGCGCCTTCCTTCAGCGTTTCGAGCAGCTTTGCGCGCTCTTCGCCTTGCGTGGCTTCGATCACGGCACGGCGCGACAGCACGACGTTGTTACGCTTGCGGTCGAGCTTGATGACGCGGAATTCCAGCGTCTTGCCTTCGTACGGGGTCGTGTCCTTGACCGGACGCGTGTCAACCAGCGAACCCGGCAGGAACGCGCGGATGCCGTTGACCATGACGGTCATGCCGCCCTTGACCTTGCCCGTGATCGTGCCGGTCACGAGTTCGTTGTTGTCGAGGGCCTTTTCCAGCGACAGCCACGAAGCCAGGCGCTTCGCCTTGTCGCGCGACAGGATGGTGTCGCCATAGCCGTTTTCCAGCGCGTCGATCGCGACGGAAACGAAGTCGCCCGCCTGCACTTCTACCTCGCCCGCGTCGTTCAGGAACTCTTCGAGCGGGATGTAGGCTTCGGACTTGAGACCAGCGTTGACGACCACGAAGTTGTGGTCAACGCGCACGACTTCGGCGGAGATCACTTCGCCGGCGCGCATGTCTTGCTTGGTCAGCGACTCTTCGAACAGAGCCGCAAAAGATTCGGTATTCGGGTTGGAAGTTTGCAGGTCGGACATAAAAATCAAAATTTGCATGGTTCTCGCGTGCCCGGCTGGCCGGACGGTCAGCAATTTCGGCGAGGTGCGAATCCCACGCGGGGTTAAAGGGTTAATACACGCTCCACGACGATCGCGGAGCACCTACACGACAACAGACTGCTTTCACTGCTTGCTACTTGATACGGTTGATGCCCGAGCCGCATTTTCATGTGGCCGGAAGAAGCGCCTGGTACCACTGCACGACCTGATCGACCGCCTGGTCGACCGACAATGCGGAGGTATCGAGCAGCTTCGCATCCGCTGCAGGCTTGAGCGGCGCGGCCGCGCGCTGACTGTCGCGCTCGTCGCGTTCACGCAAATCCCGGAGCAAGTCATCTATATTAGCAGAAAAACCTTTTTGGATCAATTGCTTATGTCGCCGGGCGGCACGGGCCTCGGCGCTGGCCGTCAGAAACACCTTGAGGGCCGCGTCCTGGAAGATCACTGTGCCCATGTCGCGGCCGTCTGCGACCAGTCCCGGCTCCTTGCGGAAAGCCCGCTGACGGGCCACCAGCGCGGCTCGCACGGGAGCGTGGACGGCGATGGCGGAGGCCCGTTTGCCGATTTCTTCGGCGCGAATCTCGCTCGATACATCCACGCCGTCGAGCTGGGCAAGCCCCTCGCGGAAGGTGATATGGAGGTCGTCGATCAGCTTCGCAAGGGACTCGGCGTCGTCCGCCGCAATGCTGTAACGGACGCTCGCCAGCGCGGCGAGCCGGTACAGTGCGCCGCTATCGAGCAGGTGGAAGCCGAGATTGGCGGCGACCAGCGCGGCCACGGTGCCTTTGCCGGAGGCGGTCGGGCCGTCGATCGTAATGACGGGCGTCTGGTGAAAGGGACGGGTCGGTTTCATCGAAAAAGTCGCACGTCAGGTCGGTTCAGGTCGAATCAGGGTTGGGCCAGCGCCATGAAGCGCTCGAAATAGTCCGGGAAGGTTTTGCCGACGCATTTCGGATCGTTGATCCGCACCGGCACCCCGCCGAGACTCACCAGCGAAAAGCACATCGCCATGCGGTGGTCGTCGTAGGTGTCGATCGCGGCGTTCGGCGTCAGTTTCTCGGGCGGCGTCACAGCAATGTAGTCCTCGCCCTCGGTGACCTTGGCGCCGACCTTGCGCAACTCGGTCGCCATGGCCGCCAGCCGGTCGGTTTCCTTGACGCGCCAGCTGGCGATGTTGCGCAGCGTGGTCGTGCCGTCGGCGAACAGCGCGGCAACGGCAATCGTCATCGCCGCATCCGGAATCAGGTTGCAATCCATGTCGATCGGTTCCAGCTTGCCATGATCGTGGCCAATGCCGCGCACTTCAATCCAGTCTTCGCCCATCGTCACGTTCGCCCCCATCCGGATCAGCGCGTCGGCAAAACCGACGTCGCCCTGGATGCTGGCCCGTCCGACCCCTTCCACCCGCAGCGGACCGCCGCCGAGCACACCGGCGGCAAGGAAATACGAAGCGGTCGACGCATCGCCCTCCACCATGATCCTGCCCGGCGACTGGTAGCGCTGGCCGGCCGGCACGGTGAACTGGTGCCAGCCGTGGCGTTCGACCTTGATGCCGAAGCGCTCCATCAGCTTGATCGTGATCTCGATATAAGGCTTCGAAATCAGCTCGCCGTCCACCTGAACGATCGTCACGCCGCTGTCCGTGCGCAACAGCGGCAGCGTCATCAGCAGGGCGGTCAGGAACTGGCTCGACACGTCGCCGCGCACGCGGATCGGCGCTTCGACGGCGATCTTGGCCGGACGAATCCGCAGCGGCGGAAAGCCGTCGTTTTCCTCGTAGTCGATCTTCGCCCCGATCTGCCGCAGACCGTCGACCAGGTCGCCGATCGGCCGCTCATGCATGCGCGGCACGCCGTGCACACGGTAGTCGCCACCGTTGACCGCAAGCGCTGCCGTCAACGGCCGCACAGCCGTGCCGGCGTTGCCGAGGAACAGGTCCGCGGTCCTTGCCGTGAACGCGCCGCGTGTGCCGGATACGACGCACTCGTCGCCCTCGCGCTTCAGCTTGACGCCGAGCTTTTCGAGCGCGTCGAGCATCACGCGCGTGTCGTCGGAGTCGAGCAGATTGGTGATGGTGGTTTCGCCCTCAGCCAGTGCCGCGAGCAGCAGGACGCGGTTCGAAATGCTCTTCGAGCCAGGCAGGCGAATCGTGCCGGACGCACGGGAAAACGGTCCGAGATCGAGGTATTCCATGATTGTGTCCAGTTTCCGGTTATTTCTCGGGGTCAGCGGCGGCGCTGACGTTGGCGCGCTGCTCCTGCCATTCGGTACGCGCGACGCGGGAGCGGGCGAACACCGCCTCGAGCGCGGCGCCGTCCGCGGCCTCGACGGCCGCGCGCAGGCGCGCGAGCACTGCCGTGTAGGCGTCCAGTTCATCGAGCAGCGCAGCACGGTTGGCGACGCAGATGTCCCGCCACATTTCCGGACTCGACGCGGCAATCCGCGTGAAATCGCGGAAACCGCCCGCGGCGAAAGAAAACTTCAGCGCCGCGTCAGGCGAGTTCAGGATCTGCTCGACCAGCGCAAACGAGAGCAAATGCGGCAAATGGCTCACCGACGCCAGCACGCGGTCATGCTGCTCCGGCGTCATCTCGTGCACCGTCGCGCCGGTGGCGCGCCACATCGCGGCGACGCGCTCCACCACGTCAGGCGGATTGTCGGGCAACGCGCACAACACGACGTTGCGGCCTTCGTAGAGATCGGGCAGCGCGGCATCCGCGCCGCTCGATTCGCGCCCGGCAATCGGATGCCCCGGCACGAATTGCCCGACCCGCTCGCCGAGCGCGGCACGCGCCGCGGCGACCACGTCGGACTTGGTGCTGCCCGCGTCGGTGACGATGGTGGAGGCTTCGAGAAACGGCGCGATCCGCTCGAGCAGCGGCTGGGTCTGCGCAACCGGCGCCGCCAGCAACACATAATCCGCGCCGGCGAGCGCGGCCTGCAGCGCCGCGTCGTCGCTCAACGCCACCGCGGCGTCGACCACCCCCAGTTCGAGCGCGCGCGCGATCGACGCGGGCGTGCGCCCTACCCCGATCACGGCGCGCGCACCGGCCACGTCGCCGCGCTCGCGCAATCCGCGCGCCAGCGAACCGCCGATCAGGCCGACACCTAAAATCACCAGCTTGTTAAAAGAAAACCCGGCCACGTCGATCACAGGAAAAAGCGCGCCATCGCGTGAAAAACGCTGGCGCGCGGGTCAAAATCTCACGCTCGGTTCGAGCGCGCTTGCACCACTCAGGCAGACGCGAGCGTCTTTTCGAGCGCGGCGATAAATGCTTCGTTTTCTGCCGGCAGGCCGATCGTAATGCGCAGCCATTGCGGCAGACCGTAGTTGCCCACCGGACGCACGATCACGCCCTGCTTGAGCAACGCGAGATTGACGCGATTGCCGGCGCCGTCGTCCTGGCCGACACGCACGAGGACGAAGTTGCCGAACGACGGCACATACTCGAGGCCGAGCCGGTCGAACGCTTCCGTCAAAAGACGATAGCCCTGCGCATTGAGTGCCGCGGTCTTTTCCAGGAAAGCCTTGTCGTTCAGGGCAGCGATCGCAGCAGCCTGGGCCAGCGTATTGACGTTGAACGGCTGGCGCAGGCGATTCAGCAGATCGGTCAGCTCCGGCTGGGCAATCGCGAAGCCGACGCGCAAACCGGCGAGGCCAAACGCCTTCGAAAACGTGCGCGACACGAGCAGGTTCGGATAGCGGCGCACCCATGCGATCGAGTCGTAGCGCTTTTCCGGCGCCAGATATTCCGTGTACGCCTCGTCCAGCACCACCACGACGTTGCGCGGCACCTTGTCGAGAAATGCCTCGAGCGCCGGGCCCTCGATGAAGGTGCCAGTGGGGTTGTTCGGATTGGCGACGAACACGAGACGGGTGTCGTGGGTGATGGCCGCGAGCATCGCGTCGAGGTCGTGGCCGTGCTTGACCGCCGGCACGACGATGGCGCGCGCGCCCAGCCCCTGGGTTGCCAGCGCATACACCGCAAACGAATACTCGGCGTAGACGATCGACTGGCCCTTTTCGACAAACGCATGCGCCGCGATTTCGAGAATGTCGTTGCTGCCGTTGCCGAGCGTGACCCAGTCGGCCGGGACGTCATAGCGCGCGCTCAACGCCGCCTTCAGTTCGAATGCGTTGGCGTCCGGATAGCGGCCCAGTTCGCTCGCAGCCTGCGCCAGGGCGCGCTGCGCCGACTCCGGCATGCCCAGCGGATTCTCGTTCGACGCAAGTTTCACAATGCTCGCCTCGTCGAGGCCAAACTCGCGGGCCACTTCCGAAATCGGCTTACCGGCGATATAAGGCGCAATCGCGCGCACATAGGAAGGACCGAAAGGCGTTGTCATGAATATCTCCGGTTCGACTAATTGAAGTAATGAATGAGGTTCGACGAAAAGGGCCAGGCAGGCGGATCAGCGCGCCCGCGGGTACGAGCCGAGGATCTTCAGGAATTCGGCCTTCTGACCGAGCTCGGCGAGCGCCGCCGCGACGGACGCATCGTCCCGGTGTCCTTCGACGTCGATGTAGAAGTAGTACTCCCACGTCCCGACACGGGCCGGACGCGACTCGAAACGCGTCATCGACACGCCATGCCGAGCCAGCGGCTCGAGCAGCTTGAACATCGCGCCCGGCTCATTCGCCACCGAGACGATCAACGAGGTCAGATCGCTGCCGCTCACACCGGTCGGCTCCTTGCCGATCATCACGAAACGCGTGCGGTTGTGCGGGTCGTCCTGGATCAGCGCGTGCGCGACTTGCAGGCCGTAGTGGATCGCTGCGCGATCGCCGGCGATCGCTGCCACGGTTGGATCGGCCGCGGCGATTCGCGCGCCTTCGGCATTGCTCGCCACCGCCTGCCGCTCCAGATGCGGCGCGTTCGACGCGAGCCAGCCCTGGCATTGCGCAAGCGCCTGCGGATGCGCGCAAACGCGCGTCACGCCACTCAGGTCGCCGTTGAGCGTCAGCAGATTGTGGTGGATCGGCAAAGCAAGTTCGCCACCGATCAGCAACTGCGTTTGCAGCAGCAGGTCCAGCGTGCGCGAGACCGCGCCTTCGGTCGAGTTCTCGATGGGCACCACGCCGAATTCGGCGGCACCCGCTTCGACCGAACGGAAGACTTCATCGATGGACGGACACGGCAGGCCTTCGATCGACTGACCGAAGTACTCGTGCATCGCCTGTTCGCTATAGGTGCCCGCCGGGCCGAGATACGCGGCCTTGATGGTCTTTTCGAGCGCGCGGCTGGCGGCCATGATTTCGCGCCAGATCGCACTGATGTGCTCGCTGGCGAGCGGCCCGTCGCTCATGTCCTGCAGACGCGCGATCACCTGCTGCTCGCGCTCCGGCCGGAACACCGGCGCGTTGAAATGCTTCTTGACTTCGCCAACCTCGAGCGCAACCGCGGCCCGCTGGTTCAGCAGCGCGATGAGTTGTGCATCGAGCGCGTCAATACGCTCGCGCAGCGGTTTAAGTCGTGTATTAAGTTCGTCGTCCATGCGTGAAACGGCTCTGCCGGGAAACTGCGGGAAGGGATGCCCGCGCCTGAGGCTCAGGCGCTGCGCTGTTCGAATTCCTTCATGTACTCGACGAGCGCTTTAACGCCTTCGAGCGGCACCGCGTTGTAAATCGACGCCCGCATGCCGCCGACGGACTTGTGGCCCTTCAGCTGCACCAGCCCGCGCGCTTTCGCACCGGCCAGGAAATCTTCGTTGCGCGCTTCGTCGGCGAGGAAGAACGGTACGTTCATCCGCGAGCGCGAAGTGCGTTCAATCTTGTTCAGGTAGAAGCTGCTTGCATCGATGGTGTCGTAGAGGAGCTTCGACTTCTCGATGTTGCGCGCTTCCATGGCGGTCAGGCCGCCCTGCTTCTTCAGCCACTTGAACACGAGCCCGGCGATGTAGATCGCGTACGTGGGCGGCGTGTTGTACATCGAATTGTTGGCGGCGACGGTTTTCCACTCGAACGCGGACGGGCACACGCTCATCGCGCGGTCCAGCATGTCCTCGCGCACGATCACCACGGTGACGCCGGCCATGCCGATGTTCTTCTGGGCACCGCCGTACAGTACGCCATATTTGGCGATATCCATGGGACGCGAGAGGATATGCGACGACGCGTCGGCCACCAGCGGAACGTCGCCGAGGTCGGGAATTTCGAAGGTTTCGACGCCGTGGATCGTCTCGTTCGTGCACAGATGCACGTAGGCAGGATCGTCGGACAATTGCCACTCGGCGCGCGCCGGGGCGCGTGTAAAGCCGTCGGCAGTTTCACCGCTCGCGGCCAGATGCACGCTGCCGTACTTTTGCGCTTCCTTAAACGATTTCTGCGACCAGGAACCCGTCACCACGAAATCGGCGCGCGGCTTCGAACCGAACAGGTTCAGCGGCACGATGGCGTTCTCGCCCAGACCGCCGCCCTGCAAAAACAGAATGCGATGGCTGGCTGGCACGTCGAGCAGGTCGCGCAGATCGGTCAGCGCTTCCTCGTGAATCGACATGAACTCTTTGCCGCGATGGCTCATTTCCATCACGCTCATGCCGCTGCCGTGCCAGTCGAGCATCTCGTCGGCGGCGAGGCGCAGCACTTCTTCGGGCATGGCCGCAGGTCCGGCCGAGAAATTAAAGACGCGCATCGTGAAACCCCTGAAGCGGGCGCGCAACGAATCACCGTTGCGAATTCGCGCCCGAAAAGAAAATGGCCGTCTGCGCGTGTGCGCAAACGGCCATTATCGCATTGACACCGCTACCCCGCCAAACCCGGGCGCCGCGAGGCGCCTGTGGCCGGCCGGTTAGCCCGGCATCAGCAAAGCCCGATCGACCTGCTTACTTGGCCGGCTTGACCGAAGCGACTTCCTGGTCAGCTTGAGCGCGCGTTGCCTTGATCGATTGCGGCATGTACTTTTGCATCAGACCGTTCACGACGTCGCGGCCAACCTGGTCCTGGACCTGGATGAACTTGCGGCCCGTCGGGCTCTTGTAGAACGCCGTCAGATCTTTGATTTCCGACGTCGAATAGTACTTCGCGTAAGCGTCGTACTGAGCTTGCATTGCGTCCTGACGGAAGCCATCCGTTGCGAAGACCTGGCCTGCCGCGTCAACCAGCTTCGGCACAGCGTTCTTCTGCAGCGTCGGGACGGAAGCTTGCTTCTGCTTGTCCGTCATCGTCTTGTTTTCGCTCAAAGCGTCCGACAGGATGGCCGGAACCAATTGCTTGGCTTGCATTTGTGCGCTGTTACCGATTGCGCCGACGAGCTTCTGCGCGTCGATCGCGTCCAGCAGATCCTTGATGGCAGCCTGCTTGGCCGGATCAACCGGCGCTGCAGCAGCCGTGCTGTCCGCCGGAGCCGGCGTTTGGCTTTGGAGCGCCTGCGCCATTGCAAGGGTCGGCACGAAAGCAGCCAGCAACATCAACTGTTTGAATCCTTTTTGCATCATTACTCCCTAAGAGAAATTAGTCGAACTGCTTGCTGCGTGGACTGCGCATCGGCCCGATGCGCCAGTCTGCGTCCCCGCAGCGTTCACCCTGTACATGATTGCCGGTGCGAATCAGGCTGCGCCGCCCTCTTCACCGCTTTCGTCACCGTCAGCGGGACCTTCGGCGTCGCCATCCACATCAGCTTCGGCCTCAGCAACCTGCTGCAAACCGGAAAGCTTCGTCCCTTCATCAAGACTGATGAGTGTAACACCTTGGGTTGCGCGGCCCATTTCACGGATTTCCGACACGCGCGTGCGAATCAGCACGCCCGTATTCGTAATCAGCATGATCTGCGCCTCGGAATCCACCAGCGTGGCGGCAACCACACGGCCGTTGCGCTCCGACGTCTGGATCGCGATCATTCCCTTCGTACCCCGCCCGTGGCGGGTGTACTCAGTGATCGGCGTACGTTTGCCGAAGCCATTTTCCGTGGCGGTGAGCACTGACTGCTGCTCGTCGCCGGCGACCAGCAGCGCAATCACCTGCTGCCCGTCGTCAAGCTGCATGCCGCGGACGCCGCGCGCCTCCCGGCCCATCGGACGCACGTCGTTCTCGTCGAAGCGCACTGCCTTGCCCGAATCCGAGAACAACATCACGTCGTGCTGACCGTCGGTGATAGCCGCGCCGATCAGGTAATCACCATCATCCAGACCGACCGCAATAATACCCTTGCGCAGCGGCCGACTAAAGGCTTCTAGCGGCGTCTTTTTTACCGTTCCTAACGCGGTGGCCATGAACACGTATTTATCCGCCGAGAATTCCTTGACCGGCAGGACCACCGTGATCTTCTCGCCGTCCTGCAGCGGGAACATATTGACGATCGGGCGGCCGCGCGAGTTGCGCGAACCCTGCGGCACTTCGTAGACCTTGACCCAGTAGACGCGGCCGCGGTTCGAGAAGCACAGGATGTGATCGTGCGTGTTGGCGATGAAGAGCGTGTCGATCCAGTCGTCTTCCTTCATGGAAGTCGCCTGTTTGCCGCGACCTCCGCGCTTCTGGGCGCGATATTCGGACAACGGCTGCGATTTCACATAACCGGCATGCGACATGGTCACCACCATGTCCTGCGGCGTGATCAGGTCTTCGGTGTTCAGCTCGGTCGCGTTCAGCTCGATCTTCGAACGGCGTGCGTCGCCGAATTCGGCCTTGATCGAGGTGAGTTCCTCGACGATGATCGCCGCAATGCGTTCCGGACGCGCCAGGATGTCGAGCAGGTCGGCGATTTGGGCCATCACTTCGCGGTACTCGCCGATGATCTTGTCCTGCTCCAGACCGGTCAGGCGTTGCAGACGCATCTGCAAGATTTCCTGAGCCTGGGTGTCGGACAGACGGTAGAGGCCATCGGACTGCATGCCGAACGCGGGGTTCAGGCCTTCCGGACGATACGCTTCGCGACCGCCCGCCGAGGCGTTTTCCGTCTCGGCGCGCGACAACATTTCGCGCACCAGCGACGAATCCCACGGCCGGTTCATCAACTCCTGCTTCGCGATAGGCGGAGTCGGCGCAGCCTTGATGAGGGCGATGAACTCGTCGATATTGGCGAGCGCCACCGCCAGGCCTTCCAGCACATGACCGCGTTCGCGCGCTTTACGCAGTTCGTATACGGTGCGCCGCGTCAGCACTTCCCGCCGGTGCGACAGGAAGCAGGACAGCATTTCCTTCAGGTTCAGCAGCTTGGGCTGGCCGTCGACCAGCGCGACCATGTTCATGCCGAACGTATCCTGAAGCTGGGTCGCCTTGTACAGGTTGTTGAGGATGACCTCGGGCACCTCGCCACGCTTCAACTCGATCACGACCCGCATGCCGCTCTTGTCGGACTCGTCGCGGATGTCGGAAATGCCTTCGAGCTTCTTCTCGTTGACGAGTTCGGCAATGCGCTCGAGCAGCGAGCGCTTGTTCACCTGGTACGGCAACTCGTCGACGATGATCGCCATCCGCTGGCCGCGGTCGATTTCCTCGAAGTGCGTGAGCGCGCGCATCACCACGCGGCCACGGCCGGTGTGATAGCCGTCGCGCACGCCGGCCACGCCGTAGATGATGCCGGCCGTCGGGAAGTCGGGCCCCGGAACGATTTCGATCAGCTCGTCGATCGTCGCTTCCGGGTTCTTCAGCAGATGCTGACAGGCGTCGACGATTTCGTTCAGGTTGTGCGGCGGGATGTTCGTTGCCATCCCCACCGCGATCCCGGACGAGCCATTGATCAGCAGATTGGGAATGCGCGCCGGGAGGATAGCCGGCTCGTTTTCGCTGCCGTCGTAGTTCGGCGTGAAGTCGACCGTTTCCTTGTCGATGTCGGCGAGCAGCTCATGGCCGATCTTGGACATGCGGATTTCGGTGTACCGCATCGCCGCGGCGTTGTCGCCGTCGACCGAACCGAAGTTGCCCTGACCGTCCACCAGCATATAGCGCAAGGAGAAGTACTGCGCCATCCGGACAATCGTGTCGTAGACAGCCGTGTCGCCGTGCGGGTGATATTTACCGATCACGTCGCCGACAATACGCGCCGACTTCTTGTAAGCTCGGTTCCAGTCGTTGTTCAGCTCGTGCATCGCGTACAGCACGCGCCGGTGCACCGGCTTCAGGCCATCGCGGACATCGGGAAGCGCACGCCCCACGATCACGCTCATCGCGTAATCGAGATACGAACGGCGCATTTCCTCCTCTAGGGAGATTGGCAGAGTCTCTTTGGCGAATTGATCCATTATCCGTATCTTTTACGTGCGAAGACGATGGCGGGACCCCGTCTTCGCGTAGGCGCTGCAGGCGCAACGCATCACGCGATTCTAACACGCGAGGCATCCACCCCCGGCGGGGGCACGTATACCTATTAGTGGACAGCACACGAAGGGCGCCTGGGAGGCTCCAGGGACAGGCAGGAGCGGGCCCGATTTATGCTGGCCCCTATTCGGCTCTCAGCCATGACTGGCGGGGCGTACCGCTCCCCCCACGCTTCTGTTGCGGATGCACCACAATCGGACAGGGGTAGGGAACGGGGGCAGATTTTTTTACGTGGGAAGGGAACGATATGGCAAAATGCCAACGCACAAAGAAGTTAGACACTGCTCGAAGTCTACACAGCGCGTTTTTTGTTCCGCACCAATGTTATACTTCGAGCAATGTATGACTTGTCATCGTCAACAAGCTCGCAGTAAACCTGCGGTAATCTCAATTTCGAGAGGAGAAATATGAATAAACTTTCAAAGCTCGCGTTCATTGCAGCTACCGCAGTAATGGCTGCATCCGCAATGGCACAGTCGGTGCCGGCGTCGCGACAAGCTACGAACGACAACTGGGTGAACGGTACGGGCGAGTACGTGTGGATGAACGGCACGAACGAACTCTGCTGGCGCGATGCATTCTGGACGCCGGCAACCGCTAACGCAAAGTGCGATGGCGCCCTGGTTGCTCAGGCACCGACCCCGCCGGCACCGCCGCCGGTCGCTCCGGTTATCCAAAGCCAGAAGATTACGTATCAAGCTGACGCGCTGTTCGACTTCGACAAGGCTATCCTGAAGCCGGCTGGCAAGGAAAAGCTGGACGATCTGGCATCGAAGATCGGCGCGCTGAACCTGGAAGTTGTGGTCGCAACGGGCTACACGGACCGTATCGGTTCGGACAAGTACAACGACCGTCTGTCGCTGCGTCGTGCACAAGCTGTCAAGGCATACCTGGTCAGCAAGGGCATCGAAGCCAACCGTATCTATACGGAAGGCAAGGGCAAGCGCAACCCGGTTACGACCGGCTGCAACCAGAAGAACCGCAAGCAACTGATCGCCTGCCTCGCACCGGATCGTCGCGTGGAAGTCGAAGTTGTCGGTACTTCGAAGCAGTAAGCTCCAAGTTACCGCAGTATCAAAGCCCCGCTTCGGCGGGGCTTTTTTTATGCCCGAATGCTTCGTTACGTCACGTCAGGGCGACCCACCGGGCATCGACCTTAGGCCGGTTGCCGGCAGCCGAGGTGCCCGTGGCATTTTGCCGCCCTGTGCGTCGGCCTATATACTCGGGGCTTATCCTCGACACCCGTTCACCCGCTCTCATCAAGGCCTCATCCGTCATGACCAATGCCGATCCCCACGAACTGCAGAAATTCAGCGATCTCGCCCATCGCTGGTGGGACCCGAACGCCGAATTCAAACCGCTGCACGAACTGAATCCGGTCCGGCTCAACTGGATCGACGCGCATGCGCAGCTCGCCGGCAAACGGGTGCTCGATATTGGATGCGGCGGCGGTATTCTGACGGAATCGATGGCCGGATTAGGTGCACAGGTGAAGGGAATCGACCTGTCGAGCCAGGCGCTCGGCGTGGCAGATCTTCACAGCCTTGAAAGTGGTGTAACCGTCGATTACGAAGAAATCGCCGCAGAGGCGCTCGCCGCCCGCGAACCCGGCGCTTACGACGTCGTGACCTGCATGGAAATGCTGGAACACGTGCCCGAACCGGCGGCCATCGTCGCGGCCTGCAAGACCTTGGTGAAGCCTGGCGGGTGGGTTTTCTTCTCGACGCTCAACCGCAACGTGAAGTCCTATCTGTTCGCGGTAATCGGCGCGGAATACATTGCGCGGATGCTGCCCAAGGGCACCCACGACTACGCGCGCTTCATCCGCCCGTCGGAACTGGCAGGTTTCGTCCGCGCCGCCGAGTTGCGCACCGCGGACATCAAGGGCATCGCATATCACCCGCTCAGCAAGCACTTCGCCCTGTCGGACGACACGAGCATCAACTACATGCTCGCCTGCCGCCGCGACGCCTGACGCGCACCGACTCCACTACGCATCCATGAGCGACCCTACCCCCCTGCCGCAGCGCGAAGACGAAGACGCCTCGATCGGCCTTTGCCAGGCGGTCCTGTTCGACCTTGACGGCACCCTGGCCGACACGGCGCCCGACCTGGCCGCAGCCGTCAACAAGATGCGCCACGAGCGCGGCCTCGAGATGGTGCCGCTCGACGACCTGCGACCGCTGGCATCGGCCGGCGCACGCGGGCTGATTGGCGGCGCCTTCGGCATTGGGCCGGAGCACCCCGAGTTCGCGGCGATGCGCGAAGAGTTTCTCGCCAACTACGAAGCCGACCTGTGTATCGAAACCACGCTGTTCCAGGGCATCGACGCCGTGCTCGATGAACTGGACGCGCGCGGCGTGCGCTGGGGCATCGTCACCAACAAGGTGGCGCGCCTGACCGATCCGCTCGTCGCCCTGCTGGGGCTGGATCTGCGGGCCGGCTGCGTGGTCAGCGGCGACACGACCCCGCACTCGAAGCCCCATCCCGCGCCGCTGCTGCACGCGGCCCGGATGCTGGACCTCGCGCCGGAGCGAGTCGTCTACGTGGGAGACGACTTGCGCGACATCCAGGCGGGCTTCGCCGCGGGCATGGTGACGGTCGCAGCCGCCTACGGCTACTGCGGCAACGACATTCCCCCGACCCGCTGGCATGCGCAGCATGTGGTCCAGTCGCCGGCCGAACTGCAAAAGCTGCTGCGCGAGATCAGTTGAACAGGCTGCCGGCTGGCGGCCTTGGTGAACCCGGCGGCGGTCCTATCCAAAGACAGCCAGGACAGGGCTGTCAATCTATTGTAAAATCTACTTTGGTTCAGAAGTTTTGGGCAACAAACCGCGGGGGCGACCTGGTTTCGACAGGGGTTGCGAAGCGGCTAGGGCATACCGAGGACCCGTCACCTCGTTAATCAATGGGAAAAACGTAACTGCAAACGACGAAACGTTCGCACTGGCAGCCTAAGGGCCGCCGTCCTCTGCCTAGTTTACTGACGGGCTAGAGTCGCAAGACCGGTAGCAATACCGACAGAGGTCATATACGTCAGTTAAGCCTTGGCGGCGTCACGACGCCTGGGTCGAAAACCTAGTGAATCGCCGTCATGCAGCGTGTTCGTCCGCGTCGTGGTGGTTAAATCAAATGACAGAACTAAGTATGTAGAACTAGTCGTAGAGTGCTTCTGGACGCGGGTTCGATTCCCGCCGCCTCCACCAAACACCCTGCAAGTGGCAACACTGTTTTACTGGAAACCCCGACAGCGTCAGGCTCTCGGGGGTTTTTGCTGGGTACTGCGTTAGCTCGGCGGACGCGCAGATGCACCCCATCGGCAAGACACGAGAAGCTTGAGCCAAGTCATATCCATACCGTCAAGAACTGCTTTTGCTAAACTTTAGCGAGCTAAACTTTAGTTAGCCGGATTGCTATTAAAGTTTCGATAGCAGCCTCCGGTCTGATTAAACTCTTTGGCCCCAGCCTTTAGTTATGACAGAACGAATCGCTGGCGACTACGTTGACGGCTCACTCGCCGCCGAACGCTATAAAGCGTTTGTTCCCCGTCCCCTGCCGCCTGATCCGCCCATCGCGATTGACTCGACCATGTTCATACTGCTCGAGGGTGCGAATCGCGCTCTCGGCAGATTGGACGGACTGGCGGCCCTGTTCCCCGACCCGGATCTGTTCATCTATTTCTGCGTTCGAAAGGAAGCGCTGCTATCCAGCCAGATCGAAGGCACCCAGTCGTCACTGTCCGATCTGCTTTTATTCGAGAATGATGAAGTACCCGGCGTCCCGCTGGACGATGTTCAGGAGGTGTCCTGCTACGTTGCGGCGATGAACTATGGCTTGGAGCGTATCAGGGCCAATTTCCCTTTGTCATTGCGGCTGCTGCGTGAGATTCACGGCAAACTGCTCAATAACGGGCGAGGAGCCGAGAAGGACCCAGGTGAGTTTCGGCGTCAGCAAAACTGGATTGGCGGGAGTCGGCCGAGTCTGGCGATGTTCGTGCCCCCACCTCCGGATCGCCTGATGCAATGCCTGGGAGACTTCGAGCGTTTCCTGCACGCCGATCCGCCAGCGGTCCCCCTGCTGGTCAAAGCAGCCATGGCACATGCCCAGTTTGAAACGATCCACCCGTTTTTAGACGGTAACGGACGCCTTGGACGCCTGCTCATCGCGCTTCTCCTCTGTGCGGAGGACGCCATGTCGCAGCCAATTTTGTACCTCAGCCTGTACTTCAAGGCCAACCGCAACGAATACTACGAACGGCTGCAGCCTGTCCGGGAAAAAGCCGACTGGGAAGGTTGGATCAATTTCTTCCTGCAAGGCGTCAAAGAGACTTCCGAACAAGCGGCGGACGCGGGCCGACGGATCTTGAGTATCTTCGACGAAGACCGCAAAGCGATCGAACAGTTGGGCCGAGCCAGTGGGTCCGCCGCGCGATTGTTCCAGGCGCTGCAACGCAGGCCCATGTTGACCATTCCAGCCGCAGCTGAAAAACTGCAACTGTCTCAACCGGCAGTCACTGCTGCATTTGCAAACCTGATCGAATTGAAGATCGCCAGCGAAGTTACCGGGAAGCAACGTGGACGGGTTTTTGTCTACAGTCGCTATCTGGCAGAACTTGCACAGGGAACCGAGCCTATCAGGCGGTATCCAACGACACTCCCCACATGAAATCACGCCTCCCAACCCTGCTCACCACAACCCTCCTCTGCGGCTCGCTATTCACCCAAACCGCGCAGGCTGTCGACCTCCACGTCATGAACTCCGGCGGCTTCACCGCTGCCTATCAGCTACTGGCGCCGAAGTTCGAAGCAAAAACGGCAGACACGCTGAACATTGCCTACGGACCGTCCATGGGCAACTCGCCCGAGGCGATTCCCAACCGTCTCGAGCGCAAGGAACCCGCCGACGCCGTCATCATGGTGGGCTACGCGCTCGACAAGCTGATCGCCGAGGGCAAGATCATCCCCGGCTCGCGGGTCGAATTAGCGGACTCGCGCATCGGCATGGCGGTTCGCGCAGGCGAACCCAAGCCGGACATCGGCAGCGTGGAAGCATTCAGGACGACCTTGCTGGAGGCAAAGTCGGTGGCGTATTCGGATAGCGCGAGCGGCGTCTATATCCAGAATCAGCTCTTCGAGAAAATGGGCATCGAAGCGCAGCTCAAGCCGAAAGCCACGATGATCCCAAAGATTCCTGTGGGCTCGGTCGTGGCCAAGGGGGACTATCAACTGGGATTCCAGCAGGTCAGCGAGTTGTTACCGGTGCCGGGCATCGAGTTCGTCGGGAAGATTCCTGAGTCGCTGCAATCGGTCACCCGTTATGCGGCCGGCATTCCGGTGGGTGCCGCTCATCCGCGTGAGGCCAAGCAGTTCCTCGACTTCCTGGCCTCGCCCGAGGCCGCGCCTGATGTGGCCAGCACCGGTCTCGATCCGCTAGCCGCGCACTAGCAAGCAATCCGTACCAGCAAAGCGAAGCCCGTGCGTGGCGGTGGCGCGAAGGTGCGGCAGCACCATGCCGCGCCAATGCGCGTTACTGATCCTGCGGGCACTGCAGATTGCAACCGTCCGGGTCACCGTTGTCGCCCTTGCGGCGCATGGCGGACTTCTTGTCGGACTGGTACTTGTTGGACGGCGCCGATGCCGCGAACGGCAGTTGCGGATGCTCCTGCAGATGGAATTCATCGTCCAGAATGCCGCCCGGCACGCCCGGCGAATTTTGCGCAAAAGCAATGGACACTGTGGCGCACAACGCGCCTGCCGTCACGGCCACGGCACAGGCTTTGAAAAGAACGTTCATGTCGATCCGGCGCGGTGTGGCCGCGCAGTTGAGGCTAAATCATAAGACTACAGAGTATCTCATACCACTCTGCGACGCAGCGGCAGGCCCCTGCGCGCTTGTTACAGCCGCTTACCCGACGGTCGCGCCGAGCCCTTCGTCGAGTTCCAGCAAGGTGCCGCAATCCTGTGGATTGTAGCCTTCCAGCCGCGCCACCCCGCTCTTGAAGGCAACGCTACGCAGCATGTCGATGACCGTGACAAGCGGCGCGCGCTCCAGCGCCGCCCGGTCGCATGCGAAGTAATAGTCTTCGTCGACGATCGGCACGAAATCGAGGCCGAAGTGATGCGCGGCCGGCTCGACGCCGAATCCCACATCGGCCATGCCGCTGGCGACAAACGCGGCAATCGCCGAATGCGTCAGCTCCGTCGACGCATAGCCGTTGACCCGATCCGGATCGACACCCACGCGGCGCAGCGCCAGATCGAGCAGCATCCGCGTGCCGGATCCCGGCTGGCGGTTCACGAAGCGGATGTCGTCGCGCGCGAGATCGCCCAGTCCATTGATCCGCTTCGGGTTGCCCTTCGACAGAAACAGGCCCTGCTTGCGCTGCGTGAGGTGAAGCAGCACATGGCGCTCGGGATCGAGCCAGCGCCGGTAGGTATCGGCACAGGCAGCGCGAAACTCGCCGCGCGGCAGATGGAAGCCGGCCAAGTCGCACTCGCCGCGCGCCAATGCGGTGACCGCATCCGCGCTGTCGCGATACTTGATGTCGACGGGCACGTCATCGGCCACCAGCGCCGTGACCAGCGCTGCTACGGCATAGCCGTGCGAAGCGTGAATCCGTACATCGTCGGCGGGCGGCGCGAGCCATCGGTTCAGGTCGCTCGCCACCTCGCTCGCCAGCGCCCGCATGTTGCCGTCGAGCCGCTCGCTGCACAGCCGCTGCGCGCGCAACACGGCCTGGCCGAGTTCCGACAGCACCGAGCCGCGCCCACGCTCCTTGGCGATCAACGGACCGCCCAGCCGCTCCTCGATACTGCGCAGCAAACCCCATGCGTGACGGTAGGACAAACCCTTAAGCGTCGCCGCCTGGGCAATGCTGCCGGCTTCGTCGACGAGCGCCAAAAGCTGCACGACGTCCGTCAGGCTGGCTTCGCGGCCGTCCGGGTCGCGGACAACCAGCTGTGCGTGGCATTCGATCCTGATCATATATGTTGACTTGCCTCCTATTGCGTAAGGGCCAGTACCCGCCTATCGTTGGCTCTACACCTACAAACGAATGAAGCATAAGTGCACACTTTATGAAAGACAAGTGCATATTAGACTTCGGAGGAGTCCCCACTTTGCACGATTCCAACGCGATCGCGCCTGAGCCACTGGTGCAGCGTCACGCGCAACCCGGCCGCTCGCTGCTTGCCGTACTGCACGCCATCCAGGATGAACTCGGCTTTGTGCCGCCGGATACCGTGGCACCACTCGCCCGCGCAATGAACCTGTCGCGCGCGGAAGTCCACGGTGTGCTGACCTATTACCACCACTTTCGCACCCATCCCGCTGCGCCCGTCACCGTGCAACTGTGCCGCGCCGAAGCGTGCCGCAGCATGGGCACCGAGGCGCTTGCGCAGCACATCGAGGCGCGCACCGGCTGCCGCTTCGACAGCGCACATCAACATCAAGACGCGGAAGGCGCAGCGGTCGGACTGGAATCGGTGTATTGCCTTGGTCAGTGCGCGCTGTCGCCGGCCTTGACGATCAACGGCACGTTGCACGCGAAAGTGACACCCCAGAAGTTCGACGCGCTGCTCGCGGCCGCGACGAAGCGGGTGGAGGAAACCGCATGACGCGCATTTACATCCCTCGCGATTCCGCAGCGCTTGCGCTCGGCGCCGACGCGCTCGCCGACGCGATTGCCCATGAAGCGGCGCAACGCGGCATCGCCATCGAACTGATCCGCAACGGTTCGCGCGGCTTGCTGTGGCTCGAGCCGCTCGTCGAAGTAGTCACGCCGCGCGGGCGGATCGGCTATGCGAATGTCGACGCCGCAGACGTCGTCTCCTTGTTCGACGCGGGCTTCATTGAGGGCGGCGCTCATCCGAACCATGTGGGTGTCGTCGACGAGATTCCTTATCTGCAAAGGCAGCAGCGCCTGACCTTTGCCCGCATCGGCATTACCGATCCGTTATCGACCGACGACTACCTCGCCCACGGCGGCCTTGAAGGTCTGAAGCGGGCGCTCGCCGCCGACGGCGATGCCGCCTGCGAAGCCCTGATCGAATCGGGCTTGCGCGGCCGCGGCGGTGCGGCGTTCCCCGCCGGCATCAAATGGCGTACTGTGCGTGGCGCCAGCGCGCCCCAGAAGTACATCGTCTGCAACGCCGACGAAGGCGATTCCGGCACCTTCTCCGACCGTCTGATCATGGAGAGCGATCCGTATGTGCTGATCGAAGGCATGATCATCGCGGGGATCGTGACGGGCGCGACGCTCGGCTATATCTACGTGCGCAGCGAGTATCCGCATTCGATCGCGACGCTCGAAGCCGCCATCCAGCGCGCCCGCGACGCCGGCTGGCTCGGCGACAGCGTGCTCGGTTCGGCTCACCGTTTCGAACTGGAAGTCGCCAAAGGCGCGGGCGCCTATGTCTGCGGCGAAGAAACCGCGCTGCTCGAATCGCTCGAAGGCAAGCGCGGCATCGTGCGGGCCAAGCCGCCCGTGCCGGCGCTGGTGGGCCTGTTCGGACAACCCACCGTCATCAACAACGTCATCACGCTCGCCACGGTGCCGATCATCTTCGCGCGCGGCGCCGCGTTCTATAAAAACTTCGGCATGGGCCGCTCGCGCGGCACCCTGCCGTTTCAGCTCGCCGGCAACGTGAAGCAAGGCGGACTCGTCGAACTCGCGTTCGGGGTCACGCTGCGCGAGCTGCTGTACGACTATGGCGGCGGCACCGCGAGCGGCCGGCCGGCGCGCGCCGTCCAGGTGGGCGGCCCGCTCGGCACCTATCTGCCGGAAAGCCAATGGGACATTCCGCTGGACTACGAAGCGTACGCGGCGGTCGGCGCCGTGGTCGGTCACGGCGGCATTGTCGTGCACGACGACACCTCGAATCTCGCGGAGCTCGCGCAATATGCCATGCATTTCTGTGCGCTCGAATCGTGCGGCAAATGCACGCCATGCCGGATCGGTTCGACGCGCGGCGTCGAGGTGATCGCGCGGATTCGCAACGGCGATACGTCGACGCGGCAAGTGCAACTGCTGCGCGACCTGTGCGACACGATGGTGTCCGGTTCGCTCTGCGCGATGGGCGGCATGACGCCCTACCCGGTGCTGTCCGCACTCGACCACTTTCCCGAAGACTTCGGTCTCGACACCGTCCAGCCCAAAGCGGCGGCGGCCTGACGATGGAGCCCACCATGTCCGACGTGCTCAAATCCACTGCCGGCGGTTGCGGCTCCGGCAATTGCGCGTGCAAGTCGCAAGCGCAGTCTCAGTCGCAAGGAAATCCGCAACCCCGCTCCCCCTTCGACGACACCGACTACGGCACGCCACTGCGCCACGCGGATGTCGACGTGACGCTCGAAATCGACGGTCAGGCGGTGACCGTTCCGGCCGGCACCTCCGTGATGCGGGCCGCGATCGAAGCCGGCGTGAACGTGCCGAAACTGTGCGCCACCGATTCGCTCGAACCGTTCGGCTCGTGCCGTTTGTGTCTCGTCGAGATCGAAGGCAAGCGCGGCTATCCGGCCTCGTGCACGACGCCGGTCGAAGCGGGCATGAAGGTGCGCACGCAAACGGACCGTCTGCAGTCGCTGCGCCGCAATGTGATGGAACTGTACATCTCCGATCACCCGCTCGACTGCCTCACCTGCCCCGCCAACGGCGACTGCGAACTGCAGGACATGGCGGGCGTGACGGGTCTGCGCGAGGTGCGCTACGGCTTCGACGGCGCGAACCACCTGAAGGATCAGAAGGACGAATCGAATCCGTACTTCACCTACGATCCGTCCAAGTGCATCGTCTGCAACCGCTGCGTGCGTGCCTGTGAGGAAACCCAGGGCACCTTCGCGCTGACGATCGCCGGACGCGGCTTCGAATCGCGCGTCGCCGCCAGCGCCAGCGAGCCGTTCATGGACTCGGAATGCGTTTCGTGCGGCGCGTGCGTCGCTGCGTGCCCCACCGCGACGCTGCAGGAAAAGAGCGTTGTGATGCTCGGTCAGGCCGAGCATTCGGTGACCACGACCTGTGCATACTGTGGCGTCGGCTGCTCGTTCGAGGCCGAGATGAAGGGCAGCCAGGTCATACGCATGGTGCCGAATAAAAACGGCCAGGCCAACGAAGGCCACGCATGCGTGAAGGGCCGCTTCGCGTGGGGCTATGCCACCCACAAGGACCGCATCACCAAGCCGATGATCCGCGCAAAGATCACCGACCCCTGGCGTGAAGTCAGTTGGGAAGAAGCGCTGAGCTATGCGGCCTCGGAGTTTCGCCGCATCCAGGCGAAGCATGGCCGCGATTCGATCGGCGGCATCACGTCGTCGCGCTGCACTAACGAAGAAACCTACCTGGTGCAGAAGCTCGTGCGCGCCGCGTTCGGCAACAACAACGTCGACACCTGCGCGCGCGTGTGCCATTCGCCGACCGGCTATGGCCTGAAGACTACGCTCGGCGAATCGGCCGGCACGCAAACTTTCGCATCGGTCGACAAGGCCGACGTCATCATGGTGATCGGCGCGAATCCGACCGACGGTCATCCGGTGTTCGGCTCGCGCCTGAAACGCCGCGTGCGCGAAGGGGCGAAGCTGATCGTGGTCGATCCGCGCCGCATCGATATTGTCGATACGCCGCATGTCAAGGCGTCGCATCATCTGCAACTGCGGCCGGGCACCAACGTCGCGATCGTCAATGCCCTCGCGCATGTGATCGTGACCGAGGGCCTCCTCAACGAAGCGTTTATCGCAGAACGTTGCGACACGCGCGCGTTCGATCAATGGCGCGCCTTTGTCGCGCTGCCGGAAAACGCACCGGAAGCCACGGCGGACATCACCGGCGTACCTGCCGAACACGTACGTGCAGCGGCGCGTATCTACGCCACGCCCGGCAATTCCGCGATCTATTACGGCCTCGGCGTCACCGAACACGCGCAAGGCTCGACCATGGTGATGGGCATCGCCAACCTTGCGATGGCTACCGGCAACATCGGCCGCGAAGGGGTGGGCGTGAATCCGCTGCGCGGCCAGAACAACGTGCAGGGTTCGTGCGACATGGGCTCGTTCCCGCACGAACTGCCGGGTTACCGCCACATCAGCGACACGACCACCCGTACCCTGTTCGAAGAAGCCTGGCACGTCACGCTGCAACCCGAACCGGGCCTGCGCATTCCGAACATGTTCGACGCGGCGCTCGACGGCAGTTTCAAGGGGCTCTACTGCCAGGGCGAAGACATCGTGCAGTCGGATCCGAATACGCATCACGTGTCGGCTGCGCTGTCGTCGATGGAGTGCATCGTCGTGCAGGACATTTTCCTCAACGAAACCGCGAAGTACGCGCACGTACTGCTGCCCGGTTCGTCGTTCCTCGAAAAGGACGGCACCTTCACCAACGCGGAACGCCGCATCTCGCGGGTTCGCAAGGTGATGCCGCCCATTCCCGGTTACGCCGACTGGGAAGTCACGGTGATGCTCGCCCGCGCGCTCGGCTATGAAATGGACTATGCGCATCCTTCCGAGATCATGGACGAAATCGCGCGCCTCACGCCGACCTTCCACGGCGTCTCGTATGCGAAGCTCGAGCAGCTCGGCAGCATTCAGTGGCCGTGTAACGAGAACGCGCCGGACGGCACGCCGACCATGCACATCGATACTTTCGTACGCGGCAAGGGCAAGTTCGTGATCACGAAGTTCATCGCGTCGCCCGAAAAGGTCACGCGCAAATTCCCGCTGATCCTCACGACAGGCCGCATCCTGTCGCAATACAACGTGGGGGCGCAAACGCGCCGCACGGAAAACTCGCGCTGGCACGACGAAGACCGCCTCGAGATTCATCCGCACGATGCCGAGGAACGCGGCATCAAGATGGACGACTGGGTAGGCATCGAATCGCGCGCGGGCCAGACCGTGTTGCGCGCCAAGGTGACCGAACGGATGCAGCCGGGCGTCGTCTACACGACGTTCCACTTCCCCGAATCGGGCGCCAACGTGATCACGACGGAGAGTTCCGACTGGGCCACCAATTGCCCCGAATACAAGGTGACAGCCGTGCAGGTGATGCCGGTCGAACAGCCGTCGCAATGGCAGAAGGACTATTCGCGCTTCAACACGGAACAGCTCGACTTGCTGCGCCAGCGCGAACTGGCCAACGCAACGTCGGGCAAATGAGGGCGCGCCATGGATGAACAGAACCTGATCGACATGGCGAACCGGATCGGCGAATTTTTCGATTCGATGCCGGATCGCGAAGAAGCGCTCGCCGGCATCGCCGATCATATTCGCCGTTTCTGGGAGCCGCGCATGCGGCGTGCGTTGCTGGCCACGCTCGATCGGCCGGATGCGGACGGCCTGCAGATGTCGGGCATCGTCAGAGAGGCCGTGCTGGCGAATCGCGAGAAGCTGACACCGGCGGCCGCTGTGGCCGGCTGACCTGGAGGCGAGCGCGGCATGCGACGCGTCACAACGTCATGCCGCGCCAGGTGTCGCTGGGCACATCGCCCTAACCGGCCGCCTGCTGCGGCGTCACGCTCCTCGCGAACCACGCCTCGCAGTGGCGCAGCAAGCCGTTCAGATCCGACGCCGGACGCCCACGCGCACAGATATACCCGTCTGGACGCATCAGATAAAACGCCGGCCGGGTTCGCCCATAGGACTCGGACAGCGGCGGCGCGCCCTCGCCTGTCGTATCGCTGATCCGCCAGATTCGCACCGCGCCGGGCAAGAGCCGCTCGATGGCGTCGCTCAGGCGGTCGAGATCGGCGTCGCGCGCCGCGTGGCGGCTCGCAGCCGGATCGAGCGGCGCTTCGTTGGGCGCGACCGGTGCGACCAGCAGAAACAGCGAAAAAAGCGCCGGGTCGTGCAGATCGAAAATGCAGCCGATACCGGGTGCACGCCCCAGTGGTCCATCCACGACATGCACAAGCGCATCGGGTGCGCGCTCACCGGCGCGCGGTCCGCCATCGAGCACCCGTTCGAGCGTGAGCGGACTGCGCCGGTACTGGATCGACAGTTCGCTCACCGTCAGGCGTGCGGCATCGCGCAGCGGGCCGAGCGCGGCAAGCGCCGGCATGACGTGCTCGCGCAATAGCTTGAGCGGCCCATGATCGGCTTCCGCCATGTGCGTCACAAAGCTGGTCTGCCGCAACACATCGCGCTCGATCGGATGCCGCTCCAGGTGATACGAATCGAGCAGCCGGTCCGGCGCATGCCCCTTCATCACGCGAGCCAGCTTCCAGCCCAGGTTGAACGCTTCCTGAATTCCGGTGTTCATACCCTGCGCGCCGGCGGGGCTGTGCACATGCGCGGCGTCGCCGGCCAGAAACACGCGCTCGACCCGCAACTGTTCGACCATCCGGCTGTTCAGATGAAAATGCGTCGCCCACGTCAGGTCCGCGAACTTCACCGGATGATGGATACGCCGTGCGGCAAGCGCGCGGCATTCCTCGAGCGAAGGCGCGGGCGCAGGTGCTGCCACCTTTGGCGCTGTCTCGCCGGAACCGTCCGGTGAGGCCGGCATTGCCGGATGATCCGCAATCAACCGGTAGCGCCCCGCGCCCATCGGAAACAGGGCCGCGAGTCCTTCGCCTGAGGCAAAGATATGGAACTCGTCGTCTGACCAGTCCGTCTCCGCCTGCAGATCGGCGAGCAGGAAAGTCTGCTCGAAAGTCTTGCCGGCGAAGCTCATGCCGAGGCGGTGGCGAATCGCGCTATGCGCGCCGTCCGCCGCGATCAGGTACGAGGGATGGACGGTTTCGCTGCGTCCGTCGGCGTGTTGCAGCGTCGCACTGAGCCCGGCCGATCCCTGCGCGAACATCGTCAGCTCGACACCGCGCTGGATGTTCACGCCGAGCGTCGCCAGATGCTCGGTCAGCAAGCGTTCGGTGACGGCCTGATCGAGGAACAGCACGTACGGATAGCGCGTCTGCAGCGGATCGAAATCAAGGCGCGCGAGACGTTGCCCATTGGAATAGAGATTCGCTGCGCGGGCGCGATGTCCCAGTTCCAGAAACGGCTCGATGAGGCGATGCTGTTCAAGCAGTTCAAGCGTGCGTGCCTGAATGCCGATGGCCCGCGAATGCGGATCCGGCTGCAGCGCCTTGTCGATCAGACGCACGGAAATATGCGCACGAGCGAGGCTCATGGCTGCAGCAAGCCCGGTTGGGCCCGCCCCAACGATCAGCACCGGCGACGCATCGTATGAAGCGGCGGCCATGCAGAACTCCGGAGACCAACATGCCGCCTAGTGTACGCCGCTGCCCCGCCGCCTGACGGTGCACTGCGTCAATCCCGCATCAGTGCGCGTGCGGATGCTCGAGCGAGCAGTGGTGATCGGTCGTGCCGAGATCGACCTGCAGGGTGGCGTGCTGCATCGCAAATCGCTCGCGCAGCGTGAGTACGATGGCGTCGACAACTGCGTCGCCGGGATGTCCCGCCGGGATCACGAGATGCGCGCTCAGCGCGTTGCCGGTGGTGGACAGCGCCCACACGTGCAGGTCGTGCACGTCGGTGACGCCCGGCTGGCCCGCGAGATAGTCGCGAATGCGCTGCAGGTCGACGCCGGGCGGAACCGCATCCAGCGCGAGCCGCACCGAATCGCGCAGCAGCCCCCACGTGCCGTACACAATCACCGCCACGACAACGAGACTCATGACCGGGTCGAGCCAGGTCCAGTTCGTACCGAGAATCACGAGGCCGCTCACCGCGACGGCCGCGGAAATCAGCGCATCGCCGGCCATGTGGAGAAAGGCGCCGCGAATATTGAGGTCTTCCTTCTGGCCGCGCATGAAGAGCCACGCGGAGAAGCCGTTGACCAGCATCCCGACCGTAGCGACGACGAACACCGTCAGCCCCGCAACGGGCGCGGGGTTCATCAGACGGCCGATCGCTTCGGCGACGATCACGCCGCACGCGAACAACAGCAGCCCGGCATTCGCAAGCGAAGCGAGGATCGAGGTGCTGCCATAGCCGAAGGTGTAGCGCGCCGAGGGGCGCCGCGTGGTGAGCCACGTCGCGCCCCAGGCGAGCAGCAGGCCCAGCACGTCGGAGAGATTGTGGCCGGCGTCGGCGAGCAGCGCAGTGGAATGCGCGAGCACGCCGTAGATGCCCTGAACCAGGACAATGACGACGTTCAGTACGACGGCGATAGCGAAGGCGCGTCCATGGCCCGCGACCGGCGCGTGGTGGTGATGGTGGCCGCCGTGGCTGTGGTTGTGATCGTGGGTATGGCTGTGACCGTGCGCGGCGTGCTCATCGCCGTGTGCGGCGTGATCGTGTCCGGTGTGGTCATGCCCCGCGTGATTTTCGTCGCGCTCGCCGGCGGGGTCATCGGGAACGGGAGGGGTCGTCATAGGATACGGGCCGCGTCGTCGACACACACATGAACAGTGCGTCATACGTTATAGATCAACATCCCGACCGTCAATCGATGGGTGGGAGGCCGCGAGTGTGGGAAAATACGACATTTGCCTTACAAGACTTGCCCTTCCCGTCATGGAACCCCTGTTTGAGAGCGCCTACGCGGCGCATCGTGACGGCCGCCTCGACGATGCCGAGCGCGGCTATCGTGCCGCGCTCGATATCGATCCCGCGCATGTCGATGCGCTGCACCTGCTGGGCGTACTGCGCCACCAGCTGGGTCAGCACGCCGAAGCAGCCGACCTCGTCGGCCGCGCGGCCGACCTGCGTCCGCAGGATGCCGCGCTGCAGCTGAATCTCGGCAACGCGCTCAAGGCACTGGGGCAACTCGACGGCGCCATCGAGCGCTTTCGCAACGCCTTGACGCTGGCACCGTCTTTTCCGCTCGCGCACTACAACCTCGGCAACGCGTATGCGGCGGCCGGCCGTCACGAAGACGCCGCCGACGCTTTCCGGAAATCGTTGCGCCTGCAACCGGATAACGCCTCGATTCACAACAACCTGGGCAACGCGCTGCACGCGCTCGGGCGCCACGACGAAGCAATTGCCTCGTTCCAGCGCGCGCTCGAACTGCAGCCGGGTCACGCGGGCGCCCACAACAATCTCGGCATGGCGCTCAATGCGCTTGGCCGGGCCGATGAAGCCGTCGAGCAGTTTCGCGCCGCGATTTCCGCGCAGCCGCGCTTTGTCGCCGCGCATTTCAACCTCGCCAACACGCTGGACGCCACCGGCCAGCACGCACAGGCGCTCGGCGCATTCGAAGTCGTGCTGGCATTGCAGCCGCAGCTTCCGCCGGCGCTGTACGGCTTGGGCAACGCGCTCGCCGCGTTGGGGCGTCACAAGGAGGCGCTGCCGCGTTTTGAACTCGTGGTGGGCCTCGATCCGAAGTTCGCGCTCGCGTGGCTGAGCCTCGGCACCACGCACCACGCGCTCGGCGCGCATGCTGCGGCCGTACGCGCATTCGATCAGGCGTTGCGCCTGCGGCCCGATCTGGCGTCCGCGCATATGAACCGGGCCCTGGCGTGGCTCACGCTCGGCGATTTCGCGCGTGGACTGCCCGAATACGAATGGCGTCTCAAGACCACGGCGCAGCGTGCCCCGCAGACGCTGCCCCGCTGGCAAGGCGAGCCGATCGAAAAGCGCACGCTGTTCGTGCATGCCGAACAGGGTTTCGGCGACACGCTGCAGTTCGTGCGTTTCGTGCCGATCGCGGCGCAGCGCGCAGCGCGCGTCGTGCTCGAGGTGCAGCCGCAGCTCGCGCCGATTCTCGCGCCCGCCGCACTCGAGTGGCGCGTCACGCTGATCGCCCAGGGCACGCCGCGCCCACAGGCAGATCTGCAATGTCCGCTGCTGAGCTTGCCGCTGGCGCTCGGCACGAACAGCGAGACCATTCCGGCGCGCACGCCCTACCTCAGCGTGCCGCCTACCTACCGGCGCAAGTGGCGCGGTTCGCTCGGCGGCCACGCCAAGCGCAAGATCGGCCTCGCCTGGTCCGGCCGCGTCCAGCAACATGAAAACCGCACGATGCCGCTCGCCGTGCTCGAGCCGCTCTTCGCGCTCGAAGGCATCGACTGGATCGTCCTGCAGCCGAATCTCAGCGCAGCGGAATGCGCCACGCTCGACTCGCATCCGCGCGCCGGCTCGATTCACCGTTTCGACAAACGTGTCGGCGATTTTGCGGACACCGCGGCAATCATCGAACGGCTCGACGCGGTCGTTTCGATCGACACCTCGATTGCCCATCTGTGCGGCGCATTGCGCAAGCCGCTCTGGCTGATGCTGCCGTTCGCCGCCGACTGGCGCTGGTTCGTCGACGAACCGCGCAGCCCGTGGTATCCCGGCGCGCGCCTCGTGCGTCAGCCGCAACCGGGTGCGTGGGATGCCGTGGTCGAGAAGGTCGCGAACGAACTACGTCAGGCGTAGACGGCCGCCTTCGCAGCCCCAGACGCTCCAAAAGAAAACCCCCACGCTCTTGCGAGCGTGGGGGTTTTCTTTGCGTAGCGGCCTGAAGCCGCTTTGAAGCCGCTTTGAAGCCGCTTCGAAACCGCTTAAGCCGCGCGGTACTGGTTGCGCGATTCGGGCGTGCGATACAGCACGAGCGTCGCGATCAAACCGCAGATTGCCGCCAGACCGAGCCACAAGCCAGGCGCAGCCTTGTTGCCGGTCGTATGGATCAGCAGCGTGGAGATGGCCGGCGTGAAACCGCCGATCGTCGTCGCAAGGCTGTAGGCGAGCGAGAAACCCGCGGTACGCACTTCGACCGGCATCACTTCGGTCAATGCCACCACCATCGCACCGTTATAGCAGGCGTACAGGAACGAGAGCCACAGTTCGACAATGAGCAGGCGAGCGAACGACGGCTCGGCCACCAGCCATTGCACCGCCGGATAGGCCGTGAGGATCGTCAGGATGGTGAACACCAGCAGCACCGGACGACGCCCGACGCGATCCGAGACCGCGCCGGCGAGCGGCAGCCAGACCAGATTCGACAGCCCGATGCAAACCGTGACGACCAGCGAGTCGAGCGACGACAACTTCAGCACTTCCTTGCCGAAAGTCGGCGTGTAGGCCGTGATCATATAGAACGAGACCGTCGTCATGATCACCATGCCCATGCCGCCGAGCACAATGCCCCAGTTGTCGAGCATCGACTTCATGATCTCGCGCATGCTCGGACGATGCTTGCGCGCCGCAAACTCTTCAGTTTCCTGCAGCGAACGGCGGATCAGGAACAGGAACGGCACGATCAGGCAACCGATCAGGAACGGCACGCGCCAGCCCCAGTCAGTCATCTGTTCAAGCGGCAGAATCTGGTGCAAGACGACACCAATCAGCGCCGCAAACACGACGGCCACCTGCTGGCTGCCCGACTGCCAGGAGCAATAGAAGCCCTTGTTACCCTTGGTCGCGATCTCCGACAGGTAGACCGACACGCCGCCCAGTTCCACGCCGGCCGAGAAACCTTGCAGCAGACGGCCCAACAGAACGAGAGCCGGCGCGAGCATGCCGATTGTCGCGTAGCCCGGAATGGCCGCGACCGTCAGCGTGCCGAGCGCCATCAAGCCGAGCGTCAGCATCAGGCCTTTGCGCCGGCCGTGATGGTCGATGTAAGCGCCGAGGACGATGGCGCCGAGCGGCCGCATCAGGAAGCCTGCGCCGAATACCGACAACGACAGCATCAGCGAAGCGAAATCGCTCCCGCTCGGGAAGTAGGTCTTGGCAATATACGAAGCGTAATAGCCGTAGACCATGAAATCGTACATTTCCAGAAAGTTGCCGCTGACGACGCGGAAAACTGTCCGGACCTTCGATTCATTGGAAGATGCGTGAGACGCAGTAGACATGACATTCTCGAAATGGCCCACCGCCGGATCGAGCCCGGCATGATTGGGCAGTTGACAACACTTCACCGCGTCGGCGAGCAGAGGCCACTGGCGAGGGAAAACCTGGGAACAAACAACGCGCCGGGGGCGCTGCATTTTGATGCTGTGCAGATTGCAGCGGTATAAGGGTAAACCTAGGGGTGCCGCCGCGATATCTGCGAGACCGCATGTTACCGTTCCTGACGCAAGCTTGCAGTCAAGTAACGCAATGATCGCGCCCCTTCGCGGCGCTCGCAGTACACTCGCGGTACCCTTGGTTGATTCCCCTCTTTCACGTGACTGTCGAACAGATGTCCACCGCCCGCGCGCTTTCGTTGCGCCCCGCCACGCCGGCCGACGCCGACCTGATCGCCTCGATCCATTCCACCAGTTGGCAAGCCACCTACCGTGGCCTCTTGCCCGACGCCTTCCTCGACGGCGAGGTAACGCGCGAACGCGCCGCCTACTGGCAGGTGCGGCTGAACGCGCCGGGCGCCGAACGGCGCAATGTGGTGATCGCCGAGATCGCCGGCAAGCCGATCGGGTTTGCGTGCGTCGAACGGCAACCCGACTCCCAGTGGGGCGTCTTGCTCGACAACCTGCATGCGCTGCCCGGCCACCAGGGAATCGGCGTCGGCAAGCTGCTGATGCGGGCGGTCGTCGACTGGGCACGCGCGCAAGGCGAAAGCCAGATTTATCTGTACGTGCTGGAGGGCAATACGCCGGCCATCGGTTTCTACGAACGCCAGGGCTGGCAATTCGTCGGCGCGGAACCCGATCACATGGGCGGCGTGGATATCACCGCGCTGCGCTATGTATTGCGGCTGGAAAGCGCCGCCGGTACCGGCGGACGTTGAAGCAGCCGGCGGCGTCGGTACGTCGGCAAAGCGGGAACCCATCAGCGGCGGCCCACAAGCAGAAAGCCCGGCAATTTGCCGGGCTTTCTGCCTGAAACCACTGCGAGGATTGCGGCCTGCCTAACGCGTTGGCGGCAACCCCGACTCGTTCTGACGCTGCAGTTGCAGCACCTGGTTTTGCACGGCACGCAACTGGGCCTGAGCCTTTTCCTTCTCGGCCCGCAGCGCAACCGCCTCGGTCTGCGACTGGCGCTGGTAATCGTTGACCTTGGCCTGCTGGGTACGCGCCACATCCAGGTCAGCCTGCAGGCGCTTCGCGCGGTCTTCCGACAGTGCAATCACATCCTGGATAAACGCCTTTTGCGCCTGCAACTGCGTGCGGCGGATTTCCACTTCGGCCAGTTGCGCGGTTTGCTGCACGAAGCCGGCATAAACAGCCTCGGCGCGCGCATCGTCCTGCGACTTGATGACCCGCCAGAAATGCTTGTCTTGAAACAACGCTACGTAGTACGTCATTTCCTGCGGATAGAAAAACAGACTCGCGCCATAGCTGCCGTTGTAGCTGGTACGCAATTCGGTGAGTTGCGAGTCGTGAATCATTTGCATCAGCTCGGCGACATTGCCTTGCGCATCGCCGCCGGCGCTATCTGCAGCAACGGCGCCACTCGAATCGCCGGCACCGCCTGCAACCGACGCCGCTTGCAAGGCCGCGGCAACCGGCTGTGGCGTCAGCGTATTCATGGCCGGACGCGTGCCGACGACCGGCACCGAACCCGACGAACCGGCGCCCTCTCCTGCCAGCACGAGACCACCATGCTGCAGCAGCGCACACGTGATCGCGAGCAGCATTGCGCGCCGTACAGTTAAGAGGTACTTCATACTTGCATGCTCCATGCGAATTCCAAACAGCCGTGGATTATCGCGCGGATTTAGATGCAAGCGAAGCGTTACCGTGTCGCGTAACGACACTTTAAATCGAGATAGATGACAATCTTAGGATTCCATCAAATCAATCTGCACATCGCGAAAAAGTGTCCTGCTTGATGCGCTAAAAAAGAAACAATTGCATCACTTACTATCGCGCTAAAGCAGCGCATGGCCGCTGTCCTCTTTCAATCAAATCGCGAGACAGTATCTCCATAAGAAAACGGCTCCGTATGAAAACGGAGCCGTCTGGGTGTCGTCGCATCGAATCCGGCAGCGTGGTGCTGCAAACGCGTCCCTAGAAACGCGTTTCGCGCGCCACACGCAAAAACGTATCGAGCAGCGGTGTGCAGTCGAGCAACTCGGGGCCACCGGCACGGTGAAACTCAGGGTGCCACTGCACGCCCATCACGAAGGGCGCGCGTCGATAGCGAACCGCTTCGATGATGCCGTCCGCCGCCGACACCGCCTCAATATTGAGATCGCGTCCGAGCGTCTTGACTGCCTGATGGTGAATCGAATTGACGATCGCGTCGCGGCGGCCCGGGAACATGTTGGCCAGCGTCGAGCCGTCCGGAAAATGGATGCCGTGGCGGTGCTGGTCGTAGTGCTCGTTGACGTGCGCGCCGGCGGTCGGCACATCCGTGGCGATGTCCTGATACAGCGTCCCGCCGAATGCCACGTTGATTAGCTGACAGCCCCGGCACACGCCGAGCACCGGCTTGCCCGACTCGATGAATTCGTGCAGCAGTTCCAGCTCGTACATGTCGCGCACGCGGTCGCCTGGCCACTCGGGGCTCGTCGCCTGTTCCGCGTAAGACTGCGGCGACACATCCGCGCCACCTTGCAGCAACAGGCCGTCGAGATTCTTCGCGTAGTCGCGCAAACGGATATTGCTCGGATGCAGCATGCCCTGATGGCCGACCGTCGGGATCATGAAGACCAGCACGTCACGCGACATCACCCAGTGCGCGATCGATTCTTCGAGATATTGCAGG
The DNA here is from genome assembly GCF_900142845.1 of Paraburkholderia phenazinium. Classification (NCBI taxonomy): domain Bacteria; kingdom Pseudomonadati; phylum Pseudomonadota; class Betaproteobacteria; order Burkholderiales; family Burkholderiaceae; genus Paraburkholderia; species Paraburkholderia phenazinium. Next base: position 2,199,365 of record NZ_FSRU01000002.1, read on the forward strand.
GTCTTGCCGCGCAAGCCTTTGGCGCCCGGCTCCGGGTGGAAGATCCGCGCCGATACGCCAATCCGCAAGGTACGCTGGGTGATCCGTCGCCCTGCCCGGTCGAAGATCTGGCGCGCCCGCGCCGCGATGATGCGGCCGAACACGGACCAGGCCGAGTCCGTCTGCTTCAGATAGCGCGGCGGAGACGGCGGCAGCGCGTTCGGCGGTGGGGGATTCGTGGCGGTGAAATCCGGGGCGGCGCCGAAACCCGGCGGCACCGAACCCGCTCCGGCACGCGCGCCGGATGGAGCCGACGAGGCGCTCTCGGCATTCGCATTCGCTGCTGCCGCAGACGCCGCTTCCGCGGCGCGCGGCGCGGCGGCCGGCGCGGCACGCGCGGCGTCGCGTAACTGCTTCGTCTGGGTTTCCTGCTGTGCGTAAGCCTCCTGCCGCGCCGTCGATTCGGCAGCGGACGCGCGCGCTTCGGCGGCATCGCGTTGCTGGGCCGCTTTGGGATCGGTGGGTGTGACGCTCGATGCGCTGGCGGGATCGTCGGTCGACGAGAGAACCGCAGCTGCTTCGGCCGCAGGCGATGGCGTGACCGCCGGAGCAGACAGATCTTTGAGCGGCGACTGGACGGAATCCTCGTGTGAAGGCGGCAAGGCGACCTTCGGGGAGGCGGACGCAGTATCGGCTTGCGAGCCAGCGGCCTGTGAACCCGCTGACTGTGAAACTTCAGGCTTGGAAACCTCAGCCGGCGCGCCGGACGGGGATGGGGTGCCGGGCGTACCGGCATTCTCTGGCTTGTTTTCGCTCATGACTGTCGGACGGGCGCCTTCCACGCGAACGAATGGATATGGTTTGATTATCCGCTACCGGGCCATGCGCGGCAAACCTGCACACAATTGCTCACATTGTTCCGCCACGTTCGCCGGTTCATCGGCCGGCGCGACAACAGGATTCACGCGCGGCCGTCGCTCATGGATCAGGCTGCTCGTCGAACGTTTCGCGCAGTGCGATCTGCAAGGTCGCGTGGATTTTCACGCACCAGCGCCACAGCAGCGTCATCAGCAGCGCGGCGCACACCAGCACGACGATGAGCAGCCCGGTGGGCGGCAGGATGCCGCCCGAGAGCGCCGCCACCAGCAGAAACACGCCCACCATCGAGACCACCGGCACGAGGTCGGAAATCGCCGAGCGGATCGCGCGGTTGAAGCGCCCCGCTTTGGCCGGCTGGACGCTCAACTCGGCAAGCAGCAGCGCGAGCGATTTGGTCTTGCGATAGACCGCCACCAGAAACGGCATCGACACCAGCAAGGCGGCACTCCAAAGCACAACGCGCTGCATCGGTTCGGACGGCAGCCAACGATCGAGCAGCGCACTCGCGTGAGGCGCGCCGTACGTCGTCGCGAGGAAGATCGCCACCACCAGCGCGAGGTTCACGACGATCTGCAGAACGATCCGGCGTGTGATGCCGAACAGCGTCGGGCCGTCGCTGGCAGGCCGCAGGCTGCCGAGCCATTGCGAATACATGCCGAACACATTGGCCACCGTGCGCGGCATTGCGTGGCCGAGCCGCTGCGTGAGGGGATCGGCGGCGCGGATCAGGTAAGGGGTGAACAGGGTCGTCAACGCCGACACCGCGACCGCGATCGGGTACAGGAACGCGCTCGTCACCTTCAGCGTGAGACCGAGCGAGGCGATGATGAAGGAGAACTCACCGATCTGCGACACGGTCATGCCGACCCGCATCGCCGTGCGGCCGTCCTTGCCGGCCAGGAAAGTGCCGAGGCCGCACGAGACGATCTTGCCGACGATCACCGCCACCGTGATCACCGCGATCGGCCAGGCGTAGTCGACCAGCACATGCGGGTTGAGCATCAGCCCAATGGTGACGAAAAAGATCGCCGAGAAGGCGTCGCGCAGCGGCGCAATCAGATGTTCGATGCGCCGCAGATGCCGCGACTCGGCCATGATCGCGCCGATCAGAAATGCGCCGAGCGCGATGCTGTAGTCGAGCTTCACAACCAGCAGACAGAAGCCGAAACAGAAACCGAGCACCGACACGAGCAGCATCTCGTCGCTACCCGAGCGCGCCACGTAATTCAGCGCACGCGGCACGACGAGAATGCCCACCACCAGCGACACGGTCATGAACAGCAGCAGCTTGCCGAGCGTGACCAGCGCGACGCCGGCGCTCAACTGCCCGGTCTGCGCGATGCCGGACAGTAGCACCAGCATGGCGATGGCGAGGATGTCCTCGACGATCAGAATGCCGAACACCAGTTGCGCGAAGTTTTCGCGCTTGAGGCCGAGCTCGGACAGCGCCTTGACGATGATGGTGGTGGACGAGATCGCGAGGATCGCGCCCAGAAACAGCGAGTCCATCGGGCTCCAGCCGAACGCGCTGCCGATCTCGTAGCCGAGCCACAGCATCAGCACGATCTCGGACAAGGCCGCGACGATCGCCGTCGCGCCGACCTGAAACAGCTTGCGCAAACTGAATTCGAGCCCCAGCGAAAACATCAGGAACACGACGCCGAGCTCGCCGAGCGTCTGGATGGTCTGCTCGTCGTGGATCAGCTGGAACGGCGGTGTGTACGGCCCGATGATCACCCCAGCGGCGATATACCCGAGCACCACCGGCTGTTTCAGGCGATGGAACAGCACGGTGACGACGCCCGCGAGCGCCATGACCACCGCCAGGTCCTGAATGAAGCCGATACCGTGGTGCATGGGCCAAGCCTCCTTACAAAAAGTAATCTGAACGCCAGATAGTAACGCACCGCGACGACAAGCCCATCTGCCGTGCCGTCCGACACAAAAATGTTTTTGAAACGCTGGACGCCTGTGAAATATCACAATAATATTTGCCGAATATTCAGCAGACGGAGTGCAGCAATGACGCAGGTATCGTTCAACGTGGTCAGCCGTTCGGGGGCAAGCGCCGCCTGTGCGGTCGAGGTGAACCGCTTGACCATCGCAGGCTGGGCGGGACGCGACCGCGCCGCGATCGAACACCACATCGCCGAACTCGCGGAACTGGGCGTCAAGCGGCCGTCGACCACGCCCTGCTTCTACCGCCTCGGCGCGGAACTGCTGACGCAGGCCGAACAGATCGACGTGGTCGGCGCGCATTCGAGCGGCGAGGCCGAGTGCGTACTGGTGCAATCGGCGCAAGGCCTGCTCGTGACGGTCGGCTCGGACCACACCGACCGCCTCGTCGAAGCCTATGGCGTCACCGTGTCCAAGCAGATCTGCCCGAAGCCCATCGCGCGCGACGCGTGGCGCTTCGATGACGTCGCCGGGCATTGGGACCAGTTGCAGTTGCGCGCCTTCGCGATCGTCGACGGCGTGCGGCGCGTCTATCAGCAAGGCAGCGTCGCCACGCTGCTGGCGGCCTCCGACCTGCTGGAGCGCGCCCCCGTCGCAGCAGGGGCGGCCATGTTCTGCGGCACGCTCGCGGTGGAAGGCGGCATTGTCGGCATGGCCGAGGGCGACGCACTCGAACTCGAACTGCACGACCCGGTTCTGAACCGCACGCTGCGCCACGCCTATCGCGTGCATGCGCTGCCCATCGTCGAATGAGACGCCCATGAACCCCGTTCCGTCTTCAGCCACGCCGCCCGCCGCTCAAGCCGCCGGCTCGAGCGCGGCGCCCGACGCCGCCCTCGAAGCCGCCGCGCTGCGCAAGATCACCTGGCGCATCATGCCGTTCCTGTTCCTGGTCTACGTGCTGTCGTATCTGGACCGCGTCAATATCGGCTACGCGAAACTGCAGTTCACCGGCGATCTCGGTCTGTCGAACACGGCCTACGGGCTTGGCGCAGGCATCTTCTTCTTCGGCTATTTCGTCTTCGAAGTGCCGAGCAACCTGCTGCTGAAGAAGTTCGGCGCGCGCGCGACGATCGCCCGCATCACGATGCTGTGGGGCGCGCTGTCGTGCGTGATGATGTTCGTGCGCTCGGAGACGATGTTCTACGTACTGCGCTTTTTTCTCGGCGTGGCCGAAGCCGGACTGGTGCCGGGCGTGGTGCTGTACCTGACGTTCTGGTTTCCGTCGGACCGGCGTGCCCGCATGGTCGCCGTGTTCATGGCGGCGATTCCGGTGGCCGGGATCATCGGTGCGCCGCTCTCGGGCTTTCTGATGTCGGCGCTACACGACGCCCACGGGCTGCGCGGCTGGCAGTGGATGTTCCTGATCGAAGGCATTCCCTCGATCCTCGCCGGCTTCTGGGCGCTCGCGGTGCTGCGCAACACCCCTGCCGAAGCCGCCTGGCTCAGCGATGACGAAAAGCGCGTGGTCCTCACCCGGCTGGCCCGCGAAAACACCGCCGCCGCCACGGCCGGCGCCGAACATAGCCTGCGCGCGGCACTCGCGTCGGGACGCTTCTGGCTGCTGACGCTGATCTACTTCTGCCTCGTCACCGGCAACGCGGGCTTCTCGTTCTGGCTGCCGCAGATCGTCAAGGATCTCGGCGTGACGAATCTGGTGAGCAACGGCTTCGTCACCGCGATCCCGTATCTGGCGGCGGGGATCGGCATGATCCTGATCGGCCGCTCATCGGACATCACCGGCGAGCGGCGCTGGCACTATGCCGTGTGCTGCTTCATCGGCGCGGTGGGGTTGCTGGGCAGCGCCTCGGTCACAAACTCGATCCCGCTGGCGGTGACGGGGCTGTCGATTGCCTACATCGGCATCCTGGCCGGCTTCGGCATCTTCTGGTCGATGTCCACCACGTTCCTGCAAGGCAGCGCCGCCGTGGCCGGCATCGCCGTGATCAATTCGATCGCGAATCTCGCCGGCTATGTGAGCCCGTATGTGCTCGGCGTCGTCAAGGACGCCACCCATAGCGTGACCTTCGGCCTTGTGCTGATCGCCGGCGCGCTGATTGTCGGCGGTCTGGTGACGCTGATGATGCCGCGGGTCAAGGTGCCGCACGGCGTGGCGGAGCTGGCCTGATGGCGCGCTTCGGGTCGCCTGAGGGTGCGCCGCCAGCCTCAGGCCGGCGGCGTGAAGCCTTGTTCTACAATGCGTGCGAATGAGTTTCACCTTGGCCCCCGACCCCGTCCGCACTTCCTGTTCATGACGCTTTCGCAAACTTCCCACGCTCCCAGGGCCGCCCGGCAAAACGGCGCGAGCCTCGCCGAACAGGCCTATGAATTCGTCAAGCGCGAAATCATCACGATGCGTTTGCGTCCGAGCGAAGTGCTCAACGAAGCCGAACTGATGACGCTGACCGGCATCGGCCGCACGCCCGTGCATCAGGCGCTGCACCGGCTCGTCCACGAAGGCATGCTCACCATCATGCCGCGCAAGGGCATCATGGTGCGGCCGGTCTCGCTCGACGACGTCCTCGCCATCATCGACGTCCGCCTGATCAACGAAGGCCATTGCGTCGAACTGGCGGCGCGCCACGCCCAGGCGCACGACTACGCCGCGATGGAAGCGCTGCTCGAGCGCTCGAAGGTGTGCGTCGCCGCGCACGACGTGGAAGGCATGATGGAGATCGACCGCGAGTTCCATCTGGCCATTTCGGCGGCCTCGCGCAATCCGGTACTCGCCGACATCCTGCGCGGCCTGCATGAACGGTCGCTGCGTTTCTGGTTTATCTCGCTGTCCGAGCCGCACCATCTCGAAGATGTCCACGAGGAACATCTCGAACTGTTTCGCTTGCTGCGCGAGCGCGATGCCGAGGGCGCCCGCCAGTCGGTGCAGCGCCATATCGAAGCGTTTCGCGCGACTCTCTTCAACCGGATTTAACCGTCAATCGCCTCTAACCGGACCCGAACGACCATGGCCACTGAATTCACGCCCTTCCCGCCGCTCGCCCAGCTTGCCGCCGATCTGGCCGCGGGCCGCACCACCAGCCGCAAGCTCGTCGAAACCGCGCTCGAACGCATCGCCGATCCGGCCGGCCAGGGCTCGACCGTCTTCATGCACGTGGATGCCGACAGCGCCCGCGCCGCCGCCGACGGCCACGACCGGCTGCGCGCCGCCGGCACGGTGCTGTCGCCGCTGGCGGGCATCCCGGTGTCGGTGAAGGACCTGTTCGACATCGAAGGCCAGGTGACCCGCGCCGGTTCGACCGTGCTGGCCGATGCGCCGCCCGCCACCGCCGATGCAGTCACGGTGGCTCGCCTCAAGCGGGCCGGCGCGGTGATCGTCGGGCGCACCAACATGAGCGAGTTCGCGTTCTCCGGGCTCGGCCTGAACCCGCACTACGGCCATCCGCTGTCGCCCTATCGCCGCGACGTGAAGGGCGACGAGCGGGTGTCCGGCGGCTCGTCCTCGGGTGCGGCGGCCTCCGTGGCGGACGGCATGGCAGCGATCGCGCTCGGCACCGACACCGGCGGCTCGATCCGCATCCCGGCGGCGCTGTGCGGCCTGACCGGCTTCAAGCCCACCGCCGATCGCATCCCGAAGCACGGCGGCGTGCCGCTCTCGGCGACGCTCGATTCGTTCGGGCCGATCGGCGTCTCGGTGGCGTGCTGCGCGCTGGTCGACCGCATGCTGGCGGGCCTCGAGCCGCGCATTCCGGCGGTTCGCCCGCTCGAAGGCGTGCGCCTCGGCGTGCTGACCAACTATGTGACGGATGGCGTAGAGCCGGCGGTGGCCGCCGCCCTCGACACGGCGCTCAAGCATCTGGAAGCCGCCGGCGCGATTGTCAGCGAAGTGCGCTTTGCGCCGCTCGACCGCTTGCCGGAGATCAACCGCTTCGGCTTTCCGTCGATCGAAGCGTATGCGTGGCACCGGCCGCTGCTGAACAAGCACCGCGAGCAGTACGACCCGCGCGTGCTGCTGCGCATACTGAAGGGGCAGCCGGCCAGCGCCGCCGACTATCTCGACCTGGTGGCCGAACGCACCGCGCTGCTGGACGCGGCCCGCAGCACGCTGTGGCAACGCTTCGACGCGATCGTCGCGCCCACGGTGCCGGTGGTGCCGCCGCGCGTAGCCGACCTCGTTCAGGACGACGATGCCTTCACCCGCACCAACGCGTTGATCCTGCGCAATCCGAGCGCGTTTAACTTCCTCGATACCTGCGCGCTCTCGCTGCCCTGCCACCGGCGCGGCGACGCCCCGGTCGGGCTGATGCTGGCGGGCGCGCCGCACGGCGACGACGCGCTGCTGGCGATCGGCCGCGCCGCCGAAGCGGTGCTCAACACGATCCGTTAGCGATCCATCAGACGAAAAACAAAGGGGCGGTGTTCGCGCTAGAATCGCGGGCACCCGCCCCTTTGGATTTTCGACAGCCACACGATCCATGAATAACGACAACGCGATGCTGCGCCGCGAGCGCACCCTGCTGGTTCTGCTTGGCCTGATCTGCGTGGCGCTGGTCGCCGGCGCGCTGTACCTGCAATACGGCCTGCACGAAGACCCTTGCCCGCTGTGCATTCTGCAGCGTTACTTCTTTCTGCTGATTGCGATCTTTGCGTTCCTCGGCGCGCGTTTCAATACCTGGCGCGGCGTGCGGCTGCTTGAAGTGCTGGCCGCCATCTCGGCGCTGGCCGGCATCGTGACGGCGGCACGTCATGTCTACGTGCAGGCGAACCCGGGTTTCAGTTGCGGCTTCGACGCGCTGCAACCGGTGGTCGACAGCCTGCCGCCGGCTCACTGGCTGCCGGGCGTGTTCAAGGTCGCCGGCTTGTGCGAGACCGCGTATCCGCCGATTTTCGGCCTTTCGCTGCCGCAGTGGTCGCTGCTCGCCTTCTTCGTGGCGTATGTGCCGCTGGCGCTGAGCCTGATCCGCAATCGCCGCCGGATTGCCTGAAAAATAAGCTATGAACCCGGCTCCCCGCCGGGTCGCGACACGCCGCCAAAGCGCGCGTCGTCGTAAACACCTGGGCGCCGGCTCGGCCCCTTTTACCCCCTTCCAGCCTCGATTTCCGCCCATCGGCACCTGATCGGCGCCTCTCAGCGCCCCACGCGGCGGCCGCTGCGCCCGGCTCCGCCTGGCTTTCCGGCCCAACCGCCCGCCCTCGCCGCCGCGCCGCAACCCGCGTCGCGCCCGACGCTCATGACCACCCGCGAATAACCCGCATCACCCAGGGGAAATATTTTCGGGACAAGGTAGTGCTATCGTCGGATATGGATGGCGATCTACGTGCGCGAGGCCGGCTACGGTACGACCCCCTGCGTAACGCGCGCCCGGTCCGCAATGTCTTTCGGATTCGCCATGACAACGCAAACCATCCGTTTCTATCACCGTGGGGCCGTCCGTGAGGTTCAGGGCGTGCCGGCGACGCGCACCGTGCTGCAGCACCTGCGCGAGGACCTGCATTGCACGGGCACCAAGGAAGGTTGCGCGGAAGGCGATTGCGGCGCCTGCACGGTTGTGGTCGGCGAACTCGACGTCGACGGCGGCCTGACGCTCAAAGCCGTCAACGCCTGCATCCAGTTTCTACCTACGCTCGACGGCCGGGCGCTCTTCAGTGTCGAGGACCTGCGCGCGGCAGACGGCGCGCTGCATCCCGTGCAGCAGGCCATGGTCGACTGTCACGGCTCGCAATGCGGCTTCTGCACGCCCGGCTTTGTGATGTCGATGTGGGCGCTGTACGAAAACCAGCCCGCTGCCGCCGGACTTCCTACGCGCGACGAAATCAATACCGCCTTGTCCGGCAATCTGTGCCGCTGCACCGGCTACCGGCCAATCGTCGAGGCGGCGCAGAAGATGTTCGACTACGGCCAATACCCGCGCGTGCCGTTCGATCGCGCCGCCGTCGCCGAGGCGCTCGAGCCGCTGCAACGCAAGAACACCTTCGAATACCTCGCGCCCGACGTGCGCGGCGCCGCTTTCGGCACACCAGCTTTCTACGCACCGGTGACGCTGCAGGCCTTCGCCACCTTGCGCGCGCAGCATCCGCTGGCTCGCATTCTCGCCGGCAGCACGGATGTCGGCCTGTGGGTCACCAAACAGTTTCGCGACCTCGGCGAGATCCTGTATCTCGGCAACGTGGCCGAACTGAAGCGCATCGAGCGCGATGCGCAAACGCTGACGATCGGCGCGGCGGTCACGCTGGAAGACGCCTACGCCGCGCTCGCCGTGGATTACCCCGAACTCGCCGAACTCTGGACCCGCTTCGCCTCGCTGCCGATCCGCAATGCGGGCACGCTCGGCGGCAATGTCGCGAACGGCTCGCCAATCGGCGATTCGATGCCGGCGCTGCTCGCGCTCGGCGCCGAAGTCGTGCTGCGGCACGACGCCAAAACCCGCACGCTACCGCTGGAGGCGTTTTACCTCGGCTATCAGAAGACCGCACTCGCCGCCGGCGAATTCGTCGCGGCGATCCGCGTGCCGCGTCCGGCGCCCGATCTGCGCTTTCGCACCTACAAGGTCTCGAAGCGGTACGATCAGGATATCTCGGCGGTGTGCGCCGCCTTCGCGCTGCGCGTCGCGGACGGCGCGATCGTCGAAGCGCGCGTTGCCTTCGGCGGCATGGCGGCAACGCCGAAGCGCGCCGCCCACGCGGAAGCCGCCCTGACCGGTGCGGTCTGGGATGACGCGACGACCCAGCGCGCAATGGACGCGCTCGCCGCCGACTATCAGCCGCTCAGCGACATGCGGGCGTCGAGCGTCTATCGCTTGAAGGTGGCGCGCAATCTGCTGCGGCGCTTCCAGATGGAAACGCGCGATAACGCACCGCTCGCCCTGCTCGACGTGAATGCCTTCGCATCCGAGGCCGGCGTGATGGGCGCGGCGGCCGCGCAGGAGTCGTCGTGATGAACAAGCAAACCGACGCTTTCATCAAACATGCCGCGGACCGCGAGCAAACCGCCGCGATCGGCACCTCCTTGCCGCATGAATCCGCTGCGCTGCATGTGAGCGGCGAAGCCACCTATACCGACGATCTGCCGGAACTGCACGGCACGCTGCATGCCGCGCTCGGACTGGCGCGCCATGCGCATGCGCGCATCGTGTCGCTCGACCTCGCCGCGGTACGCAAGGCGCCGGGCGTGATCGCGGTGCTGTCCGCGGCCGACATCCCCGGTGAAAACAACTGCGGCCCGGTGCTGCACGACGATCCGATTCTGGCCGACGGCGAAGTGCTGTATCTCGGTCAACCGGTGTTCGCGGTGATCGCCGAGAGCCACGAACTGGCGCGCCGCGCCGCTGCGCTCGCGAAAAGCGACGACGTGGTCCGCTACGAACCGTTGGAAGTCGTGTTGACGCCGGCCGAAGCCAAGGCGAGGAAGCAGTTCGTCCTGCCGCCGCTGCATCTGAAACGCGGCGAGCCCGCCGCTAAAATCGCCGCCGCGCCGCACCGGATCGAGGGGACGTTCGAAGTCGGCGGTCAGGAACAGTTCTATCTCGAAGGTCAGGTCGCCTATGCGATCCCCAAAGAGATGAACGGCATGCTCGTCTACAGTTCGACCCAGCATCCGAGCGAAATGCAGCAGGTGGTCGCGCATATGCTCGGCTGGCCGGCACATGGCGTGGTCTGCGAATGCCGTCGCATGGGCGGCGGCTTCGGCGGCAAGGAATCGCAGTCGGCGCTGTTTGCCTGTATCGCAGCGCTCGCAGCCCAACGACTGCAGCGCCCGGTGAAAGTGCGCGCCGACCGCGACGACGATTTCATGATCACCGGCAAGCGACACGACGCCGTCTACGAATACGCAGCAGGCTTCGACGAAACCGGCCGCATTCTCGGCGCGCGCGTCGAGATCGCGCTGCGCGCGGGCTATTCGGCGGACCTGTCCGGCGCCGTGGCCACGCGGGCCGTGTGCCACTTCGACAACGCGTATTACCTGTCCGACGTCGAGATCGTCGCGTTGTGCTGCAAGACCAATACGCAGTCGAACACCGCGTTTCGCGGCTTCGGCGGCCCGCAGGGCGCACTCGTGATGGAAGTGATGCTCGACAGCATCGCGCGGCAACTGAAGCGCGATCCGCTCGAGGTACGGCTCGCCAACTACTACGGCGTGGGCGAGCGCGACGTGACGCCGTATGGCCAGCGGGTCGAAGACAACGTGATCGCGCCGCTCACCGACGAACTGCTCGCCAGCAGCGACTATCGCGCGCGCCGCGCGGCGCTGGCGGCGTATAACGCGGCGAGTCCGGTGCTCAAACGCGGCATCGCCTTCTCGCCGGTGAAGTTCGGCATTTCGTTCAACGTACCGTTCCTCAATCAGGCCGGTGCGCTGGTGCATGTCTACAAGGACGGTTCGATCCTCGTCAATCACGGCGGCACCGAGATGGGCCAGGGCTTGAACACGAAGGTGGCCCAGGTGGTGGCGAACGAACTCGGCGTGCCGCTCTCGCGCGTGCGCTCGACAGCGACGGACACCTCCAAGGTCGCCAACACGTCCGCGACGGCCGCCTCGACCGGCAGCGATCTGAACGGCAAGGCGGCCGAAGCCGCGGCGCGTACGATCCGCGACCGGCTGGCCGCGCTGGCCGCCAGAGAACTCGGCGGCGAACCCGAGACGGTGCAGTTCAGGGACAGCATGGTGCACGCCAACGGCGCGGCGATGCCCTTCGCACAACTCGTTAACGCCGCGTATCTGGCCCGCGTGCAGCTGTGGTCCGACGGCTTCTATACGACGCCCAAGGTGCACTGGGACGCCAAGACGCTGACCGGGCATCCGTTTTACTATTTTGCGTATGGTGCGGCGGTATCGGAAGTGGTGATCGACACGCTGACCGGCGAATGGAAGCTCGTGCGCGCCGACGTGCTGCACGACGCCGGGCAGTCGATCAACCCGGCCATCGACATCGGTCAGGTAGAAGGCGGCTTCATCCAGGGGATGGGCTGGCTCACCACTGAGGAACTCTGGTGGAACCGCGAAGGTCGACTCATGACGCACGCGCCGTCGACGTACAAGATTCCGGCCGTGAGCGACACCCCGGCGGCGTTCCACGTGCAGCTCTATCGCAACGAGAATGCCGAGCCGACGGTGTTCCGCTCGAAGGCGGTCGGCGAGCCGCCGTTGCTGCTGCCGTTCTCGGTGTTCCTCGCGATTCGCGACGCGATTGCGGCGGCAGCGCCCGAAGCGAACCATGCACCGCCGTTGCGCGCCCCGGCGACGCCCGAGGCGATTCTCGACGCGCTGGAGGCAATGGTGCCGCCGGCAGCGACACCGCCACCTGATTCTTCACGCGCCGCGCGACACGAACGCGCAGCGCCATGCGTAACCGGCCATACGGACACCCCGTGCGGCCATGGACGGAGCACCACCGGATGCAAGCCTGGCTAACCGATCTGCAACAACTGCTCACTCACGGCGACGCCGCCGTGCTGGTGACGGTCGCGCGCGTCGAGGGTTCGGCGCCCCGCGAGGCCGGCACGAAGATGATCGTCACGCGCGATTCGGCGCGCCATACGATCGGCGGCGGCCACCTCGAATGGAAAGCCATCGAAACCGCGCGCCAGGTCCTCAAGGAAGGCATGCGCGTGCCGCATCTGCGCCGGCTCGAACGCTTCGCGCTCGGCCCGAGTCTTGGCCAATGCTGCGGCGGCGCGGTGGTGCTGGCGTTCGAACGGCTGGACGTCGGCGATCTCGGCTGGATCAGCTCGCTCGCGAAGCGCGTGGCGGCAGGTCTTTCGACGGTGCGTAGCGTATCATTCGGCCCCGCACCGGATGCGGTGATGCTGTCCGAGCCGGAACCGGGCGTCGAAAGCGCCGACTGTCTGCTGTGGGACGGCGCCGGTTTCGACGAGAGCAGTTCGCTGCTCACCGAAACCGTCGCGCCGCGCGACTTCGCCGTCGTGCTGTTCGGCGCCGGTCATGTGGGCGCGGCGCTGGTACGCGTGCTGGGCACGCTGCCGTGCCACGTACGTTGGGTCGACGAGCGCGATGCGCAGTTTCCGCCGCCCGAATTGCTGCAGGCGTCGAACGTGACGATCGATCCGAACGACGCGCCCGACGAGGCCATCGACCAGGCTGCGCCGCACACGTACTTCATTGTGATGACGCACAACCACGCGCTCGATCTCGACCTCGCCGAGCGCATCTTGCGGCGCGGCGACTTCGCGTTCTTCGGCATGATCGGCTCGCACAGCAAGCGCAAGCAGTTCGAGCACCGGCTCGCCGCGCGCGGCCTCGATCCTGCGCTGGTGGCGCGGATGAAATGCCCGCTCGGCGTGGACGGCATCGTCGACAAGTCGCCGGAGATCATTGCGATCTCCGCGGCCGCGCAGGTGTTGCAGGCGGTCGAAGCGAACGCTCACGCCACCCAGGCAGCATGATGGGGCAACGTTCGGCCGCACGCATCCGGCACGGCTCGACTCATCCCGAATCACCTCATTAAACCAACGAACATGAATACGACGACCACCCTCACTCTCGCCGACAAGGTGGCAGCCGCGCCGAAGGCCGAGCTGCATATCCATATCGAAGGCTCGCTGGAACCCGAACTGATCTTCGCGCTTGCAGAGCGCAACGGCGTGAAGCTCGCCTACGACTCGATCGAGGCGCTGCGCGCCGCGTATGCGTTTACCGACTTGCAGTCGTTCCTCGACATCTACTACGCCGGCGCCAGCGTCCTGCTGCATGAGCAGGACTTCTACGACATGACGATGGCCTACGTCGAGCGCTCGCTCGCGGACAACGTCACGCACACCGAAATTTTCTTCGATCCGCAAACGCATACCGAGCGCGGCGTATCGATCGCCACCGTCGTGGCGGGTATCGAGCGCGCGCTGGCCGACGCCGAAAAGCGCGGCCTGACGAGCAAGCTGATCCTGTGCTTCCTGCGCCATCTGTCCGAAGAGGATGCGCTCGCAACCTTCGAAGAGGCGTTGCCTTTGTTCGACCAGTACCCGCATCGGCTGATCGGCGTGGGCCTCGATTCGTCGGAGCGCGGCCATCCGCCGTCGAAGTTCGAGCGCGTGTTCGCGAAGGCGCGTGCCAAGGGGCTGAAGCTCGTCGCGCATGCGGGCGAAGAAGGCCCGCCGTCGTACATCTACGAAGCGCTCGATCTGCTGAAAGTGGATCGTGTCGATCACGGCGTGCGCAGCATCGAAGACCCGGCGCTCGTCACGCGTCTGGCCGACACCCGCGTCGCGTTGACCGTGTGCCCGCTGTCGAACCTGAAGCTGTGCGTATTCGACGACCTGACGAAACACACGTTGAAGGCGCTGCTCGACAAGGGCGTCGCCGTCACTGTGAATTCCGACGATCCGGCTTACTTCGGCGGCTACGTCAACGCGAACTACCTCGCCACCATCGAGGCGCTCAAGCTCACCGACGCCGAGGTCTACACCATCATCCGCAACAGCTTCGAGGCCGCGTTCGTCACGCCTGCCGAACGCGACGCCTTGATCGCGAAGCTCGACGCGCACTGGCACGGCTGAAACACGAACCGACTGGCGCGGTTGCGATTGACCAGCAGGGGCGGCGCATTCAGTGTCGTTCAAGCGCCGTCGCCTGCGTCCCCTCTACACGCTTATTGCTCATATAACGGAGACAGTTTTCCTCATGACTCACTCGGCTCAAGCGGTCCAAACCGCATTCCGCGCGCAACTGCTGACGTTCAACGGCGACCCGGCGCAATCCTCCAACGCGGCGGTCTTCCACGAAGACGGCCTGCTGATCGTCGCAGACGGCCACGTCGTCGCGACCGGCGCGTATGCCGCGCTCGCGTCGCAACTCGCGCCCGGCACGCCGGTGCAGGACCTGCGCGACAAGCTGATCGTGCCGGGCTTCATCGACACGCACATCCACTATCCGCAGACGGACATGATCGCCTCGCCGGCGCCCGGTCTGCTGCCGTGGCTCGACACCTACACGTTCCCGACCGAGCGCCGCTTCACCGACCCGGCCTATGCGCAGGACACCGCGAGCTTCTTCGTCGAGGAACTGCTGGCCTGCGGCACGACCACGGCGCTGGTGTATTGCACGGTGCATAAGGAATCGGCGGATGCGCTGTTCACCGAGAGCGAAGCGCGCAACCTGCGCATGGTGGCCGGCAAGGTGCTGATGGACCGCAACTGCCCCGAGTTCCTGCGCGACACCGCGCAGTCCGGCTACGACGACAGCGCCGAGCTGATCGGCCGCTGGCACAACCGCGGACGCCAGATGTATGCGCTCACGCCGCGCTTCGCGCCGACCTCGACCGAAGCGCAACTCGAAGCCTGCGGCGTGCTGGCGCGCCAGCATCCGGACATCTTCATCCAGAGCCATGTCGCGGAGAACACCGACGAAGTGAAGTGGGTAGCGGACCTGTTCCCCGGTCACCGCAGCTATCTGGACATCTACGATCACTATGGCCTGCTGCGCGCCCGCGCCGTGTACGGCCATTGCATCTACCTCGATCAGGAAGACCGCAAGCGGATGGCGCAGACCGGCACGGTGGCCTCGCACTGCCCGACCTCGAACCTGTTCCTCGGCAGCGGCCTGTTCGATTTCGACAAGGCCGACGAAGCCGGAATGCCGATCGCACTCGCCACCGACGTCGGCGGCGGCACCTCGTTCTCGATGCTGCAGACCATGAACGAAGCGCACAAGGTGGCGCGCCTCACCGGCCATCATCTGACGGCCACGCGCATGTTCTGGCTCGCTACCGCAGGTGCGGCCGAAGCGCTCGACCTGGCGGACAAGGTGGGCACGCTCGCGCCGAAGTCGGAGGCGGATTTCGTCGTGCTCGATCCGCAGGCTACGCCGCTGCTCGCGCGCCGCACGGCGCGCACCGGGTCGCTTGAAGAACTGCTGTTTGCCTTCGCCCTGCTCGGCGACGACCGCGCCATCTTCGAAACCTACGCAGCCGGCAAGCGGGTACACAAGCGCGACGCAGCGCGTCAACATGCGGCGCGCGGGACGAAGATCGCGGCGTAACGCCCTCAGGCCAGAACCGTTACTGCACCACCACCGGCGCGGAAGCCGGCGAAGCGGGCGCCGGCGCGCCGGCCGCCTCGTTCGAGATCCCGGCGTTCTTGTCCACCGGCAGCTTGACCGTACGCACGGCGCCGTTGCCGAGCGGGAAGTCCGCCAGCGCGCTACGCGCCAGATACGGCATGGCCCGCACCAGCGACGGCTCGTCGCCTGCATTGCGCGCCATCACGTTGTAGACCTCCTTGCCGGTCGCACGCTCGACGATGCGGATGCCAAGCGTATGCGTAAATACCGGGTACGACTGGCTCACATAGGCCGGCGGGAACGCGCCGAACGGCCCCCACGGGTCGAGCGGACGGCCCCAGTAAGGCCCGGGCCACGGGCTGCTGTAGAACACCGGCTGGGTGACGCTCATCGTCTCCGTCTTGCTGCCGTAGGAGAGGCCCACCAGGTAGTGAGCCTGCTGCGCATCGACCTGGCGGAACGCGCGCGTGGCCAGTTCATTGGCCACCAGCACTTCATAGGTTTGCTGCTCCAGGCTGTTCTGCTGCGTAGGGCCGCGCGTGAACGCATAGGTGCGGCTCGCGTCGTTGCCGCTCCAGTCGGAGAAGGCCGTCACCTGGGTCGTCACATAGCTGGTGCAGCCGGAGAGCACTGCCGTCAACGCCGCCAGCATCAGCATGGCGCGCCGGGTCCAACGATCTGATTTCATGGTCTTCCTCGTCCTTACGTTTAATCGCCGCACGCACGCGCGGCGGCCCGATCATACGCTGACCTGGCCCCAAGGCAAAAAGTTCGGCGCGCAGAGCGCGCCCGGGCTTTGTACAATGGCTCGGTATACCGGTGCGCACTGGGTGCGCGGCCGGCTTGAGACCCTATTCTTACAAAGTGCCATGGCTGATACCGCTACGCCCCCTGTCATCCGCCGCGCAGACTATGCGCCGCCCGCCTTTCTGATCGATACCGTTGCACTCGAATTCGATCTCGTTGCCGAACGCACAGTCGTCAAGAATACGATGCGCGTGCGCCGCAACCCCGACGCCACCCGTGCCGCACATCTCGAACTGCTGGGCGAGCGCCTCGAATTCGTTAGCGCAGCCATCGACGGCGCGCCGTACGCCGCCGTGCGCCCGAACGAACACGGCCTGACGGTCGAGAACGTGCCGGAAGCCTTCGAGCTGACGCTCGTCAGCCTCTGCAAACCCATTGAAAACACTACGCTCTCCGGCTTGTACGTGTCCAGCGGCAACTTCTTCACCCAATGTGAAGCGGAGGGCTTTCACGGCATCACCTACTTCCTCGACCGGCCGGACGTGATGGCGACGTATACGGTCACGCTGCGCGCGGACAAGGCCGCGTACCCGGTGCTGCTGTCGAACGGCAACCTGCTCGAAGAAGGCGACCTGCCGGACGGCCGTCACTTCGCCCGCTGGGAAGATCCGTTTCGCAAGCCCTGCTATCTGTTCGCGCTGGTCGCGGGCAAGCTGGTGTGCGTCGAAGAGCGCGTGAAGAGCGGCTCGGGCAAGGAAAAACTGCTGCAGGTGTGGGTCGAACCGCACGACCTCGACAAGACGCGTCACGCCATGGACTCGCTGATCCATTCGATCCGCTGGGACGAGGAGCGCTTCGGGCTCGAACTGGATCTGGACCGCTTCATGATCGTCGCCGTGAGCGACTTCAACATGGGCGCAATGGAGAACAAGGGGCTCAACATCTTCAACACGAAGTACGTGCTGGCGAACCCCGAAACCGCGAGCGATACCGACTTCGCCAACATCGAAGCCGTGGTCGGCCACGAGTATTTCCACAACTGGACCGGCAACCGCGTGACCTGCCGCGACTGGTTCCAGTTGAGCCTGAAGGAAGGCCTGACGGTGTTCCGCGACCAGGAGTTCTCCGCCGACATGGCAGGCGGCCAGAGCGGCGCCAGCGACGAAGCCGCGCGCGCCACCAAGCGGATCGAGGACGTGCGGGTGCTGCGCCAGATGCAGTTCGCCGAGGACGCCGGTCCGATGGCGCATCCGGTGCGCCCGGAAAGCTACGTCGAGATCAACAACTTCTACACGATGACCGTCTACGAGAAAGGCGCGGAAGTCGTGCGAATGTATCAGACGCTGTTTGGCCGCGACGGCTTCCGCAAGGGCATGGACCTGTACTTCAAGCGCCACGATGGTCAGGCGGTGACCTGCGACGACTTCCGTCATGCGATGGCGGACGCCAACGGCCGCGACCTCACGCAATACGAGCGCTGGTACAGCCAGGCGGGCACGCCGCGCGTGGCCGTCAAGACCGCGTACGACGCCGCCCAGCGCAGCTATCGCGTGACGCTCACGCAGGGTTACGGCGACGCCGCACCGGCTGCTCGCGAAACGCAAAAGGGCGCGCTGCTGATCCCGTTCGCCATCGGTCTGATCGGCAAGGACGGCGCCGATCTGCCGCTGCGGCTGGAGGGCGAAGCGAGCGCCACACCGGCCACCACGCGCGTGCTCGAACTGACGGAGACCACGCAGACGTTCACATTCGTGGATGTCGCCGAGAAGCCGCTGCCTTCGCTGCTGCGCAATTTCTCGGCGCCGGTGATCGTCGAATACGACTACACCGCCGAGGAACTGGCCTTCCTGCTCGCTCACGACAGCGATCCGTTCAACCGCTGGGAAGCCGGTCAACGGCTCGCAACACGTGAGCTGCTCGCGCTGACCGGGCGGGCCGCGACCGGCGTGCCGCTGCAACTGGACGATTCGGTCGTCGCCGCGTTTGCGCGCGTGCTGAGCGACGAGTCGCTCTCGCCGGCGTTCCGTGAGCTGGCGCTGATCCTGCCGTCCGAAGCGTACCTGGCCGAGCAGATGGCCGAGTCGAACCCCGCCGCCGTTCATACCGCCCGCCAGTTCGTACGCCAGCGCCTCGCCACCGCCCTCAGGAGCGAATGGCTCGCGGTGTACGAGCAACACCATGCACCGGGTGTGTATGAGGCGACGTCGAAGGCCAGCGGTCATCGCGCGCTGAAGAACCTCGCGCTCTCCTACCTCGCCGAACTGGACGATCCCGCCGAGGCCGTGCGGCTCGCTTCGGCGCAGTACGCCGCGGCCAATAACATGACCGATCGCTCGGCAGCGCTATCCGCCCTGCTCAATGCGGCGGCAGCAGGCGGCGGCACGCAGGCGCAAGACGCATTGGCCGACTTCTATCGCCGCTTCGAGCAGGAGCCGCTCGTCATCGACAAGTGGTTCGCCCTGCAGGCCACCCAGCGCGGCAGCGCACAGCGGCCGGTGATCGACACCGTGCGCAAGCTGATGACCCATCCGGCCTTTAATCTGAAGAACCCGAACCGCGCCCGCTCGCTGATTTTCAGCTTCTGCATAGCCAACCCGGCGCAGTTCCACGCCGAAGACGGTTCGGGCTATGCGTTCTGGGCCGAGCAGGTCATCGCGCTCGACGCGCTGAATCCGCAGGTCGCCGCGCGTCTGGCCCGCTCGCTTGAACTGTGGCGGCGCTTTACCCCCAGGTTGCGCGACGGCATGCATGCGGCGCTGGAAAAGGTCGCCGCGCAAGCGAAGTCGCGCGATGTACGGGAGGTCGTGGAGAAGGCCCTGGCCTGATCTCGCAGGCGCATTCGCGTAGGAAAAAGCCGGCACGTGTTGCCGGCTTTTTTTCGCCCGTAAGAATGAGTCGTAGGAATTAATTAGCCATCCGGACGACTGTTCTTGTTGGCTCGCAGGGGTGAAAGTAAACACATTCAATTAACGGTTTACGCTTAACGCATCGCGTTATATCATTCCCATGATCACAACATTTGGCAACAAGGCTACGGCACTCTTGTTTAGCGGCAGCTTCGTCCGGTCGCTGCCCACGCAGATCCAGCACATGGCGTTTCGCAAGCTGGTCATGATCGATACCGCGTCATCGGTCGAAGACCTGTACACGCCACCCGGCAATCGGCTGGAGGCGCTGCAAGGGCAACGCAGTGGGCAATGGAGCATCCGCATTAATGCGCAGTGGCGTATCTGCTTCCACTTCGTGGGCGGCGAGGCGCTGAATGTCGAGATCGTCGATTATCACTGATTGATTGGGAGACCACTATGGTCATCAAACGCTCCGAGCTGGACAGCATCGACTTTTCGGACATCGACACCGGCGAGCGGATTGCGCCGGTCCATCCGGGAGAGATCCTGCGCGGCGAATTCCTCGACCCGCTCGGCATGTCGGTCAACGCACTGGCAAAGGCCCTGCATGTGCCTACGCCGCGCATCAACGACATCATGCTCGGCAAGCGCGCCATCTCGGCAGACACGGCACTGCGCCTCAGCCGCTATTTCGGTGCGAGCGCGCAGTTCTGGCTCAACCTGCAGATCGACTACGACCTGCGTATCGCCACCGCAGCAGCCGGCGAGCAGATCGCCAACGAGATCGAACCGCTCGCCAGAGCGCGGCGCCCGAAGCTGCCCGGAACGCCGCGCGCTCGCGCAAGCGCTACCGCTCTGGCTAGAAAGGTCGCCAGCAGCGTGGCTGCGGTCAAACCTCGGCGCAAGCCCTGAGACTGCGCCGGAATGCGCTGGAATGAGCCGAGGTAGCGTGCACATTCCGTCTCAAAAGCGCGGGAAAGTCACAGCGAGCGGTTAAAATCGCACTATTCCTTCGCCTTATCGGAGTACTGCAATGGCTTTGCAACGTCGTACCACTCTTACGAAGTACCTGATCGAGCAGCAGCGTGAGACCAATAACCTGCCGGCGGATCTGCGGCTCCTGATCGAAGTCGTTGCGCGGGCGTGCAAGGCGATCAGCTACCACGTCAGCAAGGGCGCACTGGGCGATGCGCTCGGCACCGCGGGCAGCGAGAACGTTCAGGGCGAGGTGCAGAAGAAGCTCGACATCCTGTCCAACGACATCCTGCTCGAAGCGAACGAATGGGGCGGCAACCTCGCCGGCATGGCGTCCGAAGAAATGGAGAAGTTCTCGCCGATTCCGGCCAACTATCCGAAGGGTGAATATCTGCTGGTGTTCGATCCGCTGGACGGCTCGTCGAATATCGACGTGAACGTGTCGATCGGCACCATCTTCTCCGTGCTGCGGTGCCCGGACGGTCAGCAGCCGACCGAACAGTCGTTCCTGCAACCGGGCACCCAGCAGGTTGCCGCCGGCTACGCCGTCTACGGTCCGCAAACCGTGCTGGTGCTCACCACCGGCAACGGCGTGAACTGTTTTACGCTGGACCGAGAACTGGGTTCGTGGGTGCTCACGCAGAGCGACATGAGCATTCCGGTCGAAACGCGCGAATTTGCCATCAACGCGTCGAACGAGCGCCACTGGTACCCGCCCGTCGAACAGTATGTCGGCGAGCTGAAGGCCGGCCAGGACGGCCCGCGTCAGGCCGACTTCAATATGCGCTGGATCGCCTCGATGGTTGCCGACGTGCACCGTATCCTGAACCGCGGCGGCATCTTCATGTACCCGGCCGACAAGCGCACGCCGGACAAGCCGGGCAAGCTGCGCCTGATGTACGAGGCCAATCCCATGGCGTTCATCGTCGAACAGGCGGGCGGCGCCGCGACCAATGGCGAGAAACGCATTCTGGATATCGTCCCGAAGAGCCTGCACGAGCGCGTGGCGGTGTTCCTCGGCTCGAAGAACGAGGTGGATCGCGTCACCCGCTACCATCGCGAAACAAAAAATTGAGTCAGGGGCTTGCCAAAGCGCCAATGAAGTCCCTATAATCTCGGTTCTCCTGATGCCGGAATAGCTCAGACGGTAGAGCAGCGCATTCGTAATGCGAAGGTCGGGGGTTCGATTCCTCTTTCCGGCACCAACAGATTCAAGCACTTAGCCCAGTCATCGCGACTGGGCTTTTTGCTTTCTGGCTGTCAAAGAAAGAGCAGCGCGCCATTCAACGCTTCTTCATCCCGAGGATGCGTGAGCCACCCCTGCTTGACCGGCACCGAATAAAGACGAGGCGCGCCAAAGCGCGGCCAGAAATGACAAAGCCCCGGCACAATGGCCTGTACCACCGGCAGGCCGATGTCGGGGCGGGTCTTGTCGACCACCAGCAGTTCCATGCCGGCAGCGGCGAGCCGCGCCTTGCAATGCTCGATGGCCTCTTTCAGGCTCTGGAATTCGAGGCGCGGCCAATTCGATGCGTCGGCCACAGCTAACGTCTCGGCCGGATAGAGAAACTGCTTCGAGGTGAGTTTCGCTGCGTCCCACGGGCTCGGCGCATCCGCCGCGAGGTCGAGCAGTTGATTGACCTCGGTGAGGGCGCGCTGCACGGCGATGCGGCTGTCGAGATGGCAGCCGAACCCGATCGAGAAGCGCCCCGTCTCCGGCTCCTCGGCGAGAGCGACCACGACGGGAATGCCGAGATCGTGCGTGATGTCGAGGGCCCATAGACGCCAGCCGAACGACGCGTACTCCCGCACGAGCGAATCGAAGTAGGCATCGCCAAAGCTCGCCAGGTCGATGCCGGGGCGCGCGACCTGGTTGTACCACCAGATCGCGGTCGCGTCGCGCTCGATCAATTCCAGCAAGCCTTGCAGAATCGCTTCCTCCAGGCAGGCGCCGGCGGCGCTGCCGTTCGGATTGTGCACGCAAAAGAACAGCCCTTGCGCGGACTCGGGTGTTTCGGCATAGCAGTAGCTCAACGGCACGCAGCGGCGTGCCCCTGTGGTCAGCGACCATGCCGGCGTCCAGTCGATTGCGACATCCGGCGGAAACGGCAGGGGAACCTGCTTGCGGACGTCGTCGGTCAGCGGATTGTCCTGCTCGCGCCGCGCGAATTGACGCTCGCTGAACTGCTGAAGATCGTTGATATCGATTGGCAATCCGAAATATTCAGGATCGGCTCGCAGTTCGTTCATGCTTGCGCGGACCGTCGCCTCATCGCCTTGATACACGCCGCTGAAACGCTCCAGCGTCTCGCAGAGTGCGCTGACGCGCGCCTGTTCGTCGGTGCGGCCCTTACCCGAGCAAATCCGGTCGAAGCGGTTGGTGCGCGGCGTGCCGGCCGGACGGACCAGATAACCGGCCGCATAGACATGGCGCAGGCCCACATGACGCTTGGGCATCGGATGCAGATAGGCGATTGCGCCGCTAACCGGCGATATCAAATGCTGATAGCGTTGCCAGACTTGCCGGGGATCGGCCGACCGGAAGCCCGACTCGCGCTGCGCAATGGACGTACTGTCCGTCAGCGACGGCGCGCGCGCGGCCTGCTGCCGCATCCAGTGCGGATTGCCGCAGCAATGGCACTGAGGACGTTTGACGACACGATGCGCGGCCACCATCGACGTATCGAGCCGTAGCGACAGAATCTGCCCGCGCGCGGTGTCGCGACGCGCCTCGCTCACCGTGATCTGCTCGACCAGCGCGGCGACGAATGCGCACACGGCGTTCACGCCGGCCGACGTATGCGCGGGCGCGAGGCGCCTCGCCGCATCCCCGTGATGCCGGGCGAGGACGGCTTGTACGGGTTGATTCAGGCCGATCCAGTATCGGACACATTCGATGCACGGGCCATCATGTCCGTCGTTGGGTCCGGCCAACAGCGGGCCGACCAGCGGTTGCACACCGTAGGGCATCACGACGAGCAGCATGCCGTCGCGCGCAAGCACTTGTACCGCGAGTTCGGCAAGCTCATCCCGCTCGTATGAGTCGGTCAAGGCGACGACCAGCGGCGCCTCGCCGCTCACCTCCATGCCGCTTGCCTCGAATGCGCGAATCTGGGCGCGCGCATCGACACCGAATGCGCGTACCTCGACACGCTGGCGATCGATACGCTCGCAAGCCGTCCGCGCATCGATCCCGATACGCTCGAAAAAGCCACGCGCCGCGTCGCGTTCGTCGGCAAGATCGATGCTGACGTAGCCCTTGCTCACCAGGTGATCGAGCGCGGCAAGCACCTGCCATTCGGAGAACGTTTCCGACAGCGTCGCCAGCGTTTGCGCGATCGTCATCTGCTCGCGCATGCACGCGGCGATCCGGACGTAGAGCGCGCCCGCGAGTACCGATCGCCTGAACTCGTCCACCACGAACAGCGTTTCGGGGCCTGCATCGAGTACAAGCAGATGGGATTTGAAGCGCAGCACACGGGAGAAATCGCCGAGCATGACGTGATCGATCGGAGGGGAAAAGCGGGAAAGGGAAATACCGGGAACATGGCCGCACCGAACCGCGGCACCGCATTCAGCGAGCATGGGCGCACATGTCAGTGCGCCCATGCCCTTCACGGATTACCTGCGACGAGGCAATCGATCGCGGGTTAGCCGGGTCACCGCGGCTCAGCAGCAGGTGAACAGATAGGCCGGGCCTGCATCGTTGTAGGCGGCCAGCGCAATCGCTTCTTCGCTACCCGCCGAAGGGCGCACCGGCACGCCGAAGCTCATGACATTGTTCGGCAGCGACCAGCTTTGTTTTCCTGCGTCCCACCCAGCGCCTTCCGGTGCTTCGACCACCTTGAGGTCGATCAGCCAAGGGCAGGTGTAGTGAAAGTAGCGGCCCAGTGCTTCGAGAGGGTTTTTCAGCAGCGCGCCCTTGAATTCAGCGTCCTCCCACGAGAGCGCAATTGCGCGCAGATAGACTTCCTGAAACTCGAGCATCGACTCGAACGACGGAACAGCATTGTTGAGCGCCATATCGGACTCCGTAGTTATTCAGTTCAATCGAGGATGTGGATGTGTTCCGTGTTGTAGGCCGCGAGTGCCGCGGCACGCTGCTCTTGCTGCGCGGGTGCCGGAGGCAGGACCAACTGGAGCGTGTCGTTCTGTTGTGTCGTCCAGCCACCCGTTCTCGCCGGCGTCCACGCGGCGCTGCCGGTACGCACCTTGAGGTCGAGGCTGAACGGATACTTGTACCCGAAGCGATCGAACAGTGCCTGCCTGGGGCTGTCTTTCAGGTACTCGAGGAAGGCCGGGTCGTGCCACGCGGCGGCAATCGCCTGGATGACGACGGCGCGGTATTCAAGGAACTGCTCGTAGGTTGGAATCCTGCTGCCTAGCTCACTCATTGACGCTCTCCAGAGGGATGATGGTTTCCTGCTGAAATTGCCTGAACGAAACGGACTGCGCAGATCGGCGCAAACATTGCGCGATGTGTTCCTGGTGCGGAGCCTGGCCATGCGCCGAAACGACAACAGGCGCAGATCAGGCGGCGATCATGACCTCGCGATGACCAGCCCGGAGCCGCACTGGAATGGGGAGTGCTTCAGCAACAGTGCAGCGCGCCGGACTTGCGCAAAACGTCAATACGAGTCACTGACGCGTTGAGCGCAACCGATCCTACTCTTCATACCAGGTGCATGCAAGGCGTCGAAATAGTTGGGTCAAGTGTGCAAAAAAGCGGCGAAATCTGGCGGCGAACCCGCATGTTGCAGAGTCGTTAGATTCGGTAAGGAGCCAACGTCCTCGACGCCGCTCGCGATCCGTACAATCGCCTCAGAATGAAACTCAGGCGGGGGCGCCAGGTGAAAGCAATGCAAGTACACGTCCGGCTTTGCGCTCGATTATTTCGATGCCTGTCAGTCCTTGCCGCTCTTGTCTGCAGTGGTGCCCAATCCGCGTATGCCGACTGCGTCTCCAACGGTATCAACCTGCCTCTGGATCTCACGCTGCCGTCCGCGAATATCGCCGTGTCGCCGAGCTTGCCTCTGGGTGCGACGCTCGGCTCGGTACGCGTCGCGGCGCCGCAAAATATTCCGTTCGCCTGTAGCGGCACGTCGAACACGCGCGAGGCGCGCTTCGTCATGGCGGCGATTCCCGTGACTGATTTCGCCGGCGTCTATCGCACCAACCTCGCCGGCGTTGGCATGCGAATCAGCGTGAGCGGCGGGAGTTTTGCGGGTATCGACGACGGTCCCCGCCTCGCGCCCTACAAAGTCCCGCTGCCGCACGAAGCAAGCCATTTGACAGGCTTCGCGCTCCAGGTCGACTTCATCAAGACCGGGCTGGTGCAAAACGGAACCCTGGCTGCGGGCAAGCTCGTGAGCGTGCTGGTCGGCGGGGCGGAGCTTGTCGACGTGGCGATCCCGAGCGACGCCGTCGTGTTTGCGGCGAATCAGTGCGACGCGGTGCGTGTCGGAGGGGCTGTCGCAACAGGCATCGGCAGCGGCGGCGCGTTCACGGACGAAAGCATCGCCGTGGGTTTCGGCTGCAATCCAGGAATCGGCGTCATGGTGCAATTGAATCAAGGCTACGTGTACGGTAGCGCGCCGCTGCTGACTCACGACAATCCGGACAGGAAGGTCGCGGCAGCCCCTGACGGCGCGTTCGTTCACCATGCCGACCGGCGCCTCCCGGACCCGAATTCAATCGACGCCATCAACAGCGGTCCCAGCTTCAACTCAGGTGCGTTCGATTCGAACGCGTCCGGCTCCGGTTCTTTAAGCGGGAACACCTTCGGCGGAAATGCATTTGACGGAAGCAGCCGGGCAATGGACTTTCGCCGATAAGCCCGGCGCTCCACGAGCAAACATTGACGCAACCGAAGTCGCGCGCCTTCATCGTGCCGGCCCGGGCTCGACTCTCCTGCTGAACGGCAGCCTCGACGAAGCGTCGTAGGACACCGTCACCGTCTCGAGCGCGGCAAGAAAGTCCCGCGCATCGAACAGGTCGCCAAGACTCGAGACGCCGCCGCCCGCTGCAACCTTGCCCTGCAGCAGACGCTCAGTCGCCTCCACCACGATCGGTGCGCTGACCGCATAGATATCGCGACCAATTGCCGTGGCACGGCGCGTCGTTCCGCTTTGTTCGATCACAACGTCCACGATAAATTGCTGAGCCGAGCGACCCTGCTCGTCCTGAGGATGGGGCGTCGGTGTGTTGGGATCGCGAATGTCGCGCAGGGCCGAGAGCGCAAGCCAGGACTCGAGCGTGTCAATGCGCAAATGACGCGAAACGGTGAGCACTTCGGTAAAAGGCAGCATCACGACGTCCATGCTGCCGAGCGGCGACGGGAACGACCACACGCCTTCCGGCGCAGGCTGCGGAACAGGCGCGAGTCGCCCCGCCTGCTGGATGAGCCGCGTCGCGCGATTGCGGGCGCCGGTCAGACGCGTGCCGGGGGTGGGATGCCAACTGTCGAGGCCGATCGCGATGTCGACCCTGTCGAGCGGCTTGTCTTCGTCTGCGATTGCCGTGACGAGCAGATCGGCGAGTCCACCATAGAACGCCGCTGCGGGGATGAGCCTCACCCCGGCCGCGCGCGCGTTCGTGTCGCGTTGCTCGATCAGTTCCTGCAGCGCAGCCTGTTCCGCCATCACGTCGAGATAAGGAATCCCCGCGCGCAACGCGGCATCGACGATCGGCAACGCGGTATCGAGGAAAGGTCCGGCGCAGTTGATGACGGCGTCCGTACCATGAATCGCCGCGTCGAGTTGCCTGGGGTCGTCGATGACTGCGACGCGCCATGGAGCCGAATCGCCAGCGCCGCCTTCCCGCAGGCGCGCCGCATCGCGCCCTATCCGGACCACGCCAATGCCACGCCGCTCCAGCTCCGCCACAACAAACTTGCCCGTGTGACCCGTGGCCCCGTAAACCGCAACCGTAATTCGATCGTTCATGCTTGTCTCCGCTCCTGGATTGATTGATTAACGCTACAGACCGGTATGTTTTATAATACAGATCTGTAGCGCCGTCAACCGGCGAGTGCTATGATCGAAGCGAGTGTTTCGGCATGACCAATCTTTGAGGTTGAAGCGGAATGAAGAAGGGAGAAACAGCGCGCGCAGCCGCACCGGATACGCGCGAGCGCATCCTGCGGACCGCCAGCGAACTTTTCTATCGCGAGGGCACGCGTGCAGTGGGCGTCGACCTGATCGTGGAGCGGGCGGGTGTCGCCAAGACCAGCCTGTATCGTCATTTCGGCACGAAAGACGATCTGATCGAAGCCTTCCTGCTCCTCGAGGACGAAGACTTCTGGCGGCACTGGGATGGCGTCGCCGCACAGCACAAGGGCGCGCCGCGCGAGGAACTGGACGCGCAACTTCAATGGATCGGCGAACGTATCGCACGGCCGGGTTATCGCGGTTGCCCGCAGATCAACATCGCCGCGGAATATGCGGACGACAGCCACCCGGCCCGCAAGGTCGCGGTAGCGCACAAGCAGGAACTGCGGCGGCGGCTCGCGGAGTTGGGGCGAGCCTTGCGCGTCGATGAGCCGGAGACGTTTGCCTTACGGCTGGGAACCATCATCGACGGCGCACTCAGCAGCGGTCGCGCACTGCACGCAGAGGGCCCCGTACGGTTCCTGCAGGAACTGGCGCAACTCCTGATTCCGAAAAAGACCCGCAAGTGACGCCCTCGTCCTGCATCGCGTCACACCATACATCGGGCCTCAGGCGGCCGGCGCGGCGCCATCCAGCGCGGGTCTACGGCGCGTAAGCAGCAACAGCAGAAGCAGCGCCGTACCGGAACACAAGATCGCAACCTCCAGCAAGGCGTCGCTGCCTAACCGGATCAACAGCGCGATAAACAGCGGCGGCGCAGCGGCTGAAATCACGTTCAGAGGGAGCGCGATGCGCGACGCAGCCAACGCGTACTCGGCCTGGTCATAGAACACCAGCGGTATGGTTGCGCGCGCAACGGCAAGTGCGCCGCTCCCCAACCCATAGACCACGACGAACACCACGACCGCCGAATGCGACCCGTGACCCACGATCAGCAGCACCATCGCCACAGGAAGCGCAATGCCCGCAAAGATGCCGGTGGAAACGCCATCCCATTTGCCGCCGCCGAGGAAATCCACCGCTCGCGCGCCGACCTGAATCACGCCGAGCGCCGAACCGAAGGCGACGGCCTGCACCGCGGGCAGTCCGACTGCCTTGAGCAATTCGATAAAGATCGCGCTAAACCCAAACGTGACGAACGCATTCAAGGCGATTGCTGCCGCGATGAAGTAGAACGTGCTGCGGCGCGCCGGCACCTGGGCCGCTGCGGCGGGGAGACTGCGCGCGCGTTGAGGTGCGCCCGGCGTCTTCGCCGGAAGTCCGAACACGTAGAGCGGAAGGGATACGAGCATCATCATGCCGGCATAGACCGCGCAGGTTCCCTGCCAGCTCAACGCGTTCGACAGCAGCGATGCCAGTGGCCAAAAGAAACTGCTCGATAGCCCGGTGAGCAACATCAGGCCGCCGATCGCGCGTTTCGCCTTCGCTCCGGCCAGTTCGTTGAGCATGATGTAGGCGGCCGTCGAGAGCGTGGCGCTCCCCGCGGTTCCCAGTGTTACCCAGGCCGCGAAATACATGAGCGGTCCACGAGACGACGCAAGCACCAGGAACCCCAGGGCCGCCAGGACCGTGCCGCCCATCATCAGGCGCCGTGCGCCCAATCGGGCGAACGCGCGGGCCAGAAGCGGCGCCCACAGTCCCATCACGACATAGAACACGGAGCCGCCGGCGAACACCGACGAAAGATCCATCCGGAGATCGACGGCCATCTGCCTTCCCACGATCGCCGGCAAGCCGACGGTGCCCCAGCCGATGATCTGCGTGACGGACAAGACGAAGAGCGGGACGGCGATCTTTCTGTCGAATGAAGGAATACGCATCGGCTGTCCGTCGTCAAAGGAAATGGGACTTCAGTGGGCGAACCGGTGTGCAGCGTTTCGACTGCCGGCGCAAACCGATTTTAAGCAGTCTTTTTAGGCGCGTCTCGGCAGACAGGCGGATTGGATCATCGGATTGGCGCCGCAGGCCGGTTCAGCTTGCCCTGCAGGAAGTCGATCAGCACGCGCAGCTTGAGCGGCATCTGCGCACGGCTCGCGGTGTACAGATAAAAGCCGGCGAATCTCGGGCACCACGCGTCGAGTACCGGCACGAGCCGGCCATCGGCAAGCTGCTCCCGCACAAAGTCTTCCATCACGTGCAGCAATCCGACACCCTGCTCCGCGGCGCGCACCATGGTGCGCAAATCGTTGGTCACGAAGCTGCCGTGCGTGTCCGCCTCGAACACCCGCGACGGATCGCCCTGCGCCGCAAACTCCCAGCGGTAAATCCCGCCGCTGGTCGAGAAGCGGTAGCGCAAACAATCGTGCGCGGACAGATCGTCGGGCGTCTGCGGCTGGGGATAGCGCTCGAAATAAGCCGGCGAGCCGGCCACCACAATGCGGATCTCGCCGCCCAGAGGAATCGCCACCATGTCCTGCGCGAGCCGCTCGCCCAGCCGGATCCCGGCATCGAAGCCTTCGCCGACCAGGTCCGCGAGACCGTCGTCGAGCGACATCTCCAGGCTGATATGCGGATACAGGCGAGCGAACTCGCCCAGATGCGGCGCGACCAGCAGTTCGCTCGCCACGCGCGCGAGGTTGATGCGCAAGGTGCCGGCCGGATGATCGCGGGTTTCGTCGAGCGCGTCGAACGCGGACTCGAGGGCCGCGAGCGCGGGCCGCACGCGCTCCAGAAACTGCATGCCCGCCTCGGTGAGGGCGACGCGGCGGGTGGTCCGGTTGAACAGGCGCACCTTGAGCTGCGTTTCCAGCGTGCGCACCGACTGGGACAACGCCGACGCCGAGACGCCCGACTCGCCCGCCGCACGCGTGAAGCTGCCGTGCCGCGCTACGGCGGCAAATGCCATCAATGCCGGTAATTGAGCGGGATCCATACGTCGTTTCCATTGTGAAGCACGACTTCATAATCCTTCCAGACAACCGCTATTTTTCCAAGCAAAGAATCGGCGCAGGATAGCTCCATCGACCCACGTGTTCTGGAGGACACCCGCCATGACCATGAATCACTACACCCTGCTCGGCCGTTCCGGCCTGCGCGTCAGCCCTATCTCGCTCGGCACGATGACCTTCGGCACCGAGTGGGGCTGGGGCGCGCAGGAGCAGTCGGCGCAGCGCCTGTTCGATCTCTATGTGGATGCGGGCGGCAACTTCATCGACACCGCCGACCTCTACACCGAAGGCACCAGCGAAACATGGCTGGGCAAGTTCGTCGCGGCGCGCGGCCTGCGGGACCGCCTGGTGATCGCGACCAAATACGGCTACAACGCCGGGAGCGGGAATCCGAATGCCGGCGGCAACCATCGCAAGAATCTGCTGCGCGCGCTGGAGGGCTCGCTCAAACGCCTCGGCACCGACTACATCGACCTGTACTACCTGCACACGTGGGATCGCGTCACGCCCGTCGACGAAGTCATGCGCGCGATGGACGACGCAGTGCGGGCGGGCAAGATCCGCTACGTCGGCCTGTCGGATACGCCCGCGTGGTTCGCCGGACGCGCCCAGACGCTCGCCGACTGGCGCGGCTTCGAGCCGGTGGCGGCCATGCAGCTCGAATACTCGATGATCGAGCGCAATGCCGAGAATGAGTTTGCCGACCTCGCCGCCAGTCTCGGCATGGGGCTCGTGCCGTGGAGTCCGCTCGGGATGGGCGTGCTGTCGGGCAAGTATCGTCCGTCGCAGGACGGCGCGAGCCGCGGCGTATCGGGTGACGGCCGGCTGGCAAGCCTCGCGGGCAGTCCCCCGCCCGGCTTCGACAAACTGACCGAGCGCAACTTCCGCATCGTCGCCGAACTGGAGGCCGTTGCACGCGAAGCGGGCCGGCCAATGGCGCAGGTTGCGCTGAACTGGCTGCACCAGAAGCGCGGCGTGTCGAGCATCATCGTCGGCGCCACCAAACCGGAGCAATTGCAGGAATCGCTCGGGTCACTGGAGTTCACGCTCGAGCCGGCGTTGATCGCACGACTCGATGCGGTGTCGGAGCCCTCCCGGCCGTTTCCGTATTACATGTTCGCCGACGGTCATCAGGCGCGCATCCACGGTCAGGTCGAGGTGACCGACAAGCCCGCGGCATTCGACCGGCCGGTACGCGTGCCCGCTCCGCGACCTGCTGCTTCCTGACGCGCGCGGTAGATCGGCTGACAGATTGTTCCGCGTTAATTCGTCAGGCTAATTCCTGAAACCGTTTACAACCTTCCGACAATTGCACGCCGCTTTCAATCGGAATGCGGCGTGCATTCTTCTTTTCATAGACATACGTAAAAGAACGTCAGACGCGTCAACGGAATGCGCTAATTCGTCGTTAACCAAAAAATGCGGGGCAATTCGACGCATTTGAATTGGGCAGCGAACGGAGCCTATACGTTTCGGATCACATTGTGTCCTGTGTGCAGTGCAGCGAATGGATTGCTTAACGCTCCTGACAATCGGCCGACGTGACTGGGGAGCCCGGCATGTCTGGACGCAACGCGCGCCGCAGTGAAGGCTGCGCGAAGCACCATGACCTGTACGGCATGTCCACGCGCAAAGGATGTCGGTACGCTGCAACGCACCATTTTAGCGCTGCATTTGCAGGGCGAAACGTATTTGGCGCACATCGGGCACGCACGACGACGAAGCACCGGTAGCGAGCCGTTGCAGGTTTCAGGTTGGACTAGCGAGCGGGGTCGAGACTATGCACAACACGCTGCCGCAAGACCGTGCGCTACACGTGGTGGCGCGCGCGGCGGACACCGCACCGACGATCCGAGCGAATCAGTGCGACCGTTCGCAAATGCAGGGCAACCGTTAAATTTTATTCAAACGAATTCAAGCAAAGTGACGCTGTGCCGTTAAAGCAACAAATGGCGAATGAAATGCGGCGTTATGGGTTTGCAGCACTGGTGCAAAACGGGGACCGAGGCTGATAATCGGTCCGTACAGGAGAAATATCATGGATGCCAAACCGCCCAAGATTCCGACCCCGGATAAAGTTTTCAGTCCGGATCCGGAACCCGCTGGCGTTGAGTTCCTGGGCGCCGAACTGCCTGAGCATGTTCGCGCGTTCTTCGACGAACAACGCAAGTCGTGCGAGCAGAAGTAACAGTCAGCTGGCGCGCTGCAACATCGGGGAGTCGCACGCTGTGCGTCGCCGGTGGCCCGCTGCGCGCGTGCTACGCAGGTCGCAACGGGTCGCGCTAGCCGATCGTACGCGCTGAGGTTCGCCTCACAGCGCGTGATCGTCGTGCGTCTCGTCACCGCATCCGCGCCGCTTCCCCTTCGCATCGTTTATTCTTCAGGCTTTTCCGCTTCGACCGTTCGGTCGCTCTTCCTTCATGAACCGTTTGTATCGTAGTGGCGTGCTGGGCGCGCTTGCGTGGTGTGCCGCATTGGCTCTCACGCCGACACCCGCTCACGCAGACAGCGACGACACCGCCCTGACCAACCTGATCTCGCTCGTCTCGCAACGGCTCGCGCTGGCCGAGCCGGTCGCGCGCTGGAAATGGGCCAACCATCAGGACATCACCGACACGCCGCGTGAAGCCGCCTTGCTCGCCGACGTCGCCAAACGCGCCGCGGCCGCGCAGGTCGATCCGGCGTTCGCCCGTGCCTTCTTCCAGGACCAGATCGACGCCAGCAAGGAAGTGCAAAACGCCCTGTTCGCCACCTGGCGCAGCACCCGGCCGCCCGAAGGCGCGCCGCCCGACCTCGCCACCAGCACCCGGCCGCAGCTCGATCAGCTCACCCAATCGATGATCGCCGGGCTCGCGCGCGTGCAAACGCTGCGCGCGGCGGCGGACTGTCCGTCGCGCGTCGCGCAGGGGATTGCAAACTGGAAGACGTTGACGCGCTATGACTCCGCGCGCTCCGGTGCCCTCACCCATGCGCTCGGTCACGTGTGCGAAACGGGCGGAGTCGGCGCGACCGGCTAGATCGGCTATACCGCTTAGGCGACGCTCGCCGCGGCCGCGACGACGGAAACGCCCAGCGGCATGACCCGTAAGCCACGCGCCAGATGGCTTTGCAGAATCCGGTAGGTAGAGAGTTCGAAGGTACCGGTCCCGGTGACGCTCGTTGCATGCAAGCTCGCCGCCTCGGCAAGCGTCGGGGCATGCCCGACGTAACGCCAACGGTCCACCACGTGAAAGGCGCGCGCCTGCAATTCCGCGTCGCGCTCTTCGAAGACAATGGGACCGTCGAACGGCCAGGGGGCATCGACAGGGTCGCTCTTCGCCCCCCGCGGCAAACGGTTTTGCCCCGGGCGCAGCGTCGCGATCCATTGCGCTTCCGCCAGCATGGCGCCCAGTTCGCCGCCGGTTGCGAGCCATTCGACACGCCGCACCTGTTGCGCGAGCCGCAGGTCTTTCGACGAACGGCGCTCGCCGGTCAGGTGCGAGCGCAGACGCTGCCGGACCCGCACACTACGGCCGACGTAAAGCGGCACATCCTCCTCCCCGAAGAACGCATAGATGCCGCAGCCGGCGGGCGCCGTGTCGAGCAGGTCTTCCGTGATCTCGCCGGCCAGCCGGTAACGCCTAAGCGTGCGCTCGATCTGCGCCTGCAGCACCTCGAGCGGGACGAGGCCATGCAGACGCTGCCAGAACTGCCACAGCAGATCGGCGTCGGCGAGAGCACGGTGGCGGTCGGACGGCACCAGCGCGTGACGCTCCACCAGCGCGTCGAGTCCATGGCGCTTTTCCGCCGGAAACAGCGCGCGCGACAGACGCACCGTGCACAGCACATCCGGGTTGAACGCGAAGCCCGCGCGACGAAACTCACTGCGCAGAAAGCCGCGATCGAAACTTGCGTTATGGGCAATAAACAGCTTGCCGTCCAGACGCTCGAAAAGGCCGGGCGCGACGGCATCGAAGGTGGGGGCGCCGCGCACCATGGCATCGGTGATGCCGGTCAATTGCTGGATAAACGGCGGAATGGCCTGTTGCGGGTCGACCAGCGTACTCCAGCGGGACACACCCTCGGGCCCCACTTCGACGACGCCGACTTCGGTGATGCGATGCTCGCCGGTCGAACCGCCTGTGGTCTCGAGATCGACAAATGCGATCGGCATATCGATCGCGGGGTTCTGCAAAAACTGTTCAGACATGGGGACGGATAGGTTTCGATGCGTAGCTTGCGGCAAGTATGCACCAGTTGGCGTCCGGACACGCAGGCGGCATGGCCGCTTTAACGCCACACGCGAACAGTCCGCGGTCATTGCTCTTTGTGATTGGAAGCCGCAGTCGCCCACGCGGGATTATATTTTTATGACCGGCATGCGGGAGAGCCGGGTGTTTTTTATACTCGAAAACCCTGGGTAACTAGCGTGAAACGGCGCAATATAACTTAAGCACGTTATATAAACAAAACGGCGACCTTTTTAACCGGATTCCGACATGCCATGACGACGCTCGCCAGAACATGTTCCCGAAAAGACCGGCACCAATGCTTTGGCCCATAAAAAAAGCCCCCGGCAATGCGAGGGCTTTCTTCGTTCCACGATGCAGTGCATGCGACTGCATGGTCCGCACGACTTACAGGGGCTGGATGTTTGCCGCCTGCTTGCCCTTCGGGCCGGTCTTCACTTCGAAGGAAACGCGCTGGTTTTCCTTGAGCGACTTGAAACCTTCGCTGCGAATTTCCGAGAAGTGAGCAAACAGGTCGTCACCGCCGGAGTCCGATGTGATGAAGCCAAAGCCCTTAGCATCGTTGAACCATTTTACGATACCGGTTTCCATATTCCAGTTTCCCTCGAGATTTGATTTAAGACGGGCAATGCCCTCAGCCGATTACGATGCGCCCTGATACAGGTACGTGGCAACGATACGCTATCACGTTTGCCAATCGAAAATTCAGCATTGCCGTTATACGGGGAAGAAAGATCGGCCGTCAAGAGAATTTTTAATCGGCGCTTATCAGGTTAAAACATAACGGAATAACACCTGATCTGGCGCAATAGCCAACCACCTGTTAAGTAACAACCGAATAAGCGATACGTCGTTTTTACTCGATTAAATCCTCATTACGCATATCACCGGGAATTTTTCCCGCTATGTGTAACAAACCATGACATTCGTAAGTGTTTGTCCGGGTTGCTCGAGTAATAGGCCCCGCTCATGATGGACATGCGCAGTTGGTATCGGGAGATTGGCATGCTACTGAACGAATACCGTCGCCTCGCCGCATGGCTTGGCCGCGCGATCCACAAGGCACCCGTGGACACGACAACGCCGGCGGCCACAACCAGTTCGGCGTTCGACTTCGATCCCATGTGGCACGGCGATCACTGGCAAAACCTGCTGTCTTCCCCAATGGACGCACGCCACTATGTAATGGAAGATTGGAGCGTCGTAACGGACACTGATTTCGAGACAGCCGGACTGGCCGCCCAGATTCGCTAAAAAGAACCCGCCGGAATGATGGGCAAACGAAGGGCAAAAAAAAGCGCGACTGGGAAGTCGCGCCGACAAAGGTTTGGAGATCTTTTTCGTCAACGAAAAAGTCTGCTTCGGAAAGCAGAGACTTAAGTATATAGCGGAAGCATCTGATGATTTGAGGCGCAATCGGCAATCATCTATTGCGGATACGACAACAATGTCGATTTTTCATCGTTTTGGCGTTGTTTTTTTACATCGTTTCATGTAGCAATTGAACAACGCGCCACGGTTGACACCGCCGCCCTCACCCCCTTCTATCCCCGCAAAGCCTTTTCCAGCAAGGCCTCAACAGGCATCGCCAATAATTGCGCGTCAAGTAATACTTTATTGCGCAAATCGGAATGTCAGCTGGCCGACCGCATCCCTACACTCTGCCTGTCCGGAAACAAGCGCGCTGGATGTACCGCGCGTTTTCACGCAGATCACATCGCCTCTCGCAGCGTAAGCGTGACGTTTCCTTGAAGCCTGGGTTTCCAGAAACCCATCCTGTTCTCGGAGTTACAAAGATGAAAAAGACACTCATGGTCGCGGCCCTGACGGGCGTTTTTGCTACTGCAGCGCACGCACAAAGCAGCGTCACGCTGTACGGCCTGATCGATGCCGGCATCACCTACACGAACAACCAAGGCGGTCACTCGAACTGGCAAGAAACGAGCGGCTCGGTCAACGGTAGCCGTTGGGGCCTGCGTGGTTCGGAAGACCTCGGTGGCGGTCTGAAGGCAATCTTCACGTTGGAAAACGGCTTCAACATCGCTAACGGCAACCTCGGCCAAAACAGCCGTGAATTCGGCCGTCAAGCGTTCGTCGGTCTGGCAAGCGACCAATTCGGCGCAGTGACCCTCGGTCGCCAGTACGACAGCGCTGTTGACTACCTGGGCCCGTTGGCACTGACCGGCACGCAATACGGCGGCACGCAGTTCGCTCACCCGTTCGACAACGACAACCTGGACAACTCGTTCCGCGTTAACAACTCGATCAAGTTCCAGAGCGCAAACTACAGCGGCTTCAAGTTTGGCGGCCTGTATGGCTTCTCGAACGACGCAGGCGAGTTCTCGAACAACCGCGCATACAGCGTGGGCGCGTCGTACAACTACGGTGGCCTGAACGTTGCAGCTGCATACCTGCAACTGAACAACAGCGTCGGCGCACTGGGCGCGAGCACGAACTCGAGCGGCGCGGTCAGCGGCGACAACACGCTGCTGGCTGGTCGTCAGCGCACGTTCGGTGCTGGCCTGAACTACACGTTCGGCCCGGCAACGGCAGGCTTCGTGTACACGCAAACGAACCTCAACAACTTCGCTGGCATCAGCTCGGGCGCTTCGGGCATTGCTACGACGGGTGTGCAGTTCGCAAA
Organism: Paraburkholderia phenazinium; assembly: GCF_900142845.1. Classification (NCBI taxonomy): domain Bacteria; kingdom Pseudomonadati; phylum Pseudomonadota; class Betaproteobacteria; order Burkholderiales; family Burkholderiaceae; genus Paraburkholderia; species Paraburkholderia phenazinium. The sequence goes on from NZ_FSRU01000002.1 coordinate 2,236,584, forward strand.
CGTAACGAGCGGTCACTTCCAGAACTTCGAACTGAACGGCCGTTACCAGATCACGCCGGCTATCAGCGTTGCTGGTGCGTACACGTACACGCAATCGAGCATCGAAGGCACGAACCCGAAGTGGAACCAGTTCAGCCTGCAAACCGCGTACGCGCTGTCGAAGCGTACGGACGTGTACCTGCAAGGCGAATACCAACACGTCAGCCAGGACGGCTCGGGCCTGAAGGCAGACATCAACAGCCTGGCAGCTTCGGGCAACAACAACCAAGTCGCTGTGACGGCTGGCCTGCGCCACCGCTTCTAAAGCATCAGGTTGTAGCAGTATCGAAAGGCGCCGCTTGCGGCGCCTTTTTTTCGTTCTCAGATAGGCGCAAGCGATCCCGTGGTGGGCGCCCTGTCCGTGTCCGCGCCTTGGGACCGATCAGCCGCCCGTATCCGGCGGCGGATAATGGACGTCGACCACATCGATCGGTTCAGGGCCCGCCGGCGTATGCAGCGTCACCTGGTCGCCGATCCTCGCCTTCACCAGCGCCCGTGCAACGGGCGAGATCCAGCTCACCCGGCCGTGGTCCAGGTCGACCTCGTCGACGCCGACAATCGTCACCGTGTGCGTCTCGCCGTCCTGTGTCTCGTAGTCGACGGTAGCGCCGAAGAACACCTGATCGACGTTTTCCTGCTTGCTGCTGTCCACGATCTCCGCGAGATCGAGGCGTTTGGTCAGGAAGCGGATGCGCCGGTCGATTTCGCGCAGACGCCGCTTTCCGTAGATGTAATCGCCGTTTTCCGAACGGTCGCCGTTCGAGGCCGCCCACGACACCAGCTTCACGACCTCCGGGCGCTCCTCGTCGATCAGATGCAGCAATTCATCGCGCAGCCGGCGGTAGCCGGCAGGCGTAATGTAGTTCTTCGCACCTGCGGGAATCGCAGGTTGCGCGACGTCGAGGTCGTCGTCATTTTCTTCACTCGACTCTTTGACAAAGGCCTTGTTCATGATCTTCCATAGACTGCAGCAAACCCTGCCTATCAAGGTTACACGATCGAGACAATGAGACAAATCGTAGTTTGAGGCTTCCCTTTTTTTGAAGCTTTGCTATAATCCCGTTTCTGCGTGCGGCTGTAGCTCAGTTGGATAGAGTACTTGGCTACGAACCAAGGGGTCGTGGGTTCGAATCCTGCCAGCCGCACCACTTATTTCGAGGGCCTCCCTCCGGGGAGGCCCTTCTGTTTCACCCCGGGGTTGTTGTGATACCGGCGTTGTACCCGTTTTAGCGTGCGGCTGTAGCTCAGTTGGATAGAGTACTTGGCTACGAACCAAGGGGTCGTGGGTTCGAATCCTGCCAGCCGCACCACCTTATAAAGGGCCTTCCAGATGGAAGGCCCTTTGTCTTTGGTTCGACGGATTACGACACCCCGCAGGGACGAACACGTTACCGGGGTGCAGACTGAATGTCGCCGATCTGCCCATCGGGCACCGGTATGTCTTCGACAGAGAGATCCCGGGTTTCTTCGCCGATAAGCGCCGCACTCAGGCCTGCGAGCGCCTGAGACTGCTGCAGCACGTCATCCACAGCGTCGCCGAAACGGCTCGCCACAAATGCGCGCAGTAGCGCGATACGCAGCGTCTCGCCGCGCCCCTCTGCCGTCCTGTGACCGCCTTCGAAGTCCGCGATGCAGTACGCCTGCTGACGGCTCCCGTGCTCGCGCACCTCCAGCCGCTGTGCGCGCTCCAGCACGACCGCCGCCGCCTCCCACGACGTGGACGGCGTGAAGCGTCCATCCCACGGACGTCCGCGATCCTCGCCTCGAATCGAGACGGTCTCTCCGCTGTCGGTAAAGTGAATTTCGCGCACGAAGTCGTGCAGGCTGCGAGCCACCCAATAATCGAGCGCCGCGCCGGCCAGGTCAGCTACGTTCATCGCATGTCCCCTTAAGAACAGGGTGAGACTCGAATCCGATGTGAGTGTTCAGACTTGCGCCGCGGCGCGCGGGCGGTGCCCGGTCAGTAATCGGCCCGTTCGCGATCGATACGCATCCCGCCGTCATGACGGTGATGCCCTTCCTCGCTTGGCCGTTCGCGCGCGATGCGCATCACGTCCGGATTGGTCCTGACGCGGCGCATCACATTGGCAAGATGCACCCGGTCGCTGACCTGAATCACGAAGCGCAAAACGGTGGATTCCTGCGACAGGTCTTCGTCCATCGCGATGTGGACGATGTTCGCGTCGGCGGAAGTAATATCCGCCGCCACGCGGGCGAAGACGCCCTTGGTATTCTTAACGAGCACCTTCACCGCGACGTCGAACAGACGTCCGGGCTGCGGCGCCCATGCCACGTCGATCCAGCGGCCTGGGTCGCGCTTGTGGATGCGCTGGGCGACGCGGCAGTCGGTGGTATGGATGGCCATGCCGAGACCGATGCCGATATAGCCCATGATGTCGTCGCCCGGAATCGGCCGGCAGCAGGCCGATAGCTGGACGGACATGCCTTCCGTGCCGGTGATCACCACCGGCGGCGCATGCGAGGTGTGGCCGGATTCGGAGCGCGGGCTGTCGTCGTCGGCGTCGCGGCCGCTCATCAGCACCTCGATGCGCTTGGCCATCACCGCTGCCACGCGCCGGCCGAGGCCGATGTCCGCGAAAATCTCCTGGCGGCTCTTGTTACCGGTCCACTGCACGAGCTTTTCCCACGCTTCCGGCGTCACATCCGACAGCGCGAGGTCGTAGCCCTTCAGCGCCTGGTCGACCAGCCGTTCGCCCAACTGCACCGACTCGTTCAGGCGCATCGTCTTCAGATAATGACGAATGGCCGAACGCGCTTTGCCGCTTCGCACAAAACCGAGCCAGGCCGGATTCGGCTTCGAATACGGTGCCGTGATCACTTCCACGATATCGCCGCTCTTCAGCTCGGTGCGCAGCGGCAGCAATTCATTGTTGATCTTCACCGCGACGCACTGGTTGCCCAGGTCGCTGTGGATCGAATACGCGAAGTCGAGCGCGGTCGCGCCGCGCGGCAACGCCATGATCTTCGACTTCGGCGTGAACACGTAGACCGCGTCCGGGAACAGATCGATCTTGACGTGCTCGAGGAATTCGCTCGAATCGCCCGCTTCGCTCTGAATATCGAGCAGCGACTTCAGCCACTGATGCGCGCGCTTTTGCACGTCGTTCAGGTCGGCGCCGCCGTTCTTGTACAGCCAGTGCGCCGCGACGCCCGCTTCGGCGATCTCGTGCATCTTGCGCGTGCGCACCTGAAACTCGATGGGTGCGCCGAACGGACCCACCAGCGTGGTATGCAGCGACTGGTAGCCGTTCACCTTCGGGATGGCGATGTAGTCCTTGAACTTGCCCGGCACCGGCTTATAGAGCGCATGCAGTGCGCCGATGCAGGTGTAGCACTCCAGCGCGCTCTCGACGACCACGCGGAACCCGTACACGTCGAGCACCTGCGAGAACGACAACTGCTTGTCGCGCATCTTCTTGTAGATGCTGAAGATGGTTTTCTCGCGGCCGGTGACTTCGGCGTCGAGCTTCGCGTCCGCAATGGCGCGCTGCACCGACTCCAGAATCTTGCCGACCACTTCCCGCCGGTTGCCGCGCGCCGCCTTGACGGCTTTTTCGAGCGTGGCGTAGCGATGCGGGTTGAAGTTCGCGAAGCTCAGGTCCTGCAGCTCGCGGTAGGTATTGTTCAGACCGAGCCGGTGAGCGATCGGCGCGTAGATATCCAGCGTTTCGCGTGCCACGCGGCGGCGCTTTTCCGGCGGCACCGCACCGAGGGTGCGCATGTTGTGCAGCCGGTCGGCCAGCTTGACGAGAATCACCCGCACGTCGCGCGCCATCGCGAGCAGCATCTTGCGGAAATTCTCCGCCTGCGCCTCCTCGCGATTGCGAAACTCCATCTTGTCCAGTTTCGACAGGCCGTCGACCAGTTCCGCGACCTTCGCGCCGAAGCGCTCGGCGAGTTCGGCCTTGGTCACGCCCTGGTCTTCCATCACGTCATGCAGCAGCGCCGCCATGATCGACTGGGCGTCGAGCTTCCAGCTGGCGCAGGTCTCCGCGACAGCAACCGGGTGCGTGATGTAGGGTTCGCCGCTCTGGCGATACTGGCCGAGGTGGGCCTCGTCGCTGAAGTGGAAGGCCGCCTTGACGTCCTTGATCTCTTCCGGCGACAGATAGCCGGACAAGGTGGTGGTCAGCTTGGCGATCGAAACGACGTCGTGCCGGCGCGGCTGCTCCGGCGTAGCGGTCGGCCCGAACAGATGGCGAAACGACTGTTCGAGGACCGCGTCGATGTACTTGCGTGCAGAAGCCGGTGAGTCGCCCTCGTGGGCTTCGTGCTCCACTTCCGTGACGGGGGGCGAGGGGTTGGTGCTCATATTCGCCTCCGTATCGGGTTGGGCGCCGGTCTGCACGCGTGTGTTGAATTACATGGCAATCGAATACGGATGAAGCGTACCTTAGACCGGTACCTTCTTCAGCATTTCGACGCCAACCTGGCCTGCCGCGATTTCACGCAGCGCGACAACGGTGGGCTTGTCGCGGCTTTCGATCTTCGGTGTGTGCCCTTGTGCGAGCTGGCGTGCGCGATAAGTTGCGGCAAGTGCCAGTTCGAAACGATTCGGGATCATTTTCAGACAGTCTTCGACGGTAATGCGGGCCATGTTGGGTTCCTTCTCAGTATGTTGCTTATTCTACCTTATGTGCTCGGTACCTCGCCGCGATCACGCGTGCGGAAGGTGGATGCCAAGCTGCACAAAAAGGTCCGTGTGGCGTGCGTATTGGGAGGCGAAGCGCAAGCGCGTCGAAGCAACCAGACACTGCAGCTCCGCGAGTGCGCGGTCGAAGTTCTCGTTGATCACCACGTACTCCGCTTCAGCCGAGTGTGCGATCTCGCTACCGGCCGCCAGCAGGCGCCGCGTGATCACGTTCGGTTCGTCCTGGCCGCGCTTTTTCAAACGCTCTGCGAGCGCTTCGAGCGAGGGCGGCAGAATGAAAATTTCGACTGCATTGCGAAACTGCTTTTTGACCTGTTGCGCGCCCTGCCAGTCGATTTCGAGCAGGACGTCATGGCCGCTTTTCATCTGCTCTTCGATCCACAGACGCGAGGTCGCATAGTAGTTGCCATGCACCTCGGCGCTTTCGAGGAACTCGCCCTCGGCGTGGCGCTTCAGGAAATCGTCGACAGTCGTGAAGTGGTAATGCTCGCCGTCCTTCTCCTTCGGACGCGGTGGGCGCGTCGTGTAGGAGATCGACAGGCGGATCGCCTCGTCGCGCGCGAGCAGCGCGTTGACGAGCGTCGACTTGCCCGCGCCCGAAGGCGCGACCACCATGAACAGGTTGCCGGGATAAGCACCGGCGTAGGGATTGCGCGGTGCGCTGCTTTCGCGTGTGTGGTCGGTCATTGCAATCGTTGTCCGAGAGTGGCTCGAAGATTACTCCAGATTTTGTACCTGCTCGCGCATCTGTTCGATGAGCAGCTTCAGGGTCATCGACGAATCCGCCAGTTCCTTCGCGGCCGCCTTCGAGCCGAGCGTGTTCGCTTCGCGATTGAGCTCCTGCATCATGAAGTCGAGGCGCTTGCCCACCTTGCCGCCCTTTTCGATCACGTGACGCGTTTCGTTCAGGTGAGCGGTCAGACGCGACAGCTCTTCCGTGATGTCGATGCGGATGCCGTACATCGTCACTTCCTGACGGATACGCTCGGCGATTTCCTCGCGCGAGATGCTGGTCGTCGCCGTGTCCGGCACGGCGATGCCGAGCGCTTCCTGCAGACGCTCGACAATTTTCTGTTGATGCCGGGTGATCAGTTCCGGCACCAGCGGCGTGATCCTGGCGACGATCGCTTCCATCTCCGTGACGTTGGCGAGCAGCATCGTCGCCAGTTGGGCGCCTTCGCGGCCGCGCACGTCGATCAGATCGCCAATCGCCTGCTTGCCGCACGCCAGCACCGCGTCGCGCAACAGATCCGCGGCCACGCCGCTCTCGGCCAGCACGCCCGGCCAGCGCAGGATCTCGCCGGTGCGCAGGCGGCCGGCTTCCGGAAACGCGTTCACAACCGCGCGTTCCAGCAGCGCCAGTTGGCCGAGCGCCTCATGATTGATCGCGCCGGCGTTAGCCGACTGTTCGCTACGCTGCAGATTGATACGGATATCCACCTTGCCGCGCGAGAGCTTGTTCATCAGCATTTCGCGCAAGGTCGGCTCGCAGACCCGCACGTCTTCGGGCATCCGGAAGTTCAGATCGAGGAAGCGCGAGTTCACCGTGCGCAGTTCGACCGATACGCTCACGCCGCCGTTGCCTGAGGCCGCTGCGAGTTCGCGCGTGGCGCTCGCATAGCCAGTCATGCTGTAGATCATCATTTGTCTCGCGATGGAGGCCATGCCGTTGAGCGGCTGGCCGGAAGAGTCGAATCGCCCGGCGTGTACGAGACGCGGGGCGGGGAAGCCGCATTATCCCATTTTTGGCGGGATGCCCCGCCGTACGCGGATCGGGCCTCCCCGGCAGCGTACGCTGGAGCGCACAAGGAGCCGCCCCGCGCGATCAGCGGTAAAATCCACGTTTCCCTCCCGCACTCTCTCCACACCGATCCCCAACGATGAACGACACCACCGCATTTTCCAAAGGCCGCCCCAGCGGCCGCCGCGCCGACCAGTTGCGCGACGTGCGCATCACGCGCCACTATACGAAGCATGCGGAGGGCTCGGTGCTGGTCGAATTCGGCGACACCAAGGTGATCTGCACGGCGAGCATCGCCGAAAGCGTGCCCGGCTTCCTGCGCGATCGCGGCCAGGGCTGGTTGACGGCTGAATACGGCATGCTGCCGCGTGCCACCAACACCCGCAACGACCGCGAAGCCGCGCGCGGCAAGCAGACCGGCCGCACCCAGGAAATCCAGCGGCTGATCGGCCGCGCGCTGCGCTCGGTGTTCGACCTCGAGAAGCTCGGCCAACGCACGATGAACATCGATTGCGACGTCATCCAGGCCGACGGCGGCACGCGCACGGCCAGCATCACCGGCGCGTTCGTAGCGGCGCACGACGCGGTGACGAAGCTGCTCGCCAGCGGCAAGATCGAGCGCTCGCCGATTACGGACTTCGTGGCGGCGATTTCGGTGGGCGTCTACAACGGCCTGCCGGTGCTCGATCTCGACTACGACGAAGACTCGCAGTGCGACACGGACATGAACGTGGTGATGACCGGTGCAGGCGGCTTCGTGGAAGTCCAGGGAACGGCCGAGGGCACGCCGTTCTCGCGCGACGAGATGAACACGCTGCTCGATCTCGCGCGCGACGGCATCAGCACGCTGGTCGCGAAACAGAAGGCAGCGCTGGAGTGGCAGGGTGAATGATCGTCAAGGCGCCGGCGGCGCGGCTTCGCAGGCTTCAGGGGCTGCGCGGGGCGCAGCCCCTGGTTCGCTCGGCAAGGTGGTGCTGGCCTCGAACAATGCGGGCAAGCTGCGCGAGTTCGCGGCCCTGCTGGACGCGGCCGGCATCGAACTGATTCCGCAAGGCGCGCTCAACGTGCCCGAAGCGGAGGAGCCGTATCCGACCTTCGTGGAGAACGCGCTGACAAAGGCGCGTCATGCGGCGAGGCTCACCGGCTTGCCGGCACTCGCCGACGATTCGGGACTCTGCGTGCGGGCACTGCGTGGCGCACCCGGCGTGTATTCGGCGCGCTACGCGCAACGGGCCGGCGGCCCGAAGAGCGACGCGGCGAACAATGCGCATCTCGTCGGGCAACTGCAAGGCGAGGCCGACCGTCGCGCCTACTATTTCTGCGCACTCGTCCTCGTGCGCCACGCTGACGACCCCGAGCCGCTGATCGCCGAAGGCCGCTGGCCAGGACAGATCATCGACGTGCCGCGCGGCGCGCATGGCTTCGGCTACGATCCGCACTTTTTCCTGCCGGAGCTGGACGCCACCGCGGCCGAACTCGACCCGGCGGTGAAAAACACCAGCAGCCATCGCGCGATCGCGCTGCGGCAACTGCTCGCGCGTCTGACGGAGGAAGCGTGATTCCCATCCAGCCCGCCGGCCAGAGCGGCGCCGGGGTGATCAAGGCGTTCACGGCGCCGGGCCGCATCCATCTGACGTCCCTGCCGCCGCTGGCGCTTTACGTGCATTTCCCGTGGTGCGTGCGCAAGTGTCCGTACTGCGATTTCAACTCGCACGAGTGGAAAGGCGATGCGTTCCCGGAGACCGAGTACCTCGACGCGTTGCGCACCGATCTCGAACTGGCGCTGCCGCTCGTGTGGGGACGCCAGGTGCATACGGTGTTCATCGGCGGTGGGACGCCCAGCCTGCTGTCGGCGGCGGGACTCGACCGGCTGCTCTCCGACGTGCGCGCACTGCTGCCGCTCGACGCCGACGCCGAGATCACGCTCGAGGCCAACCCCGGCACCTTCGAGGCGGACAAGTTCGCACAGTTTCGTGCGAGCGGGGTGAACCGGTTGTCCGTGGGGATCCAGAGTTTCAACGAGGCGCATCTGAAGGCGCTCGGGCGGATCCACGACGCGGCGCAGGCGCGCCATGCCGTAGAGGTCGCGGCTACCACCTTCGACAACTTCAATCTCGACCTGATGTTCGCGCTGCCACGGCAAACGCTCGCGGAGTGCCAGGCGGATATCGAAACCGCGTTGTCGTTTGCGCCGCCGCATCTTTCGCTGTACCACCTGACGCTCGAGCCGAACACGCTGTTTGCGAAATTCCCGCCGCCGCTGCCGGACGACGATTCGTCCGCCGACATGCAGGACTGGATTCACGAGCGCACCGCAGAGGCCGGTTACGGACGCTATGAGGTGTCGGCGTATGCGCAGCCGCATCGTCAGAGCCAGCACAACCTCAACTACTGGCGCTTTGGCGACTACCTGGGCATCGGCGCCGGCGCGCATACGAAGCTGTCGTTTCCGAACCGCATCCTGCGGCAGATGCGCTACAAGCATCCGACCACTTTCATCGAACAGGCCAAAGCCGGTACACCCGTGCATGAAGAGCACGAAGTCACGCCGCGCGATCTGCCGTTCGAATTCATGTTGAACGCGTTGCGGCTCGTGGAGGGGTTTCCCGTGCATCGGTTCATCGAACGTACGGGCATGTCAATGACGTCGATCGAACCAGCGTTGCAGGAAGCGGAACAGCGTGGCCTGATCGTGCGGGATTACGAAAAGATCGCACCGACGGCGCTTGGGCAAGCTTTTCTGAACGATCTGCAGGGGCTGTTTCTGAAAGACCCTGAGCCGTAACTTCGCAGTGATTTTGCGTGCGGAGTTGCCGGGGCGGGGAGATTTCAGGTTACAATTTCGGGCTTGGAGGTGTGGCCGAGCGGTTTAAGGCACCGGTCTTGAAAACCGGCGAAGGAGCAATCCTTCCGTGAGTTCGAATCTCACCGCCTCCGCCATAACATCCCGCTTGGGCTCATGCCGTTAGAGCGGGATTTTTGCTTTCTGAGCGACTCACTCATACCCACGCTGTTGTCGCAAGCGTACTGCGCTCTACTCTGCTTCGCACTGCGGTCGCAATACCGCAAACAAGGTTAGCGAATCGAGCAAGCGGGGCGCAAGAAAATAAAAAAGCCACCGTCAGGTGGCTCTAACATTACTTTCGAAGACGCCGGTTGGTGCGCACGCGCTCCCTTTCGGCCCGCGCGCGAAACCAACGGTGCCGAACGTCTAATCTGACTTCTTCGCCTTTAGGTGGGAAACGAGAACGTATTTCTCCCCGTCGCCCACTGCTCCGTCAAATACCGGCCGAAGATTCATACCGTGGGTGCTCTTTCAATGCCTTGTCGGTCTTGAATACAAATACCGGCTCCCGCATCTCCGCAGGAAAACCGCACGAACGAACCTGCGGCCTTGGCGCGAACGGTCTGGCGACAATGCCCGATTAGGGATGCCGCCACAAAAATTTGCTACGTCGCCTCATACGCCGAAAGAAACTCCTGGGATTCGGGCAATGTCCCGCCGTGACGACTCCGGCTCGAATGTCATGTGTCGCTCGTCGCGGCGGCAGAACATATAACAGCGCCGCGCATCAATCATCAGTTCTGCCAACCTACCTTCGCGGCGATGATACCGAAGCGGAAAGCGAAGAAGGTCAAAATCCGTAAAACCTCAATCGGCGCCACTCGATAGTCGTTTTTCAGACTTTTCTCATATTTCTCGAGCGGGCTAATCGTTTATCTTGCCCAGGCAAAACACTCGGAGATAGAATGAAAAATAGCAGTCCTACGCTTATCCCGTCCTGCTCGTCGGTTCCGGATCGAACTACAACCATTGAGGCAACAGCGACGGCAAGCACGGCCGAACTACCCGAACCCCTTACGCCAACCGAATGCGACCTGCGCGACATCCCCTGCATGCCGCTCGATGTCACCCGCCTGCGCGATTCCGACAGAGCTGCCGACGAAAGTCCAGCCGCGCGCTGGGCCGGCATCCTGCTGTGGTGCGCCGCGTGGCATCAGGTGCCGGCCACGTCACTGCCTGACGACAACGAATGGCTCGCCAAGCGCGCGAATTACTGGCATCGCGGCAAGATCGACAAGGATTGGTCCGCAATCCGCGCGGGCGCACTGCGTGGCTGGATCAAATGCAGCGACGGGCGTTTGTACCACCCCGTCATCGCAGAAAAGGCACGCGCGGCGTGGAGTTCGAAACTCAAGCAGCGCTTCAAGACGCTGCGCGCACGCATCAAAAGGCGCGGCCAAAGACAGCACATCGAATACGATGAACCCGATTTCGACGAGCGGCTGTCGTCAGGCTGTCCCCAAGGACATCCGTTGGCGCCTCCAGAGACCGGACCCCGAAGACAATGTTCTCCGGACGAAAAGAACGGCCCGCCAAGACAAGCCGGCGACGTACCCAGCGAAACATCGACCAAAGGAGCGAACGAAGTCACCCTTAGAACCATGGCGACTGACGGCGGCATAGAGGTGCACGTCCGCGCAAGCGCAGTCCCGAGGGTAAAGACACCGCGATGAACACCTCCGCCATTAAAGACGTTGGTGACGAGGCGTCGCAACCATCCCAGGAAGCGGCCAACGGTTGACGACAGGCACAGCGCGCTTGCCCGAGAAGCATAGACGCAACGTCGCGCGTTCATGCAAGCGCGCTCCGAAAACGTCTGGTGCTGGCGTCAGATAGCAACTGGGTCGTCTCTCTTGCGTCGGACATCGACGCGACCACAAGAGTATAGAAAATCAATCGGCAAAAGTAAAGTTACCTATACTTTTGCCGCCACATTCCTTACTCAGGCCGCCACATGGAGGCCTTCACAATCGCCGCGACGTAGTGCAACTGCTCGATCTCCGCATCCTCGAACGAGATCCGCCCATGCTCCTCGTTCACTGACATGAAGTATTTGCGACCATCACGAGAATAGAGGAAGGTCTTGATCATGACGCGACCGTCCACCGCCTTGATAAGGACCTCGTCGCCCGATTGGACAGCATGGTCGGGTTCGACGATCACGAACTCTCCGTCGCGGATGCGGGGCATCATGGAATCGCCCTTGCAGCGCAGTCCGTACGCCTTCTCCCTGGACGGAAACTCCAGATAACCATCGCCATGCCCTACAGGGGATTCAATTTCAGCCCAAAAGCCTTTGTCGCCTAGCTGTGTCATGCCCACTACCGGAATGCGTTGTCTGCCGGGCAACGAGGTCGGGTCGAACTCGCTGCGCTGCCCGACTTCGGTCACCTTCTTCTCTCCTTTGCCCGTGATGAGCCACTTAACGCTGTAGCCGAACTTTTTCTCGATCGCCTCCGCGTACTCGAACCTCAATTTCTTGATGCGGCGGGACAACCACTGGTTGACGGTGCCTTTGGTAGCGCCGGCAGCATCAGCCAGTTCGGTCTGCTCGAGGCCAGTCTCGTCCAGGACGATCTGAATACGTTCGGGTAGGGTGCTCATGGAACAGGAATCTAAACTATACACGGTTTAGATAACTTTCATTTTTGAGTTTAGCTTTCTGCACTTAACTTTTCGCCATCCCAGCCGATATCACAGGTACGAGTTTCATCAGGACTCGTCTGGGAGCCACACATGAAACTTCGTCCCCTCATCACCCTTCTCATTTCAGTCGCCATCGGCGCCTCCCCCGCCCTCGTCAACGCGCTGGCGTCCACCGATCCCGATGTCGCGTCCCTGCTCGGCGCCACGAAGCTTACGACCCTCCAGCAGACGAGCGGCAACGCGACGCTGTCCACGTCGATGGCGTCAGTCGGCGCGGATGTGCTGCGCGGCGCCACCGGTAACGTCGGCGTCAACATCGCTACCGGCGCGCTGAATGCGCAGGCCAATCAGATCGTGCTCGTCAGTTCGCCGTCCGCCGACGTCAACACGCTGCAGGATGCCCACGCTACGGCCTCGGTCACCGGCGGCGGCACTGCCACGCTCGGCGCAGGCGCGTTGTCGCATGTGAGCGGCAATGTCGGCGTGAACATCGTGTCGGGCGCAGGCAACGTGCAATCGAACGCGCTCGTGATCCACTAAAGGCCGTCCGTATGGTTCGGTACGCGTCGAAGCATCCGGTCGGGGGGCAGCCTCAGACTGGAAGTCCTGCAACGACGACGGAAGCCGACCATGAGCGAGGCCACGCAAGCCGAAATTCGCCACATTTACGACCAATGGCACGACTCGGTCCAAAGGCGCGATCTGAACGCGCTAATGACGCTGTACGCCGACGATGCCGTCCTCGAAAGCCCGCTGATCCTCGCCACGTGGGCGGACCGGCAGAGCGGCATTCTGACCGGCAAAGCCGCAATCCGGGCGTTCTTCGACGCCGGTCTGCGCGCGCCGCCTAACGATCTGGGCCGCTGGTACCGCACCGGCACCTTCTTCTGCAACGGCCAGCAGCTCACCTGGGAATATCCGCGGCACACGCCGGAGGGTGATCAGGTGGATCTGGTCGAGATGATGGATATCGCCGGCGGACTGATCGTCCACCATCGGGTCTACTGGGGATGGGTCGGCTTCAGGTCGCTGCGCGTGGCGTTCGCGAACGAGCACGCCTAGCCATGCCGCTCCCCATCAACGCCGCGGCAAGCTCTACCGCCGCCGCCATCTCGCGCCGGGTCCTCGCGGCCACCAGCATCAGCTACACCATCGTTCTGCTCGACGCCTCGATCGTCAACGTCGCGCTCGAACAGATCGGCCGCACGCTGCACAGCAACGTGACCGGCTTGCAGTGGGTCGTCAACGCTTACACCTTGAGCTTCGCCAGCCTGCTGCTCACCGGCGGCACGCTCGGCGACCGGCTCGGCGCGAGAAACGTCTACGTGGCGGGTCTGGTGCTCTTCGCGCTGGCTTCGGCACTGTGCGGCATGGCGCCCGACCTGGCCACACTAACCATCGCCCGCGCCCTGCAAGGCATGGGCAGCGCAATGCTGGTGCCGTGCTCGCTGGCCCTGATCAATCGCGCCTTTCCCGACTCCGCCCAACGCGCCTCGGCGGTCGGCGTATGGATGGGCTGCGGCGGTATCGCGATGGCATCCGGACCACTCGTCGGCGGCATCCTGATCCACTGGTTCGGCTGGCGCAGCATCTTCACCGTCAACGTCCCGATCGCGCTGGCCGGTATCTGGCTGACACGCTCGATCGGTCGAAACGACGACGGCGTCGCCGCGCGTCGTCATTTCGACCTCGCGGGACAGGCGGCGGCAATCGTCGCGCTCGGCACGCTGATTGCCGTGCTGATCGAAGGTTCGCGGCTCGGCTGGCGTTCCACGCCTATCGCAATGGGAATGATGATTTGCGCTTCAGCCTGGGTGGCATTCCTGAGCATCGAGAAGCGCCGCGCGCATCCCATGCTGCCGCTCTCGTTCTTCAGGAGTCCGCTCTTTTCGGCGTCCACCGCTGTGTCGATGGCGTCTGCCTTTGTGTTTTACGGACTGCTGTTTACGTTCAGCATTGCCTATCAGCAACAGCATGGCTTTTCGGCGCTTGAAACCGGCCTGGCATTCCTGCCGATGACCGCCATGGTCGCCATCGGCGGTCTCGCGTCGCACCGGATCGTCGAGCGCTGCGGCCCGCGCGCTTCGATGTGCGCGGCGTTCGGGCTCTACGCCGCCGGATCGCTGGGCATGCTCGCCGCCACGCCGCACGCGCCTTACTGGATCGCCATTGCGCCGATGCTGGCCATCGGCCTCGCCTCGGGCTTCGTTTCGCCCGCCGCAACCTCACCGGCCATGGGCACCGTCGAAAAACAACGCGGCGCCGTTGCAGCGGCGGTCCTCAATTCGGCCCGGCAAACCGGCGCTGCGTTGGGTGTGGCGATCTTCGGCGGCTTCATCGCTGCGGTGAAGCCGTTCGAGCTTGCCATGCAGGTGGCGCTCGGAAGCGCCGCCGCAGTTGCGCTCGCTGCCGCCCTCATCTGGTGGATTGCGGCAAGCGCGTTCAGTGTGGCCGGCGTGCGCCATAAGCCGACGTCGTCATCACAGCTTCAATCTGCAAAACGAAGTGAAGTGCGCTGACCGGGGCCACGGGGCCACAGAGCGGGCGTGTGTGCCAACGCATGTCCTTGTTGCTCACCAGCCGTGAAAACGACTCCACACGCTGATGGCGCCATCGTCGGATAGCGCGTGATACTCGGGAAACTGCGCGCCCGTCGCGCAGGCGTGATTTGGCACGATGCGCAGTTTCGTGCCGATCGGCAAGCGGGTCGCAATATTGTCCGTGGCGACGCCGGGCTCGCCGCTTGCGCTGTCACCTTCACCCACAGGCCGAGCAGGCGCCACGATCCCATGCTCCTGATTCGCACCGATCATCACGTAACCGTCCAATGGCGTACCGTCGAGCGCGCACACCTGACCATAACCATAGTCGTGTGCCTGCTTCGCCGTGCCGCGATCGCGGCTCATCGCCATCCATCCAGCGTCGACAATCGCCCATCCCTTCTCGCTCTGATGACCGATCACCGTGGTCAGCACGCTCAACGCAATCTCGCTCGTCTCGCATACACCAACGTTGCGCATCACCAGATCGAAAAACACGTAGACGCCCGCGCGCACCTCGGTGACGCCTTCAAGATGCTGCGCGCACAGCGCAGTCGGCGTCGAGCCGATACTCACTCCGGCGCACGGCAGGTTTGCGTCGCGCAGTCGCTGCGCGGCGCGCACGCACCCGGCGCGCTCCTGTTCAGCCAGCGCAACCAGCGCATCGAACGCGTTCAACTCGTAGCTTGAACCGGCATGCGTCATCACGCCGCCAATCTGCATGCCGTTGTCGTGCAAAAGATGCGCGATCTCCAGCAACGCGTCGTCCTCTGGACGGATGCCTGAGCGATGACCGTCGGTATCGACTTCGATCCAGACCTCGAAGCGTTCGCCCTGCGCCTGACCGAATGCGGCGATCGCCCGCGCCGCGTCGGGATGGTCCACCAGCAGCTTGAGGTCGCAACCGGCCCGGCGTAATGCCAGCGCTCTAGGTAGCTTCGATGGAGCAATGCCGACCGCGTACAGGATGTCGGTGAAGCCGGTGGCGAAGAATTGCTCGGCTTCCTTGAGCGTCGACACGGTGATGCCGCGCGCACCCGCTTCGCGTTGCGCCCGGGCGACCTCGATGCATTTCGCTGTCTTCACGTGCGGCCGAAAGCGCACGCCGAGCGCATCCATACGCTGCTGCATGCGTGCGATATTGCGCAGCATGCGCGAGCGATCGATCAGCGCGGCCGGTGTGTCCAGGGTATCGAGGGAGTCGGTGGTCATAAGGCGTGTGGTACTTGTGAGGAAGTCGAGGTCGAAGCCGCGCCAAAGTTGCGCAGCCATGGAATAAGCGCATCGAGGTCCGGCGCTTCGATTTCCGCTGCCGGCGCGCCGTCGACCGCTCGCAATCCCACACGGTTATGCCAATAGGTACGCAAGCCGAGCGCGCCCGTGCCGAACATGTCGTAGCTCGAACCAGCAACGAAAGCCGCCTCACTCGCCTGCAGACCCAACTGCTCGAGCGCAAGACGATAAGGCTGCGGATGCGGCTTGTAGAAGCCTGCGTCTTGCGCGGTGACAATCACGTCCCAGTCGATCGCGAGGCGCGCCGCGGCAGCACGTCCTAACCGGGTCGAACAGTTGGTGACAACCGCCAAACGACAATGCGGCGCCAGTTCGCGCAAGGCCTCGCGTGCCCCGCTCCACGGCTGCAGATCGAGCCAGTTCGCTTCAAGCGCAAGCGGCGCGGACTCGGACAAACCGACATTCAGCGCCGCGCGCCGCACCAGCGTCTCGTAGTCGACGTACTCGCCGCAACCGTAGGTGAGCCGCAGATATTCGGCGCGCCAGGAGCGTCCGGCCGCCTCGGAGCCCGCAGCGGCATTCCACAGCGACCATGAATCCAGCAGCGCGGTCAGCAGATCGAACAGCACGGCTTTCGGCCAGCCGCCGCGCGCATGAAAAGTTTGGGGTGAAGGGTTCTCGTTCATGCCGCTGACTATAGAGCCACATCGATCGATGAAGGTTAAATCTCACCACACCCATCGTTAAACGGAATTGAATGATCGATCTTGCAACGCTACAAGGGGGAATGAAAAGTCAGGCAGTGCGAATGCGCAGCGGCGCAAGCCATGAAAGCAACGAAAGCGCGCCACCAAGTAAAACGCTCCGTGGCAAGGGCATGCTGCACCTCGTCACGGAGCGTAATAGCTGTAAGAGCTTATGAAACCCATTGTGCTGCATGCGCGGCTACACTGGATTCACCTCATCCCCCGTGAGGTATGTTGTGTGAATCTCCTCAGCTTGGCCCGCCCCGACCGGCGGGCTTTTTTCTGGTGCCGCGCCAACGAGCCCCGACGCTTACACGGCCACCAGTGTCTGTTTCTCGCGCGCATCCGCGCAGCGGCAATTCAGATCGCGGTGTATGGCCTGGCTATCGAGCAAGGCCGATACGTCCGCCAACCCCTGGTCAAAACGCAACACGTATTCGATATCGGTGTAGTCGTGATACGCGCCGCTGTCCGCCAGCTTGCGTGCTTCGGCGATGGCGGCACGCAGCCGCTCGCTTTTGGTCAAATCTCTGATCGCCATGTTTGCCGCTCCCGAGGAACAGTGACTCCATCATAGCAACGCCGCATGCGTTGCAAGGTAGCGCGCGCGCAACACCTGGGACTTTCCACAAGGACACCGTCGAACGAGCATGCGCTTTCGGCGCCACGCTGCATTCGTCAGACCACTAGAACGTAAGCATCTGTAAATAGGGCGCGCTCGCCTTGTCGCGGCGCACACAGCGTAGCCGCCCCACCGGCGGGATTCACGGCATCCGGTCCGTAATGCGCCGTCACACGACAACCCGGCGAGGCCAGAACGAACGCCACGGCGCGGGGCTCCAATCTACAAATAATGGAGGGATCATCATGCTCAGGGTAATCGCACTTATGGCGCTCGCGGCCAGTCTCGGTGGTTGCGTGGTCGCCCCCGCACCGTACGGCTATGGTTACGGCTACGCTCCGGCATACGGCTACTATGCGCCGCCGGCGGTCAACGTTGGGATCGGCGTAGGCGGTGGGTGGGGCGGCGGCTGGCATCGGTAAGCACGCGCAGTGTCGCCCTGTGGCGATGCGCCATGCCGTTTGATGCACCCCGCTTGATGCACTCCCGGTAGAAGGTAAAAAGAATGCCCGCACGAAGCGGGCAAAGAAAGACCTTCCACCGATGCCTCCTTGGGAGAGGCAACTGCAGTGTAGAAGGATTTAAGCGTTGCCGTGTTGCAGCCATGTTTCGGTCGATTACACCGGTGCGATCCGATCCGCATGCAGCTTCGGAACAATTTGCATACGGCGTGTGAAGCGTCGCGCAGCAATGCCCAGGTTTTCATTACCGCGCGTGATCGACGCGGCACGCGGCGCTGATTTCGCGGGCTCGAAGCTGACAAATATTTCCCGGCTATTACCCCGTAACGGGGCGAAAAAGGCCGGTAACGCCCGTACGAGGTTGCTCCTCTAGCATCGACAGACGCTGCTCCGCCAGCCCCCTCCACCTGTCGATGAATCTCTCACGTCCCTTTATCGAACGCCCCGTTGCGACCACGCTGCTTTCGTTGGGCGTAGCGCTCGCCGGTGTCTTCGCGTTTATCAAGCTCCCTGTCGCGCCGCTGCCGCAGGTCGACTTCCCGACTATTTCCGTGCAGGCGAGCCTGCCGGGCGCGAGTCCCGATACGGTGGCCAACAGCGTCGCGAGTCCGCTTGAACGGCACCTCGGACAGATTGCCGACGTGACGGAGATGACGTCGCAAAGCACGGTGGGTTCCGCGCGCGTAACGCTGCAGTTCGGTCTGGATCGCGACATCAACGGCGCGGCGCGCGACGTGCAGGCGGCCATCAATGCCGCGCGCGCCGATCTGCCATCCAGCCTGCGCAGCAATCCGACCTATCACAAGGTCAATCCCGCCGACGCGCCGATCCTGATTCTCGCGCTCACCTCGCACACGCTACCGCGCGCGAAGCTCTACGATCTGGCCTCGACGATCCTCGCGCAATCGTTGTCGCAATTGCCGGGCATCGGCGAGGTCGACGTCAACGGTTCGGCCAATCCGGCGGTGCGCGTCGAGCTGAATCCAACAGCGCTCTATCACTACGGCATCGGCCTCGAAGACGTGCGGGCCGCGCTCGCCTCGGCGAACGCCAACAGCCCCAAAGGCACCATCGAAAGTTACGGTCAGCGCTATCAGCTCTACGCCAACGATCAGGCGCGCATCGCGGACCAGTACAAGGATCTGATCGTCGCATATCGCAACGGCGCGGGGGTCAAGCTCTCCGACGTCGGCGAGATCGTCGATTCGGTCGAGGACCTGCGCAACCTCGGCCTCGCGCGCAACAACCAGCCGGCCGTGCTGGTGATGCTGTACCGTCAGCCGGGCGCCAATATCATCAGCACCGTGGACAGCGTGCGCAAGCAGATCGAGCAACTGAAGCCCGCGCTGCCCGCCGACGTCGACGTGATCGAAGCATCCGACCGCTCCACGACGATCCGCGCCTCGCTGCGCGACACGGAGGCGACGCTGATTATTGCGGTGGGCCTCGTGATCCTCGTCGTGTTCGTCTTCCTCGGCAGCGCACGCGCGGCGCTGATTCCGAGCGCGGCCGTGCCGGTGTCGATCGTCGGCACCTTCGGTTTCATGTACCTGTTCGGCTATTCGATCGACAACCTCTCGCTGATGGCGTTGACCATCGCCACCGGCTTCGTGGTCGACGACGCGATCGTCGTGCTGGAAAACATCGCCCGCCACATGGAGGCCGGCATGCCGCGCATGCAGGCGGCGCTGCTCGGCGCACGCGAGGTGGGCTTTACGGTGCTGTCGATTTCGATCTCGCTCGTCGCGGTGTTCATCCCGATCCTGCTGATGAGCGGTATCATCGGACGCCTGTTCCGCGAATTCGCGGTGACGCTGTCGCTCGCCATCGCGGTGTCGCTGGTCGTCTCGCTGACCACCACGCCCGTGATGTGCTCGCGCCTTTTGCGGACCGCCGGACCGAAGACGTCCACCCGCCTCGGCCGCGTCTTCGCCGTGCCGTTGCAGCGTCTGAACGACGGCTATGCCCGCTCGCTCGAATGGTCGCTGCGCCATCCGTTTCTGCTGCTCATGACGCTGCTCGTCACGATTGCGCTGAACGTCTTCCTGTACGTGACGATTCCCAAAGGGTTTTTCCCGCAGGAAGACACGGGGCGCCTGACCGGCGGCATCCAGGCCGACCAGAGCACCTCGTTCCAGGCGATGGAACCGAAGCTCAGACAGGTCATGAAAATCATCGGCGACGATCCGGCCGTGGAAAACGTGGTCGGCTTCACCGGCGGCAGGCAGACCAACACCGGTTCCGTTTACGTGGCGCTCAAGCCGCTGTCACAACGCAGCGAAACCGCCGACGAGGTGATCGCCCGGCTGCGCCCGAAGCTCAATGCCGTGCCGGGCGGCCGGCTGTTTTTGCAATCGGTGCAGGACATCCGGGTCGGCGGCCGGCAAAGCAACGCGCAGTATCAGTTCACGCTGCTCGGCGATTCGACCGCCGAGCTCTACACATGGGCACCGCGCCTCACGCAGGCGCTGCAAAACGTGCCCGAACTGGAGGACGTCAACTCGGATCAGCAGCAAGGCGGTCTGGAAGCGGACGTGGATATCGATCGCGGCACCGCCGCGCGTCTGGGCATCACGCCGGCGCAGATCGATAACACGCTCTACGACGCGTACGGCCAGCGGCTCGTGTCGACGATCTATAACCCGCTGAACCAGTACTACGTCGTGATGGAAGTCGCGCCACGCTATTGGCAATATCCGCAGACGCTCGACGAACTGTACGTCAGCACCTCGGGCGGCACGCCGAGCGGCACGCAGTCGACCAATGCCGTGGCGGGCACGGTCTCGACGCCGACGAGCCCGGCCAGTTCCAGCTCCTCCAGCACCGCGAGCACGGCAACCACCGCGGCTGCGATCGCCACCGACTCGGCGCGCAATCTCGCGATCAATTCGCTGGCGGCCAGCGGCCATTCCAGCGCCTCGGCAGGCGCCTCGGTCAGCACCGCGCTGGAGACCATGATTCCGTTCAGCGCCTTCGCCCGCTGGAACCCGGGCCATACGCCGCTCGGCGTCAATCACCAGGGCAACTTCGTCGCCACCACCATCTCGTTCAATCTGCCGCCCAACGAACCGCTCTCCACGGCAGTCGCCGCGATCGATCGAACCATGGCCGAGATTCGCATGCCAGGTTCGATTCACGGCGGCTTTCAGGGCACGGCGCGCACCTTCCAGCAATCGCTATCGGACGAGCCGCTGCTGATTCTGGCGGCGCTCGCAGCCGTGTATATCGTGCTCGGCATCCTCTACGAAAGCTACGCCCACCCGCTGACGATTCTCTCGACGTTGCCTTCGGCAGGCGTCGGTGCACTGCTCGCGCTGATGGCGTTCCATGTCGAATTCACGGTGATGTCGCTGATCGGCGTGATCCTGCTGATCGGCATCGTCAAGAAGAACGCCATCATGATGGTGGACTTCGCCATCGACGCCGAGCGTGGCGGCATGACGCCGCGCGATGCGATCTATCGCGCCAGCCTGATGCGCTTCCGGCCGATCATGATGACGACCTGCGCCGCGCTGCTCGGCGCGCTACCGCTCGCCTTCGGCCACGGCGAGGGTGCGGACCTGCGCAGGCCGCTGGGTATTTCGATTGTCGGCGGCCTGATTGTCAGCCAGTTGCTCACGCTCTACACGACGCCGGTGGTGTATCTGTACATCGACCGCCTGCAGTCCTGGATGCGCTCGCGGGGTCGGCACCGCGCGCCGGCCTGAAACCCCGGCCCCAATGACAACGCGGCTGCCGTTGGAAGCGGCAGCCGCGTGCGGGTCAAACACCTACGCCATGCTCGATCCGGTCAATACGAGCCGGGCGGAGGAGGCGGCGGCGAACCGGGCGGCGGGGGCGGCGGCGCGGTCACGTAACCGCCACCATCCGAGGGCTGAATGGTGCGCATGCGGCCCTGCACCGGGATCCGGTCGCCGTTCGCATACATGCATTGCAGGTACGCATAGTCGTAGCGGCGCTGGACGTCGTAAGCCGAACCTTGCGCAGCGCCTGCGCCGAACAGGGTGCCCGCCAGCAGGCCGGCACCGGCGCCAACCGCAGCGCCGCTACCGCCGTTGAAGGCAGCACCCGCTGCCGCACCGAGCGCCGTGCCGACCACCGCGCTACCCACTGCGCTGTTGGTCGCCGCCTGATTGGTCGTGGCCCCACCCACCTGCTGGAAGGCGAATTGCCGGCACGAGTTATCGTCCGCGCGGAACTGGTCGAAAGTCTTGCCGGTACCCGGCAGCGCCATGACGCTAGGGCCGGGAGGCATGACCGAACACGCCCCGAGAACACTCAGCGAGGCGATCAAAGCTAACCTTGAATATTTCATTTGCTTCTCTTTGCGGTAATGCGTTTTTAATTTGCAGGGCCCTGCGACTGCTGCGCAGGCACCGGACGCCAACCCGACGAGCAGGACTTCACATACGGGTAGTAAGTTTTGGAGTCGTCGCAGTAATACCAGGTGCCGCTCTGCTGCCCAGGCGCCGCCTGCGCCGGAGCCGCGCCATACTGGCCCTGCTCCACGTACTCCTGCGGTTCGGCCGGAACCGGCACCGGCACGGCGACCGCCGGCGGATACGGGTAGTAGGCCGGCCCCCACGGGTAGTAATACCCGCCCCCGCCGATGTAGACCCCCACATGCGCTGCATGTGCCACGCCGCTCGCACAGACCATCACGGCGGCTGCCACTCCGAGCAAGATATTCAACCTTTTCACAACACTCTCCACGACAGAAACCGGCACCGAACTGGTGTCCCAAAGTACTACTGAACGCTATTCCACTCTGATCCGCAATACAATTACTTAAGACCTTGCGTATTTTTCAACTCATTACATCGCAAGGTGTTTGTCATCAAGAGGAAAGCAGGATTTGTTCCGCAACGCCCCATGGGCGGCCATCTTACGGGCAAGCCGGCACTGCGGGGATGGCAGACGTGCGATGTGGCGCTGAAGCGTCCCTATTGCAAGCGGCCGCCGTCCAGATGCAAGCGCTGCAACAACTCGCGGCCGCGCCGGGTCAACTGCAGCGTCGAGCCGTCACGGTCCTGCGTGCGTACTTCGACCAGCTCATAGTGGCGCAACGCAAGCACATCAGGATCGAATTCTTCCATATGCCGTCCGGTATCCCGGAGCAACATGAGCGTCGCGAGTTCGTGATGGCTCAGCATCCGACACCTCCGTTGGTAAATGCATGGGCGATGTCGACATCCTAGTGAGCCAGAACGACACTTTGGCTACCGCGTTGTTTCGCGCGTTTACGCGGTTACATCTCCAAGGCGTACGCGCTCGCTGCGGCACGCCTAACCGGCGCGATCGAGCGTACGGCTGCCGGCGATCACCCACGCCCGTGCGATACGCTCCGCCTCCACCTCGTAGATCATCAGCATGTCGATCTGGCCGGGTCCTTCCGGGAAGGTACGGGTCACCCGTTCGTGGTCCACGATCCGATTGCCCATTACCATGCGGTTGAGTAGCGCGGCGTGGAGATTGGGTTCCTGCAGACGCGCGGCCATGCGTTCGCGCACCGCGGCAGCGCCGCTGGCGAGCAGCGTCGCGGGATGCTCGAATAACTGGGCGTCATCCGCGTAGGTGGCGATCAGCGCGTCGAGATCGCGCGCGTTGTAGGCGTCCAGTTGACGCTGGACTACGGCTTCAGGGGAAAGCGGCATGGGAGGTTCGTGCGAAAGGCGAAAGGTGATGGTTGAAGGCAACGCATATCGGCGCGCGCGCTTTGCGTTACGGAAATGAGGCTGCGCGGCGGCCGTCTCGCCGGCATCCCGGCAAGAGGCGGCCTACTCGAATACCGGGCGGAAAAAACTCCGTTCGTAACTGACGATGCAGCGCGTTTGCTCGGCGTAAGCGAACGCGGCCTGACAGGCTGGATCGTCGAAGGACTTGTTGCGGTATTCCTCGTAGAGCGCCAGCGAAGGAAAGGTAAACATCGCCAGCGCCACGTTGCTGATGCCTTCCGACGGCAGGAAATAGCCGTGATGCCGGCCGCCGAATTTTTCGACGAGCGGAATCCACAGCTTGCCGTAATGCTCGAACTCCTTGAGCTTGTAGGGATCAATGATGTAGCGAAGGTAGCAGGTAATCATCGTTGAGGTTCCTGTGTGCTTATGAGTGGCTTTCCGGTTACGCAGGCCGTCGGGTACGCCGTGGTTTGCAGTACTGGACTGCAGCCAGCGATAGTAAGCCAGTTCGCGCGCTGGCACAGGGCCAATGCTGATTGAAACCTGGCGGGTTTTGACTACCATGAAGACACGTCCTGCTCTCGAGCTTCTCCTGCGATGCTCACCCGCACACGCCACCTTCGTCGCATGACATCGGTCCACGGCTCGTGGAGGTCGCGCGTACGCGGCACGACGCTCATGCTTGCTGTCGCGCTGGCGACGGCCGCCTGCACCTTTACGCCACCGGACCGGCCGCTGCTCATCACACCACCGGCCGCGGTGAACAGCGCAACGCTCGATCAATACCGCATCGCCGTTGCACGACGCATCCTCGACCGCAATCCGTCGTACGTACTGCAAGGCACGCTGCAGCCGATGCTGCGTTCGCTGGTGGTGGTCTCCTTCACGGTCGACCGCGACGGCCAGGTCTTGCAATCCGCCGTGTATCGCACCAATGGCGACGACGAAGCCGAAAGTACCGCGCTCGCGACCCTGCGGCGCGCGTCGCCGCTACCGCAACCACCCGCCAGGCTGCTCAACACGCACGGCCAGGTCGAGCTGTTCGAGGATTGGCTGTTCAACGACAACGGCAAGTTCCAGCTGCGCGAGTTCGCCTCGCCGCAAGCGCAGACCATCGACTGAAAGCAGGTCCCGCACGCGCACGCTATAATTTTCCGATCCCAAGCCGGAACCCTCCGGCACGGCTGTCGCCGCCCGCTCACCCGCCGGCGCCGCACAGCCCGCCCCTCGCGTCGCCGCGCCACCCGCGCGTCGTGCACCGCGCTGTCCGGCCGTCGAGCGCTGCGGCGCACACGAAAGCAGAAAGCAAACACAATACGATGCTGCACGAGTACGCCGCCCACCGGGCGCGTCACGCTGCATCACGAAACTGGAGACCTTGAATGTCCACTTCGCCGATTTCCGCGAGCCAGCCCGAGGCAGCCGGCCAAAACAGCAGTTCGCGGATCATCTTCGCAAGCTTCATCGGCACTGCGATCGAGTTCTACGATTTCTATGTCTATGCGACGGCCGCCGCGCTCGTCATCGGACCGGTATTCTTCCCGCATGGCTCCGCCACCGCGCAGGCGCTCTCCGCGTTCGTCACCTTCGGCATTGCGTTCGTCGCGCGCCCGATCGGCTCGTTCCTGTTCGGCCACTTCGGCGACCGCATCGGCCGCAAATCGACCCTCGTCGCCTCGCTGCTGGTAATGGGCGTCTCGACCACGCTGATCGGTTTCGTGCCGGGCTATAACGCGATCGGCAGCCTCGCGCCGATCCTGCTGTGCATCCTGCGCTTCGGCCAGGGGATCGGCCTGGGCGGCGAATGGGGCGGCGCGGCGCTGCTCGCCACCGAAAACGCCCCGGCCGGCAAGCGCGGCTGGTTCGGCATGTTCCCGCAACTCGGACCGTCGATCGGCTTTCTGGCCTCCAACGGCCTGTTCTTCGGCCTCGCGCTTTCGCTGTCCGACGAGCAGTTCCGTAGCTGGGGCTGGCGCGTGCCGTTCATCGTCAGCGCGGTGCTGGTCGCGCTCGGACTGTACGTGCGGCTGAAGATCGCCGAGACGCCGGCCTTCCGTGCCGCCATCGAACGCGAAGAGCGGGTGCGCGTGCCGATCGCGACGCTCTGCTCGCAATACTGGCGGCCGACGCTGCTCGGCGCACTCGCCATGGTGGTGTGCTACACGCTGTTCTACAACGCGACCACCTTCTCGCTCTCGTATGGCGTGTCGGTACTGCACATTCCGCGTCAGAGCTTCCTCGGCCTGCTGTGCGTCGCGGTGCTGTTCATGGCGCTCGCCACGCCGCTCGCCGCCTGGGCCAGCGACCGCTATGGCCGCAAGCCGGTGCTGATCGTCGGCATCCTCGCGGCGATCCTGTCGGGCTTCACCATGGCGCCGCTGCTCGGCAGCGGTTCCATGCCGCTCGTGCTGCTGTTCCTCGTGATCGAACTGTTCCTGATGGGCGTGACCTTCGCACCGATGGGCGCGCTGCTGCCGGAGCTGTTTCCCACTCACGTGCGCTATACCGGTGCAGGCGTGTCGTACAACCTGGGTGGGATTCTCGGCGCGTCGGTGGCGCCGTACATTGCCCAGGTGCTGGCCGCGCATGGCGGCCTGACGTGGGTCGGCGCCTACGTGTCGATCGCCGCGGCCGTCAGTCTGTTCGGTGTGCTGTGCATGCGCGAAACGCGCGACACCCGCTTGATGTAAACGCAAACCCGGTATGGGCTGCCCGCGGCGCAGATGCGTGGGCAGTCTCGCCTGCCCTCCTCACCTCGCCGACCTGCGCCCCCTGGTGCGTTTCCCCTCTTGCACGGCTTTTTGGCTTGCTTATACTCAAGTCACCTACCCCAATGAGCCAGGAGGTCACAGTGAGGCTATATCTCCAGAACTCAGACGTCGTGATGATCATTGCGCTGGCACTGCTGTGCTCGCTGCTACTGGCCATCCGTTTCCGCCCTTCCAGCTGGAAAGCCATCATGCTGGAAGCGCTCGCCGCCAACGCGGCGGCCATCGTCGCAGTGGTGGCGTTCGAATTGATGCTGAGCTAAGCCTCCTGCCGTCTTCGGACTGACTCGAAGGCAAGCCCGTTGCTTGTGTGAGCTGCGCAGGCAAGCGTCGCACATCCGGCTCGCGCGGACTGTGCGACGGATTGCCTTCTGCCCCATCTGAAGCCCTTGCCTCCCGCGCTGCGCAAGCGCTAGCGCATGCTACGACTCCCCGTGTTGATCAGTAGTAGTACCCATGATGGTAATAGCCCCCGCCGTAGTAACCCGGCGCCGGTGCGATCACACAACCACCCAGCGCGGCAGCCAGCAGCGCGCCTGCAATCAAAGTTAGCGTCAAGCGTTTCACGTTCTTCTCCAGTCGTTTCAGTGTTATTCGAGTGCGCCTCGAATGATGTTGATTGGACACGAAGCGGCCCGGCGAGGACGTTGCATTTTGTAAGCGATGATAAGCACGGCGTTACAGGTTTCGCGGCTCGCGCAGGGCTGGGCAGGCGGTAAAGTCGTCGCAGCGGCAGCGCCATAAGCCGATGCCGTGTGTAAGCTGCGCGCGGGCCGCCAACCAAAAGCGACACTTTTAACAGCCGTGTAATGCGGCGATACCGCGCTACTACCCGCCGGCCCGCGCAAGCACTCACTGGACGCGGCATGACGACGGCGATTGAACTCGCCGTGCCGCACGCAGTCTCTATGGATGCAGTTCTGTTGTGTTCATTGCAGGATCCTCTCCGCCCGTCGTTCCCCGACGCGGGCGCTTTTAGAGGCGTGCCGCGGCGGCGCCCGTTAACCTGGGCGGACTGTGCGCCACGCCTTTTTTCTTTTGCTCAGAGGTGCGAGGCCGAATGCGTCGACGCAGGGGCGGCGAGCGGGTCGCTGTGGACGTAGTCGATGGCCTGCAAGGCTTCGCTCACCGGCGGCACGGAATGACCGTCGCCAATGGAGACCGAGCGATGCGGCGCTTCAATGCCGAAGTGGGAACGCGAGGTCGCGACAAAGATCATCACCGTGCGCTTTTGCAGCGCATGCGCGACGTGGACAAAACCGGTGTCCGTCCCGATGACGAGCGAGCACGCGTCGATCATGTGGGCGATCTCGGTCACGCTCATCTGCGGCAAAACGGTGGCGCCCGGTACCTGCGCCGCGATAGCCTCCGCTTCCTCGCGCTCGCGGGGCGAGCCCCACGGCAGCACGATGCGAAAGCCGCGCCGCACCAGTTCGTTGGCAACGGCGGCCCAATGCGCGACCGGCCATTTCTTGTCTTCTTTGGAGGTGGCGTGAAACAGCGCCGCTACGGGTGCGTCGCCCGCCTCGAAGGTCGCGGTGGGTAACGCGGGCAGCTTCAGATCGTAGACGGCCTGTCCTTCCGGCTCAAAGCCCAGCGCCTCGCCGACGCTGATACGCATGCCTTGCCACGCGTTGCCGGGCGGACGCGGGCCGACGCGGCTCGTGTAGGCAAACGCGGCGCCACGCTCGCCGAGATCCTTGTTGCGATAGCCGAAGCGGCGCGACGAGCGGGCCAGAAAGGCGATGATCGCGCTCTTGTAGACGCCCTGGATATCGATGATGGCGTCGTAGCGGTAGGCCCGCAATTCGCCGATGGAGGCCGCAATCGCCTTGAAGTCGGCCCAGCGGCGCGCCTTTTTGAAGCGGCGCAGCGGCGCGCACAATACGCGGTCCACGGCCTGGCTCCAGTGAACCACTTCGGCAAACGCCTCGTCTGCGGCCCAGTCGACCTGCACCCCCGGAAATGCCCGCTTGATGTCGGCAATGACCGGCAGGGCCTGCACAATATCGCCTAGTGAAGTCACCTTGACGATAAGAATTCGCTTCATTAATTAGCCCGTCACAGTATCGGTCGCAGCGCTATTTTAGCTGACCGTGCTTTGATCTTATACACGCGGCGGCGGATTTGCTGCAGCGCGGCCCGCCAGGGCGGACGGCGGATTATCGCTCAGTCGGGCTACCTGTCACATTTATTTCAATCTGCTTTCGTACGGTCGGCCGCCGCGATCGATCGCTATAATCGGGTCTTTGCCTGAGCCATCCCTCTCATGCGGGCATTCCCACCTCTGTCCTCCAGCGTCGCCCGACGCACGCGCCGCCTGTGGCGTCAATACGGTGTGTTCTGGCTCGGCGCGATCGCCGTCGGCCTTGTCGCGGTGCTTTACGCCCGGCTGATCGACTTCGGCTACAGCGAATTCCGCGCCATGCAGCACCGCCATATCTGGCTGCCGCTGTTCGTGACGCCGGCTGTCGCCGCGCTCTCGGTATGGCTCACACGGACCTTCTTTCGCGGCGCGGAAGGCAGCGGCATTCCGCAAGTGATCGCCACGCTGCACGCCAAACCCGGCGAATACGGTGCGCGCCTGCTGTCGTTCCGGATCCTGTTCGGCAAGATTCTCGTGTCCTTCCTCGCCATCCTCGGCGGCTTTACGATTGGCCGCGAGGGACCGACCGTGCAGGTGGGCGCCGCACTGATGTTCAACCTGCGGCGCTTCTACCCGCGCTCGAACGCGCAGATCGAGCGGCAGCTCGTGCTGGCCGGTGCCTCGGCGGGTCTGTCGGCGGCGTTCAACACGCCGCTGGCGGGGATCGTATTCGCCATTGAGGAGCTCACCCGCAGTTTCGAGGCCCGTGCGAGCGGCGTGCTGATTACCGCGATCATCATCGCGGGGGTGATCGCGCTTGGGCTGAACGGCAACTACACGTATTTCGGCACCATCGAGATCGGCACGCACTTCCCTGATCTGCTGGCGGTGGCCATTGTCCTCACGGCCATCGTCACCGGCATTGCCGGCGGCTTCTTTTGCTGGCTGCTGCTCAACACCGCGCGCTGGATCCCGGCGCCGCTGCGCAAGCTGCATAGCGAGCGGCCGGTTGCGTTTGCCGCCCTGTGCGGGCTGGCGATTGCGCTGGTCGGCCTGATTTCCGGCGGCGTCACTTTCGGCAGCGGCTACGCCGAAGCACGCGGCCTGCTCGACGGGCGCGAGCAGCTGTCGGTGTTCTATCCGTTCCTGAAGATGATCTCGATGGTCGGCTCGTACCTGCCGGGCATTCCGGGCGGCATTTTCGCGCCGTCGCTGTCGATCGGCGCGGGCTTCGGCAATCTGCTGCACATGGTGTTCGGCAGCATGCAATTGCAGATGCTGATCGCGCTCGCCATGGTGGGTTATCTGGCCGCGGTGACGCAGGCGCCGATTACGTCGTTCGTGATCGTGATGGAAATGATCAACGGCCACGCGCTCGTGATCTCGCTGATGGCGACCGCGCTGATCGCCAGCCGGGTCTCGCGTCTCTTTGCGCCGCCGCTGTACGAGGCGCTATCGCAGCGCTATATGGCGCCCTTGCCGCAACCGGCGCCCGCGCCGGTCCCGGAAGTGCCCGAAGCGCTGATCGACGATGAACCGCAAGCAGACGAGGCCAACGCAGCCGACGAAGCCAACGCGCCGCCCCGCTGATTGGCGAAGCCGCGCGCCGCGTCGTTCACGCGCTCCGTGCGCGCGACGCTCGCATCGTCAACCGTCCGCTCAATAGATCACGACAGGCGCCGGTCGGACGTACACCGGCCGTCCCGGCACCACGACGCAGCCGGCCAGCGTGATCGCCAGCAAAACGATCGCCAATAGATTCCGTTTCATTTCTACTCTCCGCGAGCGCGCAGACAGCCGGCACACCGATGGCGCGCGGCGTGACTGTGTACTCAGTGTCTGGATGGTGGGCGGGCCGTAGCGGGCCCGCTGCGCGGCGTCTGGACACACTCGACGGTGTGCCCTCACGCAGCGCTCAGATAGGGCTGGCGCGTTGCCGACGCAACGCGCCGTCGATGAGGCTTAGGCCCAGTGCCCTTCAACCCAGTGGTAATTCGGACCGTGTGCGACCCAGTGGCCGGGCACCCAGTGATAGCCGACGCGCTCGGGCTGCCAGTGGCCCGGCACCCAGACGTAGCGGCCATGGTCCCAGCGCCAGTGACCGTGATCCCACACATAGCCCACGCGCGGCGCCGGCATGGCTTCGTAGCGCACCGGCGGCGGTGCCGACGGCGCAATCACGACGACTTCTTCAGCGGATGCCGAACCGACGACCGAGGCGCCCGCGGCGATCAACACAGCCTGAGCGAGCAGCAAGCGAAAGGTTTTATTCATGTTCTCCTCTTGAGTAAAGGCGCCGGTGAAGGCGTTACCCATTTAATGCGCGAGACGCCGTTTTGGCTGACGTGGCACACGTAACGCGCGGCACGCAAGTGCAACGGAATATTTCGCGCGCGCGACGGCGCGGGTCGTTAGATGGGGAGGAGCAAAACGGAGGGAAGGACATCACAATTCGCGCACCCATCGCCATCAGGCAACGGGTGCGCGACACAACTCATGCAGACCGCCCTTGCGGGACTCAGGCCTGCGGAATTTCGATCTTGACCTCGAGTACTTCAAGGTCGTCCTGGCGCTCGAGACTGACGCGAATATCCTCATCGGAAATCTTCACGTACTTGGAAATCACAGCGACGAGTTCGCGTTGCAACGCAGGCAGATAATCGGCGGGCGCATGGCCGCCGGCGCGCTCATGCGCGATGATCAACTGCAGGCGTTCCTTCGCTATTGACGCGGACTTCTTCTTCTCGCCCAGCAAAAACGAAAGAATCGACATTACGTGCGCTCCCCTTACTTGGTGCCGAAGAGGCGCTGCAGGAGGCCTGGCTTCTGGTAATCGGTAAAGCGAAGCGATTTCTGCTCGCCGAGGAAACGCGACACGACATCCTTGTAGGCTTCGGCGACATCCGTGCCGTCCAGGTGCACGGCCGGCAAGCCCTGGTTCGACGCATGCAGCACGGCTTCCGATTCCGGAATCACGCCGATCAGGTCGATACGCAGGATTTCCTGGATGTCGGTCAGCGACAGCATCTCGCCTTCGCTGACGCGCTTCGGGTTGTAGCGCGTGATCAGCAGGTGCTCCTTGATCGGCTCCTTGCCTTCGATCGCACGCTTGGTCTTCGACGACAGAATGCCCAGAATGCGGTCCGAGTCGCGCACCGACGACACTTCCGGATTCGTCACGATCAGCGCTTCGTCGGCGAAGTGCATGGCCAGCAACGCGCCCGATTCGATACCGGCCGGCGAATCGCAAACGATAAATTCGAAGTCCATCGCGATCAGGTCGTTGATGACCTTTTCGACGCCTTCCATCGTCAGCGCGTCTTTGTCACGCGTCTGCGAGGCCGGCAGGATGAACAGGTTCTCGCACTTCTTGTCCTTGATCAGCGCCTGGTTCAGGTTGGCTTCGCCCTGGATCACGTTGATCAGGTCGTACACCACACGACGCTCGCAGCCCATGATGAGGTCGAGGTTACGCAGGCCGACGTCGAAGTCGATCACGGCCGTCTTGCTGCCGCGCAACGCGAGGGCCGATGCAAAACTCGCGCTCGTGGTCGTCTTGCCCACGCCACCCTTGCCCGATGTCACCACAATGATTTTTGCCATTACCCTTACCCTGTGTTCGTCAAATTCGTTCAAATAAGTCCCGCGGCAGCCCGTATCGGGCACGCGCCGGGCACGGCGCGCGCAACGGATAGTCAGGTGAGCCGCAGCGGTTCAATCATCAGCTTTTCTTCATCGAGCCAGATCTGCACCGGCTTGCCGAGTACGTCAGGCGGCAGCGGTGTCTCGGTCGTACGGTAGATACCGGCGATCGAGATCAGTTCCGGCTCCAGACACGTGCAGAAAATGCGCGCGTCGTGGTTGCCTTGCACGCCGGCCAATGCCCGGCCGCGCAACGGCGCGTAAATATGGATGTTGCCTTCGGCGATCACTTCGGCACCGTAGCTCACAAGGCCGAGCACCACCAGGTCGCCCTTGGCGTAGATGCGCTGGCCGGAGCGCAGCGGCTTGTCCACCACCGTGGTCTGCGACGAGGTGACGAGCTTCGCGGCGTCGCCTGCGGCTCCCGCCTGGCCGCCCGAAGCCGGCCCCGCTGCCACCACCTCGACGGCGGATGCCGGCGCGTCCATCGGCAATTCGCCCTGCACCGGCGCGGCGCCTTCGGCGCTTCCGCTACTCTCCGCGGCCGGAGCGTCCTCTTCCGCCGCCGCTTTGGCGCTTGCGCCGCGCCGGTCGCGCGCTTCGAGCAACGGCAAGGCGGACTCGGCGGCCCAGCCTTGCTGCGGATTCGCCACCACGCCCACCGGGCGCATGCGCACGCTGTCGAGCAGCGCCGCGATCTCGGCGAGCGGCACGCGCTCGTCGTCGGCGAGGCGCCGCACGTCGATGGCGACGACGTCGTTAGCGAAAAATTCGGGGGTCGCCTCGAAGCGCCGGGTCAGTTCGGCACGCATGGCGTCGAGATCGATGGTCTTGACCACGAACAGGAGCGTGTCGACACTGCCACTGCGGAGTTCGAAATATGGCGATTTCTTGGGCGACATAGCGTTCGGCAAAAAATTTTGCGTATTTTACAGGCGTCCACGCGAGGAGCCAGTATTTTCGGCGATGGGAATGAACGCCGCGCCCCAACGAGAGGCGGCAGACGCTGCAGCAGCGCGGGAAGACAGGGAGCGGCGCCCGGCGGGACCGCTCGCCGGATCACTGGGAGGAGGCTTGCGAGGCGCGCTGCACGTGGCGCACCAGCAGGCTTTCCGACTGGTCGGGCCAGCGCGCCGTGCGGGCATGCTCGCCGGTCGGGCCAAAACCGAGGCGCTCGTAGAAACGCATGGCGTTGCGATTGGCGTCGGCCACCCACGCGTAGATTTCCTCGGCGCCCGCACCGGCCAACCACTCGCTGGCGGTATTGACGAGCAACTCGCCGCCACGCAGATGACGCACCGCCGGCGCCACCCACAGCTCGCCGACAAAGGCGCGGCGCGCCGCGCTGTCTTCGAAATGGGCTTCGATCAAGCCGGCGGGGTGCCCCTCGGTGTACAGGATGAACGACGTAGCCGCCTTCGAGACCGCGTGGTCCGCCGCGGTGACATCGAAGGTTGCGGCGTCGACCGAGAGGGCGTCCTCGAGCGTCTCACCGAAGGCATAGGGCGCCTCCCGCAGCGACGCAGTACGGAGTTCGCGTAAAACTGCGCCCTGATCAGCGGCGATGCGGCGAACGGTCAATGACGGACTCATGCAGACGAAAACCCCTTGTAACACTAAGGCGTAGCTTTAACCGAACCGGCGCGCGAGTCAAATCCTTATTTTGGCGATTTGTGCGCAGACGGCCTTGACGGCGGCCGCTTATGGCCGGCCCCTCATTGGCCGCTCAGGGCGCCTCGTAACGGCCCGTACCGTCCGGCCAGGGCGTCAGCAGCTCGAAACCGTCTTCCGTGACGGTGACCATATGCTCCCACTGGGCCGACAGGGAACGGTCCTTGGTGACCACCGTCCAGCCGTCGCGCAGGACGCTCGTACCGGCGCGGCCGGCGTTGATCATCGGCTCGATGGTGAACACCATGCCCGGCCTCAGACGCACGCCCTGCCCCGGCTGGCCGTAGTGCAGCACCTGCGGATCTTCGTGGTAGACCTTGCCGATGCCGTGCCCGCAGTAGTCGCGCACGATCGAGAAACCGTCGCGCTGCGCGACCTTCTGGATGGCATGGCCGACGTCGCCGAGCGTCGCGCCAGGCTTCACTTCGCGGATGCCGGCCAGCATCGCCTCGTAGGTCGTGTCGATCAGTTGCCGCGCCACCGTGCTCGGCTGGCCGACGCAATACATGCGGCTCGTATCGCCGAAGTAGCCGTTCTTGATCACGGCCACGTCGATATTGACGATGTCGCCGTCCTTGAGGATTTCGGCCCGGCTCGGGATGCCATGGCAGACCACCTGGTTGACCGAGGTACACACCGTCTTCGGAAAGCCCAGGTAGCCGACGTTTGCCGGAATCGCTTTCTGCGTATTGACGATGTAGTCGTTGCACAGCGCGTCGAGGTCGTCCGTCGAGACGCCGGCCTGCACGTGTTCGCCGATCATCGCGAGCACGTCGGCGGCGAGCCGTCCGGCAATGCGCAGCGCGGCGATGTCCTCGGGAGTCTTGTAGGTAATGGCCATGAAATCAAGGGCGGTTCGTGAGCGCGTGGCGGGCAGGCCGCGACTTGCGCTCGTGTGCGGAAAGGCAAACTGGCTGAAATACAAGGCGGCGCAGAGCGCTCGCGCAAGCCTCCAAACCGGTCGTCGATCAGGGAATTGTACAGAGGATGGCGGCAGGACCCACACCAGGCCGGCCAACGCCCTCTTCGAGCGCGTGTGACGACGGCATCGCAAGCGCTCGCGAAACAGCGTGACGCGACGCCTCGGCACGCGGTGAATTCGCCCGTTCGCGCCTGAATTGCTGCAGGTGCACGCAAATATCTTTTGTGCGCGCTGCATCCATGCGCGGATTCGGATCGTAAAGTGCGTTGAGGACTCGCCTCTTCTGCGTTGCGACCAGATTCTTCATTGAGGAGCGATGCGTCTTCGTGTCCGCGATTTGCGCCAGTGCATCGCGTCAGTTGTCCTGTTGTGTACGCGTTTGCGTCGCGAATGGCGTGGCTTTCCTGTGATCTATCTGAGGAGCACGGTCATGTCCGAACAGTCAGAAAAGTCTCAACGTAATTCAGCAGAACTAATCGATAC
The DNA here is from genome assembly GCF_900142845.1 of Paraburkholderia phenazinium. Taxonomy (NCBI): domain Bacteria; kingdom Pseudomonadati; phylum Pseudomonadota; class Betaproteobacteria; order Burkholderiales; family Burkholderiaceae; genus Paraburkholderia; species Paraburkholderia phenazinium. The sequence goes on from NZ_FSRU01000002.1 coordinate 2,271,379, forward strand.
ATTTGACCGCCGCGTCGAACGGCGCAAGCAACGTCGGCAATTTTTTCGCAACGCCGGCGGCCTCAGCCTGGGACTCGTGGGCGGCACGCTGATCAGCGCGTGCGGCGGCGGCTCCGGCGGCTCGTCGATGGCCCAGACGGCCGCGCCCACTGACGAAGAGATTCTCAACTTCGCCCTCAACCTCGAGTACCTCGAAGCCCAGTTCTATACCTATGCGACGACGGGCAGCGGCCTACCGGCCAGCATGCTGAGCGGCGTCGGCACGCAGGGCACCGTGATGGCCGGCGCTCAGGTGCCGTTCCAGGACCCGGCGGTGCAGGCCTACGCCAATGAGATCGCGAACGACGAACGCGAGCACGTGGCCTTCCTGCGCAGCGCGCTCGGGTCGGCGGCGGTCGCCATGCCGTCCATCGACGTGAGCGGCACCAATCCGAACGGCGCCTTCTCGGTAGCGGCGCGCGCCGCGGGCCTGGTCGCAGCGGGCGTGGCCTTCGACCCGTATGCGAGCGACAACAACTTTCTGCTCGGCGCGTTCATCTTCGAGGACGTCGGCGTCACCGCCTACAAGGGCGCCGCACCGCTGCTCGCGAGCAAGACCTTCCTCACCGCTGCCGCCGGCATTCTCGCGGCCGAGGCGTATCACGCCGGCATCGTGCGCACGACGCTGTATGCGAAAGGGCTCGACACGGCGAGCCTGATCACCGCGGCCAATGCGATCTCCGCGGCACGCGACAGCCTCGATCAGGTCGGCAACGACGACCAGGGCATCAGCGGCGCCACAGCGGGTACGTCGAACATCGTGCCGCTCGACAGCAACGGCCTCGCCTTCGGACGCAGCTATTCGGACGTGCTCAACATCGTGTACCTGACCAGTACGGCAGCGGTGAAGGGCGGCTTCTTCCCGAACGGCGTGAACGGCGTGCTCAACATGAGCGCGTGATGCCGGCCTGAACGCGGTATCGGGAATCCCGGCGACGGATGATCGCGACGGCGCTCGCGGTCCCGCTGGCCGGCCCTCCTCCACACCAACGCCTGACCTCGGTTGACGACACGCCGGAGATGCCATGAACGAAGCCCTGAGTCAGGCGGTCACGCCGCTGACATTGACCGAGCAGACCTGTTTCCATGCGCGCGAAGCGCTCGCCGGCCGCCGCAGCGGACCGCGTGTGATGCTGTCGTTTGCCGGGCCGGCGGTGGTCGCTTCGATCGCTTATATGGACCCCGGCAACTTCGCGACCAACATCCAGGCAGGCGCTGGTTACGGCTATACATTGCTGTGGGTGGTGGCGGTCGCGAATCTCGTCGCCATGCTGTTCCAGTCGTTGTCGGCGAAGCTCGGATTGGTCACCGGGCGCAATCTCGCCGAACTGTGCCGCGAATCGCTGCCGCACCGCTACGTGTACGCCATGTGTGGCATGAGCGAGATCGCTGCGATGGCGACGGATCTGGCCGAATTCGTCGGCGGGGCGATCGGCGTCTCGTTGCTGCTGCATCTGCCCATGATGGCGAGCATGCTGGTCACCGGCGCCGTCACCTACGGGCTGCTGCAGTTCGAGAGAAAGGGCTTCCGTCCGCTCGAACTGGTGATCGCCGCGCTCGTGGGCGTGATCGGCCTGTCGTATCTCGCGGAGTTGCTGATCGCACCGGTACACTGGCCTGCGGTGTTTCTGCATACCGTCAAGCCGAGCATTCCCGACAGCAATGCGCTGACCATTTCCGTGGGCATCATCGGTGCAACCGTGATGCCGCATGTGCTGTTCTTGCACTCGGGCCTGACGCAAAATCGTGTCACGCCGCGCAACGAACGCGAACGCACCAAGCTGCTGAAGTTTTCCAACATTGAGGTTGTCGTGGCGCTCGGTGTCGCCGGCCTGATCAACATGGCAATGGTGATCATGGCGTCCAGCGCGTTTCATCACGGCCACGCGGATATCGCCAGCATCGAGACCGCGTGGCATACCCTCACGCCCCTGCTCGGCAGCGCCGCGGCGTGTCTGTTTCTGGCTGCGCTGATTGCTTCCGGCATCTCGAGCTCGGTGGTGGGCACCATGGCCGGCCAGATGATCATGCAGGGCTTCGTCGGCTTTCGCATTCCGGTCGGCGTGCGCCGCCTCGTCACCATGGCGCCGGCCTTCGCGGTAGTGGCCTGGGGCGTCGATGCAACCCGGGCGCTGGTGTTAAGCCAGGTCGTGCTGAGCATCGCCTTGCCGGTGCCGATGATCGCGCTGGTATGGTTCACCTCGCGCCGCGATCTGATGGGGACGTACAGGAACCGCCGCCTGACGAACGCCGGCGCGGTGGCCGGCACCTTTGCCGTGCTGGCGTTGAATGTCGTGCTGTTGCTGCAGACCGCCGGGCTTTCCTTCTAACCCCGCGCCGGATCGTCGAACTCGCCGGTCTCACGCTCGCCCGAATAAAAACGCACACCCTTGCCCGGCAGAAACACCGCGCTCAGTTGATCGCTGCGCTCGACGTCGCCAAAGGCGCGCATCGTCATCGCACTCAGTCAGCCCGCGCGAGGACGAACTGCATCACGTCGGTACGGCCTTCGTCGAAGCCCGCCTCGCAATACGCGAGGTACAGACGCCAGGTGCGCACGAAGGTTTCGTCGAAGCCCTGTGCGCGGATCGCTTCGAGCTGCGTCTCGAAGGCATGGCGCCAGCGGCGCAGCGTCTCCGCATAGTCGCGGCCGAACGCCAGCGTCACCTCGCCCGCGAGTTTCGCGCGCTTCGCTACCGCGATGAAGCGTTCCGGACTCGGCAGCATGCCACCCGGGAAAATATATTCGCGGATGAAGTCGCTGGTGGCGCGATAGGCGGCGAAGTGCGAATCGTCGATCGTGATGGTCTGCACCAGCGCCCGCGCGCCGGGCGCGAGCCGCTCGCGCAGGATGCGAAAGTACGTCGGCCAGAAACGCTCGCCGACAGCTTCGAACATCTCGATCGAGACGATGCCGTCATACTGGCCGGTCAGCGTGCGGTAGTCGCGCAGTTCGAGCTTGATGCGATCGCCGAGGCGTTGCTCCTGCACGCGCTGCTGGGCGAATTCGAGCTGCGACAGCGAAATGGTCACGCCATGCACGTGAATGCCCTGACGCGCCGCATGCAGCGCGAAGCCGCCCCAACCGCAGCCGATCTCGAGGATACGCATGCCGGCGCGCAGGCCGAGCGTATCGATGATGCGCTGATATTTCGCGTGCTGCGCCTCTTCGAGCGAGGCCTCAAAGCGCCCATCGAACACGGCGCTCGAGTAGGTGAAACCTGGGTCCAGCCAGCGCGCGTAGAACGCGTTGCCGATGTCGTAGTGCGCGTGGATGTTGCGACGGCTGCCGGAGCGCGTATTGCGGCGCAGGCGGTGGCGCAAGCCGTACCAGACCTGCGCGAGCCAGCCGCCATAGACGGTGCGTTGCAGGGCGCGTTCGTTGCGGATCGCCACGCGCAGGAGCGCGGCGAGATCCGGCGTGTCGACCCAGAAGGCGCGCCAGGCGTCGGCAAAACCGATATCGCCCTTACGCAGGATCGCGCCGCACGCGCGCCAGTCGTGCAACTCCAGACGCGCGCCCGGCGACGCGTGCGGATCGCCGAACACGCGTGGCTGGCCATCGGGCGTGATGAGTACCAGGTGCCCGACGCGAATCCGCTCGAGCAACGACAAAAACAACCGGCCCGACGCAGGGGCGGATCGAGGTCCGCTCAGGGTCCTGGAAAGCGTCATGGCTGAATCTCCTCAGTCGGCGAAGGATGACGCGTGGAACCAGGCGGACAACCCGCTCCACGATGACGGATGAGGGCCTCGGCAAGGCGGCCCGGCGCAGGATGTTTGCCGTAGAAAGGGACTTTCTTCAGAAACAGCCGCAGCGCTTGCCAGTGAATGCGGACGACCACGCCGAGCGTCAGCAACGGTTGGCGCGCCAACGCACCGAGCGCCGCCGCGCGCGTCAACGGACGCAAGCGGCCGCCGAGCACCGTGCGGATCAGCAGGCCGTCGGCATCGTGATAGTCAATCGCCACGGATGACGTGCTGTGCGTCTCGCGCACGCGGAAGCGATAGCCGCCTTCGACCTGGCAGAACGGCGACACGTGCAGTACCTTGCGGCAGGTCAGTTCGGTAGACGCGTCGATCGGCGCGCCGTTGGGAGCGCTCAACAGATAGCTGTGGCGTGCGCCGAACGTGTTGCGCACCTCGGCCAGCAGCGCGCGCAACGCGCCGTCGCGATCGTGGCAAAACCAGAAGCTGACCGGATTGAAGGCGTAGCCGAACACGCGAGGAAAGGCCTGCAACCAGATCTCGCCGTCAGCGGGCAAGCCTGCCGCGGTTAGTTGCGTGCGCATCCATGTGTCGAGATCGCTGCCGTCGCATGGACCGTGGTCGCGCGCGAACAGACTGAGCGGTCTCCAGCGATTGATGCCGAACCATCCGCTATCGAGCGTAGCAAGGCGCGCGAGATTGCAGCGCACGTAGAACACCGGATAGGCGAAGCGGTGATGCCGTGGCCGCAGCCGCTCGTGCATCACCTGGCCGATCATCAGCCATGCGGCGCTATCGCGCGGCTCCGTCGGCGCGCGGTTCATAGCCTGGCCCACGCCGGCAGCGCGTCGAAATCGGCGGCGATGCGCAGCGCCGATTTCAGGCCGTCCTCATGGAAACCGTAGCCGGTCCAGGCACCCGCAAACCACGTATGACGGCGGCCCTGCAGCGGCGGCAGGCGGCGCTGGGCATCGATGGCGGCCAGATCGAACAGCGGATGGTCGTAGACGAAGCGGCGCAACTCGGTGCCCGGCGACGGCTCGGCAACCGGATTCAGCGTGACGACCACCGGCGTGTCGAACGGCAGCGGCTGCAACTGGTTGACCAGATAGCTGACGCAGACCGGGCGCGTGCCGTCGCGATGACGGCCACCCAGGTAATTCCAGGCCGACCAGACCCGGCGGCGGCGCGGCAACAGAGTCGTGTCCGTATGCAGCACCGCGACGTTCGGCTGGTAGCGCACGGCGCGCAGCACGCTGCGCTCGGCATCGTCCGCGTCGTCGAGCAGGGCCAGCGTGTCGGGCGCGTGGGTGGCCAGCACCAGCGCGTCGAAGCGCTGCGGACCGCGATCGGTCAAGACGTCGACGCCATCCGCGTCGCGCCGCACGCCGCGTACCGGCGTCTCGATGCGCACGTCGTCGAGCTTGCGAACGATCTGCCGCACGTACTCGCGCCCGCCCCCCGCCACCGTCTTCCATTGCGGACGGCGATTGACCTGCAGCAGCGCGTGGTTCTGGCAGAAGCGCAGAAACGTGGTGGCGGGAAAGCTCAGAACGTCGGCGGTGGCGCTCGACCAGATCGCGGCGGCCATCGGCAGCAGGTAGTGCTGCTGGAACGCGCCGCCGTAGCCGCCTGCCGTCAACAGGTCGCCCATCGACGCGCCGCTTTGCACCGCCGCGACCAGATTGCGCTCGGCGCTGCCGTTAAAACGCAGGATGTCGCGCAGCATGCCAATGAAGCTCGGCGAGAACATGTTGCTGCGTTGGGCGAAGACCGTGTTGAGATTCGTGCCCGCCCATTCGAGGCGGCCTTCGTCGAGCGAGACTGAGAACGTCATCTCGCTCGGGTGAGATTGCACGCCCAGTTCGGCGAACAGCGCGATCAGGTTCGGATAGGTGCGATCGTTGAAGACGAGGAAGCCGGTATCGACCGGATGCGTGTGACCTTCGAGCGTCACGTCGACCGTGTTGGTGTGGCCGCCTGGGTAAGAACCGGCCTCGAAGAGCGTCACCTGATTGTGCTTCGACAGCAGGTAGGCGCTCGCCAGTCCCGAGATGCCGGCGCCGACGACAGCGATTCGTTGACCGCGTGGCTGGGAGTTCGAAGCGGACTGACTCATGGCTAGGTCTCCGGCATGAAACGGGCGCTTATGGGAGTAGGAAACGACTGGGTGTGTGCGCCCATGATCGAAATACGCAGCAGGTGCGGGATCGGATGCAGGCGGTGTGACGATTGAGGTGGGATGGTGTCCAGGCTGGCGCCGGGGCGACACGAAGTCTGGAAGATGCAAGCAGGCCAGGCGGCTGGGCATAATTGCCCGCTGGGAGACGAAACAACGAGGCGGAGAACGTGCGCAAGCTGTGTGAAAGGCGGCAGTCCCGATGGGTAGCAGCGGGCGGGTGGACGGCGCTCAGGTTGCTGGCTGCCGCGGTGCTTGTCGTGAGTGGGGTTGGACACGCGTTCGCCGCGCCGATCGCCCCCGGCGATGCGCAACAGATAGCCTCCGTGGACGGAGTCGAGTTGCCGGTGTTTACCTACCGGCCGAGCGGCTGCGAGCCGCGGCTGTTGCTACTGGTGTTTCATGGCGTCGGACGCGACGGCGGCCCCTACCGCGATCACGCCCGGCCGCTCGCCGACCGCGTCTGCGCGATCGTGGTGGCGCCGCAGTTCGATCGCAAGCGGTTTCCGCGCGACGAGTATCAGTACGGTGGCGTCACGTCTGCGGCGTCGGCTGCGGGTTCTTCGCTGGCGCGACGGACTGTGGATCTGATACCGGCGCTGGTGAGCTGGGCGCAGGATGCCGCAGGGCAAGCCGGCATGCCGTACGTCCTGCTCGGACATTCGGCCGGCGCGCAGTTTGTGGACCGCGTGGCGGCGTATGCGCCTGTGCCCGCTGTGCGTGTCGTGATTGCTAACCCGTCCACATGGGTATTACCCGATACGGCGACGGCGGTGCCGTTCGGATTCGGCGGACCTGGAACCGATGAGGTCGCACAGAAAGCGTTACGCGCTTATCTGGCGGAGCCGCTGACCGTGCTGCTCGGACAGGAGGACACCCGCAAGCGCTGGCTCGCGCAAGGACCGCAGGCGGAGGCTCAAGGGGATAACCGCTATGTCCGTGGGACAAGAGCGTTTCACGCGGCCGAGGAGCTCGCGAAACGCAACGGTTGGGTGTTCGGATGGAAGCTGATCGAGGTGCCCGGGGTTGGGCACGACGCCGCGGCGATGTTCGGGTCGCCGCAGGCGGTGGAGGCGTTGGGTCTGGGCGGTGGGCGCTAACTGGGCGCTAGTCCCACATGTTCCGGAATGCGACGGCCACGATCACCGGCACGCACAGGACCAGCGGAATGGCGAAATACGGCACTTCGAGATCGACGTAGTAGCTGTAGACCAGCCAGCCTACGCCCGCGCCAAGCGTTGCGATAGCGACCAGCCACGTCAGGATGGTCAGCGTGCGCTTTGACGGTTGCTTGCGCGGCCGCTGATCTGTAGGAGGGGTTTTCATCGCAGCACCAGAGTTTTTTGTGGTGGGTTACTGAAGCCCTAATTTTACTCCGGTGGTGGAGCGATGAGCAGATAGCGGCCGAGGGGGACGAAAAGGTGCCTGATGCGCGAATTTGACGACGTAATTAGTCATGCTTAGGGAAACTTCGGAAGTTAGGCCCGGGCAAATTCGAATTTTGTCGCCGCGGCCCGAACGCTCCCTTTTGATAGCCGGATCGTCAGTCGAAAAACAAAAAACCCCGCAGAACTTCTTCTGCGGGGTTTTTCAGAATCTTGGCGGAGAGGGTGGGATTCGAACCCACGGTACGGGGAAACCGTACGCCTGATTTCGAGTCAGGTACATTCGACCACTCTGCCACCTCTCCGGGATACTGCCTTGTCACTGCCTCTCCGGCATTGGTCGGCTACCGGAGAAGCGAAGATTATAGAACGTTTTTTGAATTTTACAAGCCCTCGTTCGAACAAATTTCGAGGCCCGGAAAACTCGCATGCCCTGGACCGGGGCGAGGCGCCGTTCAGGACGCCGCTTCGAGGCGAGCCACGCCACCCATGTAGGGACGCAGCGCTTCGGGCACCGTCACCGAGCCATCCGCATTCTGGAAATTCTCCAGCACGGCGACGAGCGTACGGCCCACGGCCAGCCCCGAACCATTCAGCGTATGCACGAGTTCAGGCTTGCCCTGCGCATTGCGATAACGGGCCTGCATCCGGCGCGCCTGGAACGTCTCGGTATTCGAGCAGCTCGAGATTTCGCGATAGGTGTTCTGCGCGGGCAACCAGACCTCGAGGTCGTACGTCTTCGTCGCGGAAAAGCCCATGTCGCCGGTGCACAGCGTGATCACGCGATACGGCAACCCGAGCTTCTGGAGGATCGCCTCGGCATGGCCGACCATCTGCTCGAGCACGTCATACGACGTTTCCGGCGCGACGATCTGCACCATCTCGACCTTGTCGAACTGATGCTGGCGAATCATCCCGCGCGTGTCGCGTCCATACGAACCCGCTTCCGAACGGAAGCACGGCGAATGAGCGGTCAGCTTGATCGGCAGCGCGTCCCCTTCGACAATGCTCTCGCGCACTGTGTTGGTCAGCGAAATTTCCGACGTGGAGATCAGATACTGCGTCACCGTGTTCTCAGCGCCGCCCTTCTCCACGCGGAACATGTCGTCGGCGAACTTCGGCAACTGGCTGGTGCCGTACAGAATCTCCGGATTGACGATGTAGGGCGTATAGATTTCCGTGTAGCCGTGCTGCTGCGTATGCGTGTCGATCATGAACTGCGCCAGCGCGCGATGCAGCCGCGCAATCTGTCCGCGCAGCATCGTGAAGCGCGCGCCGGAGAGCTTCGCGCCGGTCTCGAAATCGAGGCCGAGCGGCGTGCCGACATCCACGTGATCCTTCACTTCGAAGTCGAACTGGCGCGGCGTGCCCCAGCGGCGCACTTCGACGTTATCTGCTTCGCTCTTGCCGGCCGGCACGCTTTCGTGCGGCAGGTTGGGCATGCCGAGCATCAGGTCGGACACACGGTTCTGGATATCTTCGAACTGCACCGCCGAGGCCTTCATCTCGTCGCCCAGACCGCCCACCTCGGCCATCACCGCCGAGGTATCTTCGCCACGCCCCTTCATTGCGCCGATCTGCTTCGACAGGCTGTTGCGGCGGGCCTGCAGCTCTTCGGTGCGGGTTTGAACGGCGCGGCGTTCCGCTTCGAGGGCGGTGAAAGCCGCCACGTCGAGGGTATAGCCGCGGTCGGCGAGGCGTTTCGCGACGCCGTCGAGGTCTTTGCGCAGCAACTGGATGTCGAGCATGGGATGGGGCGGGTATTCGTTGTATGAAGCTGAGATTTTAGCGCACCGGCGCGGGCCGCCGGTGCATCGGGGGCTTAGTTCTTTTTCGGCTTGTTCTCGCTGCGCCATTGCGCATCGAGTTCGGACAGACGCGCCAGCTTCTCGCCGATCTTGCCTTCAAGGCCGCGCGGCGTCGGTTCGTACCAGTGCGGCTCGCGCATGCCGTCGGGCAAATAGGTCTCGCCGGCCGCGTACGCGTCCGGTTCATCGTGCGCGTAGCGATACTCGTGGCCGTAGCCGAGCTCCTTCATCAGTTTGGTTGGCGCATTGCGCAGATGCACCGGCACCCCGCGCGACTGATCCTTGCTGACGAAGCGCCGCGCCTCGTTGTACGCCATGTAGCCGGCGTTCGATTTCGGCGCGACGGCCAGATAAATGATCGCCTGAGCCAGCGCGAGCTCGCCTTCGGGTGTGCCGAGGCGTTCGTAGGTTTCGGCTGCGTCGAGGGCAATGCGGGCGGCGCGCGGATCGGCGAGGCCAATGTCCTCCCACGCCATGCGCACAATGCGGCGCGCGAGATAGCGCGCGTCGGCGCCGCCGTCGAGCATCCGGCAGAACCAGTACAGGGCGCCGTCCGGATTGCTGCCGCGCACGGACTTGTGCAGCGCGCTGATCTGGTCGTAGAACGCGTCGCCGCCCTTGTCGAAGCGGCGCAGATTTTCGGCGAGCGCACTGCCCAGCAGCGCGCCGTCGATCTCCGTGGTCTTCTGCTGCGCCGCGGCCCGCGCAACGATTTCGAGGTTATTGAGCAGCTTGCGGCCGTCGCCGTCGGCGGAGCCGATCAGCGCGTCGCGGGCTTCGTCGGTGAAAGTGAGGCCGCCGAGTTCCTGCTGCGCGCGTTCGAGCAATTCGCGCTGCTCGTCGTCGTCGAGACTCTTCAGCACGTACACCGCGGCTCGCGAGAGCAACGCGCTGTTCACCTCGAACGATGGATTCTCCGTCGTCGCACCCACAAACACGAACAGGCCCGACTCGACGTGCGGAAGGAACGCGTCCTGCTGGCTCTTGTTGAAGCGATGCACTTCGTCGACAAACACCAGCGTCTGATGGCCATGCGCGCGATGCACTTGCGCGGTCTCGACGGCTTCGCGGATATCCTTCACGCCCGAGAGTACCGCAGACAGTGCGATGAATTCGGCGTGGAAGGCGTCCGCCATCAGCCGCGCGAGCGTCGTCTTGCCGACGCCGGGCGGGCCCCAGAGGATCATCGAATGGGCCTCGCCCGATTCGAAAGCGACCCGCAACGGCTTGTTCGGACCCAGCAGATGCTTCTGGCCGATCACTTCGTCGATATTGCGGGGGCGCAGTCGCTCAGCGAGCGGGACATTGGCACGGGTTTCTTCAAACATGGTGTTTTGTGGATAATCTCGGCTTTCCGGGCATGGCTCGGCAACATGACGCGAACCGGCACGATGCGCGCCCGGCCAGCGAAAGAGCCGGCGCGCAGTCTGCGGCCCGGTCCTGCATTATGACAGTGAGCGCGCCGGGACGAGCCGGGCGCGTGTGCGGACGACAAAACAGGGACAACACCAGATGGCACAAGATCCACTCGCCGGCGACGCCGGTTCCACCTACGCGCCGCTCACGCCGGTGCCCGACGCGCGCCGCGCGTTTCGCACCGGCGACGCCTTCGCGCTGTGGTTCTCGCTCGGCATCGGCCTGCTGGTCGCCCAGGCGGGCGCGCTGCTGGTGCCGGGCCTGTCGCTGCCGCATGCGCTGGCGGCCATCGGCATCGGCAGCGTGATCGGCGTCGTGCTGCTCGCGCTGGCCGGCGTGATCGGCACGGATACGGGGCTCGCGGCCATGTCGTCGTTGCGCCCCACGCTCGGTGTACGCGGCGCCTCCGTGCCGGCGGTGCTCAATGCCGTGCAACTGGTCGGCTGGGGCTCGTTCGAAGTGATCGTGATGCGCGATTCCGCCGACGCGCTCGCCAAGCAGGCGTTCGGCCTGTCGATTCCGCTCGTCTGGACGATCGTCTTCGGCCTGCTGGCGACGCTGCTCGCGATCAGCGGCCCACTGTCGTTCGTGCGCCGCTTCCTGCGGAGCTGGGGCATCTGGCTGCTGCTGGCAGGCGCAGCGTGGCTGTCGTGGAACCTGCTGGCGCGGCACGATCTGGCCGCGTTGATGCGCAAACCCGGCACCGGCGACATGTCGTTCGGCGGCGCGATCGATCTGGTGGTCGCGATGCCGTTGTCGTGGCTGCCGCTGATTGCCGACTACACGCGCTTCGGCCGCCGCGCCGGCGAGTCGTTCCGCGGCACGCTGCTCGGCTATGGCATCGCCAATATCTGGTTCTACGCGCTCGGCGCGATCTACGGGCTCGCCGCCGGCGGTGGCGATGCGCTCCTGACCGGCGCGCTTGCGCAAGCGGGCGGCGGCTTCGCGCTGCTGCTGATCCTGATCGACGAGGTCGACAACGCCTTCGCCGATATCCATTCCGCAGCGGTCTCGACCGGCACGTTCTGGACGCGGGCAACGGTGCCGATGCTGTCGGCGGCATTCGGTGCGCTGTGCACGGCGATCGCCCTGCTCGTGCCGATGGCGAAGTATCAAAACTTCCTGCTCCTGATCGGCTCCGTGTTCGCACCGCTGTTCGGCGTCGTGCTGGTGGATCATTTCATCTTGCGCAAGCGCCGCATCGAAGCGGCCGCCCTCGCCGACCTGCAAGGCCGTTATGGCTTTTCGGGCGGCTGGCATCTGAGCGCCTTCGTCTCATGGGCAATCGGGATCGTCGCCTATCAGGCCATCAATCAATGGCTGCCGAACCTCGGCGCGACGCTTCCCGCGCTGGCAATCGGCGCCCTCTGCTATTTCGTCATGGTGTCGGCGCGCAAGACCGCCTACGCCTGAACAAACACGCCCGGGCGGCCCGTGCAACGCGGGCCGTTTGGCCGATTCTTCCGCGCGCCGCATTCGCCTCATCGCGCGCCTGCATCCCTGATATTCCATTCGTCCTATGACTTCTGGTGAGGGTGCGCAACGGCTCCCAGCGTGATGTAGTTGCTATCTGGCACGCCCGTTTGCGAGATAGATTCCCTCCCATTCTCCGACTTCCGAAAACGAATCTCTGACGCATTTCGAGCGTGCCTCCATCGCATCAGGTTGTCACTTGACAACCACGATTCACCCACTTAAGATGAGGCTATTGATGACTCGAGGGACGCACTCAAAGAAGGAAGTAGAAAACGCACTGGCCTACGCCGAAGCACTCGGCTGGCGCGTCAAGAGCGGCGGCAAAGGGCACGCCTGGGGAAAAATGTACTGTCCGTACAACGACTCGGAATGCCGGTGCGGAGAGTTCTGCATCACCAGTGTCTGGAGCACGCCCAGGAATCCAGGAAATCACGCTCGGCTGCTCAGAAGGGTGGTCGACAATTGCACGACACATCGGCAAAAGCGCGCGCCTCAAGGCGCAAGCCAACATGTCGAAACGCAGGAGTAACACATGGAATACGACTTCACGCTGAAATACCAGCTTGCAGCAGAAGACTGCGACCACGACGCGATCGTGGAACGCCTGGCTGAAGCAGGATGCGACGACGCCACCATCGGCATCGGGCAACCGGGGCGCATCGCGCTCGTCTTCACCCGCGAGGGCGCCACGGCGCTCGCGGCTCTGATGAGCGCCCTCGCGGACGTGAAACGCGCCATGCCGTCAGCACGCCTCGTCGAAGCCGCGCCGGACTTCGTCGGCCTCACTGACGTGGCCGACGTCGCGGGTGTGTCGCGCCAGAACATGCGCAAGCTCATGCTCAGCCATGCTGCCGATTTCCCGATTCCGGTCCATGAGGGCAACCCATCGGTCTGGCATCTGTGGGATGTCCTTGCATGGTTGAAGACGCGCGGCGGCTATGACATCAAGCCCGACGTCCTCGATGTGGCGAAATCGGCCAAGCAGGTCAACCAGGCGAAAGAAGCGCGTGAGCTCGAACCGCAGGTCAATCGCCAGCTCGAAGACCTCATTGCATAAACCTTTGGCGCGTCTCAGGACTTCTCCTGAGCACGTCTCACCCCCTGGCAGGCCGATATTCCACGCCCGGCAGAACACACAGCAGTTCGAACGCCAGGTTCGCGCCCAGCAGAGCAGTCGTACCGAAGGGATCGTAGGGTGGTGCAACCTCCACCAGATCGCAGCCAACGATATTCAGCCCGCGTGAGCCGCGAATAATCTCCAGCGCTTGCGGCACCGTCAGCCCGGCAATCTCGGGTGTGCCGGTGCCGGGCGCAAAGGCCGGATCGATGCCGTCGATATCGAACGTGATGTACACCGGGCCATCGCCCATCCGTTCGCGCACGCGTTGCATCAGCGGCGCAAGCGACTGGTTCCAGCACGCCTCGGCCTGCACCACTTCGAAGCCCTGGTCGCGGCACCAGTCGAAGTCTTCGGCCTCGTAGCCCGTGCCGCGCAAACCGATCTGCACCACGCGCTCGCAATCCAGCAAGCCCTCTTCCACCGCGCGGCGGAACGGCGTGCCGTGCGCGATCTTCTCGCCCATCATGGTGTCGTTGACGTCCGCGTGCGCATCGACGTGGATGAGGCCAACCTTGCCGTACTTGCGGTGAATCGCACGCAGAATCGGCAGGGCAATGGTGTGATCGCCGCCGAGCGTAATCGGCTTGGCGCCGTGCTGCAGGATCTCGTCGTAAGCGGTTTCAATGCGCGCGATCGAATCGAGCAGGTTGTACGGATTGATCGCCACATCGCCGATATCCGCCACACGCAGCGAGTCGAACGGCGCAGCACGCGTGGCCATGTTGTAGGGGCGCAGCAGCACCGATTCGCTGCGAATTTGCCGCGGCCCGAAGCGCGCGCCGGTTCGGTTCGACGTGCCGAGATCGAACGGCACACCCACGAAACAGGCGTCGAGCCCTTCGGCCGAGCCGGCATTGGGCAACCGCATCATCGTCGCAATGCCGCCGCAGCGTGGCATCACATTGCCTGACAGAGGCTGGGGACGGTCAGTGAGGTCGGGGGAAATGAAGGAGGAGGAATTCATCGTGGCTCAGCAATGAAATGGAAAGGCGGGCAAACCGGGCAGCAACTCGCCCGGCTCGCAGGATTTATCCTCATTTTTGAGCACTTCGTATCAATATAAAATGGCGGCAGAATAAACTTCACATCGACTCCAAGCGATGTATCTACCCTCATGTTCTCGCAACTCACCGATCTCGACCTGCGCCTGATCCGCGTTTTCCTCGCGATCGTCGACGCCGGTGGCGTCTCACCCGCTCAGGCGACGCTGAATGTCGGGCAGTCCACCATCAGCACGCAGCTCGCCACGCTGGAGACGCGACTCGGCTACCGGCTGTGCGAACGCGGCCGCAGCGGCTTTAGCCTGACGGCACGCGGCGAGCAGTTCATCGAAGCGGCCCGCGCGCTGCTGGCTGCTGTGGATACCTTCGGCATGCAGGCGCGCAACGTCGGCCGCAAGCTGGTCGGCACGCTCGATATCGGCATGATCGGCCACACGCCGGTGTCGGCGAGCGCGCGTATCAGCAGCGCGATCGGGCGCTTTCGCACGCGCGACCAGTCGGTGCGCTTTTCGATCCTCGTGCGCTCGCCGGGCGAGCTGGAGGAGTTGCTGCTGAACGGGCGCATTCAGGTCGGCATTGGCTACTTCTGGCACCGGGTGCCGTCACTGGAATACACGGAGGTGTTCGCGGAGGAGCAATTCGCGTACTGCGCGAAGGGCCACCCCTTGTTCGAGCAGGCCGGCGAGGTCGCCCCTGCCGAGGCCGCGCAACACGAATGGGCGTGGCGCAGCTATCCGCTCCCCGAAGCCGAGAGCTCGACCACGCCGCAGAACGTCACCGCGGTGGCCGACAACATGGAAGCCGTCGCGATGCTGGTTTTGTCGGGCCATCATCTTGGCTACCTGCCCGGGCACTTCGCCGCGCCGTACGTCAAGGACGGTTTGCTGGCGGCGCTGAATCCCGCGCAGATGAAGTACCGCGTGGCGTTCCATATGGTCACGCGAGGGCGGCAGCATCGCAGCGATATCGCCGAAGCGTTTATCGACGACATGAAGGCAGCACATCCTCCGCCTGGCGCCGACGAAGCGGACGAATAGCGCGCAACACGGCGAAGCTGCAATAAAAAAGCCACACAGAACCTGCGTGGCTTTTCGCACCAACCGCCGCGCAGTACGCGCTTAGCCGTTGATCACATCCGCGCCCTTCGGCACGGTGAACTTGAACGCATCCGCCGGCAGCGGCGGATTCTTCTGGATGTTCGAGAACGTCAGCAAGGTCACATTGCCGAACACGTCGTGCAATTCCATGGCCTGCAGATTGCCGTCCTTGAAGCCAATACCCACGCTCTGGAACTGCGTGTCTTTCGCTTTCGGGATCAGTTCGAGCCAGTCGATACCGCCCTTCACACCCGCATCGTGCAGCGTGAAGTTCTTGTCCAGATCGTTGCTGCCGAACAGGATCGCCGCGGGGCTTGCGCCCAGTGCGCCGCCGAGCGCCCGCACGGTCACCTGGTTCAGGTCTTTGTCGAACACGTAGAGCTTGTCGCCGTCCGCTTGCAGGATCTGTTCATACGGCTTCTCGTACGACCAGATGAACTTGCCCGGACGTGCGAACACAAACGTACCGCTCGAGGTGGTGTTTTTCGGCATGACCTGCGCGGCGTCGCTTGCGGCTTGTGCCTTGCTGGGCGCCCGCACTTCCTGCTGCACGAAATCGCCACGCGCCGAGTGCACCTGTGCGACAAACGCCTTGAGTTGCTCGGTGCCGCTCGCAAACGCCTGTTGCGCGACCAGCAACGACGCACCGATCGCGACGCTGCCGATTCCGCGCGCCAGCGTTCGAACCAGATGACCGAGGCGGCCAGGATGGGCACTGTGCCCGGCGTATTGCTGCATATCATTCTCCGTGGATTGAATCGGACCAGGGACGGAGGCGGTTGAACCCAGGATGAGCGTCACCGCCTGTCGAGGCAAGGGGTGTGCCGCGCCTAATCGGTTTCGCGCGCGGGCGTGAGAATCTCGCGATTGCCGTTCGACGACATCGCCGATACGAGCCCGGATTGCTCCATTTGCTCGAGCAGGCGCGCGGCGCGGTTGTAGCCGATCCGCAAATGCCGCTGCACCAGCGAAATCGACGCGCGGCGATTCTTGATGACGACCTCCACCGCCTGATCGTATAGAGGGTCCGACTCGCCGCCGGCCGCTCCAGTTCCCTCGGCGCCGGCGGAACCTTCGTCGCCGTCGCCGGTGACGCCGCCCTCGAGGATGCCCTCGATATAGTTCGGCTCGCCCTGCTCCCTGAGTTTTTCGACGACGCGGTGCACTTCCTCATCGGACACGAAGGCGCCGTGCACCCGCACCGGCAAGCCGCTGCCGGGCGGCAGATAGAGCATGTCGCCCATGCCGAGCAGCGATTCCGCGCCCTGCTGGTCCAGAATCGTGCGCGAGTCGATCTTCGACGACACCTGGAAGGCCATCCGCGTCGGCACGTTGGCCTTGATCAGGCCGGTGATGACGTCGACGGAAGGCCGCTGCGTTGCCAGAATCAGGTGGATGCCGGCCGCACGGGCTTTCTGCGCGATCCGCGCAATCAGCTCTTCGACCTTCTTGCCGACCACCATCATCAGGTCGGCCAGTTCGTCGATCACCACCACGATGTTCGGCAGGCGCGACAGCGGTTCCGGATCGTCCGGCGTCAGGCTGAACGGATTCGGCAGCTTTTCTTCGCGCTTGGTGGCTTCGTCGATCTTGTTGTTGTAGCCGGCGAGGTTACGCACGCCGAGCTTGCTCATCAGCTTGTAGCGGCGCTCCATTTCGGCGACCGCCCAGTTCAGCGCGTGACCGGCCTGGCGCATGTCCGTGACCACCGGGCAAAGCAGATGCGGAATGCCTTCGTAGACGCTCATCTCGAGCATCTTCGGGTCGATCAGGATCATCCGGACCTGCTCGGCGCTCGCCTTGTAGAGCAGCGACAGGATCATCGCGTTGATCCCCACCGACTTGCCCGAGCCGGTGGTACCGGCCACCAGCAGGTGTGGCATCTTGGCGAGGTCGGCACACACCGGCTTGCCGCCGATGTCCTTGCCCAGACCCATGGTGAGCGGCGAAGCGGCGTCGGCATAGACGGCCGAGCCGAGAATCTCGGAGAGGCTCACCGTCTGACGACGCTGGTTCGGCAACTCCAGCGCCATGAAATTCTTGCCGGGGATGGTTTCAACCACGCGAATCGATACCAGCGACAGCGAACGCGCCAGATCCTTCGCCAGCCCGACAATCTGGCTGCCCTTCACACCCGTGGCGGGCTCGATTTCGTAACGCGTGACGACCGGGCCCGGATAGGCGGCAACCACGCTCACTTCGACGCCGAAATCCTTCAGCTTCTTCTCGATCAGGCGCGAGGTGAATTCGAGCGTATCGGGAGAAATGGTTTCCTGCGCGGCGGGCGCGGCATCGAGCAGCGAAATGGGCGGCAGTGTGGAATCGCCCGGCAGGTCGGTAAACAGCGGCACCTGACGCTCTTTCTCGACGCGCTCGGATTTAGCCGGCGTGACCACCGGTGGCACGATCATGACCGGCTCGTGCTCTTCGATGCGCACGCGGCCCTGCTCCACCTTGCCTTCGCGCTTGACGGCGGCGGCCTCGCCCAGTTTGCGGTCGCGACCGGCTTCACGGCGCAGACGGGCAAAGGTGACGGCGGAAATGATCGATTCGCCGACTCGTTCGGCCACGGAAAGCCAGGAAAAGCGGAAATACAGCGACAAACCGATGGCGAGCGCCACCAGCAATGCCAAAGTGCCGCCCGTGAAGCCGAGCGCGTGCGACACACCGCGCGCCACAGCCTCGCCGATCACGCCGCCCGGCGCGCGCGGCAGTTGAACCTTGAGCGACCACATGCGCAGCGCCTCGATGCCGTCGCTGGCGAGCAACACCAGCACGAAGGCGAAAATCTCGGCGAGCCAGGTCACATCACGCGGCTTGTCTTCGGGCAGCGCCTCGTGACGGGTGATGCGACGGTAATTGGCCGAGATGCTGCGGCCGAGCAGCACCACCCACCAGTAAGCGGACAGGCCGAACAGGAGCAGCAGGATGTCGGACGTCCACGCGCCGACGCGGCCGGCCCAGTTGGCGATGCGGTCGACCTGGGCGGCGTGCGTCCAGCTCGGGTCGTGCCGGCTGTAGCTGACGAGCGCCATCAGCAGGAAAACGCCGAGCGCAACCTGCAGGATCCAACGGATTTCGGTGAAGAGGCGCGACATACGGTGCGGCAATGCCTGCGCGCTCGCGGAATAAGGAGCTTTTGCCATTGATCCTGTTGCGGGTGCGGCCAAAATGCGCGCCCCCAGGCCGTGCTGGGTGCCCGGTCGTGGCCGCCGGGTCGTTTGATCCGGGCTATTGTAAACGCAGTGTCGTGCGCAAGGCTGTAAATGACGGTAACTGGGGCCAGGCGGCGTGGTTTTCGGGCCAAACGGCGGCGTCAGGCTATCGGGACGATCAAGAAGCATCATGAAGCGGGCCGGCTTGGCGACCTTTATAATGCCGGTCTGATACCCATCTACAGTTTCAACTAACGTTCAACTGTAGCCGCGCGGGCTCGCATGGGCGAGCCGGGCGCTTTTTACGGATTTCGATCATGCCCGCAACCACCACGAAACACGCCAAAGTCCTGATTCTCGGTTCCGGCCCCGCAGGCTATACCGCTGCCGTCTACGCGGCGCGCGCCAACCTGAATCCGGTGCTCGTCACGGGTCTGGCCCAGGGCGGCCAGCTGATGACCACGACGGACGTCGAAAACTGGCCGGCCGACGCGAACGGCGTGCAAGGCCCGGAACTGATGGCGCGTTTCCTCGAGCACGCCGAGCGCTTCAACACCGAGATCATCTTCGACCACATCCATACGGCGAAGCTCGACGAAAAGCCGATCCGTCTGATTGGCGACTCGGGCGAATACACCTGCGACTCGCTGATCATCGCGACCGGCGCGTCGGCGCAGTACCTCGGCCTGCCGTCGGAAGAGGCGTTCATGGGCAAGGGCGTGTCCGCCTGCGCGACCTGCGACGGTTTCTTCTACAAGCAGCAGCACGTAGCGGTGATCGGCGGCGGCAACACCGCAGTCGAGGAAGCCCTCTACCTCGCCGGCATCGCGAAGAAAGTGACGGTGATCCACCGCCGCGACAAGTTCCGCGCCGAGCCGATCCTGATCGACCGCCTGCTGGCCAAGCAGAAGGAAGGCCTCGTGGACATCAAGTGGAACCATGTGCTGGACGAAGTGACCGGCGATCAATCGGGCGTGACGGGCTTGCGCATCAAGGATACGAAGAGCGGCGAAAAGACGGATATCGCGCTGCAGGGCCTGTTTGTCGCGATCGGCCACAAGCCGAATACGGATATCTTCGAAGGCCAGCTGGAGATGAAGAACGGCTACATCATCACCAACGGCGGCCTGTCGGGCAACGCAACGGGTACCAGCGTGCCGGGCGTGTTTGCCGCGGGCGACGTGCAGGATCACGTGTATCGTCAGGCGATTACCAGCGCCGGCACGGGCTGTATGGCCGCACTGGATGCGCAGCGCTACCTCGAAACCATCGACGAGATGGCCGGCGAGCACGCGATGAGCGCGGAAGCCGAGCGTTAATCGGGGCATCGGGCAAGCCGGGCAAGCGGGCCTGCTTCATGACGCGGAGAAGGTAAAATAGCGCCCGGGCTTCGGCCTGAGCGCTTACCGTACACCGCACGCATCACCCCCTATGAAGGGCCGCGGCTGGCAAGCTGGCGGCCCTTTTTGCATCGCGTTGTGTCTTGTTGCAGCTGCAGGTCCGTTTTGACCTGCGGATGCATGGCGAGGCCCGCGGCAGTTTCACACGACGCTCTACTTTCCACCGTGTCACCGTCATGGCAAAGAATCGGCCTCATCCTGGCGAACCCAAACGTCCCCGCGCGGCGGCTGTGCAGCCGACGCCGGTGCCGGTTGCGCCGTCTAAACCGCAGATCGAGCCGGCAGCCGGGCTCGCCGGTCTGGGTGCTCTGCGTGCCGCGCTAAAAGGCGATGCCGAGCGACGTGAGCGCGACCGCGCCGCGGCGGCTGTGGCACAGCGTGAAGCGTCGGCGGATGCCGATCTGTTCCGGCGGGAGATTGGCGCGGTTGCGCCCCTGGTGGTGCCGCCCAGGGTGCCGCCGGCGCGCACGCCGCCCTCGCCTGTGCCCACGCAAACCAAGCTCGATGAAGAGGCTGTCCTGCATGAGGCGATTTCGGATGAGTTCGATCCGGAGGTGTTGCTTGAGACCGATGAGACGCTTTCGTATTGCCGGCCTGGAGTGAGTCAGGAGGTGGTGCGCAAGCTGCGGCGCGGCGCGTGGATTGTGCAGGCCCAGTTGGATCTGCATGGGATGCGGCGTGAAGAGGCGCGTGAGGCGCTGGCGGAATTCATTCGCGAGTCGGTCAAGCGCGGGCTGCGTTGCCTGCGCGTGATTCATGGCAAGGGGCTTGGGTCGGTCGGCAAGGAGCCTGTGCTGAAGGGCAAGGTTCGGGCCTGGCTCGTGCAGAAGGAAGAGGTCATTGCGTTCTGCCAGGCAAGAGCGCATGACGGCGGCGCCGGCGCTGTGCTCGTGCTGTTGCAGCCGGGGGCGCAGGTCGCTCATCCCAAACCGTGACGGGGCTCCGTTAATGCATCCGAGGCTTACCCTCGCGCTCACCATCATGGAGGCGCTGGCGATCTTCGCCTACGCGATCTCCGGTTTTATTGAAGCGCGCACGCGGCAGCTCGATGCGGTCGGGACGTTTCTGGTGGCGATGGCGACGGCCTTCGGTGGTGGGACCGTGCGCGATGTGCTGCTGGAGCGCAGGCCGTTTTATTGGGTCGAGCATCAACCGTATGTAATCGCGATCTTTGTGATGTCGCTGTTCGCGCCGATGCTGTTGAAGATGACGTCGAAGCTGTTGTCCGAGCGGGTGTTGTTGGTGGCGGATGCGGTTGGGCTGGGGCTCTTTAGCATCTCGGGTACTTCGATGGCGCTCGACGCGCAGATGCCGTGGTTTACGTCGGTGATGATCGGGGTTCTGGCTGGGGTGTTCGGCGGCGTGATTCGCGATGTGCTTTGCAATGAAGTGCCGCTGATTTTGAAGGATTCGCGACCGTATGCGACCTGCGCGTTTGTTGGATGCTGGTTGTATCTACTGCTGGATTACTTCAACTTCGATAGCGTATATAGCGTGCTGATCGCCACTGCGTTCATCCTGCTGGCGCGACTTGCGACGTTCAAATTCAATGTCCGTTTGCCGCATTGAGCGGCGAGAGCCCTCTCGCGCGGCTCCTACAAACGGACATACGGCTGCGATAACGCTTTCGACGACCTGATGAGGTCTTCCAGCATCGTGGCGCGCTTTTCCGGATTCGTGTCGCGGCTCGTCATAAAGCAAAGCGCCGCGACGGGAAGACCGGTTCGATCGCGTATCGGCGCTGCCATGCAGTATCGAAAGGTGTGCGAAAGACCTTCGGTGCAACAGTAACCCTGTTCAGCGGCACGTTCGACGTCGCGCAGAAAATCCTCAAATTCAACGCGCCTTCCGTTATCGAGGACAAAGTCTTCGTCCGGGATCAGCGCGCGAATCTCGTCCGCGCGCAGATGTGCGAGCAACAGGCGGCCCGTCGCGGTCCACGGAATCGGCACCTTCACGCCAATGTCGGAACTGATGTTGAACGGCCGCGAACTGTTCTCGGACAAAACCACGGTGTACTTGTTGCCCTCCAGCATGCACAACTGCGCGGTCTCGTCGTGGTTTCTGACCAGCGCGAGGATGGCCTGGTGGGCGCGACTGATCAGATCGTTATGCACCGCGTAGTCGGCGCCGTAGTAATGCATTTCACGGCCGAAAAAGACACTACCGTCGACCGTTGTCTCCAGCCATCCTGCTTCCGTGAGAATGGTGACCAGTTCGTAGATGCTGGAGCGCGGCGCGCCGGTCGCCTCAATCAGTTCGCGCATCGTCATCGGACGACGCGCGATATGCAGTTGCCTGAAAATGCCGACGACGCGGTCAACGCCTCGCGCTCTTGATGACTCTGGTGCTGACATGCCTTCAACTCCGTCGGCGATAGGGTTCGCAGTTTAGCGCAAGGTCAATGGTCGAGCACGCGGTGCAGGAACTGCCGGGTACGTTCGTTCTGCGGGTTCACGAAGATATCCTCGGGCGCGCCCTGCTCCGCGATCACGCCTTTATCCATGAACACGACGCGATCAGCAGTCTTGCGCGCAAAACCCATTTCGTGGGTGACGACAACCATCGTCATGCCGTCGCGCGCCAATCCGCGCATGACCTCGGTCACTTCGCCGACCAGTTCCGGGTCGAGCGCGGAGGTGGCCTCGTCGAAGAACATGATGCCCGGCTCGACCGCCAATGCTCTGGCAATCGCCACGCGCTGCTGCTGGCCGCCTGAGAGCTGGCTAGGATAGTGATCGGCACGGTCGGCGAGACCCACGCGATCGAGCGCGTCCATCGCACGCTTGCGCGCGTCCGCCGGACTCATCTTGCGTGCCTTGATCAGCGCGAGCGTCACGTTGCCAAGCGCGGTCTTGTGCGGAAACAGGTTGAATTGCTGAAACACCATGCCCACGTGACCGCGAATCTCTTTGGCGCGGCGAGCGTCGTGCAGCGGCACCTCGTTGACCCAGACCTCACCTGTGTCGGCCGTTTCCAGACCGCTCATGATGCGCAGCACCGTGCTCTTTCCAGAACCGGATGCGCCGATCAGCACGAGCACTTCACCAGGTCGCACATCGAGATTGATTTCCTTCAGGACCTGCGTAGCGCCGAAGGACTTGCTGACGCCGGCGAGGTTGATGATGGGCCTGGAAGTGGCGATAGAGGTAGTAGCGGTCATGACAACAGGCTCCTTCTACGATCATGGTGGCGCACCCACTGCGAAAGTGGAAAGCACACAACGAAATACAGCACGGCAACGAGGCCATATATCTCAACCGGTTTGCCGACCCGGTCGACGATAGCCTGACCCGCGTGCATCAATTCCGACATGCCGATCATGCTGACGATCGACGTATCCTTGATAAGCGACAAGTACTGGCCGACGAGAGGCGGTATGACGATCTTCCCGGTCTGTGGCAACGCCACCGAAAAGAATGCCTGCGTCTTGCTGAGCCCGAGGATCTGCGACACCTCCCACTGTCCTTTAGGCACGGCTTCGATGCCCGAGCGGAATATCTCGGCAATGTAGGCGCCTTGATAGACGCTCAAACCCACCACACCGGCTGCAAAGACATCGATTGCATAACCGAAGTACGACACGCCGAAATAGATGAACATCAGCGTGATCAGCACAGGTGTGCCGCGGAACAGTTCGGTATAGAGCCTGGCGATACGCGGCGTGCCCCATGGTCCGAATGACCTTAGGACGGCTGCCAGCAGCCCGATCAGCGTTCCACCGACGATCGACGCCGCGGACAGAAGCAGTGTCGCCACCAGACCCTGAATCAGGATCGCGAGGCTGGTCGTGAGCAATTCGCTTGACATGTTCGATCTCCGGTTGGGCGCTCAGGTGCGATCGGTCTGTCGCGCGAAAAAGAACGCGCGGCGCGGACGTTTCTTCAGTACGAGCGGTGGATGAAAGACACGGACGCTCACCTGGCCCGCCGCCCACGACAGGACATTGCTGAGTACCAGATAGGCGATCAACGTAATCGTGAAGGTCTGGATGTAGAGCAGCGTACGTGCGTTGATCACCGTCGCCGTTCCGCTCAGTTCCGGTAGCGCGATCGCCGACAGAAGCGATGTGCCGAGCAGCAACTGAATCAGGTTGTTGACGATCGCCGGATAAACGGCACGCGCGGCCTGCGGCAGCACCACTTCGACGAAGATCTGCGAGCGCCCCAGGCCGAGGATCGACGCCGCCTCCAGTTGACCGCGCGGCACGGACTGGATGCCCGCACGGAACACCTCAGCCAGGTACGCACCGACATTCACCCCTAACGCAATGACACCGGCGGCATAGGCATTCAACGTGATGCCGAGCGATGGCAAACCAAAGAACACGATGAAGATCTGCAGCAACACCGGCGTATTACGGATCGCTTCGATATAGGCACTCGCGATCGCGCGCAACAGTCTGGCGCGCGATGCGCTGGCCAGCGCCGTCAGCAAACCGAGCAGCAGCGCAAGGATGAAGGCCAGCACCGTGATCTGAAGCGTCAGCCACGCCGCGCGAACGAAATCGTTCCAATAGCCCGCAAGGGTCAGCCATTCATAGCTCATGGTTCCTCCGTCTTTCAACCGACGTTGAGCGCGCGCAGATTCAGTACTGCGGATTAAGCGGGAAGCGCGGATCTGTGCCGAACCACTTCTTGTAGAGCTGTGCGTTCAGCTTGGAAGCGTTGGTATTGAACAGGAACAGGTTCAGGTAATCGAGCCAGACCTGGTCCCCCTGCTTGACGCCGAACGCGTTGTATTCGAGCGGAACGAGCGCTTCGTTGGTCACAGTCAGGTCCGGATCGAGCGTTGCCTGATACGCGAGAAAGTTGTTGTCCTCGATCATCGCGTCGGCCTGGCCTTGTTTGACCGCAAGGATCGCAGCCTCCGAACTGTCGAACTCCTGAATCTTGACCTGCATGTTCAGCGAGCGCACTTCGTCACCGTTCGTCGAGCCCTTGACGGTTGCAATCGTGCGATTCGACATGTCGTTGATGGACTTGATGCCGCTGCTCTTTTTCACCAGCAGCGCTTCGCTCGCCACCACGTACGGGTTCGTAAAGGAGATTTCCTTCGCCCGCTCGAGGTTGCGGGTGAAGTTGCAGAACACCACGTCCACCTTGCTGGTTTGCAGGTTCGGAATGCGGTTAGCGCTCGTCGTATTCACGACTTCGAGCTTGACGCCCATTTGCCTGGCCAGTTCTTTCGCGAGGTCGACGTCGTAACCGTCGGGCTGGCCATCCTTGTTGTAGAAGCCGAACGGCGCGAAAGTCAAACAATCGCCCACGCGCAAGGTACCGCGCTGCAGGACCTGTTTGAGTGTCGAATCGGCGACGCCGCCCTGATCTGGCGTAGCGATCTTCGTGCAACCGGCAAACACCAATAGACCGGCCACAGCGAACAAACACGCGAATCTTGCGCTTTCCCTGATGATTCTCATTTTTCGATCCCGATCTGGAGTGAGAAGTCCACATGTGGACGGAAACGGCGATCAACCTGGCCTTCTCGGCATGCTCAGGGTGACGAGCTCGAGTTGATCGAACGTCAATATTCGTTTGTCTGGTATATCGGACTTCAATCCGACACAGCAGATGAAGAGCAGTGTTTCATGGGAAAAAAATCGTTGCAATGGGGTATACGCCAGCGTCGTTGGGCGTGACTCGGGGACACAACGCTACTTTCAGTGTGAAAGCCTTCGTGCGTTTGCCGAATCAGCCTGGACTCGAGCGGGCTCTTCAAGCTTTCGCCGCGTAGAATTGCTGGCTGAAACCCAGGCCGGGTTTCGCTCTTGCGGATCACCTTTTCGTTTGACGTTGCTAACCTAGAAGGATTTGCACGATGGCGAAGATCTCCCCAGGCGTGGGTCCGCGGTTTCCGCAAGTCGTCGTGCTCTTCGGCGCCACCGGCGATCTGGCGCGACGCAAGTTATTGCCCGGCTTATTCCATCTCTCGAATGCGGGCTTCATTCCAGGTTGCCGGATCATTGCGGTCGCGCTCGATGACATCGAAGCGGATCAGTTTCGCCGGACGGCCCGTGAAGCACTCGATGAGTTTTCTTCTCGCCCGATCGTCGAGACGGAATGGAACACCTTTGCGGCCCACCTCGACTATCTGTCGCTGGCTGCAGGTGCAGAGGCGCTTAAGGTTGCGGTTGAACGTGCCGAGCAGACCTTCGAAGGCGAGTGCCGGCGACTGCACTATCTGAGCGTACCGCCG
Source organism: Paraburkholderia phenazinium (assembly GCF_900142845.1). NCBI lineage: Bacteria > Pseudomonadati > Pseudomonadota > Betaproteobacteria > Burkholderiales > Burkholderiaceae > Paraburkholderia > Paraburkholderia phenazinium. The sequence goes on from NZ_FSRU01000002.1 coordinate 2,297,361, forward strand.
AACGCGGCCTTATCCGCAGTCGGCATGCTCAAGGAAGCGGGCCTCGTCGAGCGCTCGCGGATCATCATGGAAAAACCCTTCGGCACCGATCTGGCAAGCTCGGTGTCATTGAATGCCAGGCTGCACGAAGTATTCGAGGAAGAGCAGATTTTCCGCATCGACCACTTCCTTGGCAAAGAGCCGGCGCAAAACATTCTGGCGTTCCGCTTTGCGAATGGGCTTTTCGAACCTATCTGGAATCGCAACTTTATCGATCACGTTCAGATCGACGTCCCCGAGACGCTAGGGCTCGGTAAGCGCGCGGGATTCTACGAGCAGACCGGGGCGTTTCGCGACATGGTGGTCACTCACCTGTTCCAGATTCTCGCGTTTATGGCGATGGAGCCTCCCACATCACTGGAGCCAGCGCCGATCAGCGAGGAGAAGAACAAGGTCTTTCGCAGCATGTTGCCAATTCAACCTTCTGATGTCGTGCGAGGGCAGTACACGGGTTATCGAGCTGAGGATGGGGTCAATCCGGAGTCGGAGACTGAGACCTTTATTGCGTTGAAGTGCTCCATCGACAACTGGCGTTGGGCTGGTGTGCCGTTCTATCTCCGGACCGGGAAGCGGCTGGCCGAAGGACAACGGATTATTTCTATTGCGTTTCGCGAGCCGCCCAAGAGTATGTTTCCGGCGGGGTCGGGGGTGGGCGCGCAGGGGCCGGATCATTTGACTTTTGATCTGGCGGATGCTTCGAAGATGTCGCTTTCGTTTTATGGCAAGCGGCCTGGGCCTGGGATGCGGCTGGATAAGCTCAGCTTGCAGTTCGCCATGCATGACACTGGCATGATCGGGGATGTGCTTGAGGCCTACGAGAGGTTGATTCTTGATGCGATGCGGGGTGATCGCACGTTGTTCACAACCGCGGAAGGGATTGAGCGGTTGTGGCAAGTTTCGACCGCGTTGATTGAATCGCCTCCGCCGGTTCGGTTTTATTCACCGGGATCGTGGGGGCCCAATGCGATTCATCAGCTTGTCGCGCCGCGGGCGTGGCGGTTGCCGTTTGAGCGGGCCTGGCGGGATCCGAATAAGTTGGGGAGTTGAGGGTTGTGCGGAGGGCGAGGTTCGTGAGCACGGCAAGATGGCAAAAAGCCCCACACGTCTCCCAACGCATGGGGCCTTTCCTTATCTTCGCTCCAACTTACAGCGCTAAACCTTAAGCAATCCGCTCTTCATTAGCCGGATCAAACAACACCGCCTTCGACACATCAAACAACAGCGTCATATTCGAAAGCGGCTGCGGATTCGAAGCCGGGTGCACACGGCTCACCACACGCTTGCCATTAACCTGCGCAAACACCAACGTATCCGGCCCGGTAGGCTCGATCACATCAACCTTAACCTCGACCGGCTGCAACTGCGCGTCTTCAACGTTATGCGCACTACGAGCATCGGTAATCCGCTCGGGCCGCAGACCCAGGATCACTTCCTTGCCCACATGCGCCTTAACCTTGGCCGAGGTGAACGGCAAATTCAGAACGGAGCGCTTGATCCCGGTATCAATCTCAACCCCAACCCCCGAACCCTGCTCCACCAGCTTGCCCTGAATGAAGTTCATCGGCGGCGCGCCAATAAACCCGGCCACGAACAGGTTCGAAGGCGAATCATAAATATCCTGCGGCGCGCCGAACTGCTGCACAACCCCATCCTTCATCACCGCGATCCGGTCACCCAGCGTCATAGCCTCGATCTGATCATGCGTCACATAAACGATCGTCGTGCCGAGGCGTTGATGCAGCAACTTGATCTCCGAGCGCATCTCAATCCGCAGCTTCGCGTCCAGATTCGACAAAGGCTCGTCGAACAGGAACATCACCGGATCGCGCGCCAGCGCCCGCCCCATTGCCACACGCTGCCGCTGACCACCGGAGAGTTGCCCCGGCTTGCGATCCAGCAAATGCTGAATCTGCAGCATGCTCGATACACGGTCGACAATCTGCGCCTGCTCCGGCTTCGGCACCTTGCGAATACCCAGGCCGAACGAAATATTCTCGCGCACCGTCATGGACGGATACAGCGCATACGACTGGAACACCATCGCGATATCGCGATCCTTCGGCGACAGGTTGTTCACCGTCTTGCCGTCGATCTGGATGTCGCCCTTCGTCACGGTCTCGAGACCGGCGATCATGTTGAGCAGCGTCGACTTACCGCAGCCCGAGCCGCCCACCAGAATCAGGAACTGGCCGTCTTCGATGTCGATGTTGACACCCTTCAGGACCGGCACCCCGTTCGGGTAGGTCTTGTACACGTCACGGATGGAAAGGCTTGCCATGCTGTGAATCCTCTTGTCTCTGGTACAGCTTCAGGTGCGTCGCACTCAGGCGGCGCAGGCCGGATGCCGGTTCGCACCGCAGCGGCCACGGGGCGCGCTGCGGCAATCGTTTGGGGTTAGCCCTTCACTGCGCCTGCCGTCAGGCCACGCACGAAGTATCGGCCGGCGATGATGTAGACGAGCAACGTAGGCAGCGCCGCGATAATCGCGCCTGCCATGTCGACGTTGTATTCCTTCACACCGGTCGACGTATTCACGAGGTTGTTCAGCGCCACCGTAATCGGCATCGAATCGACACCCGAGAACACGATACCGAACAGGAAGTCATTCCAGATCTGCGTGAATTGCCAGATCAGGCAGACCATGAAGATCGGCAACGACACCGGCAGCAGAATCTTCGAGAAAATCAGGAAGAAGCCTGCCCCGTCGATACGCGCCGCCTTCACCAGCTCCGCCGGAATGCTGACGTAGAAGTTGCGGAAGAACATCGTCGTGAACGCAATGCCGTACACCACGTGCACCAGCACCAGTCCGCTCACCGTGTTCGACAGGCCCATGAAGCCTTCAAAACGCGCCATCGGCAACAGGATGGCCTGGAACGGAATGAAGCAGCCCACCAGCAGCATCGTGAACAGAATGTCGGCGCCACGGAAGCGCCAGTGCGTCAGCACGTAACCGTTGAACGCGCCGATGATCGACGAGATGAGCACGGCCGGAATCACCATGCGCACCGAGTTCATGAAGAACGGCTCCATACCGTCGCAACGCACGCCCGTACACGCCTGGCTCCATGCCTTGATCCACGGCGCGAAGGTGGGGTGCGACGGCGGCGTCAGCAGGTTGCCGGTGCGCAGTTGATCGATGTCCTTGAACGACGTCGACAGCATCACGTACAGCGGAAACAGGAAGTACAGCGCAAACAGAATCAAGGCCGCATAAATGACGGCACGGCTGATCGTCATCTTAGGCTGCATTACGCGTGCTCCTCGATTCCATATACATCAGCGGCACGAGCACGGCCACGACGGTTGCGAGCATCATCATCGACGACGCTGCGCCGACGCCCAGTTGCCCGCGGTTAAACGAAAACGTGTACATGAACATCGCCGGCAGCGACGACGAGGTACCCGGGCCACCCGCCGTCAATGCAACGACGAGGTCAAAGGTCTTGATCGTGATGTGGCAGAGAATCAGCAGCACCGAGAAAAACACCGGACGCATGCTCGGAATCACGATCTTGCGGTAGATGGTGGGCAGCGTTGCGCCATCCACTTGTGCCGCCTTGAAAATTTCCGCATCCACACCGCGCAGGCCGGCGAGGAACAGCGCCATCACAAAGCCGGTGGACTGCCACACGGCCGCGATCACGATACAGAAAATCGCGCGGTCCGGATTGTCGAGCCAGTCGAACTGGAAACTCGTCCAACCCCAGTCGTGCAGCACCTTTTGCATGCCGAGATTCGGGTTGAGAATCCATTGCCATGCCGTGCCGGTCACGATGAACGACAGCGCCATCGGATACAGGAACACCGCACGCAAAGCGCCTTCGTTGCGGATGCGCTGATCGAGCAGGATGGCGAGGAACAGGCCCAGCGCCACGCAGATTGCAATGAACGGAATGCCGAACCAGCCGAGGTTGGCGGCCGAGGTCCACCAGACGTCGTTATCGAACAGCTCGCGATAACGGTCGAGGCCGACGAAATCGTAGCGCGGCATCAGCCGCGAATTCGACAGCGACAGAAAACCCGTGATAAAGATGAAGCCGTAAACAAAAACAATGCTGATCACGATGCTGGGAGAAAGCACCAGCTTCGGAATCCAGCGGTCGGCGAGCGCCGCTATCGGCGACGTGCGGCGGGTCACGGTGGCCGTGGTTTTCCCGTTTCCGCTAAGAGAAGCAGTCACTACTCGACTCCTGAAACTGTGCCGCCGGTTTCGGCGCGCTGAGCGCGCGACACTGGACTGGCAAAGGCTGTGACTCTGGGTACATCTTCATGCCTGAAGCGAACGCCCGGTTACGCGTGGAGTCGCAACCGGGCGCCCTGCTACCGTGCTTACTTCGTCTTCGCAGCCTTCGCGAGCGCTTCAACTGCGCTCTTCGAATCCTGGTCCGAGTTCATGAACTTCGTCACGACGTCGGTAATCGCACCCGCCGTTGCATCCGGCTGAGCCATACCGTGCGCGAGCGACGGAACATAACCGCCGGCCTTGATGGCCGTCTGTTCATCCGCGTACGACTGCTTGCCGCATGCGTCGAACTTGTCCATGTTCACGCCCAGACGAACCGGAATCGAACCCTTGTACAGGCTGAACTGCTCCTGGAAATCCGGGCTCATGATCGTCTTCGCCAGCGCCAGCTGACCTGCCGTTGCATCCTTCGCGCCCTTCTGCTGGAAGAACACGAACGAGTCGACGTTGAACGTGTAACCCTTCGAGGTGCCCGGGACCGGTGCGCAGATATAGTCCGTACCCGGCTGCTTGTTCGCGTTCGCGAACTCGCCCTTCGCCCAGTCGCCCATGAACTGCATGCCGGCCTTGCCGTTGATGACCATGGCGGTAGCCAGGTTCCAGTCACGGCCCGTACGGCCCGTGTCCATGTACGACTCGATCTTGCGGACCGTGTCGAACACACCGACCATCTGCTGCGACGTCAGGGTCTTCTGGTCGAGGTCGACGATCGCCTTCTTGTAGAAGTCAGCGCCTTGCGACAGCACGACGTCTTCCCACAGCGTCAGGTCTTGCCACGGTTGACCGCCGGCAGCGACCGGCTGGATGCCGGCAGCCTTCAGCTTGTCAGCGAGGGCGAAGAATTCCGGCCACGTGGTAGGCGGCTTCGCGCCAACCTTGTCGAGCGCTGCCTTGTTGATCCAGATCCAGTTGACGCGGTGCACCGAGAACGGCGCGGCGACGTAGTGACCGTCTGCGTGCATGATCTTGTCGATCTGCGGCGGCAGGTTCTTCTTCCAGTCACCCGCGACGGAGTCGATCGGCACCAGCACGCCCTGCTCCGCCCACTCCTGGATCAACGGACCCTTGATCTGCGCAGCGCTCGGCGCATTGCCCGAGATCACCTGCGTCTTCAGTGCCGTCATGGCCGCCGCACCCGCGCCGCCCGCAACCGCGAAGTCCTTCCAGGTGTAGCCCTGCTTCGTCATGTCATCTTTCAGCACGCCGACGGCTTTCGACTCGCCGCCTGACGTCCACCAGTGCAGCACTTCGATCGACTCGGCAGCTTGCACTGCGGATACGCCACACATCAGACCTGCGGCGCACAAAGCGCCCATGATCGCGCGGAATTTCATTGCTTATCTCCTCCAGACACCTGAACAAAAAACGAATGGCCCCTGATTCTCCAGGGTGCTGTGGTTGGTTCAAACAGGCAAAACACTGGGCGATCGAGCCTCGGGCAGACGCATGCGCATGCATGTGCCGGCGAGCCGACGTTCGGCCGCAGGAAGCTCAGAAGATGAGTGGTTCGGGATGCAACTTGACTGTCTCCTCTTTTGATTTTTGCCTGCCCGCGTCGCGCGCGGCAGACTCGAGGTTCCTCACAGGTTAACCCTGATATTGCAGCGCGGTTTGCCGCCCCAAAGCAGCCAACACGTGCAAAAACGCAATGTCCGTTAACATGCAGGGGACGCGGGCCGATTCGGGAAAACGCGCATCTTGCCTAAGCACGCACGCTTTTTTCATCGATTTATCGCTACCTCTTGATTTGGATTGTAGTTAAACTACAATTCAGTGTCAAAAAAAATTTTATCGGACTACGGTCGCCTGGAGCGGCCCCCTGGACATCGACGGAGACACATGTTTACCGATTCAAGTTTCACCTTCGTTCTCTTCGGCGGAACCGGCGACCTGTCGATGCGCAAGATTCTGCCGGCACTGTATGAAGCACACCGTGCAGGGATGCTGGCAGAAGGCGGCAAGATCGTTGGCGTGGCGCGTCATGCCGAGGACCGGGCTGGGTATATCGAGTGGGTCAACGCGCACGTCAAGCCGTACGTCTCGAAGAACGGTCTCGACGAGACGGCATGGGCGAGCTTCCTTGAACGCATCCAGTACGTGAAGCTCGACCTGGGCAAACCCGAAGACTTCGCGCTGCTGCGCGACGCGGTCAGCGAGTTGCCCGGCATCCGCGTGTTCTATCTCGCCACCGGCCCGTCGCTGTTCGTCCCGATCTGCCATGCGCTGGCCGCAGTGGGCCTGAATACGAATTCGCGCATCGTGCTGGAAAAGCCGCTCGGCTACGACCTGAAGTCGTCCAACGCGATCAACGACGCCGTGGGCGAAATCTTCGCTGAAGAGCAGATCTACCGGATCGACCACTACCTCGGTAAAGAGCCGGTGCAGAACCTGCTCGCGCTGCGCTTCGGCAATGCGCTGTTCGAACCGCTGTGGCGCCGCGAATGGGTCGAAAGTATTCAGATCACGATTGCGGAAGAGCTCGGCGTGGAAGCGCGCGGCGACTTCTACGACAATACCGGCGCGCTGCGCGACATGGTGCAGAACCACTTGCTGCAGTTGCTTTCGATCGTGGCAATGGAGCCGCCCCATTCGATGGATTCGGATTCGGTGCGCGACGAAAAGCTGCGCGTGCTGCGCGCGTTAAAGCCCATCGATCCGCGCGACATCGGCAAGGTCGCGGTACGCGGCCAGTATCATGCCGGCGGGATCCGCGGCACCTCGGTGCCGGCTTACGCCACGGAACCGGGTGTCAAGGCGAACACCAACACCGAGACCTTCGTGGCTCTGAAGGTGGAAATCGAAAACTGGCGCTGGGCCGGCGTGCCGTTCTTCCTGCGCACGGGCAAGCGTCTGGCGGACCGCGTCGCTGAGATCGTCGTGAACTTCCGTGCGGTGCCGCATTCGGCGCTCGGGCCAACCGCCTTGCGCCCCGGCGCAAACCGGCTGGTGATCCGGCTGCAGCCGAACGAAACGATTCGCCTGTACTGCCTCGCCAAGCAGCCTGGCGAGGGCATGAACCTGGCGAGCGTCCACCTCGACCTCGCGTTCGACCAGTTCTTCCGCGAAGGACAGATGGAGGCTTACCAGCGTCTGCTGCTCGACGTGATCAACGGCCGGCTCGCGCTGTTTGTGCGGCGTGACGAGCAGGAAGCGGCATGGCGCTGGGTCGAACCGATCCTGAACGAATGGGCGGCCGCCAACAAGCCGCCCAAGCCCTATGCAGCGGGCACGTGGGGGCCGGCGGCGTCGAGCGCGATGTTGGCGCAGCACGGCACCTGCTGGCTCGAAGAAGAAAACTGACAGGCGGCAACGCAGCGTGGCTCAACGAGTGCTGCGTCTGGCGCATGCAAGACCGCAGAAATTGACTGAACGGGGTGGCGCCGTAACGGCGGCGGCAATGGCAGCAACGGGCAGTGCCCTGCAAGCGGCCGTTGCCCTGCGTTAAGGCATATTCCGCAGACCCAACAAAAAAGCAGTACGGAGGAGAAGTGATCGAGCTTCACGCTTTCGACGACCAGCGCGCCCAATCGGACGCGCTGGCGAAAGCGGTGGGCGACGCTTTACAAGCGTCCCTCGCCGCTCAGGCAACCGCGACTGCTACCGGCGCGGCCCATACCACGCTTGCAGTGTCCGGCGGCAGCAGTCCGCGTCCGTTCCTGCAGACGTTGTCCACGCAACCGTTCGACTGGTCGCGCATTGCCGTGACGCTGGTCGACGACCGCTGGGTCCCCGAAACGGACAGCGCCAGCAATTCGCGTTTTGCGCATGAGGCACTGTTGCAGAATGCAGCGCAAGGCGCGGCGTTCTGGCCGCTGGTGGACACCACTCAATCGCTCGAGGCGCACGTTGCTGCGCTGAACGCCGACCCGCGCCGCACGCTGCCGGATGTCGCCGTACTGGGCATGGGCGAGGACGGCCATACGGCGTCGATCTTCGCGGATGCGCCGGAGTGGGACTTCGCCATCACGACGTCCGAACGTTTTGTCGCGGTGCATCCGGGCAGTGCGCCGCATGCACGCGTGAGCTGGTCCATGTCCGCGTTAAAGCAGATGGGCCGCCTGTTTCTGTTGATTGCAGGACCGCGCAAGCTGGACGTGCTGAATGCCGCCGCCGCTGCGCCACAAAAAAATGCCATCTCGCAGTTGGCAAACGACAAGGGAGTGAGACTCGATGTCTACTGGTGTGAAAAGTAACGCTGTCCCGGCTGCGGGTCAGCACGCCGACGGACCGCGGCTGTTGGCCGACATCGGCGGCACCAATGCGCGTTTTGCACTGGAGACAGGGCCGGGCGAGATTGGCCAGGTGCAGGTGTATCCGTGCGCCGACTATCCGGGCGTGGCCGAAGTCATCAAGAAGTACCTCAAGGATACGAAGATTGGCCGTGTGAACCACGCGGCGATTGCGATTGCGAACCCGGTCGACGGCGACCAGGTCAGCATGACCAACCACGACTGGACCTTCTCGATCGAAGCCACGCGCCGCGCGCTGGGCTTCGACACGCTGCTGGTCGTCAACGACTTTACCGCGCTGGCCATGGCGTTGCCGGGCCTGACGGATTCGCAACGCGTGCAGGTGGGCGGCGGTGCACGGCGGCCGAACAGCGTGATCGGCCTGCTGGGGCCGGGCACGGGCCTGGGCGTCTCCGGCCTGATTCCCGCCGACGACCGCTGGATTGCGCTGGGCAGCGAAGGTGGCCACGCCACTTTCGCACCGGCCGACGAGCGCGAGGATCTGGTGCTGCAGTACGCCCGCAAGAAGTGGTCGCACGTGTCGTTCGAACGTGTGTCGGCGGGTCCCGGCATCGAGGTGATTTACCGGGCGCTGGCGGCGCGCGACAAGAAGCGCGTCCCGTCGAACTTCGACACATCCGACGTGGTCAAGCGCGCGCTCGAGGGCGAGCCGCTGGCGGCGGAATCGGTGGATGTGTTCTGCGGCATCCTCGGCACCTTCGCCGGCAATATTGCGGTGACGCTGGGGTCGCTGGGCGGCATCTACATTGGCGGTGGTGTGGTGCCGCGGCTGGGCGAGTTCTTCGAGCGTTCGTCGTTCCGCGAGCGCTTCGAGGCGAAGGGCCGTTTCGAGGCGTATCTGAAGAACGTGCCGACCTATGTGATCACGGCGGAGTATCCGGCGTTCCTGGGGGTCTCGGCGATTCTGGCGGAGCAATTGTCGAATCGTACGGGCGGGAGTTCGTCGGCGGTGTTCGAACGGATTCGCCAGATGCGCGATGCGTTGACGCCGGCGGAGCGGCGCGTGGCGGATCTGGCGTTGAATCATCCGCGTTCGATCATTAACGATCCGATTGTGGACATTGCGCGCAAGGCTGACGTGAGCCAGCCGACGGTGATTCGTTTCTGCCGCTCGCTGGGATGCCAGGGCCTGTCCGATTTCAAGCTGAAGCTGGCGACCGGGTTGACCGGGACGATTCCGGTGAGTCATAGCCAGGTGCATCTGGGCGACACGGCGACGGACTTTGGCGCGAAGGTGCTGGACAACACGATCTCGGCGATTCTGCAGTTGCGCGAGCATTTGAACTTCGAGCACGTCGAGCGGGCGATCGATCTGTTGAACGGCGCGCGGCGCATCGAGTTCTATGGGCTGGGGAATTCGAACATCGTCGCGCAGGATGCGCACTACAAGTTCTTCCGCTTTGGCATTCCTACGATTGCTTATGGCGATCTGTACATGCAGGCGGCGTCGGCGGCGCTGCTGGGCAAGGGGGATGTGATTGTTGCGGTGTCGAAGTCAGGGCGTGCGCCGGAGTTGCTGCGCGTGCTGGATGTGGCGATGCAGGCTGGGGCGCAGGTGATTGCTATTACGTCTAGCAATACGCCGTTGGCCAAGCGGGCTACTGTGGCGCTTGAGACTGATCACATTGAGATTCGCGAGTCGCAGCTTTCCATGATTTCGCGGATTTTGCATCTGGTCATGATTGATATTCTTGCTGTTGGGGTCGCTATTCGGCGCGCTGTGCCTAGTGAGGATGTGGCTGAGACTGTCGCTAAGGCTCGTAGTGGAGCGGATGATGATGCCACCGCTGTGCTTGACTGGTTAAGTCATGGGGCTGCTTCTTCTGCTCGGGATTAGTGTGTGCTTTTTTTGCCTGCGGCGGTCTGGTTTTGTCGTTGTTCTTGGGGTGTTGGCCTTTCCTTGATTTCTTAGTGGTCTATTAGCTTCGCCCCTGTGCGGGGCGGCACCTACTTTCTTTGCCGCCGCAAAGAAAGTAGGCAAAGAAAGCGGGCTCACACCGCTAGCGCTTAGTGAGCCATCCCGGTCTGCTACCGGGAACGGCCCAAAACGAGACCTGCCATCGCATTTCCCCCCTCAGTGACACAGCGCTCATCCATCCCGCCTTCGCACTCCGTGCGCAGCGGATGGGTCCGCCCATGGTGGGACGCAGATGTGAACTGGCTATGCATGCGCTAAAATGTTTGGATGCCTAAATAGTGCACGGCAAGGCGCAACAAGATGAGCGTATCGAAGAATTGTTATGCCCGACGGCGGGGCGCGCAGCGCAACGCTGGAACGGATGAGTGCTGTGTCACTAACGTAGATGGTGCGAGAGCGGGTCTCGTCTTGGGCCGTTCCCGGTGGCAGACCGGGATGGCTCACTAAACGCTAGCGGTTGCAGCCCGCTTTCTTTGCTTACTTTCTTTGCGGCGGCAAAGAAAGTAAGTGCCGCCCCGCACAGGGGCATCGCTAATAGACCACTAAGAAATCAAGGAAAGGCCAACCCCGCAGGAACAACAACCAAAGCGCCACCCAGGCAAAAAGACAGCCCTAAGCAACACCCCCAGGCACCCCCCGCCCGTGCCAGCGAACAACCAACAGCTTGCCACAATAACAAAGCCCGCCGGCAACGCCAATAGCAACCCCCATCCCTTTAGGCGAAGCCCCCTCCCAAACTCCCACAGCAAGAGAAGCCCCCGCCCCCAACGCCAGTTGCACCGCCCCAAACACCGCCGCCGCAGCCCCAGCATTGTTCGGATACCGATGCATCAAATCCGTCGTGCAGTTAGCCGACAACAACCCCACCACCCCAACCACAAAAAACAACCCCGCCACGATCGACCACAACCCACCCCACCCGGTCAGGCAGACCAACGACACAAACAGCGAAGCCACACAGCTAACCGTCGCCGAAAACGAAATGATCGGCAACGACCCCAACCGCCCAATCAGCCGCGTATTCATAAAGTTGCCGAACATGATGCCGACAATATTCAACGCAAACAGAAACCCATAATGCTGCGCGGAAACATGGAAGTACTCGATGTACACAAACGGCGTCGCCGTGATGTACGCGAACATCGATGCAAACGCCATCCCGCCGCATAACATATGCCCCCATGCCACCGGGTCGCGCAGCAACTTCCCATACGCCGCAAACGACTGTAGCACCGCCGAATGCTTGCGCTTTTCCCGTGGCCACGTCTCCGGCACCTTCAGGTACGCCGTCACCGCGCACGCCGTGCCAAACAGCGTCAGCGCAACAAACACCACCCGCCATCCGCCCAGCAACAATAACTGGCCGCCAATCAGCGGCGCCAGCAACGGCCCGATCGACGTCACAATCGCAAGCATCGATAACACCCGGGCCGCATCGGCCGGCTCGTGCGCATCCCGTGCAATCGCGCGCGCCAGCACCGACGCCGCACCCGCGCCAAGCGCCTGCACGAAACGGAACGTCACCAGCGATCCAATCGAAAACGAAAAGCCGCAGGCGATGCTCGCCAGCGCATACATGATGATCCCGCCCAGCAGCACCGGCCGCCGTCCGTACGAGTCCGAAAGCGGCCCGTACAACAACATGCCGATCGAAAAGCCAAACATGAAACTCGTGAGCGTCGTCTGCGCGGCACTAGTGCTGACCAGAAACGCCTGCGCAATCGATGGCAGGCTCGGCAGGTACATGTCGATGGAAATCGGTCCGCACGCAGCCAGCGCGCCGAGCAACAGGATCAGCCGGCCATCGGGCCGGCGTCGAGTGACGTGAGACATGGGAATCCAGAAGAAGCAGCCCGCTGACCTACGCGTCGGACCGCGGAAAACAGTGAAGACCGCTGCATTGACAGCCGCAATTGTACGCGACGGTCAAATGGGTCGTCGCGCGTACGCCTGGTCAGCATGGCCGCCAATCGGTTAAGCTCCCGCCTAAGCCATCAACGACTCTCCCAACCCATCTGCCCTAGTCCGTCATGACCGCCTTCCTGCTGATCTGGAGCCCCAAGAAATGGCCCTGGCCAGAGCTGCCCGATGTCGTCAAGCGGGTCGCCGCCGGTGAAGCGGTGACCGATGTCTGGGGCTGCGGCGTCGCCCGCAGCATCCTGCCCGGCGACCGTGTGTTCCTCCATCGGGTCACCCAGGAACCCCGAGGCGTGTTCGGCTCCGGCTACGTCACGCGCGCGCCGTACGAAGTGCCCGATCCCTACTCCAAACGCGGCTATCGTCTGTGCATTGACTTCGTCTACGACTGGCTCGTCGACGCTCATCAGGAGGTCGTCGTCACGCGCGACGCCTTGCGCGTCCATCCCTTCTCCGTGCAGACGTGGGATGCGCAGGCATCCGGTACGTCGATCAAGCCGGTCGCCGAAGGCGCGCTCGAAAAACGCTGGGCCGAACTGACCGGCAAGCGCAAACCACCGCCGCTTGCCCCGCCTACGGGGCCGACGCAGTCCTCCAAGTTTTCGGCCCATGCCGCGGCAAAGCGCGCCGGTGAAGCAGCGGCCGTCAGGCACCCGCCCTTCAGCACCGCGCTCTCGCTGACGTCGGGGAATGGTGCCGCGGGCCCCGCGAGCCCCACCGGCGGCCCCGGGCGATCTGTCCGAAAGAAAGCCTAAACCCGGCCAAACGGGCGTCGCAGACCGGCCCGTGCGGCGCTCGCCTACCACACCGCACCGGGACAATCCACCGCAAGCCCCTCTGCTGCCGCGGCCCGCCGACTGCGCGTGACTCCGGTACAATTTCAGATAACCATTCAGCTGCCGCGAAACGGGCATGCGGGCCGGCCGTCCGCCGGCCGTCGGTCAATCCCGCGCGCCTCTGTGCATCCCTATCAGACAGGTCCACGTCCATGTCCAGCCATTCCAGGAACGAAGCGCTTTTCGAACGCGCCCAGCTCACCATCCCCGGTGGGGTCAACTCGCCCGTGCGCGCCTTCCGCTCGGTCGGCGGCACGCCACGCTTCATCGAGCGCGCGCAGGGCGCCTACTTCTGGGACGCCGACGGCCAGCGCTATATCGACTACATCGGCTCCTGGGGCCCGATGATCCTCGGCCACGTCCATCCGGAAGTGCTCGAAGCCGTGCAGAAGGTGCTCGTCAACGGCTTCTCGTTCGGCGCGCCGACCGAATCCGAGGTCGAGATCGCCGAGGAAATTTGCAAGCTGGTGCCATCCATCGAACAGGTGCGCATGGTCTCGAGCGGCACGGAAGCCACCATGAGCGCGCTGCGTCTCGCCCGCGGCTTCACGAACCGCAGCCGCATCGTCAAGTTCGAAGGCTGCTATCACGGCCACGCGGACAGCCTGCTGGTCAAAGCCGGCTCGGGCCTGCTGACCTTCGGCAATCCGACTTCGGCCGGCGTGCCGGTGGATATCGCGAAGCACACCACGGTCCTCGAATACAACAACGTCACCGCACTTGAAGAAGCCTTCAAGGCCTTCGGCAACGAAATCGCTTCGGTGATCGTCGAGCCGGTAGCGGGCAACATGAACCTCGTGCGCGCCACGCCGGAGTTCCTCGGCGCCCTTCGGCGCCTGTGCAGCGAATACGGCTCCGTGCTGATTTTCGACGAAGTGATGTGCGGCTTCCGCGTCGCGCTGGGCGGCGCCCAGCAGGTCTACGGCATCAAGCCGGATCTCACGTGCCTCGGCAAGGTGATCGGCGGCGGCATGCCGGCTGCCGCATTCGGCGGTCGCCGCGACATCATGGCCCACCTCGCGCCGCTCGGCGGCGTCTACCAGGCGGGTACGCTGTCGGGCAATCCGATCGCCGTGGCGGCCGGCCTGAAGACGCTGCAACTGATCCAGGCACCAGGCTTCTACGACACCCTCAGCGCGCGCACCACGCGTCTCGTGCAAGGTCTCAGCGAGGCGGCTCGCGAAGCGAAGGTGCCGTTCGCGGCGGACGCGCTCGGCGGGATGTTCGGCCTCTACTTCGCGGACAAGGTGCCGGCAAGCTTCGCCGAAGTCACCACCAGCGACGTGCCGCGCTTCAACGCGTTCTTCCACAAGATGCTCGACGCGGGTGTGTACTTCGCGCCGTCGGCCTATGAGGCGGGCTTCGTGTCGATTGTCCACGACGACGCGATCATCGACGCGACGGTCGACGCGGCACGCGGCGCCTTCGCCGCGCTGGCGGCCTGAAGCATCTGAAGCCATGGATGCAAGCGTAAAGACCTCACGATAGAACACGCCACAGCACTTAACGACCGGACGCCGATGTTCTCGCAAACCGATTTCGTCCATATGGAACGCGCGCTCGCTCTGGCGAAGCGCGGTATGTACACGACCGATCCGAACCCGCGCGTCGGCTGCGTGCTGGTCAAGAACGGCGAAGTGATCGGCGAGGGCTTCACGCAGCCGGCCGGGCAGGATCATGCCGAAGTGCGGGCGCTGAAGGACGCGCGTTCGCGCGGCCACGATCTGCGCGGCGCCACGGCCTACGTCACGCTCGAACCATGCAGCCACTTCGGCCGCACGCCGCCGTGCGCCAATGCGCTGATCGAAGCACAGGTGGACCGCGTGGTCGCGGCCATGGAAGACCCGAACCCGCAGGTGTCGGGGCGCGGCCTCAAGATGCTGCGCGACGCGGGTATCGAAGTGCGCTGCGGTCTGCTCGCCAATGAAGCCGCCGAACTGAACATTGGTTTCGTGTCGCGCATGACGCGCGGCCGGCCGTGGGTGCGCATGAAAGTGGCGGCCTCGCTCGACGGCCGCACCGGACTGCCATCCGGCGAAAGCCAATGGATCACAGGCGAAGCCGCGCGCGCCGATGGCCACGCCTGGCGCGCCCGCGCGTCGGCGATCCTGACGGGCATCGGCACCGTGCGGGAAGACGATCCGCGCATGACCGTGCGCGCCGTGGACACGCCGCGCCAGCCGCAACGCGTGCTGATCGACAGCCAGCTCGATGTGCCACCCACCGCGCAGATTCTCGCCGGTGCGCCGACGCTGATTTTCTGCGGCAATCTCGACGAGCGTCACACCGCGCGCGCGAACGTGTTGCGCGACCATGGCGCGGAGATCGTGCAAATGGCGAACGCGGCCGGTAAGGTGGATCTGCCGGGCATGCTGAAGGCGCTCGGCGAGCGCCAGGTCAACGAACTGCACGTCGAGGCCGGCTACAAGCTGAACGGCTCGCTGCTGCGCGAGGGCTGCGTCGACGAGCTGCTGGTTTATCTGGCGCCGAGTCTGCTCGGCATCGACTCGATGGGCATGTTCAGTCTGGTCGCACCGCAAGCGCTCGATAACCGGGTACGCCTGACCTTCCACACCGTCGACCGGATCGGCGACGACGTGCGGATTCTGGCGCGCTTCGCGCCGCAACCCGCGCCCCACCCTACTGCGAACTAAAAGGAATCAGCACGATGTTTACCGGAATCGTCGCGGCGGTCGGCCGCATTGAATCAGTCAAGCCCCTCGGCAACGATGGGATTGCGGGCGTACGCCTGAACGTCAACGCGGGCGCCCTCGACCTCGAGGACGTCCAGCTCGGCGACAGCATCACGATTCAAGGCGCCTGCATGACCGTGGTGGCCAAGACGTCGAACTCGTTCGAAGTGGATGTCTCGCGCGAGAGCCTGAACTGCACGGCGGGCCTTGGCGAGCCGGGCGAGGTCAATCTCGAGAAGGCGCTGCGTGCGCATGACCGGCTGGGCGGCCATATCGTGTCGGGCCATGTGGATGGGCTTGGGACGGTCACGCATTTCGCGCCGGTGGGCGAGTCGTATGAATTGCGCGTGCTGGCGCCGCGTGAGATTGGCCGCTATCTCGCGTACAAGGGGTCGATTACCGTCAACGGCGTGAGTCTCACGGTCAACTCGGTGAAGGATCGCGATGACGGCTGCGAGTTTTCGATCAATCTGATTCCGCATACGGTTCAGGTCACCGCGCTCAAGCATCTGCGTGAGGGGGTGAAGGTGAATCTGGAGATTGATTTGATTGCGAGGTATGTGGAGAGGATGCTTAGTACGTCGCCACAATAGTCGTGGCCACCTTAATAAGGCTGCGGGTTCCAATCACTTGATGCGGATCAGATCGCGTAGCGCAACCGGTAGCTGGTCCGTGGGCGTGCTTTCGTCCGGTTGCCCTTTACCCGCTTCGTATCGATAAACGAGATACTTCTTGTCCGTCTCATCACCCTCGTTGGGAATAATCACCAACATCTCCTTGCGCCCGGAATACAACCAGCGAGGTAAGGCTTTCTCTGCAAAGTAAATTCGTTCGTCAGCGTGCGTTACCGGGTTCTGTCGAATTGCGCCCCCCTTCAGGTAAGGTGGTCCGTAATTCAGCGCAAAAATGAGCGTCTTGCCGACGCATTTTGCCAGTGCAATGTGACCGACAAAATCGGTACGTGGCATGTCAAGAAACGCACGCTCGGTTTTACCCCCCACCTGTACGAATAACGAATCTCCATCCAGACCGTGCGAGCTTGTTTCAAGTTTTGCGCGACTTCCGTCTTCGAGGACACACGAAAGCACTGGCCGCAGGGTGCCAGCATCGCCGGCGTCCGGCGTTGCGCCGAGTGCGGCGGTAGCGACCAGTACAAGGCTGAGAGCGAGACTTTTCATTTCGTCGTCACCATATCGCGGAGAACCTGCATTGAGTCAGGGTCGGCGGCGAGCTTCGTCGCAGCAGCACTAATTTTCTTGTAGTAAATCCCGTTATCTACGCCTCGATACGCTTTGTACGCATCTTCGATAGAACTGGAACGATCAAGCCAATATTGCATGTACTCTGTCCCGAGCTGTATGTTCGTTGCTTCATCGAAGATTTCAGGGCTGTCATGCATGGCAGCCCCGTCACTAAAAGCCTGCTTTGTTTGCGCGTCGCTAGGCATGCGCCCACCGCGCTCTTTCTGCTTCCTGTATTTGTAAACCTGCTGGACACCCCCGAGTTGCATCTGGAAAAGCCCCTTCGCATCGTGCGAGGCGCCAGCATGCGCGTCAAATCTTGATTCCATGTATATCTGGCAAATGATCAGATTCTCATCAAGGGTCGAGTGATTGTTCGCCTCAACCAACTTTCGGATTTCACGCAGTCTTGCTGAATCATCGACCGGCACGGTAGCCGGATTCTGATCCGACTTGGGTGTCAGCTCCGCCTTTTGCGTCTTGATCGCCTTCTTCCCATCTGTCATAGGTGTCGATCCCAGTCGGGGTCCAGCGGCGCATGCTCTTCGAACACGTCGATAGTGGCGGTCACGGCACTGTCTGCATACACCTTTTCGGTGTGTCCGTGTTCATCGGTGCGACCTTCGATCTCTTCCCCGTCGTCAGTCACGATCTTGTAGGGCGTATTCTTGAGTGGATGACCAGTGCGCTCGTCTTTCAAGAGAAAATGCTGATCGTAGGATGCATCGCCGATGTATCTGCCCTGAGGCGTGTACCCCATCGTCGCGAGTTCGGCCGAATCGAAATCCATGAACGCGTTGCTCTGCGACGCAATCAGCTTGGGAGGCGGGTTACATTTGCAGATACAGAGGTCGTTTTCCAGCGCGACCTGCTTACCCATCAATACCATCGGTCGGTTCGGGCCGACGTTACGGATGTATCCCTCCGACTTGCAGGCGTGACAATTGACCTTTGCTTCCTGATACGCGAAAGGTTGCCCACGCGCGGTCGAAACGGGTTCGCCTTCAAGCACGACACCATCCGCCGTCGTCTTGTCACCCAGCATAATGAGGTAACGCCTCACACCATATACTCCCATCAACTATTTGAAGCCGGAAAAATCAAGTCACACATTAAAAGACGAGAAATTGCATTTCGTTACCACGCAAGATTCTGGCAACCTATTATTACGTGACCACCCCCATTATTGTGACCTACCGCACTAAAGATAGTATAGGGAAACTGCTCTTTTCCACTGCCCAACTTCCGAATATAGCTAGCATCGAAATCCTCGAAATATCCGTACCCGTCCGGATTGCCCCTGGGAACGGGATTGAGCTTCAATTTTTTATTAATCGCAGCCAACTGATTCGAGTCAGCCCGCAGAATTACAAAAAATAATGTGGTGCTCGAGTCAAAATAACCCACCTCACTTGCCTCATAGCCAAATACTTTCACGCCCGGTGGGAGGAGATATCTCATCCCGCCATGTTTGTCCTGGCTAACCATCTTCACCCCTAAAGCTTCGAGTGGTTTTTGTGGATCGTCAGGACCACCATCAAACTCACCTCCACTGAAAATTCCAATCGCTTCCGTCTTGCACATCACCGCATTTTCCAGTGCGACCTCCAAACTCTTCTGAGATGAAATTGTCTCCTGTGCAAATGCAGTTAAAGAGAAACTCAATACGCACATCAGCATCACACCAAAAATCGCTCTTGGCAGCCTTCCATCCATGTCCAGATGCATAGCAAGTCCATCCTCGCGTCAATCAATTCATTATTAAGAATAAAGTACACACAATCAACCAAACAACTCGACGCTCATTCATACTTCACCGTAATGTGCATATGAGTGTCGTGTGGTTCGACCCAATTGAGCCACGGCGTATAAACGTAAGGCGCATCCACTTCATTGTCGCCGCGCAACTCTTGATAGAGTCGAGCGAGCTTCTGCCCACCAGCACTGGTAGGGAATGGGGCCTTACGCTCTGCGTGGCTGTGATTGTGAATTTTAAAATCGAGACTCTCCGCCGAATCAACGATCTCCGTAACATCCAATCCAACACCCATCTTGTGCAGTCTGGAGCCGAGCATCGGTCGCCACGAACTTGAGAGATCGACAGTGTTGATATTGAGACGCCATGCTGCTTTCAGAATCGCCGCAAATGCACGAGGCGACGTCCGCTGAAGGGCTTGTTGCACAGTAGTATTGGCACTTGTGTTAATAGCATTCGCGACGGCTCGCGCGGCAAATTTAAGTGTGATGCCCAGTTGGGAAATCTGGACACTGAATGCGTCCATGGAGCGGGAATCTACTCCTGCACTATAAATGGGCTGTAGCGTGGTCGCCCAATCGATCGCTACACTTTGAGGCGCGGCAACGCTTTGGGCCACATTTTGTGGCGTGACTCCGTTTTGGTCCGCACCTTGAGGGATAGTGCCCCCTGCTGTTGCACTTTGAGGAGGGGCACTGCCGCTCGGGGCCGAACTGCCAAGCGTTGGCCGGGATAGCGTTTCTGGCGGGCACAGCCGTGTAATTTCATCATTGGTGAATTCGTGGCTGAGTTTTAGCCACAGGTCGCCATTCAGATAGCCGAAGTATTCGTTGGTCGCCCCGGGTTTCGCTACGATCTCGTTTTCTGCCGGAGTGCTTCCGAGACTATTTTCTGTTGAAAATTTGTCCTGTAAATCCGCTCGTATCTCATAGATATGCACCTTGATGTGCGCGACATCCGGGACGGTCCACGGGAACAATTGAAAACTCCGGTGCAACTCAAAGGCATCGTTGGCAATATGCAACGCGATGCGTGTTACGTCATTTGGGATATTGATTGGTGGCAATGTATGCACATTACGAAGGCCATCATGCAATCCGCTGGAGGTCACCGGAGCTAGAAATTTCGCGGTCTGGCCATGAGTACTGACATAAGGGTAAATGACCTTACGTGCATCAGCATCGACCACCACAAACGGAAGACCGTTGAGATAGGATGCGGAATCGGTCACACCCAAATGCGTCGCGTCATGGCCATAGACGGCTGTGTACATTGGATTGAGATTGTTATCGTCCCGCGGCGCGCAGTAAAAAACGAAAGTGACCTTGCGAGTCAAACAATGCGCATCTTGTGTAGGTTGATTAGCGTCAGCCGTAACCGTGCCAATAGGTGCGCCACTGGAATTTGTCATTTCCTTTCCGTTCTCATCGGTTGTTATCGGAATCAGCAATCGTGCGGATCGTCAACGTAGTCGTCCCCATCTTGACCGGGATCATGCGGATGCACATGAACATTCTGCGGGCTCGCCAGCCATACACGCTGTGTCAATCCGTTCTCGTCGGTGCGTCCATACCACGTCGGTCCGCTTTCGGACTCCAGACGATATGGGTAATCTTTAAGAACTGCACCGCTTTTATCTTTCACGGTGAATTGCGCGCTGTATTGCTTCGCTCCGGGCAGGTCCGGCAAAGGCATGCGCATTGACGCCGCTCCCGGCAAACTCCATTGCGCGCATTTCTCCCAAATCTGTCCGGTTGTGCCATTCTCGATGCCTTGTGCCGTGATGCGAATGTATGACCCGCCGACACCGATCCAGATTTCTTTCGAGGCGTTCAGGACAATCTTTCCGTCGGTGCTCGTGATGGCCAGGTCCTTGAGTGCAGCCAGCGCCATCTCATCGCTTTGAGCTTCAATTCTCACTTTTCCCGCTGCGGCAATCAGTTTCATCCCCGCCTGCTGTACAAACAGACTCAGCTTGTCCCGCACGCTCGCAATCAAGGATTTGCCGACAGCAAGATGAGTGCTTTGGCCACTTACGATGTTGATGTGACGGTCAGCCGTTAGGTGCATTGAATCTTGCGTCGATGTGCCAATTCCAACCGGGCTGGCGAAGAGCATCAGGGCTTTCTGGAACGCGTTTGCGCTGCCCGTGCCACCGCCCGCTGTGCGCCCGCTCGTGGCGTCGGGAGTGAATGCGGATTGCGTTGCATCCGTAAAGCTCTTCAACGAATCCTGCCCGTTCTTCAGGCTTTCCGCCTGATGTGTCTCGCTAGCCTGTGACAACGCCTCGATCACGCTTTCCGAATTATCGAGTTGACTACTCGCGTCGCGTACGTCGAGCGGCTGAGTCGTCGCATCAGCAGTGGGGTGAGTCGAGACATAAAGTCCCTGGCCGGCCCTGATCGCACCATACGCGTCCGACTTGAGATCGAAGCCGCTGCCCACATACGCGCCTCGCGCATTGCCAGTCTGGCTAATCAGGTACCCCAAATGCAATTGCGCATTCGTGCTGCTGCTGAATAACTGCACACGATTCTGACCACTCGAGTCATCCATCACCATCTGGTTGTAGCCACTGCCGCCATACTCTTTCGAGCGGTAGCCTGACAGCAGTCCGTTTGAATGCCAGTGTGGTTTTGCTGACCCGTTATACAGACGCGACATCACCACCGGCCGGTCACAATCCCCACCGATGTGATCGATCAGTACCTCTTCGCCCACCCGCGGCATATGCACGCCGCCATATCCGTTACCCGTATCGGCTTGCGCCACCCGCACCCAGCAAGATGCCTTCTCGTCGCCGCCGTTAAGTCGATCCCAGACGAACTGCACCTTGATGCGGTTCAGTTCGTCCGTGTAGATTTCTTCGCCCTTCGGACCCACCACTATCGCCGACTCCAGATGCGTCTCCGGCTTCTGATGGTCGAACGAGCTGCGATACGGCACGCTTGTGCGCTGCGCCTCGATCTCAGCCAGGTAGAAGCCTTCCGAGCCGTCCGCGTGCGTCACCTTGAGCCCGGTATCGCTGGCGTGGCTCGCGCGTACCTCATCGAGCGTGCCCTGCAGGCTGTGCGGATAGTCCGGCCCCGGGTTGCCGGCCGGCACGTTGTTCGCGATCACCCACGACGCCTCGATCACCGCGAACTCCTTCTGGCTCGACTGATCCCGGTCGTGGTCCGGGTGGCCGCTGAGGATAAAGCGCCGTCCCGCATCGATTCTTCGAACCCCACCTACGCCCTTAAAGCGCTTGGCTCGCGACTCCCACTCCTCCATCCGGATCCCGGAGAGCTGGTCGCCCCGGTCCTGTTTCGGATAGGTGTACGCGCCGGTGTATTCGTACACCTCCGCCTGATCAGGCAACGCGCCCTGGTTGGGCATCGTCGGCACGTTGGTACTTTTGGGGTTGAACTGCGTCGAGGGGCTTTTGTAGTCGAATGTGCGCGTGCTCAGCGACGTGCTTTGCAGCGTGCGTGTGCCCGACCATTGGGTGAGCGCATCCGTCTCGCTGCCAGTGCCCGCCCGGTAGAACGGCACTGTTTCCGGCGACAGTGCATCAAGCGTCGCGAGACGGTCGGTGATCACCAGCGTGTGCGATTTGCCATCCTGCGCCTGCTGCCAGAATCCATATAAGCCTTCGGATTCGAGCAGGCGGTGTACGAAGTTCCAGTCATCTTCGTCCTGGCGGCAGTACGAGCGCGAGGGCAGCGGCTTTGAGAGTGCGAACTGGAATAAACCTTGGGCCTGGGGATGCGTGTTAAAGACGTCTGTGATGATGTCGTCGGCGGTCTTGTCCTGCCAGATCCGCTGGTCGCGGCGGAACTTGAGGAAGTGCATCCAGGAGGCGAAGCCGAGCTGGTAGCTCGTCAGTCCGCTGTTTGAACCGAGGCGGCGTGCCGTATGCGCATAGCCGTTGTGGGGCAGGTAGGATTTGTCGGCCTGCTGGATCCACAACGTGACCGGTTGCGCGATCAACGTCTTGAGTTCGATATAACTGGAGGTCGATACCACGTCGACCGTGAATTCGAAGTGGCGGCCCAGGCGCGAGCGGCCCACCACGCGTTGCGGGACCAGCACATTCGACCCCAACGGTGTATCCAGTTTCAGCAGGCGGTCAGTTTGTGAAACGCCGCCCGTTATTGCGCTGATTAAATCCTGTGCTCCCATGCTACCCCGCCTTTCGTCTTTCTTGTGTTCAATACGCGCTCCCGCGTTACCGCGCGATAGTACAAAACTTCAAATTTATTCGCCAGCGTCAAAACATGTAAAACCGCCGTATGGCATGTATTTCCACAGTTTGCATATGCGCCGGGCATATCGGTAAATATCGTCGAGTCAATCCAGCCGTTTTCCAGTTTGCACCCGATTGTCATGCGGGTTTAAAAACGCAGCATTCAGATTCATGTCATGAAACAGTAGCAAATGGCCAGCGCCAAAGAAGTCGAATCGAAAGCGTCTGACTACACCGTGCTGTTGCTGCACACAGTCACCTATGTGCGGAGACCCGTTTTGCACAACCGCCTCTCACTGGCCGCCTCTCGAACCGGCTCGGGAAACCGAGACTTGCCGGCCTCCCAAAAGCCAGCCCCTTGCTCACCCCACCTCACCGATTTTCGTCATACCGCAACCGGTGGTCTTGAATGCTTGCGAGGTGCGCCCTCGCCCATCTCGCGAGTTGACGCACCGGTTCGGACAGCGATAGTCCAAGTTCGGTCAGTGCATAGTCCACTTGCGGCGGCGCCGTATCCCGAACTGTACGCACCACCATTCCATCACGCTCAAGCGTCTTGAGCGTGCGCGTCAACATCTGCTGCGAAATACCGGCCACATGGCGCTTGATATCGTTGAAGCGGCGCGGCTGCTCACGCAGCGCCACCACCACCTGTATGGTCCATTTATCACCGACCCGAGTGAGGATTTCGCTCACCCCACGGCAATCGCTGGGCGGGTCGCGCGGCGCGGTCACATCCATATGACTTAGTCCTGAAAATATGCGTTTTTACCAAGTAGAAAATGATCAGATACTTGGCCCTGACCAACAATCCCGATTGATCAATCCGAGAATATCATGATCCTTTTTTACCATCCTGGTGCTTGCAGTCTTGCCGTTCACATCGCGCTTATCGAGACGGGGATGCCATATAAACTGGTAAGCATTACGAAGGACAAGCGAACATCCGACGGGCGCGATTTTCTAAAAATCAATCCGAAGGGCTTCGTCCCGACCCTGGAGCTCGACGATGAAACTGTGCTCGGCGAAGCCCTGGCCATTCTCGCCTACGTCTGTCATCGGACAGGCACGCTGCTACCCGAGGACGGGCGTGTCCGTTGGCAAGCCCTGGAAGCGACCTCCTTCATGACGACCGAGGTCCACGGCAACTTCAAGCCTTTCTGGAAGAACGCACCCGAGCCGGAGAAGGAAAACGCCCGGCAGGCGCTGGTCAAGCACTTCGATATCCTCGCCGGGCAACTCGGGAACCAGGCGTTCCTGACGGGCGACCGGATGACCATCGCAGACCCTTACCTGTTCGTGATGCTAATGTGGGCGTCCATACACGGAATCAAAGTATCGGAGCGATTCGATGCTTTCTTTACCCGGATGAACGCGCTGCCCTCGGTCGCACAGGCGCTCGCAGAAGAAGGTCTGGCCTGAGCACGACCGCTCGGCGACCCGTTGAATCCGCAGCCCGTTCCGGTCAGTCAACGTAGGCGCCTGAATCGACAACAGCCTCAAATCGGTCAACAATCGGTGACGTCGACAAACCAGCGTAACCTGAACGATCTGGAGCGATGCCACATAGGAGATTACGTGAACCCCGTTTCCGATCTTTCTGTTTTGTTGAGAACATTAGAGCCGGTGCTTAACTCAGGCGTGTTTGTGTTTGCGTCGGTCAAGGATGGTCATGCTATTGACCCGGCCGCTATCGTCGCATCGATTCGAGAGCCCGAGGGTTTGTCGGTTGTTGTGAGCGAGACTGACGCGGCAATCAGTGGTTTGAACGCGTTATTCAAATGCGCCTGGATTACGCTGACCGTGAATTCAGCGCTGGATGCGATCGGGTTGACCGCAGCATTCGCCAGTGCATTGGGCCGCGCCGGCATCAGCTGTAACGTGGTGGCAGGCGCGTACCACGATCATATTTTTGTTCCTCTCGAATCGGCACAGGCGGCGATGCAGGTGCTTCGTCAGTTGCAGACGAAAGGAGGCGCGGCGTAAGCACGCATTCGACCGGCTGTTCGATGAAGTGTGTCGCTCAGGAACCACCAAACCAGTTGTAGCCCTGGTTCTCCCAATAACCGCCGGGGTAGTCGTTCGTCACGATGATCGCGACGATGTGTTTGGGATTCTTGTAGCCGAGCTTGGTGGGCATGCGCAGCTTCATCGGAAAGCCGTACTTCGGCGGCAGCACCTGGCCATCGTAGGTCAGCGTGAGAAGCGTCTGCGCATGCAGCGCGGTGGGCATGTCGATGCTCGTCCAGTAGTTGTCCGCACAATGCAACGACACGTAGCGTGCCGTCGTATCCGCGCCGGCGCGCTTCAGGAAGTCGGCAAAGCGCACGCCGCCCCAGCGGCCGATCGCGCTCCATCCTTCAATGCAGATATGGCGGGTGATCTGGTCCTGCTGCGGCAGCGCGCGCAGCTCGTCGAGCGTCCAGACACGTTTGCCATGCGCAAGACCGCCTACCTGAAGCCGGTACGAGGCCGGGTCGACTTCCGGCACGTCGTCGATATCGTAGAACGCGTTGAACGGAAACGGCCGCGTGATCATCGAGTCGGGATAGGTCGGCGCCATCCTGTTCGAATCGAACAGCAGGGACTGTACGTCGTCGTTGAAGAACGAGATCCTGCGCAGCATCGTGTTGACCGATTTGTCGTTGCTGAGATCGCAGCCGGACAACATCGCCAGGCCGCCGAGCGAGAGAATCCGCTTGCCGAGCAGGCGGCGCGCGGGATTTCCCAGTTCGTTGCGCGCATCCTTGATGATGGATTCAGCGTGAGACGAAAGAAACGAACCCGGCTCCTGAGCTCTTTTTCGAAAGGTCACGGTTACCGTCCGCGGATCATCAAAAGCAGCGAGCGCGGCACCAGCGCGACCATTGCGACGTGTACGACGAAGAACGCCACCAGCACGCTCATTGCAAAAAAATGCACGACACGCGCGTTGTCGTACCCGCCCATCAGCATGCGCAGCAGCGGAAACTGGACCGACTTCCATATAGCCAGTCCCGAGAGGATCACCAACGCGATATCGAAGATGACGGCCAGATAGGCGAATTTCTGCACGACGTTGTAGCGTGTGAGGTCCTCGTGCCCGAGCGTGCCGCGCAGCGCGGCGACGAGATCCGTCGCAAGCGACCTGAGTCCGATCGGCAGCAGTTTCCGGCGCAGACGTCCGGAAGCGACATTCAGCATGAGGTAGACGAGGAAATTCGCCACCAGCATCCACATGACCGCGAAGTGCCACAGCAAGGCACCGCCGAGCCACCCGCCCAATGTCATGGCGGAAGGAAATCGCAAGACTGGAAAAATCGGCGAGGCGTCGTAGACCTGCCAACCGCTCATCGCCATCAGGACGACAGCGAGCGCGTTAATCCAGTGTGTGATGCGGACCCAGGCGGGTTGAATCGTTGCGTGGCTCAAAGCGATCTCGTGATGGATGAGGGCCGATATCAGGCCGGTACTGTGGCCAACCGCGCTTGCCGCAAATGGGGCAGCTCGCCGCCATGAGCGGCCACAGTGAACCGGCATCCTGCGTTAGAACTGCGGCGCCACGCCGTCCTTCTCGACGAACAGCACGTGCGCGTCATAAATGCCGTTCGCACCGGGTGTCACCACGAGGAACACCTTCTTCCCTGCCGTGAGATCCGTTCTGCTCGCCGGAACCGGCGTCACGACGGGCACGTTTTCCGGCACTGTCACCGTGCTGCTGCCGCCCTTGTACGACAGATTCAATTCACGTCCGCTGGTACCAGTGACCACCGACACCACGTTTGCATTCGTCATCGTGCTGTTGGGACCGAAGTCATAAGCGAAATGCCCTTCGGCCGTACCGCGTGCAGCATCAGGAAAGACAATCATCGACGTGGCCGTCAATTTGCCATCGCTGCCCGCTAGCGCCGGCGTCCCCACGTATGTACCGACTTTGGCGTCGGAAAGCCTGGCGGCCTTGAGCGCCGAGACCCCGACGTCCGGCTTGACATCGACCGCCACGGTGTCGCCGCTGTTCCGATGCACGGTCAGCGTTTCGCCTTTGAACGACACAATATCGCCACGAATCCGCTCCGGTTTGACGTCCGGCGTTTGCGCAAAAGACACGCTCGAAAACGCAACAGCAGCGAACCAAACACCTAGTTTGTAATGAATCGACACGAGTTACTCCATCTACATGAATGCCATTGAATCGGGACGCCAGACGCTGACGGATGCCACGGTTGTCACGGTCGCCGAAGACCGGCCTCCGACGTCTGGACGTGTGCGTTGCCGGGGTGTTAGCCACTCAGGACAACTGATTCTTCATGGCCAGGACGTCGATCGGTTCGATCGACGGGGGGCTTGCCAGCAGCTCGTCGACGCGCGCCATCAGGGCACCGGCCATATTGCCGCGCAGGTGTGCCTGGCGATCCTCTTCGCTCGCAAACGCGTCGAAGACACCGAAGGTCGTCGGCGACAGCCTGAGGGCGAACCAGATCGGCGTGGTCGTCTCCCGATTGGTCATTTCAAGGCCCGCGGTGAGGAAGTCGGCGACCGCCTGCTCCTTTCCCGGTTTGGCTTCAAGTCGGACAAAAAAGGCGTGCGTGATCATCTGTGTTCTCCGGTGCCCGCGTGAGGAGTTCATGCGGTGAGCCACACTGTACAAACAGAGTCCGTTAGCGAATACTGTCTGAATCGACAATTTTGGTATCAATCCTGCCATGCGAATTTTTGTCCTCGCGCTCGACGGGGTGTTCGACACGGGCCTCACCACGGTGCTCGATAGCTTGACGATGGCCAACGGCCTTGCAAGCACGACAGGGGTGGCCACAGCGGGCTTTGACATCACCGTGGTGGGGATGCGGCCGCAGGTGCACACCGAGCTTGGCATGCAAGTGCCCGTCCGCGATATGAGCGGCGCACCTGCGCCGGACTGGGTCGTCTTGCCGGCACTCAACCGCATGACGGGCGAGGCGCTTGTGCCTGTACTCGGCCGGGACGATGTGGTCGATGCGCTGGGCGCCTTGCGCGCATGGCGAAGTGGCGGCGCCCGCGTTGCAGCCGCCTGCACGGGTACGTTCGTGCTGGCTGAAAGCGGCTTGCTCGACGGTGGCGAAGCCACGACCACCTGGTGGCTCTCACCGCTGTTCCGGCAGCGCTACCCAAAGGTGAATCTGGATGCGCACCGGATTGTCGTTCCCAGCGGCGGCGCGCTAACGGCGGGGGCGGCCCTGAGCCACCTCGATCTTGCGCTCTGGCTGATCCGCAACAACAGCCCTGAGCTTGCGGCGCTCGTGGCGAAGTACCTCGTGTTCGATACGCGACTGTCGCAGTCTGCCTATGCGATCTCCGATCACCTCTCCCACTCGGACCCGCTCGTCGAGCGGTTCGACCGCTGGGTGCGCGATCACCTCGGCACGGCAATCGCACTCGACGTCGTCGCCGATGCGTTGGCGACCAGTCCGCGAACGTTGACGCGACGTCTGAACGCGGTGCTCGGTAAAACCCCTATCGAGTACATTCAGGATCTGCGGATCGAGCGCGCGGTCCAATTACTCAAGACAACCAGGCTCACCGTCGATCGCATTGCGGAGCAGGTCGGATACGCGGACGGCCACACGTTGCGAACGTTGTTGCGACGGCGGATCGGTAAGGGAGTCCGCGAGTTGCGGGTGTCGTGAATCGGGCGCGAGCCGGAAAACAATCGCGGCAACATCGATCGGCAGACCAGAGGCTTCACGGGACTGAACGCCCGCTGTCACGGCGCATCGATCCCCAACGCTTCGAGCAGCGGTCCGAGATACGCCGCGTAAGCCTGCCAGCGGCCTTTCGATGTTGCATAGAGCGGCTGGCGCACCTGGTTCACACTGGCCGTGCGCACCACGCGGCGGTTCTCGTGGAAGTTCAGACACGCATCGTCCCAGGGCAGATCGAGGAATTCGATCAGCCGCTTCGCTTCGCCTTCGATGTCATCCACCACGGCTTCGTAATCCACCTCGATGAAGCGATCTTTCGGCAAAACCTCGCGCCAGTGCGCCATCAGACGCTCGTAGTAGCGGTAGTACGTGCCGAGTTCGGTCTGGTCATAGCTGAACGACTGCTCACCAATAAAGAGTTTCGTATAGCACGACAGACAGGTATCGACCGGATCACGCCGCGCGTGGATGATGCGCGCACCGGGCAGGATTAGCGGAATCAGGCCCGCGTACAGGAAGTTGCCCGGCATCTTGTCGACGAGGCGTGTGCGGCCCTGCGCGAGCGGTGCGATGCGCTCAAGGTAGTGGCGTCCAATCTGTTTCAGCACACGGCTGGCTTCGCCTTGGTTCGCATCGTCATTGACCAGCGCGGGCAGATGGTCAGGATAAATTCCGCTCCCCTCTACCACCAGCCGCAACGCCGACAACTCGCCCGCACCCGTTACCTGCGGATGCGATGAAACGATCTGCTCGATCAGCGTGGTACCCGAACGCGGCATGCCGAGGACGAACACCGGCAAATCGGAGGCCTCGCCTTTGCCGCTCAGCCTGTGGTACAGCCCGGGTGTAAAGGTGCGCGCAAGGTGCGCCATCCACTGGCCGGATTCGACCACGTCATAGTCGAAGGTCGTACGTTTCTGGCGACAGCCCGCCTCGAAATGGGCGAACGCACGTTCACCATCCTTGATATCCAGATACGCCTTGCCCAGCGCAAAATGCACCGCAATCCGGTTGGGCAGCGGCCGGCGTTCGCCTTCCGCGAGAAACGCTTCAAGTACGGTAAAAGCGGGGTCGCCCACGCTGAATTTGTGCGCATCGGCACGGGCAGCGAGAATCGGTGCGGAGTCCGGAAAGATTTCCAGTGCATGATCGAACGCGGCGAACGCGGCGTCTTTCCGGCCCGCTTCCATTAACAGCCTCGCACGGCCTAGCAGGGCGTCCTCGGCCAACGCGCCAGGCAACTGTGCCGCATGGTCGAACTCCACGAGCGCCTCGTCGGTCTCGCCCAGCGCCTGCAACACCAGCGCGAGCGCATGATGCGCATCCGTGCTGTGGGGCACAAGCGCCACCGCCTGACGCGCGAAATCAAGCGCTTCCGTCAAGCGCTCGATCTGCCGAAGCACTTTGGCGCATGCGATGAGTGCGGACGGATGTTGCGGTGCGAACGCGCGGAGCATGTCGAGCGCATTCAGCGCATCGTCGTAATGACGGCGCGAGGTTTCGACCTCGGCCAGGTTCAGGTAAGCATCAATCAGACGCGGGTTCAGATCGATCGCAAAGCGGGCCTTGATGGCCGCTTCGTCGTAGCGCCCCTGCGTGGACAGCAGATACCCGAGATTGCTGTGCGCTTCAGCGTAATCCGCATCCAGTTCCAGCGCCCGGCGGTAGTGGAATTCGGCAAGATCAAGGCGGTCAAGGCGCCGGCAGGTATTGGCGAGATTGTTGTGCGCCTGCGCCCAGCCGGGTTGTAGTGCGATCACGCGTTCGAGGCAGATCCGGCTTTCCTCGAACTTGCCCGCCTCCTGAAGCACGATGCCGAGGTTGTTCCAGCCCGACACGAGCGAGGCATCCATCGCCACGGCACGGCGGCCTGCTTCCTCGGCATCCGCGAGCAATCCCTTTTGTCGGCACAGTTCGGCGAGATCGCTTGAATACGCAGCGGGTGCACCCGCTGCGTTGCACGCTTGGCGTATGTGAGAAATCGCTAGATCGAGCTTGCCGTCGGCGTGGGCCATCAGGCCGAGCAGATGCAGCGCATCGGCCTGCCCCGGCCACACTGCCAGCACGCTCTGGCAGCACTGTTCGGCCTGCGTGGCCTGGCCGGCGCTCCAGTGTGCGCGCGCACGCTGGAGGGCTTCAGGGATACCTGGAGTGTCCTTGCGGGGAACGGTGGGCATGACGGTTTCAGAATTGATAACCCACCCGAATGCTACCCTGCTGAGCCGACGCATGATCCGTGTTGATCACCGTGTCGTAGTTCAGCGATACGTCCATGTTCTTCGTCGGATGCAGCGTGACGCTTGCGCCTGTCGTCAGGTAGCCACGCGGCAGGTTGGTCCCCGGAGCGGCGAACCCCGTGCCGTCCTGTGCGGCAACTGTCATTGTCCGGTTCACATCGAGCAGTTCACGCGCGTAGCCGAGCCGCAACTCGACGTTCACAGGCTTCACCGCATCGCCGAATGCCTTGTCGAGCGTGACGCCGGCATACGGCTGCAAGCTGTGCACGTTGTCCGTGCCGACGTTCAGATCTTCTCCACCCGCCCCGCTCTCACCGAAGCCGTTCGCGTGGAAATACGCGTAGCGCAGTCCGACGCGCGGCGTGACCGTTACGTCGCCGAACCTCATCGGCAAACTCGCCTGGGCACCCGTGGTGACGTCCTGCCCCATGTGGTTGCCTTCGGCTGTGCCTGTCGAGTCACCGAATGGACGCTTTTGCGACAGGAAGTCGAGGCCGACGCCGAGTGTCGCGGCCAGACTCACCGGCCCCACGAAGCGACTGCCGTACAGCGCTGCGCGCAGCGTGTCGATCGTGCCCGAGTCGCCAGTGCCCTGTTCGTCGATGTCCGAATGGTCGTAACCGGCCGACACGCCTACGGTGTAGTCACCGAGTTTCTGGTCGAGCCCGGCGAGGAAGCCATAGCGATTCGTCTGGAAGCCGGGTTCGCTGTTGGTGCCTTCCACCTTCGTCTGGACACCGGTGGCAGCGACCCAGCCGTCGGGCTGTCCAGCAGTGGCCGCTGACGCGTGATCCAGGCGGTCGAGCAGCGCGGCGCCCGTGGCCTGCGCGCCGAGAAGGGCGGAGGTGCCGACTGCCGTGTAGATGCTGGTGTCGGTTGGTGCAACGACCACGGGTGCCGCAGGTGCGTCAGGCGTGACGGCATCGGCCAGCACAAGCTGGACGTTATTCGCGCCATAGGTGACCGATGTCGTGAGCGTGCCGAGGTAGGACGTGCCCGTGCTCGTCGTGCTGGCGAAGGTGCCGGAGAGACTGTGTGCCGAGACCAGCGTGTAGCTTCTCGCCGAGTACGTGCCCGGATCGTAGGTAATCGCCAGTGTTCCGCCGAGCGTTGCCGTGCCGCTCACTGCCAAAGCCGAAGCCGCTGTCGGGCTAACCTCGATAGAGAGCGTCGCGGCACTCGCCTGCGTGTAGTTGCCGCCCACAGTCAACGTGCCGACCGTGCCGCCTGGCATGACCGTGCCGTTATTGGTCACGCTGCCTGTGACCGTACCGTGGCCACGCAGCGTGCCGGCCGCGTCGACCTGAACATCGCCACCGAGTACCGCCGATGGCGTGTTGATATCACCCACTTCGAGCAGGCCGCCCGTAATCTCGGTGGTGCCGGTAAACGACGAACTGTTGCCATCAAAGATCTGCGAGCCGCTGCCCTGCGTAAGCAGTTTGCCACTGCCTGTGATCGTTCCTCCGAAGGTGCCGCTCGCGTTCATGAGCGTCAGGCTCTGCGTACCCAACGCCACCGTCCCTGTACCGGCGAGACTCGCAATGGAAGCGCCAGCCGTGGTACCGGAGATATCGAATGTGCCGTTGTCGGTTACGCCGCTCGACGCCGCAACACTGCCGGCGCCCGATAGCGACAGCGTCGCGCCGCTGTTGATTGTCGTCGCGCCCGTGTAGGTGTTGGTGTTAGTCAGGGTCAGCGAGCCGCCACGGATACTGCTGGCGACCGTCAAGTTGCTGCCACCGCTGATCGTGCCGCTGATCGTCGACGCCACGCCATCCGTATCGATCGTGCCGTTACCGCTCAGCACAATGCTGCGGCTGGAGGTGATGCCCGCTGTGGTTTGCAGTGTGCCGCCGTTGAAGGTCATCGCACCCGCTGAAGCGCCAAGATTTCCATCGGACGAAATCGCCAGCGTGCCGCCGGTAATCGTCGTGCCGCCACTGTAGGTATTCGTGCCCGATAGCGTCAGCGTACCGGTGCCGCTTACCGTCACGTTGCCACTGCCCGAGATGATGCCACTTACGCCAAAGTTATTCGTGCTACTGAGTGTCAATGCTGAGGTGCTGCCGTCGAGCAGGATGGCATTGGTCAACGTCACGCCACTAACTGCTGCGCCAATGGTGGCACTTACCGTACTCACAGTCGTGCCCACCACCGTGCCCGCATCCAGCTCGATGGGGCCGTTGAGAGCCGCATTGGTCGTTTCAATCGTCAGCGAATTCGTGCCGCCAGTGAACCGGATCGCATCACCCTGCGCCCCACTGCCTCCATTCGCCAAGCCACCGGAGATCGTGCCGCTGTTGGTAATCGTCATGTTCGAGCCGCTAACGCCGGCACCACCCGCGCCACCGCTACCACCATCGCTACCCGTACCCCCGTTGCCGCCTTGAATGGTGCCCGCGTTGGACAAGGTCCCGCTGCTAATCAGAACACCTGTGCCACCACCACCGCCACCGCCGCCACCATTGGTAACCCCATTCCCCCCATTACCGCCATCG
Source organism: Paraburkholderia phenazinium (assembly GCF_900142845.1). Taxonomy (NCBI): domain Bacteria; kingdom Pseudomonadati; phylum Pseudomonadota; class Betaproteobacteria; order Burkholderiales; family Burkholderiaceae; genus Paraburkholderia; species Paraburkholderia phenazinium. The sequence goes on from NZ_FSRU01000002.1 coordinate 2,330,880, forward strand.
CCCGCTTGAATAGTTCCCGTGTTAGACAACGAGGTCCCTGTATTGGCCAGGACACCCGTACCGCCACCACCACCGCCGCCGCCCAAAAAGCCACCACCCCCATCGCCACCGCGACCACCTTGAATGGTGCCCGCGCTGGATAAGGTCCCTGTGTTGATCAGGACGCCGGCACCACCACCGCCGCCGCCACCACCACTACCGCCAGCAGAAGCATTGCCGCCATTCTGGGCATTACCCCCTGACACAAGACCGGTTATGGTTTGCGTACTTGCGATTGTCTGTCCGACCCCGCCTCCACTACCACCACCGGTACCGCTAAAACGGCCGGCGCTCCCGTTGGAACCGCTACCCGTGCCTGCCGACGGAGAACTCGTCGGGCTAGATTCACCGCCCGCGCCACCCCCACCGTCCCCTTGTCCGCCGTGTCCTGCGATACCCAGCGCTCCTGCTCCGCCGGCACTCTGCGCCTGCCCGGACACTGCGCCCCCCATCAACCCCAAGGCGAGCATCGCAGTCACGACCTTGCGCATTGGCAACGAACCTACCGCACGTCCTGCAACCACACCGGCCTTGCCGCCCCCCGTTTTCCCGCGCGAATTTGCCAGTTCCGATGCCGCCACCCACGTTTGGCGCGCATGGTTCCACACTACGCGATAGATACCGTTCACTTTTTCGATTCCCCGTATGCGCCAACCGTACGGGGGCAGGCATCGGCTGCGTTGATGCAGCGAGACGCCTGCTTCCTCCGTGCTGTTTCGATGTGTTTCTTTTCTGTTTCGCCGTAACCACGTAACCGCGCGCGGACTTCAGGCAGAGAGATCGTTGGTTTTCGCATGGTTCTGCCCGACTCCCCGTCTATACATGATTTGGATTTCTAATCATGTACGGTCACCATACAAAGTCTTTATCACTGCGGCACGCGGCCGCCGTGCCCGACGGCGAAACTGTCACCGGGCACGGCGTCGTGCTTATTGCGCCGTCGGAGCGAGCTGAAACACGCCCGCGCTGGTCCCCTCGGCCGTCACATACAGATTCTCGTTCGAGCCCACCGCGATCGCGGTAGCCCCGGTTACCGTCGACAACGTCGTGACGACGCCGGAGGACGGGATGATCTGTCGCAAAGCTCCACTACCGGAATCCACCACATAGAGGTTGTTGCTCGCGTCTACCGTGATTGCGCCCGGCGCGTTGAACGACGCCGCCGTGGCCGTGCCGTCGGTGTCCACCGCGCTGCCCGATCCAGCCAGAACGGTCGGCGTGCCCGACACGATCTTGAACACCTCGTTGTGGGTCTGGTCGGTGACGTACACGTTCTTGTTCGAGTCCACCGCTACAGCGTAGGGCGTGAACGTCGACGTGCCGCTCGCCAGTGTGGCGACCTTCGTTCCACTCGATGTGTATTCCGTCACCGTGGCCGGACTCGTGCCGGTGTCCACGACGTAGACGTTGCCGCTGGAATCGACCGCCGCGCTGTTCGGATGGGTCAACCCGGTCGCTGCCAGGTAGCTGGCCGTTACGCTGGCCGACAGCGGATTTGGCAATTCGACGATGTAATCGTCCCCGCCATCCGCCTCGTACAGCGTCGAATTCGTCGCGCTGTAGGTCATCAACCCCGCCGACCCTGCTGCGGTGTAAATGAACTGCGGAGCGGCACTGCCCGTGGGAATTCCGAACACGTCCCCGAAATTGTTATCCGATGCGTAGACGTTGCCGCTGCCGTCGACTGCCACACCCACCAGCTTCGTGCCGTCGCTCGTGCCACTCGCATTCCTGGCGGATCCAAATGCAGCCGCGCTGACCAGCGAAGTCGGGCTGGTCTTATCGACCGCGCAGCTCACGCCGACATTGGTGACGTTGACTGAAGACGTGCCGCTGCCTTGACTCACGGTACAGTTCCACCATGCCGGCTGCGACACGACTGTCACGGCGTATGCCGAACCCGCAGCAACTGCCGTGGCGAACGAGAACGCGCCGCTTGCGCTCACTGTCACCGGACCGCCGCCATTGTTTTCCAGCACCAGCGATGCACCGGCCGGCAGCCCGCTCACCGTTCCAGACACCGTATAGCTGCTGGCGCTTGCGCTATTCGAAGCACTGCTCTTGCCGACGTTATCGCCCCCGCAGGCAGCCAGCATCAGACACATGGCCGCCCCCGCAGCCAACGGACGCAACTGCCCCATCATTCTTGTCATAACCCCGCTCCATTGATTTTTTGTTCTACCCCGATTGCCCCGATTTTTCTGCGCTAGCCCAAGCCGCAGATTTCTGCGATTTCCAACCGTAGGGAAGGTACTGCACCCAAATAGCCGGGGTAAATACTGCATCCGTAGTATTTGCAGCGCGGAGCAACGGGTTCGGAGCGTTACCGATTATTAAACGGCGCGCGCGAGGGCAATGTCGTCAGGCAGGTTGCGCATCGATCAGGGCCCGCAGTTCTTGCGGGTCGAGTGGCTTATGCAAGACGCGAAAGCCGCTTGACGAAGCCGCATTGATGCCATCAGCCGAGGTGTCGCCGGTAATGATGATCGCCGGTATCGTGCGCCCGATGGACCGGAACACGGCGTGGATGACATCCACCCCCGTCACATGCCTTGCCAGCCTGAAGTCCGTCACGATCATTTCCAGTACTAAACGATGCGACTTTGCTGCCACGATCGCCTGCTCCAGGGATTGCGCGGCGACCACCGTGTGGCCCCACGCTCGCAACAGCGTCTGCATGCTGGCAAGTACGTCGCGATCGTCGTCGATCACCAGAACAGCCTTCTGTGCGCGGCCCGAAACCGGTTCGCCGTGTCGCTCGCTCATTGCGGCGCGAGGCGCCTCGATATGCTGCAACGCCGGCAATCGCACGGAAAAGAGCGAGCCGCGGCCTGGCGCCGACTGCACCGCGATGCGCGCGCCGAGCAGTGCCGCCGTGCGCTGCACAATGGCGAGGCCGAGGCCCAGTCCTTGTTCCCGGTCGCGCGCTGCGTTGCCGACCTGGTAGAACTCCCGGAAAATGCTCGACAGTTGGCTAGACTCAATGCCAATGCCGGTGTCGAATACCTGGATCTCCACCTCCCCCTTGCGGCGGCGGCAGGCCACCAAAATGCCGCCACGGTCGGTATAACGCACCGCATTCGACAACAGGTTGGACAGCATGTTGTGAAGCAGGACTGCATCGGTTTCCAGCCAGATCGAAGTTGAGCGGATCTTGAGTGTCAGCCCTTTGGACAACGCGGCCTGGGAGAACTGATTTTCCAGTGCGTCGAACTCCTGCTGCAACGGAAAACAGCGCGGTTCGACATCGATCACGCCCGCATCCAGACGCGAGATATCCAGCAATACGTTCAGCAATTGCGACATGCCTCTCAACGCCGTCCGAAGCCGTTCGGCAATGTCATTGAGCGCTGGGCGCTCAATGGTCGGTGCCTGGGCGATGGCGCGCAGCGTCGCGATGTAGAGGCCGAGCGCATGGGTTGGCTGACGCAGGTCGTGGCTGGCGGCGGCGAGAAATTGCGATTTGCTTTGATTGGCGAGCTCGGCGCGCTCCTTTTCCTCGGTCAGTTGCCGGATCAGGGTAACGTTCTCAAAGCGCAACAACACCGCATCCCGCACGGTACGTTGCAAGGTCCGGCTAAAGGCGAGGTTGACCCCCAGCAGAAAGAGCGACAGGAGTCCCAGCACCGAAAACAACGCATTTCCGTACACAAAGGAACGAATGGCAAACGGCAGGACGGTCGGCAATACATAGGCGAGATAGGTCGGCCACCAGGAGGATAGCGATGCCACCGAACCGCCGCTCATGCCGGCCAGCACAATGCAGATCAGAGCCGTCACGATCGTGTCGTGCGGCGCAAAGAACAGAATGCCCATGGAACCCCATAGGCAGCCCGACATGCCGGAGAACAGGACGTATGTCCAGGCGCGCCTGCTGGCTGTCCCGGTGGGATGCTCAGTCGCTCGACGATCGCGCCACACCATCACGATCCGGATGGCGGTCAGCACGTAGATTGCAGCAGCCCAGCCCAGCAGAGCGCGTTGCGAAACCTCGCGCCACAACAGGAAGGTCGTCAGGCTCACTACGGCGATATTGCCGAAAAGAATAGGCGGCGACTGGCGGTAAAGCGTGTTGACCAGTTCGAGTCGCACATTGGCGCTATATTCTTGAGGTATCTTTTTTGCCATCTTGAACGCGCGTATCCGATCTTGTTTAAAGTCGGGTTTCCGTAAAATCCTGTCCGCCGTATGATGCGGCTTTATCCGGGATCATTTTGCATTGTCGCAAAAGAATCGGCTTTGGGGCGCCCGAGAAAGTAATGAAAGAAAAATGAAAAAAATCGTACTTGCCGAAGACCACGCCATTATTCGCGATGGCTTGAAGTTACTGCTGATGACTCGGACTAACTGGCGCGTAGCGGGCGAAACGGGTGACGGTCGGATGGTCAGCCAGATTGTGCGAGATACGCAGGCAGATTTACTGTTACTGGATCTGGATTTACCTGGCTATCCCGGCGTCGAACTGGCACAGCAAATCAAGGCGCAGTCTCCACAGACCAGAATCCTGGTTGTGACGGGCAGTCAGAATCCTGCAGCGGTCAGATCGGCCCTGGCCGCTGGCGTCGACGGGTATCTGCTTAAACACGAAGATAGCGACGAACTTCTTCATGCCATTTCCCTCGTCTTGTCGGGCATCCGCTATGTGAGCAAGGCACTCGCCCATGTGCTGGAGATCGCGGACTGCACTGCCGCAACGTCGATCACGGCGCGGGAAAAGGAAATCCTTGTGCTGATCGCCAGCGGACACTCCAGCCAGGACATCGCAGAACAACTGAATGTGAGCGTGTTGACGGTACGCAAGCACCGGCAGAATCTGATGTCGAAACTGTCGTTGCATAACGTTGCCGAAGTGACGGCGTATGCAATCCGCGATGGCCTGAGGAATTGATGTCATGGACCCATCGCGCAACGCCATGAATATCTCTTGAAAATTCTTGTAGACGACTGGTCTACTATCGGCTAAAGTCAGCACATGGCTACCGCAAACACATCCGAAACAGTCGACGTCCGCGAGAACATTATCGCTGTCGGCCAGCGTCTCATCGGCGCCAAAGGGTTCTCGGCCGTGGGCCTGAACGAGATTCTGTCGGAGGCCGGAGTTCCAAAAGGGTCCTTCTATCATTACTTCGGGTCGAAAGATGCGTTCGGCGTGGCAATGCTGGAAAGTTACTTTGAGGAATACCTGGACGACCTTGACCAAACGCTCGCTCAGCCCGGCCTGAACATGGCGCAACGGCTCATGAACTACTGGCGCATATGGCAGGAAACCCAGTCGTTCTTCGACTGCCAGGGCAAATGCCTGGCGGTGAAGCTAGGCGCCGAGGTGGCGGACATGTCGGAGGCGATGCGCGCTACGCTCAATCGCGGCACGGCAGGAATCGTCAGCCGACTGGCGCGAGCCCTCGAAGCCGGCGTGGCCGAGGGCTCGCTTTCGGTCGCGGGCGATCCGCAGAGCGTCGCACAGAGTCTTTACCAGCTCTGGCTGGGCGCCAGCATCATGGTCAAGATCGTTCGCAACGTGCAACCTTTCGAAACGGCGTTGATGACAACGCAGCAGATGCTCCACCTTGCTCCCTGAAGAATCGGGCGGCAAACGCACTTCTCCGGAAGTGCTTTTTTAGGCCTCGAAACTAGACGACTGGTCTACTATTTAGACACGATTCACCCACCGACTCACTCACCCGACGGAGAAGCAACATGAAAGTACTGATGGTTCTGACCTCGCATGACCAACTGGGCAACACAGGCCGCAAGACGGGTTTCTGGCTCGAAGAACTGGCGGCGCCCTACTACACGTTCATGGAAGCCGGCGCGGAAATCGTGCTGGCTTCACCGAAGGGCGGCCAGCCGCCGCTCGACCCTAAGAGCAACGAGCCGGCCAACCAGACCGAGATGACGCGCCGCTTCGAACTCGACGCGCAAGCGACCGCGCAGCTTGCCGCCACGGTGCGGCTCGACAGCGTCTCGCAGGCGGACTTCGATACGGTCTTCTATCCGGGCGGTCATGGCCCGCTATGGGATCTTGCCGAAGACAGGAACTCGATCGCCTTGATCGAATCGTTCATCGCCGCCGGCAAGCCCGTCGCGCTCGTTTGCCACGCCCCTGGCGCGCTGCGCCACGTGCGCACGGCAGATGGCGCGCCGCTAGTCGAAGGCAAGAAAGTCACCAGCTTCACGAACTCCGAGGAAGCCGCCGTCGGGCTGACGGACATCGTGCCGTTCCTCGTGGAAGACGAGCTCAAGGCCAAAGGCGGCGTCTATTCGAAGACCGACGACTGGGCGCCGTACGTCGTTGCCGACGGTTTGTTGATCACGGGACAAAACCCCGCTTCGTCCTCGCCGGCCGCAGCCCTTCTGCTTGAGCACCCGGCGCTCGCCGCAAAGTGAGCGACATCGACAAGGCCGTCGAAGCCGATGAAAACGCGTGTTCGCCCAGGACTCGATGATGCACGCTTAAAAGCAGCACGGTCTAATATGGTGGTATTCGCACCGGCTCGAGTCCGTTAGCGGCTCGCCGGTGCACCCCGCAACCGAACCCGGAGATCCCATCATGCAGATTGCGAAAGTCGTAATCGGAGTGGCCGCCCTCGTCGGCGTAACGGCGGCCTATGCCGACGGGTTCGACATCACCCGATCCCTCTCGAACGGGCGTGAGCTGCGCCTAGTCGAACACACGGCGGAATGCGATGGCGGCCCCGGTGCGTTCATCTACCGGCAAGGCAAGCGGCTCGATCAGACCTGCCATGTCAGCCTGACTGCAACAGGCGCGACCGTGATCATGCCGGCTTTCGAGCCGCGGATGTTCTTCCCGCGCGACACGTTGTACCCAAACTAGCGGGAGGAAGTGTCAGTTTGGCACGGCAGTGAAGCCGTTCGATCGCGCATCCGCTCAAACCTCGCCATTTCCAACGCCGTAAAAACAAAGCGCCGGCCAGCTACCAGGTCGGCGCGGGTCGGCTGCGGCCGATTTCCAACCCATTACGGACATCAGGCCCCGACGGTATATCTGACGGTATACTGACCGCCGGTCAAGACTTGCGGTGCCCCAACATGCGACAACAGGACTACTGGCATGCTTCGTAAATTGAGCGTTTACGGTTTCAAATCGATCCACGAGGAAAGCATCGACCTGGGCCGTGTGAACTGCTTCATTGGCGCAAATGGTGTTGGGAAGAGCAACGTTCTGGAAGCGCTAGGCGTGCTGGGTGCCGCGGCCAATGGGGTCGTCGATGATGAAAGCCTGCTTCGTCGAGGCGTACGCGCCGGCCTGCCGCGACTCTACAAGAGTTCGTTCTCTTCTGAACGAACACCTGCCCATATCGGCATCGGCATCGTGGGGAGTCACGAGGAGGCATACCGCGTCTCTCTACTGAATCCTCTCGATTCACCCGAGCCTGCCTGGTCCTACAAAACTGAGGTCCTATCGGATGGGACGCACGAAATAGTGTCCGACGGCGTTCGCAGCAAAAAGAATCTGAACCCCCAATCGGGCCTGGCGGCACTGAAGCTGGTGGACCTGATGCCTGAGAACGCTGCGGCAAGATTAATGCAGCGCTTGCAAGAGTACGCAATCTATTGCCCCAACACGCCCTCGCTGCGCGGCATCGTTCCCGATGTACAAGCGCGTCAGCCCGTAGGACTTAGCGGAGGCCAGCTAGCGGAAAGTTTCGACGCATTGCGCAAGCATCTGGAAAGCCAGGGCGACGAGGGCGAGGAAATATTAGATCAGGTGCTGGAGTTGATCGACTGGGTAGCCGACGTGCAAACCACCAGTCACGGCGGCTCGCTGATCTCCAGCAAGGTCCCAAGAACCACGCTGATGCTGAAGTTCACCGACCGTTTCATGAACAGATCGCGCAACGAGTTGACCGCTTACGATGCCAGCGAGGGGGCGCTCTACATCCTGTTTTGTGCGGCGCTTTGTCTATTGCCCAAAGCACCCAAAATCCTGGCGATCGACAATCTGGATCAAGCGCTGAATCCACGCCTGCTGGCGAAGCTGACGACCTTCCTTGGTCATTGGCTGATGCACAATGGCCCCGATCGCCAGCTACTGTTCACCGCACATAACCCCGCCGTACTGGATGGACTGGACCTGTCTGACCCGGAGATCCGGTTGTTTGCCGTTGAGCGCAACAGCAATGGTTTGACAGTCGTAAGACGCGTCGAGTTGACTGAGCAGTTGGCGGAGATGAACCTGCAGTATCCGCTATCCAGGCTCTGGATGATGGGACATCTGGGGGCGGTGCCGAATGTCTGACTTGCATATTGCCCTGGTTGTGGAAGGCGACACCGACCTTGTCATTATTGAAGCAGCGCTCAAAGCGATTCTCCAACGGCCTTTCATTCTGACCAAGCTTCAACCGGAAGCCACCGCGCCCAAGATGGGCACAGGCTGGAGCGGTGTTCTGAAGTGGTGCCATGCGTCGGGCCAGCGGCATGGCGCGGATCTCGACAGCGACCCAACGCTTCAACAGTTCGATCTACTGATCATTCACCTGGATGTCGATGTTGCCGGGGAGCAGTACACCAATGCGGGAGCAACGATTGAAGCGATGGCCGTGCAACACGGTTGGCAGGCACTTCCTTGCGCACAACCCTGCCCTCCCGTCGCAGATAGCGTTTGCGCGCTGACCACCACGCTGGATAGTTGGCTAACCCCGGCTAGCAGAGGGGCGAAAACCGTACTATGCCTCCCTGCACAGGCATCTGGAACGTGGCTTGCCGCTGCAACGCTCCCGGCCGGTCATCCACTGCTGGCTGCTGCGGAATGCAATGTCAGCGTCGAATCCAACCTTGGCAAACTGGCGCTGAACCAACGAATCCGCAAGAAAGTGCGCGAGTATCAGGCGAAGGCCCATTCGGTGACAACCAATTGGCCTGCCATCAAGGCAGTCTGCACACAGGCGATCGCTTTCGAAACGGCCGTTCTCGCGGCGCTCTGATTGGCCGGCGCCGCGCGCGCACATTTCCCCTTCCGGATCCGGCGTATGCTCGGGTTCGCCACCGGTGCAGTGGTCACTGACGCCGCTCGCGCCTATACTGCCCACAGCCGATTGCAGTCGCCATGGAGCATGCATAACAAGTCGGGCGTCGCAAGTCGGACTCATAACTGGAGGAAGACAAAATGAAGCGATTCGTGTCCCGCTGTATGGTTGCCGTCTCAACGATCATCGTCTGTTCGCTGTCGGGGCTGGCGCACGCGGATGCTGCTCATCCGGTGGTGGCGCTCCTGCCCGGTGTGGTCGATCCGTTCTACTTCACCATGCATCGCGGCGCCGAACGAGCCGCCAAGGAAGAGAACGTCGAGTTGCTGTTCCAGGTTCCCAAAGAATGGAACACTAGTGAACAGGTACCTATCCTCAAGGCGTTTATCGCCAAGCATCCCGATGTCCTGCTGATTTCGCCCGTCGACAAGCAACAGCTGATTCAACCGCTGAAAGAAGCCGCCGACGCCGGCATCAAGGTCATTACCGTCGACACCTATATCGGCGACGGCCACTACCAGACCGGCAAGGGCGATGCGGACTTCCCTCTTTCCTATATTGCTTCGGACAACCTGGAAGGCGGCCGCGTCGCGGCGCGCGCGCTGGCCAAAGCCATCGGCGACAAGGGCACGGTCTATTGCGAGAACAACAAGCCGGGCATCTCGAGCACCGACGCGCGTGCCGAAGGCTTCGCGGACGAGATGAAGAAGCACCCGAACATCACCGTGCTGCAGACGCTCTACAACGAGGATGACGCCAACCAGGCCGCTGCTCACGTCGCCGCGGTATTGGCGCGCAATCCGAATCTGGCCGGCGTGTTCGGCGCCAATACGTTCTCCGGCAGCGGCGCGGCTCAGGGGGTCAAGGCGGCGGGCAAGCAGGGTATCGTCAAGGTGGTGGTATTCGATGCGGTGCCGGGTATCGACAAGCAGATCAAGAGCGGCCTCGTGGATATCGCCATCGCGCAGCGCCCGGACGAAATCGGCTACTACGGCGTCAAGTTCGCCGCCGACGTGATCCACGGCAAGAAAATTCCCGCCCTCAAGAGCACGGGCTTCGAGGTTCTCGACAAGAACAACATCGACCAGCCCGACATGCAGCAATACATCTATTCCAACTAGCCGAGGCCAGGCTGGCCGACGTCATCTTGCGCGGTGCGCAAGTACGTCCGTCCTCCCTGCGTGCGCGGCTGCGCACGCGGGTTCTGCTCCTGATAACGCGGATAACGCCATGGATAGCTCGCGTCTCGACAAGATCGCGCTGATTACCAAGCTGTGGCCGTGGCTGTTCCTGTGCGCCCTGCTCGTTTTTTTCGAGGCGTATGCGCAGGTCTCGGCTCATCGGTCGTTTCTTTTCAACGCCTACAACCTGCAGTCGATCGGTCTTGCGGCCGCTGCCCCGCTGCTGTTGGCCATCGGCCAGACCTTCGTGATCATCACGGCCGGCATCGATCTGTCCGCGGGCTTCGTGATGGGACTCGCGGCCGTTTGCGTCGCACAGTTCACGCTGTTCGGCAGCGGCTCGCCGTGGATCCTGATCGTGTCCATCCCGCTCACCATCTTGGTCTGCCTGATTCCCGGGCTGGTCAACGGCGTGCTGATTGCGTGGCTTGGCGTGCCGGCCTTTATCGGCACGCTCGGCATGTACGGCGTGGCGCGAGGCGCGGGCTTTCTCGCGGCCGGCAGCGGCATGACCGTCTCGGTGGACAACGCGGGCCTCGTCTGGCTTGGCGCCGGCTGGACGCCGGTCGTGCTGACGGCGGTGTTGCTGATCGTCATGCATCTGCTGCTCTCGAAAACGCGTTTTGGCCAGTACACCTACGCGATTGGCGGCAACCCGCAATCGGCGGTGCGAGCCGGCATCAACGTCAAGCGTCACCTGCTGGTGGTGTATCTGATCGCTGCAGCGTTCGCCGCGATCGGCGGCATCATCTATACCGCGCGTTTCGCGGCCGGCGCCGCCAACGCAGGCGAGCCGATGCTGCTCGATTCGATCGCGGCGGTGGTGATTGGCGGCGCGAGCCTGTTTGGCGGGACCGGCAATGTGGTGGGGACGCTGATCGGCGCGTTGATCATTGCGGTGATCCAGTTCGGGCTGGTGTTTATCGACGTCAATGCGTTCTGGCAATTCATCGTGGTGGGCATCGTGATCATCCTGTCGGTGCTGATCGATCAATACAAGGACCGTCTGGGGGGCGCGCAATGAGCACACCGATCCTTGAAGTGCGCGACGTCTCGATCCGCTTTGGCGGGGTGGAGGCGCTCAAGCACGTGTCGTTGCGACTGATGCCGGGCGAGGTGCTGGCGCTGGCCGGCGACAACGGCGCGGGCAAGTCGACGTTGATCAAGATCATTTCGGGCGTGTACCGGGCCGATCAGGGCGACCTGCTGTTCGACGGCGCGCCGTTGCAAATGCGCGATCCGCAGGACGCGCGGGCGCAGGGGATCGAGACGATCTATCAGGATCTTGCGCTGGCCGACAACCTGGACGTCGGCAGCAACATTTTCCTGGGACGCGAACCGACGCGCCGGCAACTGGGCTTCCAGGTGATCGACCGGCCGCGCATGGCGCAGGTGGCGCGCGAGGTGCTGAAGCGCCTGGACATTGTGATACCTGAGCGCAAGCTGGGTGGACCGGTGAAGATGCTCTCGGGCGGCCAACGCCAGGCCATTGCGATTGGCCGGGCGATCTACTGGAATGCCCGGGTGCTGATCATGGACGAGCCCACGGCGGCGCTGGGCGTGCCGGAGCAGCGCAAGGTGATGGAGCTGATTGCGACGTTGAAGGCCGAGGGCGTCTCGGTGATCCTGATCTCGCACAACCTGCACGACATCTTCGCGATTGCGGATCGCATCGTCGTACTGCGACGCGGCGAAGTGGCGGGCGAACGGCAGGTCCCACAAACCAACGGCGACGAGATCGTGCATTTGATGGTCGGCGACACGTACGTAAATCCAGGCGACGCGAGCCATTAGACGAAGAACACGCATCTAATAGGCACCCGTGACCGCCCATAGATGCCTGGCAGCAGGCACGGCCACACAAGCAACCGCGAATGCCCTCCTCGCAGACCGTCCGCGGACGGTTGACCTATAGTGATATTCGCCCGGCGACAGCGAGTGAAACGAACGCGGCCGGCGTGGCGAGCTGGACACCACTGACGATGGACAAGGAGAGTCTAGATGGCGGGAGACGGCATGAACCGACGCGAGATGCTCGCGCTGCTGGGTGGAATGGCATCGTTGTTGGTGGCGGGGGGAACGGAGGCGAGCCCGATCGACACAAGCGAGACGATGTACACGTTGCCGGAGGACATCAAATTCGTGGGACAGGATGGGGCACCGCCGAAGAGTGTGGAGAGTGCGTTCCTGTACAGCAACCCGGGGAGGGAGGGCATTTACTACGCGCTGTTACGCTGGCATCCGGGATACATGAGTGCGCCGCACAGCTACGCGACGGATCGACTGTGCGTGGTGATATCGGGTACGTGGTGGATTAACAGCGGGGTGGACTTCGACCCGGGACACACGGTCCCGGTGAAAGCCGGCACCTTTGTGCGCCGCATAGCGCGCACGTGGCACTATGACGGCGTGCCGCGGGGCGGGGCGGAACCGGCGACGATAGCGATTTGCGGAATAGGCCCGGTGGACATCCGTTTGGCGGAGCCGGACAAACCGCTGGCGAGGACGGTATAAAAAAGCGCCAGCCGCGTAGCAAACCCAACGGCGGAGCGCGAAGCGCAACGCTGGAGCGGATGACGGCCTTGTCACTACGCGGGAAAACGCGAGGGCGGCCCTCGTCTCGGACCACTCTGGGCGGCCAAACAGAGGTGGACACCTACGAGCTAGCGGTGTGAGCCCGCTTTCTTTGCTTACTTTCTTTGCGGCGGCAAAGAAAGTAAGTGCCGCCCCGCACAGGGGCAACGCCAATAGACCACTAACCAAGCAAGTAAAGGCCAACACCGTAGGTAAACAACCGAAAAGCGAAGGTAAATCACCGCCTCGCCCCGGCCCCTGCCAGAGCAGCCTGCGCCCGCATCAACCACTCCCGATTATGCTCCCGCGCATGACGCGGCCAATGCCGTGCATCTTGAGCGATCTCGGCATACAGACTATTAGCCCGCTGGCGATCCAACTCATCCCCTTGTGCCGCGAGCCAATCGGCAAACAAACACCGCGGAGCGGCATCACTGGCACAGGCAAGCGCCTGCTCAAAAGCGGCCCGCGCCGCGGGCGAACCAAGCGCAGCGAGCGTCCGCGCGTACAACAGAGCAGATTCAGGCTGCTGCCGAGCCTGCGAATTAGCCGCAAACAACCGCCCGAGGCTGGCATCCGCAGCAGCATACTGCCCAACAGCAAACTGAGCCTTGGCCATCCCCAACAGCAAAGCAGGATCGGTAGCAAAAGGCCCATTCGCAGCCGCCTGATAATGCTCGAGCGCTTCATCCGGCTGACCGGCCTCAAGCAAAGCCGCCCCCAACCGCATCCGATGCTCGACAGTAGGCGCCCGATCGAAGTTAACCCGCGCCTCGCGCACAGCACGATTAGGATCCACCAACTGCGTAATAGCCCGCGAGGCAGCCCGAGCCCCCCGCGACTGCCGCAGGCTCGGCAAATAGATCGCAAACAGATACACGAGACTGCCGAGCAGCGGAAAAGCGAACAGCAGCAACAGCCAGTACATGTTCTGCTGAGTACGCACCACGTGCACTGCAAAGAACAGCGCAACAATGACGTGAAGACCGATTCCGAAAAATGACATATTGATTCGACTTGAGGCCCAGGGCGAAGCGATAAACGGCCGCGCCGGACGAAGACGCGCAGCCACCACGGGGACGCGGAGAAGATCGACGCCCCTCGACGGAACGCAATCCGTCGATTTGCTGCATTGCAGAGCCCATAGTCTACCGAAGACCGGGTAGAGCGATGTTCCGACCGGTGTGCGAGGGCCGCCGAACCCCTTCGCAGGCCCGCCAAACGGCCTATCCCGTTCGGGGGAACGACGCGGACTCGCGCGTGGCGTAAAATACGCGCTTTCCCGAAACTCTCGCCAACATGACGCTCTCCTCCACACTTGAGATCATCGCCGAACTGAAAGCCGGTCGGATGGTGATACTCGTCGACGAAGAAGACCGCGAAAACGAGGGCGACCTCGTGATCGCCGCCGAATTCGTCACGCCGGAAGCGATCAACTTCATGGCCCGCTACGGCCGGGGGCTCGTCTGCCTGACGCTCACCCAGGAACGCTGCAAGCTGCTGAACCTGCCGCTCATGACGTACCGCAACGGCACGCAATACGGCACGGCGTTCACCGTCAGTATCGAGGCGGCTGAAGGCGTCACCACGGGCATTTCGGCGGCGGACCGCGCCCGCACGATCCTCGCCGCCGTCGCGCACGACGCGCGGGCCGAACATATCGTGCAGCCCGGTCACGTGTTCCCGATCATGGCGCAGCCCGGCGGCGTGCTGGTGCGCGCCGGCCACACCGAAGCCGGCTGCGATTTCACGGCGCTGGCGGGGCTCACGCCTGCGGCGGTGATCTGCGAGATCATCAAGGACGACGGCACGATGGCGCGCCTGCCCGACCTGATGGAGTTCGCGCAGGAGCACGGCCTGAAGATCGGCACCATCGCCGACCTGATTCACTACCGCAGCCGCACCGAATCGATCGTGGAGCGGATCTGCGAGCGCACCATGCAGACCGCGCACGGCCCGTTCCGCGCGGTCATGTACCTCGACCAGCCGAGCGGCCAGCCGCACATCGCACTGGTGCGCGGCACGCCCACGCCGGAGCAGGACACGCCGGTGCGGGTGCATGAGCCGCTCTCGGTACTGGACCTGCTCGAAGTCAGCACGTCCACCCACTCGTGGACGCTGGACGCCGCCATGAAAGAAATCGCGGAACGCGAGCTCGGCGTGGTCGTGCTGCTGAACTGCGGCGATTCGAAAGATCACCTGATCGACGTCTTCAAGGCGTTCGATTCGAAAGACAGGGCCGACGCACTCAAGCGCCGCCCGGTCGACTTCAAGACCTACGGCATCGGCGCGCAGATATTGCGCGAACTGGGTGTCGGCAAGATGCAGGTGCTGTCGAACCCGCGCAAGCTGGGCAGCATGTCGGGCTACGGTCTCGAAGTCACCGGCTTCGTGCCGATGCCGGGCTGCCCTGCCCAGACGCCGCAAACGCCTTGACCGGCGCCCGCGGCGCAAAGCTGATCCGACCATTCACGCGCATTAGCGCTTACTCAAACAACACTACGGACTGACTATGGAAATCGGACAATACCAACCGAACCTCGACGGCGACGGCCTGCGTATCGGCATCGTTCAGGCGCGCTTTAACGAGCCCGTCTGCAACGGCCTCGCGGATTCGTGCATCGAAGAACTCGAACGCCTCGGCGTCACCGGTGAAGACGTGCTGCTCGTCACCGTGCCGGGCGCGCTGGAAATCCCGCTGGCGCTGCAAAAGCTCGCCGAAAGCGCCCAGTTCGACGCGCTAATCGCGCTCGGCGCGGTGATTCGCGGCGAGACGTACCACTTTGAACTGGTGTCGAACGAAAGCGGCGCCGGCATCACGCGCATCGGCCTCGACTTCGGCATTCCCGTCGCCAACGCGGTGCTGACCACCGAAAACGACGAGCAAGCCGTCGCGCGCATGACCGAAAAAGGTCGTGACGCCGCTCGCGTGGCCGTCGAAATGGCTAACCTCGCGGTCGCGCTCGAGCAACTCGGCGGCGACGACGAAGAGGAAGACGAGGACGACGAAGAGGAACAGGCATGAAGAGCGCTCGCCGACGTTCCCGCGAACTGGCCACGCAGGGGCTGTATCAGTGGCTGCTGTCGGGCGCGCCCGGCGGCGAGATCGACGCGCAGTTGCGCGGCGCGCAGGGCTTCGACAAGGCGGATCACGAGCACCTGGACGCGCTGCTGCACGGCGTGATCCGCGACTCGGAAGCGCTGTCGGCCGACATCGCGCCGTGCCTCGACCGTCCCATCGACCAGCTTTCGCCGGTCGAACGGGCGGTGCTGCTCGTCGCGGCATTCGAGCTGAAGAATCACGTCGACATTCCGTACCGCGTGGTGATCAACGAAGCCGTCGAACTCGCCAAGACGTTTGGCGGCGCGGATGGCTACAAGTACGTGAACGGCGTGCTGGACAAGCTGGCGGCGCAACTGCGCGCCGACGAAACACAGGCGGCCCGCAAGCGCTAGGCGGTCGCACGCGGACCGGCCCGCCGGAGCGACGCGCTGCGGGCAATCTTCCGCAGCGTGTCGCTCCGGCGGCAGGCAGCGGGCGGGGTCGCCCCGGTTGCACTGCGCCGCGCCGGATCGGGCCGGACCCAGCCGGACTGCACCGCACCGGGAACCATATGCGCCAGGCGCGCCAAGCCCTTGAAACCGCACTTACTGTATGAACTCCGTGACCGAACCATTGGTGCGGCTTGCTGCGCGTGTCGACGCCATCCAGCCTTTCTACGTGATGGAACTGGCGAAGGAAGCCGCCCTGCTGGAGCGCGAGGGACGCGACATCATCCACATGGGCATCGGCGAGCCCGATTTCACCGCCCCCGAGCCGGTCATCGAAGCTGCCGCGAGCGCGCTGCGCCGCGGCGTCACTCAGTACACCAGTGCGCTCGGACTGCACGCATTGCGCGAGGCGATTGCCGGACACTACGCGCAGGCCTACGGCATTCGCGTCGATCCGGCGCGCATCGTGGTCACCGCCGGCGCTTCGGCCGCGCTCTTGCTCGCGTGCGCAGCGCTGGTCGACCGTGACGATGAAGTGCTGATGCCCGATCCCTGCTATCCGTGCAACCGGCACTTCGTCGCCGCCGCGGAAGGCAAGCCGGTGCTGGTGCCGAGCGGCCCGGCCGAGCGCTTCCAGCTGACCGCCGCGGATGTCGAGCGTCTCTGGAACGAACGTACGCGCGGCGTGCTGCTCGCGTCGCCGTCGAACCCCACCGGTACCTCCATCGAACCGGCGGAATTGAAGCGCATCGTCGAAGCGGTCCGCGCGCGCGGCGGCTTCACGATCGTCGACGAAATCTATCAGGGCTTGAGCTACGACGCGCCGCCCGTCTCCGCGCTGTCGTTCGGCGAGGACGTGATCACCGTCAACAGCTTCTCGAAGTACTTCAACATGACAGGCTGGCGGCTCGGCTGGCTGGTGGTGCCGCCGTCGCTGGTGGGCGCGTTCGAGAAGCTCGCGCAGAACCTGTTCATCTGCGCCTCGGCGCTTGCGCAGCACGCGGCACTCGCGTGCTTCGAAGCGGACACGCTCGCGATCTACGAAGCGCGCCGCCTCGAGTTCAAGCGGCGCCGCGATTTCATCGCGCCGGCGCTCGAATCGCTCGGATTTTCAGTACCGGTGATGCCGGACGGCGCCTTCTATGTGTACGCGGATTGCAGCCGGGTCGCCCACACGGCCGCCGGCGACAGCGCCGCGCTCACCCAAGCCATGCTGCACGACGCAGGTGTGGTGCTGGTGCCGGGCATGGACTTCGGCAATCATGCGCCGCGCTCGTATATCCGCTTGTCGTATGCAACCGCGTACTCGAAGCTCGAAGAGGCGGTCGAGCGTTTGCATGGGTTCTTTGGGCGCTGAGCGGATCCAGGCGGGACTGAACCGGACGAACGGCCGAGCGGCGCGCTCGTCAAGCAACACGAGCACGCCGCCAAAAACAAAAAACTTCGCCGCATGAAAAAAGGCACCCGCGGGTGCCTTTCCTATTTGTCCTGCCGGTGCTACGCACGACCTTTACCGCGATGCCGCTGCCGCCATTCAGGCGCCCAGCTCCGAGGTCGAAGCATGCTTGGTCGCCGTGCTGGCGTCGTCCTGTTCCGGCGCCTTCACCGGGGTGGTCGCGGTCAGCGGATGCGCCGCATCGAGCGTCACCTGGACACGCTTGACCGGTGCCGCTCCGCTAGCCGGCGCCGCCACCGACGCAGTGGTCGTGACCGGCGCTTGCGGTGCGTTGATCGGCACCTTGCGGCCACGTGCCACGTCGCGCAGACGGCCACGTTCGGCCATCACCTTCGCGCCATAACCGCCGTCGTCCTGCGTGGTCGAGCCCACATAGAGACGCAGGCCGCCCGGCAATGTACCGCCGCGAGCGATGCAGTCCTTCAGCACGAGCGCCCCAACCTTGATGTTGGCAAGCGGATCGAGCGCGGCGCTTTCGCCGCCGAAATACTGGAATTTATCCGAGTGCACCTTCGACATGACCTGCATCAGGCCCTGCGCCCCCACGCCGCTTTCGGCATACGGGTTGAAGCCCGATTCGATCGCCATCACGGAGAGCAGCAGCAGCGGATCGAGTCCGACTTCACGGCCGGTATCGAACGCCGCCTTGACGAGTTCGCTCACCGGTTCCTGGGCGACGCGATAGCGCCGCGCCAGATAGGACGCCACCAGATCCTGCTCGCGGGTGGAGACCAGCACGCGGTCGTCGCGGGCGTCGGCCGCCACACGTTGCGAAGGAATCAGACGCGCCAGCGCGCTGATGCTTTGCACGGAATGCGGGTCGAGCGCGTTGAACGCCGTGACGCCGAGACCGCTCGTGCCACTGCCGTCAAAGGCGCCGTCATAGCTCGTGTTGCTGGTTGCGCCATTGCTGGCGTCGCTGCCGGCCGCATTGGCGGACAGCGAATCGTCGGACGACACCCCGTTGGAGGGCGCGAACGACGGCAGCGGGTTGCCCTGCAACAGACGGGCGGGGCCGGCCTGCACAGCGGCAGAAATGACCGGCATCAGCTTGGCAGCCAGCGTACCGCGCCAGGTGGGCATCAGCCACAGCGCGAGCGCCAGCAGGATGGCGGAACCGCCAACAATGCTGAACAGATGATGACTCATACGCGTACCGCGACGCAAAACACCGCGCATGGCTTGCGCAAGTTTCTCGTCGGGACGCCACGTTAACCAGGCGTTCATTCAGATCTCCCATCTTGCATGATCTGCGAACCCCACCGGTCGAGCCGGCATCAAAACACGTTCGCAGAGTCAAGACGTCGCGTGCTCTGGTTAGGGCAGCAGCGGCGTCGGGAATACGGCATAACCGTCGGTGGGGAGCCATCTCGGAACTGCTCGGCGCCGTGCCTAAAAAGCACGCACGCAAAGGCTCCCACGCGAAAAACCAGCGTCAGGTCGCGCTGGCGAGGACTGCAAAAAAGGCCGTCAAATACCGTGCAGGGGGGTCGGTAAGCGGTGACGCGTTGCGTCGTAAGGACCGGGGGGCGGTGGTAAAAACGTTCACGCCCTGCAACCAATGTGGACGGATTCTAGCAGGGTTTAATAGATCGTCAACACTATAGAACCGCAAATGTATAACTAATTGTAATAACGAACAGTGTTCAGCAGGTGGAAACCCGCGCGCTGCGCGCCTCTCAGGTCAGTTACAGATTCGCGCCGTAACGTGCGCTAACCAACGCAGGTAAAATCGACAATCGTTCATGCGCGCTGCCTGGCTGTCGCGCCCCACTTTCCCGCCGCGCTGCGCGGCTCTGTATCCGGACCAGATGAAATACAAAGACCTGCGCGACTTCGTCGACCGTCTCGAGACGCTAGGCGAACTACGCCGTATCCCACAAAACGTCTCGCCCGTCCTGGAAATGACCGAGCTATGCGACCGCGTGCTGCGCGCCGGCGGCCCGGCATTGCTGTTTGAGAGCCGGCAGAGCCATGCGTTCCCGGTGCTCGGCAACCTGTTCGGCACGCCGCGGCGCGTCGCGCTCGGCATGGGGATCGAAAGCGGCGAGCAGGACGGCGATAGCGGCGCGCTGGAGTCGCTGCGCGACGTCGGCCGCCTGTTGTCGGCCCTGAAAGAGCCGGAGCCGCCCAAGGGCCTCAGGGACGCCGGCAAGCTGATCTCGCTCGCCAAGGCGGTCTGGGACATGGCGCCCAAGACGGTGAACGCCCCGCCCTGCCAGGAAATCGTCTGGGAAGGCACCGACGTGGACCTCGCGAAGCTGCCGATCCAGACCTGCTGGCCCGGCGACGCAGGGCCGTTGATTACATGGGGCCTGACGGTCACGCGCGGCCCGAACAAGAGCCGCCAAAACCTCGGCATTTACCGCCAGCAACTGATCGGCCGTAACAAACTCATCATGCGCTGGCTCGCGCATCGCGGCGGCGCGCTCGATTTCCGCGAGTTCGCGCTGCAGAACCCGGGCAAGCCGTACCCGGTCGCGGTCGTGCTCGGCGCCGACCCGGCCACCATCCTCGGCGCGGTCACGCCGGTGCCCGACACGCTCTCCGAATACCAGTTCGCGGGCCTGTTGCGCGGCGCCCGGACCGAACTCGCGAAGTGCATCACGCCGGGCGTCGACACGCTGCAGGTGCCGGCACGCGCGGAGATCGTTCTGGAAGGCTTCATCTATCCGCAGGAAGGCGTCCCCGCGCCGGCGCCGGCCGGCGCGCCGCCACGGCCTACAAAAGGAGCAAGCGCCGCATACGAACACGCGCTCGAAGGTCCTTATGGCGATCACACCGGCTACTACAACGAACAGGAGTGGTTTCCGGTGTTCACCGTCGAGCGGATCACGATGCGCCGCGACGCGATCTACCATTCCACCTACACGGGCAAACCGCCTGACGAGCCCGCCGTGCTGGGCGTCGCGCTCAACGAAGTGTTCGTGCCGCTGTTACAGAAGCAGTTTGCCGAGATCACGGATTTCTATCTGCCGCCCGAAGGTTGCAGCTACCGGATGGCAATCGTGCAGATGAAGAAAAGCTACCCCGGACATGCCAAACGGGTGATGTTCGGCGTGTGGAGTTTCTTGCGACAATTCATGTACACGAAGTTCATCGTCGTGGTGGACGAGGACGTGAATATTCGCGACTGGAAAGAAGTGATCTGGGCCATCACCACGCGGATCGATCCGGTACGCGATACGGTGC
The DNA here is from genome assembly GCF_900142845.1 of Paraburkholderia phenazinium. Taxonomy (NCBI): domain Bacteria; kingdom Pseudomonadati; phylum Pseudomonadota; class Betaproteobacteria; order Burkholderiales; family Burkholderiaceae; genus Paraburkholderia; species Paraburkholderia phenazinium. The sequence goes on from NZ_FSRU01000002.1 coordinate 2,351,801, forward strand.
TGGTCGACCGTACGCCGATCGACTATCTGGATTTCGCCTCGCCGGTCGCGGGACTCGGTTCGAAGATGGGCCTCGACGCCACCAACAAATGGCCAGGCGAAACCGATCGCGAATGGGGCCGTCCGATCGAGATGGACGCCGCGGTGAAACGGCGCGTCGATACGTTGTGGACAGAGTTGGGCCTGTAGTTTCAGCCCGGAATTCAGCCCAGAAACTGCGCCAGCCGCGCCAGATCCACATTGCCGCCGCTGAGCAGCACGCCAACCCGCTTGCCCTGCACCGGCACGATGCCGCTCATCACCGCAGCGGCGGCGAGGCAACCGGTCGGCTCCACAACGATCTTCATGCGCTGCGCGAAAAAGCGCATCGTCTCGATCAACTGGGCATCCGTCACCGTCACCACCTGTTCCACCAGACGCTGGATGATCGGAAAGGTGTACAGCCCCAGATGCGTTGCCGCTGCGCCATCCGCGATGGTGTGCGGCACTTCGATATGCACAATCTCGCCACGCGCCAGCGACTGCTGGCCGTCGTTGCCGGCCTCCGGCTCGACGCCGATCACCTTGCAGTCGGGGCTTAACTCGGCCGCCGCCAGCGCGCTGCCGGCGAGTAATCCACCACCGCCCAGACACACGAACAGCAGATCGAGCGGACCGGTTTGCGCGAGCAGTTCCGTCACGGCCGTCCCCTGCCCGGCGATCACATGCGGATGGTCATACGGCGGAATCAGCGTCATGCCGCGCTCGCGCGCGAGCCGCTGGCCGATCGCTTCGCGATTTTCCTTGTAGCGGTCGTAGATGATCACTTCGCCGCCGTAGCCTTGCGTCGCGGCCACCTTCGCGGCGGGCGCGTCGTGCGGCATGACGATCGTCGCGCGCATGCCCTCGAGCTGCGCCGACAGCGCGATGGCCTGGGCATGGTTGCCCGACGAAAAAGTCACGACGCCGGCATCCCGCTGCGCATAGTCGAAGTGCGACAGCGCGTTATAGGCGCCGCGAAACTTGAACGCGCCCATGCGCTGGAAGTTCTCGCATTTGAAGTAGATCGACGCACCGGTGCGTTCATTGGCCGTGCTGGACGTGAGGACCGGCGTGCGATGAGCGACACCCTCGAGACGCGCAGCGGCATCGACGACGTCGACATAGGTGGGAGCGGGGAGCACTGGCATCGGCGGGGCACTCCAAAGCAGGGAAAGAAGAAGGCATTCTCCCAGCTTCGTCCGCAAAACGAAAACGGCGTAACGCGGCAATCAAGCCTGCGTTACGCCGTTGCGATCCCTCATGCGCTGCGGTTCAGGTGACTGACACCTGCCACTCACCTGCAGCGCGCGTCGCATGCGCGACGATTAGCGGCGATAGTAGCCGTGCCCGTAGTAACCGTGGCCGTAATACCCGTGCCCGTAATAGCCGCGGTGGTAGTACGGACCGCGATAGCCGTAGTAGCCATAACCACCGCCCACCACGACAACCGGCGGCGCATAGACGACCGGCGGAGGCGGCGGTGCGTAATACACCGGCGGTGGCGCGGCATAAACCGGATAAGCCGGCGCCACAGGAATGCCGATCCCGATACCGACGGACACGTGCGCCTGCGCAGCGGTGGCGAGCCCCACACCCAGTGCAGCGGCAACAACAAACGGAATGATCTTTTTCATTTTCTTCTCCAAGCGCGGCCGGATGACCGTGTCGCATGACCATGCATGCTATGGAATTCAATGTATCGAAAAAGGATCGGCACTGCTGTGGACATTTGTTGCAAATTGCAATCGGTGTATAGACGCTGAAATACGCGGCAATCTCTGACTCCACGCCTGGCAGCCTCGCTGTCTCGAAAACTAAGGGTTTGCGCGCGGCCATAGCGTGCGCGGAGCGCGACTTTACCGGCTGGCGGAACGCGGGAGCACCGCGACCGGTAATCTTTAATTACAAATTCACTTCAATCTACGCCGCACTGAAGGCTGGTCGAAACACGGCAATCTGCGAGCCGCGCCGTAAACGCAAAATGCCCGGCGCGACGGCCGGGCATTTCTTACCCTTTGGGGGACAAATCTTCAACCCACTTTTACATAGGTGAATTCGCGGGTCACATTCGGTGGCACGTAGGCCCCGCTGATCTTGACACGTGGCGTGAGGCGCTTTTTTTGATCCCACCAGCGGCGGCGCTGCGAATGAGTCAAGAACCGCAAGTGCTTTCGGTAAGAAAAGATGCTCATAGTGACCTCCCGAATCTGACTGCGAGACAGAAAAAATGCCAACAGCAAACCCACACTTCTTCGACCAAATTCATTCTGAGCAGTTTCCGGGCCTACAGGGGTCGCGCGGGCGGATGACCCGTCGTGCGCACCATACGGCGCAGAAATTGATCTGAGGAAACGGCCGTCGCGGCGCACCTCGTCCCACCCGCTCGGCCGGGGATCCGGCCCCCGGCTCGCGAGCGCTTATTGAATGCGCGATACTCCAGCTTTCCGTTCACATTCATTGTGCCGCCCGGAGCAGGAACCATGTCCCAGTCCTCCTTGCCGCGTCTTGGCTTCATCGGCGCGGGGCGCCTTGCGCGTTGCCTTGCGCTCGGCTTCACCCAGGCCGGCTATCCGGTCACGGCCATTGCCAGCCGCACGCTGGAATCGGCCCGCCGGCTCGCCGGCCAGATCGACCAGTGCGCGGCGTACGACGACCCGCAACAGGTCGTCGACGCCGCCGATATCGTCTTTCTATCCGTTCCCGACGACAGCATCGGTACGACGGCGAACACTTTGCGCTTCAATTGCGCGCCTGGTTCGCCCGACTCTCCCGATGCACCCGCCTCGGCCGGGCGTCTGCGCGCGCTGGTTCATTGCAGCGGCGCCTCGCCGGTGGAACTGCTCGCGCCGGTACAGTCGCAGGGCGCGTCGATCGGTGGTTTTCACCCACTGTACCTGTTTAGCGGCGATCCCGCAGATACGGAGCGGATCGGCGGCTGCTCGATCACCATCGAGGCCGACGGCGCGCTCAAGGAGGCCCTCACGGCACTCGCCGTGGCGCTGCGCTGCCATCCGCTGTCGATTCCGCCGGGCGGCCGCATGCTCTACCACGGCGCAGCCCACTACGCGGCGAGCTTTGCGCTGTGCAGCCTCGCCGAATGCGTGGCGCTCTGGCGCACCCTCGGTTTTGCCGAAGAGGACGCGTTGCGCGCGCTCTTGCCGATGCTGTCCGGCACGCTTCAGACGGCCCGCGACCGAGGTTTGCCCGGCGCGCTCGCCGGCCCGATCTCGCGCGGCGACACGGGCGTCGTGCGCAAGCAGCTTGCGCTGTTCGAAGGACTGGGCGGCGACCACGCGGCGCTATACGGCCTGATGAGCCGGCGTGCGGTTGCACTCGCGCGCCGGCGCGCCACGCCGCCGGCCACGATCGACGCCATCGCGGACGCTGTCGAAGAATCGCTCGCGCGTTCGCTGAATCAGGCGCCGGCGGGTACTAGCGTCAAGTAAGCCGTGATAATGTGACGACCGGCGCAGCGCGCAATCCGCTTGCGCCTCGCTCCGGGACCAACCGACGAGAACGCATAATGATCAAGGTCAGCATCCTCTATCCGTACCGCGAAAACGGCACATTCGACGTGGACTATTACTGCGGCACGCACATGCCGCTGGCGGCCAGGCTGTTCGGGGCAGTGCTCAAAGGCTGGTCGGTGGATATCGGCATCAATGCCGGGCCGCCGGGCACGCCGCCGCCCTACGTCGCGGCCGGGCATTTCCTGTTCGACACGATTGAGGCGTTCTACACGGTCTTCAAGCCGGCCTCCGAGACCCTGCTTGCCGACATCCCGAACTACACCGACGGCGGCAACGGCTCGATCCTGATCAGCGAGATCAAGGTCACGGTCTAGCTCGATTTGCATTGGACAGCGCGGCTTCGGCTTCAGCCGTGGCGGCGCAGCGGATGGCAACGCGCACAGTACGCGAACTTATGAACACGCCGGCGTGCCCATCGGGGCGAGCCGGCGCCCGGCGTCCGGTTCCCATCGGACGCTACCCTGAAGGAAAGGACCTGAGATGTTCGGCGATATCGCCCGTTTTCTGCTCAATACCGTTTTCACGCTGTTCGGCGCGGCGCTGCTGTTGCGCGCATGGCTGCAAGTCGTCCGCCTGCCGCCGTATAACCCGGTCTCGAACGCCGTGCTGCACGCCACCAACTGGATCGTGCTGCCGCTGCGCCGCATCGTGCCCAGTACCCGCAGCATCGATTGGGCGAGCATCCTCGCCGCGCTGATCGCCGCCGTCGTCTATGTCGTGCTGATGGTGGCCGTCACCGGCGTCGATCCGCTCGCGCTGTGGCCAACCTTGCTGATCGTCGCGCTGCTGACGGTGGTCAAGTGGGGGCTCAACCTGATCATCTGGTTGACCATCCTGATGGCGCTGCTGTCGTGGCTCAATCCGCGCTCGCCGGCTATGCCGATTCTGTTTCAGCTCACTGCGCCGTTTCTGAATCCGCTGCGCCGCGTGGTGCCGAATCTCGGCGGCATCGACCTGTCGCCGATCCTGTTGTTCGTGATCGTCCAGGTGCTGTTGATGATCGTCACCCGGGCCGCCGTGCAACTGACGTACTTCGTCATCTGAGTTGTCGTCGTCATGACGCGGTCGCCGACACCGTCCCCGTCGAAACCGCCGCCGCAAGACTGCCCGGCACGGTCGCCAGCAGATGGTCCGCGAGGCGGCCCGCGCGTTCGCGCTCGTCGGCGCTCAGACGCGCCGCCACCCGCGCTTCGACGATCCGCGTCGCCTGCGCGTACACACTGAACCCGGGCTCGGCGGCGAAGCTCGCCTGTGCGCGTCTGAGCCAGGCATCGCCCAACGCCCGGTCCAGCGTCATGCCCTCGCCGGTCAGATAGCGAACGCCAAGTTCGTACTGCATCATCGCATCGCCCAGCAGGGCCTGGTTCAAACACGACAGCGCGGCCCACTCGGCCTCGGCCCCCACGCCTGGCCGCACGGGGACGCTGTTGTTGCCGCTCGTGTCGCTCGCGTGGCCCGTGCCGCCGGTGCCGCCCGACGACGATGCGTCGTCCATCAGCCAATGCGCCTCGCTCGCGCTCAAACCCTGCACGTCGCCCGTGGCCAGCGCGCGCAGAGCCAACGCGATCTCCGACGTATCGGCTCCCTTCGCCGCAGCCTTGCGATGCCAGCTCAGCGCGACCCCATCGTCATGCGGCACGCCGGCGCCCATTTCGTAGAGCCGCGCGATGTCGCTGGCGGCCCAGCTCTCGCCACCGGCCGCGGCTTTCTCGAACCACGCGCGGCTCGCCGTCGCATCCGCCGCGACGCCGCGTCCGGACAGATAGGCCGCGCCCACCATCTCCTTGCCTTCCGGACCGCCGTTTGCCGCACGGCTCGCCCATTCGAACGCCTCGCGCTCATCGCGCTCGCCACCGAGTCCGGTGAGCAGATGCCACGCGAGCGAACCCTGCGCCGAGACGTCGCCTTGCTCCGCGGCCTTGCGGAACCAGTACACGGCCGCGCCGTAGTCGACGGGAACACCGTTGCCCAGATCGTAGGCGTCGCCCAGCATGGACTCGTAGCGGGCTTCGCCATGGCTCGCGAGACGCCACATCCAGTAAGCGCGGGCACTGGCGTCCACGCCCGCCAGATGTCGGTCCAACACCAGAATGCGCGTGGCCGGGAGATCGCCGTTGCGCGCGGCGGCGGAACACCAGCGCGTCGCCGTCGAGACGTCGCGCGGCACATCGACGCCATCCAGATACACCCCGCACAGGGCCGCTTGCGACACCGACTGGTTCGCTTGCGCGCCGCGCGTGAACCAGTCGAGCGCCACGCTGCGATCGGGCGTCACGCCCTGACCGTTCCAGTAGAGACGGCCCAACGCGAGGTAGGCCGGAGCGTAGTGCTGCGCGGCCGACTTCTGCATCCACGCCACGCCGGCACTAACGTCTCCCGCCTGCTTGCGATCGACCAGATGACCGCCGAACAGAAGCTGCGCCTGTGGGTCGCCGGCTTGCGCCGCCGCGCCGAGATACTGCTCGCCGAGCGCGACATCGCGCGGCACGTTGACGCCGGTCAGATACTCCCAGCCGACGGCGCGCGCGGCATCGACGCTTCCCAAATCCGCCGCCTTGCGATACCAGGCGACGGCCTCACGTTTATCCGCCGCCACACCATCGCCTTTGAACAGCAGCGAGCCGACCATCACGCTCGCCTCGCGGTTACCGCGCTCGGCGCCGACGCGCGCGAGCCGGTAGGCGGCGGCGTAATCGCGCGGTGTGCCTGTGCCGCTGTACGCGAAAGAAGCAAGATTGAAATCGGCCACCGCCAGTCCCTGCGCGGCCGCTTTCTCGTACCAGGTTTTTGCTTCGACGAGGTTCTGCGGCTCGCCCTCGCCATGCTGCAGCATCGTGCCGAGATCGTTCTGCGCCTCGGCCACGCCGGCGTCCGCCGCCCCGCGCATCCAGCCGATCGCCGCCGCCGGATCCTTCGGACCGCCACGGCCGTTGCGATACTCGAACGCGAGACCGAACTGCGCGTGCGGATCGCCTTCGAGCGCGGCCTTGCGATACCAGGCGCGGGCAGTCGCATCGTTGCGCGCCACGCCGATGCCGTTCGCGTACAGGTCGCCGAGCCGACGCTGCGCGTAGGTCACGTCACTGTGCGCGGCGCTCGACATCAGCGCGAAACCCCGTTTCGGGTCGCGCGGCAGTCCCGTGCCGCTCAGGTAGAGATCGCCCAGCAGGGCCTGCGCGTCGACGTGATGCTGGGCCGCCGCGGCGCTCACCCACGCGCTGCCCTTCGTCACGTCTTGCGCGACGCCGTTGCCTTGCAGCAAGGCGAGTCCGAGCATGAACTCGCCATCCGCGTCGCCGCCCACCGCGCTGCGCGTGAACCATACGACCGCGCCCGCGGCGTCGCGCGGCACGCCCTGGCCATTCATCATCAGACGGCCGGCGTTGGCCGCGCCGTGCGGGTCGCCGTGCTCCGCGGCGCGTGCGAACAGGGCGTAGGCCGCGACGTTATCGACCGGTGCGCCTTCGCCGCTGTAGTTCATCAAACCGAGGGTGTCTGCCGCAAAACCGTCGCTGCCGTCCGCCGCGAGCGCAAGCCAGCGACGCGCCGTCGCGTAGTCCTGCGGCACCCGCAGACCCTGCCGGTAGAGCGTGCCGAGCAACCGCCCTGCGACGCCGGAGCCGTCGCGCGCGGCGTCTTCAAGCAGCGCGAGGCCGCGCTCGGTGTCGGGCCGCGTAGCCACGCCGAACAGGATCATCTGCGCATAGAGCGCCCGTGCATCGAGACGGCCGGTGGCCGCTTCGGCAGCGCAGGTCGCCAGTAGTTGCGCCGGTTTGGCGAGCGGCGAAACGGCCCATGCGGCGTACGTGCTCGATAGTGCGCATGGGGTCGTGGGATCGCTGAACGCGGCGAGCGGCGCGCGCGTTGTGATCGACGGTGTGCCTGGGGTCTGGGATAGCAGCCATGTTGCGGGGCTGGCGGAGGCGGAGGTGCCAACGGTGCTGGCGGCCGGCATGGCGCCGGCGTCGAGCGCAGACAGCGCCGGCAGGGCGACCATGAGACAGACGTAAAGCCGGTGCAGAACGGGCCGGCGCAGCGCGAGGCCGCGCGAACGGCCGATAGTGTGATTCATTCGATCTCGTGGGAGGGGTCCCGTCCAAACGGCAACCGGCACACGATTCAGTGCCAACCCAAGGGTATCGGCACGCCGCGAAAAAACTTGATGGCTTGCAACGGCAGGTAAGGACGCTGCGCGAGATGCAGCGCGCAGCGGCTTGCACCACCGCCTTTATATAACGACGGCGACGCGATCAGGTCACGCCTCGCTTATTGCGGCGACACCTGACCATAGGCGACAGCGCTGTTGCTCGACGTGTGCAGCGAGTAGAGGATCGTGCGCTGGTACAGCGAGCTGGACTGGATCGGCAGGAACACAATCGCTGCGCTCCCCGAAAGCGTCACGTTCGGCGTTTGGCATGACGTATTCGTGCCGGTGGTGACGTTCAGCGTGTAGAGATTCTGGTTGGACCCGGCAGTAGCCAACAGCATCGTGCCGGAGACCGGGCAGTTGCTCAGCGTGCCGGAAACCGCGCCGCTGCTGCTGATCGTGATGGACGAATTGGTTTCCGCCCACGTACCCGCCACCATGGCTTGGGTCACCGCAAGCGCATTCGCCGGATCGTAGGTCCAGCCGATGTTCACCGTATTGCTGCCTTCGACGTAGCTGCCGTTGAACGCCTGATTGCCCGTGAAAGTCCCCGAGCCCGACGTTGCCGCCGTGTAGATATTCAGGTTGAACAGGCCGCCCGACGTCAATGTCCAGGCCGAGCTGCCCGGCGTGATGACACCGAAGAACTCCTGCATGACGGTCGTACCCAGCACGCTCAGGTACGACAGATTGTTTTGCGGATCGACGAAGGCCGTGGTCTTGTTGACGCTGGACGTGACCGACCAGATCCCTTCCACGCGGTTGCCGGTTGCCGCGGTCGAGCCGGCTTGCGGGCTGCTCAGACTCGGCAGTTGCTCGCCGGTCACGGTCGGTGTGGAAGCCGGCGAGTTCGCTGCCGGTGCGCTCGCCGTCGACGGTGACGACGCGCTGGTGGCGGCAGTCGGCGACGCATTGGAACCCCCGCCCCCGCCGCAAGCCGCCAGAACCAGCGATGCAAGCAGGGATAACGTCAGTGTTGCTTTGTTTTTCATATCTGTTTGTTTTATTGGGCCGGTGCGGCCTCTCAAGTCCGCGATCGCATGCCGTTAGTTAGATTGACCTCGATGGTTTGCTGCCAGCACGTATTCGGTGAATTACTCCAGGTATCCGCTTGACAGATGCACATCTATGCGGATTGGTGTAATAAATTGAAATGGTGCTATGGAGGTATACGGCTGGATTTCTTCTGGCTTTAATATTCTTGTGTGCGAAATCTTTGAGATTTGTGGTGAGGCGTTGTTATTGTGGGGTTTGGCTTGAATGCATAAATTAAGCTGTAACGCAAGGTGTGGCGTGCTTTGGCGAGGAATGCGCTTCTCGTCGCACACGTATGCGCTTTAGATAATTTTTTGATTTATCTTCTATCACGCGCCATCAAGGTATTAACGGACGAACGAGATCGTTCAATGCAATGGATAGTTAGTTGCATTGGCGGTGTATTCGTATCGGTTATAAGAGCGAGATCTGAACACGATTCGTAGTCGTTGAATTGCTAGTTAATTCAGGGAGTTATAGAAAACGAATCGCACCGGGGCCGCTAACGGCGGCCGGCCCGCAAGCTGCTGTTGACAACACCTGCGCGTTTCCGCACCACAGCGTCTACGAGACGCCAGCGAACCAACCGCTTCGGCCCCACGTTACACCCCGCCTACCCAGGCCCGATTTGCCTAAACGACCCAAACCCGCGTAAAATAGCGCGCTCTGCGGGCGTCGTATAATGGTAATACCCTAGCTTCCCAAGCTAGAGCCGTGGGTTCGATTCCCATCGCCCGCTCCACATTCAGCTGACCGTCAGCGGAATTCCAGCACGAGAGCCGCCTCCACGAAGGCGGCTTTTTCGTACTGAGGGCGGTAATGTAGGGCATCGCTGCTGTCGCGCCTTCCGGTGCACGCTGCGCCGCTCCTGCCGCCCTCACTCTTGCCGCTACCTTTGTAGCCATCGAAGATGATCCACGATCCGAACCAAGCCGGCCAGCCAGGCGAGCCCTCCCACACCGCCGAAGACAGCAACGAAGCCAACGCGGCCAACGCAACAAGCGAGTCGACCGATCCGAAAGAAGCCCTGCGTTTGCGCCGCATCCGCAGCTTCGTCACGCGCGCCGGGCGTGTCTCGACCGGCCAGCGTCGTGCGATGGACGAGTTCGGTCCGCGCTTCGTGCTGCCCTACACGCCGCAGCAGCCCGACTGGGACACGTTGTTCGGCCGACAGGCGCCGCGCGTGCTGGAAATCGGCTTCGGCATGGGTGCGACGACGGCTGAAATCGCCGCGCATCGCCCGGGCGACGATTTCCTCGGCGTCGAAGTCCACGAGCCGGGCGTCGGCGCTTTGCTCAAGCTGATGGGCGAGCAGTCACTGTCGAACATCCGCATCATCCAGCACGACGCGGTTGAAGTGCTCGAGCAGATGATCGCGCCGGACAGCCTCGACGGCGTGCACATCTTTTTCCCCGATCCGTGGCACAAGGCGCGGCATCACAAGCGCCGTCTGATTCAGCCGAAGTTCGTCGCGCTGCTGGTATCGCGCCTAAAGCCGGGCGCGTATCTTCACTGCGCGACGGACTGGCAGAACTACGCCGAACAGATGCTCGAAGTGCTGGGCGCGGACCCCGCACTCGAAAACACCGCCGACGGCTATGCGCCCCGCCCGGAGTACCGTCCGGTGACGAAATTCGAGCGCCGCGGCCTGCGGCTCGGCCACGGTGTCTGGGATCTGGTCTTCAAGCGGCGCAACGGCAGTTAAGCACTCGCGCGTTGACCATCAACGTCAAAAGGTCCGCACTCACGCGGACCTTTTTGTTTCCGGCTCAAGGGGTTCAGGAACGAGCGCGTTACTCCGACCAGTCCAGCGCGTCGCTATATCCCAGCAGCAGGATCAGCAAGCCGAAGGCGATCCGATACCACGCGAACACCGTGAAGTCATGCGCCGCGATGTAGCGCAGCAACCAGCGCACGCAAGCGAACGCACTGACGAACGCGGCGACGAAACCCAGCGTGAACAGCCCCAGCGCATCCGCTGATAGCAGACGCCAGCCGCGAAACAGTTCGAAGGCCGTCGCGCCGAAAATAATCGGCATGGCGAGGAAAAAGGAAAACTCGGTGGCCACGCGCCGCTCGAGGCCGAACAGCATGCCGCCGATGATGGTCGAACCGGAGCGCGACATGCCCGGAATCAGCGCGAAGCACTGCGCCAGACCCACCTTCAACGCATCGAGCGGGCTCAGGGCATCCACCGACTGCACGCGCGGCGGCACAACACCGCGAGCGCGCTGCCGCGCCTCCGCCCACAGGATCGCGAGACCGCCCACCACCAGCGCATAGGCAACCGGCAGCGGCGAAAACAGTTCGGCCTTGATGGCCTTTTCGAACAGCAGACCGAGGACGACCGCTGGAATCGTCGCGATCGCCACATTGAGCGCAAAACGCCGTGCATCGGGCCGCGAAGGCAAACCGGTAAGGACGCTGCCGATCCGCCGGCGATACTCCCAGCACACGGCCAGAATCGCGCCGAGCTGGATGACCACATCGAAGGTCTTGGCGTGATCGCCGGTGAAGTCGATCAGACTGCCCGCGACGATCAAATGGCCCGTACTCGATACCGGCAAAAATTCCGTCAGGCCTTCGACGACCCCGAGTATCAGCGCCTTGCCAGCCAGTAACCAGTCCATCCATCCCCCTCATCGCCCACGGTTGTCGAATCAGGGCTGGTCCCGCCTGCAACGCGCGGCCCTGGCGGCCGCGCGCGCGTCATTTCTCGACGATCTGCACGCGTATGCCGTTTGTAAGGATGGTGATTGTACCGGGTTCGTAGTTCACGCCCGCAAATTGCAACTGTTCGGGCTTGAAAGTGTAGATGGGATAGTTGGTCAGCAACTGCGTGGCGAGCAGCGCCGCGGCGGCGTTGATCTGCTGCGTGTAGGCCTGGGCGCCGCCGCTGACATTGACGCTGTCGACGTTCGGTGACTTCAGCACCACGGACTTGCTCGCCTCGTCATAGGCGAGTTCGCTCGACAACGTGAACACGCCATCCACCGGCTGGCGCAGGAAGGGGCTCGCGAGATGCGCATCGAGCCGCACCGAAACGCGGTTGGTATCCGGCAGGAAGCCGACGACGGGGTTGGTCAGCGCAACGTCGAAGACCTGCGAAATCGTGCGCTGATACGGGAATTTGCGTTGCACGGCCTCCTGCACCTGCTGCTGCGAGAACGTGTAATGCGACGGGATGAACGGAAAGGTCGACGCCGCGCAAGCCGCCAGCGACAGCGTGATGGCCGCGGCCGCACTGGCCGCGAGCAGGAATCGGCGCCGGGTCGGCGCAACGGGTTGAGTCATGCACATTCTCCTGTTGAAGCAGCCCCGTTGCGGGGATCGAACCATGGTTGTCAGTGAACGCGGCAGCAGGGTAAGCGGCACATGAGAAGCAGGGCTGACTCAGCCGTGCAGCAGGCCGTGCGCGGCGGGCTGCGTCAGCGTTTCGAGTCGGGTGAGCCAGGCGAGCGCCTCGGTGCGCGTCGTGCCGCACATCTCGGCCTGCGGCTGCAGGCCGGAGCAGCACGCCGGTCGCTCGGGCCGGCCGAAGATGGCGCAGCGCAGGTCGTCGCCGAGCTGCACGCAGCGCACCCCCGCCGGCTTGCCGTGTGGCATACCCGGAATCGGACTCGAGATTGACGGCGCGATACAGCACGCCCCGCAATCCGGACGGCACGCATGACCCACCACGTTAAACGGAGATTCGACAGTCACCACACTCTTCCTGAAACTTCCTGAAACGCATCGACACTCGCTGGCCGTAACCATGCGGCACGCCAACCCTGCATTGTGCCACTGCGCCGCGTGCGACCTTTTTACACAATGCGGAGCATGACTGCTCCCGTAAACTTGGACACATACGAAAGGCCACGCTCAAGAGGCGCCTGTCCCGTTCCATCCGGTCTAGCCGACCCGCAGGTCTCTGTCGCACTCCCCGGCGTGGCGCCCACCGAGCCGCCCATGACCCACGCCGACACGCTCTTCCGCCCCGACCTGCTCGCCAAGTACAGCGCAAACGGTCCACGGTATACGTCCTATCCGACCGCCCTTCAGTTCCGCGACAATTTCGATCCGGCCGACTACCGGCGCGCCGCGGCCGATCCGGGCGCCTCTGCGACGGATCTCTCGCTCTACTTCCACATTCCGTTCTGCGACACCGTCTGCTTCTATTGCGGCTGCAACAAGGTGGCGACGAAAAACCGCGCACGCGCGCGCCCTTACCTCGACCGCCTCAAGCGCGAACTCGCGTTACAAGCGGCCTGCTTCGACACCTCGCGGCCGGTTTCGCAACTGCACTGGGGCGGCGGCACGCCGACCTTCCTGTCGCACGACGAAATGAGCGAGTTGATGGCGGCCACCCGCCGGCACTTCACGCTGAGTCCCGATGCGTCCGGCGAGTTTTCGATTGAAGTCGACCCGCGCGAGGCATCGGCGCAGACCATCGTGCATCTGCGCACGCTCGGCTTTAACCGGTTGAGCCTCGGCGTGCAGGACTTCGATCCGCTGGTCCAGCAGGCCATCAACCGTATCCAGCCGCTCGAGATGACAGCCTCGGTGATGCGCGCCGCACGCGCGACGGGGTTTCACTCTATCGGCGTCGACCTGATCTACGGACTGCCGCATCAAACCGTCGACAGCTTCAGCCGCACGCTCGACACCATCCTCGCGCTCGCGCCTGACCGGCTGTCGGTGTTCGGCTATGCGCACATGCCGCAGCTCTTCAAGATGCAGCGGCAAATGGACGCCACCGCGCTGCCCTCACCCGCCGTGCGTCTGGCGATCCTGCGGCTGGTGGTGGAGCGTCTGACGAGCGCGGGGTATGTGTACATCGGCATGGATCATTTCGCGCTACCCACCGACGAGCTGGCGCGCGCACAGCAACAGCGCACCTTGCAGCGCAATTTCCAGGGTTACAGCACGCGGGCGGAATGCGATCTGATCGGCTTTGGGGTGTCGTCGATCGGCAAGGTGGGCGACGTGTATGCGCAGAACGCCAAGGATCTGCCGGGCTACGGCGCGGCGATCGACGCCGGCCGCCTCGCGATCGCGCGTGGTGTGAAGCTGACCGCCGACGACCGCTTGCGGCGCGACATCATCACGCAACTGATGTGCAACCTCGAACTGCGCTTCGATGAATTCGAAGCGGCGTATGGCATCCGCTTCGCCAAGACGTTCGCCCCGGAACTGGAACGCTTGCGCGGGTTTGCGGTGGACGGGCTAGTGTCGCTCGGCGTCGGCAAGCTCGAAGTATTGATGGCCGGAAGGATGCTGGTGCGCAACATCGCAATGGTGTTCGACCGGTATCTTGGGCAGCAGACCATAGAGCGGTTTTCACGGACGGTTTGAGGGGCGGGTAAGTGCAGACCGGTCGCAGATTCTGCCCGGGAAGCCGATTGTCACCAGGCGAACTTGCCCGGCGCGGCGTTTTCGGACATAATCTGCGTTTCCCGCCGCGCGCAGCCTTATGCGCACGTGTCGCAAGACAAGCCCAGGTGGTGAAACAGGTAGACGCAGGGGACTCAAAATCCCCCGCCGCAAGGCGTGCCGGTTCGAGTCCGGCCCTGGGCACCAGTCAATCGTTTCGTCAAGTTCTACTCCCAACCCCGCAAGAGCCTCGTGCCTGTGGGGTTTGTTGTTTCAAGGGACTCCGCGCAAGTTTGTTGCCGCCGCGCGTGGCAAACCGCCCAGGCGCAGCGACACCCGTGCCCGCCCCGCGGCACGGCGCGTATCTCACCCCTCCAGAAACTCGTTCAGCAAACGATTCACCTCCGACGCCGCTTCCATCTGCACCATGTGCCCTTTGCCCCCTAGCACATGCACGCGGACCTCGCCCGGCAGTCCCTGCGCATGCGAAGCCGGGATGATCTGATCGCCCTCCCCCCAGATCACCAGGACGCGCGGCGCGAGCCCCGCCAGCCGGTCGCGATAGCCCGCGCGCTGCGCGTCGCCCTCAAATGCGGACGCAGCAATCTTGCGCAACGCCTCCTGCACGCCTTCGAGCCGCTTGTACTTGACGATATCCTCCACGAGCTGACGCGTGACGAGCGACGGATCGGCGAACAGCTTCGCCAGTTGCGGCTTGAGCGCATTGCGATTGCTGCCTTCCGTGAAGCCGTTGATGTAAGCGCCATTGATCTCCTTGCCCAGACCCGCACCGGAAATCAAGGAGAGCGAAGCAACGCGCGTGGGCGCCTGATCGGCCACCGTCATCGCCACTAGCGCGCCCATCGAATGGCCGATCAGATGCGCACGTTCGATGCCGCGCTCGTCCATGAACGCGATCACGGCATCCGCCAGCTCCTGCGCACTGCCGCTCTCGACGGCTTTGCCCGACTCGCCGTGACCCGGCAAATCAAGCGCCCACACGGTGCGATGCGCGGCGAGATCGGCGTGATTGAACAGCCAGTTGTTCAGATCGCCACCGAAGCCGTGAATCAGCACCGCGGGTGTGCCGCCCTCGCCCAGCTTCAGATAGCGCACCGTGCGTCCGCCGATCTGCGCTTTCTCAGGCTGTGGCCCGCTTTCGCCCGCTTCCGCGCTGGCCGGCACGAAGTCGCGCTGGAACGCTTCCACCGCGGCATCGATCTCGGCCTCGCCGGCTTCGGCGTCGGCCACCACCGCGAGCAACGTGCCGACGGCCAAGGTGTCGCCCTCCTGCGCGATCTGCCGCCGCAAGATGCCGTCGAACGCACATTCGACGCCCGACGCAATCTTGTCCGTCTCCACGTCGAGGATCTCATCGCCTTTGGCGACCCGGTCGCCGATCGCCTTGAGCCAGCCGTTCACCTGTCCGTGCTCCATCGACAGGCCCCACTTGGGCATCGTAATCATATGAATCGGCATCGCTTAGCCTCGCACTTTCAGCACGGCGTCGGCAATCTGCTGGGCCGACGGGATGTACATGTCCTCGAGCACGCCGGCGAACGGCGTGGGCGTATGCGGCGCGGTCACCATTTCGATCGGCGCCTTCAGCGAATGAAACGCGCGTTGCGCGATCAGTGCGGAAATGTCGGTGGCCATCGAGCAGCGCGGGTTGGCTTCGTCGACCACCACCACGCGGCCGGTCCGCTCGGCGCTCTCGAGGATCGTCTCCTCGTCGAGCGGCGAGGTGGTGCGCAAATCGATCACCTCCACGTCGATGCCGTCCTTCGCGAGTTTTTCCGCGGCCTCCGTGGCGTAGTGCACCATGCGCCCATACGTGACGATCGTCGCGTCGTTACCCTCACGCACCACATTGGCTTCGCCGAACGGAATCGCATACGACTCTTCCGGCACGTCGCCTTCGCGTCCGTATAGCAGCTTGTGCTCGCAGAAGATCACCGGATCGTTGTCGCGGATCGCCTGAATCAAGAGGCCTTTCGCGTCATAAGGCGTGGACGGACACACCACTTTCAAACCGGGGATATGCGTGAACAGCGAGGTCAACATTTGCGAATGCTGCGCGGCCGCTCGCAAGCCGGCGCCCTGCATCGCGCGAATCACGACCGGCGTGACCGCCTTGCCGCCGAACATATAACGGAATTTCGCGGCCTGATTGAAGATCTGGTCAAAGCAGACGCCCATGAAATCGATGAACATCAACTCTGCCACCGGCCGCATGCCGCACGCCGCCGCACCCACTGCCGCGCCGATATAACCGCCCTCGGAGAGCGGCGTATCGAGCACACGGCCCGGATACTTGTGAAACAGGCCTTTCGTCACACCGAGTACGCCGCCCCATGCATCCTGCTCGCCGGGCGAGCCGGCGCCGCCGGCGTTGTCCTCGCCCATCACGATGACGGTTTCATCGCGGGCCATTTCCTGACTCAGTGCTTCGTTGATTGCCTGAGAGAAGGTGATTTTGCGTGCCATGTCTATCTCCTGGATCGTTTAGGTATGCAACGGATGCGTTACGGATAGGACACGTACACGTCGCTCAACAGGTCCTCGGCGGTGGGCAACGGCGCGGCTTTAGCTTCGCTCACGGCGCTGTCGATCAAGCTCTTCACCTCCGCATCGATGCCGCGCAACTGAGCCGCGGTGAGCATCTCCGCGCGCACCACGCGCTCCTCGAAACGCTTCAGGCAGTCTTTCTCGTCGCGCAGTTTCTGCACTTCGCCGGGCGCGCGATAAGTCTGCGCATCGCCTTCGAAATGGCCGAAATAACGCGAGAATTTCACTTCGACGAGCGTCGGGCCGCCGCCCTGACGCGCCCTTTCGATCGCTTCGCCGAGCGCTTCGTGCACCGCGAAGAAATCGAAGCCGTCGACGATCACGCCCGGCATGCCGAAGCCGCTCGCGCGGTCTGCGATGTTGTCGGTCGCCACCGACCACGTCGACGACGTCGCTTCCGCGTAACCATTGTTCTCCGCCACGAAAATCGCCGGCAAGCGCCACACCGAGGCGAGGTTCATCGACTCGAAGATCACGCCCTGATTCGACGCGCCGTCGCCGAAGAAACACACGCCCACGCCGCCGGACTTCTTGTACTTGGCCGCGAGCGCCGCCCCGCAGATCAACGGGCCGCCCGCGCCGACGATGCCGTTCGCGCCGAGCATCCCCTTCGACAGATCCGCAATGTGCATCGAGCCGCCTTTGCCGTGGCACACCCCGGTTTTGCGGCCGTAGATCTCGGCCATCATGCCGCGCACGTCCACGCCTTTGGCGATGCAATGCCCGTGGCCCCGATGCGTGGTCGCCACATAGTCCGCGTCGTTCAGATGCAGCATCGTGCCGACCGCCGACGCCTCTTCGCCCGCGTACAGATGCACGAAACCGGGTATTTCGCCGGTTGCGAACTCCACGTGCAGGCGCTCCTCGAACTCGCGGATCGTACGCATCATCCGATACGCCTTCAGCAATTCGTCCTTGCTCAAATCCGTTGAAACCGACATGGTGTGTCTCCTTGAAATGAATGCCCTGTCTGTCCACCGCTACCTACGTGTGCTGTGCAACGCCATTTGCCACTTCCCGAACCAGTTGCCGCGACGCCGAGTAACGCAGCGTGCGTTCGACATCGACGGTGAGCGGTCCGTCCCAGTCGAGCGAGATTTCGTACTGGTCGCCGCGCTCGAGTTCGATTTCGCGCTCGCCGTCGAAGGCGAGCGTGCCGCGCTCCGTCTCGAGCGGCATCCAGCCGCCGACTTCGAAACGCTCGCAGGTGCGCATCAGCACCCGCTCGACGCGGCCCGGCGCGATCGGCGCGACCAGCGGCACGCCGGATTCGCCGTGCCGCGCGAAACGCAGATGCAGGCCATGCGCCGCCGTACGCTCGACCGGCGCCCACGCGCCGCCGATCGACGACAGGCCGATACCGTCGGGCGAGGCAAAGGTGAGGAACAGCGTTTCGATATCGGACGGCTCGGAGATCGCGCGAGCGCCGACGAAGCGTTGCCGGCTCACGCAGACATCTACGAGCGCGATCTCCGAGCGGCCGCGATTGGGACCGGCGACGCAGCGCACCACGAGCCGCTTGTTGCGCGTGAAGGCCACCTCGGCCGGCACGGCGCCGGAGGTCGCCAGCGCGCCGGCGAGTCCGGCGACGGTCGCCTCGCGCAGATCGGGGAAGGCGTTGTTGGTGCCGGTCGATAACGTCAGGAGCGGCACCCGGCCGCAATGCGCGGCCACCGCGCGATGCGTGCCGTCGCCGCCGAGCACCGCGATCAGTTCCACACCGGCGCGCAGCATCGCGGCGACACCTGCATGCGTGTCGGCGACGCTGTCGGTGATCGGTAGATCGATGAAATCGACCACGGGCCAGCGCTGCTGCGCACCCACCGCCGCATGGGTGTCGAGCGCGCGCAACAGCAGCGCAGCGACGCCGGTGCGATCGCGCAACGTCAGCACACGATCGACGCCCAGCGCGCCGAGTCCCGCCAGCAAACGCACCACCATGTTGGCTTTCTCTGAAGTCGGGAACACGGACGCGTAGCTGGTCAGGCGGCGTATATCGCGTCCCGATGCGGGGTTCGCGATCACACCAACGGTAAAGGGCGCTGGCACTGTGCTTGTCTCCTGTCCACGGGATATGCGGACGTTTTATTCGACACGCGGTCTTCGAATGAACGCGCGTTTGTCGTGAGCGAGACACTGCAAAGCGTGTGCCAATGTTTCCAAACGAGCACGATGCCCCGTGAAAGTGCCTTGTTTAAAGGGCTCTTCTGTTAGTAGCGAGTGTGCGGGCCACGTCGAACGCGGCGTGACGCAACGCGCCGCGCGTCTCAAGCGGACCATGAACGCGCGTCGTGGCGAGACAGGCAAACCGGGCAGCGTCGCGTTGAGCCATATAACGCCTGCTTTGCAGCGCTCAGCGACCGCGTCTCAGGCACCGATGAGACGAACGTCTCACGCGTCTCGCATGCTGCATTGCAGTGTGATTGATGCTGCTGGATGTGCTACAAGATCAGCCTGAACTGACTGTGTGTCGCTCGACTGGAGCCGACCATGCCTTACGTTTCGCAAAACCAGCATGTCGAGCGCGTGCGCGGCGCTATCGAAGGGCGCTTGCCCGCGCCCGCGGATTCCGCGCGGCTCGTCTCGTCATGGCAGCGTTCGTTCGAACAGTACCGGCTCGATCCGGGCGCCGTGATTGGACCGCGCGTCCTCACGTCTGCGGAATTGCGCGACGTACAGGGCAAGGAGGAAGCGTTCCTGCGCGCCTCGGGCCAGTGTCTGACGCGTCTGCACGACATGATCCGCGTGGCCGACTATTGCGTGATGCTCACCGACGCTCACGGGGTCACCATCGATTACCGTATCGACCGCGAGCGGCGCAGCGATTTCAAGCACGCAGGGCTCTATATCGGATCGTGCTGGTCCGAACGCGAAGAAGGCACCTGCGGCGTGGCAAACGTGCTGACCGATCTCGCGCCCATCACCGTGCACAAGACCGATCACTTCCGTGCGGCCTTCACGACGCTGACCTGCAGCGCCGCGCCCATTTTTGCGCCCACCGGCGACATGATCGGCGTGCTCGACGCCTCCGCGGTTCGCTCGCCGGACAACCGCGACAGCCAGCGGCTTGTGTTTCAACTGGTGCGGCAAAGCGCGGGGCTGATCGAAGACGGTTACTTCCTCAATCAAACCACGCAGCACTGGATGCTGTTCGGGCACGCGAGCCGCAACTTCGTGGAGGCGCAACCGGAGGTGCTGATCGCCTTCGACGAAAGCGGCAACCTGGTCGCCGCGAATCGCAAAGCGCGCGAATGCATTCCAGCCTTGAACGGCCCACGTCATATCGACGACGTATTCGACACTGCCGACGTGCATCTGCACGATGTCGCCCGCACGGATGCGATTGTCTGTTTGCGTCTGCGCGCAACCGGATCGACGCTCTATGCGCGGATTCGCGCGCCGCTCAAACGTGCTTCACGGACATCGGCCAGCGCAGCGGTTGGCGCTGCCCGGCTGTCGCCCAACAGCGCCCACGACCACCTGCAGGTTGGCGCACTGAGCCGTTTTCTGGGGAGCGCGGACTCGCGCATCGCACACAACGCGTCCGTGGCGATGCGGCTGATCGGCAAGCGGCTGCCGATTCTGATTCTCGGCGAAACGGGTGTCGGCAAAGAGGTCTTCGCCCGTGCGGCGCACGATTCGGGCGCACGACGCACGCGGCCATTCATCGCGGTAAATTGCGGCGCAATTCCGGAGTCGCTGATCGAGAGTGAATTGTTCGGCTACGCCCCCGGCGCGTTTACCGGCGCACGCAGCCGCGGCGCTCGCGGCAAGATTGCGCAGGCGCATACCGGCACGCTCTTTCTCGACGAAATCGGCGATATGCCGCTCAATCTGCAAACGCGCTTGCTGCGCGTGCTGGCCGAAGGCGAGGTGATGCCGCTGGGCGGCGATGCGCCGGTACGTGTCGACATTGACGTGATTTGCGCAACGCATCGCGACCTCGCGCAGATGGTTGCCGAAGGATCGTTTCGCGAGGACCTGTACTACCGTCTAAGTGGCGCCTGTTTGCCGATGCCGCCGCTGCGCGAGCGCGCGGATATCCGCGATGTCATCGCTGCCGTGTTCGACGAAGAAGCGCAAATGGCCGGCCACGTGCTGACGATAGACCCGCGGCTCGCCGAGCGCCTCGCGAGCTTCGCGTGGCCGGGCAATATCCGGCAGTTACGCAATGTGCTGCGGTATGCGTGTGCGATCTGCGATTCGTCGCGGGTCGAAATGCGGCACGTTGCGCCTGACGTCGCGGCACGGCTCGATCCTGAGGCTGCGGGCAATCGGACGTTGCCCGCAATGTTGCCGCCACAATACGACTCGCGCGACGAACGCACGCGCATAGTCGAAGCGCTCACGCGACATCAATGGCGGCCCAACGCCGCAGCGCAGGCATTGGGGATTTCGCGGGCCACCCTGTACCGGCGAATTGCCAAACTGGAGATCGTGGGGCCGCACCGTAGTTGAACGCGGTTGACGCGTATCGCGAGGCACCGCCTGGATACTCAGGCCGTCACCCCGCAGAAGCATATCGACGGTTAGCGCGTAGCGTGAACCACGGCCCCCGCCCGCCGACGCTTCACCACATAGCCGACCCACATCGCCAGCAACCAGACCGGCACCAGCCACACGGATACGGACAACCCCGGCGTCATCGCCAGAATCACCAGGATCATTGCCATGAAGGCGAGGCAGATCCAGTTGCTAACCGGGAACCAGAACGACTTGAACACCAGCGTCTCTCCGGCCTGCATCATCGCCTTGCGCGACTTCAGATGCGTGAGGCTGATCAGCGCCCAGTTCAGCACCAGCGCTGCCACGACCAGCGCCATCAGCATACCGAGCGCTTCCGACGGAATCACGTAGTTGATGATTACGCAGGTGAACGTAGCGAGCGCCGACAGGCCGATCGCCAGATACGGCACGCCGCGGCGGTCCACCTTCATCAGCGCGCGTGGCGCGTTGCCCTGCTCCGCGAGGCCGTACAGCATGCGGCTATTTGCGTACACGCCGCTGTTGTAAACCGACAGCGCAGCCGTCAACACGACGACGTTGAGGATATTCGCCGTGAGGGTCGAGCCGATTTGCGAGAAGATCATCACGAACGGGCTGCCGCCTGCGGCGACCTGATTCCACGGATACAGCGACAGCAGCACCACCAGCGAGCAGATGTAGAAAATCAGAATCCGGTAGATCACCTGATTCACCGCTTTCGGAATGCTCTTGCGCGGTTCGTCCGCTTCAGCCGCCGTGATGCCGATCAACTCGAGGCCACCGAACGAAAACATGATCACGGCCAGCATCATGAAGAGGCCATGGAAACCGTGCGGGAAGAAACCGCCATCCGCCCAGAGGTTGGTGATCGATGCTTGCGGACCGCCATGGCCGCTGATCAGCAGATAGCCGCCGAACAGGATCATGCCCATCACCGCGACCACCTTGATGATCGCAAACCAGAATTCGGTTTCGCCGTAGGCCTTCACGTTAGCCAGATTGATGGCGTTGATGCCCACGAAGCAGACCAGCGCCGATACCCAGGTGGGCACACCCGGCCACCAGAAATGCACGTAGGTCCCGACCGCCGTCAACTCCGCCATGCTGACCAGCACGTAGAGCACCCAGTAATTCCAGCCCGACAGAAAGCCCGGGAAATCGCCCCAGTACTTGTAGGCAAAGTGGCTGAACGAACCGGCCACGGGCTCTTGCGCGACCATCTCGCCGAGTTGCCGCATGATCATGAAGGCGATGATGCCGCCTATTGCGTAGCCGAGAATCATGGACGGCCCGGCTGCCTGCAACACGCTAGCCGACCCGAGGAACAAGCCCGTGCCGATCGCCCCGCCCAGCGCGATGAGCTGGATATGACGGTTCTTCAGCCCGCGCTTCAGGCCTTCTAGGCCTTCTTGCTGCTGTGGACTATTCAAAATTGCGCCCCACTGTAGGGATGTCGATCACCCAGACAAACTGATGGTTTGAGCTGGCAAAGCCAAAGATTTTAGCGTGTCCGCTATGACCCACGTACTGGGAGGAACCCGTGGCGCGAGATTCGTCCCGTTTCGCATGACGTTTATGCCTCGTGATTCATACGTCTTGGCTGCGTGCGTTTGTGGCGTGCGTTTGTGGCGTGCATTCGCTGCAAGCATTTGCGCGCCATGCGACATCGCATCGCCGCAGGGGCCGCTAGCGAAGATTCGTGTTCGCCAGTTCCACTACCTCGTCGCCGCGACCGTTCAATACTGCCCGCAACATGTACAGGCTGAAGCCCTTGGCCTGGGACCACTGGATCTTCGGCGGCAGCGCCAGCTCATGCTTCGCGATGACCACATCGATCAACGCGGGCCCGGGATGCGCGAAGGCATCGCGCAGTGCATCGCCAATTGCTTCGGAATCCTCCACACGCACGCTGTAGATTCCGGCGGCCTGGGCGATAGCTGCAAAATCCGTGGCGCTGAGATCGGTGCCGCTATCGAGGTAACCGCCGGCCTTCATCTCCATCGCGACGAAGCCGAGCGAACTGTTGTTGTACACCACCACCTTGATCGGCAGATCGAGTTGACGGGCGGTCAGCAGATCGCCGAGCAGCATCGACAGGCCGCCGTCGCCGGACAGCGAGATCACCTGCCGGTTCGGCTGCGCCGCTTTCGCACCCAGCGCCTGCGGCATGGCGTTCGCCATCGAGCCGTGGTTGAACGAGCCGTGCAGGGTACGCTTGCCGTTCATGGTCAGATAGCGCGCGGCCCATAGCGTTGGCGTGCCGACGTCGACGGCGAACACGGCGTCCTCGTCGGCCACTTCGTCGACGATGCTCGTCAGGTATTGCGGATGAATCGGCTTGCCGGGATCCGAGGGACGCGCGAGATCGTCGAGCGTGACGCGCGCAGCGAAGTAATGAGTGCGGGCACGCTCGATGAAATCGCGATCGGTCTTGCGCGTGAGCTTCGGCAGCAGCGCCTGCAGGGTGGGCTTGATATCGCCGACCAGTCCCATCTTCAGGGGGGCGCGCTTGCCGAGCGCGCTGCCACGGCGATCGATCTGCACGATATTGCCGTGCGACGGATAAAAGTTGCGATAGGGGAAATCGGTGCCGAGCATGACCAGCATGTCGGACGACATCATGGCGTAGTAGCCGGAACTGAAGCCGATCAGGCCGGTCATGCCGACGTCGTAAGGGTTGTCCCACTCGACGTACTGTTTGCCGCGCAACGCGTGGACGGTTGGCGCGCCGAGCGCGTCGGCGAGCGCGACGACTTCGTCGTGTGCGCCGGCGCAACCGCTGCCGCACAGAAGCGTGACGCCTTCGGCTTGATTCAGGAGCGTGGCGAGGCGGTCGATATCGGCGGCGGCGGGCAACAGCGTGGCGGGCGCCGATGCGCCGGACCAGGCGGGCGCTTCATTGGGTGCTTCGGCGAGCGCGACGTCGCCGGGTAGCACGATGACTGCGACGCCCTGCTGCTCGATCGCAGTGTGCATCGCGGTGGCGAGTACGCGCGGGAACTGCGATGGGTTCGTCACCAGTTCGACGTAGTGGCTGCACTCTTTGAACAGCGCTTGCGGATGCGTTTCCTGGAAGTAGCCGAGGCCGATTTCCGATGAGGGGATATGCGCCGCGATGGCGAGTACCGGTTGGTGATTGCGATGGCAGTCGTACAGGCCGTTGATCAGGTGCAGGTTGCCGGGGCCACAGCTGCCGGCGCAGACAGCTAGTTTGCCGGTGGCGGCGGCATCGGCGCCTGCGGCGAAGGCGGCGACCTCTTCGTGGCGGGTGTGCATCCAGCGGATCGACCCGAGGCGATAGAGGCTGTCGGAGAGGCCGTTCAGGCTGTCGCCGGTCACGCCCCAGATTCGTTCGACGCCGGCTGCGTGAAGGGTTTTTGCCAGGTAGTCTGCGATGGTCTGGGTGGGCATGGGTTTGCTCCGCAGGGTGGGGGGGCAGGTGGGGTCTATTGTCGTACAGGTTTGGGGGTTTTGTCCTTTGGGACCGGGGTTTTGCCTGCGGCGCCTTGTTTTTGGCTGTTTTCTTGGGGTGTTGGCCTTTCCTTGCATTCTTAGCGGTCTATTAGGTTCGCCCCTGTGCGGGGCGGCACTTACTTTCTTTGCCGCCGCAAAGAAAGTAAGCAAAGAAAGCGGGCTGCAACCGCCAGCCCGTAGTGAGCCACCGCTCATGCGACCACGAAGTGGTCCGAGACAAGACAGTCTTTCGCACCACCCGCGTAAGTGGCACAGCACTCATTCATCCCGCCAGCGCACTGCGTGCGCGGCGGAAGGGTCTGCTAGGGGTGGGATGCGGGTGTGAACACGTAAGGTATGTGCGTTAAATGTTTCGATGCCTAATCATAAGTGAGACGAGACGAGACGTGACAGGCGTACCGAAGATCTGTTGTACCGTGCCGTACGCTATTTAGGCATCCAAACATTTCAATGTAAGCATTGGCAGTTCACACTTGCGTGCCACCATGGTGTGGACCCATCCGCTGCGCACGGAGTGCGAAGGCGGGATGGATGAGCGCTGTGTCACGAACGGTGGAAACGCGATAGCAGGTCTCGTTTTGGGCCGTTCCCGGTGGAAGACCGGGATGGCTCACTACGGGCTAGCGGTGGCAGCCCGCTTTCTTTGCTTACTTTCTTTGCGGCGGCAAAGAAAGTAAGTGCCGCCCCGCACAGGGGCGAAGCTAATAGACCGCTAAGAAAGCAAGGAGAGGCCAACGCCGCAGGAACAACGCCAAAACCAAGGCGCCGCAGGCAAAAACCCCACCCTTACCCCCCCTCCGGCACGCCATCAAGCCGCGCAGCAGCCGACCCAACAATAATGAAAACCTGAACAAAAAACGCGCCGGCCGCGACCAAAAGACAAACCTCCATCCCCCAACACCCACTAACACCCGCACCGAGAAGCGCCCCAACCGGCCGCGCCCCATACGTAGCGGTACTATTGATCGCCGAAACCCGCCCCATCATCCCATCGGGAGTAATAGCCTGACGCAACGTCGTCGACCCCACCACCCAAAGTATCGGCCCAACCCCAAGCAAAAAGAAACTTAGCATTGCCAACCAGAACGACGGCACGATCAACGTCGCCACCATCACCAGCGAAGCCAGCAACCCGCAAAACGGCCCAATCGTCAGCACCCGTCCAAACCTGATCCGCGCCGCGATTGAAGGCGCTGCCAACGCCCCGCACACCATGCCAACCCCATACGCGCCCAACGTCACCCCCACCGCCGACGCCGTCAGCCCAAGCCGATGCACCGCATACGGCACATACACCGCCTGCAACATAAAAAAACCAAGATTGAAAAACACCGCCGTAGCGATCATCGGACGCAACAAGGCATCACGCAGCACGAAACGCGTGCCGTCACGCAACTCACGCAGGAAATGCCGTTGCCCCGTCTGCGCGCGCGGCGGCTCGCGCAACCCCGCCAGCAACGCCACCGCCAACGCCGACAGCCCCGCCGCGCAGCCATACGCCCACCCCGCGCCGATCCAGCCCACCAGCATCCCGCCGAGCGCTGGTCCCGCTGAATACGCCGCGCTGCGCGCCAATTCGAGCCGCCCATTCGCGACAGCGTAAGACTCGCGCGACACGAGCGAAGGCACCAGCGACGGCGCCGCCACGTTGTACGCCACCGTGCCCGTTGCGCCCAGACACCCGAGCGCGGCAAGCCACAGCAAGGTCAACCCATGCAAGCCCACCAGCAACAGCACGCTCAGCATCGCAATCACCCGCATGCCCTCTGCAAGCGCCATCAAGGTTCGACGCGAGCGGCGGTCGGCCCAGACACCGAACGGAATCGACAGCAGCAGGAACGGCAAGGTCTGTGCGGTCTGCAGCAAACCGGTCTCGCGCGCGCTCGCGCTGAGTGCGAATACTGCGACGAGCGGCGCCGCGGCCAGGCTGATCTGCTCGGCAGACTGCGCCACGAGGTTCGACCACGCAAGCCGCTGGAACGCGGCCGGCAGTCTGACAACGGAATGGGGAACAGGAATACGCATCGATGACCTCCGGCTTCAATGAGGTCATCGTCACCGCTTCGGCCGCGCGGTACGCCCCGCTTCTTGCTCTGTTATTGACGGGACGTCGTCGCGAGCCTTTAACGCTTCGCCTGGTTAAGACGCCGGGGACGCCGAAGGCGCAATGGGCACCGCGCACGCTTCATTCGCTCAGGGCGCATACGACGAAGCCATGCCGCTCTCAAGCCCATGATCGAGCGTCGTCCGAATAATCGACAACCCGCGCGCGAGCGCTTCGCGCGACGGCGCGCCGGTCATGCAGACGCGAATCGCGTGCGGCGCAGCGTTGCGCCCAATCACGAAGCTGTCCGCCGTCTTGACGAGTACACCCTCGTGACGCAGCGCCGCCGCGAATTCCGCCGCGCGCCACGGTTCCGGCAGCGGCAGCCACAGGTGCGAGCTGGTCTCCGCATGCCGGTACGCCACACCCTTCAGCACCTCGCTCGCCACCTCGTGCTGGGTCTCGATGTGCGCGCGCTGCAAGCCGTTCAACCGCTCCATCTCGCCGTTCTCGATCCAGCGCGACACCACTTCCGCCATCAATGGCGCCGTCATCCAGCAATCGCTGCGAATCACCGCCGCAATCTTCGAACACCAGGCCGGCGGCGCCTGCAGATAGCCCACACGCAAACCCGGCGCAACGGACTTCGACAAGCCCGCAATCAGAAACGACTGATCCGGCAAACGCGTCGCCAGCGGTTCGGGTGGCGCGTCGAGCAACATGGCCGGCACGAGGTCTTCGATCAGCAGCACGCCATGGCGCTGCAGGATCGCGGCGACGGCGTCGCGCCGCTCGCTCGACATCGTCGCCGTGGTCGGATTGTGGATGGTCGGCACGCAGAAGATGGCGCGCGGATGCAGCGACTTGCACGCCAGTTCGAGCGCGGCCGGCACCAGACCTTCGGCATCGATTTCGACGCCCACCAGATGCAGCCGCAGTTGCCGCGCCAGCGCGATGATGCCCGGATAGCTCACCACTTCGGCCAGCACAGTATCGCCCGGCCGCGCGACCGCGCGCAGCACCGACGCCAGCGCGTGCTGCGCGCCCTGCGTGACCAGCACGCGCGACGCGCTCGCCGGACTGCCCGCCCGGCCAAGCCATGCGGCGCCCGCCAGGCGATGCCGCATCGAGCCCGCCTCCGGCGCGTATTGCAGCAATTCGGCGGCAAGCCGCTCGTCGTTGGCGATCTCATGCAGCGTCGCGGACAGCGCCGCCGCCTCTCCAGTGGACTGCGGCACGTTCTGACCCAGATCGATCAGCGCCGGGGGCTGCGGCATGCCCGGCCGCAACATGCCATGTGCCGCGCCGGACGACATCTCCCGCGCACGGGCCTGCGCCACGTAGGTGCCGTCGCCGACGCGCGCATTCGCAAGCCCCTGGCGTTCCAGCTCGGCGTACGCGCGGCTGATGGTGCCGGTGGTCACATGCAGTTCGCTGGCGAGCGACCGGTGCGGCGGCAGTTTTTCGCCCGCCGGCAACTGGCCGTTGAGGATCGCCTGCGCAAACGCTCGCGCAATGACCTGGTATTTCGGATCACTGCCCGCTTCGATCCGGGGCAGCCACGCGTTCATCGCCATGATGCGACGGTCTCCTTCTTGGTGGCATTGCTCTGCCATGGGTGTCATTAACATGATACGCATTCAATATCACGACATTGCATGCAGTCATTTACTTTAATTGAAGCGATTGAGTTGCTCGTTTCGGCTCCATAGCATGACGTCATTCCCAATTCAATGTGCCGCCTCGATGCGGCACTGCGGCATCCACCCAGGAGCGCCCCATGAGCCGTGAGACACCTCGTATCAGCCGGATCGACATCACGCATCACCAGCTCGAACTCGACCCGCCGTTCCCGGCCTCGTGGGATAGCCAGCCGCGCCGCAAATTTCCCGCCACGATCGTGCGCGTCCATGACGATGCGGGTCATGTCGGCATCGGCTCGGGCGATGCGATGTACGGCTTCGCCGATTACCAGCACCTGTTCGTCGGTACCGATCCGCTCGACCTCGCGCGCCATAGCGCCGTCCTCGACAACATCGGCTTTCACGCCGGCCGCCCGTGGCCGCTCGATATCGCGCTGTGGGATCTGGCCGGCAAGATTCGCGGCGAACCCTGCTGGAAGATGATGGGCGGCCGCAGCAACCGGATTCGCGCGTATGCATCGAGCGGCGTGCACCGGCATCCGGACGAGATGGCGAAAATGGCGCTGCACGTCGCGTCACGCGGCTTCCCGGCGCTGAAGATCCGCTTCGGCCGCCCGAGTCTCGCGGACGATTTCACCGCCCTCGCCGCCGTGCGCGACGCGGTAGGCAGCCGGCTCGAACTGATGGTGGACTGCAACCAGGGCTGGCGCATGCCGTGGGACACGGCTGCGCCGTGGACGGTGAGCGAGGCCCTCGAAGTGGCCCGCGAACTGGAAAAGCAGGACGTCTACTGGATGGAAGAGCCGCTGCACCGCGGCGACTACGAGGGCTACGCCGCGCTGCGCCGCGCCACCACGCTGCGCATCGCCGGCGGCGAAATGACCCGCGAGCGCTATGAGTTCGATCAGTTGCTCGCGCACGACTGCCTCGATGTGTTTCAGCCCGACGTGGCCTGCTCGCTCGGCATGGAAGGCCTGCGCAAACTCGCGCAGGCGGTCGAAGCGCGCGGCAAGGTGTTCACCCCGCACACCTGGGGCAACGGCATCGGTCTCGCGGCCAACCTGCATCTGACGGCGGGCGCCGCGTCGGCGCCCTTCATCGAGTTCCCATACGACCCGCCGGAATGGTCGATCGAGCGGCGCGACTTCATGTTGACGCGGCCGATCGACGTCGACGGCGAAGGCTGGCTCACGCTCTCCGACGAACCGGGCCTCGGTCTGACGCTCGACGAAGACGTGCTCGCCGCAACGCAAAGTTCACGCAGTACTTACGCCTGACGCCTCGCAAGAGGCCCACACGAAAAAGACGGAGACAGACCATGCAAATCAAACCCTGGATGCGCGCCGCTTGCGTCGCGCTGGCCGCCGGTGCCTTATTTCCGGCCGCCGCCCATGCCGGCACCTGGTGCTCGAGCGGCAAGACGGTGCACTTTGCCGGCGTGACGTGGGAAAGCGGTTCGTTCACCTCCGAAGTACTGCGCTATATCGCCGAGAAGGGCTACGGCTGCAAGACCGACACCGTGCCGGGCAGCACCGCCGCCACCGAAACGGCACTCGCACGCGACGATCTGCAGGTCTGGGGCGAACAGTGGACAGGCCGCTCGGAGATCATCGCCAAGGGCGTCGCGGCCGGCCAGGTCAAGCTGATCGGCGACACGCTGCCCGGCGGCACCAACGAAGGCTGGTTCGTGCCGGAATACGTCGTCAAGGGCGACCCCGCGCGCGGTATCAAGCCGCTCGCACCGAACCTGACATCGGTGGCCGATCTGCCGAAATACAAGGATCTCTTTGAGGACGACGAAGAACCCGGCAAGGGACGTTTCCTCAACTGCCCGGCCGGCTGGGATTGCGAACGCGTCAACACGCGCCTCCTGAAAGTGCTCAAGCTCGACGACAGCTACACGAATTTCCGTCCAGGCACCGGCGCCGCGCTCGACGCCGCCATCGCGTCCGCCTATCAGCGCGGCAAGCCGATCCTGTTCTATTACTGGGAACCGGCTGCGTTGATGGCAAAGTACAAGTTCGTGCAACTGAAGATGCCGCCGTTCGACCAGAAGTGCTGGGAGACGCTGCGTGCCGACAACAGCACGTCGCAATGCGCGTCGTCGTATCTGGTCTCGCACCTGAAGATCGGCGTCTCGACGCCGTTCTATCAGGCCGAGCCTGACCTGATGGCCGCTTACGCGAAAGTGACCTTCTCGATGGACTTCCTGAACAAGACCATTCTCGAGATGACCAGCAAGAAGATCGACGGTCAGACGATGGCCAAACAGTTCCTCCACGATCATCCGGAAATGTGGAAACCGTGGGTTTCGAACGACGTCGCGTCGAAGATCCAGGCCTCGCTCGCAGGCGCCTGATCTGCGACGACGTCGCGACGCTTTGGGCTTGGGCTGAACGGATGGCGTTTGACGCCGTCCGTTCAGGCGCATCGGAGGTTTGATCATGCATTCGTTTTTCCTGCACCTGTCGATTGCCGACTGGGTCAACGACGCGGTTCAGTCGTTCGTCACCCAGTACGGCGACAGCTTTCATAACTTCAGCATCGCGCTGCTGCGCTATCTGCTGGTGCCGCTCGAAGGCGCATTGCGCGCGACGCCGCCGTGGCTGATCCTGCTTGCCGTAGGCGCGATTACGTGGAATGCGACGCGGCGGCTCGGTATCGCCGGCTTCTTCGTCCTGCTGCTTTACGCGATCGGCTGCTTCGGTCTGTGGGACAAGCTGATGGAGACGCTCGCGCTGATGCTGGTGGCCACCGTGCTCTCCGTCGCGCTCGGCGTGCCGCTGGGTATCTTCACCTCGCGCAGCGCATGGCTGCGGCGCATCCTGCTGCCGGTGCTCGACATCATGCAGACGCTGCCGAGCTTCGTGTACCTGATCCCCGTGCTGATGCTGTTCGGCCTCGGCAAGGTGCCCGCGATTCTCGCCACCATCATCTATGCGCTGCCGCCGCTGATCCGTCTGACCGATCTCGGCATCCGTCATGTGGATGCAGACGTGGTCGAAGCCGCGCGCGCATTCGGCACGACGCGCTGGCAGTTGCTGGTCAACGTGCAGTTGCCGCTCGCGCGCCCCAGCATCATGGCCGGCATCAACCAGACCACGATGATGGCGCTGTCGATGGTGGTGATCGCCTCGATGATCGGCGCACGTGGGCTCGGTGAGGATGTGCTGGCGGGGATTCAGACGCTCGATGTCGGCAAGGGCACGCAGGCGGGCATTGCGATCGTGATCCTGGCGATTGTGATCGACCGGATCAGCCAGGGGTATGGACAGGATCGTCGTACGCGGCGTCTGCTGGCGTTGCGCAGGAAGGCGAAGGCGGTGTCGCGCGTGCCGTACAAGGTCGCGGCTACCGAAGCCGGGGCGGATGAGGCCAACGGTGAGGCTCATGCCGCTCAGGGCGGCCTTGAAACCCGCGCGGCGAAGTAATCGTCAGGAACGCAGAGAAGCGCTCAGGAGAATGACATGGCAGCGATAGAAGTCAGACACGTCTACAAGCTGTTCGGCCCCGAGACCGGGCATGCACGCGTGCTCGACCTGCTCAAAAGCGGCAAGGGCAAGGCCGACGTGCTCGCGCAAACCGGCTGCAACGTCGGACTGAACGACGTGAGCCTGAACATCGGTTCGGGCGAGATTTACGTGATCATGGGCCTCTCGGGTTCCGGCAAGTCCACGCTCGTGCGCCACTTCAACCGGCTGATCGAGCCGACCGCGGGCGAGATCGTGATCGACGGTTCGGACGTCATCAGGCTGAACCCGCAGGGCCTGCGCGAACTGCGCCGCTACAAGGTCAGCATGGTGTTCCAGAACTTCGGACTGCTGCCGCACCAGACCGTGCTCGACAACACCGCGTATGCGCTGCGCACGCGCGGCGAAGGCAAGGCCGAAGCGAACGAGAAGGCGCGCACGTGGCTCGGCAAGGTGGGGCTGAACGGCTACGGCGAGCACTATCCGGACGAGCTGTCCGGCGGCATGCGCCAGCGCGTGGGCCTCGCCCGCGCGCTCGCCGCCGATACCGACGTGCTGCTGATGGACGAAGCGTTTTCCGCGCTCGATCCGCTGATCCGCACGGAAATGCAGGATCAGTTGCTGCAGTTGCAGGCGACGCTGAACAAGACCATCGTGTTCATCACGCACGATCTGGATGAGGCGCTGCGCATCGGCAACCGCATCGCAATCCTGAGAGACGGGACGCTGGTGCAGGAAGGCACGCCGGACGAGATTCTCACGCGTCCCGCCGACGATTATGTGCGGCGCTTCGTGGAGCGGCGCGCGGGCGTACCGCATTGAAGCAGTCGGATCAAGCGAGGAACCCGGGGCAGACCGTGCGTCTATGTGCGTACGGCACCCGCTCGGCGCCGGGTAGAATGCACGCGAAGTGACAGATTGCGGACCACGGTCCGTCGTCTGCATTTCGCCCTGCCGTTCTCTCGTTCCCCATGAATCTCGAAAGCATTCTCTTTACCCAGGGTTTCGGTTCACGACGTCAATGCCGCGCGCTGATCGCCGACGGCCGCGTGACGATCGACGGCGCGCTCCACGCCGACCCCGATGCCGAGGTGCCGACCGAGGCGCTCAACTTCGCCGTCGACGGCATCACGTGGCCGTACCGCGAACACGCCTATCTGCTGCTCAACAAACCCGCCGGCTACGAATGCTCGCGCGAGCCGCAGCATCATCTGAGCGTGTTCAACCTGCTGCCGCCACAGTTTGCGGCGCGCGGCGTGCAGTGCGTCGGCCGGCTCGATCAGGATACGACCGGCCTCCTGCTGCTCTCCGACGACGGCAAGTTCGTCCATGCGTTCACCTCGCCGAAGCGCAAGGTGCCGAAGGTCTACGTGGCGACCACCCGCCATCCGCTCGACGATGCGCAACTCGGCGCCCTGCGCGAGGGCGTGCTGCTGCACGGCGAGCCGAAACCGATCGCCGCCGTCGCGGCACAGGCACGCAGCGAGCACGCGCTCGAACTCACCGTGCTCGAAGGCAAATACCATCAGGTCAAGCGCATGGTCGCGGCGGCAGGCAACCGCGTGGAGGCGCTGCATCGCGAGCGGATCGGCGGCTTGAGCTTGCCTGCCACCCTGGCCGAAGGCGCATGGCAGTGGCTCGACGAAACCGACCTCGGATCTTTACGGAGCGGGTAAACCGGTAAGCGGGCCGCGCGGCCCCGTGGCGTCGAGCGTCCTGTGTGCACCGCCCCACCCAGGACGGCGTCGCCGCTCCGTTTGCGCTGCGACGCAGCATGCCCTTCCTGACAAGTCGCTCTATACTCGATTAAAGAATGACTACAAAGGTTCAGGGAGGGGCGCCATGATCATCAACAATTCGTTCGAGATCCCGGCCGCGATCATTGGGTTTATCAGCCTTGCTGTGGTCCTGGTGGGTGCGCTGCTGTTCGTCATGCGTGTGCGCCACAAGTATCATCCGAGCCTGATCGGCGCGCTGGTCGGCGCGGTCCTGTGCTTCCTGCTGCTGGAAGCGCTGCCCGCGCTCACCTGAGATCGCTTGAGGCGGGTGTCGCGTCACCCTGCGCGCTGCGCAGGAAATCCGCTACCGTCGGATAGCGCAGACGCACGCGCAGTTCGCGCTTCATCCGCTCGTTCACGAGCCGCCGCGATTCGCGCATGAACGACATCATCATCGGTTCAAGTTGCGCCTCCGCTTGCGCCCGCGTGATACGCGGGGCACGTTCGAGGCCGTACGCGTCGGCCACCGCATCGAAGTACTCGCCCATTTTCAGCGTCGTATCGTCCGACGCGTGGACCACCCGCCCGCGCCGCCCGAGCCGCATCATGCGCACCAGAATCGCGGCGAGGTCGTCGGCGTGGATATGGCTGGTATAGACGTCGTCCGCATCGATCAGCGCGGGGGTGCGCTTTTCGAGCCGCGCGAGCGGCAAGCGGTTGCCCGCATAGATGCCGGGAATCCGCGCGATGCTCGCCTGCACGGCGCCGCGCGCGGTGGCGCGCCGCAATTGCCGTTCGGCCGAGACCCGCCGCATCGCGCGCGGATTGGCCGGGCGGACCGTACGCGTTTCGTCGATCAGCGCCCCGCCACAGTCGCCGTAAACCCCCGTCGTGCTGGCGTAAACCATACGCACGGGCGGGCGCCTAGCGGCAGGGCGGCCTACCCCGTCGGGTACAATATCGGCTGTTTCCCGTTCCATCCATGCAGCGCGCAGGCGGCGCAGCCGTGCTACCGGCGCAACCGCACCGCGTGCCGGACGGATGCGGCGTGCGCTCAGGGCCGCGAGCAACCCGCGTGTGCGGCGGTCGTCGTCACCGGTCTTTTGTGGTGGCGCCAGATGCAGCACGCGCGGTGCGAGGCCCGCGAGCCGCTTCAGGCTGCTGCGCGCATCGAGGTCGCCGACAATCGGCGTCACGCCCGCCGCGCGCAATTCGGCGCACCGGGCAGGCTGGCTTGTCAGCGCAAACAGGCGCGCGCGCGGCCGCAGCAGTTCGACGCAACGCATGCCGACATCGCCGCAGCCCACAATGAGCACGCGCGGCCGGCGCAAGTTTCGTATGGCTTTCATGGTGGACGCATTGT
Source organism: Paraburkholderia phenazinium (assembly GCF_900142845.1). Taxonomy (NCBI): domain Bacteria; kingdom Pseudomonadati; phylum Pseudomonadota; class Betaproteobacteria; order Burkholderiales; family Burkholderiaceae; genus Paraburkholderia; species Paraburkholderia phenazinium. Next base: position 2,386,653 of record NZ_FSRU01000002.1, read on the forward strand.
AGCCGTCAAGGACGGCTCGCACCGATTACCGACTCTTCGAACTCGAACACGCTATGGCATTTAATGTAACCCTCCGGCAAAGCGGCCGGCAGTTTCAAGTAGAACCCGATGAACCGGTCCTGACCGCCGCCCTCCGCCAGGGCATCGGCTTGCCGTACGGCTGCAAGAACGGCGCCTGCGGCTCCTGCAAGGGCACCGTGCTGAGCGGTGAAGTCGAACAGCGCCAGCACTCGTCGTCGGCGCTGTCGAACGACGAAAAGACCCGCGGCATGGCGCTCTTCTGCTGCGCGACGCCATGCACCGATCTCGAGATCGACATCCGCGAAGTGGCCGGCGTCGGCGATGTGCAGGTCAAGAAGCTGCCGTGCCGCGTGAACGCAATCGAACGCAAGGCCGACGACGTCGTCGTGCTGAAGCTGCAATTGCCCGCCAACGAGCGTCTGCAATATCTCGCCGGCCAGTACCTCGAATTCATCCTGAAGGACGGCAAGCGCCGCAGCTATTCGATGGCGAATGCGCCGCACGTCGAAGGCCCGATCGAACTGCACATCCGCCATATGCCCGGCGGCGCATTCACCGATCACGTCTTCAACACCATGAAAGAGCGCGACATCCTGCGCTTCGAAGCGCCGCTCGGCACCTTCTTCCTGCGCGAAGATTCGGACAAGCCGATCGTGCTGCTCGCCTCCGGCACCGGCTTCGCGCCGCTGAAGGCGATCGTCGAACACGCGGCGTTCAAGAATCTCGAGCGGCCCATGACCCTCTACTGGGGCGCGCGCCGCAAGAAAGACCTGTACCTGCTGGAGCTCGCCGAGCAATGGGCGCGCGAGATCCCGAACTTCAAGTTCGTGCCCGTGCTGTCCGAGCCGGACCCGAGCGACGCCTGGACCGGCCGTACCGGCTTTGTTCATCGTAGCGTCATCGAAGACCTGCCAGACTTGTCGGGTTATCAGGTGTACGCCTGCGGCGCACCGGTGATGGTCGAATCGGCGCAGCGCGATTTCACGCAGCACCACGGCCTGCCGGAAGACGAGTTCTATGCGGATTCCTTCACGAGCGCAGCGGATCTCGCCAACCCGGTGTAACTCGCCGGTGAAGCCATGAAGCGCGCCACCGTAAGCTCTGAAAGCCCACGCGGCGGACCCAAAAAATCCGCCGCCGACTAAATTCATGGTTTACACCGGCGCTCGCGTTGTCGTATTCTTTCGCCCATGAACCGCATCCAGTCCGAACTTCGACGTCGCCGCTCGCTGCTCCCTTAGGGACGCCGCCGGCTTTGTCACGGATTCGCGCCGATCAGGCGCATGTTGTTCGAATCACGAAAGCCACGGCATGCCGTGGCTTTTTTGTTTTTGCCGTTTCCTTTTTCCGATCCTTCACCCCTGCAACGCCCGGAGCCTGCCGCCATGAATTTCAATGAGTACCCCGTCGAGTCGCTGATGTACATCACCAACCGGCCCGAGATCGTTTTCACGCACGGCAAGGGTTCGTGGATCTACGACAACACCGGCAAGCGATACCTCGACTTCATCCAGGGGTGGGCCGTCAACAGCCTCGGGCATTGCAACGAAGGCATGATCGACGCGCTGAACAAGCAGGCGCAACTGTTGATCAATCCGTCGCCGGCCTTCTACAACGCGCCGATGGCGCAGCTCGCGGGCCTGCTCACGCAGCATAGCTGCTTCGACAAGGTGTTCTTCGCGAACAGCGGCGCCGAAGCCAACGAAGGCGCCATCAAGCTCGCTCGCAAGTGGGGCAAGAAGCATAAGGACGGCGCTTTCGAGATCATCACGTTCGACCACAGCTTCCACGGCCGCACGCTCGCCACCATGTCGGCAAGCGGCAAGCCGGGCTGGGACACCATCTACGCGCCGCAAGTGCCGGGTTTCCCGAAGGCCGACCTGAACGACATCGCCTCGGTCGAGAAGCTCATCAGCGGCAAGACCGTCGCCGTGATGCTCGAACCGATCCAGGGCGAAGGCGGCGTGATCCCCGCGACGCGTGAGTTCATGCAGCAACTGCGCGCGCTGACGCAGAAGCACAACCTCCTGTTGATCGTCGACGAAGTGCAAAGCGGTTGCGGCCGTGCAGGCACGCTGTTCGCGTATGAGCTGTCGGGTATCGAGCCTGACATCATGACGCTCGGCAAGGGCATCGGCGGCGGTGTGCCGTTGGCGGCGCTGCTGTGCAAGGCCGCGGTCGAAGTGTTCGAAGCCGGCGATCAGGGCGGCACCTATAACGGCAACCCGCTGATGACGGCGGTGGGTTACTCGGTGATCTCGCAACTGACCGCGCCGGACTTCCTCGAAGGCGTGCGGGCGCGCGGCGAATATCTGCGCGCGAAGCTGCTGGAGCTATCCGAAGAACGCGGTTTCGAGGGCGAACGTGGCGAAGGGTTGCTGCGCGCGCTGCTGCTCGGCAAGGACATCGGCAACCAGATCGTCGAAAAGGCTCGCAACATGCAGCCGGACGGCTTGCTGCTGAACGCGGCGCGCCCCAACCTGCTGCGCTTCATGCCGGCGCTGAACGTGACGAACGAAGAAATCGACCAGATGATGGCCATGCTGCGGTCGATTCTCGACACCCTGTAATCCGCCCGGAGCGCATATGACGATGACGACGACCGCACCGCTCTCGATCCGCTGCTTCGAAGCCCGCGACACCGATGCCGTGGTCGCGCTGTGGCAAGAGGCGTTCCCCGAGTACCGGGACCTCACACGGCCGCAGCGCAATCCGCATCTGTCGATCGCCAACAAGATGACCACGCAGCCGGAACTGTTCTTCATCGCCGAGTTCGAGGGACAGCTGGTCGGCACGGTGATGGCGGGCTATGACGGGCACCGAGGCTGGATGTACTCGCTCGCAGTGGACACGACGCGGCGGCGGCTCGGCATCGGCACGCGGCTGGTCGCACATGCGGAGGCGGCGCTGACCGCGCGCGGCTGCCCAAAGGTGAATCTGCAGGTGCTCTCGGCGAAGGAAGATATTCGCGGGTTTTATGAAGCGCTCGGATATCGCGCAGATGCTGTGATCAGTATGGGCAAGCGGCTGGGGGAATTCGCCGACGCCGCGCCGGACGTCATGTGTCTGAAATGACAAAGGCCGCATGCATCGAACGACGCATGCGGCCTTTTTTCCTTAGCAGGTCAGCGAAGCTTACTCACCCAGATAAGCAGCCCGAACCTTCGGATCATCCAGCATCTGCTTCGCGTCGCCGGACATCGTCACCAGACCCGAGTCCATCACGTAGCCGCGATTGGCCGCCTGCAACGCCAGACGCGCGTTCTGCTCGACCAGCAGCACGGTCATGCCTTCGGCCGAGATCGCCCGCACCACTTCGAAGATCTTCTCGACCATGATCGGCGACAGGCCCATCGACGGCTCGTCGAGCAACAACAGCTTAGGCTTGCTGATGATTGCGCGCGCCATCGCCAGCATCTGCTGCTCACCGCCCGACAACGTGCCCGCGTACTGCGAAGCGCGTTCCTTCAGACGCGGGAAGAAGCCGAACATGCGATCCACGTCCGCCTTGATGGCGTCCGTGTCGTTACGCAGATACGCGCCCATCTGCATGTTCTCGACAATCGACATGCGCGAGAAGATGCCACGGCCTTCCGGCACCATCGCCAGACCGCGCTTGAGCAGCTCGTGTGCGGGCAGGCCCTTGATCGACTCGCCCATGTACTCGATGTCGCCCGCCGCGTACGCCTTCAGGCCGGTAATCGCCTTCATGGTCGTGGTCTTGCCTGCGCCGTTCGCGCCGATCAGCGTGACCAGTTCGCCCTGCGCCACTTCCAGGTCGATACCCTTGACGGCCTGAATACCGCCGTAATTGACCTGCAGGCCCTTGATTTTCAACATTGCCGTAGCCATCAGTGGACCCCCGCACCCAGATATGCCTCAATCACCTTCGGGTCCTTCTGCACGTCTTGCGGCAGACCCTGGGCAATCACCTTGCCGTAATCGAGCACTGTCATGTTGTTGCACAGGCCCATCACCAGTTTCACGTCGTGCTCGATCAGCAGGATCGTCTTGCCGTCGCTGCGGATCTTGTCGAGCAGCTTGGTGAGTTCGACCTTCTCCGTCGCGTTCATGCCGGCGGCCGGTTCGTCCAGCGCCAGCAGCTTCGGATCCGTAGCCAGCGCACGAGCGATTTCCAGACGACGCTGGTGACCATACGACAGGTTGCGCGAGGTGTAGTCCGCGTATTGCAGCACGCCGACGTACTCCAGCAACTCCAGCGCGCGTTCCTTGATCTCGCGCTCTTCCTTGCGCTCCGACGGCGTCTGGAATACGGCGCCGATCAGGCCATGCTTCGTGCGCACGTGACGGCCCACCATCACGTTTTCCAGCGCGGTCATGCCGCCGAACAGACGGATGTTCTGGAACGTACGGGCAATGCCGGCCTTCGCAACCTGGTACACCGCGGTCGGCGTGTAGGTCTCGCCGTTGAGCCTGAAGTCGCCGGAGTCCGGCGTGTACAACCCCGTGATCACATTGAAGAACGTGGTCTTGCCGGCGCCGTTCGGACCGATCAGACCGTAGATCTCACCGGCCTTGATTTCCAGGCCCACATCGGACAGTGCCTGCAGGCCGCCGAAACGCTTGTTCACGCCCTTGACGGACAGGCGGATTTGATTGTCGCTCATTAGATTTCTCCTCCAGGCCTTAGGCGCGCACCGGCTTCTTGCTGTTGCGCTTCGCGATTTTCGCAATCTTGTCCTCGTGCTTCGGTGCCGGCCACAGGCCTTCCGAGCGGTACAGCATGATGAGAACCATCGCGAGACCGTACAGCAACTGACGGATCACTTCCGTATCGACAATTTCATGGCCGAAGATCATGTTCTGCAGCGGACCCATCGTCGAGCGCAGGAATTCCGGGAACACCGCGAGCAGCACCGCACCGAGAATCACGCCCGGGATGTGGCCCATACCGCCCAGCACCACGCAGGCCAGCACCACGACCGATTCCCAGAAGGTGAACGATTCCGGCGACACGAAGCCCTGGAAGCCGCCGAACATCGCGCCCGACAGGCCGCCGAACGATGCGCCCATCGCAAACGCCAGCAGCTTCACGTTACGGGTGTTGATGCCCATCGCCTTGGCGGCGATTTCGTCTTCACGAATCGCGGCCCATGCACGGCCGATCCGCGAGTGCTGCAGACGCGTACACACCCAGATCACCAGCAAGGCACACAGCACGAACAGGTAGTAATACATGTACACCGTCGTGAACTGGAAGCCGAGGAACGTATGGGTCTGCGCGAGACTGAAGCCGCCGACCTGCACCGGGTCGATCCCCGTGATCCCCTGCGGCCCGTTGGTGATGTTCACCGGACGGTCGAGGTTGTTCATGAAGATCCGCACGATTTCCCCGAAGCCCAACGTCACGATGGCGAGGTAGTCGCCGCGCAGACGCAGCGTCGGAGCGCCGAGCAGCACGCCGAACATCGCCGCGAGCGCCATGGCGATCGGCACGATGATCCAGAACGGCGTATGCAGGCCGCCCGGGAACAGATGCGCGATCCAGGCGAACTGGGTCGTCAGGTGCGGCGACGACAGCAGGGCCGTCGTGTAGGCGCCGATCGCGTAGAACGCGATGTAGCCCAGGTCCAGCAGGCCGGCGAAGCCGACCACCACGTTCAGGCCCAGTGCCAGCATCACGTACAGCATCGCGAAGTCGAGCACGCGCACCCAGTAGTTGCCGCCGACTGCACCGATGATCATCGGTGCGGCGATGACGAAGATCGCGGTGATGACGCCGACCGTCAGGGTCTTCGTCATGTTCTTTTCAGGGATGAGCGTCGTGGACGGCTCGATCGGTTGAATTGAGGTCATGTTATTTGCTCCTTAGCCCAGGTCAGGCGCGATCTGCGACACGTTCGCCAAGCAGGCCCGACGGACGGAACACCAGCACGACGATCAGCACGATGAATGCGAACACGTCCTGGTAGTTACTGCCGAACACGCCACCCGTCAGGTTGCCGATGTAGCCCGCACCCAACTGTTCGATCAGGCCAAGCACGACACCGCCGACCATGGCGCCGCCGAGATTGCCGATGCCGCCCAGCACAGCCGCGGTAAAGGCCTTCAGACCGGGGATGAAGCCCATGTAGAAGTGCGCGTTGCCGTATTCCGAGGCGATCATGACGCCGGCCAGCGCAGCGAGCGCCGAGCCGATCATGAAGGTGGCGGAGATCACGAAGTTCGGATTCACGCCCATCAGGCTCGCGACGTTCGGATTTTCGGCAATCGCACGCATGGCGCGACCGAGCTTCGTCTTGTGCACGAGCAGCAGCAGCCCGCCCATCACGAGGAACGCGACCACGATGATGACGATTTCAGTCATCGAGATCACGGCGCCCGGATTGTTGGGGCCGGCCTTGATCACGTTGAGCGGATCGGTAGGCAGCAGTTGCGGGAACGGCAGCGGATTGCGCGACCAGATCATCATCGCGAGCGTCTGCAGCAGGATCGACACGCCGATGGCGGTGATCAGCGGCGCGAGACGCGGCGCACGGCGCAACGGCCGGTAGGCCACGCGCTCGATCGTATAGCCGACCACCGAGCACACGACCGCTGCGATGATCAACGCGATGATGAGCGTCGGCACATTGCCTAGCCCCGGAAAGTGGTTCTGAAGCACGCCTATGGCTGAGAGCGCAACCATCGCGCCCACCATCAACACATCGCCGTGCGCGAAGTTGATGATGCCCAAGATGCCGTAAACCATCGTATAGCCCAGTGCGATGATGGCGTAAACGCTGCCAAGCACCAGTCCGTTGAGGATCTGCTGGATGAAGATATCCATTTAATGCTCCTTAGCCCGTGCGACTGGATTCGCGTCTGCATCGACCGGTGGGCGGTCATGTTGTACGGAATCGCAACGGCACTGCGGGTACTGATGTAAAAGACCGGTAAGGGTTATCCGCCGCCAACTCGTCATGCGACCGGGATGCAGTCGCCGCTTCGTCGGCACCGGATGCAAAAACGACACCAATGGGTGGGCCAGGTGCCGTCAGGCTGTACTACCGTCATTACATCTCTACGGCGTCGAGGACCGCTGCTTCGCTGTCCTTGAAGTCGTAAAGCGTAATGGCGCCTTCTTTCAAATCACCCTTGTGGTCGAATGCGATGTGGCCGGTTACCCCGTTGTAACCGGTGGACGGCATCGCAGCCAGCACCTTGGGCGCGTCGATTGAGTTGGCGCGCTTCATTGCATCGACGATCACGCACAAAGCGTCATGCGTGAACGGCGCGTCAATCTGCACCGGCGTGTGGGAACGGTCTTCGGCCTGCTGCTTGAAGTCCGCTCCCGGGTTCCGCATCGAAAGCACAACACCCGCCTTCGAACAGACCGGGTTGCGCATGGCGGATTCCGCCAGCTCCCCCACCTTGGCGGTATACACGCCGTCGCCGCCAAGGATTTGTGCCCCGATACCGGACGTGGCCGCCTGCTTCGCATGCGCCCCGTCCGTCGTGTTCATTCCGCCGGACTGGCCTACGTCCGGCTGAACACGCTTGAACATGGTGAGAATGGCCCGGATCTCCGGGACCTCGTCATTTGCTAACGGGACGCGCTGGCTGCCGCTCGCCCGCCGCTCGATGCTGATTTCCTCAACCGCCAATCGCGTCCCGTTTTCGTTGTGTTTGCCTGGATAGGCAATCCTTCCCATTAATGGGGCCGCATGACCGGCGATGGCGCTCGTTGCGCCCGTGCCCGCCTCGACATCGCTCTTCTTGCTGCACGCGGTCAGCATCTCTACCGCGGCCGGAGCGGACACGGCGTAAGCAAACTTGACTCGCATTAAGTAGGTCTCCAGCGCCTTGCCAAATTCATTGCTCGAGACCCGGAGGCCTTGAGAACGCGCGCATTGTAACTCCAATTATGCGATGGGCAATATTGTTGAAACGGCAGGGTTTTCCTGCATTGCAACCGCATTTTGTGAGCAATAACGCACAAAAGGCGCAACCCGGTTGCGACATTTTTTCGTGCATCAGTTGCACCATCGTAGACCCCAGCAGCATCAAGTGTTGCAGCGATCGTGGTGGCCGCCTGATTTCATCGCGCTGAGCGATAGGTACTACGTTTCTATATCGGCCGGACTGTCCGCACAATGTTAGTGCATCAAAAATCGCCAGTGTCGAATATCACGGTCACAAATGGGGATCGATCATTGCCCGGACGATAAAATAAAATCATCGGGACGCAGAAAATTTGTGTGGCGTGCGCTGAAAACAGCTCCATTTTTGTGATTTGGCACTTATTAATGGAAAGCGCCGCTTCCTCGGGGGACATAAAAAAAGCGCGCCCAAGGCGCGCTTTCTTACAGAGACGTGAGCGGAATGTCAGGCCGGCAAGCCCAAACCGCGCGGCAACGGAAACGCGATGTTTTCTTCGATGCCTTCAAGCGCGCGCACGTTGCGCACACCCAGTTCGCGCAAACGGGCAATGACCGCCTGGGCGAGCACCTCGGGAGCCGAGGCGCCGGCTGTCACGCCAATGCGGCGCTTGCCGACGATCCAGGCCGGATCGATCTGGTCGGGCGAGTCCACCATATACGAAGGAATGCCGCGCTTCTCGGCAACCTCGCGCAAGCGGTTCGAATTGGAACTGTTCGGGCTGCCCACCACGATCACCACGTCGCACTGCGGCGCCATGAACTTGACCGCATCCTGGCGATTCTGCGTGGCGTAACAGATGTCCTGCTTTTTCGGCTCCTTGATGGCCGGATACTTGGCCTTGAGCGCGGCGATGATCTCGGCCGCATCGTCGACCGACAGCGTGGTTTGCGTGACGAACGCAATCCGTTCCGGGTCGGCGAGTTGCAGCGCCTGCACGTCCTCGATATCTTCGACGAGATACATGCCCTCGCCCGCCTGCCCCATCGTGCCCTCGACCTCCGGGTGGCCCTTGTGACCGATCATCACGATATCGAAGCCTTCCTGGCGCATCTTCGCCACTTCGATATGCACCTTGGTGACGAGCGGACAGGTTGCGTCATAAACCCGCAGGCCGCGCGATTCGGCTTCCGAGCGCACGGTCTTGGAGACGCCGTGCGCGCTGAAGATCACCGTATTGCCGGCCGGCACTTCTTCCAGCTGCTCGATGAAGATGGCGCCCTTCTTGCGCAGATCCTCGACGACATAGGCGTTGTGGACAATTTCGTGGCGCACGTAGATGGGTGAACCGTGCAGCTTGATCGCGCGTTCGACGATTTCGATGGCCCGATCGACACCCGCGCAAAACCCACGCGGTTGCGCCAGCAGGATCTCGGCTTCAGTCAGAGTCGTATCCGTGGTGCTCATGTTTACAGAATCCCGATGATTTTCACTTCGAACGCCAACGCCTGGCCGGCGAGCGGGTGATTGAAATCGAACAGGGCGGACGTTTCGCCGACTTCCTTCAACACGCCTGCGTAACGTCCGCCACCTGGTGCGTTGAATTCGACGAGATCGCCCGGCGAAAAATCCTCACCGATCATGCTGTTTTCGCGCAACGTGGCGAGCGAAACCCGCTGAAGCAGTTCCGGATTGCGGGGGCCGAACGCCTGCTCCGGCGTTAGCTGAAAGGTCGAATGGTGGCCGACCTTCAATCCCAGCAAAATATCTTCCAGCGGCGGAGCCAGTTGACCGGCGCCCAGCAGGAGCGTGGCCGGCTTTTCGGTAAAGGTGTTGATGACTTCGGCGCCATCGGCAAGCGAAAGCCGGTAATGGAGCGTGACGTGCGAACCGGGTTTCACTTCAGAGATGTCGATGATGCTCATGCAATAACTCGTTCAGTCGGGACGCGCCGCACACGTGCGCGCAGAGCGCAGCCGGTGCGGGTGGCAAACCGTCATGGTGCCGTGCGCAAAGGCCCTATTGTAAGCCACATATCCAGCGGCGGCTTGGGTGCATCGTATCCGCTGCCGCCACAGGTGAGGACTTTCCCGCCTTCTAACCGGAGAACAATGAGATGGACGATTACGCCTGCGTGGAAACAGCGGCAGATCCTGTAGAGACCAACGCTGCGGCGAAAGTGTCCGGGCTAGCGGCGCCCCAAGCGGCGGCGCGCAGGCCGGCCAGGCTCAGGCTGGCCGCATGCGCGGGGGTGCCCGAGCCGCACGGACCGGGCACCCCCGCCGCCAGGCCAGACAAGTTCGGGGCGGACGTGCTCGCGTTCAGCGCGGCCCGCCCGGATACATCGTGGGCAACCCCGCGCCGGCCCACCGGACGCAAGCGTTCGCGCGGCAAACGCGATATGCCGCGCGAACGCCTGCTCGATTTCGGGCCCGCAACCCTGAGCAATGCCGATCTGGTCGCATTGGTGCTCGGTTCGGGGCTGCCGGGGCACGATGTATTTCGCATCGCCCACTCCCTGCTGAAGCGATTCGGCTCGCTGCGGGCGCTGCTCGACGCCACACCGGCGGATTTCGACGGCCTGCCGGGCATCGGCCCGGCGAAAACGGCCCAGTTGCTCGCCATCCTCGAACTGGCGCGGCGCTCGCTCGTGGAAAAGATGCGCGAAAAGCCGCTGATCGATTCCCCCGAAGCAGTCGAAGACTATTTGCGCCTGTTGATCGGCTCCAGGCCCCATGAAGTCTTCGTGTGCCTCTTTCTGGACGCCCGGCACCGCCTGATCGACTTTGAAGAAAGCTCGCGCGGTTCGCTCACGCGCATGGCGGTCTATCCGCGCGAAATCGTCCGCCGCGCGCTAGCGGCAAATGCAGCCAGCATGATCGTGGCGCATAATCACCCCTCCGGCGCGGTCAAACCCAGCGCCAGCGACCGGCGCCTGACGCAGGTGCTGCGCGACACCCTTGCGTTGATCGACGTCCAACTGGTCGATCATCTCGTGATCGGCACGCACGAGACGTTCTCGTTTGCCCGAGCCGGCTGGTCGTGAGCTTGCGCGGTCCCGGCGCCGCGGGGCCCGCCGTATCGCTGCTGCGCCCTTACGCCGTCGCGCCGTTGTCGTACGGTTGCCCCCATGGCCGATCGCAAATAAGGTTTGATTTATCGGGTTTTTTTCTGCTAGAATTCCGGTTTGCCTGTTTCCAACCCTGTTCCGAAGCCATCAAAGGCCTTCCGGCGGATAAGCGACTGAGTAATCATCGCAACCCTTCCGGATAACTTTCGCGGCGTCCGAACTCAGAATTAGCGTATTAGGAGTGCTCTCATATGGCACGCGTATGCCAAGTAACTGGGAAAGCGCCGATGAGCGGCAACAACGTTTCCCACGCGAACAACAAGACCAAGCGCCGGTTCCTGCCGAACCTGCAAAACCGCCGTATTTGGGTGGAAAGCGAAAACCGTTGGGTGCGTCTGCGCGTTTCGAACGCCGGCCTGCGTCTGATCGACAAGAACGGTATCGACGCTGTGCTCGCAGATCTGCGCGCACGCGGTGAAGCCTAAGGAGTAAATGATGGCAAAAGGCGCACGCGACAAGATCAAGCTGGAATCGACCGCAGGCACGGGTCACTTCTACACCACGACGAAAAACAAGCGCAACATGCCGGAAAAGATGGAGATCAGCAAGTTTGATCCCGTCGTCCGCAAGCATGTGCCGTACAAGGAAACCAAGATCAAATAAGATCTTGCTTCCTGTTTGTTGACGAAGACGAAAGCCCCGCATCCGTGCGGGGCTTTTTGTTTTCAGCGCGCTTTTTTCAGCACCGCCCATCAACGTCGTGCGAACCGCGGCCCTGAGCGTACCTGAGCGTCTCAGCCCATTTCCCTGCACGTTCTCCTTTGCTTGCGGCATTGGCCATTCGGCTAGCTTTCCCTCGAGTCATGCGACGCGTATCCTCTCTCGTTTATCGGTGAGCGGCGACACGAGTCGCAACGGCTGATCAAGCGATGGAGACGCAGGAAATGAATTTTGATGTGGCAATTGTCGGTAGCGGCCTGGCGGGTCTGAGTGTTGCATTGAATCTGGCGGAGACGCGGCGGGTCGCGGTGATTGCCAAGGTTTCAATGACCGAAGGCGCGAGCGACTGGGCACAGGGTGGCATCGCCGCCGTGCTGGATTCCGCGGACAGCATCGAAAACCATGTCAGCGACACGCTGATTGCCGGCGGCGGCCTGTGCGACGAAGCGGCCACGCGGTTCATCGTCGAACATGGGCGCGAAGCCATTGAATGGCTGATCGCCCAGGGCGTGCCGTTCACCAAAGACGATGCGGCCGAACTCGGCTTTCACCTCACGCGCGAAGGCGGCCATAGTCACCGCCGGATCATTCATGCAGCGGACGCCACCGGCCACGCGGTCGTCGCCACGCTCAGCGAGCGCGTGCGCCGACATCCGAACATCACGCTGCTGGAAAATCACTATGCCATCGACCTGATCACGTCGGACCGCCTCGGCCTGCCGGGCCGACGCTGTCACGGGCTGTATGCGCTCGATCTGGAAAGCGGCCGCACGGTCACCATCGAGGCGCCGCATACGGTGCTCGCCACGGGCGGCGCGGGCAAGGTGTACCTCTACACCACGAACCCGGACACCGCGACCGGCGACGGTATCGCCATGGCGTGGCGCGCCGGCTGCCGCGTCTCGAACATGGAATTCATCCAGTTCCATCCGACCTGCCTGTTCCATCCCTACGCCAAATCCTTTCTGATCTCGGAAGCGGTGCGCGGCGAAGGCGGCATTCTGAAGCTGCCGGATGGCACGCGCTTCATGCCCCAGCACGACGAGCGCGCCGAACTGGCGCCGCGCGACATCGTCGCGCGGGCGATCGACTTCGAGATCAAGAAGCGCGGCATCGACTGCGTGTACCTCGATATCAGTCATCAGCCCGCGAGTTTCCTGCAAGAGCATTTTCCGACCATCCTCGCGCGCTGCCTCGAGTTCGGCATCGACATCACCAAAGAACCCATTCCGGTCGTGCCCGCGGCGCACTACACCTGCGGCGGCGTCGTCACGGACCTGGCAGGCCGCACCGACCTGTCGGGCCTCTATGCGGTCGGCGAAACCTCCTGCACCGGATTGCACGGCGCCAACCGCCTCGCCAGCAATTCGCTGCTGGAGTGTCTCGTGATCGGCCGCTCCGCGGCGGCCGCCATCGAAGCGGAAGGTTTCAGCGCCGCCGCCCATGCGCCGCTGCCCGATTGGGACGAGAGCCGCGTGTCCGACCCGGACGAAGAAGTGGTCGTCGCTCACAACTGGGACGAATTGCGCCGCCTGATGTGGAATTACGTCGGCATCGTGCGAACCGACAAGCGGCTTGCCCGCGCCAGGCATCGCCTCGCGCTGCTGCGCGACGAAATCCTCGAGTACTACGCAAACTTCAAGGTAAGCCGCGATCTGCTCGAATTGCGCAACCTGGTGGACGTGGCGTCGCTAATCGTCGACAGCGCCCGCTCGCGGCGCGAAAGCCGTGGACTCCATTTCAGCCGCGATTGGCCCGCCGCGCTACCGAAAGCATTGCCGACAGTGCTGTCGCCCGAGAACGTGCGGAACCGCAACATCTGATACGCGGTTTATCGTGCGGGCGGCGGGTCATCCATCGTCCCGACCGAACCCGCGTGAAAGCGAAAAGGCCATCACTGGTGTGCGATGGCCTTTTCGCCGCAGAGGCATTGATGCACGGCACGGCAGCCTGAAGCCGAAGCCGAAGCCGAAGCCGAAGCCGAAAAATCAGACAATCCGCATCGAGTAATCCGTTGCGCGCACGTCCTTCGTCAACGCGCCGATCGAAATACGATCCACGCCGGTCTCCGCGATCGTCCGCACCGTCTCGAAGTTCACGCCGCCCGATACTTCGAGCACCGCCCGCCCCGCCGTGAGGCGCACGGCATCGCGCATGGCGTCGAACGAGAAGTTGTCGAGCAGAACGGATTGCGCACGATGCGCCAACGCCGTTTCAAGCTGCTCCAGCGTCTCCACCTCGATCTGGATCGACACGCCCGCGTTCAAGGCGAGCGCGGCGTCCATCGCCGGCCCCACTCCGCCCGCTGCCGCGATGTGGTTTTCCTTGATGAGAATGCCGTCGTAGAGCGCAAGCCGCTGGTTGGCGCCGCCGCCCACGCGCACCGCGTACTTCTGGGCGAGCCGCAGACCAGGCAAGGTCTTGCGCGTATCGAGAACGCGCGCCTGCGTATGGGCGATGGCGTCGACGTAGCGGCGCGTCGCGCTCGCCACACCTGAAAGCATTTGCAGGAAATTCAGCGCGTTGCGCTCAGCCGTGAGTAATGCGCGCGCCGGGCCGCGCAGTTTGCAAACCGTCGTGTCGGCCGTCATAAGTTCGCCTTCACGATAGCGCCACTGCACGTCGATGCGCGGATCGACGTGGTGCATCACTGCGTTGAACCACGGCACGCCGCACAACACAGCGTCCTCACGCACAATGATGCGGGCGTCGCGTAGATCGTCGGCGGGCACGAGGCGGCCGGTCTGATCGCCGGCGCCCACATCTTCCGCCAGCGCATCGGCAACATTGCGCGCGAGCGCTACGTCGAACGCCGCGCCGTATTGGGCACGCACTTCCGCAAACAACGGGGAGACCGCGTCAACCTGATACCGCGTGTATGTCTGTTCGACCGCCCCCATTACGCCGCTCCCACGTTCGAAAACAATGCCGTGTCTTTCGCGAGGTCGCCGCTCGTCTGCACCCGCTTCTTGTGACGCGCGGCGAAGTCGAGCATGCGGTCGATCGGCAAGCGCGCCCGTTCGCCCACGGCGCGATCGACAAGGATCTCGTTGTGACCACGCTCCAGCACGTCGGCCAGATTCGCCAGTCCGTTCATTGCCATCCACGGGCAATGCGCGCAACTTTTGCAGGTTGCGCTATTGCCGGCCGTCGGGGCTTCGATAAAGGTCTTGCCAGGCGCAGCCAGACGCATCTTGTACAGAATGCCGAGATCCGTCGCCACGATAAAGTGCTTCGCATCGAGCCGTTGCGCGGCGTCGATCAGTTGAGTCGTCGAGCCCACGACATCGGCCAGCGCCACAACGCTCTCCGGAGACTCGGGATGCACCAGCACCTTGGCGTCCGGATACTGTTCGCGCAGCAGATCGAGTTCAATCCCCTTGAATTCGTCGTGCACGAGGCACGAGCCCTGCCAGAGCAGCATGTCCGCGCCGGTCTTCTTCTGGATGTAGCTGCCGAGATGCCGGTCCGGCGCCCAGATAATCTTTTCGCCGCGCGCGTGCAGGTCGGCGACGATCTCGAGGCCGATCGACGACGTCACCATCCAGTCCGCCCGCGCCTTCACGGCTGCGCTGGTGTTCGCGTAGACCACCACCGTACGATCCGGATGCGCGTCACAGAATGCGGAAAACTCGTCGACGGGACAGCCCAGGTCGAGCGAGCAGGTTGCATCCAGATCCGGCATCAGCACGCGCTTGCCGGGACTGAGGATTTTCGAGGTCTCGCCCATAAAGCGCACACCGGCGACGACCAGCGTCTGCGCCTCATGATCGCGGCCGAAACGCGCCATTTCGAGCGAGTCCGCCACGCAGCCGCCGGTCTCGTCGGCGAGCTCCTGCAGCTCCGCGTCGACGTAATAGTGCGCAACGAGCACCGCCTTCTCACGCTCAAGCAACGCGCGGATACGCGCCTTCAGCGCAACCTTTTCTTCTGCCGACGGCGCCTCGGGCACCTTGGCCCACGCCTGTCCGATGCCGCAGGTCAAGCCCTGCGCCTGCGGCCGGTCGTATTCGACGCTCCTGATCGCCTGCTGATTCATGATCCCCTCTGCCCTGCTGATGCGCCGCAGATCGCCGTGCGCCTTATGCCTCGCGTCCGACGTTTTATGCGGCCCAAAAAAGCAAAACCCCGCCAACGCGGGGTTTTGTGACGAACCTGAATCTTAATAGATTTCGTGCTTAGTTTCCTGGCTCAGGCATAGCGGCGCAGACGCGTCGCAAACTCCTGGAGTGCCTTGATACCGCTTTGTTCTGCACGATGACACCAATCCTGCAATTGCACGAGCAGTTGTTCGCGCGAGGCGTTCGAACGCTCCCACATGGCTGCGAGCTCGTTACGCAACTCGATGTAGGTGCGCAGCTTCTGGCTGTTCGCGAAGATTTGCGGCAATTGACGCTTCTGCGGTTCGTCGAGGCCGGCTTCTTCCTTGTGGAACCAGCTACGTGCACCGCGCATCACCTGGTACTTTTCGCGCGCGCCCACTTCCTTCAGGTGCGCCAGTTCCTGGCGATATGCGCGCTTGAGCGCCTTACCGTAGCGGGCCATGACTTCGTAGCGGTTGGCCAGCACGGCCTGCAAGGTGTCCTGGTCCAGCACGAGCTTGCCGGTGGTCAGGCGCGGCGTGGGTGCAATCTTCTTCACCTTGGCCAGACGGAAGGCCGACATGATACGGATATACATCCAGCCGATATCGAACTCGTACCACTTGTTCGACAGCTTGGCCGACGTCGCATACGTATGGTGGTTGTTGTGCAGTTCTTCGCCACCGATCAGGATGCCCCACGGGAAAATGTTGGTGCTCGCATCAGCCGAGTTGAAGTTGCGATAGCCCCAGAAGTGCGCGAGACCATTGACAACACCCGCCGCCCAGAACGGAATCCAGATCATCTGCACGGCCCAGACCGTCAGGCCGACGAGGCCGAACAGCGCGACGTTGAGCACCATCATCAGGCTCACGCCAAGAATCGGGTACTTCGTGTAGACGTTGCGTTCCATCCAGTCGTTCGGCGTGCCGTGACTGAACTTGCGCATGGTTTCTTCGTTCTTCGCTTCGCTGCGATAGAGCTCGGCGCCTTCCAGCAACACCTTCCAGATGCCGCGCGTTTGCGGGCTGTGCGGATCTTCTTCGGTCTCGCACTTGGCGTGGTGCTTACGGTGAATCGCGGCCCATTGGCCGGTCAACATGCCTGTGGTCATCCACAGCCAGAAGCGGAAAAAATGACTGACCGCGGGATGCAGGTCGAGGGCGCGGTGCGCCTGGCAGCGGTGCAGATACACCGTCACGCCAATGATCGTGATGTGCGTCACCACGGCCGTGTACACCGCGAGTTGCCACCACGAGAAGCGCAGCAGACCGTGGGCAAGAAAATCAAGCAAGGAATTCAACAAGGCAATTTACCTGTGGAACGAGAGTGACAGGACACCAAAAGACAACACGTACAGAGTAACCGAGAGACTAACCAAAAACGCGGTGTCAAGAAAGTGAAAGCATACGAACAGATTGGACGTTATTCTACGCGAACCGTTCCAAGTGTTTGTAACAATTGGGGATTTTTTGTAGCGCATCAACCAGGGCAAACACGCTGATGCGGTATTTTTGGCGGCCTTGCAAGGCCGCACAGCCGCCTCAGGCGGCGCTGCCGGGCTCGTTGGCTGCGTCTCCGGTCAGATTTACCGGTCGCGACAGAATGTCGCCCGCGCCGACAATCCGCAGCTCGCGTTGCGCGTAGGGAATCGAAATGCCGTGCTCGCCGAACAGACGCCAGATATTGCGGTTGATCGCCGAGCGCACGCTGGAGGTGCCGGTTGCCGCGTCCTCGATCCAGAAACCCAGTTCCAGGTTGATGCCGTCCGGGCCGAATCCGACCAGATAAGGCGTCGGGGCGGGATCCAGCAGCACCCGGTCGACGCCGTGCGCAGCCTCGGCAAGCAGCGCCATGGCCTCGTCCACATCCGACGTGTACGCCACCTGAACGGCGATCTTCGCGTACCCGCGAGTCAGATAGGACGACTGGTTCTGCACGACATCGGTGATCAGCTTTTCGTTTGGAATCAGCGTTTCGATGCCGTCCAGTCCGCGCACCACCGTGTAGCGCGTGCGGATCTGCGTGACCATGCCCTGCAGGCCGCCGGTATTGATGGTGTCGCCGATCCGCAGCGAACGGTCGATCAGGATGATGAAGCCCGACACGTAATTGCTGGCGATCTTCTGCAAGCCGAAGCCAAGCCCCACCCCCAGCGCGCCGCCGAACACCCCCAGCACCGTAATGTCGATGCCCACCAGCGACAGGCTGATCAGCACCGCCGCCAGCATGAACGACGCGCGGCCGACCCGCGCCACCACCACTTTCAGGTTCGCATCGAGCGTGCGGGCGCGCATCAGCCGCTCCTCGAACGCCGAGCCGAGCCACATCGCCACCACCATCGTCACGCAGACCCACAGCAGCCCCGTCGACAGGGACAGCAGCGTCATGTGCGCATTGGCCACACGAAAGCGCACGCTGGCCATCCAGTCGAGGACGTCGTCCTGAATGCCCATCACGGTCAGCACCATGCCGACCCAGACGATCAGCGAGACGACCTTTTCGACGAAAAACAGCAGCGTATGGGCTTCGCCGTCGCTGCCGAAGACGCGCCGGGCGAAGAAGAACATCACATAGATCAGCCCGATGCCGAACAGCGGCACCAGCGCCAGGTCGAGCAGCGCCGTATGCATGAAGGGCGAGGCGACCGCCTGCGCGAGCCAGACCAGCGCCGCGCCGATCAGCGGAAAGAACGCGCGGTTCAGGCTTTCCGCGCCGAAGCGCAGCGCCTGATAGCGCGTCTGCCGGCGCAGGTCGAGCGTGCGGCGCAGCAGCCAGGCAAGCCCCCACGCGAGCAGGAGCGTGCCGAGCAGCAAGCCGACCTGCCAAAGCATCACCGGCTGACCGAAGTCGTGGCCGACGTCGCCGAACAGGTGAGAGAAGATCCGATTCTGCATGGTGGGGTAGGTGCGTCCGGCACGCCGCGACTCGTTTGCGCAACGGCCGGGCGCGCCCAGGCCGCTTAGGAGCGGCGCTCCAGCACGGCAGCGAAGAAGCCGTCGGTGGCGTGGCGGTGCGGCCACAGCGACAGGTAGTCGCCCATCTCCAGCTCGACACGCTGCTCGGCCAGCACTTCGCCCGCCGGCACCACGGCAAAGCCGGGGTGATTGGCGAGGAACTGCTCGACGATGGTTTCGTTTTCGGCTTCCAGAATGCTGCAGGTCGCGTAGACGAGCCGGCCGCCCACCTTCACGAGGCGCGCGGCGCTCGTCAGGATGGACAACTGCTTGGGCGCCAGTTCGGCGATGGATTCCGGCGACTGGCGCCATTTCAGATCAGGATTGCGCCGCAGCGTGCCGAGACCGCTGCACGGCGCATCCACCAGCACGCGGTCGATCTTGCCCGCCAGACGCTTGATCTTGGCGTCATGCTCGCTGTCGATCAGCACCGGGTTGACGTTCGACAGCCCGCTGCGCGCGAGGCGCGGCTTGAGCTTGGCGAGGCGCCGCTCGGAGATGTCGAACGCATACAGACGGCCCGAGGAGCGCATCATCGCGCCCAGCGCGAGCGTCTTGCCGCCCGCGCCGGCGCAGAAATCGACGATCATTTCGCCGCGCTTGGGCGCCACCAGCGTGCACAGCAACTGGCTGCCTTCATCCTGCACTTCGACCCAGCCGTTCTGGAACGCGTCGAGCTTGGTGAGCGGCGGCTTGCCGACCACCCGCACGCCGAACGGCGCAAACGGCGTGGCGCCGGCCTCGATGCCGGCCTTCGACAGCGCGCCGAGCACGTCGTCGCGGCTTGCCTTGATCGGATTGGCGCGCAGGTCGAGCGGCGCCGGATAGTTCAGCGCGGCGGCGAGCTGCGCCAGTTCGTCGGCTTCGAAACGCTTGGAGAGCGCCTGATAGATCCAGTCCGGCAGGTTCATGCGAATCCGCAGCGGCAGGCTCTCCGGGTCGATCTTCGCGACGTGTTCAAGCCAGTTGGACTCGCTGTCGGAGACGAACGGCTTCAGGGCCGAGCGCCCCGCCGTCTGCATCAGGCCCAGCAAGGCCATGCGGCGCGCCGGGCTGCCGGTGCCGCTTTCGGCCAGATGGGCGAACTCCATCCGCCGCCGCAACACCGCGAACACCGCTTCGGCGATGACGCCGCGCTCGCCGTGCCCGAGCTTCGGGTGGGCGCGGAAAAAACGGCTGGTGGCGGCGTCGGCGGGGCCGGCCAGCTTCAGCACGTCCGCGAGCAGCGTTTCAGTTTGTCCAATCAGAAATCCATGCAGTCTCATACGCCCTCTCCGGCGATCTTGTTGCTATTGATGTCGGCAAAGAGCCATTGCGGCTCCGGCGGCGTGAGCGTGACGCGCAGTCCGTCGAGCGCAAGGCGCCCTTCGACGAACCAGCGCACCGCGCGGGGGTAAATCGTGTGTTCGGTCTCGAGCACGCGCCCGGCCAGCGCCGCGGCGTCGTCGCCCTGCAGCACCGGCACGGCGGATTGCAGCACGATAGGCCCATGATCCAGTTCGGACGTAACAAAATGGACCGACGCGCCGTGCAGCCGCACGCCGGCGTCGAGCGCCTGCTGGTGCGTCTTGAGGCCCGTAAAGCTCGGCAGCAGCGACGGATGAACGTTCAGCATGCGGCCCGCGTAGCGGTCGACGAAGCCGGGCGTCAGCACCCGCATGAAGCCGGCAAGCGCAACCAGATCGGGCGCGAAAGCGTCGATTTCGCGTGCCAGGGCCGCGTCGAAGGTCTCGCGGTCGGGAAACTGGCGGTGGTCGACCACCGCCGTGGCAATGCCGTGCGACGCGGCGAACTCAAGGCCCGCAGCGTCTGGACGGTTGGCAATCACGGCGGCGACTTGCGCCGGCCAGCCTTCGCGCGAACAGGCGCGAACGATGGCTTCCATGTTGCTGCCCCGCCCGGAAATCAGGATGACAAGTTTTTTCATCCGCGGATTTTATCATTCGGGGACCGCCGGAACGGCGCTGCGCCGCCGTGGCTTGCTTTGAGCGTTTATAATCGTGTGTTTTGCGGAGTCCGGTCCGTCCCTGCCGGCCGCCCTTGCGGCCCGGCATGATACGTTACCGTTATGGATGCCGTCACACGTCGCCGTTACACGCCGTCCCCACACACAACGTCGCCCAACACGCTATTGTGAGAGTCTTCCGCGGTCTTCCCAATGCCGAGAGCCGTGCGCCCTGCGCACTGACCATCGGCAACTTCGACGGTGTCCACCGCGGCCATCAGGCTTTGCTCGCCCATGTGCGGGCCGCCGCCGACGCCCGCGGCCTGCCCGTTTGCGTGATGACCTTCGAGCCGCACCCGCGTGAATTCTTCAATCCGGCCGGCGCCCCGCCGCGGATCGCCATGCTGCGCGACAAGCTCGAGGCGCTGCGCACCAATGGCGTCGACCGGGTGGTGGTCGAGCATTTCAACCACACCTTCGCCAGCCAGTCGCCGGATGCGTTCGTCGAGCGGATCATCGTCAACGGCTTGCACGCGCGCTGGGTGATGATCGGCGACGACTTCCGCTATGGCTCGAAGCGCGCGGGCGATTTCGAATCGCTCAAGGCCGCCGGCCTGCAGCACGGTTTCGAAGTCGAACAGATGGCCACCGTCGCGGATCCGTCCGGTGCGCGCATCTCCAGCTCCGGCGTGCGCGCGGCCCTGATTGCCGGCGACCTCGACTCGGCGCGCGCCGCGCTGGGCCGCGATTACCTGATCAGCGGCCACGTCGTCCACGGCATGAAGCTGGGCCGCGACCTCGGCTTTCCCACGCTGAACCTGCCGATCGCCCACAAGCGCCCGGCGCTGGCGGGGATTTTCGTGGTCCGCGTGCACGGCATCGCAGCGGAGCCGTTGCCGGGCGTCGCCAGCCTCGGCTTGCGCCCCACCGTCGACGACTCCGGCCGCGTGCTGCTCGAGGTACACCTGCTCGACTGGCACGGCGACGCGTATGGCAAACTCGTACGCGTCGAATTTCTGAAGAAGCTGCGTGACGAGGAGAAGTACGTCGACCTCGAAACGCTGACCGCCGCCATCGCGCGCGACGTCGCCAACGCGCGTGCGTGGTTCGCGGCGGTGGGCACCGGTACGCCGGGCAGCCGCTCCACCGGCTTTGCCACTTCAGCCACCGACCGAATTAGATAGCCGCCGCGGTACGTGCCGGCGCTGTCAGCATCAAGCGTCGCACGTACCCTCCGCCGCGCGCATCGAAGGGCGTCCGTGGATCACGCGACATGCCTGCCGGGCGCGCAACGCCCCGCGCATCGTGCGCATATTGCGCCTTTAGTGCGCATCGAAAGAATTCACCGCGACCACACCATGAGCAACAAGAAAGCCGATTCGAAACCGCAGTCCCGATACCCGGTCAACCTGCTCGACACGCCGTTCCCGATGCGTGGCGACCTGCCCAAACGCGAGCCGCAATGGGTCAAGGAATGGCAGGAGCGCAAGGTCTACGAAACGATCCGCGCCGCCTCCAAGGGCCGCAAGAAGTTCATCCTGCACGACGGCCCGCCGTATGCGAACGGCGACATCCACCTCGGCCACGCAGTGAACAAGATCCTCAAGGACATGGTCGTCAAGTCGCGCAACATGGCGGGCTTCGACGCGGCCTACGTGCCGGGCTGGGACTGCCACGGCATGCCGATCGAAATCCAGATCGAAAAGCAGTTCGGCAAGTCGCTGCCGGCCGCCGAGGTCATGCAGAAAGCGCGCGCCTACGCCACCGAGCAGATCGAGAAGCAGAAGGTCGGCTTCCGCCGTCTGGGCGTACTCGGAGAGTGGGACAACCCGTACAAGACCATGAACTTCACGAACGAAGCCGGCGAAATCCGGGCGCTCGCGAAGATCATCGAAAAGGGCTACGTGTTCCGCGGCCTGAAGCCGGTGAA
The DNA here is from genome assembly GCF_900142845.1 of Paraburkholderia phenazinium. NCBI lineage: Bacteria > Pseudomonadati > Pseudomonadota > Betaproteobacteria > Burkholderiales > Burkholderiaceae > Paraburkholderia > Paraburkholderia phenazinium. The sequence continues at coordinate 2,409,199 of NZ_FSRU01000002.1, forward strand.
CTGGTGTTTCGACTGCGGCTCGGCGCTGGCTGAGGCGGAAGTCGAGTACAAGGACAAGACCGATCCGACCATCGACGTGCTGTTCGCCTTCGCCGAGCCGGAAAAGACCGCGCAAGCATTCGGCCTCGCGGCGTTGCCGAGCAGCGAAGGCGGCATCGTGATCTGGACCACGACGCCGTGGACGATCCCCGCCAACCAGGCGCTGAACGTCCACCCGGAGATCGTCTACGCGCTGGTGGAAACGCCGCGCGGCCTGCTGATCCTCGCGCAAGAGCGTGTCGAAGCGTGCCTCAGGCAATACGGCCTCGAAGGCAGCGTCGTCGCCACCACCGCGGGCGCCAAGCTCGCCAACCTGCGTTTCCATCACCCGCTCGCTTCGGCACATCCGAGCTACAAGCGCACGGCGCCGGTCTATCTCGGCGACTACGTGACGACGGAAACCGGCACCGGCATCGTGCACTCGTCGCCCGCCTATGGCGTGGAAGACTTCGTGTCGTGCAAGGCGCACGGCATGGCCGATTCGGACATCGTCAGTCCGGTGATGGGCGACGGCCGTTATATCGAATCGCTCGCGCTGTTCGGCGGCCTGTCCATCTGGGCGGCCAATCCGAAGATCGTCGAAGCGCTTGAAGCGGCCGGCTCGCTGCTGCGCACGGAAAAGTACACGCACAGCTACATGCACTGCTGGCGCCACAAGACGCCGATCATCTACCGCGCCACCTCGCAGTGGTTCGCCGGCATGGACGTGAAGCCGAACGACACCGACAAGACGCTGCGCGAAACCGCTCTGGAAGGTATCGAGAACACGGCGTTCTATCCGTCGTGGGGCAAGCAGCGTCTGTTCAGCATGATCGCCAACCGTCCTGACTGGACGCTGTCGCGCCAACGCCAATGGGGCGTGCCGATGGCCTTCTTCGTGCACAAGGAAACCGGCGAGCTGCATCCGCGCACGCTGGCGCTGCTCGAAGAAGTCGCGCAACGCGTCGAGAAGGCCGGCATCGAAGCGTGGCAAACGCTCGATCCGCGCGAACTGCTCGGCGACGACGCCAACATGTACGAAAAGAACCGCGACACGCTCGACGTGTGGTTCGATTCCGGCACGACGCATTGGCACGTGCTGCGCGGCTCGCACAAGGACGAGCTGCAGTTCCCGGCCGACCTGTATCTGGAAGGCTCGGACCAGCACCGCGGCTGGTTCCATTCGTCGCTCCTGACGGCGTCGATGCTCGACGGCCGGCCGCCGTACAACGCGCTGCTGACGCACGGCTTCACCGTCGACGGCGAAGGCCGCAAGATGAGCAAGTCGCTTGGCAACGGCATCGATCCAGAGGAAGTGGCGAACCGTCTCGGCGCGGAAATCATCCGCCTGTGGATCGCTTCGACCGACTACTCGGGCGAGCTGGCTATCTCCGAGGAAATCCTGAAGCGCGTGACGGAAGGCTACCGCCGCATCCGCAATACGCTGCGCTTCCTGCTCGCGAATCTGTCGGACTTCGACTTCGAGAAACACGCGCGTCCGGAAGAAGACTGGCTCGAGATCGACCGTTATGCGGTGGCGCTGTCGGCCAATCTGCAGACGGACATCCTCGCGCACTACGACAAGTACGAGTTCCACCCGGTCGTGGCCAAGCTGCAGACGTTCTGCTCGGAAGACCTCGGCGGTTTCTACCTCGACGTGCTGAAGGACCGCCTGTACACCACGGCGGCCGATTCCGTCGCCCGCCGCGCCGCACAGACCGCGCTGTATCACATCGCCCACGGCCTGCTGCGCATCATGGCGCCGTTCCTGTCGTTCACCGCGGAAGAAGCGTGGAAGGTGTTCCAGCCGAACAGCGAAACCATCTTCACGGAGACGTATCACGCCTATCCGGAAGTCGCGGATGCCGCCGCGCTGCTCGACAAGTGGACGCTGCTGCGCGCGGTGCGCAGCGACGTCACCAAGGCGCTGGAAGAAGCGCGCGTCGCGAACCTGATCGGCTCGTCGCTGCAGGCGGAAGTCGAAATCCGCGCGAGCGGCGCGCGTCATGACGCGCTGGCGAGCCTCGGCGCGGATCTGAAGTTCGTGCTGATCACGTCCTCGGCGACGGTCGTGAAGGTGGCGAGCGAAGCGGACGAAGGCGTCGAAGTGAGCGCCTCGAAGTATCTGAAGTGCGAACGCTGCTGGCACTACCGCGCGGACGTCGGCGAGAACGCTGAGCACCCCACGCTGTGCGGCCGGTGCTTCAGCAACCTGTTCGGAAGCGGCGAAACGAGGAGCGCGGCATAATGGCAAGAACCCTGTCGAAACCCGCCAGCGGTTCGCTGGCACCGTGGCTTGGCGTGGCGCTGATCGTCATCCTGTTTGATCAGCTCACGAAAATCGCTATCCAGAAGGTGTTTGCCTACGGCGTCCCGCATGCGGTCGCGCCGTTTTTCAACCTCATTCTGGTGTACAACCGCGGCGCCGCCTTCAGCTTCCTCGCCATGGCGGGTGGTTGGCAGCGCTGGGCCTTCACGGGCCTTGGCGTGGTCGCGGCGCTGGTGATTTGCTACCTGCTCAAGCGTCACGGCGGGCAGAAGCTGTTCTGCACCGCCCTGGCGCTGATTCTCGGCGGGGCGCTCGGTAACGTGATCGACCGGCTGGCTTATGGCCACGTGATCGACTTCCTCGATTTCCACGTGGGCAGCTGGCACTGGCCGGCGTTCAACCTCGCCGACAGCGCGATTACGATCGGCGCGATACTGCTCGTGCTCGACGAATTGCGGCGCGTGCGCGGCTCGCGCTAACGCCGCGAGTTTCGGGGCCGGCGCGCCTGGCCGGCCATCATGCTTTGTCTCGGAGGCTTGCGTTGGCAACCGCAGAACTCGCAGGAAAACATCTCGTCCTCGGCCTCTCGGGCGGGATTGCCTGCTACAAGATCGCCGAACTCACGCGCCTGCTGACCAAGGCAGGCGCAACCGTGCAGGTCGTCATGACCGAAGCGGCGACGCAATTCATCACGCCGGTCACCATGCAGGCGCTATCGGGCCGTCCGGTCTACAGCAGCCAGTGGGACGGGCGCGTGCCGAACAACATGGCGCACATCGACCTGTCGCGTGAAGCGGATGCGATCGTGATTGCGCCGGCTTCGACCGATTTCCTCGCCAAACTGGCACATGGCATGGCCGACGACCTGCTGTCGACGCTGTGCGTCGCACGCGATTGTCCGCTGCTGGTCGTGCCGGCGATGAACCGTCAGATGTGGCAAAACCCGGCCACACAGCGCAACGTCGCGCAACTGCGCGCGGACGGCGTTGAAGTGCTCGGGCCGGATTCCGGTCCGCAAGCCTGCGGTGAAGTGGGCGATGGCCGGATGCTCGAAGCCGCCGCCACCTACGAGGCGATCGCTTCGTTCTTCCAGCCGAAGATTCTCGCCGGCCGCCGCGTGCTGCTGACCGCCGGCCCCACCTTCGAACCGCTGGATCCGGTGCGCGGCATCACCAACCGCTCGAGCGGCAAGATGGGTTTCGCGCTGGCGCGCGCGGCCCAGCAGGCCGGCGCCGACGTGCATCTGGTAGCCGGTCCGGTCGCGCTCGAAACACCGTGGGGCGTGATCCGCGAGGACGTGCAAACCGCGCAGCAGATGCACGATGCGGTGATGCGCGCCGTGCCCGACTACGACATCTTTATCGGCGTGGCGGCGGTCGCCGACTGGCGCGTCGATCATGTCAGCGAACACAAGATCAAGAAGACCGCTGAGCGTGCCATGCCCACGTTCAGCTTCGTCGAAAATCCGGACATCCTTGCCGCAGTGGCGAAGCTGCCTCACCCGCCTTTCTGCGTCGGTTTTGCGGCGGAAAGCGGCGACCTGGAAGTCCACGGCGAAGAAAAGCGCGTGCGCAAGAATGTGCCGCTGCTGATCGGCAATCTGGGCCCATTGACCTTCGGCCTCGACGACAACGAAGTGGTCCTGTTCGAGGCCGGCGCCGCGACGAAGCTGCCGCGCGCGGACAAGCAGGCGCTCGCGAGCGCATTGATTGCCGAAATCGCGAAGCGGCTGCCCGATACGAGCCTGATCCGGTAACGCTCGGGCAACTGAGCAGTCCTCTTTGCCGGAACCTTGAGTCACACTGGAGCAGTACTGTCATGACGCTACTATCCGTGCTCGATCAAACGCCCGTGATCGACGGGCACTCAGTGGCGGACGCGATCGCCGCCACCGTTGAACTCGCGCAGCTCGCCGACGATCTCGGCTACACGCGCTACTGGTGCGCCGAGCATCACGGGCTGCGCGGCGTGTCGAACCCCTGCCCCGAGGTGATGCTGGCGCGCCTTGGCAGCGTCACGCAACGGATTCGCCTCGGCTCCGGCGGCGTGATGCTGCCGTACTACAGCCCGTTCAAGGTCGCCGAGCAGTTCATGATGCTCGAAGCGCTGTTTCCCAATCGCATCGACCTCGGCGTCGGCCGCGCGCCTGGCGGCGATATGCGCACGGCACAGGCCGTCGCCGCCGGCGACTACAACCGTGGCGACATCTTCCCGCAGCAGGTCGCCGATCTGGTCGGGCTGATGAAGGGCACGCTGCCGGCCGATCACGTCGCACAGGGTGTGCTGCTGCAGCCGCAGGTCGAGACTCGCCCGCAGTTATGGGTGCTGGGTTCGAGCGAATTCGGTGGACTGCTCGCCGCGCAACTCGGCATTCGCTTCGCGTTCGCGCATTTCATCAACGCGCATTTCGGCCATCAGGTGGCGCACGCGTATCGCGAGCGCTTCAAGGCCGGTAACGAAGCGCAGCCCTATCTGGCCGCCGCTGTATTCGTGATCTGCGCCGACACCGAACAGGAAGCGGCCGATCTGGAAAAAGCCGTCGATCTGCGCCGCGTGCAGATGGCCTATGGTCTGAACGCACCGATTCCCAACATCGAACAAGGCCTTGCCCAGGAGTACGGCGAACGCGAAAAGCTGGTGATCGACCGCGAGAAGCCACGCAGCATCATCGGCACGCCGGAGCAGGTGACCGAGCGCATGCTCGACCTGCAGGCGCAGTTCCAGGCCGACGAGCTGGTGGTGCTGACCGTAGCGGGCAGTTACCGCGCGCGGCTGCGTTCGTACGAACTTCTTGCCGACGCGTTCCAGCTCGGACGCTAAAGCAACGCTGAGCCTTTCCCCTCTTCCCACCCATTGATTCGAACTGCATGAAACTCGACCTGAAGATTCTCGACGCGCGCATGCGCGACCAACTCCCGGCATACGCCACGACCGGTAGCGCGGGCCTCGATCTGCGCGCGTGCCTCGACGAACCGCTGACGCTGCAACCCGGCGAAACGGCGCTGGTGCCGACGGGTCTGGCAATTCACGTGGGCGATTCGGGATATGCAGCGCTGATCCTGCCGCGCTCGGGGCTGGGACATAAGCACGGTATCGTGCTCGGTAATCTGGTGGGGCTGATCGACTCGGATTACCAGGGGCAACTGATGATCTCAACATGGAATCGCGGACAGACCACGTTCACGCTGAATCCGATGGAGCGGCTGGCGCAACTCGTGATCGTGCCGGTGGTGCAGGCCGAATTCAACATCGTCGACGATTTCGAAACCAGCGAGCGTGGCGCGGGTGGGTTCGGGAGTACCGGCAAGCACTGAGGTTTTTTCTAAAGCGCTCGTACCTGGCAGAGGCGGTACAGTTGACACCGCGCCTATCTGACTGACGCGCATAAAAAAACGGCGCGGGCTTTTAGGCCCGCGCCGTTTTGCTTTGCTAGCTACGTAGCGCTAAGCGCTTATTCGACTTCGATCGCTTCCGGATTCGGATTACGCGGCGCCGGTTGCTCGTCGAACGTGAGCTGCACCTTGTCTTCCGCATCCACGTCGACTGTCACACGGCCGCCGCTCATCAGCTTGCCGAACAGCAGTTCGTCCGCCAGTGCACGACGGATCGTGTCCTGGATCAGACGCTGCATCGGACGCGCGCCCATCAGCGGATCGAAACCGTGCTTGGCGAGATGCTTGCGCAGCGCGTCGGTGAAGAGCGCGTCCACCTTCTTCTCGTGCAACTGGTCTTCGAGCTGCATCAGGAACTTGTCGACCACACGCATGATGATTTCCTCATCGAGCGAGCGGAAGCTGATGGTTGCGTCCAGACGGTTACGGAACTCCGGCGTGAACATGCGCTTGATGTCGACCATTTCGTCGCCGGTTTCGCGGCGCGTCGTGAAGCCGATCACCGACTTGCCCATTGCCTCGGCACCCGCGTTCGTCGTCATGATGATGATGACGTTGCGGAAATCTGCCTTGCGACCGTTGTTGTCCGTCAGCGTGCCGTGGTCCATCACCTGCAGCAGCACGTTGTAGATGTCTGGATGCGCCTTTTCGATTTCATCGAGCAGCAGCACGCAATGCGGCTTCTTCGTCACGGCTTCGGTCAGCAGACCGCCCTGATCGAAACCGACATAGCCCGGCGGCGCGCCGATCAAACGGCTCACCGCATGACGCTCCATGTACTCGGACATGTCAAAGCGGATCAGCTCGATACCCAGCGTGAACGCCAGTTGCTTCGCCACTTCGGTCTTGCCGACACCCGTCGGACCGGAGAACAGGAACGCGCCGATCGGCTTGTCCAGCTTGCCGAGGCCTGCGCGCGCCATCTTGATCGCGGCCGACAGCGCGTCGATGGCCGGGTCTTGCCCGAACACCACGCTCTTCAGGTCGCGGTCCAGCGTCTGCAGCTTGCTGCGATCGTCTTGCGACACGCTTTGCGGCGGGACACGCGCGATCTTCGAGATGATTTCCTCAATCTCGCCCTTGCCGATGGTCTTCTTCTGCTTCGACTTCGGCAGGATGCGTTGTGCCGCGCCGGCTTCGTCGATCACGTCGATGGCCTTGTCCGGCAGATGACGATCCGTGATGAAGCGTGCCGACAGCTCAGCAGCCGCCGACAGCGCACCCGACGAGTACTTCACGCCGTGATGCTCTTCGAAGCGCGACTTCAGGCCGCGCAGGATCGCCACCGTCTGTTCGACGGTCGGCTCGGTCACATCCACTTTCTGGAAGCGGCGTGACAGGGCCGCATCTTTTTCGAAGATGCCGCGGTATTCGGTGAACGTCGTCGCGCCGATGCACTTGAGCGTGCCCGACGACAACGCCGGCTTCAGCAGATTCGACGCGTCCAGCGTACCGCCCGAGGCCGCGCCTGCGCCGATCAGCGTATGAATTTCGTCGATGAACAGGATGGCATGCGGACGTTCCTTCAATTCCTTGAGGACCGTCTTCAGGCGTTGCTCGAAATCGCCGCGATACTTCGTGCCGGCCAGCAACGCGCCCATGTCGAGCGAGTACACCTGGGCGTCGGCCAGAATATCCGGCACTTCGCCGCGCGTAATGCGCCAGGCGAGCCCTTCGGCGATCGCCGTCTTGCCGACGCCGGCCTCACCGACCAGTAGCGGATTGTTCTTGCGCCGGCGGCACAGCACCTGCACCACGCGCTCGACTTCCGACTCGCGACCGATCAGCGGATCGATGCGGCCGTCTTTCGCCATCTGGTTCAGGTTCTGCGTGAATTGGGCGAGCGGCGTTTCTTTCTGCGCGGCCGCTTCGTCAGACTCGGCGTTGGCATCGCTCGCCTTGGCGGCGTCGGTGCTGCTGGTCTTGGCAATGCCGTGCGAGATGAAATTCACCACGTCCAGACGCGTCACACCCTGCTGTTGCAGGTAGTAGACCGCGTGCGAATCCTTTTCGCCGAAGATCGCCACCAGCACGTTCGCGCCGGTCACTTCCTTCTTGCCGTTCGAGGTGGACTGCACATGCATGATGGCACGCTGGATCACGCGCTGGAAACCCAGCGTGGGCTGCGTGTCGACGTCGTCCGTGCCAGGCACGGTTGGCGTGTTGTCATGAATGAAGTTGCGCAGGTTCTGGCGCAGATCCTCGATGTTGGCCGCGCAGGCGCGTAACACCTCTGCCGCCGTCGGATTGTCCAACAGGGCCAGTAAAAGATGTTCGACCGTAATGAACTCGTGCCGCGCCTGGCGTGCTTCCATGAACGCCATGTGCAAGCTGACTTCCAGTTCCTGGGCAATCATGCTTCCTCCATCACACACTGCAGCGGATGCCCGGCCTGCCGTGCGTGGGTAACGACTTGCTCGACTTTGGTCGACGCGATGTCCCGCGTATAGACCCCACAAACTCCCCTGCCTTCGCGATGCACCTTCAGCATAATCTGCGTTGCGGTTTCACGATCTTTATTGAAGTATTCCTGCACGATCATCACGACAAATTCCATTGGCGTGAAGTCGTCGTTCAACAGCACCACCTTATACATGGAGGGCGGTTTCAGCTTTTTTTCCTGCCGCTCCAGTACGGTGCCGTCCTGCTTGTCCGGGATAATTGCCATACACCCATTCTAAACAACTCGCACAGGCCCGCAATCCTGTCAAAACCCGACCGGCTGGCCGGCGTTCCCATTCGCCTCCACATGACGGCACTGCCTGTCACGCGTGCGCCTTGCACGGAGCCGATTGCGGAGCCGGCCCTCCTGGAATTTCGTTGCTTCTGCTGTTGCAGTGCACTTGGATCGAGTATCGCACAACCTGCCGCAGCAAGCTGAACGTGTGCGCGGCAGCCTCCCGCAAAACGCCGGGCTGCCCCAAGTTTGCTGGCCCCGAGGGGCCTCGCGCGAAGAGACAGGTCCGGGGCGCTCGCGCGCCACCTGATCCTGATACGGTAAGACTTGCGGGAGCACCGACCCGCAGAACAGCATGTGAGTCGATTATGCGACTTTTCAAGACGGGACGCTTGCGCCACCGCACATAAGAAAAGCGGTAAAAACCCTGGAAATGGGATGTTTGCAACGCCGTTGGAGGCGTCTCAAAATTTTCTTGACACTCGAATAAAGAGCCTCAACAATCAAGCTGGCACTTTTTTCAGTCAGCCACAAATTCGAAAAAATGCCGATGGTGAGCTTGTGAGGAGGGAGCGGCTGCAGACTGCGGCCGTTAAGCTTTTCGAGGGCTCGTGGTGGTGTCATGAGTTACAGGGGAAGTAGGTATGGCAACTGGTACGGTCAAATGGTTCAATGACGCGAAAGGTTTCGGATTCATTACGCCCGACGAAGGCGGTGAGGATCTGTTTGCACACTTTTCGGCCATCCAGATGAATGGGTTCAAAACCCTGAAGGAAGGTCAAAAGGTCAGCTTTGAGGTCGTGCAAGGCCCCAAAGGCAAGCAGGCATCGAACATCCAGGCCGCTGCCTGAATCTGTTCGATACCCGTACCCTGGAAACCCGGCTTCGTGCCGGGTTTCTTCATTCTGGGGACGCGTTTTGCGCGGCCCGCGTTGCCGGCGTTGCGCGCGGGCCATCCGCGGGTCGGGTTGGGCGCGCCGTCAGATCACTTTAAGCATGCCCATCATGCCGAGGTCCTCGTGTTCGAGGATGTGGCAGTGGAACATCCGCTCGCCCGCCTGGTTCTGCATCGTAGCGATGCGCACCGTTTCACCCGGTTGCACGTTGACGGTATCGCGCCACGCCAGATAAGGCTCAGGTGTCACGACACCCTCCTGTTCGCGCTCGAGTATCTGAAATTGCGTGCCGTGCAGATGGAACGGGTGATCCATATCCGTGCGGTTTTCAATCGACCAGCGTTCGACCTCGCCGCGGCGGCTGGTCAGCGTGATGCGCCGGGGATCGAAGCTCGCGCCGTTGATCATGAAGGTCATGCCGGCAGGCATGCCGTTGCGGGATGCGCCGGGACGGTGCATCGCGGCCATGTCCATCCGCTCCGAAAACACCACGGATTTTTGGCTGACGGGCGCTCCGAGTGGGGATATCTCACGCAGCGTCGTGGGAATGGCTACCGCGCGACCGGGCGCGTTTGGCGTGCGCGGTTCGAACTGCACGTCGGCAAGCGGGTGGGCGGAATCGGGCGGCAGGCTGCCGTGCGACATGGCCATCTTGCGGCGGTCGTAGACCTCGGCGCTCAGGATTGCGCGCGCAGACTGGGCAGACGTCGCGGACCGGTCTGGCTGCGCAGATTCGCCGGATTGCGGCTGTCCTTCGGGCTCGCGCGTCCCCCCGACGCTCCGGACAATCAACTCTGCACGCTCGCCGGGCGCCAGCAACAGCTCGGTCAGGCCTTCGCGCGCCTGCTGCAGCAGGCCACCGTCCGTCCCCACTTGCGCAAAGGTGCGCCCCTTCCCTAGCGACAATCTCAGATAGCGGGCATTGCAGGCATTCCATACGCGCCAGCGTTCGTCCGCCGCCATCACGATGAGCGGACGCCGCGCGCCGTTGACCAGCACGAACTGCCCTTCGCGGCCGTTCATCCAGTCCATCATGTCGTTCGGCGCAATCGTGCCGTCGCTCGCGAGCTTCAGATCGGAGAAGAACAGATGGCGCTCGGGCCAGCCGGCGAGCGGATCGACGGCCGCGCGGACCACGATCGGCCCCGCGAGTCCGCGAAACACCTGTTCGGCCGACATCATATGCGGATGAGGGTGATACCAGTAAGTGCCGGCGCTGCCCGGCGGCAGTGTGAAGCGGTAGATGCGCGAGGCGCCCGGCGCGACCGGGTCCGACGGATTGCCGTCCTGGTCCGGCGGCACCGGCAAACCGTGCCAATGGATCGTCGACGCTTGTGGCAAGCGGTTCACGAAGCGGATTTCAACCGTGTCACCCTCGCGCACATCGATCAGCGGTCCGACAACCTGGCCTTGCATGGCCGCGGTGTCCGGATGGTCGCCGGCCTGTCCGTACTGCCAGAAGGTCGTCGGGTGGCCGGGCATGAGCGTATGTTGCGCCGGTTGCGCGACCAGCGTGGCCCGGAACACGCCCGCCTCACGGCTTTCGTTGACCAGCGTGCGCAATGCGGCAAGCGGCGCGCCGGACGGCAACGCGTCGGGCGCGGCCAGCGCCGCGGCGCCCGGTGTGCGGCCTTGCGCCATGCCGGGCATCCCCGGCATATCGGACATGCCTTGCATGCCCGACATGTCGTGCATCCCATGCGCCGCGTCTTGCGCAAGCGCATGACGTCCAAACAGCGACGCCGCGGCGACACTCAGCGCGCGGACGAGAAATTCCCTGCGAATCATCGATCGTTTCCTCTGTTGGAGCACGCGCAGAGCAGCCTGCTCAAGGCGCGCCATCGTTCCGGGCCCGCATGGCGGGCCATACGGGTCAGCAAGCGTCGTCTGTACATGATCATGGACAGACGATGCCGGAAACGATCAGCCGATGGGCGGCGGTACAGGAGGAGCGTGGGTCACGCCGTCACGCCGTGGCTCGGCAAACGGCGGAGGAAGCGTGGTGTCGAGTGAACGCGGTTCGAAACGCGCGGTGGTTAACACAGCACCGCAATGAACGCCGCACGCAGACATGCAGCAGGCGCAGTGGCCATGATCGCGACCACAAGGCGGCTCTCCCGCCACCGCCGTTTCACAGTGGAAAGACAAGCTGGGCGCGCTATGCAACAACGCGCCCCGATTGCTCGCGACTCCCGCCATCTGCATGGCGACGCCCTTGCCCTGCATAGGCATGACATGCTCGTGTGCAAACGCGCCTTGCATGGCTAGCAAGGCAAGGGAAAGCACGATGAGGAATCGCCTGAGACAGATCATGGCGGAAGGTGTCGCGCGTCGCGTGTGCGGGTAGTGGATCGAAGCATCATAGCGCAGAGTGCATGGCCTCCTGATACCCCGTTGACGAGCGCGCCAAACGAACAACGCCAAAACCATGCCTCAGCAGCCCCGGCCGCCTTGCAGCGTCGGGCTTGTGCGTTCAGGCTACCGGCGAGCGCCCTCTTGCCTCGCCCCGAGACGGCTCGCGGAGCGCTGCAGTTTCAGACTGCGCGCGAGATCGCCCCGAAACACGGCTACACCCTGATGGGTAAAGTTCGACCGCGTATCGACCGCCGGCGTGATGCCAATGCTCTCGATGCGCCGGCAGAACGCGTAGTCCTCGGACAGGTACACGCGCGTTTGCGGATCGATCATCGTGTCGAAGAACGAATAGTGAAGAGACGCCGCCACGCCCGCATCGTCGTCCTCGCGACCCTGCATCCGCGTGCGGCAGTGAAGCTCCGGAAAGCGCTGGATCAAGGCGCGAAACACCTCGCGCTTGATGAGCATGAATCCGGTGGGCGCGTAGAGGACATCCAGAAAGCCATCCGCGTCGGGCTCGAGCTTGCCGGTGCGCGCCACGGCCGGGTAAGTCGCGAAGCGGGCCTGAAAATCGGCCTTGGTGGTGCCGACCGCCAAAGGTTCGGACAAACCGGAACGCGGCCAGCCGTCCGATTTCAGCGGATACACGCCCGCCACCACCGGCCGGTCCGCCTTCAGAAGCCGCACCACATCGGCACCCTTGAAACCGATGTCGCCGTCAATCCACATCAGATGCGTGAAGCGGCTGTCCGCGAGGAACTCGGCGACCATCGTGTTGCGGGCGCGAGTAATGAGGCTATCGAAGCTGTTGAAATGCGTCTGCAGACCGAACCCATAACGCTCGGAGGTCTCGTACAGGTCAAGGAGGCCAAGGACATAGTCCGTCGCGACCACCGAGCCATAGCTGGGTGTCGCCACATAAACATTCGCGCGAATCTTCTCGTCCGTCATTCTCTTCCTCTTCGAATATCGAGCGCGCCATGGTGCGGCCAAACCAGCGCCGACGACGCACGTACCAAAGTCGCAAACTTATATCAGAGGGGGTGATTTCGAACCATACGAGCCGAGGCTCTGCGGTTTATCAGGATGTTTTTTTAAGATGACCAATCAGCCTGTAGTCCGTCCTATCGGACTCAAACGAAAAATTAAGAATACCGAATTATTTTTATTTATGAACAGGGCATTAAAACATGGGAGCTGATGCGTCGAGTGATGCAGAGCAACCGTTGTGGGGTCTGCGAAGCTCGTTTGTGAGATGGAGTACTGGATACCCCCTGCGACAATTCGTCGCAGCGGAGACAGCGGCGCTTGCGACGGCGCATTGCCTGGCGGACCGTCAGTCTGAGCCCCATTCCTTCGCCTGATATTTCGTCATCCATAAGGAATCGCCGGAAGGTAACGAGGTCGCATCCACCTGGACATGCTGGTCACGCTGGCGGTACGCGCCGGCCTGCATCCGCGCGTGGCGCTCGAGGCCGCGTGATACACGCTCGATTAAAAAAACCCCGGATGCCACAGGCATACCGGGGTTTCTGAGTGAGCCGGCAACAAGCCGAACTTCACGCTCACATATTCTCGATCAACACCTGACCAAAGCCCGAACACGACACTTGCGTCGCACCTTCCATCAGACGCGCGAAGTCGTAGGTGACGCGCTTTTGCAGAATCGACGCTTCCATCGACTTGATGATGATGTCCGCCGCTTCGAACCAGCCGAGGTGGCGCAGCATCATTTCCGCCGAGAGAATTTCCGAGCCTGGATTCACGTAGTCCTTGCCCGCGTATTTCGGCGCCGTGCCGTGGGTGGCTTCGAACATCGCCACCGAATCCGACAGGTTGGCGCCCGGCGCAATCCCGATACCGCCCACCTGCGCCGCGAGCGCATCCGAAACATAGTCGCCGTTCAGGTTCAGCGTGGCGATCACGTCGTATTCGGCCGGACGCAGCAGGATCTGCTGCAGGAATGCGTCGGCAATCACGTCCTTGACGACAATGTCGCTACCCGTCTTCGGGTTCTTGAACTTCATCCACGGGCCGCCGTCCACCAGTTCCGCGCCGAATTCCTTCTGCGCCAGCGCGTAGCCCCAGTCACGGAACGCGCCTTCGGTGAACTTCATGATGTTGCCCTTGTGCACCAGCGTGAGCGAGCGGCGATCGTTGTCGATCGCGTACTGCAGCGCCTTGCGCACCAGACGTTCCGTGCCCTCCTGCGACACCGGCTTGATGCCGATGGCCGACGTCTCCGGGAAACGGATCTTCTTCACACCCATTTCTTCGCGCAGGAACTTGATGACCTTCTTGGCCTGTTCGGAACCCGCGGCCCATTCGATACCGGCGTAGATGTCTTCCGAGTTCTCGCGGAAGATCACCATGTTGGTCTTTTCCGGTTCACGCACCGGCGAAGGCACGCCCTTGAAGTACTGCACCGGGCGCAGGCAGACGTACAGATCCAGTTCCTGGCGCAGCGCCACGTTCAGCGAGCGGATGCCGCCACCCACCGGCGTTGTGAGCGGGCCCTTGATCGACACCACGTATTCCTTCACCACGGCCAGCGTTTCTTCCGGCAGCCACACGTCCGGACCATAGACACGGGTCGCCTTCTCGCCGGCAAAGACTTCCATCCAATGGATCTTCTTCTTGCCGGCGTAGGCTTTCTCGACCGCCGCATCGACCACCTTGATCATGACCGGCGTGATGTCGGTACCCGTACCGTCGCCTTCGATGTACGGAATGATCGGTTGGTCAGAAACATTGAGCGAGTAGTCTGCGTTGACAGTGATCTTGTCTCCGCCCGTCGGAACCTTGATGTGCTGATACGGCATGATCGGACTCCAGTGATGGCTGTTCTGGTGAAGCAGATGGGGACTGCGGAACTGGGCGCTCCTCGTTACGCGCAATGCCGAACGCCTGCAAGCGGCCGAACGGCCATTCTAGCCCACGGTGAAGACCACAGGCGCCGGCCGCGGCCTGGGGTTTTCAGGCAGGGCGAGGCAACGATAGCGGGATTCGGAGAGAGCATCGGTGTCTTATGTCTTATATAAGACATAAGATCTACCATGGCCGATTATGCATTATTATCCCGCCATTTGCCACACAACCTGCCCAGCCGGGCGTCGAACGGGTGCCAGCCGGCGCCGGGAGAGACACCCAAACCGGCCGGTGTCCGCCGGATTCCGCATGCGCCTCCTTGCCCTCAACAAGCCGTTCGGTACCATCTGCCAGTTCTCGCCGCACGAAACCCGCGCGTCGCTTGCGGATTGGGTCAAGGTCCCCGGCGTCTATCCGGCCGGCCGCCTCGATTCCGATAGCGAAGGCCTGCTGCTGCTCACCGACGACGGCACGCTGCAGGCGCGCATCGCCGAGCCGCGTCACAAGCTCGTCAAGCGCTACTGGGCCCAGGTCGAAGGTGCGCCGGATCAGGCGGTGCTCACGAAGCTCGCAAGCGGCGTCGATCTCGGCGACTTTGTGACACGCCCCTGTCATGCCCAACTGATCGAACCGCCCGCGACCCTCTGGCCGCGCAATCCGCCCATTCGTTTTCGCGCGGCGATCCCCACCACCTGGATCGAACTGTCGATCACCGAAGGCAAGAACCGTCAGGTCCGCCGCATGACGGCGGCCGTCGGCTTCCCCACTCTGAGGCTCGTGCGTGTGGGCATCGGCGCGCTCGATATTTTTTCGCTCGGCCTTGAGCCCGGCGCCTCGCTCGACCTCGCTCCGCGCGCACCGTGGGACGGCATCCGTTGATGCTTAAGGTTTAGGCAAAGTCCCGCTAAACCGTTGTATCCGCAAGCATTTTTTATTTGTGTCATTTCCATTGCGGCGCTTCGCCGGGCGCCATTGGCCTTTACATCGCGGCGGAATAAATATTCCCGAAAATTTGCGTCAACCGCGTCGCGAGTTCACGCGTTATTCGACGCAGATGCCGCCCGAAGCTATCCGGCATTCAGCCTTGAGGGCCTTTGTGCAAGCCGTTCTTGCGGTCAGTGCAGGGAGTCCGAGCGCTAGCAGACGCGTCACGAAAATTTGTTGATGCGGCTGTCAACCGAAAGGTGGATGGCACGTTTACCGACATGACTCATATATAACCGGGTCATTTGGTTAATTAACTAAAGCTGAGGATTCACAAAATGAACAAACTGATCGCCGCTCTGGTCGCTGGCCTCTTCGCAACGGCAGCATTCGCACAAGCTTCGGCACCGGTCGCAGCTTCGGCAGCTCCGGCAGCTCCGGCAGCAGCAGCTTCGTCGGCAAAGAAGACCACGAAGAAGGCAGCACACAAGAAGGCATCGAAGAAGAAGGCAGCAGCTGCTGCTGCAGCTTCGGGCGCTTCGGAGTAAGTTTGTTGTAAAAACGCAGTCAAGAACTAGCAGCACTTGCCGTTCTTACGGCGTTGAAAGGCAGATCACCGCAAGGCGATCTGCCTTTTTGTTTTTGACGTGCTCTGACGCGCTCGCGTAACATGCGCGGGTTAATTTCCTGCCTGGAGTCCTGCCGTGCGAATTTCCCTGCGCTCGTTGTTTGCGCGTTTTGCGTTTGCTGTTGCATTGCCGTTGGCTGCCGCTTCATTCACGCTGGCCCCTGTCCATAGCGCCTACGCGCAGCAGATGCCGCCCGGTGCGAAGCAGCCCGGCGACTTCCCGCGCACCAGGCTGACGGTCGGCATGTTCGTCATCGACGCCGCCGTGGCCGCCAACGATCCGGATCGCGAGCAAGGCCTGATGTACCGTACGCAACTCGCGCCCAACGAAGGCATGCTGTTCGTGTTCAACGAGAACGCCGTGCACTGCTTCTGGATGAAGAACACGTTGATCCCGCTGTCGATCGCCTTCATGCGCGCCGACGGCACGATCACCGACATCGACGAAATGGATGCCGAGACCACCAACAACCATTGCCCGCGCAACAACGGCGTCTATGCGCTGGAAATGAGCAAGAACTGGTTCGAGTCGAAGGGCATCAAGGCGGGGATGACGATGCAGGGCCTGCCCGCGGCACAGTAAGCGCAGTAGGCGCGCTCAGCGCAGGCAGAAGGCCGAGGACACGTACGCGGCCGCCGGCCGACCAGGCGTCGGCCTTTCGCCTTCCCGCCGCCCGCCCCATCCGCGAAGCCGGTGGCCCTCCAGGACCACCGGCTTTTTTGCACCTGCACACGCCGCCGCAACGCCCACGGGCTGGCCGTCACGCCCGCCTGGCAAGAATCCTGCAAAAGCGGGTGTCACGCGCTATGCTTATAGTCTTACAGCAGCACCGAGATCGTCCGGGCGGCTTCGCGCGCCGCGCGACGCCCGTCACCGGCGAACCACTCCAAGGAGGTTCACGTGCCCCGCAAGACTCCCATCGAGCGCTACCGGAACATCGGCATTAGCGCTCACATCGATGCCGGCAAAACTACCACCACCGAACGCATCCTGTTCTACACCGGCGTGACTCACAAGATCGGTGAAGTTCACGACGGTGCGGCGACGATGGACTGGATGGAGCAGGAACAGGAGCGCGGCATCACGATCACCTCGGCTGCCACGACTGCTTTCTGGAAAGGCATGGCCGGCAACTATCCGGAACACCGGATCAACATCATCGACACCCCGGGCCACGTCGACTTCACGATTGAAGTCGAGCGCTCCATGCGCGTGCTCGACGGCGCGTGCATGGTGTACGACTCGGTCGGCGGCGTGCAGCCGCAGTCCGAAACGGTGTGGCGTCAGGCGAACAAGTACAAGGTGCCGCGCATTGCGTTCGTCAACAAGATGGACCGGGTTGGCGCAGACTTCTTCCGCGTGCAACGGCAGATCGGCGATCGCCTGAAGGGCAACGCGGTGCCGATCCAGATTCCGGTCGGCGCGGAAGATCATTTCCAGGGCGTGGTCGACCTCGTCAAGATGAAGGCGATCTACTGGGACGAAGAGAACCAGGGCATCAAGTTCGAGTACCGGGACATCCCGCCGGAGCTCGCGGCTACGGCGAAGGAATGGCACGACAAGATGGTCGAGGCCGCCGCTGAAGCGAGCGAGGAACTGCTCGACAAATACCTGGGCGGCGAGACGCTAAGCGAAGAGGAAATCAAGCACGGCATCCGTGTGCGTACCATCGCCAACGAGATCGTGCCCATGCTGTGCGGCAGCGCGTTCAAGAACAAGGGCGTGCAGGCGATGCTCGACGCGGTGATCGACTATCTGCCGTCGCCGCTCGACATCCCCGCCATCACCGGTCACGACGAGCACGATAACGAAATCGAACGTCATCCGAAAGACGACGATCCGTTCTCCGCCCTCGCCTTCAAGATCATGACCGACCCGTTCGTCGGCCAGCTGATTTTCTTCCGCGTCTATTCGGGCGTGGTGAATTCGGGCGATACCGTCTACAACTCGGCCAAGGAAAAGAAGGAACGCCTCGGCCGGATCCTGCAGATGCATGCGAACGAGCGCAAGGAAATCAAGGAAGTCTACGCGGGTGACATTGCCGCGGCAGTCGGTCTGAAAGAAGCGACCACGGGCGACACGCTGTGCGATCCGAACCACGTCATCATCCTTGAAAAGATGATCTTCCCTGAGCCGGTGATTTCGCAGGCCGTCGAGCCGAAGACCAAGGTCGACCAGGAAAAGATGGGCATTGCGCTGAACCGTCTCGCCCAGGAAGACCCGTCGTTCCGCGTGCAGACCGACGAGGAATCCGGCCAGACCATCATCTCCGGGATGGGCGAGTTGCACCTGGAAATTCTGGTGGACCGGATGAAGCGCGAGTTTGGCGTGGAAGCCACGGTTGGCAAGCCGCAGGTTGCGTACCGCGAAACGGTGCGCAACAAGGTCGAGGATGTCGAAGGCAAGTTCGTCAAGCAATCGGGCGGCCGCGGTCAGTACGGGCACGCAGTGATCACGCTGGAACCGTCGGCTCAAGGTAAGGGCTACGAATTTGTCGACGCCATCAAGGGCGGCGTGATTCCGCGCGAATACATCCCGGCGGTCGACAAGGGTATTGTGGAAACGCTGAAGGCCGGCGTGCTGGCGGGCTATCCGGTGGTCGACGTGAAGGTGACGCTGACCTTCGGCTCGTACCACGACGTCGACTCGAACGAAAACGCGTTCCGTATGGCCGGTTCGATCGCGTTCAAGGAAGCGATGCGCAAGGCCAAACCGGTGCTGCTCGAACCGATGATGGCTGTCGAGGTGGAAACGCCCGAAGACTTCATGGGCAACGTGATGGGCGACCTGTCGAGCCGTCGCGGGCTCGTGCAAGGCATGGAAGACATCGCCGGAGGCGGCGGCAAGCTGGTGCGCGCCGAAGTGCCGCTCGCGGAGATGTTCGGCTATTCGACTTCGTTGCGTTCCGCAACGCAAGGCCGCGCTACGTACACGATGGAGTTCAAGCACTACGCCGAGACGCCGAACAACGTCGCCGAAGCGGTGATCAATGCGAAGCAGAAGTAAGCGCTGAAACCTGGCTTGGAAAAGGCCCGTTCATTGCGAGCGGGCTTTTTTTCGCCAGCGACCGGAGACACGCCATGAGCCACGACCATCCGCACGACCACGATCACGCCCACTCCCACTCCCATGAACCCGACGCCGCCGGCGCGCCCGTCGACTGGCGCGAACACGGCGTCAAGGTCATCCGCGGCGATCAGCTCGATTCGAACACCGCGCAAACCCCCGGCATGAACCGCGCCGCCGCGATCAACGCAGCGCGCGTCGGCGCGCAAAAAATCTGGGCGGGCACGGTGACGATTCACCCGAATGCCAAGACCGGCGCGCATCATCACGGCGCGCTCGAAAGCGTGATCTACGTGGTGCGTGGCCAGGCGCGCATGCGCTGGGGCGAGCACCTCGAGTTCACCGCCGAGGCCGGTCCCGGCGATTTCATTTTCGTGCCGCCCTACGTGCCGCATCAGGAGATCAACGCCAGTACCGACGACCCGCTCGAATGCGTGCTGGTGCGCAGCGACAACGAAGCCGTCGTGGTGAATCTGAACATCGACGCCGTCGAAGCGCCCGAAACCGTGTTCTGGGTCGATCCGATTCACAAGCATCCGCACGAGCCCTGAGCCGACCGGTAAGGATGTCGCTGTCGCAGCGGTTCTTCTGCCGGTGCATCGGCAAGTGTTATACGGCGCTGAAAGGGCTGCCGGCGGCGGTCCGCCGAACGTTGTCAGCGCGACACAGGTTGACCCTTTTAAGCGCGTGAGGCCGGTGCGAGGCCGCCGCAAGCATTCCGAATCGGTGGGCAATCGCTTACACTGAAACCGCTTTTCGCCATCGCAATACCGTCGCCCCTGCCGTGCGTCCGCCGCCCGGCACCTATCAGAACGGACTGGACACCCCATCGATGAAGACTCCCGCGGACCGACTCCTCGCGCTCGACACGGCACGGCACAGCGCCGATCAATACGGCAATCACGCGATCGACGAATTCCTTGCCGGCCGTCTGTCGCGCCGCGAACTCCTGCGTTACGCCAGCGTCATCGGGCTCTCGCTGGCCGGTGGCGGCCTGTTCGCCTCGCCGCAAGCGCGTGCCCAAGGCACCGCGGGCGCAGCCAACGCGACCATCCGCGTGGCCCATCTGACGCCGACCGGCGCGATCGACCCGCTCACCGTCACCGACGCCGGCGGCCTCGCGCTGCTGGTTCAGACCGGCGAATTCCTGATCGACGACGACGGCCAGCAACTGGTCCTGAAGCCGGCGCTCGCGCTCTCATGGAAGCCGAACGACAAGGGCGACGTCTGGACCTTCAAGCTGCGCCCGAACGTGAAGTTCAGCGACGGCCAGCCGTTCACCGCCAAAGACGTCGTGGCGACTTTCGACCGCCTCGCCGATCCGGCCAGCGGTTCGGCGGCGCTCTCGGTACTCAAGGGCGTGCTGTCCAAGGGCGGCACCCAGGCCGTCGACGATCATACGGTCGCCTTCCATCTCGACGCGCCGAACGGCAACTTCCCCTACTACGTTTCCTCGGACAATTACAACGCCATCCTGTTGCCGGCCAGCTACGTGGGCAACTACGAAAAGAGCTTTATCGGCACGGGTCCGTTCAAGCTCGAGAAGTACACGCCGAAGGTAGGCGCCTCGTTCGTACGCAATCCCGACTACTGGGGCAACAAAGCGTTACCGCAACGCGTACAGTTCTCGTTCTACGCCGACGAGCAGGCACAGATTCTCGCGCTGCAAGGACGCGAGGCAGACGTGATGGGCACGTTCACCGTACAGGGCGGCGCGGGCCTCATGAACAACCCCGAGTTCAAGACGATAGCGGTGAAGTCGAGCGCGCATCGCCAGATCCACATGCGCAACGACGATCCGCTCTTCAAGGACAAGCGCGTGCGCCAGGCGTTGGCCCTGACGCTGGACCGCGATGTGATCGTGCGCGGCCTGTTTCGCGGCAAGGCGCAACTCGGCAACGACAGCCCGTTTGCGCCGGTGTTTCCATCGTCGGACGCAGGCGTGCCGCAACGCAAGATCGACCTTGCCAAGGCAAAGCAACTGCTTGCGCAAGCGGGCGTCGCCAACGGCTTCGACGTCACGCTCACCACCGAAAAGTACATGGAGATTCCCGATCTCGCCGTGGTCGTGCAGAACGCGGCGAAGGCGATCGGCGTGCGCATCAATCTGAAGGTGGAAAGCCAGTCGCTCTATTACGGCGCGGGCACGCCCGGCAAATCGGACTGGCTCGACTCGCCGCTCGGCATCACCGACTACGGCCATCGTGGCGTGCCGAACGTGTTCCTGAACGCGCCGCTGACGAGCACCGGTACCTGGAACGCCGCGCACTTCAAGAATCCTCAGTATGACCAATTGGTCGCGCAGTTCGTCGCGGCCGTCGACATCGGCTCGCAGCGCAAGCTCTCAGGGCAGATCCAGACGCTGCTGCTCGACGAGACACCGGTGATCATTCCGTTCTTCTACGATCAACTGATTGCGATGCGCGCGGGCGTCAACGGCATGCGCTTTACGGCGCTCGCGCAGTTGTACTTCGACAAGGTGACGCTCAGCGCGTAATGGTCAGCACACCACGTCCCGCTGCCTGATCGCGGCGCGCTCCGCCACCCGCCCATCATGTCGACCGCGCTCACCCCCTCCCCGCCTCGCGTTGCAACCGGCAACGCGGGACGGGTCGCGCGCTTTCTTGCGACCCGTCTTGCGCTGTCGTTGATCACGCTGTGGCTGCTGTCGATGATCGTGTTTGCGGGCGGCCAGTTGCTGCCCGGCGACATCGGCCGCTCGATTCTCGGCCCGCTCGCCGACGCGCGCGCGGTCGCCGCGCTCAATCATCAGCTCGGCGCGGACCGGCCGTTGCTGACGCAATACGTCGAGTGGATCACGCATTTCCTGCGCGGCGATATGGGGTTGTCGTACGCCTATCGCGAGCCGGTGGGACCGTTCATCGCCGATGCGCTCGCGCATTCCGCGAAGCTCGGCCTGCTCGCGTTCATCGTGGTCGTGCCGTTGGGGATTGCGGGCGGCGTCTGGGCCGCGATGCATGCGGGACGCTGGCTTGACCGCACCATCAGCATCGCCGGTTTGTCGGCGACGGTCGTGCCGGAATTCGTGTCGTCGATCGCGTTGATCCTGATCTTCGGCGTATGGTTGCGCTGGCTGCCGATCGAAGCCACCTACCCACCCGGCGCCGGCGTGCTCGAACAACTGAAGCATCTGATCCTGCCGGTCATGCCGCTCGTGCTGGTGTTCTTCGGCTACATCGCGCGCATGGCGCGCGCCGGCACCGTCGAAGCGCTCGACGCCGATTACACCCGTACCGCCATTCTCAAGGGCCTGCCGCAACACGTCGTGATCTGGCGACACGTGTTGCGCAATGCGCTGCTGCCCACCATCACCGTCGCCGCGACGCAGCTCGGCTACATGATCGGCGGCCTCGTCGTCGTAGAGACGCTGTTCCACTACCAGGGCATCGGCTCGCTGATCTACAACGCCGCCAAGGCGAAAGACTTTCCGATGCTCGAAGCCGGCGTGCTGACCATCGGCGTCGTCTATACGGTGGCGAATCTCGCCGCCGATGCCTTGCAGGTGTTGCTCAATCCGCGTCTGCGCGTGAGGAGCGGCGAATGAGCACGATCGTCCCGGCTACGCCGCCCCCTCAGACGCGCGAGCCCCGCTTCGATCAGTTGCGCGTGCTGCTGCGCTCGCCGACCTTCGTGGTCGGCGTGGTGATCGTGGTGTGGTGGGTCGTGTGCGCGCTTGCCGGGCAGTGGATCGCGCCGCTCGACGCCTATGCCTCCGACCCGCTCAACTCGCTGACGCCACCCGATCATACGCACTGGTTCGGCACCGACCAGCTCGGCCGCGATGTGTTCTCGCGCGTGATTGTCGGCGCGCGCGACATCCTCACCATTGCGCCGCTCGCCACGCTGCTCGGCACCGTGGCCGGCACGGCGCTTGGCCTCGTGGTCGGCTACTTCGAAGGCTGGGTCGACAACGTGGTGGGGCGCGCCATCGACGCCGTACTGGCGCTGCCGCTCGTGATCGTCGCGCTGCTCGCGCTGGCCGCCGTCGGGGCATCGAACTTCACGGTGATCCTCGTGATCGGCATTACCTTCACGCCGATCACCGCGCGCACCGTACGCGCCGCCGTATTCGCCGAACGCCATCTCGACTACGTCGCCGCGGCTCAACTGCGCGGCGAACGTGCACCGTACATCATGTTCGTGGAGATCCTGCCGAACGTGCTGCCGCCGATCATCGTCGAAGCCACCGTGCGCCTCGGCTACGCGATCTTCGCGGTGGCGACGCTGTCGTTTCTCGGCTTCGGCATTCAGCCGCCGTCCGCCGACTGGGGCCTCGCGTTGTCGGAGTCGTACACGCTGATGGCCGGCGGCGCGTGGTGGACCGTCGTCTTCGACGCGGTGGCGATTGCCTCGCTGGTAGTCGGCGTGAACCTGATCGCCGACAGCGTACAAGGCGTACTCGACCGATGAACGGCCCACCGCCCGCCTCGTTCCCCGCCTTCGACGTCTCGAAGAGCGAGCGCGCCGACGCCCTGACCGTCGTCGGTCTGACGGTCACCTACCGGATTCGCGGACGCGACCGCGAGGTCCTGCACGACATCTCGTTGCGCGTACGACGTGGCGAAGCCTATGGACTCGTGGGCGAATCCGGTTGCGGCAAGTCGACCATGGCGATGGCGACGCTGCGCTACCTGCCGCGCAACGGCAAGGTGAAAGCGGGCAAGATCCTGATTGCCGGACAGGATGTGCAGGCGCTCGACGCCGACGCATTGCGCAACTTGCGCGCGACGGCGATCTCGATGGTCTACCAGGACCCGGGGCGCGCGCTGAATCCGTCGATGACGATTGCGCGTCAGGTCGCCGAAGCCTTCGAAGCCGCCGGCGCCACCCGCAACGAAGCGCTCACGCGCACGCTGGAGATGCTAAAGCGCGTGCGCATCGCGGCGCCCGAACGGGTGATGGATAGTTATCCGCATCAATTGTCGGGCGGCATGCAGCAGCGCGTGGTGATCGCAATGGCGTTGGCCTCCAACCCTGCCCTGCTGATTCTCGACGAACCGACCACCGGGCTCGATGCCACGGTCGAAGCCGAAGTGCTGGATCTCGTCGCGCAACTGCGTAAAGAACTCGGCACCGCGGTGCTGTTCATCAGCCACAACCTCGCGGTGATCGGGCGCATGTGCGAGCGGGTCGGCGTGCTGTATGCGGGCAAGCTCGTCGAAGAAGGCGCCACCCAAGACGTGTTTGCACGGCCGCGTCATCCGTACACCGTTGGGCTGCTGCGCTGCCTGCCCACTTCGGGCCGCAGCAAGACGCTCGAGCGGCTCGATACGATTGCAGGTCAGTTGCCGGCGCCCGGCTCGGTCACGCAAGGCTGCATCTACGCGGAGCGCTGCCGTCTTGCCGACGACCGCTGCCGCCGCGAGGCGCCGCCGCCGCACCGGGTGGCCGCTGCGCACGGCGATCAGATGTCGCGCTGCCACTATCACGAACGCGCGCTGGAATTGCCCCGCGCGAACGCCGACGTGCCGGCACCGCGCACGCACGCCGATAAAGCCGTGCAGGCGCAGGCCGCCAGCTCAGGCGCACTGGTGCTGCGCGCCGAGCGGGTCTCGAAGACCTTCCACGTCTCGGGCGTCGCGGTGAAGGCCGTCGACGACGTCTCGCTCGATCTCGCCACCGGCGAGACACTCGGCCTCGTCGGCGAATCGGGCAGCGGCAAGACCACACTCGCCAAGCTGATGCTCGGTCTGCTCGCACCCGACGCCGGCAGCGTCCTCGAACTCGACGGCACGCCGCTGCCGGCACGCGTCACCCGGCGCAACGACGAGCAGGTCAAATCGCTGCAGATCGTGTTCCAGAACCCGGACTCAGCACTCAACCGCTCGCACTCGGTGAAGCGGCTGATCGGCCGCGCGCTGTCGCGGCTCGCTGCGTTGCGCGGCGCCGCGCAGGACGAACGGCTCGCCGCGCTCACGGCGGCAGTGCGCCTGCCCGATCGCTATCTGGGCGCGCGCACACGCCAATTGTCAGGTGGGCTGAAGCAGCGTGTCGCGATTGCGCGTGCGTTTGCGGGCGAACCGCGCGTGGTGGTCTGCGACGAGCCCACTTCCGCACTCGACGTCTCGGTGCAAGCCTCGATCCTCAACCTGCTCGCCGATCTGCAGCGCGAACGCGGCGTGAGCTACGTGTTCATCTCGCACGATCTGCACGTGGTGCGCTATTTGTCCGATCGCATAGCCGTGCTCTACCTCGGACGCCTGCTCGAGATCGGACCGGCCGCCGCGGTGTTCGACGGACCGCATCATCCCTATACCGAAGCGCTGTTGTCTTCGGCCCCCGCGCTCGACGCCACTGCGCACGGCGAGCGGATCCGCCTGTCCGGCGAAGTCCCGAGCCCGGCGGCGCCACCCTCGGGCTGCGTGTTCCATACGCGCTGTCCGCGCAAGCTCGGCGCCCTCTGCGAACAGCAGGACCCGCCCTTCGTCGATGCCGGCGACGGGCACAGGATCCGCTGCCACATCCCCCTCCACGACCTGCGCGCACTGCAAGGCGCAGCGCGCGACGCATAGCACGACGTTTCACGTCCGAAACGTTTTCCGTCGATTCACCCTGCCCCGCGCCGCGCCCATCGCAGAGAGGCCACATCGGACGGGCTTCCGCGGGCAATGGCATGGATATCGCTATAGAAGAAGCGGTATCCGGCCCGCGTTGAACGATCCAGCCGCGTGCGCGAACCGCCTTGCTGAACTCCATCCAGATGGACCGGCGCCGCGGTACGCCGCGCACCGTCGACATCGCGCGCGGCAAACGAACGGGCAACCGGCGTTTGCCTGACCGCGCGGGGGAGGGGGCATCACTCACACGAGCCGGAGCCACCAACGATCGGCAGAACGGTGACAGCGTTCCGCGCACATCGCGTGCGTTATGCAGTGGCACGTGGCGCGCAAAGCGAACTCGGGGAGCGATGAGGCCCGCAACGCAACAGGCCATTCGCGGACGAAACGGCGTGAGAGACGGCAGCGGACGAGGAGCTGGCGCCTCCTCGGGAGAGAAGTAATGAAGACCATAAGATTAAATCAGTACTACTACGGGATAGCCAGAGGAGTGACTGTACTGGCTGCGGGCGCGGGGTTGCTGGCCTGTCATGCGGCCTACGCGGATTCGTCGGTAAGCGGCATGAAGCCGGCGGTTGCAGCGGCTGCTCCGTTGCCCGCCAGCGGTGCGGCCGCGACGACCCAACTCGCGCAGGACGACCCGTCCGCGACCGGCGAGGCAGCCTATGCAACCACCATGGCTGACGATGTCGCGACGATCTTCTCGGTTCAGGAGTGCCGTAACACCGAGTCCGGGAACTGCACGTCGCATCGACCTGGCGGCGCGGGTGCCGGCGCGGCGAGTGCGGGCGCAGGTGCTGGTGGCGCAGGCGCCAATGCCGGTGCAGGGTCGGGTGGCGCTGGCGCTAGCGCCGGCAGCGGCCCGAGTGGCGGCGCGAAGGGCGGTGGTAGTGGTCCTAGTGGTGGCGGCCCCAGCGGTGGCGGTCCTAGCGGCGGTGGCCCCAGCGGTGGTGGTCCCAGCGGTGGTGGTCCCAGCGGTGGCGGTCCCAGCGGCGGTGGCCCCAGCGGCGGTGGCCCCAGCGGCGGTGGTCCCAGCGGTGGTGGCCCCGGCAGTGGTGGTCATGGCGGCGGACCCGGCGGCGGGTTTGGCGGTGGCATGGGCAGCGGCTGCGGTTGCGGCAGCGGTCCTGCGGGTGGCTTCGGTGGCGGTCCTGGCGGCTTTGGCGGAGGCTTCGGCAGCGGCGGTCACGGAGGCAAGGGTGGAAGCGGCAACGGCGGTGGTAACGGCAACGGCGGTAACGGACACTAGATCCACGGGAACGGCGCCCCCGAGCCGTTCCCTACCGCACGCCGTACTCCGTCGCGGCAGCCCCTCCCGGCAAGTGCAGGCGGTGACGTCTCGATCCCCCGGTCGAGCGTCACCGCCCAGGCCGGGGCCGATGACGAGCCATCACATACATCCGGATCGACGCAAACCCCATGCGCGTCAAACCGGCTGGAACCAAACAGCGGCAACGCCCTCATACCAGATTCAACGTTCGAAATGAGGGCACCTCAACATGCAAGCACATGTCCCCCGCACCGCAGCGCGAACAGCCACCGGCCTGCTGATGGCAGCAGCACTCGGCTTCGCCACGCTGGCACACGCGCAAACGGCGGATCAGCAGGCACAGCAGGCGGCACAGCAGGCCGCGCAACAACAGGCCGCCCCTCCCGTCGATCCATCCTTTTCCGCCTGGTCGCTGATGCAGGTCTGCAAGCAGAAGGCCGATAACGTCGCCGAGGGCCAATGCGTCGGCGCGATACGCGGCATCATCCACGGCTATCAATACGGCGTGCTGTTCCTCGGTCAGCGCGCCTCGCTGCCGGCCAACGAAACCCAACGCGTGTCCTTGTGTCTGCGCAACGTGCCGGTTGCATCGATCGTCGACGACTTCGTCGGCGACGCTGCTCAGGTCAACGAAGAGTCCCTCAAACGCACCCCCGCCGAAGTCGCCGTACTCGGCTCGGTCCATCTGCATCACGCCTGCAACTGAGCGCAGCCGGCCTCGAGCCTCACAGCATTTCGAGCGGGCGCTTGCTGCGCGGCGGCCTGAAGTACGCATCGATAGCCGCGCGTTCGCCGGCATCCAGTTGCAGTTCGAGCGCGCGATGATTGTCGCGCACGTGCTCGACGCGCCCTGCCTTCGGAATCGCGAACACGCCTGGCTGCTGCAGCGCCCACGCCAGCGCCACCTGAAACACGGAGACGCCGCGCGCATCGGCGATGTCGTCGAGCGGCGAGCGCTTCGGCAAGCGTGCGTGATCCACCGGGCTATACGCCATGGTTGGCATGTCCCGTGCGGCGAGCCATGGCAACAGATCGAATTCCGCACCGCGCCGCGCGACGTTGTAGAGAATCTGATTGGTCGCACACGCGTCGCCGCCCGGCGCGGCGATCAACGCCTCCATATCGTCGGTGTCGAAGTTGCTGACGCCCCAGTGACGGATTTTGCCCGCCCGGCGCAAGGCCTCGAAGCCTTCGACCGTCTCTTCGAGCGGCACCGAACCGCGCCAGTGCAGCAGATACAGGTCGAGCCGGTCGGTCTTCAGGCGCTTCAGGCTCTGCTCGCAGGCCGCCTGCACGCCACGCCGGCTGGCATTGTGCGGATAGACCTTGCTGACGAGGAAAACGCGCTCGCGCAGTCCGGCGAGCGCATCGCCGAGCAGGCTTTCGGTCGCGCCGTCGCCGTACATCTCGGCGGTATCGATGAGCGTCATGCCCAGTTCGACGCCGGCGCGTAACGCCGCGATCTCGCTAGCGCGGCGCGCGGGCTGCTCGCCCATCTCCCAGGTGCCCTGTCCGAGCTTCGGAATGCGCTCGCCGTCGGGCAAGCTCACAGTGGCGATGGCGGTCGACATGTTGTCTCCTTGGGGTGCGAAGGGTCAATTACGGAGGGTCGGAGGCGGAGGGCCTGCTGCGGATGCCCGATAGCCAGTTATCTGCCCAGTTTAGCTGCTCGCGAATTGTCAAATCGGCCCCCAGGCAAAAGCCCGCTATAACGCAGCGCGCCGATGTCATAGAATTGCCGCTTGCCCTTCTTGCGTCTGCCCCATGAACTCTGCCTCGGAAGACCGCTGGCGCGACCTGCGCCCGGACCCGGAAAACGATACGCCGCTTTATCTGCAACTCGCTCGCAAGCTCGGCAACGCGATTCATGAAAACCGCTGGAACGCAGGCGAGGCGCTACCCTCCGAACGTGTGCTGTCGGACGCGCTCGGCGTCTCGCGGATCACCGCGCGCAAGGCGATTGCCCTGCTCGTCGAACAGGGTTTGATCCGCCGTACCCAGGGGGCGGGCAGCTTTATCACGCCGCGCTATGAAGACCCGCTCTCGCGTCTGTCGAGCTTCAGCGAAATGCTGCGGCGGCGCGGTTTCAGTCCGAGCTCCGAATGGATCTCGCGCGAGATCGTGCCGGCCAATCGCGATGAAGTGATTCAACTCGGCCTGTCGCCGGCGGCCGCGGTGACGCGCCTGCGGCGTCTGCGGCTGGCCGACGGCATCGTGATGGCGGTGGAAAACTCGACCTTCCCGGCCGCGGTGATTCCCGATCCGCAGGCGATCGGCGATTCGCTGTACAGCTACCTCGAGCAACGTGGCCTCGGCATCGTGCGCGCGCTGCAGCATTTCCGCGCGGTCAACGCGAGCGACGAGATTGCGCAGCAGATGAGCATTGCACCGAACGAAGCGCTGCTGCTGATCACGCGGGTCGGCTACACCGCGGACCAGCGCGCGATCGAATTGACCGACACGTATTGCCGCAACGATTACTACGATTTCGTCGCGGAGCTGCGCAAGTAGTTCGCAGGGCGAGCCGCGCAGGTTCGCGCAAGCGCAGTCGGGGCACGGCGACTCGACGCGCTGCCGCGCTGCCCGGCGCGTGCTGCACGCCCGCCTGCCGTCCGCGCCTATTCCTGTTCCGCCCAGACGGCCGCGTCAGTGCCGATCGGCACGGGCGGCCTGCCGTAGAACGCCGGCGTCTCCGTCAGACGCTCAGCGGGCAAGGTCCCGCGAATCGTGCCGAACGGCGAATCGACGGTTTCCGTGCAGTCCTGCACATCCTCTGACGTGACCTCGGGCGAGCGCCAACCGTCCTCGATCTGTCCCATCGATTGCAGCCAGCGCCCCGTCTGCGCCAGCGACACGCGCACATGCCAGCTACCGCCCTCCGTGGCGCGGCGCGCCAGCGCGACCATCGCGCCGAACGCCGCGAGGTAGCCGGTGGCGTGGTCGAGCGCCTGACACGGCAGATGCTTCGGCTCGTCGCTATGCGCCGCGCGGCTCTCGGTCCACGCAATGCCGCTCGCGGACTGCACGAGGCTGTCGAAGCCCCGGCGCTGTGCCCACGGTCCTGTGTGCCCATACGCGGAAATCGACACGCACACGATCCCGGGACGCACCTGCGCCAGCGCCTCCGGCGCGAAGCCGCGCGCGGCGAGCGTGCCCGGCCGGTAGGCCTGCAGGAACACATCGGCATCGGCTGCCAGGCCACGCAACTGCTCGCGGCCCGCGGCGTCGCGCAGATCGAGCGTCGCCGAGCGCTTGCCGCGGCCGTTGTCGATCACGAGCGGCTCGATGTTCGGCAGGTGCGGACCATTGATCATCAGCACCTGCGCGCCATGCTGCGCAAGCGCACGTCCCGCCACCGGCCCCGCGATGATGCGCGAC
The DNA here is from genome assembly GCF_900142845.1 of Paraburkholderia phenazinium. NCBI lineage: Bacteria > Pseudomonadati > Pseudomonadota > Betaproteobacteria > Burkholderiales > Burkholderiaceae > Paraburkholderia > Paraburkholderia phenazinium. The sequence continues at coordinate 2,439,519 of NZ_FSRU01000002.1, forward strand.
AGGTCGAGCACCCTTGCGCCGGCCAACGGCCGATCGACGCCGCCACGCCCGGCGGACTCAGGCGGCGCATCGCCGATCCGCATGATTTCGAAGAGCGGCAGATTGGCGATGGCCTGGGCCTGCTCGTGCGCGGCCCATTCGCGCGGCGAGCGGATCAACGCGGCGCACAGGCCGGCGTCGGCGAGCGTCTGATCGAGCGCCGTGCCGTCCCAGCCGCGAATCGCCTCGGCGACCGCCGTGCGATCGTTGCTGCAACCCAGCACCTTCAGGATGCCCGCCAGATGATGCGGAAAATTGGTGTGCAACTGAATCCAGCGGCCATCGCGTGTCGCGTAGAAGCCCATCACGGGATCGCGCAGCGCCGGCGGCGGCCCGCCGTTCACGCGCAGATAGCGCTCGCTGCGAAACGCCGCCAGTGCGCGCCGCATATCGACCTCGACGCGTTGCCGGCAACCGGTACGCAGGCGGAAGCATTCGGCGGCGGCGAGACCCGTCGCGGCGATCGTCGCGCTGGCGAGCGTGCCGACGCGGTAGATCGAAGGCAGGCCGGGGTCTTCGCCCGTCAGCGAAACGGTGTCGAGCGCGGCGGTGTCGCAACCGGCCGCGGTCCAGAGATGATCGAGTGCGAGATGAGGTGTCATGGCGAATCGTAGTGAAGGTGGAGAGAGGCCTGCCAAGCCAGTCTAGAATTTCACCCCGCTTCGATCAATCTTGATTAAGATAATCAATATATATTGATTTCTCCGGTTTTCTCGCCCGCTTATATCCATGTCCACCCAGCTCACCGCAACCGAAGCCGCCGCCCTGCTCGGCATCAGCGTCCCGACGCTCTATGCCTATGTGAGCCGCGGCATGCTGCATTCGGCGCCGGATGCGCACGGCAAGCACCGGCTCTATGACGCGGCCGAAGTGCGGCGGCTCGCGCGCCGCAAGGCAGACGGCAAGCGCGCCGGCAAGGTGGCGCAGAAGGTGCTCGACTGGGGCGTACCGGTGCTCGAATCGTCCATCACGCTGATCGCCGACGGCCACCTGTTCTATCGCGGCCGCGACGCGGTGGAACTGGCGCGCACGGCCTCGCTCGAGGAAGTGGCGGCGCTGCTATGGGAATGCAGCCCGCGCCGCCTGAGCGAAGCAGCGCCGGCGTTGCTTGGCGCGGCACAGTGGTCCGCATGGCTCAAGCTGTGGAGCGACAGCACGCCGCTCGACCGCGCGCTGGTGCTGCTACCAGCCGCCGCGGCGCAAATGCCGCGTGTCTGGGCGCAAGGCCGAGATGCGCAACTCGACACGGCGTGCGCGGTGATGCGTCTGCTGGCGGCGGCGCTGATCTCGGCGGCGCCGTCGAACGAGCCGATGCACCGGCAACTCGCCGCCGCCTGGGGTATCCGCAACCGGCAGCAAATCGGCGTGTTGCGCGCGGCGTTGGTCGCCTGCGCGGATCATGAACTGAACGCCTCGACCTTCACGGTCCGCTGCATCACGTCGACGGGGACCCATCTGTTCGGCGCAGTGGCGGGCGGTCTTGCGGCGTTATCGGGCCCGCGTCATGGCGGCGAGTCGATACGCGCCGCCGCCGTGCTCGACGAAGCCGCCCGCGCGCCCGATCTCGATCGCTTTCTGGCCACCCGTCTCAACCCCGGCGAGCATGGCATCTACGGCGCGGTGCTGTCCGGCTTCGGGCATCCGCTGTATCCGGACGGCGATCCGCGTGCGCGCGTGTTGCTGGATGTGCTGACGGAATGCGCGCCGGCGCGCTCGGCAATTGCCGAGGTCCATGCACTGGCCCGTGGAGTGCGCGAGACGACCGGTACGGAGCCGAATCTGGACTACGCGCTGGCGGCGATCGAACGCGTGCTGGGCTTGCCCGCCGGCGCCGCGTTCACCCTGTTCGCGGTCGGCCGGGTAGTGGGCTGGATCGCGCACGCCATGGAACAAAGCGCGGACGGCCGCTTGATCCGGCCGCGCGCGCGATACATTGGGGAGTACGAAGCAGGCCGATGAGCAGAACGATGAGCAGGCCGGCTGACGGAGATACGCCGCAGCCTGGTTGCTCGTCCGACGCTCCCGCCCTTCAGATGGTCTGCAGCCAGCGCGGCATCAGACTCCGGACGGACTGCCACGCCCGTGTCGCAGCGGGGCGAATCTGCACGCCCTCCGAGCCGCTCGCAAACGCAAGGGCAAGCCTTGCACTGCCCGGACCCGCGCTGACCCACGCCTGCTCGCCGCGCTTCAGGTCGAAGGTCTCGCCCGCGGACAGCCAATAGTCGCGCAGATCGCCCTGCACCGTCAGCCAGACCTCGCCCGCCATCACCTGCAGCGTGAGCGCCTGCGTGACACGCCAGGCGGCTGCCGGCTCGCCATGATCGAGTTCGAAAGTACGGATTTCACGCATCGCATTGCTCCTTGAACGGCTTTTCTGGTTGACTTGATTATTGCCGTGCGATCATGGAAGTCCCATGCACAGTTACGAACAGTTTCCACGAAACTGTGCAGTTGAAAAACCTGACAGTTGACCGCAGCCGGATCCATCCGCAGGATCCAAAGGCACGGTTCACAGGCGTTTAGGCGCGCGACCTCATGAAACTCGAAATCGAACTCAACCGCGACAGCGGCGTCCCGTTGACCGAGCAGATCGTCACCGGCGTCACCGCGTGGATCCGCTCGCGCGCCGCCCACCCGGGCGCGAGGCTGCCGTCGATCCGTCAGTTCTCCGCCGACTACGGCGTGAGCCGCTTCCCGGTGATCGAGGCATACGACCGGCTGGTTTCGCTCGGCTACCTCGATTCGCGCCACGGCTCGGGGTTTTTCGTCGCGGAGCGGCACCGCAGCCTGAGCGGCGCGCAAGGCATTTCGGACCCGCGCCGGGCCGAAGAAGAAGCGGTCCACATCCTGCAGCAGTTCAACCACCCCGGCGAGACGCTCAAGCTCGGCAGCGGCTTTATCCCCGAAGCATGGCGCGACATGGACGGCCTCGGCCATGCGATCCGCCACGTCTCGCGGGTGGACCCCGCGAGCCTCGTCGACTACACGACGCCGTTCGGCAACCCGACGCTGCGCGAGCATCTGCAAAGCCGCCTCGGGCAACTCGGCATCGCGGCCGACGCCTCGCAGATCCTCATCACCAATGGCGCGAGCCAGGGGCTCGACCTGCTGATGCGCTACATGCTGAAAGCCGGCGACACGATGTTTGTCGAAGATCCCGGCTACTACAACCTGTTCGGTCTGCTAAAGCTGCACGGCGTAAAGCTGGTGGGCATTCCCCGCACCCGCAACGGCCCGGATCTCGAGGTGCTGCAAGCGCAGTTGCGCCTGCACCGGCCAAAGGCGTTCTTCATCAACACGCTGTTTCACAACCCGACCGGCACGATCGTCTCGCCGCCCGTCGCGTTCCGGCTGCTGCAACTCGCCCGCGAATACAACTTCAAGATCATCGAAGACGACATCTATGCGGACTTCCAGACCGAGCTCACCGATCGCCTCGCGACGCTCGATCAGCTCGAGCACGTGATCTATGTGGGCGGCTTGTCGAAGACGCTGTCGTCGTCGCTGCGAATCGGCGTGGTGGTCGCCGACCACGCGACCATCAAGGATCTCGCCGACATCAAGATGCTGACGAGCATCGGCGGTTCGCGCTTTGCAGAAGCCGTCGCCGTGGCGATGCTCGAGCGCGGCACCTACCGCAAGTACCTCGAACGGCTCCGCCGGCGCATGCGCGATGCGCTCGGCGCGACCGTCCAGGCACTCGAAGCAAGCGGCTGGGAGGTGTTCGAAACGCCGCTCGGCGGCAAGTTCGTGTGGGCGCGCGTGCCGCATGTCGAGGACTCCACACGGCTGGTCGAATGCGGCGCGCCGCTCGGCGTCACCGTCGCGCCGGGCAGCTATTTCCGGCCAAACGCCGAGGTAAGCCCGTGGATCCGCATCAACGCCGCGTATGCCGGCGATCCGCGAGCGCAGGCCTTCTTCGAGGCGGCGGCAAAGCTCACCCCGTAAACCACACTGCACGGGCACGCGGATTTCCCTAAAATGGGCACTCCTCAGCCCGTCCGGTACGCGTGAGCAGCCGCCCTCCATGTCCAATCCGCCGAACGCCGCCGTCACACCCGCCTCCCCCGCCGCTCAGCCCACCGCACGCTCACTCACCGTGATGCTGTGGATCGTGGCCACCGGTTTCTTCATGCAGACGCTCGACTCCACCATCGTCAATACAGCGCTGCCGGCGATGGCGACGAGTCTCGGCGAACTGCCGTTGCGCATGCAATCGGTGGTGATCGCCTACTCGCTGACGATGGCGGTGATGATCCCGGTGTCCGGCTGGCTCGCGGACAAACTCGGCACGCGCAAGGTGTTCTTCAGCGCGATCCTGGTGTTCACCATCGGCTCGCTGCTGTGCGCCAACTCGCACACGCTGACACAACTGGTGCTTTACCGCATCATGCAGGGCGTGGGCGGTGCGATGCTGCTGCCGGTGGGGCGCCTCGCCGTGCTGCGGACCTTCCCCGCCGAACGCTATCTGCCGGCTCTCGCCTTCGTCGCCATTCCTGGCCTGATCGGACCGCTGATTGGCCCGACGCTCGGCGGCTGGCTCGTCAAGATCGCCTCGTGGCACTGGATCTTTTTGATCAATGTGCCGGTGGGCATCGTCGGCTGCATTGCGACCTTCATCTTCATGCAGGACAGCCGCAACCCCGATACCGCCAGGTTCGACATCAAGGGCTATGTGCTGCTGGTGGTGGGCATGGTGGCGATCTCGTTCGCGCTCGACGGCCGCACCGAACTCGGCATCCAGCAAGCCACCGTGCTCGTGCTACTGATCCTGAGCCTCGCCTGCTTCGTCGCCTACGGACTGCATGCGGTGCGCGAGCCACATCCGCTGTTCCCGCTCGATCTGTTCAAGATCAATACGTTCAGCGTCGGTCTGCTAGGCAACCTGTTCGCGCGGATCGGCAGCGGCGCGATGCCGTATCTGATTCCCTTGCTGCTGCAGGTGAGCCTCGGCTACAGCGCCTTCGAAGCCGGCCTGATGATGCTGCCGGTGGCCGCGGCCGGCATGAGCTCCAAACGTCTTGCGACGCGGCTGATCACAAAATACGGCTATCGCAGCGTGCTGGTGACCAACACCGTGCTGGTCGGCCTCGCCATGGCGAGCTTCTCGCTGACGAGCGCCAGCCAGCCGCTGTGGCTGCGGCTTGTGCAACTGGCGTTCTTCGGCGGTGTGAACTCGATGCAGTTCACCGCCATGAACACGCTCACGCTGAAGGATCTCGGCACCGGCGGCGCGAGCAGCGGCAATAGCCTGTTTTCACTGGTACAGATGCTCTCGATGAGCCTCGGCGTCACCGTCGCGGGCGCCTTGCTGACGACCTTCACCGGGCTGATCCACAAGGTGACGGAAGCCAATTCGTTGCCGGCCTTCCACGCGACGTTCCTGTGCGTCGGCATCATCACGTCCTGCTCGTCGTGGATCTTTGCGCAGCTATCGGCGGACATCCGCAGCACCGCGAAAAAGACCGATCCGTCCGAACGGAACTGAGGCGTCAAGCGCGGCGCGAGTCGTCGCAGCAGATCTTCCGGCGCTCCTGCGCGGCAGTTCGCCCGACCCGCAACAGGGCGCGCGGCGCACCACGGCTGTGCGCCGCATAGCCGCAGCGCGCATACCGGCGCACAATGAGTGGTTGACAACGCGCGAAGCCTAATTCCGGCGTTTGCACGGTTCTTGCTCGCCTATCCTGTAAACTTGCCTCTTATGCGTGCCAGCTACGCCGCCACCCTTCACACGACTGACACATCATGAGCATGATCGAACTCGATCCTCCCGGCTTCCAGCCGCCGCGTCCCATGGCGGGCGACGAAGGCTCCCGGCGCACCGTCCTGTACGGCGGCTACACGGTGTTCAGCGTGTTTCAGCCGGTGTTTTCCGTGTCGCACCGGCGCGCGATCGGTTATCACGCCTCGCTGCGCGCCCATGACGAACATGCGCTGCAGGTGCCGTCGCACGAAGTCTTCACCCAGGCCGCACGGCGCGGCGATCTGCTGGAACTCGGGCGGCTCGCCGAATCGCTGCATCTGGGCAATTTCAACGCGTTCGACAGCCACGACGAATGGCTCTTCCTGAGCCTGCATCCTGCGGCACTGATGGACACCAGCTATGGCGACGCGCTGCTCGCCGGGCTGAAAGCGCTCGGTCTGCCGCCGCAACGCGTGGTGCTCGAGGTGTCGGAGCAGGCCGGTGGCGAGACGACGCGCTTTGCGGAGATCGTCGACGCGCTGCGTAAATCGGGCTTTCTGATCGCGCTGGACGGGTTCGGCGCCAAGCATTCGAACATCGATCGGGTCTGGAATCTGCGGCCCGATATCGTCACGCTCGACCGCTGCATTCTGGCGCAGGCGAGCGAGCATTCGCATATCGAACGCGTGCTGCCGGGGCTCGTCTCGCTGCTGCACGAGTCCGGGCAACTGGTGCTGATGGGCGGCCTCTCGACCGAGCGCGACGCGCTGATCGCGCTCGAATGCAATGTGGATTTCGTGCAGGGGGCGTTTTTCGCGGGGCCGAGCGTGGAACCGGTGAAGCCGCAGGCGGCTGCGGGTCTGATGGATGCGTTGTCGGCCGCGCTGCGCGAGCGTGTGGCGGCGCGCGAACGGACCCAGGCTACGCGGCTCGCGCCGTATGCGAAGGCACTTGAGACGGCCAGTGCGCAACTGGTGGCCGGCGAATCGGTCGCTCATGCCACCGCGCCGTTGCTTTCGCTCGGCGAGACGGCTCGCTGCTTCGTGCTGGACGGCTCCGGCCGGCAGATCGGCGACAACGTGCTGCCGCCCGGACGCGCGTCGCAACGCGCCAAGCGGTTTCGCCCGCTGCTGCATTCGGAAGGCGCGAGCTGGGAGCGTCGGCCGTATTTCATCGGCGCGATGCGAACGCCAGGGCAGGTGCATCTGACGCCGCCCTATCTGTCGATCAACGAAGCACACCTTTGCGTGACGGCGTCGATTGCCGCGCAGACACCGCACGGCATGCAGGTGCTATGCGTCGACATCAACTGGGAAGTCGCTGCACACCGTAACTGAGGTGCTGAGCGGCTTGCGCATGCGGATGGTGTTGAGCAGGCACACGACTGCGGGCAAGCCGTAGCGGTGTTGCACTGACTGCAGATGCGCGGCATGAGTGACGATGCGCAGTGCTACGATCCGGCCGCCGCTCGTCGATACATCGAGCAGCGCGGCGATTTCGCCTTGGTTCAGCAATGCGATTCCCAACATGCCGTCGATCGACAACAGTTCGGCATGCGTGGCGCACATCGCGTGCACAGGCGCGTCGCTGACGATCTCCGGCGCGTCGCTAAAGAGACGCACCAGCCCAGCCCGATCCTGTGTTTCCAGCGCCGCCCGCAGACGTTCGACGAGTCGCGCATGCGCCGCCGGATCGGGCCGCTGCAAAGGCGCGCCCTCACGCTGCAAACGCGTCTTCGCGCGATGCACGATCTGCCTGCAAGCCGCAGGCGTGCGCTGCAGTATCCTGGCAATCTCCGCATAGTCGCAATCGAAAGCCTCGTGCAATACAAAGGCAGCCCGTTCATCGGGCTTGAGCCGCTCGAGCAACAGCATCAGTCCATACGACATCTCCGCCGAACGCAGCGCCAATTCCTCCGCCGACGGCGCCAGCTCGTCAAGCCACGGCTCCGGCAACCAGCCGGCGGCGCGCGCGTTGCGCTCCCGTTGCAGATGACGCAAGCGGTCGATAGCGAGGCGCGCCGTGATGGTAGTCAGCCATGCCAGCGGCGTGCGCACCTGGCGGGTATCGGCGAGATGCCATTTGAGCCAGACGTCCTGCACCACGTCTTCGGCTTCCGCACGGCTGCCCAGCATGCGGTAGGCCAGCGCAACGAGCCTCGCTCGGGCGGCCTCGAAGGCGGAGGCCTTGTCGATTCCCTGTTCCGTCATTCGTGATGCTCCCAGAAACGTGAAGAAAGCCACGCGGGCCGAAATCATGACTGGCGCGGCAGCTCGCATCCTCTCTACGTAGACGTTTGAACGCCGCCTGGTGTGACAGGCCGGTGCAAATATTTTCCTGTCACACCTCGGCGCGCGCCTTCGTCATGTGGACAGACACTCGCGCCCACAGCGGCGCCGGGTTGTTGTCCGCTCATCCAACCGCAAACGAGGCGCGCATGCATTCCAGTCCCCCTTCCTTCACGGGCCTCGGCCTCGTGCCCACCGTCATCGAACAGTCCGGGCGCGGCGAGCGCGCTTACGACATCTTTTCGCGGCTGCTGCGCGAGCGCATTGTGTTTCTGGTCGGCCCGGTGAACGAGCAGTCCGCGAGCCTGATCGTCGCGCAGTTGCTGTTTCTCGAGTCCGAGAATCCCGACAAGGATATTTCTTTTTATATTAACTCGCCGGGCGGCTCGGTCTACGACGGCCTCGCGATCTACGACACGATGCAGTTCATCAAGCCGGAAGTGTCGACGCTCTGCACGGGCTTTGCCGCCAGCATGGGGACGTTTCTGCTGACCGCCGGCCAGCAGGGCAAGC